>CAVZRE010000001.1:0-87598 GCA_963777595.1 Terriglobia bacterium
CTGTATGAACCAGGAAGAAAAGAAGATTCTCTCATCGCTCTCCCGGCGCGCGTTTGTCGGGGCCACCGGAGCAGGCCTTCTCTCGGCGCTGGCCGGCCGCGAACCGCTGCGCGCCGATCCGTTGAAGAAGATCGCTCCCAAGGCGGATACGCTCATCCTCCTTTGGATGGCGGGGGGCATGGCAGCCACCGAGACTTTCGATCCCAAGCGTTATACGCCTTACGCTCCCGGCACGAAGTCAAACGATGTGTTGAGCACGTTCAAGCCGATCGACACTGTCGTCGATAACATCAAGATCAGCGAAGGTCTGGAGCAGGTCGCCAAAGTGATGGACCGCGGCACGCTCATTCGTACCTTCCAGGCTGCCGATCTCGGCTTCATTCTGCATTCGCGCCATCAGTACCACTGGCATACCGGCTACGCGCCACCGCAAAGTGTCGCCATTCCGCATATGGGCTCCGTGATCGCGAAAACCCTCGGACCGCGTAACGCCGAAGTCCCGGCCTTCATCGATGTCGGCCAGAATCTGGAAATTGGCGGCGAGAGCGCGGGAATAAAAGCCTTTCATACGGCCGGCTTCCTCGGCAGTGAATTCGGTCCTTTCCTGATCAGCCGATCCCAACGATGCCGCCGCGGTCGTGCGCCCTTCCGCCGGAACTGGGAGATGCGAGATTTCGCCGGCGCCATCAGTTATATGAGGCGCTTATGGCGCAGAGTCCCGTCGGGCAATACGGCAGCGATTATCAGCGGCAAGGGCTGCTGCGTTCGACGGAAGCGGCTCACCGCTTGCTCGAATCTCCATCGGCGAAAGCTTTCGATCTGTCTCTCGAACCCAAGGCTAGTTTACGACAAATACAACACCGGCCGCTTCGGACTCGGATGCCTGCTGGCCCGGCGTCTCACGGAAGCCGGAGCGCGCTTCATCGAGATCACCACGGAGTACATTCCATTTCGCTATTGGGATACCCACGAAAACGGCCACGAACGCGCTGTCGGAATGAAGCAGCAGATCGATGCGCCGATCGCGCAATTGGTGCTCGACCTGGAAGAGCGCGGCCTGCTGGACCGCACGCTGATCGTCCTGGCCAGCGAGTTCAGCCGCGACATGATGATGGAAGGCAAGGCCGACAAGCCGGTGAAGAACCAGGTCACGGTGCCGGACATCATGACCGAGCCGAAGCACTACGGCATGCACCGCCATTTCACGGGTGCGGGCTGCGTCCTGATGTTCGGAGGCGGCGTGAAGAAGGGCTGCCTCTACGGCAAGACGGCCGACGAACGGCCGTGCGTGACCGTGGAGAATCCAGTATCGATGGAGGATCTGCACGCGACCATCTACCACGCCATGGGAATCCCGCCGGACCTCGCATACGTCACCGAAAAGCGTCCCGTGTACGTCACCAAAGATGGCAAAGGAAAAGCCATCGAGGCAATCGTTGGCTGATCCCGAAACTGACTCCCAGCGTCATTCGCTTGCGATATCCTTGTGAGTGCCCGAAGGAGGGAATATGTCGATTGCAAAAGGATTGTTGGCTGAGTTTGATATGGAAACCGCCAATACGCGGCGCACGCTCGAGCGGTTACCCGAAGACAAACTGGATTTTTCTCCCGATCCGAAATCCATGAAGCTGGGCCGTCTCGCCGGCCATATTGCGGAGATGACTGGTTGGGCCGCACTGACGCTCACCACCGACGAACTGGATTTTGCCGCGGGAAATTCCGCTCCGGCCGTAGCGACGTCGCGTGAGCAGCTGGTGGAGTTGGCGGACAAGAACGCGCAAGCGGCACGCGCTGCCATTGCCGCGGCGAGCGATGCCGATTTCATGAAGCCATGGACCCTGCGCGCCGGCGATCAGATCTTCTTCACCATGCCCAAGATCGCCGTGATTCGCGGCATGGTCATGAACCATATCATCCATCATCGCGGACAGCTAACCGTGTACTATCGCATGACCGGAGTGCCTGTGCCTGCGTTATACGGTCCGTCGGCGGACGAGAACTCGTTTCCTTCATCCGCAACCGCCGGTGCATGAATCCGGGCGCTGCCTGTCGGTGACCCTGCCTCCGTTACGAAGCCAGTGCTTGGTCGAGGTCCCAGAGGATGTCCTCTAAATCTTCCAAACCCACCGAGAGGCGCACCATATCCTGAGTGACTCCCGACGCGAGCTGTTCGGCATCCGATAACTGCTGGTGGGTAGTGGATGCCGGATGGATCACCAGGCTTCGTGCATCTCCCACATTGGCAAGATGGGAAAACAGCTGCAGCGAGTTGATTAAGCTTCTTCCCCGCTTCAAGACCTCCCTTCAGACCGAACGTCAGGACCGCGCCGCAGCCTTTGGGAAGATACTTCTGGGCCAGCGTGTGGTAGCGGCTGGAGGCCAGACCGGCATAGTTGACCCAGGTAACGGCCGGGTGCTTCTCCAGATGTTCGGCCACCGCCTGGGCATTGCGCGAGTGCGCTTCCATGCGGAATTGCAGCGTCTCGATACCCTGGATAAAGAGAAACGAATTAAAAGGAGAAAGCGCCGGTCCCATATCGCGCAATCCCTCCACGCGGGCACGAATGATAAACGAGATATTGCCGAAAGTGTCCCAGAACTTCATCCCGTGATAACCGGGGCTGGGCTCCGAAAGATAGGGGAACTTGCCGTTATTCCAGGGGAACTTGCCGCTATCGATAATGATGCCGCCGATGGACGTGCCGTGGCCGCCGATGAACTTGGTCGCCGAGTGCACCACAATGTCTGCGCCATGCTCGATGGGCCGGCAGAGCCACGGCGAAGCGAACGTGTTGTCGATGACCAGCGGAATGCCGGCCTCATGCGCGATATCGGCAACCGCCTGAATATCCAGCACATTGATGCGCGGATTGGCGATCGTCTCCGCGTAGAGGCATCGGGTCTTCGGCGTGATGGCGCGGCGGAAGTTCTCAGGGTCGTCGGGCTCGACAAAACTGGTGTTGATACCCAGACGCCGGAAGCTGACGTCGAGTTGTGTGGTGGTGCCTCCGTACAGCGTGCTGGCGGCGACAATCTCGTCGCCCAGCGCCCATGATACTGGTCAAGGCGAGAAATTGCGCCGCCTGACCGCTCGCGACCCCGAGCGCTGCAACCCCGCCTTCGAGTGAAGCCATCCGCTCCTCGAACACCGCCGTGGTGGGATTCATGATACGCGTATAGATGTTGCCGAACGTCTGCAAGCCGAACAGCGCGGCGGCGTGATCGGAGTCATTGAAGACATACGACGTGGTCTGGTAGATGGGAACGGCGCGGGCGTTGGACGCGGAGTCCGGGACGTGGCCCGCGTGGAGCGCGCGCGTGTTGAAACCGAAGTTCCTCTGTTCTTTTTGCATCACTAATACTGTATCCGAACTGCCCGGATCATTCCCTTAGTGGCAATGTGGGGCAGACGCCCTCGTCGCCCAATCTATTTGCGATCGTAGACCGCCTTTGTCGGCTCCTTGACTCCCGTCGGGCTGCCGGTTGCTGTAAGAGTCTTTCCGTCGTCGGAGACCTCATACTTGCTCTTATAAATAGCCTTGCCCTTGATCTTCTCCGTCATTTCGAATTCGCGGGCACTGGTTTTCGTCGCGGCCAGCGTAAGGCCGTCCGGCACCGTCGGTCCTGTGGCCGGATAATCCTTGCCATCGAACTTCAGCAGGCATTGACCTTTAATTTGATTCAGAATAAACGCGATGCCGCCGGGCCCGTTGTCGGCGAATTCGAGAAACGTGGAAGAGCTTTCCTTCACCGACTTGCTCTTCCAAATACCCACCAGCCCTCCCAAAATCCCCGACCCTTCGCCCACGCGCTCATACACTTCAGTCTCTTCAAATGAAGTGCCGTCAGGCCGGGTGCCTCTCGCGATTTCGGTCAGCATATTGCCATCCGGCGAGAGGGCCAGGACTGTCGTGCTCAAGACTTTTCCTTTGAACCCGGTGGTTCGTTCCCACGAGGTTTCGCTGAGTTGCTTCACCGATACGATGCGGCCATAGAGTCCGGGATGAGGCTTACCGTCGGTCGTGAAGGTGTACGACTCGCCTCCGCCGGTGTAGCGGACCAAACCCGGTTTCACGGTTTGGAACTTCACCGTTTCGCCCGTGAAGTCGCTTCTCGACAGATCGAGCTTCCATATTCCGGCAAAAGGATTGTCCGATGCCGCCATCGCTGGGACAAATAAAAGAAGCAGACTTGCCGCGGACGTACGCAATTTCATGCGATTTCCTCCGAAGACGAGCATCCCATATTATTTCGGACGTTTTCCGCTCCTGCAAAAGCCGCCAGCCCGGACCGGCTGCACAAACGCTGATCGAGCGACGCGAAAGGCCTCCAACTGCCGGATCAGGTTCACGGATCTTTCCCGCCGCGGTGATCGTAGTATGGGTATATGAGAACTGTTCTTGGGATTGCCGCCGCTATACTTACGTCAACTTCTGTATGGAGTCAGACAGCGGCAACCACGCCGGCTAAGCCCGAATTCGAAGTGGCTTCGATCCGCCCCTCCGGGCCCGTGACTCCCGGCCAGCTGACTGTCGGCCTCCACATCGACGGCGCACAAATCAGAGGCCATCAATTCGCGCTGAAAGACTATCTGCAAATGGCCTACCGGCTAAAGAATTATCAGGTCACCGGCCCCGATTGGATCGCGTCCGACCGTTTCGACATCAGCGCGAAGCTGCCCGATGGCGCGACTCGCGCGCAGGTTCCCGAGATGCTGGCGGCGTTGTTGATCAGTCGCTTTCACCTGGCCACCCACCGCGAGACCAAGCCATTTCCGGTCTACGCCCTGACGGTGGCCAAGACCGGATTGAAGATGGATGCTCTACCGGCCGATCCGGATGACGCCGACGATCCCCTCAAGGGCGCTGTCGACGTCAAGGCCGGCGGTTCGCGCGGTGGCATGTCGATCGACTTGGGAAAAGGCTCCTCCTTCAGCTTCAGCGATAATACGTTCGTCGGCAAAAAGCTGTCGATGACCGCTCTCGCGGATATGCTGGCGCGTTTCGAAGATCGCCCGGTAGTCGACATGACGGGCTTGAAAGGAAACTACGATTTCAAGTTGGAATGCGCTCCGGAAGACTTCCGTGCCATGATGATCCGCTCCGCCATCGCGGCCGGCGTTACGCTGCCCCCGCAGGCTCTAGCCCTGCTGGATAACGCGTCGGATGGCTCTCTTCAGGCGGCGTTGCAGGCCGTGGGCCTGAAGCTGGAATCGCGCAAAGCGCCCATCGAGATGCTGGTCGTCGATCATGCGGATAAGGTTCCGAGCGACAACTGACGCGCGGAGTCACACAAAGCAAGTATTGAACGATATCTTTAACGAATCGGATTGGCGATTACAATTGAGAGAGGGATTCCGATGTCCAAACTCACACTCGACCGCTATATCCAGATCGCCATGGGCGCGATGGTGGTGCTTCTTATCGTCGCGATATACATGCCTCTGCACGAAACCCTGATCCAAGTGGGCGACCGCGCGCCTGATTTCTCGATCAAGGCCGACAACGGGCGCACCTACACTAAAGCCGATTTCGGCGGCAAGCTTCTCATCCTGAATTTCTGGGCAACCTGGTGCCCGCCATGCCGCGAGGAACTCCCTTCGCTCGACGCGCTCCAGCGGACTCTCGGTTCGCGTGGCCTGGTGGTTCTAGCCGTGAGCGTCGATAAGGACGAGAAAGCGTACCGCGATTTTCTTGCCGCGAACAGGGTCGCCATCACCACGGCGCGTGACCCGTCGCAGGATATCAATCGGGAATACGGCACCGTGCAGTTTCCCGAGAGCTATATCATCGACCAAAATGGCAAGGTCGTCGAGAAGATCATCAGCAGCACCAATTGGATGGACGAACGGATGCTCAGCCATGTCCAGTCCATGCTGTGACGCCATTTCGCCCAAGGCGCGCCAGGAGTTGCTCGCGACCCTTGGCCCGCGCGGCATCCTCGACCGCAAGGAAGACCTTGCGCTGTACGGATACGACGGCAGCGTCGAACGGCGCGCCCGCCATGGTGGTGTTTCCCCGAACGACCGAAGAAGTGGTCAGAGATCGTCGACATCACCGGCGAAATACAACATTCCGATTGTCGGCCGCGGGTCCGGCACAGGATCTGAGCGGCGGCGCAATCCCGCGCGTCGGGCGGCGTCGTCATCGGCTTCTCGCGCATGAACCGGATCCTGGAGATCGATCTTGAGAATGAGCGCGCCGCTTTGCAGCCCGGCGTGATCAATCTGGACATCACCCTCGCGGTGCAGACGCAGCGGATATTTCTATGCGCCGGATCCCTCCAGCCAGCGCGCCTGCACCATCGGCGGCAATGTGGCGGAGAATGCCGGCGGTCCGCACACTCTGGCCTACGGCGTCACCACGAACCACGTGCTTGGCCTGGAGTTCGTGCTGCCGGACGGCAAGGTCTACTCGACCGGCGGCAAGGAAGGCGAACTCCCCGGACTGCGATCTCACAGGCCTGCTGACCGGTTCGGAAGGGACCATGGCGCTGGTCACCAAAATTATCGTTCGTCTGATGCGCCAGCCGGAGCTGGTCAAGACCATTCTCGCCATCTACGATTCAGCCGGAGGATTGCGCGGATACCGTAGCGGAGATCACCGCGCGCGCCATTACGCCGGTCGCCGTGGAAATGCTGGACGGCGAGATGCTTGCGATGGTTGAAGCTGCGACGCACGCAGGTTATCCGCCGGACGCCGCTGCCGTGCTGCTGATCGAACTCGAAGGTCTGACAGAAGGAGTCGAGGAGCAGGTGGAACAGATCCGCGAGGTCTGCACGGCGTGCCGGGCCCGCGAGTTCCGCGTCGCCAAGGATGCCGAGGAGCGCGATCTGCTCTGGAAAGGCCGGAAGAATGCCTTCGGAGCGGTGGGACGCGTCAGTCCCTCTTACTACGTTCAGGACGGCGTGGTGCCGCGGACCCGGATCGCACCCACTTTGCGCCACATTGCCACGGTCGCGGAGAAGCACGGCGTTCGCATCAGTAATATTTTTCATGCGGGCGACGGCAATATGCATCCCATCATCCTGTTCGACATCCATAAGCCGGGCGATATTGAGAAGGCCAAAGCCGCGGGCGAGGACATCCTGGAATACTGCATCAGCGTGGGCGGCTCGATCACCGGTGAGCATGGCGTCGGGATGGAGAAGAACGAGATGATGCCGCGATTGTTCACTCCCGATACGCTGGAAATGATCGGCCGGTTCAAGCGGCTGTTCGACCCGGAGACGCGACTCAATCCGGGCAAAGTGCTGCCGACAGGTAAAGGATGCCTCGAAATCCGCCAGCCCCCGTTAGGCTCCAGCAGAAGCATCCTGGTGTAAACGAGTTTCTGGATTTACGGTCCGTCCGGCAATGCGAATGTCAGGATCGCCCCACCCGATGGCATAGTGACGTATTGCTTGCCATTTGCCTTGTAAGTGATTGGGGATGTCACCAGGCGCGCACCAGTATTGATCTTCCAGAGATTCCTGCCGTCGACAGCATCAAAGGCCATGAAGTAGCCGTCTTCGTCGCCGCTAAAAAGTAGCCCTCCGGCCGTCGACAAAGTTCCCGCCCAGGACGGCTGGTGCATGCGGAACTCCCATTTCGTCTCGCCGGTTGACGGATCGAGGGCTTTCAATGCGCCCCAGCCCTCTTCCCCATTGGCCCCCCGAAATACGCTTCCCCAATAAGGCTTGCCTTCCACGTACACTGGCGGCGCACTGTAATAGACATTGCATGCCTCCTGCACCGAGACATAAAACAACTTCGTCACAGGATTGTAGGATGTTGCCATCCAGTTATTGCCGCCGGCCAGTCCGGGACACGTGCGAATGCCGTCGGGAGTTGGCTCATAATTCGGCATGAGAATTGGGCGCCCCTTCGAATCAATTTCCTTGGCCCAGGTCTGCCGGGCGTATGGTTTACCAAGCAGGTATTCACCAGTCTCCCGATCCAGGACGTAGAAGAAGGCGTTGCGATTGGCCTGCACCACCACCTTGCGCATGCGGCCCTTCCAGTTCAAATCGAGTAGCATGGGCGTTTCAGTAGCGTCCCAGTCGTGGAGATCGTGAGGCGTGAACTGGAAGTGCCATTTGAGCTTGCCGGTATCAGGATCGAGCGCCACCAGCGAACACGAATATAAGTTATCTCCGCGTCGCGCGGCGCCATACAAATCGGGTCCCGGATTGCCGACTCCCCAATAAGTGATATTGAGTTGCGGATCATAAGTTCCGGTAAGCCAGGCAGGACCTCCACCGCGCGTCCACGAATCTCCGAGCCACGAATCACTACCCGGTTCTCCAGGCCCGGGAATCGTCCAGAAACGCCACGCGCGTTTGCCGGTAGCCGCATCGTAGGCGTCAATGAATCCGCGGATTCCCTGTTCGCCGCCGGAGATCCCGACGAGCACTTTGTCCTTGATCACCAGGGGAGCAAGAGTAGCATAGTGTGTGCCGGCCTTGTAAGGCGCCATCTCGGCTTGCCACAGAAGACGTCCCGTGCGGATTTCGAGCGCTACCAGATTGGAATCAGGCGTGACCATGAAGAGACGGTCGCCCAGCACGCCAAATCCGCGGTTCACTCCGGACGTCGCATGCCCTGGAGCGAAGTTGTGATGATAGGACCAGAGGGTCCGTCCACTGCGCGCATCGAGCGCCACGGCATTGCCATCGCCGAGCGTCGCGTACAGGATGCCGTCGATCACCAGCGGGACGGTCTCGTTGGAGCCGCCTTTGCCGGTTTGGAACATCCACGCGAGACGCAGATCCTTCACGTTCCTGGTATTAATCTGGTCCAGCATGCGGTGACGAATGGCGGAGTAATCGCCCCAGTAAGTCAACCAGTTTTGCGGCTCCTCGATGGCATGGATCAGCCGGTTATAAGTCACCTGGGCTGAAAGGCTGGTCAAGCAAGTCAGCAGCGTGATGGATGCGACGGCAGTGGAGCGCATTACTTGATGCCTCCAGCCTTGTTGGCGTTGGCGCCGGCAGCCTGTTCGCCTCGTAGTGTTTCCAGGTACGCGAGCAGGTTTTGTAAGTCAGTCGCGGAAAGACGGTTGTAAGCAGGCATCATACTCTTCACCTCGTGGATAACTTCTTTCGTCTCGGACTTATCGAACAATGCAAAATTCTGATCCGGCCTGCGAATCTGCACGGTGAACGTATCTTCGTTGATGCGCACGCCGCTAACTCGCTTACCGTCCTTAGTTACAACCGTGACGCCGCCGTAGTTCTCCGCAATGTCCGCCGAAGGATCGACGATCGATTCGCGTAGGTAATCAAGGGAGCGCCCCGCGCCGATGCGCGTCAGTTCCGGACCGTAGATGCTGCCGGTATTGCCGATGCGATGGCAGTTCGAGCAGCCGTTGCGCGAGTAAACCAATTCTCCCGCGTGCGCATCGCCCGGCGTTGTGCCGCTGGCAGCGTGTGACCCCGAGAGCCCATGCAAGAACTGCACCAGCGCGTTCAGATCGTCCTTGGGAAAATCGAAGCCGGGCATAGTAGTCCCCGGCACGCCGTGAGTGATCAGGTTCTTAATTACATCGTCGCCGGCGCTGTGCAGTAAGTTACTGGAGATCAGGCTCGGACCCCGGCCGCCTTGCGCCGTCAGGCCGTGGCAGAACGCGCAGTTACTTCGGAAAACAGCTTTGCCTTGCTCGATTCCGCCTTCGTTGGTCTGGGCGGCGCAGAACGGTACAAACAAGCCGGCGATGACGAGGGTCAGCTTCATGGGTTTCCTGTATTGTGCCACGGACGGGCTGAAGTTTGTCACACAGGCGCGAATGTTATCATGCTGTAAAGTGCTCTGATGCCCGCCAATACGTTGACGTCGTCGAAAGCCGCTCCTCTTCTCCGCCAGTTGGGGTTTTATAGCGCCACGGCGTTGGTAGTCTCCAACATGGTCGGGACCGGCATCTTCACGACGACCGGCTTTATGGCCGGCGACCTGGGTTCAGCATCTCTCATTTTATGGGTCTGGGCCGTGGGCGCTTTCTTCGCGATCTGCGGCGCTATGAGTTACTCGGAGCTAGGAATCAATTTTCCCAGTTCCGGCGGCGAGTATGTGTATCTAACGGAAGCTTACGGGCCCGCCTGGGGATTCATGAGCGGCTGGGTTTCGTTCTTCGCCGGATTTTCCGCGCCCATCGCGGCGGCGGCAATGGCCTTTGCGTATTACACCGGCTACTTCAACCCCGCATTTAAACAAGGCGCTCCGGCATGGTTCACGCTAGGCTCAGGCACGCTGACCCTGCACTTCGGCGGCCCGCAAGCGCTGGCGGCACTGTTAATCGCTGTGTTTACGATTCTCAACTGCTTCGGCGTCAAGTTCATTTCGCGGATTCAGAATACGCTCACCACCACCAAAGTATTGGTAATCGTGGTGTTCGTGATCGCCGGATTTGCCGCCGGGAACGGCAGTTGGAGCCATTTCTCCCAGAATGCTGTGCGATTCTCCTCCAATTCCCTGCCCGTACAATTTATCATCAGCCTCGTCTGGGTAATGTTCGGCTACAGCGGCTGGAATGCCGCCACCTATGTCGCCGAAGAGATTCATACTCCACAAAAAACCCTGCCGGCAGCCATCGCCGCCGGTACCTTACTGGTGACTGTGTTGTACCTGGGGTTGAACGTGATCTTCATCTACGCGACTCCGCTCGAGAAGATGAAGGGTGTGGCCGCGGTTGGCTCCCTCGCCGCGTCGAATCTCTTCGGGCCGGGTATCGCGGGTGCTTTTGCCGCGTTGATGGCCATCTCGATCATGTCCACCGTGAACGCGATGGTGACCATCGGGCCCCGCGTCTATTACGCGATGGCCAAGAACCGGGCGTTCTTCGCGGCCGCGGCGCGCGTGAATCCGAAATATCATACGCCGGTGGCGGCGATCATCGCCCAAGGCATCTGCGCCATTCTGATGACGATGACGCCCTTTCCGGACCTGATGTACTACATCGGATTCAGCTTGACGGTGTTCACTGTCCTGGCCGTGGGGTCGGTGTTTATCTTCCGGCGGAGAGCGGGCTGGCACAAGCTCGGTGCCTTGAACTTCGCCTGGCCGTTGATCCCGGCGGCTTATGTGGTGATCGGGGTGGTAACCATCGGTTACGGTTTCGTTTTTGCTCCGCGGCCTTCAGCGGCTTCCCTGGCTACCATCGTGATTGGCGCAGGGATCTATCGAGTGCTGTGGAAGAAGCATGAAGTGAAATAGGACTGGCGCGGACCACCGTCTTCCGTAGTCTGCCGGACTCCGCAGCAGCCTTCACGTTACAGGGGTTCGTAGCAGGGGCGGGCCGGGTGGCACTCGTAATCATCTGCCAGTTTGCTATCCGGACCCAGACAGTTGCCGCTATGCTGGCACCAGAAGGATCGGTCGTTGCCGTGCGGGACCGCCGGGTCCCACACGGCTTCGATGTACAAGCCTTTCCATCGAAGATTACGGCATCGGTCCATGCCCACCCGCGTTAATCCGGGGCGTTCCCCGAGATCCGGGTTCATTACGCAACACTCCCTGCGGCCAGCAGGGCACGTTTCACCGCGACCTGCGCCAATTTAACTTTGTAGCCATTGTCGCTCAGCGGCTTCGCGCCGGCGGTGGCTTGCTTGGCCGCCTCCTCAGCTGCCGCCGCACTCAAAGTCTTGCCGGCCAGCGACTGACCGGCCGCCTCCGCGACCCACGGTGTCGGAGCTACGTGCCCCAACACGATGCGCGCGGATTGAATAGTGCTCCCGCTCATCTTCAGCGAAACCGAAGCTGCGGCGAGGGGCCAATCGAGCGCCGCCTTTTCACGCACCTCATAGGTCGAATTGTGGGTTCCGAGCGGGATATGAATCTCAGTCATTATTTCGTTCGGCAGCATGGCGATTTCCCGCGCGCCCTCTGCCGTGGGCGTGACGAAGAACTTCTCCGCCTCCACATCTCGCGACCCGGTGGACGAAACCAGGCGAATGGTAGCGTTTAAAGCCACCAGCGCCGGACCGAAACTCGAAGCGCTGACAAAGTACGCAGGTCCGCCATTGCCCAGAATCGCGTGGTAACGATTCTCGCCTCCGGGGATGAGCGACTTCCCGTCGGGACGCCTTGCCGAGCAGGCCGAAACCTTGCCGGTAGTACCAGCAGCGCGGACGCTGGCAAATGTCCCCGCCGATGGTTCCCATGTTGCGGATTTGTGGGCTCGACACCCCTAACGCCGCCTCGCGCAAGGAAGGCAAACTCTTGGCGATCGCCGCGTTCTCCGCAATGTCGTCGAGCGTGACGGCCGCTCCGATGCGGACGGAATTCTTCGCCACGTTGATGCCGTGAAGTTCCTTGATCCCCTTCACGTTGACGACGAGGCGCGGTGAGACCAGATACTCCTTCATCAGGCTGACCAGGTCGGTGCCCCCCGCCAGTACTTCCACTTCTCCCCATTTGTTGGAGAGCATCCCCGTCGCATCTTTCACGCTGTACGGGCTGGCGTATTGAAAATTTTCCATTATGCGTTCCTCTTTTCAAGGGCAGCGAGAACCCGTCTGGGAGTCGCCGGCACCTTCGGCAAGCGCACTCCGATCGCATTGGCGACCGCATTTCCAATCGCCGCAATCACCCCGACCGCGCAGGGCTCTCCGAGTCCGATAACGCCGCGCTTATCGTTTTCGGGACGAATATCCATGTGAGCCACAATCTCGCCGATATCACCGATGCCGGCCAGTTTGTAGAACTCCATATCGGCGTTCAGCATCCGGCCAGTCTGCGAATCCATGTAGCGCTCTTCCATCAACGCGCCACAGATCCCCATGATGACCGCGCCGTTCACCTGGCTTTCCGCCAACCGCGGATTGATCACCAGGCCCACGTCATGCACCGCGACAAACTTCACCATCTTTACCACGCCGGTTTCCATATCGACCGCAACTTCGGCCATCTGAACGCCGCCGACCTGTCCGGTAGTCAGACCGTCCGGCCGCTTCGCGTCGTGCTCGCCCAATTCTGAAATCTTATTGACGCCGAGTTTCGAGCAGGCCTGCTCCCAGGTCAGACTCTTCGACGGGTTGCCCTTCGCCTGAATCCTCTGATCGACCGCGATCAGTTGGTCCGTCGGAACGTTCATCCCCGGTGAGACCGCTTCAAAGAGTTTATTGAGCGCGTTCACCGTCGATTTGCGAGTGGATGCCGAAACCCCGCCGACCGTCGTGGAGCCGCCTGAGCCACCCGATACCGGCAGTTTGTTACTGCCGATCTTCAAGGTCACGCGTTCCATCGGTAAACCAAGCGTCTCCGCCGCCACTTGCGTGATGATCGTCCGGGTTCCGGTGCCCAGATCCTGCGACCCCAACTCGACGACCACGTTGCCATTGGGGAAAATGGTGGTCAGACACTTACTATTGTGTCCCGCGCCGCCCCACGTTGCGAGCGACAGGCCGACGCCCTTGACAATCGGTCCGGGACCGGAATCGCCGCGTTGGTGCCATTTCTTTTTCCAATCCATCAATTCGGCTGCTTTGTCGAGCTGATAGGCGTATGTGTCGGGCCGTCCGGTGAGTCCCAGATTCTTCTTATACATCTCGACCGGATCCATCTTTAGCTTCGCCGCCAGGTCTTCAAACGCGCTGTAAGTCAGGTAGGCGGCCTGAGGATGGTTCGGGGCGCGCCAGGCGCGTGACGGTCCCGTGTTCGTCGCCACCGCACTGTGATTCTGACGCTTATTCGGAATTTCCGTGAACACGTAAGGGATGGGAGGCATACCGCCGCCGCCAATTCCGCCCGTCGCCCAGGACTGCGACTGCCAAGCCACCAGCGTGCCGTCCTGCTTCGCCGCAACTTTGATGTCGGCGTAGCCCGAGGGCCGGTTTCCGGCAATCATCAACTCCATATTGCGGTCCAGGAAAAGCTTCACCGGCTTGCCGCCGCTATCCTTCGATAGCACGGCACAGATCCTGCCCCAGGAATCCGCCGAAAATTTGCTGCCGAAACCGCCTCCAATGTACTGCATGTCCACGTTGATCTTTTCGGGCGGGAACTTCAATGCGTTGCCCAGGTCGCCGCCGATACCGGAAACGTTCTGGGTCGACGGCCAGTAATTCATCGAATTCCCGTCCCACTGGATAACCTGTCCGTGTGGCTCCAGGCAACAGTGCGTAATGACCGGGATAACGTAATGTCCCTCGGATACCACAATGCCGGAGTCCTGGAAAACTTTGTCCGGATCGCCAGTCACCTGCTCGCCGGCTGCCTTGGCCCGCTTACCGGCCACCTTCAGATCCGACTCATTGACCAGATGGTCCATGATTTCCCAATCGATTTTGACCTTGCGGACCGCGTCCCGGGCAATTTCCTCGCGCTCTGCCGCAACCGCCACCAGTTCTGTGCCGGCCCACTGAATCTCGTCACCAGCCTTATGCACTTCGTAAACGGCTGTCACACCCGGCGTCGCCTTCGCAGCACTGCTATCGATGCTCTTGATGCGGCCATGCGCGACCGGCGATCCCATCAGAACCGCGAACAGCATGTCCTTTTGCCAGTAATCCGAGGCGTATTTGGCCCTGCCCGAGGATTTCTGGGGTCCGTCGAGGCGCGTCGGCGACTTACCGATTACGCGCCGCTCTTCCATCGGCGGATATTGATAATTGGTCTCAGCCATTTTTCGCTCCCTTCATGTTCTTGGCGGCCTCGAGTACGGCCTCGCGGACTCCCACGTAAGTTCCGCAGCGGCATAGATTGCCGCCGAGTCCCTTTTCTACATCTTCATAGGTAGGGTTGGGATGGCGATCCAGGAAATTCTTGGCGGCGACGACGAACCCCGGCGTGCAATATCCACACTGCTGGCCATCGTTCTGCACAAAAGCCGCCGAGACAGGATGCATCTTCGTATCGGAAGTAAACCCTTCGATGGTTTCGATATTCTTGCCCTGCGCATCGATCGCGAGCGTGGTGCAACTGTATACCGCTTTGCCGTCGATAATGGACGTGCAGGCGCCACAGGTTCCACGGTCGCAGACGCGTTTTACCCCCGTTAAACCCATCTGATTCCGCATCGCGTCGAGCAGGGTCGTCCGCGGTTCGACAGTCAATGGGACCGCTTTGCCATTGATTTTCAAAGAGATGGATACGGCAGACGGGCCGACTGCGTTGCCGGAAGCCTTGGCGGCTTCCGCCGGCGTTTCGAGGATAGCGGTGGAAAGCGCTCCGCCCGCCAATCCGGCGCCTTTGATAAATCCTCGCCGGGAGAAAGCGGTTTTCGTCTTCTTGGCGGGAGGGGAATCAGGAGGTTTGGTCATAAAGAACCTGCCTTTCGTGAGTTAAATAACAGCAGACAGCACGAGATTTTAAAGTGAATCGAACTCACTATAGCACGGTGGAAGGAGCGGAGGTAGTTCGGTCCGGAGCCCCGTATTCTAATGATGCGGCTCTTCCATTGCCGTGTTTTCAAGCGTTAATTGCCACGAATCGGCCTGCCGCGCACGAACAATTCTCTTTCGGCGGCAAGCAAGGCCGCTGAACCCTCCTGTTTACTCGGCGTCCAGGCAGGCGGCGATATCCTTTTCAAGGATGGCGCCTTCTCGAATCATTTTCCAGCAGGGTTCGGTGATGTCGACCGTGGTAGCGCCGGGGCCGCTGCAAACGCCTCCGTCGAGGACCAGGTCGAGGCGCCCGTCCATCATGCCGAAAACATCAATACCGCTCCGGCAGGTCGGAGAACCCGAAATATTGGCGCTGGTCGCAATCACCGGATGACCGAGCCGGTCGATCAACCCCTGCACCACTTTCGACGGCGAGTGACGGACGGCGAGCCTTCCGGTGTTGCCCGTGGCGCGTAGAGGCACACGTGCTGACGCCGGCAGGATCATCGCTAAAGGTCCCGGCCAGAACCGCCGGGCCAGCACGTGAAAGCTCTCCGGTATCTGCTTCGCCAGCTCTTCCGCCATCAGCGCGTCAGCCACCAGCATCGGCAAAGATCGGTTAATCTCACGGCCCTTGGCCAGGAACACTTGCTGAATCGCCTTCAGATTAAAAGGATCGGCAACCAGCGTGTAGAGCGCATCCGTGGGAATCGCGACAACTTTTCCACGACGGACAAAAGTTGCGGCGCGGTCGAGGGCTTCAGAAGAGGGCTGCTCTGGATCGATTTCGACTAGGTCGGTAGCCACTCTGGGCCAGAGTAACACATCGCCCACATGCCGGCCGCTAAGAAGTGACGTTTCAGAAGGAAGGAGCGCAGCTTTTCAGAGCAGCGCTTCTTGGCGCCCAATGGAGCGAGCTTGAGCGCACGCTTTCGGACCAGCCGCGAGATCATGCCGGTGTGCGGCTCTCAGGCATTCCCGAACTTCGCCCTTGCCTCAGTCCGACTGGCCCAGTCGGCCATGTCGCGGCTTCCATACTTGGTCCCGAATGTCTTCCGGTCCGTGCAATTCTCTTCGACAAGAATGCGGATCAGAACTGGTCTTTAGGCTGGCACCAAGACCGCGCCATTGCAGTCAGGCAGCGCATCGACGTAGACGGTTTCGGCCATGGAGCGTCAAGAGCGGCAGGGTCCACGTCGAACCGCCCTTCGATCTGCTCGCCGGCATGGCTACCGTGCGAGTCCACCTTGATGCCGTGCCGGAAACAAACGCGCCGTTGCTCGTTGCACCCGGTTCCCATAAGCGCGGCAGAATTCCGGCATCGGAAATTCCCGAAGTCGTTCGTCAATTCGGGATCATCACCTGTCTCGCCGCAGCAGGCGACATCTGGCTCTATGCGACGCCTATTTTGCATGCGTCGGACGCCGCTAGCCAGCCGCTGCATCGCCGGGTTCTGCAGATCGATTATGCCGTCGGCAAGCTTTGCGGCGGTTTGGAATGGCTGGGTGTCTGAGCCTTGCGATTATTGCCCTGGTGCGAGCGAATAGCTCGTGCTGCGCCCGCCCTCGGGGTTCTGGACCAGAACTCCGCGCTCGACCAGCGCCTGAATATCGCGATGAGCAGTGTCCTGCGAACACTTCGTCAGCTTCGCGTATTTTGAACTCGTGAGCTTGCCTTCGACTCCATCCAGCAGGCGGTTGATCACTCCGCGTTGCCGCTCGTTGAGCGGCGCGTCTTTGATGCGCTCCCAGAACCGCGCTTTGTCTATGACCGCCTTCAAAGTCAAATGCGCGCCATCGATGGCGCGGCCCAGGCAGTCCAGGAACCACAGCATCCAGCCGGTCACGTCCATTGTGCCTTTCTCGGTGCCTTCCAGGATGTCGTAATACTCTTTGTGCTCCACCTTGATCTGCGCCGACATGCTGTAGAAGCGTTGTGAGCTGTGCTCGGAACGCGCCAGCGCGACATCGGCGATAGCACGCGCGATGCGGCCGTTACCGTCTTCAAACGGGTGGATGGTGACGAACCAGAGATGCGCGAGGCCGGATTTCAGGACCGGATCGATCGCGTCTTTGCCTTCGAACCATTTGAGCAAGGTGGACATTTCTTTGTTGAGACGGTCCGCTTTAGGCGCTTCGAAATGCACTTTCTCTTTTCCGACCGCGCCAGAGACGACCTGCATCGGCCCTGCGCTTTCGTCCCGCCAGGCTCCAGTCTTGATTTTCGTCATGCCGCTGCGTCCTGTCGGGAACAGTGCGGCATGCCAGCCGAACAGCCGCTCATCGGTCAAAGGCCGGTCATAGCGGCCCGTGGCGTCGAGCATCATTTCGACAACGCCTTCCACGTTGCGATCCGCGGGCTTGAGGCCACCGATATCCAGGCCCAGACGCCGCGCCACCGACGAGCGCACCTGTTCGGCATCGAGCTTCTCGCCTTCGATTTCGCTGGTCTTTAAAACGTCTTTGGTCAGGGTTTCGAGCACGGCTTCCTGCTGGAGGCGAAAGCCCAGGCCTTTCATCTGCCCGATCAAGGCGCCCTGCCGGTAACGGACGGAGGCGAGAGGCTCTGCGAGCTTCTCTATGTTCCAATGGAAGTCAGGCCACTCCTTGCGCTCGTGGATATACATTCTCCGCATCTTATGCGGAGATTATACCTCGTAATCTCCGCATCTATCCTGGTATTCTCCGCAAGAATACCGATTGGGCAATCCGGCTGGGACTTCGGCTGCAATGACGGTCCAAAACAAAAGCCGACGACGACTTTGCTGCACGCGTTAAAGCGATCAAGGCGGCCGAGCGCAAGCAAATGCACCTTGTCTTCGTCACTCCTCGAAACTGGAAGACCAAAGATGTCTGGCGCCAGGAAAAGGTGGCCCTCCAGAAGCGGAAAATAAGTTATTTTTTTGTACGACGTCTCTCCCCGACATGGATTCGAACCACAGATCTGACACGTTGCTCGGAAGCGGCAGGTGGTTGGTTATGCCTCTTACGCCAATAAAACGTAGCTTTCTGGGTTGCAGAAGTATATCGATTTGAACAAGGCAAGCGGCAATAGGCCGTCCACGCCGGGCTCCGGCCGATCTGAAATCACCGCAGCTTCCCCTTCCCAAAACTTTCGGTTTTCGATAAACAGCGTCCTAAAGGCTCTTCCAATTTGCTGTGAGCCTGCCAAAGTTCGCAATTCCGCCTTGAAGCCGGGATCCTTGCTGGGCTGGACACCGAATAAGATCAACCCGGCCGACCCGGAGTCCAACGCCAGGTTGCCGAGACTCGTGGTGACCACCGGTCTGGCGTTCACCATTTTGTAAGGGGCGCGCATCCCGCTCCGCTGCGGCATGCCAAACTCGATCCGTTTATGGTGCAGATCGAGCACGTAATCGAATCGGACGAGAAACCATTGTCCCAGGACCCCTTGAACATCCGGCATGCGTTGCCAACTTTTCAGATTTCTTCGCAGAAATCACCTACATCTTTAAACCGGCTGGCGCATTGTTCTTGCCTCGCGACATCGATGGCATAGCTAAAGTAACGAATTTCATTGCCGTTCTCCCGTGGGGCGTTTGCCGTGCACTCATGCCGCCTGTTCATCCAGATCTGCAGCGCAATCCGCGAGGCGATAGAGTTCCGCAAGGAGAGAGTCATAGGCTTCCTGCCCGAATCTCTCGATAAGATCATGCTGAACTTCGCGCCACTCTACATTCGCTCTGTTCAAGAGACGGCGACCTTTTTTCGTGATCCGTGCCGTGCGGAAGCGAGCCCCCTTTCCGGCCTGCGAGAGAATCCAGCCGTCCCGGATCATGGGCGCAAGCGCGCGATAGAGCGAGGTGCGGTCCAGTTCCAGTTCTTCTGCAACTCGAACCATCGGTTCTCCGGAGCGACGCGAGATGCAGCGCAATACCGCATGTTGCGTGATGTTGAGGCCAGCTTCAGACACCCTTGAGTCATACACTCGACCCAGCACTCGCGACAATTTCTTCACGGTCGTGCAGGCACACTGATTTACGCCCGCCGGTAGCGATGTATACACACCACTAGCATAGACCGCAATAAACAGTCGAATTGTGTTAATTGCACTTTCTGATGATGTATATGCATCCTATGGGAGAGCAGCTTCATCTCATCGATAGAAGAAAGGATGGTCTCACATGCTTGCAGCTCAAGCCCCGCAACCACCCACAGTCCAAACGTCGATCACCATGGTTTCAAAAGACACCACGACTGATGCCGGAGAGCCGATTCGATATCTTTCGACCCCGAACCCGGAGGTAACATCCGTCATCCTCTCGCTTCCCCCGGGGGGAAAGACCGATTGGATGACACATCCGGTACCTGGATATGTCTATGTTCTTGAAGGCGAACTGACAGTCGAGTTTGCTGATGGCACTCATGTCACCTTCAAGGCCGGCCGGCGTTCCTTCAGGCGCGCGCCAAGTGGCACCGCGGCGTAAACGAGGGCGACAAAACGATGACGCTTCCTGGCAGTCTTCTTTGGCGAGAAAGGAACGCCGCTCCTTCTTAATCCACCCAGCGGTCCCTTGGTAAACGCAAAATAAACACCGCATTCGGCGCCCTTATGTGAGTCCCTTTATGAGGGTTCTGGAGGTTCGTGTTTGGCGAGGTGCCAGAGCTAACGCCTGATGAGAAGCAGTTCCTAATCAAAGTCGAACGTGCGAGCGTGAACTATGTCGATACACGCGAACGGCGCGACACCTATACCTGCGACGCAGACGCGCTGCCCGCATTTTCGGCCCACTCCGGGCCATAGCAAGCAGCCCGCTGGATATCGGAAAGGGTGTCGCGTCAAGTTTAAAAAGCGTGAATTCGCATTATGCGGTCAATCCGCGCCGTTACACCTCCCACGGCGCTTATAGTGATGAGATTCTCTCCGGGGAGGTTGACACAGACGGTCTTCGAGTTTTTAGAAAGGCAAGGTAAAGTCTAATGTCCCAGAAATCTGTCGTCCTCGGGCTTGAGAGCCTGAAGCAGTTCCGTGTTGTGGAAGAAGCGCCGGGCTACTGGCGCGCCACGTTTCAAAATCCACCGGTCAATCTTTATGATCCACAAACCTTTCTCGAACTGAGAAGTCTTTGGACGAAGATCGAGGAAACAAAGGTTGTCAACGTTCTCGTATTTGATAGTGCCGATCCTGACTACTTCATCTCCCACTATGACCTTGTGAGGGCCACCGAGGTTCCCGAGAAGCCCGGCGATGATCACGTCTACGGCTGGGCCCGCCTTTTCACCCGGTTCAACGATTCCCCGGTGGTCACCATAGCCTCGATCCGCGGCGCAACCCGTGGTATCGGCAGCGAATTTGCGCTGGCATGCGACATGCGGTTCGCAAGCCAGGAGAAAGCCCGCTTTGCGCAGATCGAGGTCGGTTTCAGCTGCGTGCCGGGCGGCGGCGGGCTCGACTGGCTGTCAGCCCTATGCTGGACGTGCGCGCGCAATCGAGATCATGTGCGGCGCCGACGACTTCGACGCGACGACCGCCGCGGCCTATGGCTGGATCAACCGCGCCTTCCCCGATGCGCACCTGGACGCCTTCGTGGATAATCTGGCGAGGCGGATCGCGACGTTCGACCGGCAGGCGCTCGAATTGGCCAAGCGGATGATCAATTCTCGGGTCACCATGCCCAGCGAAAGCGAACGCTGGTCCTCGATGCAGTCGTTCCTGTACACCACGACGTGGCCCGCGACCCAGGCGCGTTTCGCCAGGTCGCTCGCTCTTGGTCTTCAGCAGCCTACCGACTTCGAACTCAATCTCGGGGCGACGGTAGTGAACCTGCACCCAGAGTAACCACCACGTCACGTCGTTTGTCCTCGTGGCCTGCATCCGCCGATGCAGGCCACGAAGCTTCTGCCGGAATAACGCCTTATGATGTCGGTCATCTAAAAAACGGTCTGACGTGGTTTTCTATTATTACCAAATGTGCGCTGCGGCATGCTTGAATTGAGGACGAAGGATCCCCAGTGGATGACGGTGGGATATTCGAAATGCAATGCGCTTGGCAATGATTATCAGAAATCAAAGCGATTGCTCATCAATGCAGCCACTAGACCCACTACTCAGTGATCAGTGCCACGCTCGATACCAGCGTCTACATCAGGGCCTTAGAACATTGAGGACTATCGCGGACTATTGAGGATTTCTTGAGTTGGACGCCAGTCTGAACATGACAACATGTCCAAGATCCGCTTTCTGAGCCGTTATCTGTAGGCTCGCGGAATCTCTGCGGCCAGGTATTCGGTTTGGCCAAGGCGCACGCCCACCGTTCAGATTGATGAATATGCCTCCGGGCAACAAGCGAGGTGGGCGAATTCTCGTAATGCCGCACTGCTCGAATTCTGGCAGCGCCGGTCGGGAAAGAAACTCATCTTGCGCACCGCCCGCGAAATGCAAGCAAACGTAGAAGGTCTCAAGGTCCCTCCGCCCGGCGATGTCACACATCCGGCTGGTATGCCTTTGTTAATATAGACAGTCTTATAAATAATAATTAAGCTCTTATCAGGTAATTCCAGTGATAAACGATAAATTGTTCAGGAGGGAATCCCGTGATTGTCTGGCACACTCTGGGCGTAGATGACCGCTGCCCCAATTACCCCACTCTCCCGGAAATAGAGGACACTCTCTACGACGCGGCCTTGCTCCTGTGCGTCTGGATCGTCCTGACATCGTTGTTTTGAACCACCGGAATTCGGGCTAGGATTCCGAAGGAGGAGACTCCTCGGCCGGACGAGTGCGTTCCAGAAATTCATAACCGCAAAACAGACAACGATATTTCCGCGTTTCCCCGGACCAGACAGCGAGCCGCTGCAGCCAGCTCCGATGGATTCTGGCAAGGGCTTGGGCTCCGCACGCTGGACATGGCTTTTGCTTTGTGGCGCTCTCGGGCATTGACATAAACGTAGCAAAGTTTTGCAGGCCTCGCCGCGCCTCCGACGGCTCCCGCAGATGTCATGCTTTGGCTGCCGCCTGCAGGTGTGCCTCCCATGCCCGTCGTCATGCTGCGCAATCTTTCGCACACTTGAGAGATCGAACCGCTAGCCATGGGTGGATACGACACAAGTGATGGCAACTTGCACCACGAATTTATGACCGTTCACAATGATCGATGTACCGCCGCCCGCTCGATTAGTGGAAGACGGCCCTCTAGGCGGAGAATGGAAAGATCCTGTGAAATACACCAAGATCTTCGACGTGAAAGGGACCGAAGCTAAACTACGAACAAGTTTGGCCGATTTACAGTGGAAGGCGGGAGACCGCCGGGACGGCCTCGTGTACCTCTACACCGATGAGATCGAGTTGACGGTGAACGTAGGACTCGCCACCGGGCGGCCAATCCTCTTGCGAGGGAAATCGGGAGGAGGAAAATCATCGCTCGCTCGCAACGTCGCGCTGCGCCTCGGGAGACGTTATTACGAAGAGGTGATCACCTCCAAGACCCAGCACTCGGACCTGTTCTGGCGTTTCGATCTGCTGCGCCGGTTCCGGGACGCCGGAGTCGATTGCTTGAAACTCGACGCCGAATATATCGAGCCCCGCGCTTTCTGGTGGGCATTCAACCCGGAACTCGCCGCGCATCGTGGATTGCGTCCTCCCGGAAAGCCGGAACATCCCGCGGTAGATCCCAGTCCTATCAAGGGTGAAGATTCCGTGATCCTGCTCGATGAGATTGACAAAGCCGATCCTGACGTCCCGAACAACCTGCTCGTGGCCCTGGGCTCCTCGCAGTTTACCGTGCCATATCTCAATGACCTGCTGGTGGAGGCGAAAACCAAGACGCTGGTGTTCATCACCTCCAACGACGAGCGCGACCTTCCCGCGGCGTTTCTGCGGCGCTGCGTCACCTTGGAACTCGATTCACCGTCAACCGAGCGCCTGGTGGAGATCGCCGCCAAACACTTCGGTGATTCCCGGGCCAAGCGTGATTTCTACCGGAGCCTCGCCAACACCCTCTATCCGGAAGGACAGAAGAATACCAGCACAGCCGAATACCTGGACGCGGTGAGCGCGTGTAAGCAACTCGACGTAGAGCCGAAGCGCGGCGACCCCGCCTGGGAGGCCCTTGTCCGGATCACCGTGCGCAAAGCCGGATCGCCGGCCGCTTTTGACGTATGAAGCTGCATTCCATTTCCGCCGGTGATGTAGTCCGCGCATTTCGTCTGTTGGACGCGCGCGATGAGGAGACGCGCGCCGCGATCGCACGCGTACTCGGTTTCGACCTCCAACCCGACTCTCGCCCCCCTGCGCCCGGGCGGCGAAAAGGGCATGCCGAAAAGCCATCGCTGCAGCGTCATCAGGAGGAGCCCTTGTTCAATCCCCAATGGACACGAGCCATCATCTCCACGATGGCCAGAATCCGCACCAGGAGCGGACCCCCTGAGATCGAATCCCTGGTGACCGCCGCTGCGGAACGCCAACCGATGCTCTCCTTGGCGCTCTCCGTCTCGGAAACCGCCGGCGGAGCTGACGTCTTGCTGGACATTGGAGACCATATGGCAGCCTTCTCGCGTGAGCAGGCGCGGCTCGTAGACATGATGCGCCGGGTGCTGGGCAGAGAGCAGGTCTCTACCTTCCGGTTCCTGGGTTCGCCGGCGCGCGGAGTGCTGGGCCATTCCACATCCGCCCTCGAAGCGTACCGCCCCTCAAGACCCGGCTGGCCCGTAATTGTTTTGACGGACTTGGGCATCGGCAGAGGCGCGGCTGCGGCGCCCTCCTCGGAATGGGTCGAGTTTTCCCGCCTGGTGCGGTCCGGCGGATGTCATCTGCTCGCGCTCGTCCCACATCCGCCGGCACGCTGCCCTGCGGATCTCACATCGTCGATAAATATTATTCAATGGGGCCGGGCTACCAGCGTGCGCACCATCAAGACAGCTCTGCGCAGCCTTAAAAAGCCTTGCCAATAATTCGTACAAATGTAAAACAAAAGCGATGGATTTCCGGAGCAATCCAAATCCTGAACCGAGATACCTGCCGGTCTGGCATCGATTCGGAGACCCAGCTGTTACTTCCCACCTCGAATCCAGCCGCTTATTGCGGCAGCGCGAAAGCCACGTACGCATCACCCATCGGCGGCCCGAGTTTCCCTCCGCCCGTCGCTGCAATCACCACGAATTGCCGTCCTTTCACTTCGTAGGTCGCAGGCGGAGCGAAACCTCCGAACGGGAGTTTGTAGCGCCAAAGCTCCTTTCCGTTAGCGCTGTCAAACGCCCGGATGTTCAGATCCCGCGTCCCCGCGCAAAAAACCAACCCGCCGGCAGTCGCCATAGCGCCCCCAAAATTCTCCGTGCCAGTGATCGGGACCCCTTTCGCAGCTAAATCCTCGTACTCGCCCAGCGGCACTCGCCACGCGATATGGCCGCTGTTCAGGTCAATCGCATTCAGCGTTCCCCACGGCGGCTTCACGCCAGGCCGGCCGTCCTGATCCAGCAGCCTTGTGTAGCCCGCAAAACGATATTCGGCACGTTCCTCCGCCGGCTCGACGAGCGTGGCATTTCGCAAATCGCGCTCGAACAGAAAGTTCAGCAGCTCGGGGATCTTCGCCTCGGGAACGGGAATTGCCGGCATGGAGCCGCGGCCGGCGTGGATCCCCTGTACCACCTGCGAATCGTGCATCCGGCCCGGCAAGGTAAACAACGGCGGACCCATCCCCGCACCATCCCGCTCGGGACCATGGCAGCCGGAACAATATTGCAGGTAAGTCTTGTTTCCTTCCGTCAGGGGCGCTCTTCGCCGCGGCAGCAGCTTCGTCTTCGCGATAGTGACAACCCATGGCAGCTTGTTTGCGCTTACATAGAGCCGGTTGGAATTCGGATCGAACGACGCACCGGTCCACTCCGCACCGCCGTGCATCCCATAAAATACCAGCGGTCTATTATCCTCGAATGGAGCAAACCATCCAAAGGTTGCGTGCTCGATCTTGCTCAAAATGTAGGATCGCGATTCAGGAGTAATATCCGTAACGTCCGAGCGCCTGAATTCCTGGGGCGAGAAGGGTTCGGGTAGTTGTACATCGGGCTGCCACTCGGAGGTTTGCTCGCCGGCAAGACCCGACGCGGGAGCTCGTCGTAGCCGGAAAGGAAAAAGCGGCTGGCCGGTAACCCTGTCCAGCAGGAGCGTGTTACCCAGCTTGGTAACTTGCGCCACGGCGTCATATCTGATTCCCTTGCGGACCACTGTCACCACGTTCGGGGGAGCCGGGATGTCCAGGTCCCAGATGTCGTGACGAATCTCCTGAAAGTGCCAGAGGCGTTTGCCGGTCTTGGCACTCAGCGCGACAACGCTGTCCGTGAATAGGTTATCGCCGTGATGATGCATACCGAGATAATTCGGATGCGGAGATCCGGTTGAAATATAAGCGATGCCGCGATCGCTATCGAGAGACATGCCGCCCCAGCAATTCGCGCCATATCCCGAGCCGGTCCAGGTGTCATATCCAAACGTGCCGGATTGCGCGGCCAGGTCGAAGGTCCAGAGAGCCTTGCCTGTGGCCACATCGTACGCATTCACCACGTTCCAGCAGGGAAGCACAATCACCGACTGATAAATGGCCGGCGCCACTGTCGCGCGAGCCCTCACCTTCCCCCCTTGACCAAACGACTCGATCGGCTTTCCCGTCGCGGCATCCACCGCATACAGCCAGTCGCCGGACGGAAAGTAGATGCGGGCCGTGTGCGCGCCATCCCCGGGCCAGTAGACGAGGCCCCGAAACGCCGGACGTGCCTCCGTTTGAAAACGCCAGATCTCGCGGCCCGTCGCAGCATCCACCGCAACCATCGCATGCCCGGGCGTCGGTGCGTACATCACCCCATTCACAATCACGGGATTCGCCTCGATATCCCCCTTGCCATCGACGGCATGGTAAATCCAGGCAACCTGAAGCCGGCTCACGTTTGAGCGATCGATTTGCTTCAGGATGGAGTAGCGGCTGGACGCATTGTCGCCGTTTGATCTTCCCCAATCGGAGGCGGAGCCGATCGTCTCGACTCCCGAGGCTCGGGTGAGCTGCGTCTCGGGCGCAGCTGGAATCGTTTTGTAGTCTGCCTGTGAACTACCAGCGAGCAGAGAACACACTCCCATCAGGTAAGCCGGCCAAAGCAAAGCCTTGGCGCAGGAATTTCCTCCCGATACGTCAACGGCGGCGAGAGCAAATTCCTTTGGTTTTTCCGGCATCAGCACCTTGATTTAAAAACGGGTCTCTAGAAAGCTGGCGATCTGGCGGCGCATGGGCTTCAGATGAAGGGCCCCAATTAAAAATGGTACGACGGAAACGTCTAAAGAGTCAGCGGCGCGCGTGATTCCAGGGAATCATCTCTTCTCCATCCTGCCTGGCCCGGCGCTTTCCTCCAGACGTTTTAATCGATCGAACGCTTCCTTGGCCAACTCCGGTTGGCCGAGCTTCTGGTACAACCGGGCCAATTGATAATAAGGTCCGGAATCCATGGGCCGGAGTTCGATCGCGCGTCGCAGGGCCGCCGCAGCTTCTTCGTTGCGGTTCGTCGCGAGGTAGATCTTTCCTCGCAAGTAGAAAACATCGGCATCGGACGGTGTCGCCTTTTCTGCCTGCGCCAGTTCCTCGAGCGCCTTGGCATATTCCGGTTGGTCGAAATTCAGCATGGCCCGAACAATCAGCACATGCACCTCCGGATAATCCGGCTTGCGACCGGCCAGGTCTTTCAACACTTGAACCTCCTGGTCGGGACTTCCGGATTTTCGAAAGGCGTCAGCCATTGCCAGATACGCGTCGGTTTCATCAGGAGATTGCCGCACCACTTCGCGCAGAATGTCGATGGCAGCTGCATATTTTTCCGCTCGTACCAGATTGGACCCCAGAGGCAGCAACAGAGCCTTCGAAGCCGGAATGTTGCGGCGCCCCTGTTCGAGAACAGCTACGGCATCGCCATATTTTTGCGCTTTCTCCAGCAGGTAAGCCAATGCAAGGTACGAGTTCTCACGCGCAGGATCAAGCCGGATGGCTTCCCTCAAGTGAACAATAGCCTCCTCCCGTTGGGCAAGGCCTTCATAGCTCAGGCCTGCAACTCCGGCCGCGGCAGCTCGCGTCTCCGGCGGAAGATCCGGCTGCCTCTCCAGCGCGAGCGCATTGGCAATTGCTTCGCGGTATGCCCCGACGGAATTCTCGAGGATCGCGAGTTCCACCTTCGACCCGTTGTTGTCCCCGCCGCTCCGCTGAGCCCGCAGGGATTCCGCCAGGGCCAAATCCAACTGGTTTTTTTCCGTTAGATACCGGGCGAGCAAGCCGTGCAACTCGCCATCTTGGGGGAATCGGAGGGCTATCTCACGGAGCTCTGACTTCAGGGCCTCGATGTCCCGCAAAGAGAAGCTGACGCGCACCAGCATGACCATCGGCAAGGCATTCTGCGGCTCCAACTGGCTGGACATCGTAAAGGAAATGCGGGCTGCGGCGAAATCTCCCGATGCAGCTTGCGCGGCTCCCAGATTGTAAAACACCTGAGCATTTTTTGGCGCAAGACAAACCATCCTCTGGAAGTGTTGCACCGCCTCGCGAAATCGCTCCTCCTGCATCTCGGCCTGCGCCGCCTGGTCTAGTTCCCGCAATTGAGTTTGCACTTGCTGGGGATTGATCGGCTCAGCCGGACAGTCGCTCGCCAAGGCCCGCGCGCACCCCCACAACAGCACGAAGATCTCAGCGTACAGCGCAATGCAGCTGCGGCGACCAGTTGAGTTCATAGTAGTCTTTCCGTGTGCGGTCACGCTCCAGCGGTTGCTGATTGCCGCCTGTGTCCGAGGCGCGGCTCATTAAAGTGTAATCGCCCGCGGAGGCCGCCCAGCCATAGCTCCAGCGCACCCAGCGGTACCCTCCCGGAGAAGCTTCCAGCTTGGCCGACTGCCAGTTCTTGCCGCCATCCGTGCTGATGGCAACATCGCGGATGACTCCGGTACCGCTCCACGCAAAGCCCCACACCAGATGCCTGCCCGCGGGAAGAAAGACTCCATCTCCCGGCCACGCGATCGCCGACTTCACCTGGATGGAGGAGAGCCTCTCGTTTCGAGCGCTGCCGTCCTCCAGTCGATGCACCCGGTTGTACAGGCGATCCATGCCGCTGTCCTGAAACGCCGGTACATCTTTCCCGCAACCCAGGACCACGATGCGCCGAAGCCACTTCACCGAGTCCATCGCATACCAGCCGGGAAAGAGGGCCCGCGCCGGGAATCCGTTACGGCCCTGCAGAAAGTGCCCGTTCAATTTAAAAGCCACCATGCTGGATCGATCCAGGCACTTGTGGAGCGGAACCACGCGCGCGTACGGCTGAGTGGGAGAATCTTGAAAGAGCCGCCCTTCATCCGCGCCGATGAATGCCGCCGCGGTCGCGCCCGGTGACACTCCGGCTGACGCCAACAGTGAGTCGAGCGCCACACCTTCCCAGATCCCATTACTCACTCCGGAACCGCCGGCCACGTTACCCGCGCATTCGAGGACAGATTCAATCTTACGCGTGGTTGATTCGAGCAAATCGCTGAAGGTGAGTTCGTAGGGTCGGGCGACACAGCCTTCAATCCGCAGCGTCCAGTTCTCAATAGAGAGTTCGGGCTCGCTAAAGTGGTCTCTTACGAAGAACAGGTTCCGGTCGGTTAACTGTCCGGGAATCTCTCGCAGCGGATACGATAGGTTCTGCGCTTCGGACGCGCGCAATGCGGAGCCCAGCAGCAAACGGGCGCCCGGTAGCAGGAGTAATTGTCGTCGAGTCACACTTAAAACATCAGTTTAAGCGCAAGTTGAATGATCCGCGGATTTCGCGCACTCGTAATACGCCCGAAGTTCGTGTTCGTCACCGTAGTGTTCGGATTGTTGAACTCGGCATTGTTGAATAAGTCGAAGAACTCCCCGCGGAACTGCAGCTTCCACTTCTCTTGAATGGCGAAAACCCGGTACGCCCCGAAGTCGATGTTGAATGTTCCAGGGCCCATCAGGATGTTACGTCCCGCATTCCCAAAGGTATTCGCCGCCGGGACCGTGAAGCTGTTCGTCGTGAACCATTGGGACAGCTTTTGATTGAGAGTGCCGGAGGTGTAGGAGGGCTTACTGACCACTTGCGCCTGATCGTTGGCAAACCCGGGATTGCTAAAGGAGTAATCGCCGCCGGAGGAAATGTTTAACGGAAAGCCGCTCTGCACTGTCCAGATCGCCGTAGTTTGCCAGCCGCCCAGCAGCGCCTTTTCTATCCCGGCTTTGGGCGAAGGCAACTGCCAGGTGTAATTCAGGACAAATCGCTGCGGTACATTGTAGTCGGAAACCGCGCGATAGGCGCGAACATTGTAGGGATTGATCACGTTGAGTCCGCACAGATCGGTGGCCGACGAACCTTCGTCCAGACTCTTGCTCCACGTGTAATTCGCGCCTAGCCTGAGGCCGTGCGAAAACCGTTTTTCAAGCGAGATCTGCAAGGCCGCATATTCCGAGTTGCCGCCGGATTGGTCCTGTGTTATCTGCCCATATTGTTGGTAAGGCCTTCTCGCCGTTTCATTCCCCGCGGTAGCGGTTGGGCTGGGCAGCGGCGCATTCACGTCAAGGTTATAGGACAAGTGCGTGCCCTTGGCGCCGGCATAACTCACGCGTAGAAGATAATCCTTGCTCAACTGGTGCTCTACCGTCATATTCCAATTCATAACCGTGGCAGGCTTCCAGTCAGGTTGGTAGGATACGGCCAGTGCCAGCGGCAGGGAGAACGCCACGTTCGTCGAAGGGGTCGACGGAGCGTATTGAGCCGGGAAAGGGTTAGCGGTTCCATGGTACGGATTCATCAACGGCACGCCCCCTAGAAATTGAACCTGCGGGCTAAACGGCGCGCTGTCCGAGAAATTATTGAAAGCCTCTACAAACGGCGGCTGATAGAACAAGCCCCATCCCCCGCGAATCGTAGTCTTGGGGTTCACGCTATACGCGAAGCCGAAACGCGGCGCAAATAGATTCCAGCTTGACTGAAACCCGGCCGCTGGACACTTCGCGTCGCCGGCAAAAAGATAGCCGGCCGGCGCATTGGGAAATCTGGTGGATTGCTGACCGGGCACAAAACACTCGGCCCGCCCCAGCTTATCCGTGTAAGGAGGAAAAGGATCCCACCGCAGGCCCAGGTTGACCACCAGTTTGCGGGTCACCTTGTAGTTGTCCTGGACGAAGAGGCTGCCTAGGTTTCCCACGCGCTCCCCGTACTCGCCGCCTCCTTGCGTGAACTTCTGGACATCCCCAATCAGGAAGTCGGCCAGCGGCAAGCCCGTGAAGCCCGTAGTCGAAAACGTAAACCCGCCATTCTGGCGATACGTGTTGATCAGATCGTTTTCCGCCCGCATAATGTCACCGCCGAAGGACAATTCATGCTGGCCGTGAACCCAATGGAGACTGTCGGTAAAATGTTCGTCGTGCCGGTTGAACTGCCCTGGATGGCCGGTCGCGATACTGAAATAGCCGCTGACGCTCATCGAGATTTCGGGAGGTGTCGTACTCGCGATTGGAATTCCCAGACTGGCCACCGTGAACGGCGCCCCACTGACCACCGTCGTGAAATACCGGTCGAAAGAGAAAACGAAACTGTTCAGCACCGTAGGGCTGATGGAGTACGTGTCCGCCACGGATATGTTCTGGTCGAAGAGGTTCAACCCCTGTTTCGCCGTGATGATGGACGCGGCGCCGGACACTGGATCTTTTTCGTAGCGGGAGTAGAAATACTTGGCATAAATTCGGTGCTTGCTGATGTCATAGTCGGCGCGCGTCATGAACTGGTTATCGCGCTCGTCGTCCGGCTGGTTGTAGAAATCGATGCCCCCGGGCGCGTTCGGCAGCGGGATCAGACTCAGCAGTTTCGTACTGGCGGGAGTGAAGAGGCTGACCGGAATCTGATTGTTCACGAACGGGGCGTTCCCGGCATACGGATTCACAAGTTGCCGGCTCACCGCCGAAAAGTCGCCGTTACGCTCCGCGGGCGTGAAGACAGTCGCGGAGTTTCCTTCCACCAGATTAGCCAACCGTGTCCCCTGGTAAGTCCCGAAGAAAAACAACTTGTCCTTGCGAATCGGTCCGCCGAAGGTTCCGCCGAACTGATTCCGTTTCAGAACATCTGGCGTAGTCCCGAAGAAGTTTCGCGCGTCCAGGTCACCGTTGCGAAGAAATTCAAACGCCGTTCCATGGAATTGATTCGTCCCGCTCTTGGTAACCAGGTTGACCACGCCCCCCGCGCCGCGTCCGAATTCCGCGCTATACGCATTGGTTTGCACGCTGAATTCCTCCACCGCGTCCGGGTTCGGAAACGGCAGATTGGTATGAGTGTAGAAGTCGACATTGCTGCCTCCGTCCAGGTAGTAGTTCACGTAGTCCGCGCGCCCGCCATTCGAGGAAATTGACTGCCCTCCAGGATAGGTCGTGCTTTGCTGCGTGTCTCCCGCTCCCCGGGCGTTGCCCGCCGTCAGATCCGCGGTTCCCGGAGTGAGCAGGATCAAAGACGCCGGCGTCCGTCCGTTCAGAGGCAGTTCCACCATCGGCTGCGCGCCGATCACCCCCTGCAACGCACCCGAGCGAGTCTCCACCATCGCCGCATCCGCCTCAACCGTTACAGATTGCTGCGCATTCCCAAGTTCCAGCTTCAGTTGAACCGTAACCGATTCGTCGGTCTTCACTTCGATACCGCGCTGTTCCAACCGTCGGAATCCCGGCGCTTCCACAGTCACGCTGTAGAAGCCCACAGGTAACAGTGGAACCAGGAATCCGCCGTCCGTCGAGGTTGTCGCGTCACGCTTCAGGCCGGTGCCCAGGTTTGTTACTACGACTCTCGCAGTGGCCACCACCGCCCCCGTGGGATCGCTGACGCTACCTGCAATCGTCCCGGTGGGATCTCCCCAGGCGGGTGTTAGGAGTAAAAGAAAAAGAACGACTGAACCTGCGCGCATCCGGCTCCCCCTTGATGGTGTGTACGCTTAAGTCGGTTCCGACGGGGAGTACCGACAGACGGATAATTGGGACTAGTATAGGGTCGTCCTCAACAGCTGTCAAGGCTTACTTGTGACTTTCTTTTCCTTCTTTTAGCTTCTGTCAAAAAAAACTACAACAGAAATCATAAAGACTTTACTACTCCCGATCCTTCTTTTATGACCACTAGTCGATTTGCGGGTACCTTCTCCACACGCTCCGTCAGTCCGTTCGTCCAGCGAACCTCCAGGTCGGCAAATTCCACAGCACCGAGCCCGAAATGTAGCCGCGGATCGTTCGCCGAATAGAAGCTCGACTGACTGAGAACTTCCTGCGCCTGCCGCATGCCGCCATAGTAAGCCGTCACTCGTGAGCCGATTGCGCTGCGGTTGCTTTTCACTCCAATTAATTTCACTTTCAGCCAGTGTCCGTTCCCCCTCACGTCGTTGCGTAGAAGCGACGGCGGTTCGTTCAAGTTCACCACCAGCACGTCCACATCTCCGTCGTTATCGAAATCGCCAAACGCACAGCCGCGGCTCGAGTGAGGCGCCGGAATTCCGGGACCTGCTATATCGAGAAGCTCTTCAAACTTGCCCTTCCCGAGATTGCGGAAAATCACGCGCGGCGTGCGAAACGGATACTCCGGCATCTTTGCGTCGAGTTCCGGATACACGTTCCCCGTCACCCAGAAGAGATCCGGAAGCCCGTCGTTATCCAGATCCACTATCGCCGCGCCCCATCCCACATAGCGCGTCTCCACTCCCAGCCCCGCGCGCGTAGTCTCGTCGTCGAAATTACCCTTGCCGTCATTGCGATAAAGAACACAGGTATCGTCGGCGAAGTGAGTTTTGAAGATATCCAGATTTCCATCCAGGTTGTAATCTCCGACGCCCACCCCCATTCCGGCCTGAACCATGCCATCCTCGTTGACCGCAACTCCGCTTTCGAGGCCCACCTCCGTGAACGTGCCGTCACGGTTATTGCGAAACAAGAAGCTCGGTGTTGAATCGCACGCCAGGTAAATGTCCGGCCACCCGTCGTTGTCGAAGTCTGCCGCGACCGCGGTCATACCGTAGCCTCCTTTCGCCCGCGCTACCCCGGACGCCACGCTAACATCGCTGAACGTACCGTCGCCGTTGTTCCGATAGAGCGATGGCGTGCCGGTTGGAAGCCCCCGGGGTCCGCAATGCACGGGCATCTCCTTCCAGTTACACTTGGCGTCCTCGCCGGATTTTGGCGTCGTCGCTAAATCGAATTGCAGATACTCGCCGACGAATAGATCCAGATGTCCGTCGCGATTGTAGTCGACGAAAGTGCAGCCCGAACTCCAGCGGACGTCTTTCGTCCGCAAACCGGCCTTTTCGGTCACGTCGGTAAACGTGCCGTCGCCGTTGTTGCGATACAACACGTTCCGGCCCCAGTACGTAATAAACAGATCCTCGTTTCCGTCGTTGTTGTAATCGCCGACGCAAACTGCCGAAGCCCATCCTGTGAGCCGCAAGCCCGCGGCGTCGGTCACATCGGTGAACGTGCCGTTGCGGTTGTTCTTATAGAGCCGGTTCGTCGCGTCCTTCGGATTCCCGTCAAGGCGCGTCCCGCTAAGCAGGAAGATATCCATCCAACCGTCGTTGTCGTAATCGAAAAATGCAGCGCCGCACCCCACCGTCTCGAGAATGTATTGCTTTCGCTCGATTCCGCCGTAGACCAGCGGCGTATGCAGTCCGGCCTCACGGGCAATGTCCGTAAAGCTGGCGTCAAACGGCCGCCCAGAGGGCTTGCCGCGCGGCTTTGGCACAACTCCCCGAGAGGACATACCCTGATTCCAGGCCAGGGAGGCGCCCCCTGCCGCAGCGCCAAACATCTTCAACAGTCTACGTCGGCTCGGCACTTGCTCAGCATAGCGCCAATCAACGCGTTATTGACGCTTGCGGTACTGAGTGCTAGAATCCCGCCCATATGATCAGAGCTGTCGCGCTGTTCGCTCTCTCGAGTACAATTCTTCCGGCTGCCGGGATTCCCGACCAGGACTCTCGAAATACGAACATTCCAGACATGAACACGCACTTCCGGATGCCGGTCTTTTCGAGTCGCGAGGCCTGGCTCGAAAAAGCGGCTTTTCTCCGCAAACAGATTTTGGCGAGCGCCGGGCTCCTGCCCATCCCGCCAAAGACTCCGGTGCATGTCGAGATCTTTGGCAAGCTGGAGCGCGAAGGCTACTCGGTCGAGAAGGTCCTGCTCGAAACCTATCCCGGTTTCTACCTCGGAGGCAATCTTTATCGGCCGCGTGGCAAGCAGGGACCCTTTCCGGGGGTTCTCACGCCGCACGGGCACTGGGCGTATGGACGTTTCGAAAACAGCGACAAGGTCTCCGTGCCGGCTCGCTGCATCAACATGGTGCGCCTCGGAATGGTGGTCTTCAGCTACGATATGGTCGGGTATAACGACACCAATCAGTTCCCCCACGGCGACAATCCCACGGCTCTCGGAGGTCCGCGCGAGGACTTATGGAGTATCAACGTCATGGGTCTCCAGTTGTGGAACAGTATGCGAGCCCTGGACTTCCTCACCACCCTCCCCGACGTCGATCCCACACGCCTCGCTGCCACCGGAGCCTCCGGCGGCGGAACTCAGACTTTTCTCCTCGCCGCCACCGACAATCGAATCAAAGTCGCAGCCCCAGTCAACATGCTTTCGGCCATTATGCAAGGCAACGGATGCGAGGAGGCGGCCAACCTCAGAGTGGGAGCTTTCAATGTCATGTTCGGGGCCATGATGGCGCCGCGTCCACTCCTGATGGTCTCGGCCACCGGCGATTGGACCGTCAATACGCCGAAGGAAGAGTTCCCTGCCGTCCAGGGAATTTATCGCATGATCGGGGCTGAAGGGAACGTCGAAATGGTTCAGATCGACGAAAAGCACAACTACAACAAGGAGAGCCGGGAAGCCGTCTACACGTTCCTTAATTCCAGACTGCTCGGCGGACAGGGTCCGGTCAAGGAGCAGCGCTTTCGCGTCGAACAATTGCAGGATCTGCTGGCGCTTTTCGAGAGAAAGCGCCCCGCCAATGCAGTAACCATGGAGACTTATATCAGCGACCGGATCGCCGCCGCCAGACAAAGCGTCGATCGTCTCGCGCCACACGACAGAGAGTCATTGGACAAAGCGCGTGCCGGCTTCGAGGAGCGTTTGACCTTCGCGTTTTTGGACGTGAAACCCCCGCTCGAGCAGGTGGTTTCAGAACAGAAAGAGAGTTCATCGCATCGGCAGAGTCTGCTGCTCGGACGCGCCGGCAAAGGCGACCGCATCCCCGCCGTTTGGTTGACTCCGGAAACCGCGAATTCCGCGCTATCTCCCACCCTGATCGTCCATCCTGAAGGTTTGGCCTGGGTCACCAGGTCATCCCAGAGCGGCCACGGCCTGGTCCGTGGCATCTTGGATCGAGGAGGCGCGGTGCTGGCCATCGACGCCTTCCAGACCGGAGACGCCAAGGCCCCGCGTGAGCGAACCAGGCGCGCCTTTACGGTTTTCAACCAAACCGACGACGCTAACCGGGTCCAGGATATTCTCACCGCGCTGACCTGGCTGCAAAATCGTTCGAATGGCGGGCAGGTGAATTTGATCGGCCTGGATGCCGCCGGTCTCTGGTGCTACTTTGCGCGCGCATTGGCGGGCCCGGGAGTGAATCTGGCTGCCGACCTGGTTCAATTTCGCGCGGACACGGATCAGGAGTATGTCAAGCGATTCTACGTTCCTGGTCTTCGGAAGGCCGGCGATTTTAAGGCCGCGGCGGTGCTTGACACGCAAGACAAACTTCTCTTGCACAACGTCGGAAGCGAATTTCCGGCCGCCTGGGTCACGCGTAGTTCACAACTCGGCAAGACACCGGCCATCATCCGCACAGGTCTGGTCAGTGACGCTGAATTGGCGTCGTGGGCGGCTGCCGGATCGGGCAAGCCGTGATCTGCCGCGCCACAGCCCTTAGAGAAAAGGACCAATGGGTCCTCATTGATCAGCCAAAACGAAAATCGCCGCAAGCGCTACAATGCGTGGTAAGCGGCAGCCCGCCGCGAGGAGTGCGAAATGGACCGAAGACATTTTTTAATGGGCTCTCTGGCCGCTGGTTCCGCTCTGCGGAAGAGCGCTGTAGCAAGCCCCAACGATACTGTCCGGGTTGCCTGCGTAGGAGTGCACGGCCGCGGCCGAAGTCACATCCGGGCCTATAGCCAAATGCCCAACGTCGAGATCGCCGCGGTTTGCGATATCGATGAATCAGTCTTGAACTTACGGCTTGGTGAGATTGAAAAGGCCAAAGGCAAACGCCCGGCCGCGTTTACCGATCTGCGAAAATTGCTCGAAGATAAATCAATCGACGCCATCTCCATCGCCACACCGAACCACCATCACACGTTGCAGACCATCTGGGCCTGCCAGGCAGGCAAGGACGTCTATGTCGAAAAGCCATGTGCGCACGACATGTTCGAGGCCCAGCAAATTGTCGCTGCGGCAAAAAAATATGACCGGGCAGTTCAACAGGGAACCCAGCAGCGCTCGGCCATCGGTCGCGAAGCCGTCCGCCAGATGCGCGAGGGCCTGATCGGGGATGTCTACATGGCTCGCGGGTTGTGCTACAAACGGCGCGATACGATTGGTCGCAAACCAGTGGAAGCCGTGCCCGCGGGAGTGAACTACGATCTATGGCAGGGACCCGCGCCCGAGCATCCCTTCACGGCCAATCGGTTTCATTACAACTGGCATTGGTTCTGGGACTACGGCAACGGCGATATGGGCAACCAGGGGATCCATCAGGTCGACATGGCCCGCTGGGGTCTGGGCGTCAAATACCCCACCAAGGTAAGCGCGATCGGCGGCCATTTCATGTTTGACGACGATCAGGAAACCCCCAACGATCTCAGCGCCAGCTTTGAATTCGACGACGCCGGCAAGAAGAAGATGATGACATTCGAAGTTCGCCATTGGATCACCAACCATGAGGCGGGCGTCACCGAAACCGAACCCAGCACTGTCGGAGCGATTTTCTATGGCTCTAAGGGATATCTGACGGTTTGGAGTGAAGATTACGGGAAATACGCCAGCTTCTTAGGACGCGAACAAACGCCCGGTCCGTCCGGCAAAGATCTGGGAAACCACTTTGGAAACTTCATCGACGTCGTCCGCTCCCGTAAACTGACGGACCTCAATGCACCCGTTGAGGAAGGCGCAATCTCCACCTCCCTCGTGCACCTGGCGAATATCTCGTATCGTCTCGGCCGTACGCTTCACTTCGACGCCGCGAGTTACTCCTGCAAGGGCGATCCGGAGGCCAACCGCATGTTCCGTCGCACCTACCGCAAGCCCTTCGTAGTACCCGATAAAGTCTGAAGGCGGATCATTTCATCGCGGCGTACTCTTCGTAGCGCGCCGCGATGTTCGCGGTTCGGGAGTCTCCCGGATGTACCAGCACCCGGTACCGGAACGTCATCGTTTCTCCAGGTTCCAGCACCCTCGAACCATTCGCCGCATCATTGTGTTCAAACGCGCTCTTTCCAAAAATGTTGGCGGCAAACAATCCATAGCCCCGCACGTGCCAGTACGTCGGATGCCCCGGATTCGAAGGATTGTCGAAGATGGCAACTCCCAGCTTTTCTCCCTCCACATCGCCTGAGATGTCCACCCAATTCGCGCGCTTTCCCCAACAGTCCGCCTCGCCCTCCTGCCCGTTTGAATTGACCATGACACCGGTCCTCTTGGGAAGCGCCGGCGATCTCTTCGAAGGCGCCTCCAGACCCGATGCAAGCCGCATCCCGAACGTGCCCTCCTTCGAATCCTTGAACGTAACTTTCTCAATCGCGCGAAGCTTGATGTCAAAGTCGATCGTACGCAGTTCCGGTTGCGAGTAGAAGACCATCTTGCGCGTCTCCTCGATGAGCGCTTTTTTGTTCGGGTCCACCCACTTGAAGCTCGCCTCGATGGTTCCGGTCTTGGGCCCGCTGGTCATTCCGATCACCTTATCCAGCACAATGAACCCGCGGTTTGGTGTCGTATAACTCGCCTCGTTATCCCAAAAGTCGAACCCGTTGACATCCCCGTGGCTGAACCAGAGGCCGCGCTGGTGCTTCTCATTGTGAAGTTCGCCCTCGATGTTTTCCATCGGATAGCGCCGCGTCACGATGACCCCCGAAGCAGCGCGGACCGGGTGGAAGTAAGGTTTGGTTGTCTCGGCGCCAGTCACATAAAGCGCGGTGAACGGCTTGCCATCGATATCCACCGTAATGCGATCCCCATCGCGCGCAATTTTGACTTGTCCGAGCGCCGGAGCGCATACCATCAAAACAACAGCGCCGCATCCTTTGAAAAACGTCATGAGTTATGCCTTTCAACCCGGATCATCAACCGTTCCGTTGAGCAGTTTGGGATGCTCCCGCGTAACGGAGGACTCGCAAGAATGCGGCTCCGTCAACGACGCCGGATCTCCGCAATCGCCTGTCTGCGGAACGGGTCGCAGCACGCGGTAACAATCAGATTGGCAGCCGCGCCGGCGCCTTCGATGGATACGGTGGCGCCCTTCCCGTGCTCGGCGCACCGCAGCGCCTCCACCTTCTCCTGGGCGACTCCAAGGCGGCGTTCGAGCGCTTTGTCGCCCACTCTCTTCATGATCGCGTCCGCCCCAAATGCGCTGAAGTCCAACGGGTAACCGCCTTTCCTCCCAAGATTGTATCGCGTCTCAAATCGTCCTGAAAAGTTCCAAGCGCCGGCTAGCCGTTCTCGACCCGTGCCTTGACATCCGAGTAGGCCGCGTGAATCAGCCTGCTTAACGCCGCGGCGTTTGTGGCCGTTCCGGGTCTCAGCTTCACATGACGCATGAACTTGCCGTTGCCTTGCAACAAGCAGGCCGGATCGGGCAACCCCGCGCCGTGAAAGAAACCTACGTTGACGTGGGAAGTGAATACATTGACGTAGCCGAATGGCGCATCGCCCAAACACGCAACCGGACAGCCGTCATGCAAAAGTTCCCGTACCTCATCCCCGCACTTTCGCATTACCTCAAACCACTGGCGCGCCAGGGTCCCCAACTCACCGCTCCGCTCATTCATCCACGCGTTGATCGCCGGATCCCGTTCGATTGCGCCGTCGAATCGCAGCAATTCCATGATGCACTTCGCCCCGTCGCCGGCAAACGCCGAAGTGAGGCCGCCATCTCACAGAAGCTTGTCGAGAGTGATCGGTAGCTCCCGGATTCGCTTGCCGGTCGCGTGGTACACCGCATTGGCGATCGCCGCCGCTGCGCCCGTGATGCCGATCTCCCCGATTCCTCGCGCGCCGTACGGCGTGTGCTCATCGGGAATATTCAGGAAATGGATTTCGATCTCCGGGACGTCCAGGTTCACCGGAACGTGATATTCCGAGAGAGACGGATTCATGATTCGGCCCCGGCGATCGTCGAACAGGGTCTCCTCGGTGAGCGCCATGCCGATTCCCATGATGATGCCGCCGCGAAGCTGGCTCGTCGCGGTCTTGGGATTGACAACCCTGCCGGAATCGAGAGAGCAGAGCCATCGCGACACGCGCACCTCGCCCGTCTCTTCGTGCACGCGCACTTCGCAAAACTGCGCTCCGTACGACGCCATGGAATACTTCATCAGCTCCATCGGCGGGCCTGACTCCTTTTCAACCTCGACGAAATCCTGTTTCGCCTTGCGCAGAATGTCGGCGTAGGTCTCTCCCGAACTTTTCTCGCCGCTTCGATACAGCCCGCCATCGCGCGCCTCGAGTTCCTCGTACTTCGCGCCCGCGAGCGGTGAATCCGGATCTTTTCGCGCCAGATTCAGCAGTTCCCGGTGGACTTCCTCCACCGCCGCCTGCACGGCCGCGAAAATGGATGCGGTCTGATTGGATCCGCCTGCCATCACCGGCGTATCCGCCAGTTTCGAATCGCCGTAGTGAAACGAAACCATGCTCCAACGGAAGGCCCAGGCGATCCGCGGCATGCTGGATCTGCACCGTCGCCGTCCCCATCCCCATCTCCGCCGCGGGCGTTTGGACAACCGCCTTGCCGTCGGCGAAGATGCACACCCTCGCCTTTACCGGAAAGCGGAAGAACGGATAGTAAGCGGTGGCGACGCCCTGGCCGATCAGCCACTTGCCGTCGCGCTGCGATCGTGGCTCGGGGTTGCGCGCATTCCACCCGAATTTTTCCGCGCCCTGGCGGTACGCCTCCGTCAGACGGCGGCTGGAGAACGGCGTGTCTTTGGTGGGATCCTTCGCGGGCTCGTTGACCCGCCGCAGCTCGATCGGATCCATGCGCAGCGCATAGGCCAATTCGTCCATCGCCGATTCCAGCGCGAACGTTCCAATGGATTCGCCCGGAGCGCGCATCCAGGTATTGGCGACCGTATCCAGATTGATGATCTTCTGCTCAATGAAAATATTGGGCGACGCGTAGAGGTGCCGGGTCGGGAAAGGTGCACTGTTCCGCGTAGCGCCCGTGCTCGGTGGTCGCCGTCAGACCCGTATGGAGCAGAGCGGAAAGCTTCCCGTCCTTCTTGGCGCCGAGACCGATCCGCTGTTCCGCGGCGGTGCGTCCGCCAACCGCCCGGTAGACTGCCTTCGCGCGACAAGGACAGCTTCACCGGACGCTTCAACGCTTTGGCGGCCGCCGCGCAAAGCGGAGTGTGGTTCCAGAGTCCGCCCTTGCCGCCGAAACCGCCTCCTACAAAGGGAGCGATCACCTGAACGTCGTCCGGCGTCAAGCTTGAAAATCAGGGCCAGCGAACGGGCCGTGGTGTATACGGATTGCGTGGAGTCCAAGACCGTCAGACGGCCGTCGTTCCAGAATGCGATCGTCGCATGCGGTTCGATGGCGTTGTGGTTATAGCGAGGCGTGCAGGTAGACGTGATCGACCCTCGCCTCCGCCTCCTGCATGCCTTTCTCTATGCTGCCGATCTTGATCACCGCGGGCTCGCCCATGACATCGGACGGCACGAAGGCTTGAGGCTTTGATCGCGTCGAACGAAACTGCCGCGACTGTCGTTCTTGTATTCGACCTCCACCAATGACGCGGCATGCTCGGCTTGCTCGAGTGTTTCCGCCACCACCACCGCGATTGGCTGCCCGTCCCAATGCACCGAGGCGTCTTGCAGAATCGGCAGGTCGCTGGCCGCCATGCCCTTCTTCAGGTCGGTCATATCCACCAAAGGCGGCGCCACCATGTCGAGGCATGTTCTTGTAGCGTGAAAACTTCCAACACCCCGGCGGCGCTCTTCGCCCGGTCGGTATCGATCTTCGATACTTTGCCTTTTGCGATCGTGCTGTAGACCAGCGCGGCATGCGCCACGTCCGGAGATCTCGAAATTCGGCGGTGAACCGCGCTTCGCCCTTCACCTTCGATTGCCCATCGACACGATCCAGGGGCTTGCCCAGAAAACCATCGCGATCCAGCAAAGGATCGCGCTCCTTATCCGGCATGAACTGCGCGGCTGTTTCGATCAAGCTTTTCATGACGCTCATTGGTCTGCCTTCCGCCAATTCGCTCAGCACGCTTGCAATCGTGCGTCTGGCGAGTTCAATCTTAAAACTGTTGTAGCGGAATCCCCGGGCGTGCGAGAGTTCGGCGTCGGCCGCGCGCCGGAAAAGTTCCACACCGGCTTCCCCGCCCAGAGCACCTTTTCGGCTTCGTAAGCCCTCCACGGTTTCGGCGCCACGCCGCCCAGCGCCAATCGTACGTTGCGGATTCGGCCGTTCTCTATTTCAAGCGCCGCGGCCACGCTAACCAGAGCGAACGCGTAGCTCGCGCGATCGCGGACCTTGCGATATCGCGATTGCCTCGCGAAGGGAAGTGGAGGCAGTTCGATCGACGTGATCAGTTCGTTCGGCTCGAGAGCGGTTTCGACGTGCGGCGTGTCGCCGGGCAAACAGTGAAACGCGTTAAATGGAATCGTCGCGTTCACCCGTCGGGACCATTCACGCGAACCGTCGCGTCCAGCGCGGCGAGCGCGACACACATGTCCGATGGATGCGTGGCGATGCAATGTTCCGAAGCGCCCAGAATGGCGTGGATGCGGTTGAAGCCGTCGATGGCATCGCACCCCGACCCGGGATTTCGCTTATTGCATTTCGCGGCTTCGTCGTAGAAGTAGTAGCAGCGGGTGCGCTGCATGATGTTGCCGCCCACCGTAGCCATGTTCCTGATCTGGCCGGAAGCGCCGAACAGGATCGCCTGCGACAACAGCGGATAGCGCTGCCGGATCAACTGGTGATTCGCCACGGCGGTATTCTTAACCTCCGCGCCGATGGAAACGCCGCCGTTCGCCGATTCGGTGATTCCGGCGGACGGCAGCCGCGTGACATCGATCAGCGCGTCTGGCTGCTCGATGTTTTCCCGCATCAGGTCGACGAGATTCGTGCCTCCGCCGAGGAACTTTGCGTTCGGGATGCGTCGCGATCAGAGTGAGCGCCTCCTGCGATGTCCCTGCGCGCGAGTAGCTGAAGTTCTTCATCGGGATAGCTCCGAACCAAACGCCTGGCGAATGGCGGCGCGGATTCCAACGTACGCCCCACAGCGGCACAAGTTGCCGCTCATCCGTTCGTTGATCTCTTCGTCGGAAAACTCGAGTGCCTCCGCGGACACGTCGGCGTGTGACGGCACTGGGCAACCCGGTTCGGAACTCTTCAATCATGCCGATGGCCGAGCAGATCTGCCCCGGCGTGCAGTATCCGCATTGAAAACCGTCGTGCTCCACAAAAGCGGCTTGCAATGGATGCAGCTTTCCTTCCGCGCCGAGCCCCTCAATCGTGGTGATCTCCGAACCTTCGTACTGCACCGCCAGCGCGAGGCAGGAAAGGGTCCGCTCCCCATCGCATAGGACGGTGCAAGCGCCGCAGGCTCCTTGATTGCAGCCTTTCTTAGTGCCGGTCAGGCCCAGATACTCTCGCAGCGCATCGAGCAGCGACACGCGAGGCTCAACTTCCAGAGTGCGTGCCGTGTTGTTGATTTGCAGCGTAATCCGGATTTTGGAGGATTGGGAGGGAATCGCCTGATCCTCGACTGTAATCTGTTGATCTTTCACAATTCTCCATCTCGATACAGGTGAGATACCTCTTGGGCGAGGCTGCCCATATGTTAAAACGGCAGCCTTCCTCACGCACTCTCCCAAACCCGGCCTTCCGTGCTGGAACGGACCGCTCGCAGGGGCCGATTGACGCTTGCTACCCCCTTCGGGTATGAGATCGCACCTCGCGCCGGTACGGCAAAATACAGCCGAAAAACGGGCAGCGCCGCCTCCACCCCTAGCGGACTGCGGGATCAGCGTGCGGTCACGACAAGTTGCCCCCGGCGCGCTTCTTCCGCTTAATCGCCGGGGCCTGTGATTCGCTCGCCACGGGTTTCTTGATTTTCTTCAAGCTTTCCTCGAGCGCAGCCATAATATCGATCACGTTTTTTTGAGGAGCCGCAGTTTCAGGTTGCGTGATTTCACCACTCTCCACTTTTTGTAAAATCGCCTGGCGCAGCCGTTCACGATACTGATCTTTGAACTTCTCTGGCTCGAATTTCCCGGCAAGCGCCTCTACCAGCTTGACGGCGAGATCCATTTCTTTGCCCGGAATTGCTCCCGTTTCGGCGAGATATTCGTTCTCCCCTTTGACCTCGTCTTCATAGAACAAGGTATGCGCAATCAACCCCCGCTTCCCCGGCCGCAGCACCGTAATCTGATCCCGGCGGTGCATCACGAATTCGCCTATCGCTGCATACCCCGTCTTCTTCAGAGTCTCGAAGAGCAGCGCATAAGGTCGGTCTCCGCCCGCATCCGGAGCGACATAGTAGGACGTCTCCAGGTAAACCGGATCTATCTCCCCGAACCGGACGAATTCCAGGATCTGCATATCCGGCGAGCTCCTCGGAGCAATCTTCGCCAACTCCTCCGGCTCGAATTGCACGTACCGGTCCTTTTCGTATTCAAATCCGCTGACGATTTCCTCCTTCGACAGACCGCTATTGGAAGCTCCGTTGTCATGGGACGGTTCCCAGGAGGGCGCCTTCGGGATTGCCCTTGACCCCGATGCTGCGGCCGGTTCATCGCGAGCCACCGGAGCCGCCTGAGGCATCATCGGCAACTCGGTCTCACTTTCCTGGGGAACAAATACCTGGCGCACGCGCGCCCCCGTTTCACGCTGCAGCTTGTGCATATGGACCTTTTCGGCCCGAGCAGCGCGAAACAGCTTGATAGGAATAGAGACTAAGCCGAAGTTTAACCGGCCTTTCCAAATAGTCGACGCCATGACCAAATGTGAGCACGCAAGTCGCCATGCCGTCAATCCTTTTGTAGAGCAGGCGTTTCGCCTGCTCCGGACGGTATTTCATCCCTTCGAGCGCGAGACGAGCATGCCTTCCAGCTTGGGGAAGAGCGCCAAAGCGTCTTCGCCCCGTGCCTGATCCAAAAGCCGGGTCTTAGAAGCGAAATCGCGGCCATGCAAAGTGAACCCGTCGGTCTTGTTCATAAACTCGACTAGCGCCCGTAGTTGCTCACGGACCGGCATCGGCATCTGGCCCGCTTCCGACAGCCATGCTCCAATGTCGCGTTCGACCGTCGACTTGAGTTCCGGCGTGAGCACCTGAACACTCATATAAGCAGGCCTCGTCAGGAACGTAAACGTAATGAAGTTCGGGTCGACGAATTCCCCTCGGACAATCGTCTCGTAGTGCTCGCGCAAGTCCGTCACATTGAAGAGCGACACCACGAAATGCAGGTTGAGCTTGACATCGGGGAGTTCTCGCCTGAGCCGCCGGGCGTTCTCCACCCACTTCGCGTAATCCATCCCGGACCGTACATACTCCCCCTGCTTGCCCACGCCATCCAGGCTCAGCGTCAGGTCGAGGTGCGGAAAATGCTTCCAAAGCTCCACGGCGTCCCAGTGCATGAAACGTAGCTGACTCAAATTGGTGACGATCTGAAGTTTGATGTCCTGCTTGCGCCGCGCAATCAGTTTTTCGAGTAACAGATATTGGCTTTGGCTGAGCAGGGGCTCGCCTCCCGCCAGGTCGAGTTCCTCCAGGCCGGGCAGGATTTTCTGATCGAACTCTTTCCAAAAAGCCGGATCTTTGTCAAAACCTTGGTAGCCTTGCGAAACCTTCGCTTCGGGATGGATCAGATTGTGATCGCTCAACCAACGATTGGACGCGTCCACGCCGCAGGAACGGCATTTGAAGTTGCAGATGTTATTCGGACGAAGGTCGATCGAGCGGATCGCAGGAGTCATCGCCCCTGGGTTCGAAGTGAGTAATTGAATGTAGTTTGGATACTTGCTGTTGCTGAAGTCGCGAAAGCTCGACAAACCCAGAATTTCACGATCCTTACAGCCTTGGCACTCCCACGGCCACTTCCCCCGAAGCATCTGTTGGCGGACTTTGTCGTAGGAGGCCGAAGCGAAAATTTCAGTCAGCGATTGTCCGTGAACGTTGCCCAGCGGAGCCTCCTGGCTGAGCGCGATGCAACACAGGTGCACATCGCCGGTCGTGGCCACGTGCGTGTGGATCCAGGGCAGCACACACAGGGGAGAGGGCTCTTGACGGCCCCGTGAGACGATCCCGGAAGTCAGCCAGTGGAGCGACTGCCGCGCCAGCCGGGAGTGTCTTAGACGATGCTTAAGCCCTGGCGGAAGGTAGGTAGAGCCTTTCAGGACCGCCGCGCCCAAGCGCTTCAGTAAAGGCCGGAAGCCTGCCCAGGAGGATCTCTTTCGCGTGGGCTGAATCGCGGGGTTCGATTCCTCCATTGCTGCATTCTACCATTGACTTTGCCGCCCTTCTTTTCCGGCTGAGTGGGCCGCTGCCGCCATGCTACACTCATGTTCTCCGGCCGGAAACCCGGGTCAGTGCAGCTGCATACAGATTCAACTAGGAGGCCGGCAGCCGTTGCCCATTCCCTCTGATTGGCGGGTGCCCCCGGGAACATGGGCGCGATGGCTGCCCTTGGCTGTAAGCTCACTCCTTATCTTCGGAGGAGTGGCATTTTTCCAGCTGTCCCAGCGGGCAGACCTGAGCAATCTGGCAGGGTATCCCGACGAAGCCTCCCATTTTGTTACCGGCGTTTGCCTCCTGGACTACTGCCGGAAAGCTCTCGGAACCAACCCCCTCAGCTTTGCCGAATCCTACTACGCTCACTATCCCAAAGTCGCCTTCGGACACTGGCCGCCGGTTTTCTACGTGCTGCAGGCTTTGTGGTACGGGGTTCTCGGAGTTAGCACGCTCAACGCTCTGCTGCTGGTAGGATGCATCACGGCAACCGCATCGCTCATCCTTTTCCTCAGGCTCCGGCGTTTGTATGGGACGTGGATTGCGTCCTTAAGCATCTGCGCATTCCTTTGGCTGCCTGTGGTCCGCAGAAGCACTTTGCTGCTGATGTCAGACATGCTGACCGGCTTGTTTACCCTGCTTGCGATTCTGGCATTCTGTGACGGCTGGATCCACGGAAGACGCCGGTACTGGCTCCAATTCGCGCTATGGACGCTGCTCGCGATCGGGACTAAAGAGAGCGGGCTCACCCTGCTGGTGTTCGCGCTCATTGCGTTGCCGCTCCTGGGCGGCAAGACCTTTCTTGGCCGCCGCAATCTCTATCTGATGGCCATCGGCTTCGGGCTCGTGCTTGCCGTGACACTGTTCCTTTATGCCGCGAGCGGTGTGCTCCATTCCCGCGACCAGCCCCAAGCTGCCATGACCCTGTCCGAGCTGTGGCAACGGCTCCCCCTGCTTGCGACGTTTGCCGGAGGCGTGCCGGTCGCCATGATCCTGATAGCGGCCTTCGGCGCGGCCGGTGTGCTCGCCATCAGGAAATCCGCCGCATCACGCGATCAATTCGTTCTTGCAAAAATTGCGCTCATTTATCTGTTAACCACGCTCGCTTCACAGTTGGCCGCGAGGACGCAGGTTGAAGATCGGTATTTCCTGGCCGCATACTTTCCTCTTGCCATTTTGTTCGCGCAAGGTCTCTCCTCCCTCCAGTGGACAACGAACCGGATTACCGGAAAACGCGCCGCTGGTTTCGTCATAGCGGCGGCGTGCGCAATTCTGAGCATCGTAGCCATGCCCGGTGGCAAGATGTACGAGCGAAGAACGGGCTACGCGGAGATCGCGGCAGCCATCCCTTTCGATCCACGGCTGCCCGCAATCCTGGTCTCGTCCGACGCTTCGGGCGAAGGTTCTTTTCTCGCCGAACGCCTGATTCGAGACTCCTCTCGAGACGGCCTGGTTCTGCGAGCGAGCAAGATGCTGTCGAATTCGGACTTCCTCGGTAACCGGAAATTACTCACGAAATCGATCGACCAGGTCCACGAGTTCCTCGATGGAGTACCCGTGCGTTTTATTGTCCTCGACATGAATGGCTTCATCGATCCGTTCAGCCGCGCCCATCACCGGCTCCTCGAAGATACGCTCCGCCGCGATCCCGAGCAGTTCCGGCTCATCGGTAACTTCCCGCTGTATTTCGATGGCCGGCGCCGCCTCAACGCTGTGCAGGTTTACGAAAACCTGGGCGCGAGACCGAACCCTCGCGGCGTGATTCGCATCGATATGGCCAACTCACTCGGGAGAAACATAGAGATTCCCCTGACGGGCGCAAGCAGCATTTCCGTTAGGCCGTCGCAGCCATCGGGCTTGCCCCTTTGGCTGACGCGGCTGCGGCCGGCAGAGAATGATGCTGGAACTGCTATCCACATCGCTCCCGATATGGACCGCATCCCAGCCTGGGGTGGTTGGGGGCGAATCTACGTGACTGCGCCCCCGGTTCAATCCTGGCAGGTGCGAGGACTACCGGCCTGGTTAACCACCCTCTCCAACGGTACCGGCTACGGAAACGGAACTTTCACCTACAGACTCGAGCCCAACGAAACCGGCGAAGTTCGTTGGGCGATCATTTCCGTGGGAGACCGCTCTTTTCGAGTGGTCCAGCCAGGCTTTCCGTACATCTACCTCCCCTCCTTCCAGCCGTTTTCCGATGTCGAGGTCACTCCGCCTCCCGAAGGCTATTCGTACCTGCCCAAGCCGAGCCGCTGGCATTTACAGGATTTACCAGGAGGGAGAAGCAAAGTGACCGTCGCCCCCGGAGGCCCCGGGGGGGATGACTGTCTGATCGTCGAAAGGCCCGACGCACCCAATGATGACCCCCTTGCAACCTCGGTCTACTATTCCGGAATCGACATCGACGAGGGAGCGACTTACCGGCTATCGCTTTGGATGAGGGCGCAGCATCCCTCCCAAATATCCGTGCGTTTTGGACAGTCAGCCGCGCCGTATAACCGCTGCGGCCTCGACCAACCGCTCGACGTTGCCTCAAATTGGACCAAGGTGAACCTGTGGTTTCACGCGCGGGGAGAGGGCTGTGGCCGCGGCCAAAACCGCTTCTTCATTGAGGCGGGCCGGATCGACGGCAAGTTATGGCTTTCACAAGTGTCCCTGCACAGGGAATCGCTTCAGAGCAGTGGTCCGGAGCAGAGTAATGACACCTGGCAATCTGTGCCGGCCGTCGTAACCGTTTTGCCGCCATCGGACCATCGGAGCTCCGCCGCTGGTTCAGGCAAGGTCCGGGTGTCGGCGCCCTCTGGCAAGGCCTGGGCTGTGAAAGAGGTTCCATCCTGGCTGAAGATCACGGGAGGCCGTACCGGTACCGGACGCGGCGCCATCACCTATACCGTAGAAGCCAACACGTCAGGGCGGGAACGCTCGACGGCGATTGAAATCGGCGACGCCGTTTTCGAAATCATGCAAACGGCGCAGCCCTCGCCAGTCGCCGGATTTCGCGAGTCTCAGACGGACGCAGCTACCGTTACCTTAGATAAAAAAGCCGTGAAAATTGGTGAGGAGCTTGAGGTCCGAACCGATGAGGTTCCGCCGGACTGGTCGGGTGAGCTCATGGTGAACTCCCTCCGCCGTTTTGCGTTCAATTCCAAGCTGTACAGACTGAAAGCTACAGTCCAAAACGGCTTCAATGACCAGGGTCCGACGGATATCCACATTCTGCTGAAGGACTCCAGGGGACGTCAGATCCCAGTCAACCATGACGGCCGTTTCCTCATATCCGTCAAGGCCCCGGACCTTCAACTCGATAGGGATAGCTTCGATGTGGAGTCCGGCGGTGCGTCGGGTCGCGTAAACGTGACAGCCGCAAACGGGAATCGTTGGTCAGTAGGCGGGGTTCCTGACTGGATTAAAATTACTTCCGGGGCGCAAGGCTCCGGGAAAGGGACGGTCTCCTACCGGGTCGAGGAAAATACCTCCAGCCAACCGCGTTCCGCAACCCTAACCATCGGAGATTCCCTCTTTGAGATTTCGCAGCTTCGCCCGGCCGCCATCCAACTGCCCTTCTACGACGACTTTCACTACGGTGTGCCGCCGCCACCTGTTTGGAAATTGCCCGGCGCACACGATCGGATGGGCCCCCAGGTCCGCTGGGCGATTGTCGATCCCGCCCGGCACTCCTCGCTCTCCCTCGTGGCCGGCGCTCCCAAAGGCGGCAACAGCGTGCTCATCGAAAAGCAGGCGGATCCCCATCCGTGGACAACCATGATCGTTATGCCCCACATCAATGTGAAGGATGGCAGACCGTACAAGGTATCCCTGTGGATGAAGGCGGAGAACCCGGGGCCGGTCTCGCTTGGCTTCGAACAAAGCACCGATCCCTACCGGACCTGCGGTTTCTTTACCGCGTTTACAGTCACCACCAGCTGGGCAGAGTATGCTATCCCCTTCCGCGTGACAGGCAACCGCTGCGAGGCGGACAACAATCGCGTGTCGATTGGGACGGGCCAAATCGGCGGCAAGTTGTGGATCGCAAATTTCTCGATGATACCTACCCGTTGAGGGAAGGCGCTCACTCCGGCGGCGGATTCGGATCGCGTCCGGTCCGCACCCAGTTCTTTTCACGGCGGTGGACAAATGTCGCGTAGATCGACAGCTTCGAGACGATATAAGAGGGTACTGCCCAAAGCGATCGCGCCACACCCGCGTTTTCGAATCGGAGAAGCACCCCGCCGAGCGAGAAGGCCATCGCCAGCCCTCCCATAACCGTTGGAAGAATCGGCAACCACCCCAGGCCCAGAACTCCCGCGGCGATTGACGCGGACAAAACCGCCAGCCATAACAGGATCAGCAGCGAGAGCGGCGGCACGAGAAGATCCAGGAACACCGCGAACAAATCCAAACGGCGCTGCCGGATCGCTCCAACCAGGAGCTTTGGGCCTTGCACGACCATGCATTCCAGGCTGCCGTGCAGCCATCGCTTGCTTTGGCTTGCCTGGGCCCATTTCTGCCCGGGCAGACGGCTGGTCACCTTCGCTTCGCGGCAGAAGGCCGGTGCGTGCCCCGCCAGGATCAACTCGCAGCTCAGCCACATATCCTCCGTAAGTCTTCCGTTCGCCCACATCGCATTCCGCATGATCGACGCCGGAAAAGCCATCCCGGAACCAGTCAAAAAACAAGGCAGACCCAGACGATCGAGCCCGCTCGGCCGCACCAGATTCTTTATGCAAAATGCCAGCCTCGCAATGGGCTGCAGCGCCGTCGGGTTTGCCGGTAATTCCATCAAATAACTCGCCTGCACCGGCCGGCCCGTCGAGAAAGCCATTCCAGCCAGCTCATCGAGTGCGCCCGGATGCAAATCGCAATCCGCGTCAACCACTACGAAGACGTCGTGGCTATTCTCGGGAAGCGAGCGCAAGGCGTAATCAATCGCATAGCCCTTGCCCCTCCGCGCCGCGTCGTGCCGCTCCAATACCAGCGATCCCGCTTGTCGTGCGATATCGACGGTCCCGTCGCTGCAGTTGTCGGCGATGACCACCACGCAATCTCCCGGCAAGATCTGCGAGGTAAGGCCTGCCAGCGTGTGGCGGATGATTGCCGCTTCGTCATGCGCGGGCACCAGAACGGCAACCGTCGGACGGACGGCCTGCGTAGCCCGGACCCTCCTGCGCCCAGGCAGCACCGCCGCGGCGCACTCCACAGACCAGACCGCCATCGGCACGAAAATCCCACAAGCGATCAGCAAAAGGATCTGAAGGAATAACCTCCCCGAAGACACTAATCTGTCCCCGCCGATTGAAACCTCGCCAGAAGTTGCCGCGCTGCATCTTCGGACCGGAATTGCTCCCTTACCAGTCTGGCGCCTTCCCTGCCCATCCTCTCCAGCGTCTCCACCTTCGCGGCAACCGCCTCCCGAAGCGCTCGCTCCAGCCCGTCCACTGACCCGGCTGGAACCAGCCAGCCATTAACACCGGGTACCACCAGTTCGGCAATGCCTCCAACGCAGGTTGCGATCACCGGCCGCTCGAGCGCGAAGGCTTCGAGGATCACCGACGGCAGGTTCTCGGCCAGGCTCGCGACAATCAGGCAGCGCGCAGCTTGAATGTGGGAGCACAGTTCGCTCGTGGGAACTGAGCCGGCAAGCACCACAAACTCTTCGAGACCCAGTTCCGCAATTCTCGCCTGGATCTGCTCGCGCAGCGGGCCATCCCCGATCAAAATGAATTCGCAGGCGACCCGGTCGGCAATCAGCCTCCCGATCGCTTCGAGCAAAACCATGTGCCCCTTCTCCACGTCCAGCCGCCCGACACAGACCAGCCTGCACGGGGAGGGAATCGGCGCCTGAAGATGCTGCAGAAAACGGTCGTCAATGCCCGGATGAAGAACGTGAATCTTGGGCCATTGCGTGTAGTCGCACCACCGGTAGAGCTGGCTTCGCCCATAGGAGCTGACCGATATGACGAACCGGGCCCGTGAGATCTTTTCGGTCAGCCCGAGAAATCGCGCCCGGTCGAAATCGTCCGGTCCGTGAGCCGCGAAGGTATACGGTGGACCGCCCAAAACATGGCACAACATCGCGACGGCCGCTGGGTTGGTCGCGAAATGAGCATGCACATGATCCACCCGCTCCTGCGTGAACCAGCGAAGCAGCACGCATGCTTCCACCAGATAGATCAGGTGGACCAGGACCCCTCGGTCTGAACCGCGGCCGATACGCAGCGCCAGCTTCAAGGCCCGCACAAAACTGACCCGCCGCGTGAACATCACGGCTGCCCCGGCCGCCGCAAGTTGAAACACGCCCGATTCCAGCACGATACGAGTCTTTTTCAGCTCGATTCGGTCAGCTTCGTCAACGAAAGTTTCTTTGCATGAGCGTAGCGAGAATCGCTCGATTCGCACTCCGCAGGCCTCCAGCGCCGCAATTTCACGCCGGATGAAAGCGTGGCTGATCTTGGGGTATTGATTCACCAGGTAGGCAATACAGAACGGCCTCATGCGGATTTATAGTCGATCCGGCCCGCACGCCGTCCAGACCACATTCCCCAGTGAAATCGCAGCTGTCCGAGAGCCATGGGAAACTTTCCGAGGATGCAGAAAGCCGAAAACAGAAGAGCATCCCGGTTGGAATATCCCCGGCGCCGCGTCCGGACATAAATCCTGAGGGCGAGAGCACAGTAGGCGGCCAGAATGACCAGGGCCCCATTGGGTTTGACCAATGCGATTCCCGCCGCGGCCAATGGCATCAGCATGCCCCAGAACCAGATACTGAAACTCTCCCGCAGCCAGTGATGTCCCGGTTTCAGACCGTGCAGCCACGCTCCTGCGGCATAACCAAACCCCGAGCGTACGCTCCTCCGCCACCATTGGCTGAAGCGCAGCATGCTGGAATCGTGCCGCGTCATGTCGACCGGCAGCCGGACGATCTTCCATCCTGTTTCCCGTACGCGGAGTGCCAGTTCCGGATCTTCTCCCACGATCAGCGACGGATCGAATCCCCCGGCAGCGCAGTACGCCGAAGCCCTGATGAGAACATCGCCTGGAAAGTAGTCGACATCTCCCACGGGAGTATCCCACTCCAGCTCGCAGAGCCGCGTAAATATGGAGGCGTCGGGCATTCGCTCCCGCCGGCGGCCGCACACCGCGCCCACTTCGGGACGCCGTGCCAGTTCCGCCTCAGCCAGGCTCAACCATCCCTCCAGTAACTCGCAATCTGCGTCGACGAAATGAACTGAGCCGACACCAGGGTCTCGATGGAGCAGAAACTGGAAACCGGCATGACGTGCGCGCGCCGCCGTGTGAGGAGCCTCGAGCTCCACTACCTCAACGCCGAGCGAACGGGCCAGCATCGGGCTCCCATCAACGGATTCGGAATCGACGTAAACCACGCAGTCACTCTGGCGCTTCGCAGCCGCAAGACAGCGTCCCAGACGCTCTCCTTCGTTCCGTCCGATCACTACGATTGGGGCCGCCAAGTTCTCTCCTTATCGTTATTGCGCAGGCCAGATCGCCATCGCGATCGCCATGGCGATCCCGCCCGCGTGCGAGATGCTCAATGAGTGGGGCAGCCGCCTGCCGCCGTCGGAACTCTTCCACACAAAGTACGGTCCGCCGCGCGCGTCATGCTCCACCGCGGTAGCCGTGGGCTCCACGTCGAAGAACCTTCCGTCGCACTTTCGGAGAGCCTCTTTGGCGCACCAAAAGCCCGCGAAATGAAGCCTTGGTTCCGGCTGCGCGACCGCATAAGCGATCTCCGATTTGTCGAATGTGCCCTTATAAAAGCTGTCTTCCCAATAGTCGTCAACTTGTGGCAGGGCGCTGATTTCCTGTAGATCGAGTCCCACACGCGGGCCCGTCATGGGCGACGGATCGGATGGGTAAAACTGGGTCAATGCCGGTTTTGCCCCCGCGGGATTCTCCTCCCCTGACGCCCCCGCAAGCCTCTCGCACAGTTCTCCAAAATTGGCCGGCCGCAAGCCGGCTGGCATGCTGATCCCCAGACGCTTCATCGCCAGGCGAAGCTTGGCTTCTCCCAGACTATTGTCGAGGGCGGCAAGAGGAGTTCGCGCGCCCACCTGGTCCGGTCTCACCATCAGAATCGCCGCGACTGCTTCTTTCACTTCGTTCTCTCGCATGGTCACCATCCTGCAACACACAGGGAACAGACAAATCCCGGCGGAACTTCGGATTTTAGCAGCACCACCTTCATCTTCTGCAAAGTTCTGCTGTCGCGCTGACATAATGCGCAGTAGACAACGGCCTCCTGCCTCCCGCCGGCGTCGCCGAAAGCGGCGCCCAAAGCCGCTTGCGCTTCCACTCGCTGGCACAAATCCCGCAGGAATTGCGCAGCTTTTTTTCCCTCTGCTAACTGGTGATCGAACACCAGCGTGAGATACAGAGATGTCTCTCCCCGGCGGCCAATCCCCAAAATCGCCGATTGCCCCTCCGCCAGCAGCGGCTGAAAAAAACTAACGCCCTGGCCGGATAGATCGGTTACCGTAAAAGTGCCTCCCAGAAGATCGCCCGGAGACAGCGCATTCTCGAGGTAAGCCTCCGTCTGCTCTTCAATCGCCTTTGCAATCTCCTGGATCGTCTTTTTATTGGCTGCCCGAATCACCGGCACGACCAGACCCTGCCCTGCATCGAGAGCCCATCCGATGCTGACCTCGGTATATCGTCCAAGACGCCCCGCGTCGTAGACCGCGTTAAACTCCGGATACTTCGTCAGCAGTCGGGCGGCTTCAAAGATGATCAACGCTTGCAGACCCCATCCCGGAAGACCCAGTTGTTTCAGACGGGCCTCGAGGTGGTTAATCTCGCACAGCGAAGTAACCGAACTCTGGATCGTCACTTCCCGTCCGCGCTGCAGAATTCTTTGTTCCAGGAGCTTGCGCCGCGGAAGCTCGGTCCACTCGACGGGCACCCTCCGGAACACTCCCGGATTTTCGTGAACTTCGCCATCCAGCTTTCCCGCCGCGCGCAGGACATCCTGCCGCCGCACCAGTGTTCCTGGCCGAAATGAGGATGGATCGATGCCATGTTCTTCGGCTGCGCGAAGTGCGGCCGCCGAAAGTCGCGCCACGGCCGCATTCAGCTCAGACGCCGGAGCCGTACCCGGACCTACCTCCGCCCCGGGTGGAGCAGGTTCAATCGCGCAAATCGTCGCGCCAACCGGCAACTCGTCTCCGGCGGCGCATTCATAGACCAGAAAACCCGCCACCGGAGCGTGGATTTCGAGGACCGCTTTGCTCGTCTCCACTTCGCAGATCAACTCGTCCTGCTCGACCCGTGAGCCTGACGGCGCCTTCCAGTCCAGGATCAGCACCGTCTCATCATTCACCGTCTCCCTCGGTATCGAAACCAGGACCCGTTCAGGCATGCAGCACCATCTCGACACACTCGTTCACGATTGCCTCTGCGTCCGGCAAACTCGCCATCTCCGCCGGCTTGCTCGATGGAATCGGATGTTGAGCCGGACCCAGCCGGCGCGCCGCCACGGACGTGTTCGGTAGCCTCTCGTGCACCGCCGCCAGCACCTCCGACCCGAAGCCGCAAAAAAGTTGGCCTTCTTCCACGGCCAGCAAGCGTCCTGAAACCTTTACAGCTTCCAGCACCGGCTCAATGTCCAGCGGGTAAATGAGAGTTGGACAGATGATTTCACCGGCTATTTCATATTCCTCAAACAACCGGTCCAGTGCCTTTTCCCCTTCCGTCAGCATCCCACCGTAACAAACGATGGTGATCTGCGACCTGGCTGAGGAGCGAATGCGAGTGGTCGGAAAGGCTCCATCGGAGTGCTCGCACCAGAAGCCGGGAACCGTCGCGGCCGTCACGGGTTCGCCGTACAGCGCCTTATTCTCGATGACCAGGGCCGGGCGATCGATGCCCGCAAAAAGGTTTTGGTACAGGACGTAAGGGTCAAAGCGAGGATGGACTGCTAATACCCATGTGCCCGGAATTCCCAGGAAGTGCTTCTCGAGGCACTGGCTGTGCGTAGGCCCGTAACCCCTGCGCCCTCCCATTGCCGTACGAATCACCAGCGGAACCGACACCTGATCGTTGTACATCCATTGGAACTTGGCGGCGTGATTGATGATCTGATCGGCCGCCAGCGTGAGGAAATCCCCGAACATGATTTCGCACATCGGGCGCATGCCGGCCATCGCCAGTCCGCAGCCGATTCCCACCACCGCAGCCTCGCTGATCGGCGTATTGCGCACTCGCGACGGAAACGTTTCACTCAGGTTCCGCGTGATTTTGAAGGCCCCGCCGTAGGGCGCTTCAACATCCTCGCCCAGGATCACGGCGCGGCTGTCGTTCGAAAGTTGATCGCGCAGCGCGGCATGAATTCTCCCCGCCACTCTCTCTCGTCCCTCGATGAACGTTCGTTGCCAGGCCGGGGCGCACCGGGGCTTTCGAACTTCCTTGCTTTCCAGCGTTAAGCTCGCCTGGCTCGCGGCTTCGACTGCTGCGGAAATCTCGGCGTCCGCCCAGCTTCCCAGCCTGGCTGCCTCTTCGGGTTGCTCTTTCGCGAATCGGACTAACGGGTCCATCGCCCAATAGTGCGCCACTTCGTCCTTGGCGCGGTCGTCGTCGCCCTTCGAATGTGCCGCCAGCCGGTAGGTGTCGACGCGGACGAACGCGGGCCGCATTTCTTCCCGTACTTGCCGGATCGTCCTGCGCATCAGGTCCATCAGACTGCAGGGATCCCAGGTGTTGCCCCGCGCTGCGGCCACGCCGAATGCCGAGGCCCGGAGTTCGATGTCTCCTGCCAGCGTCTGGGAGGTAGCCGTGCTCTGCGCGTACCCGTTGCTCTCCAGGACGAATAGCATCGGGATCCGCCACCTGGCTGCGATATTCAGAACCTCGTAGACCACCCCTTCACCCAACGTGCCGTCACCCAGGAAGACCACCGCTACGTTGCCGCTCGCCGTCAGCTGCTGCGCCAGCGCCATCCCCGCGGCTACGGGCGCAATACCGCCCTGGACTCCATTGCTCAACACCCCGCCGCCGCAGATATGCTGGCTACCGCCGCGCCCGCCGCATATGCCTGTCTCGCGGCCCATGATCTCCGCAAGCAGCCCGCCAACATCGCCCGTTCGCGCCAGATAATGGCCGTGACAGCGGTGATTGGTGAAGAGAATGTCGCCCGGTCGGAGATGTTCCGCCACCGCGATCCCGCTAAACTCCTGGCCGATACAGGTATGCACAGTGCCGAACAGCCTGCCTTCTGAAAAAAGCTGCAGCAGCCGTTGCTCGAATGCCCGTATCAGGAAGGCGCGCGCATACATCGCGCTGACCGGCGGTGCCTCGGACTCCATAATCTTATCCATCGGCTTCCCCTCCCCCCTCTGCCATCCCGATAATTCGCGCCGGGATTCCCACTGCGATGGCGCCCGCCGGAAGATCCCCTAGAACCACTGCGTTCGCGCCGATCTGTACTCGATCCCCGATTCGAACCTTACCCAGAATCTTCGCGCCCGCCCCAATGTCCACGCTCGCACCCAATTCCGGCGCATCGAGGGGCCGGTCAGTCGACCGGATCCCGATCGTGACGCCCTGACGGACAATGCAATCGTCTCCGATCCTGCTCTTGCCGTGAATAACAATCGCGCCGCAATGCTCGATAATCACCCGGCGCCCCAACTGCAGCGTGTAAGGCAAGTCGATCCCGTAGCGATTGCGCGCCAGCCGGTAAAAATAGCGGTAAATAACGCTAAACGGCGCACGCACCAACTTGGAACGGATCCTCATGCGCCAGACCCCGAACCGGTGAATCGCGACGGCCCGAAACCCGGGCTTGGTCCAATCCCGCCCATGGGCGTCCCAATCTTCACGAATCACCTGCCATAGCCCCGGCCTCGCAGACTGGCTGTCCATTACGCCGGCCCTCGCGCTACTTTGCTGGAGGCATTCACCACCCGCTTCCGCTCCGTCAAAGCCTCATAAATCGTCACCATGCGCCGGGCTTTGCTATCCCACTTGAAGTCGCGCGCCCGCTCCGCAGCCTTCGCCGACATGCCGTTGAGCAAGTCCCTGTTCCGCGCCAGATCTTCGATATGCCGCGCCATTTGGCTGCGCAGATGTTCTCGCGAATCGAGCGCGATTCTGTATCCCGTGCCCTCAGTCACATACTCCGCGATCCCTCCGTAATCCGCCACAATGCAAGGTAGCCCCGACGCCATCGCTTCGAGGACCACCGCTCCGCCAAACTCCCGCACGGACGGGAAGCAGAAGATATCCGCCTGCCGGTAAAACTCCAGCGTCCGCTCTTGCGGCACCCATCCCGAAATCGTCACCTGGCTGGCAAGACCGAGGCTTTCCGCAACTTTTTCCAGATGTTCTCGTTCCGGACCATCTCCCACAATCGTCAACGTCGCCCGCCTTCGGATGTCCGCGGGCAGCGAATTCATGGCTTCGATCACCAGGTCCGCGCATTTATAGGGAACCAGGCGGCCCACGAATAGCAGGCGAATCGCGCCATCGTCTCGGGGTGCCCGATCCAGAAAAAACTCGCTCTGCACACCGTTCTCGTGGAACAATTCCAGCCGGTCGCCACCAATCGCATGCATCTTTTGCAGCATCAGGAACGTTGCGCTCGAGCCTGCCAGTATCTTGTCTGCCTGCTGGTAAGTCCTCCGATAGCCCGGAATGAAATTCGCAAAACCGCGGAGCGAGTTGAACCGGTTGAATTCCTTCCTTGCGATGCCCTCGAAGCCGGCCGGGAATCGCAGACCGCCATTTACCGGCCCCAGCAGAAAAGGCGTGTTTTCACAAGCCTTGAGGATCGATACCGGATATCGCGGCAGAATGGGCGTAAACGCATGCACCACGTCATAGCTCTTTCTCGCCACCGCCTCGCCTAACTGCTGAAAAACCCGCCAATCGAATTCCGCATATGCGGGATAGGTTAAGGCATGCCGCATCGGCCAGTTGATACGGCCGCGAAATTCGCTCATCTGGCCCGCCAGCTTGCCGTAAATCTGTCCGGCGCGGCTCTCGCGGATAATGACAGTTTCGCCGTTCGCTCCCGCTCGGTTGAGTGCCGCCCGGTTGCACTCATGCGTGACCAGCGTCACCTCCGCCAACCGGCTAATCGCCGTATAGTAGCGAAACCCTTCGAGAGGCACCGAGGACCACTCCGGATTGCATTGCTCCACGATGAACAGGACCTTCAGCTTTTCCCGTAGCATCCTAATCGCCCGCACCGCAGACCCGCCAGCCCTCCCGAGGCCAACATATATACCGGATTGATACTCCCGTTAGCCAGATCGTCAATCGCACAGAGAATCATTACAACTGCTAAAGCCGCGGCCGGAGCCACCGCCGCTTCCTGCCACCGGCTTGCCGGTACGCACTCGATGAAGACCGCGGCCGGCGCCAGGAGGGTGGCCATGATACTCAGTAATCCGACAGCGCCGCTCTCCGCGAAGATCACGATCCATAGGCTATCCGGATATGCGTGGCCGCCCCGGTGATCGTCTAATGTCTTGCTCTGCCGGCCCAATCCCAAGATCGGCCGTTCGCGCACATTGTTAATAATAAGTCGTTCATTTTGGAAGCGGAAATTGATCGATCTGCCTTTGGCCTCGTCTACCACCCTTCCCACCAGGGGAACGGCCTGCTCCCCGGACCATATCCCTGTCGCACGGACGCCGACATAGGCCGTAATGACTAGCATGATCGCAAGCATAGGCTCGGCGCTTCGCCAGTAGGAGTGCAGTGCCAGCAGACCGGCTCCGATGGTCATGAGTACCCACCCGTTTACTGACCGGATGTTAATCGTAGTGATCGCCAGTAACGGCACAAGCCACGCCAGCCAGGGGCGGAAGCGATCGGCCGGCGAGGCGCTCTTCCATAGCCAGAGCCCAATCACGGTTGCAGACGCCATCCATACCGCTACCATCAACCCCCCTTGCATGAAGACGATTGGCCGCAGGATGCCAAAACGTAGTTCCAGATCGAGGAACGGCTGCTCGTAACCGTAAACCAGCCGGTGTAAGCCCGGTCCCTCCACCGCCTCCCACCAGCAGAGCGGCACATAGACGAGCCCCCCGAGAAAGATGCCGATCGCCAGTTCACGAAGATGAGGTAATTCAGCAAAGTACAACCGCCCGGCAGTGTAAGGCACTCCCCACGCCATCGCTCTGGCCAACAGCGCAGACAGCCCCTCGTGTACACCCAAGCCATTACTCATCGCGGATGCGAACGCGGAAAGACAAAATAAGACGATGGGAAGATCCACCAGGCACGGCCTTAGGGAAATCAGCCGGCGGAAATCGAAGATCGCCATCCCCAACAGCAGCGCACCGCAAACGGCATTCATTTTGGTGAAGTCGGGAAGCCCCTGTACCACATAGCTCGCGACGGGCACAAACATCCATCCCGCCACCATGCCGATCAACGCCGCGCGTCTCCCCGGCAACCAGGCAAACAGCCCCAGCACCACGGGGATCCAGCCGAACATCACGATCGCTCCCCAAGCATTCATAGCGGCCGGCATTTTTAAAATGCACCCCGGAATGGCATCCCAAATCCGAGACTGGACCTCACCAGCAAAGCCACGGCAATCAATACCAGCAAGAGCGCGGTCGCCTTCAGATCCTGCTCCCAGGTGTTCAGCCCCTCCCGCCAAAGACCGTAGGCAATCTGCCCATAATACGGTACGTCGTTCATCGCCACCACCAGCACCGCGCCCGCTACTCCCATCAGCCGAAATCCCACCGGAATTCCAATTGCCGTGAACAGCATCTTCAGGAAATTTCCCATCGCGCCATAGCGCGGCTGCCCAATCGCCGTCAGCGAGGAGTCCACCGTATTTGCCAGCGCGCTCGGCCAGATTCCCAAAGCGAGCATCGGCAGGATCCACTCTCCAGCCGCGTATCGTTTGTCATAAAGCAGCCGTACGATCCCGTCGCCCGTGACCGTCAGGACCGTTATCGCGATCGCCATGATCAGCAGCAGCCTCCAGCGGTGTCGGATAATCCTGGCGCGAAGTTCCGGACGCTCCAGATGGGCCGACCTGGCAAATACCGGATAAATCACGTCACTATTCAGAGCCATCGACAAGCTGCGAGGGGTCTCGGCAAGCGTCGCCGCGACGCCGTAGATTCCCAGCATTTGCCAGGTCACTAACTTGGCTAAAATCAACCGGTCTACTTGGGATGCCGAAAATCCGAGTACGCTGGCAATCCAGATCCAGCGCCCGAAGCGCAAGAGTTCTTTGACCACGTCGGGGTCCCATTCCAGCCGGTCCGACACTCCCCGGTTGAGCACATGGCTCCACGCCAGGCGGATCACAGTGGAAGCCAGCCCCCCCGCGACGAGCGCCCAAATGCTCGGGCTTAACCATGCCCATACCACCATGACGATGCCTGAAAGAATCTGGGCCGCCAGGTCTAAGATCACCAGCGGCCGCACCTGCATGTTTCGCTTGAACGTCAGCAGGCAGGCGGAACTGAATCCCATGCCGACGCTGTTCAGCCCGATCACCGGCACAATCCACAGCAGCCGTCGATCCCCGTAGAACCATGACACCGGCCAGGCCAGCAGCAGGCAGGCCGCGCCAATTCCGATCCCGCGAATGATCTGCATCGTCCACGCCGTGTTTAAAAAAACGCGCTCACCCCCTCTGGGATCTCGCACCACCGCCGGCGCAATGCCTACGTCGCAGAGTAATGTCAAACCCATGACAACGGTGGAAACCAGCGACATCAGCCCGAACAACTCGGGATACAGCAGTCGCGTAATGATCAGATTGAAGCCCAACCGCAAAACGTGGCTGGTTCCAAAACCGAGCATCGTCCAAATTGCTCCCCGAAAGGCGAGCCGCTTGAGCGATCCCGTGGTTTCGCCGCTGGCTGCGACTGGAGGCGCGCCTCTCGCGGTAGAAAGGGCGTCGGACATTCTTTCGATTTCCTGAGTTTACCGCATGCGACTTTCCGCCCGAACTCCGCGATTTCAGCACGGCTGGGTTGGTGCGTGGCTTGACGGGCGCCCCGCGCGCAAGTTATGGTCAAGTCGTCGGCCATGATCGATGCACCCGAAGAGAGACCCCTCAACGTCGCCTTCCTGAGTCCATCCTGGCCGGCCGATGCCGCGGCGAATGGAATCGTCACTTATGTAAGCCACGTCGTCAAAAGTTTGCGCCGCATGGGACACCGGCCGTGCATTCTCAGCGTTAGCGGAAGCGGGCAGTGGCCGGATGTTTATTTCCTTCGGCGGGAATCGCGTTCCCTGTTATCGCGGATCTTTGATCCAATCGCCTTTCGCATCGCTCCACGAAAGGCGATGCTCCGGTTGTTCGCCGAGAACCTGTGCCGGGCCGCGGCTCGCGCCGTTCAGGAACGCGGCGTGGAACTGATTGAAATGGAAGAGACCTTCGGGATGTTGCAAGTCATTCGATCGCGGCTGGATATTCCCGTCGTAATCCGCCTCCACGGTCCCATCTTCGCGAACGGAGCGGCCTCGGACACCATCTTCGATGCGGCCTTTCACCGTCGGGTGCGCCGGGAGGGTGTGACGATTTCGCTGGCGGATGCCATCTCCGCCTCGTCCGCCGATATTCTTGAACGAACCCGGGCCCGCTATGGGTTGGTTCTCGAAAACGCCTCCGTCATTCCCGCCCCCGCTCCCGTCGTCAATCTTCGGGACCGCTGGCGATTGGATGCCTGCAATCCCGATCAAATCCTCTTCGTCGGTCGTTTTGATCGCCATAAAGGCGGAGACGTCTTGATTGACAGCTTCCGCATTCTGGCGCGGAAATTCCCCCGTGTAAGGCTGCTGATGGTAGGGCGCGATACGGGCTTTCTGGACGATACCGGCCGGACATGGACGCTCGCCGGGTACCTCAGTCAGTTCGCCCCGGATGTCGCCGACCGGGTTGACTGGCTCGGCCGGCAGTCTGATGCCGCGTTGGCCGCCCTCCGCCGGCAGGCCTTCTTGACCATCGTCGCGTCGCGCTTTGAAGTCTTCCCGATGGTGGTGCTCGAGGCGCTGGCCTACGGCTGTCCGTTGGTCGCGACCCGCACGGGCGGCATTCCTGAGATCGTGACCGATGGCGTCAATGGCTTGTTGTGCGATCCTGGCGATCCCGAAAGCATGGCTGCGCAAGTGACACGGCTGATCGAAAATCCCAGCCTCGCTGCTAAACTGGGCGAACGTGGCGGCGAAGATGCCGCGACCCGCTTTCATCCTGACACGATCGCGGCCATGATTGCGGCTTTGCACAGGACGCAGATCGACCGGTGGCATAGCCGGACCGGCCGCAACCCTCGCCGGCTCGTCCCTGGAAAATCGCGCACGTGAAACTCCTGGTCATCGTCCTCAACTATCGCGTCGCGGATTTCACGCTTGGCTGCCTCCGGTCCCTGGCTGCGGAACAATTGGGCATTGCGGGCTGCAGAGTTGTCGTCGTGGAGAATGGCAGCGGGGATGATTCCGCGGAACGGCTCCGCGACGCGATTGTGGCTGAGGGTTGGGATGCCTGGGTGGAGTTGATCCCGCTCGCCCACAACCTGGGATTCACCCGTGGAAACAATCTCATCATCCGCAAGGCTTTTTCTTCCCCCCATCCGCCGCAATACGTGCTGCTCCTCAACGCCGATACCGTGGTCTGTCCCGACGCCATTTCCCGTCTGTTGCAATTCATGGATGAACATCCCAAAGTCGGCATCGCGGGAACCCGGCTCGAGTTCGCCGACGGCAAGATGCAAGGCTCTCCATTTCGCTTTCTTTCCCTTGCCTCGGAATTCGATCGGGGCCTGGGAATCGGCCTAATCTCCCAGTGGTTGGCTAAATGGGTAGTTTGTCCGCCGAAGCCGCCGGTGGCCTGCCAGGTCGACTGGGTGGCGGGAGCCGCCATGCTCATCCGCCGCGAGGTCATCGAACGGCACGGTCTGCTGGACGAAGGATTCTTCGCTTATTTTGAGGACACCGACTACTGTCTCAACGCACTACGGGCCGGCTGGCCGACCTGGTATGTGCCGGAAAGCCGTATCATCCACTTCGAAGGCTCCTCCTCAGGGATTGTCGCCGGGGATAGGGCGCGGCTTCCTGCCTACTGGTTCGAGGCGCGGCGCTGGTATTTCATCAAGAACTACGGAGCGTTTTATGCCGGCTTGGCCGATGCGGCGTTTCTGCTGGGTTGTGCCTTAGGCATCCTGCGCCGCGCGATTCAGCGGAAGCGCGATCCCAATCCATCCCGTTTATTTGCCGACTCCTTGCGGCACAGCGTGTTTCTGACAGGCTTTAAGACCGGAAGCAGCACCCTCGGTGAGAGGGGTGAGTCTTTATAATTCAAAGCGGAGCGCGTGTGCAACTCTCTAATGATCCCCCGGCGGAAGAACCCCAAGCGCCACTATCCGTTTGGCCGCCAGTACGGAACCCGCCTTGGTGAGATGCCCGTAATCGGATTGCAACGGCACATCCACCGCCGCATACTGAGCGCAAGTGCCGTCATGGCAGAACAGATCGATGAGCGAGACATAGGGCACATGCCAGCTATCTTTTGCCAGGCTTGCCATTTGCCGGTCGAGGTTCTCGGGCGTTCGGACAAGATGGCGGCTCACCAGCGTGGCATCGTTGTGGCTGATCGCCAGCGCCAGCAAGCGCGGCAGCGGAGAGTCATATTCTACAGCCGGTCCGAAGAGCACCACGGGGATCTTCCGTTGTCGCAGCCAGAAGATCGTCGCGGCCAGCCCGGGCAGGTCGCCGTCGTCCCAGCGTGCTTCGATCAGCACGGCATCCACCGGATGCGCCGGCAAATACTCCTTCAGGGCGTAGTCCATGATCGCGGTGCAGCCTGCCTGCTGTCGCGGCCTCTGAGTCAATACCGGCTTGCAGCCGGTGGCCGTCGCCTGCAATACGTTCATGCCGGGAAGAGCCTCCTTCAATCCCCACCATAAGCTGGCCGCGTGGCTATCGCCTAGCAAGAGCAAGTTCTTTTGACCCGGCTTGTCGCGCAGGCACGTCGCTATCGAAAAATCGCGTAAGGTCGCCGTGGCTGAGATGATGAAGCAGACGCCCGTCCGATGCTGATCGAAACCATCCGGTGGATCGCCGTGAATATATTCTGCAACTTCGCGCGCCTCGGGAGTGAACCGGTACGGCGCGCCCCGCGAAAGAATCGCGCTGCAGCTCAAAACGGTCACCAGTAGCACCGCCGCGGCAAGCGACGTGTAAAGCGCTCGACGGCTCACCCGCGAGGCTCCCGCGCGGAAAGGCATCTCGACAAAGCGCCATGAGAGCCATGCCAGTACCATCGAGATCGACAACAGCGCCATCTGCGTCTGATGTCTGTTCAGTCCATTCACCAATGTGACCCCGTACGACTTGTAGACGATCAGCGGCCAGTGCCAAAGGTAAAGCGAATACGAAATCAATCCGATGAAGACCGCCGGCTTCAGCGAGAGGATGCGGCCCACCACGTTCGGTCCGGTTTGTCCGGCGGCGATAATCAGCGCGGACCCAATGCACGGCAATAGGGCGGCAGGCCCCGGATACGGAGTCCACGGACGGTAAAACCACAGCGCCGCCCCGATGAGAGCCGCCCCGGCAATCCCTGCCGCATCTCGCAGTATCGGACGGCGGATGCGTGGCGCCGTATCGAGCGCCAGAATGACTCCGCACAGCACTTCCCAGGCTCGCGTGTGCGGTAAATAAAAAGTGGCATCCGGGTACCGGGTTACGCCATAGATAGAGAGGAGGAAAGAAACCGTAGCGATCAGGTAAATACTGAGATCGATGCGCCGTGGCGCAAATCGGCGTAGCAACACCAGCAGCATGGGAAAGAATATGTAGAACTGTTCCTCCACCGCCAGCGACCAGGTGTGGAGCAACGGCTTCGATGCCGACGTTGAGTCGAAATATCCGGTCTGCAGCCAGAAATAGAAATTCGACGCCGACAGTTCAGCGCCGGCCAGCGAGATTGCATAATCCCTGAGTTCGAGCGGTAGAAGATACCGGTACGCTACCAGTGAACTCACCAGCAGCATGACGAACAACGCCGGAACGATCCGCCGGATACGCCGTTCGTAAAACCCGGCAAAGGTGAAGGACCCCTCCGCAGTCTGCCTGAGAATGATCGAGCCGATCAGGAACCCGGATATCGTGAAGAAGATATCCACGCCCACAAAACCACCATGCAGAGGAAGCCCTAGATGAAAGAAGACCACCGAAAGTACGGCCACGGCACGCAGCCCATCGATGTCTGGGCGGTACTTCAGGGGACTATCGGACGCGGGCAGGAGAGTCATCTGGACGAGGCAGCCGACAAGCTCTCAGTGTAACCCCATTGAACCTTAAACCAACAGCTTCCATCGCTGCCGGTGCATCTCCTCGTGAGTCATCCTGTGCGCCATTTCCAATCCGGCGCACCCCATCGCTTCAAGTTCCTCCGGATGATCGATACACCATTCGAATAACTCCGCCCAGTCTGCCGGTTCGCCCAAGTCCAATAACCTTCCGGTGACCCCGTGCCGGATACATTCCCGAAGTCCGGGCGTATCGCTCGCCAATACGGGAACCGCTTGTGAATACGCATCGTAAACGATCCTGGGCTGCTCATCTGAAAGGCTCGGAACCACCACCCCATGGTAGCCGCGTATAATCTCAAAAAATCGCGCGTTATATGGAGCGACACCCCGCATCGACACCTTCGTGACGCCGTTGAAACACTCGCACGCCTGCCGGCATTCGCCTTCGAGCTCCCCCTGTCCGAGAATATCCAATTCAATCGGGACTCCCTTACGGTTCAAAATCCGCATGGCATCGAGCAGCAGCAGCACTCCCTTGCTGCGCGTCAGGCGTCCCGCGAACAAGAGCTTCAACGGTGCTCTTGCAGTGATCCGCTTCGCCCGCCAGGCTTCCAATGCCTCCGCTGGAGAAATGATCACCTCGGCATCCAGCCACGAAGCGTGGATGACATGGCCGCGGCTTGGAGACGCAGTCAGTAAGGTCCTCCGGTACTCCTCCTGCGTCGCAATCACCAGGCTGCAATGATTGACACACCACCGCCCAAGTACTTCGTAAAGGCTTGCCTTCAACTTCGCCTTCAGAGTGACAGGCAAGCCGGGCCTCAAACGCCAGGGTGCCGACTCCACCACGATGATTGAAAACTTCGAGCGCAGGACAGCGAGCGGCGAGGCCAGCCAGCCGAATGGAATCGGCCATCCGGCCACACCCAGGTGCACAATCTCTGTCTTTCCGATAGCCGTCCACAGACGCCAGGCGATCCCAGGCAGGTGGAATATCGCCTCCATCACACTTTCTGAAGCGGGAAGGTCGAGAAACTCAATCTCCGGCAGCGGAGGACGCCACGCTAAGGTATCCGGCGGCGGTTCGCCCACCCGGCAGGGCGACGCCAGAGTGAGCCTCTTCAGATACCGCACGTGCTGAATCAGATCTTTGTGCCATAACGCATCGACGTAATGTACGCCGTGCTCATCGCGGTAACACGGGACGTTGAGGCAGACCAGGTAGGGGCGAGTGATGGGAGGCAATTCCGCGGTTGCGTCGGCCATAGGTTCCACGAACCATTGTGACTCACTGCCCCGCCGTCTCCCTGGCCCCGCGTCTTGTAAAATAAGCGATGATTGCGACGGCGCCATCCCTCGAGCCCCGCGCGGCAACGGGCTACTATCCGTGGTTCGATTGGCTGCGCCTCGGCTTAGCCTCCGTCGTCCTTCTCAGCCATGAACATCTGATCGAGCAGTGGCCGCAGGCCGGGGACTTCGCTGTCCGGATATTTTTCGCCTTGAGCGGATGGCTCATTGGCGGCCTGCTGGTCACGCTTCCCAAAGAGGAATTGCCGCGCTTTTATTTCAATCGCGCCCTGCGAATCTGGTGTCCGTATTTCCTGGCCCTCGGCCTGTTAGTGATAGCGAGCCTTTTGCGCGATCCCGTAACCCCGAAATGGACTGAATTTGTCTTCTACAAAGCCACCTTCGTCTATAACCTCTTCGGACCGCCTCAACTGGCGCAGCATCTTCTGCAAATGCCTCTCGCCGGTACGGGGAATCACTTCTGGAGCGTCAACGCGGAGGAGCAGTTTTACCTGCTTGCGCCGATCCTACTCGTGCTCCTTCCCCGTCGGTTTGGACGTAGCGTGTTCACCTGGGTAGGAATTGCGGCTCTGGCCTGGTTCAGCAGAACCTACTCGAGCATCGCATTCGGCGTCCTCGCGGCGGTTGCCGTCAATGCCTACGGACCCTTTCACCAGCACTACCTGACGCGCTGTGTCGCTGCAGCGGTGGCGGCGCTCTCGGCGATCGGCCTCGCGGTCGGCATGGACTACGAAAACATCTCTCCGATATGCGCCATCGCCGTCGTCCTTTGTCTCGCTGTACAGGGCAACCGCCACTTCATGGGAACGCTGGCCGGTGGCATGTCCTATCCTCTTTATCTCAATGCCTGGATTCCTGTGTTCGTCGTCAACGCTTTCTTCAAACGCGCCGGACTCCACAACCCCTTTGCCCGCCACGCGCTGATTCTGACCCTAAACCTCGCCATGGCGGCTTTTCTGTACTGGCAAATCGATAGAAGAATTCTCGCGCTTCGGAGCCGTCTCTATACGCCCCGACGGGCACGCCTGATCGTAGGGATCGCCTACGGGACAGTGGCCATCGGCGTCTGCACCGGTCTCATCCTCGGCACCCGGTGAGCCGGCCTCCGTTTCGACCACCCGAATCAGTTGTCCCGGATAGTGGCTGCAAGCTACAATCGATCTTTGGTTGATCGCGTCTCTACCCCTTTGCCATCGTCCGCCCGTGTCAAAGGTTGAGTTCATCGCTTCGAAGATCGGTAGGCTGTAAATGAAGGGTTACCTAAGCCATAAACTTAGCTGCGCAAGCCGGTTGGCCAAAGCCTTTACAGGTTTGAAAACCTTGAATCGGCAAGCCGATTCCCTTGTAGATCGACCCGAAGAGATGACCTCCCTCCTTTTCGGCTACGGGGATGCATTTCTGCGGCCCTTCCAAATCCAGGGAGAACTGGCGTCTTTGTTGACGGAAGTCAGGCGGCTCAACCCCCGCACCGTCCTGGAAATTGGAACCTGTTCCGGCGGGACGCTTTACCTCTGGACCCGGCTGGCGCAGCCTGACGCGACCATCCTCAGCATCGATCTGCCCGGAGGTAAGTTCGGCGGTGGCTATTCACTTTTTCGTAAAGCCCTGTACCGCCGATTCGCCCGGCGGGATCAATCCCTCCATCTGCTCCGGGCAGATTCACATTCGCCTTCTACTCTTCGTGAAGTAAAACGTCTGTTGGGAGGACGACGAGTCGATCTGCTTTTCATTGACGGCGATCACACCTTCGAAGGAGTCCGGAACGATTGGACGATGTATTCGCCGCTGCTCAGCGAGACTGGCATGGTTGCTTTCCACGATGTAGCCGGCAACTTTGACGACACCCAGGTGAAGCAGTTCTGGGATTCCATCAAGACGGTCTACCAACATCGCGAATACATAGACGGTACGGACGGAAGATTCGGCATTGGTCTGCTGTACCCCACCCCGCAGCCTTAGACAAAAGCCTAGTAGAGCAGGCCTTTGGCCTGCGTTGACTTCTGCCACTGGCTGTTAATCTAGCGACACAGTGCTCTATTTGGTTCTCCTGCTAGCCTCGATCAAAATACGTTTCGCTCGGGACGGATTGAAAACACCGCACGAGCAGAAACGCGTCATGTAACTGGCCGCCTGTTCCGGAGTGCGCCGCCCTTCCTTCACCCAGTCGATCATCTTCTTGGCCAGTGACGCGGCGACCATCCCATGGCCGCACATGGTGGCGAGTTTGAGTACGTCTTCATTGGCGAGGTGTTCGGTCTTGCCTTCGAAGCCCAGAGAGTAGCCGATGCTATGGCGATGGATCCCGGCATGCGCGCAGCATTGCTCCGCGCCGTCGATGGACGTTGAAATGTTGACGCTCAGGCCGAGATCGGCTTCGACTACCGCTTTCACGAAATCTTCGGCGGCCACCCGGTTGTCGAACACCGCCGCGGCCGTGGTCGGCGTATCGAGGCCGGCAATCACCGCTTCGAAATCGGGCTCGATATCACGCTTCCAGTGCGACGTCGGATTCATGGCGCGCGACGGCCTCAGCGCTCCCCCGTGCCGCGCGTCTCCCAGATTTACTGGTTTGAACTGCAAGGCAATTTCCAGAAATTTGCGCAGCTTCGGCACGCTGTTCTCATCGTTCTTGCCCCGGCAGCACATGGCGAAGACGATAAAGTCGTCATGGAAACTTTCGGCGTCGCCGTAACGGTGGAGTGTGTTCGTCATCGGTTCACCACCGCGGCCTGAGCCTCGGCCCGCACGCCGGTATTGGTCACGCGCCCAATGCCGATGTTGGTTTTCGCGCGCTCCAGTTCGTACCCCAATCTCTCCAGGATCGGCCCCACCACGCGATCTTCGCCATCCCCATCGCAACGCGTGCCGACGCCCAGCGCCACCACCGTATCGATGCGCTTCTCTATGTCGTGCACTAACTGGATGATCTCTTCAGTGCGTTCGATCCTCGCCTTGATTTCCACAATCGCCGAGAGCACTTTCTCACTTAGCACGTCTTCGCGCAACTGTCCTTTCGATTCGTCGGACATGAGTGAAGTGATCGGGTTCTTCTTCTCGAACGAGACACCCAGTTCCGCCAGCGCCGTGCACATCGTTTGAATCTCGCTCATCCACACGCCCACTCCGGGCCGGCCGAACTCGATCGTGAAACCCACCTCGCCTACCTGTATGCGGCCGCTGATGTCGTTGGTCTTGACCTCTTCCGTGCCGCGTCCTTCGATGCCGGTCGATTCATGAGGCACCCTCGGATCGGAAAAGGCGCGGCGAATCACGCGCGGCCAGACCAGTTCGTCCGGCTCGAATGCCGCGGTCGGGCAGACATCCGGTTCAGGATCGAAACGCAGCCGCATCGTCTGGAAGATCTTCCGTATCGTCCGCACCATGACAGGATTGAGGTGCTCTTGACTTAACCCATGGAAGCAGGAGTAACACTCGACGCATTCGTTGCCATTGATGGTCGCCCGTTTGATCTGCGGGTCTATGTATATCGCGCCCATGGGACATACATAGGTGCAGTTGCCGCACGCCACGCACTTATCGGGATTAATCTTCATATTCCAACCTAAATCACCGCCGGTCTCGTTGGATTGATTTGCGTTGCCAGCAGAGCCGCGGCGAGACACAGCATACTGCCCGTCAGAAAGGGCCAGTTCCATCCCATGAGAGTTGAGAGGTAACCGATCGCTATCGCTGCCACTGCTCCGCCGATATTGCCGAACATATTCATGACCGCCGAAACCGATCCCGTGAACTCGCCTCCGATGTCGAGACAGATTGCCCAGGACACCGCTACCGTAAGCTCCAGGCCGGCGAAGGCCAGCGTAATCCACGCCAGGCTGACGATGTTGTTTCGCGCCAGTACACCCGGCGCCAGGGCGATGCCCGCGATCGCGAAACCGATTACCGAAACGCGCGTGCGTCCGCGCCGCAAATCTCTCCAGCGGTGCGCCAGCTTATCTGAAATCCATCCGCCCGCGACATTCGTCACTGTCGCCGCCAGTAATGGGACGCTGGCGGCCAAACCCGTTTTGATGGCGGTGAAGTGACGCGCTTCTATGAAGTAGGTCGGCAGCCATTGCAGATATAACCACAAGACCCAGCCATAGCAGAAGTACATAGAGCTCAGATACCATAAGTCGCGGCTCGACAGAATGCATCGCCACGGTACAGGACCCTTGTCCGGTCGTATCTGAAGTTGCGGTCCGGAGTTGATCAGACACACTTCTTCCACATTCACAGCCGCATGTTCACCTGGGTCGTCCCGGTAATAGATGTGCCAGATAATGGCCCATACGATCCCGGTCATTCCTAATAGATAGAAGACCGGCTGCCAGCTCAATCGCACGATCAGGACCATGACGATTAACGGAGCAACCGCTGCGCCGAAACGCGAACCGGCATGTTGAAAGCCTTGACCGAAGCCGCGCTGGCTGGCCGGTAGCCAGCGGACCAATGCCCGGGAACTGGAAGGAAACGCGGCAGCCTCTCCGACGCCAAAAAAGAACCGCGCAAACGCCAGTGAAATCGCATTGTAGGAGAGGCCCGTTGCGGAAGTGAAGATCGACCACCAGGCCAGCGCGCACGAGAGCACGACTCGTGGACCATAACGATCCGCCAGCCATCCTCCCGGAACCTGGAAAAGCGCGTACGACCAATTGAACGCCGAACTGCTCCAACCCATCCCGACTTTCGTCATGTGGAATTCACGCATAATCGCAGGCGTGGCCGAGCCCATCACTGCCCGATCCAAATACATCATGAAAGTGATGCAGAAGGTAAGAGCTAGGACGTTGTAACGGACGTGTGTAGGAACTGCCGAAGCTGTTTGAACCGTCCGCACCGGGTTCGATGATATCAAAATGAGACCCGCTGTCAAACTTTAGACCCGCTTGACATTCATCATACGCGGCTATAGCATGAGTCCCAATGAAACCTCCTCGTTAAGAAGGTTTTAAAGGAGCAGGGTATGAGGGTTGAGCTCGTTTGCGCGGCTTTGTTAGCCGCGTCGTTCGCCTGCGCGCAATCCGAGCGCGGCACAATCACCGGAATTATCACCGACGCCAGCGGAGCGAATATGGCCAACGTTCCCGTGAAGGTGATCAATCAGGCTACCAATACGACCGAACATGTCTTCACGTCGGGAGCCGGCGAATATAGCGCGGCGAATCTTGCGCCCGGCGTCTATCGCATCGAAGTCAGCGCTCCAGGTTTTCGTAATTTCATCGAAGCCGGCGTGACTCTGACCGCTGGAGCCACGGTCCGCATTGACGCCAAACTCCAGGTCGGCCAGGTTAGCGAATCCGTGGAGGTCAACGCCCAGGCCGCGGAGTTGCAAACCGAAAACGCGAAGATCTCGACCGCGGTTGAGAACAAAATGGTCGACGATCTGCCGCTCGTGGTCGGCGGCGCGATGCGCAGCCCTTTCGACCTCGTATCCGTCGCCGCCGATTCTAAAGGCAGCGGAACCACTCTCTCCATCGGCGGAGGGCAGGCCGCCAGTTGGAGCGCGACGCTCGATGGAATTTCGGTCAATACCAATCGCTCGGCCGATGCGGGCGAGACCGCTTACCTCACTCCCTCCGTCGAATCGATCACGGAATTTGCCGTCGATACCAATGGCTTCAAGGCTGAATACGGCCAGGCCGGAGGCGGTGTAATTGCCTTCGCGTCCAAGTCCGGCACCAATCAGTTGCACGGTTCGGCGTACGAATTCCTCCGCAATGACGATTTCGATGCGCGAGGCTTCTTTGCGCCCACACGTTCCATCTACAAGCAAAGCGATTTCGGCGCCTCCATCGGGGGTCCGGTCGAAATCCCGAAAATTTACCACGGCAAGAACCGAACGTTCTTCTTTCTGTCCTATGAAGGTTTTCGCAACCGGCTCGGCGCGAACGGAACTGTCTTGACGGTTCCTACGCCCGAGATGTATCAGGGCGATTTCTCCAAATGGGTGAACAACAAGAATCAGTTGATCCCCATCTACGACCCTCATTCCACCGCCGCGAATCCGTCGGGCAGCGGTTTTGTCCGCACCCCATATGCCGGCAATATCATCCCGCAATCCCAGTTCAGCCAGGTGTCGGTGTCCATGATCCCCTATGCCCAAGGCGTCACGCCCAACCGCGCTGGCATTGTTCCGGGAACCTTTTCGTACGTAAATAATAACTATTTGACGAACGGCGGCGACAGTGAAAGCCCGACCGACAAAGGCAGCATGCGGCTGGACCATAATTTCGGCTCCAATCACCACGTCTCGTTCTTCTATAACCGGACGCGCAACAATCAGCTTCCAGGGCCTGCGGGTCCCTCCGGCCTGCCGGAGCCGCTTTATAACGGACAGGTGACGCAATACGACGCCGCGCTTTATCGCGCCAGTTACGATTGGACAATTTCGCCTACTCTCTTCAACCATTTCTCGTTCGGCGATAATAAGTTCTCCAAAAACAGTTACTCACCCAACGTGGGCGGGGACTGGAAGACCTGCATTCCCAACGCGGTGAACTGTAAGGTGAATTTTCCGAATATCACCTTTACCGAATTTACCGGTTGGGGCAGCACGGCCTATAACGGCACCTCTCAACCTTCCTGGTCCTTCCAGGATGCTTTGAGCTGGATCCACGGCGCTCACACCATGAAGTTCGGCTATACTTTCGACCATCAGGTTGCCGATGGCTTCGGTCAACAGAACATCGCGGGCAACGCTGGTTTCAGTTTCCTCGAAACCGGAGTTCCCGGCGTGACTTCGTTCACCAGCGGAAGTTCCTTTGCCTCATTCCTGCTCGGCGCGGCGCAGACCGGCGCGACCGAGACCATCCGCAATCTCCCTCAGACCTACGCCTACAATGGGTTTTTCGCCCAGGACGACTGGCGCATCACCAGGAAACTCCTGGTGAATCTGGGCGTGCGGTATGAGTACACTTCCCCTCCGGTCGCCGGCGGGAATCAATATTCCAATTTTTCGCCGACTGCTCCGAATCCTGCCGTGAATAACTATCCGGGCGCGTTAGTGTTTGCCGGCACTGGCCCCGGAAGATCGGGTCAGGACACTCTCGTTCCCGGATATTACGGAGCGATTGGCCCGCGTCTCGGCATCGCCTATTCACTCAATTCGAAAACGACCATTCGGGCCGGAGCCGCGCGTTCGTTTAGCCGCGTCACGGTGGTGGCGAGCAGCAGCCACTATGCCGGCTTCATCGGCCAGTACGCCTTCGCGTCTTCGAACAACGGAGTGACACCAGCCTTCTATTGGGATCAGGGACTTCCTTCTTACCCGCTTCCGCCGCAAATCAATCCGTCATTCTCCAACAACACCAACGTCGATTATTGGAATGGCCAAAACGCCACTCGGGCGCCGGAAAATGACAATTGGACCTTCTCCATCCAGCGCGAAATTTCCAGTAATACCGTAATCGAAGCGGACTATAACGCGGTCGCGGGCGTGCACCTGCAAAGCGGCATTCAAAACGTCAATCAGGTGCCGATGTCCACCGTGAATGCGCTGATCGCGAAGTTGGGCGCGACGCAGGCCATCAATCTGCTCAACTCCAGCATCACTTCCTCCGCGGCGGTTGCGGCGGGGATTCCCATCCCGTATGCCAACTTCACGAATCCCGCCGTGCAGCAGAATATGAGCGTCGCGCAGGCGCTCCGGCCCTACCCCCAATACCTGACCGTCGATACCAGCCAGAGCGGCGGCGATAAAAGCGGCCATTCCAACTATCAGGCCGCCATCTTGAAACTGAATCGCCGTCTTTCCAACGGGCTGACGGCACAGCTAAGCTACACGTTTTCGAAACTCCTGACCGATTCCGATACCTATTACGCCAATGCCGGTTTTGCGGAGGACAACGGCAACCGGCGTTTGGAAAAATCCATCGGCGCTTATGATCAGACACACGCGGTAAAGCTGAATACTGTTTACGAACTTCCCTTCGGCAAAGGACGTCGCTGGCTGACGCACGGGTTCGCCAACCAGGTGGTCGGCGGGTGGCGCGTGAGTGCAATTCAAATCTATGCGAGCGGCTATCCCATCGGCGTAACGGTGAATGCGCCGATCGCGATCTTCAACGGCGCCAACCGCCCGCAGATCACCAACTACAACTGGAAGTCGAACTGGAGTGGAGCGTTCGATCCCAATAAGGACACCTACCTGAGCGCCGCGGATTTTCCCGCTCAAGTGCCGGGCTTGCTCGGCAATGCTACCCGCCTCAACCCGCTGGTGCGCGGTTTCCCGAACTTTAATGAAAATGTGGGCTTGAGCAAATCCTTCGCCTTCACCGAACGCTTCCGGCTGGACTTTCGCGCCGAAGCCTTCGACCTGCTGAACCGGACAGTATTCTCCAACCCGAATACCAACTTGAATAGCAGCGCGTTTGGCCTCGTCAGCGGACAATCCAACACACCGCGCGATATGCAGCTGGCTCTAAAACTCTACTGGTAGTAAAGGTCACGCACAAACGGTGATTGCCTATAGCGCTGCAATCACCGCGTCGGTGAATTCTTCGGTCGAGGCTTTGCCGCCCAGATCTCCGGTAAGTTTGGATCCCTTCGGCGTAAACCGCTTCGATGGCCTTCTGCAGCCGTTGCGAAGCTTCGCGCTCTCCGATATGCGCCAGCATCAGACGCGCCGATTGCATCAACGCCGTCGGATTGGCCTTGCCTTGTCCCGCGATATCCGGGGCGGTGCCATGCACCGCTTCGAACACCGCCATGTTGTCTCCCAGATTGGCGCCGGGCACGATGCCGAGGCCGCCGACCAGCCCCGCGCGAGAGATCGGAAACGATATCGCCATAGAGGTTCGGCAGCACCAGCACATCGAACGTTTCGGGCCGCATCACCAGTTGCATGCAGGCGTTGTCCACGATCAGTTCGCCGTATTCGATCTGCGGGAAGCCGAGCGCCACTTCGCGGCAGCAGCGCAGGAACAGGCCGTCGCTCATCTTCATGATGTTGGCTTTGTGAATCGCGGCTGACCTTGCGGCGCTGCTCCAGCGCGGCGTATTCGAACGCGGCCTTGGCGATCTTCATCGACGCCACTTTGGTGATCACTTTCAGGCTTTCCACAACGTCCGTCACCACTTCATGCTCGATGCCGGAATAGAGATCTTCCGTGTTCTCGCGGAAGATGATCAGGTCGATAGGCAGATCGGCGAAGCGGGTCTTCAGGCCCGGCAGCATTTTCACCGGACGGAAATTAACGTACAGATCGAGTTTCTTGCGCAGAGCCACGTTGACGCTGGGATGGCCGCTCGCGATCGGGCGTTGCGATGGGTCCTTTCAAGCCCGACGCGAGTGCGCGCCAGCGACTGATAGACTTCGTCGGGCAGGAACTTGCCCGTGCGTCGTTCGGCGCCGACGCCCGCTTCCACGCGGTCCCACTCGATAGCGACGCCGGTCGCATTGACGGCGCGTACGGTAGCTTCGGCCACTTCGGGTCCGATGCCGTCGCCGGGGATTAGGGTTATCTGATGAGCCACAGCTCATTATATCGGCGGGGGACGGTTCCATCCGGATTTACGGATGCTAGATTAACAGTGTGCCGCAGTTTCGACAGCGTACCGCCCAGGGCAAGCTCAAGATCGAGCACAGCATCATCGATGGGGTGCGCGATGTGCTCGAAGCGATCTGCTCGGAGCGAGCCCTGAAATCCGTTCGATTATTCCGGGCGTGATCCGGCCGGTGCGGGATGCCCGCGGCAAGATTCAGATCCGCATTACCGTTCCGACCCAGAATGGCTGGAAGGCGATCGCCCTGAGCGCCGGCGCGCGTCAGGAACTCTTCATCAGCACTGCCTGGACCAGGGAACAACTCGCCGCGGCCATCGAAAAGGCTCTCGCCGGATAGGCCTATCCGAGATCCTTTACAAAAACTTGATTTTTCCATTGCCTCATCGGGGCCCGGTGCGTCATATTGGGAGGGGCGTGATTTTACCCTTGGAACAGCGACATGGCGGAAACATTTCTGTACTTTACCGAACTGCTCAACCTGCCTGTCTACGACCTGAAACACCGGCGCATCGGCCGGGTTCGGGACGCGGCGCTGGTTCCGCTCGTCCATCAATCCCGCGTGGACCGCTTCCTGGTTGGCGCGGGTAGCTCCTGGTTTTCCGTCCGTTACGATCAGATCTCGGCCATCGGGCTCGACGGCATCGAGCTCAGTGACGAAAAGCTGTTCCCTTATCATTCCGATGAATACATGCTGCGCATGGGGCGCGATCTTCTCGATCAGCAGATCATCGACGTGAACGGACGCAAGGTGGTGCGCGTCAACGATGTCACGCTCGAAGTGCAGCGTGGCTCCGGCTTCGATCAACTGTATGTGTTCGAAGTGGATATCGGAGTGCGCAGCATCGTGCGCCGCCTGCTGCAGGGCGCGGTGCCCCGCAAGCTGATTCGCGCCCTGCAGAAGCCGATCGGTTCCAATTCGATTCGCTGGGATTTCTGTAACATCGTGGAAGCGGATCCGCAGCGCCGCCTGCGGCTCAATATTTCCCACGACAAGCTCGAACTGATGCATCCGGCGGATCTCGCCGACATCGTCGAGGAACTCGGGCCGGCCGAGCGCGAGGCCATCTTCGAAACCATCGATAGCGAAGTCGCGGCCGATGCGCTGTCGGAAATGGACTCGAAAACTCAGGCCAGCATCCTGGAATCGCTGGAGCCCGAAGTCGCCGCCGACATCGTGGAAGAGATGTCGCCGGACGAGGCCGCCGATGCCCTGGGCGAACTCGAAGAAGAGACCTCGCAGGAAATCCTGGAGGAGATGGAGCAGGATGACAAGACCGAGGTCACGCGAACTGCTCGAATTCGAGGAGGACACCGCCGGCGGTCTGATGAACACCGAGTACGCCAGTCTGCCAGAGTCCGCCACCGTCACGGACGCTATGGTCATGCTGCGGGAAAACGAAGAACTGCTCGAAAATCTGAACCTCATCCTGCTGGTGGATGCGGAGGGCCGGTTGACTGGCGCGGTCCATCTGGCGCGCCTGTTCTTGGCCGCGGGAAACACCACCCTCAAAAGTCCTCGCGCAGGATCCCCTGATCTCCGCGCCGGTTGATATGAGCCAGGAACGGGTCACTGAGCTGTTCGACAAATACAACATATTTACCTTGCCATTGTGGATCGACAAGCAGAAAATTCTGTCCGGCGTGATCACGGCCGATGACATCATCTCGGTGTTGAGGCAGAAATAGCGCGATGGCGCATCTGCTGAAGCGCTTTCGTTATCACATCGCCGTCTTCTTCGCCGTCATCGGACCCGGATTTATCACCGCCGTGGTCGACAATGATTCCGGCGGCATCGTCACATATTCGCAAGCCGGCGCCCGCTGGGGCTATCTGCCGCTGTGGACGCTGCTGCCCATCACGGTCGCCCTCATCATCACCCAGGAAATGTGTTCGCGGATGGGCGCGGTTACTGAAAAGGGCCTCTCAGACCTGATTCGTGAAGAGTACGGCCTGCGCGTCACCTTTGTCATGATGACCCTGCTCGTCTTGGCGAACCTGACCAACATCATGGCCGAGTTCGCCGGTATTGCGAGTTCGCTCGAGTTGTTCCATATCAGCCGCTACATTTCTGTCCCCATCTGCGCCTTCGCAGTGTGGTTTCTGGCAGTCAAAGGGAACTACCGCAGTGTCGAAAAAATTTTCCTCTTCGCCTGTGTGGTGTACATCACTTACGTGATCTCCGGTTTTCTCGTCAAGCCCGATTGGAAAGAGGCCGCGATCTACACCGTGAAGCCTGTCCTGATGCTGGATGCGTCTTACATTAATATGCTGATCGGTATGGTCGGCACCACCATCGCGCCGTGGATGCAATTCTATCTGCAGGCCGCTGTCGTTGAAAAGGGTGTGACGGCGAAGGAGTATGCCGAGAGCAGAATCGAGGTAATCGTCGGATGCCTGATGACCTCGGTGATCGCTTTCTTCATCATCGTCTCCTGCGCGGGTGCGATCTGGTCCGTGCATCCGCGCGACATCAACGATGGCAAGGAGGCCGCTCTGGGCTTGAAACCTTTCGGCGAATACGCCGTGCTGCTCTTCGCCGCGGGGCTGTTTAATGCCTCCATCTTCGCCGCCTCGATTTTGCCGCTCTCGACAGCCTACTCGGTGTGCGAAGGCATGGGTTTTGAAGCCGGAGTGAATAAGACGTTCCAGGAAGCTCCCGTCTTTTACTGGCTCTACACACTGTTGATCGCCGTCGGCGCGGGACGTCATTCTACTCCCTGGCTTTCCATTATTTAAGATGATCTTGTGGTCGCAGGTCTTGAATGGAGTGTTGCTGCCCTTCGTCCTGATTTTCATGATCCTCCTGATCAACAATAAGCGGTTGATGCATGAGTGGACCAACTCCCGGATGGCGAATGCGGTTGCATGGTTTACCGTAATGGTGATGATAGGATTGACGCTGGCGTGGGTGGCTACCACCATTAAGGAAATCGGTAAAGGGGCGGCATGACGGACCAGGAGTTTCATCAAAAGGCGGACGCTACCTTAGCGGCTCTGGATCAGGCCTTGGAGCAGGCCGCCGACGAATACGGCTTTGAAGTCGATTCGCACGCGGGCGCGCTGACCGTTGAGTTCGAAGAGCCGCATGCGCGTTTCGTGGTCAGCCCGAATTCGCCCGTCAAGCAGATGTGGGTGTCCGCGCTGAGTAAAAGCTTCAAGCTCGATTTCGAACCCGCTCGGGATACGTTTGTTCTGCGCGAGACCGGTCAAACACTCACCGAATTGATTCAATCCGTGGTAAGCCAACAGTTAAACAAGCCGGTCGAACTCTAGTGCGCCGGAGGCCGCTGAAAAACGGACTTCTCGCGCTCACCCCTGGCTCCCGATAGAATGGAACAAGCTTGATCTCCAGACTTCTTTTTTGTTTTGCGATGACGTTCGTCGCCGTTGCGGCCGAGACCGAGCGCGATGTCGCGGAATGGGCGATTCGCCTCGGCGGCAGCGTCACCCTGCAAGGCTCAAAGCAGGCCGTCCGGGAAGTTTCTTCTCTTCCCGAGCAGTCGTTCCACGTTGTCGCGGTGGATCTGGTGGGATGCGACTTTCCGCCTGCCCAGCTTGTTCATCTTGCCGGTCTTCCCGAACTCCGTGAGTTGTTATTACCGGGCCCCATCTTCAATCCGGGCGCGGGCAGTAAGCTCGATGCCAACGACGAATTGAAGCCTCTCGCCAATCTCCACAAGCTCCAGAAGCTTCATTTCAGTCTCCACTTCCTCACTAATATCAACGTGCAGGATAAAGGCCTGGCTCTCCTGAAAGATCTGACATCGATTCAGGAACTCCGGCTGGCTCAAACCAAAGTAGAGGGCAAGTCGCTGCCGGCGTTTGTGAACCTCGAGTACCTCGATCTCAACTACACGCCTTTCGGCGATGCGGGGATGAAGAATCTCGAAGGCCTGAAGCAACTCAAAGATCTCTATTTGAGAGATACCTTCATCACCGACGCGGGCATCAAGAGCCTTTCGGGTTTGACCAATCTGGAAGTCCTCGACCTCGCGGGAACCAAGCTTGACGATGCCGGCGTCGCCCCGCTACGGAATCTCACGCGGCTCCGAAAGTTGAATCTGCTGGGCGCCGTCCTCACCGATGACGGAGTAGACGCGCTCGCAAATCTGAAAGACCTCGAAGAGCTGAACCTCTATCGGTCGCAGATCACGAACGCGGGCTTGAAAAAGCTGCAGGGTCTGAAAAAGCTGGCGGCTTTGGACGTGCGGTATTCGCGTGTCTCGGAAAATGGCGTGGAAGCCTTCCATGCGGCGATTCCGGGTTGTAAGATTTCCTTCGAAAACTCTTCGCCGCTACAGTCTTCCGCTTCGACCCGCAACAGCCGTCCTGCCGAAAAGAACGATCAATCCATCGCGGATTGGATTCCGCCGGCTTGGCGGTCGCGTCGTACTGGCAGGCGGATCTGTCAAGTCGGTCGTGCTCGCCCGGACCCCGGTTTCCGACGCCCAAATCGATTCTCTCGGCGCCTTGAAACAGCTCGAAACTTTGGATCTGTCTACCACTCAAATTGGCGACGTAGCGGCTCAGGCGCTTGGAAAGATCACTAGCCTCCGCGACCTGAACCTCAGCAATACGACCATTTCCGATCGCGGACTCGCTGGCCTCCGTACCCTCACCGCCTTGCGCGTTCTACGCTTGAACAACTGCCTGATTCAGGGACCGGGACTGCAAGCTCTTGCCGCGCTCCCGGAGCTCGAACGTTTGGAACTTGCGGGAGACACGGTTTCCGATGCGGGTTTAAAGGCCCTGTCGGAATCGCGAAGTATCGCGTTCCTGAACCTCTCTCGTACCGACGTATCCGGCCCGGGACTCGCGGCGTTAACCGCGTGGAAACAATTGCGCACCTTGGATCTGACGGCCACTGACGTCGGGGATGAGGGTTTGGATCAGCTCGCGAATCTCAGCGGTTTGACAGAGCTCCTGCTCAACTACACGCGATTCACCGATAAGGGCGTTCCGCGTCTCGGGAGTCTGAAGAAACTGGTTCACCTCGAGTTGGCGCGCACTCGTCTCACCGACGCCGGGCTCCCCGTGCTCGCTGGTTTGACGGCGCTGCAGCGCTTGAATCTCGATTACACAAAGGTTTCCGACAAAGGGCTCACCATGCTTCAGGCAGCGTTGCCGGCGCTCACGGAACTTCGTCTGGACACCGCCGACATCACCGATTCGAGCGTCGATACCCTGCGCAGAATGACGGGGCTGCGGCAGCTGAACCTCTATCACACCTTGGTCACGGAAAAGGGCTTTGAGAGCGTCAGAAAGGCGCTTCCGCAATGCGTGATTACGTATGATGTGAATTCGTCCATCCCCAATCGGAGGAAAAGTTGATGCGGGTGATGATGACGCTGCTGCTGGCCATGCTCCTGGAGCCGCCCGTCAACGCTGCTGCCCCTCCCGGTACTGAAGCCGATTTACGCGCCTCATGGATCACGGATTCCGATTTGATCGCAATGGGACGCCGGACCGGACTTTCGCGGATTGATCTTTCTTACACCCGGATTACCGACGTCGGGTTTCAGCAGCTGAAGAGCCTGCCTGACGTAACTGAGCTCGACCTCCGCTATGCGGAACTCATCGGCGACGGCGCACTGGCTGCGATTCGGGATTGGAAAAAGCTGCGAGTGCTGAATCTGCACGGCACAAAAGTTACCGATACGGGATTGGCCCTCATTGCGAATTTGCCGAGCCTGGAAGTTCTGGATATCGGCTACGCGTTGATCACCGACAACGGCCTGGAGTTGCTGACGGGTTTACCAAAGCTGAAGTCTCTGACGATCGGCGGCAATAAAATGACCGACGTAGGGTTGAGTTCGCTCCGTCCCGCCAAAGGTTTGACGACTCTCGATCTGAGCGGAATGCAGCGGACCGACTCAGGGCTTTGGTTCGTCACCGTGACGGACGCAGGCCTCGATTCTCTCGCTTCGTTGACCAACCTGACCTCTCTCAACCTGCGCGGCGCCAAGATCACCGATGCGGGTCTTCAGAAACTTGCGCCTCTCAAAAAGCTGGAGGAACTCGACCTGAGTGAAACCAGGGTCTCAGCGAAAGGTCTGGCGGCGCTGGCCGCTCTGCCGAACCTGCGAAAGCTGACTCTATGGAATGATTCGCAAGTTCGTCCGGACGCGGCCCCTCGCCTCGCGGCATTGAAGACGCTGCGTTGGCTGGATGTAAAGGCCACCGCCCTCGATCCGGCGACTACCAGTCAGTTGCGGCGGGAACTTCCGGAATGCCGCATTCTGGCTACGCAAACAGCCAGGTGAGTTCGCGATTTTCTGAAGACGGGAAGTTCTTCATCCCGGTATCCATCACTCGATCCACGACAGTCATATAAAGATCGCCGACGGTTCCCGTGGTACGAGTATGCTGGCCGGTCTTCAGACCGCCTGCATGCCCTGCGACGATTACCGAAAGGCCGTTGTTCTTGTGTTCATTGGCTTCGGCGTGCTCGTGGATATACACCAGCGTGGTCCGGTCCAGCAGGTTGCCGTCACCTTCCGGCGTCGATTTCAGCTTTCCGAGCAGATACGCAAACTCTTCGGCATGCCACCGGCAGATGTCCCGCATGATGCGCTGGCCGTCGGCTCCATCGGCGCCCGGCGCCTTCCCGTCCCGATGCGTGTAGTCATGATGCCGCGCCGCTGTGAAGCCCAGCCACGGGAAACGCGATAGCCCCTGGCATTTCGTCAACATATAGGAAGCCACCCGGGTCTGTCCCGACGCGAATGCGTGCGCCAGCAGATCGCTTTGGATCTTCGCGATGCGCGGCCAATCTTTCATATCCAGATCCTGGTCCGGCGGATCGACCTGTCGATAGTGGGGCGGTAGGCTGGCGATCGCGCGTTCCACATCGCGAACCGAGGCGAGATGTTCTTCCAGCCGGTTCTGATCTTCTTTGCCGAGCTCTTTTCGGAGAGTCGCGGCGTCCGCCTGCACCGCGTCGAGTACACTTCTTTTGCGGTTCACCCACGCGGCATCGCGAGCTCCGAACAGTCGATCGAACAGCTTGTTCGGAAGCATCTCAGGCGGCAAGGACCGGTCGCGGCCCGCCCAGCTAAGATTGCGTTGGATGCTTTCCCCGAATGACTCTTGCGAAACGCCGATCTGCAAAGAGCGGAATCGCGAGTCGCCTCCGGCCTTCTCCGCTACAATCTGGTCGATCGACGGACCGCCGGCCCCGCGTCCTGTAAAACTGGCGCCGGAGACGAGAGCGCTCATCGACCGGTGGTGATCGTTCCCGGGCCCGGGTAGGCGAGCGGCGGGGTTATCAAGTCCAGTGACAATGTGGATGTCCTCGCGAAAGGGGGCAAGCGGCGCGAGACACGGCGTCAGGACATAGTCGGAGCCGGTTTCGGTCGGAATCCAATATTTCTCCACAATCCCATTGCCGTTGAACCAGAGCACGAAACGATTCTGAGGGCTCTTGGGAGCGCCGGCGATCGTTTCGGCTGCGTAAGCAGTTCCGTGGCTGTTGAACATCGCTACCAGCGGGGGGAGACCAATCCACACGGGCGCTTGCGTGAGTGCCGTCAGCCCTTTCAGAAAGCGGCGGCGCGGTAACACGTATTTGTTGTTCATTTCACTCCTGAATCGAAAGCCGTCTCTTTCATCATAGCCACCATTAGCTCCTGAAATCTAAAGCCCGAAGCTTCGAATGTCTCGAAAACCCGCCGGATCACGGGACGGTCGCCCGCGGAATCTTTTCGGCCGGTAGCGTAGCGAAACAATTGCTTTACCACGCATTCCTGGCATTGCTGGCTCCGTGCCAGAATCTCACCCAGCTCCCGCGGAGACGTAAAGTGGGACTTCGAAATGCCCGCGACCATCCCGTCCGTATTGAGTTCCAAGGCAACCGGGGGAGCCGTCATCTTGTCCGGATCCGCGCCATGGCCGGTCTCGTGGAAGGCGAGCTCTAACTTTTCCCGGCGCTGCCCGATCGCATCGAATTTCTCCAGGCCAAAGCCGATCGGATCGATCAAGCTGTGGCAGCTTGCACAAGATTCATTTGTCAGGTGGGAAGCCAGCCGGTCGCGGTTCGTTTGCGGCTTGTCCGCCGTAACCGGAGGAAGATTGGTGTTGACGCCCGGCGGCGGTTGGGGAACTTCCTGGCAAAGGAACTGTTCCCGCACGAACAGGCCCCGGGCCGTTGGCGACGTATCGGCTGGCTTGCTGGTCAGCGCCAGAAAAGTGGCTTGGCCAAGCACGCCCGCACGCTCCGTGGAGGCGGGGAATTCCACCCGCGCGTATTCTTCTTTCGGCGCCGGAACCTTGTAGAGCGCGGCCAGATTCGTACTGAGAAAGCTGTATGGCGCGGAGTACATCTGCATGAAGTTGGCGTTCTTCCAGACAAGGTCCGATAGGAACCGGCTCGTCTCTTCCGTCATCGCGCCGGTCAGCTCGGAAGTGAACTCCGGATAAGCGCGACGATCGCGGACCGTAGTCAGCAGACGGTCGAAACGCAGCCATTCAGACATGAATTCGTCCACCGCCTGATGCGCTTTAGCGTCGCAAAGCATTCGGCGGGATTCCCGTTCGACTCCGGCAGCCGTGTCCAGTTCGCCTTTGCCCGCTGCACCCAGGAGAGCTTCGTCCGGCATGGTGTTCCACAGGAAATACGATAGACGGCTGGCCGTTTCGTACGCCTTCGACTTCGGATCTTCACCATTTTCGATGCGCAACAGAAAGTTCGGGGATTGCAGCATCACCTCGAGAACAATCTTGGCCCCGGCTTGAAAATTGTTACCGGCCTTCGCCTCTGCATCGAATAGGGCTGCGTAGCGCGCGGCTTCGCCCGCCGTGAGAGGCCGCCGGAAGGCGCGGCGTCCGAAGTCGCGAATGAATTTGTCCCGGCATCCTGCCTCCGTGACTTTGCACGGGATCAGGTGTTTCGAATCGCCGCCCCGAAATGCATTTTCGGCCAGCTTCTCCGCCGCCGCGCCGTACGCTTCCGCCAGCAGCGGCGAGATGCTCTGGGATTGATATTGGTTCTTGAATCCATTCACGAAATCTTCCGGTGGAAACTGGTCCGCCAGATGGCTGTCGTCGCCCAGCAGGTCGCGGATCGTATTGTTATATTGCTCGTGCGTGAGCCGCCGGAGCGCGACAGGTTGCGGCGCAGACTTCTGTTCCTTCGTGACGATTTCTGAATCGGCCGGCGGCGGCGTTTTGCGCCAGGAACGCGATCCATCGGAGCAGCGCCGTCTCCTCAGCGCTCTCGGGCTTGATGCGGAGGCCGCCGGCGTGCGCCACCCGTCGGGTCGGTTTTTCGAGCAGCAGAGAGTTAGAGAGGTTGTTCCGATCCACTAATTTGTAGAGTGACCGTCCGAATCGCGTGACTTCATCAGCAGAGGCATCGCCTTCCGGGAAATGCAGCCTCGTGCCGGCCGCGATTCCGTCCGGGCTGTGACAGCCGGGACAGCCCGCCCTCTGAAGAATCGGATAGAGCGATTGGCCGAAGTAGGCTGCATCGGGCGCAGGTGCGGGTGAGGCCGCAAACAGGGGAAAACAGACAGCGGCGATTCCGCACACTCGATATGCAAATTGCATGCTCACTCTATAATTTCAGAAATTGCCGGTCGATGGAAATCGGCCTGCCCGGTAGCCATCTGTCATACAAAGAGCTCTATAGAACAACTAACTAAATACCGGCTCATTTGGCGGCTTGACAGTGCTGTGATTTGAGCGGTCTAATAACTCCATACTCGCTCGCTTTCTCTGTTGACCGGGCTCGTCTTTACTCACATTCTTTGGAGGTTAGATGTATACCAGACGTTACTTGCTCGTCACAATAGGCTTTGGGATACTTTTCAGTTCGATCAGCATGGCACAAAGCACATTCGGATCGATTACTGGAAGCGTAAAAGACCCTGCCGGTGCCCTGGTTCCTTCGTCGGACGTCGAGGTGACTAACGAAGGTACCGGAGCCGTTCGCCACTTTGTTACCGGATCGTCAGGCGTTTTTAGTATCACGAATTTAGATGTCGGTAACTATAAACTTCGGGTCAGCGCCAAAGGTTTTACGACGTCCCAACACACCGGACTTCACCTGACCGCGAACCAGGTCCTCAACATCGATGTAGACCTTGAAGTAGGAGCCGCGTCCCAGGTTTTGGAAGTCAAAGAATCCACCCCAGTCATTGCCACCGAAACGACCGACGTTGCGAACGTCATCAGTCACGATTCCATGGAGGATCTGCCCTTGGTAGGCCGCCACGATGGAGGAACCGGCGGAATCTATACGTATGTTACATTCGCCACCGGCGCGGGTAAGGTCGCCAACAGTTCTACCCCCATCATCCAAGGCACTCGATCCCAAGTGGGAATCCTGCCGACCATGGATGGCATCGCCGTAATGGCTTATCCCCAAGGAGCCGGTCCAGTCCAGCCCGGTATCGAAGATATTCAGGAAGTGAGAGTGGAGACGGCCGTTGCTCCGGCCGAGTTTGCCACCGCCGGTAACTTTCAGGCGGTTTCGAAATCGGGAACCAATCAATATCACGGCAGCGCATTCTG
>CAVZRE010000002.1:0-15763 GCA_963777595.1 Terriglobia bacterium
GTTTTTTCGTGCCGTGTCCAAAATTACACAACTCTGACAATTCTCCTCAAGGCTCCCTGCTAACTTGAAAAAGTACCTCTCGTCTGTCCGGAGAATCCTTGAGCACTGAGATCATTACACTTACCAACCGCCAGCGAATGAACTGGCCTACCGCCCTGGTTTTTGGGCTGTTTCATGTCGGCGCTGCAGCCGCACTGTTCATGTTCAGTTGGCGCGCCCTTGCCGTTACCGTCGCCCTTTATTGGATGACGATATGCTTCGGCATCAGCTTGGGGTACCATCGCTTGCATACCCACCGGTCCTACCGGGTTCCACTCGCTCTTGAATACTTTTTTGCTCTCTGCGGCGCAATGACTTTGGAAGGCGGTCCCATCTTTTGGGTCGCCACACATCGCATCCATCATCAGAAATCCGATCAGCCCGGAGACCCCCACTCTCCGCGGGACGGCGCCTGGTGGGCCCACGTCGGTTGGATTCTGTTCGGCGAGGCCAACCACAGCAATACGCGCATGATGTCGAAGTATGCGCCCGATCTCGCTAAACACAGGTTCTATGTTTGGCTCAATAACTACCATTGGGTTCCGATTGTTATCCTGGCTGCGATCCTCTATGCATTCGGCGGGATTCCGATGGTGCTTTGGGGAGTATGCCTGCGTGTAGTGGTCGGACTCCATGCAACGTGGCTGGTTAACTCCGCTACCCACATGTGGGGAACGCGCCGCTTCGAAACCAAAGACGATTCACGCAACAACTGGTGGGTCGCACTGATGACCTTCGGCGAGGGCTGGCACAACAACCATCATGCTCACCCGACCTCGGCACGGCATGGGTTGGCCTGGTATGAATTCGATCCCTCCTGGCTCCAGATCAGCCTGCTGAAGTTCATGGGAATCGCCACCGCTATTCGCGTGGCCAAACTTCCTGACGAGTCGGCGAAAGAACAAGCGGCGTAAGGCCCGGGACCCACACGCCTCCGCCTCTACTCAGCCTCCAGAGGAACGAAGCGGGCGTTCGCGCGGTTCTTCCGAACCTGATCGATCGGAAAAACCTGGTTATGGATCACCAGCCATATTCCTGCTGCTAGCAAGCGCGCCGCCAATAAGCTCTCCGTGAGGTTTTGCAGACCGTCGCTGCGCTCGAATCCTAACGGAGTCATTGCGCCCGTGAAGATGATCGGAATGGGCAGGCCCGGCAAGCGTGCCTTGAGGTATAAGCCAGTCTCCACCATCGTGTCCGTACCGTGCGTGATCACGATAGGCGCATCCAGCCGCTGCCGCACCACCTCCAGCACCTCTTCACGGTTCTCCTGCGTCATCTCCAGACTATCGATGTTCATCACCGAAATGGCATCGATCTCGGCGTCCGGAAGCCGTAACTGCTTCAAATATCGATCGATCTTAGATTCCAGGTTCACCACCGACCCGGTACTTTCCGAATAAATCTTCTCGATGGTCCCGCCCGTGGAGATGAGATGGATACGCTGCACGTCTTTCGATTCCACCACATTCGTCGAGAGCACGAAAGTTCCTCTTGACAGTATTCGCGATAACAAGCGCCAGTTACACGCTTACAGCAATCTCGCCTTTACCCCAAACAGCGTGGCGGCCAACGCCGATCCATCGCGCAGCTTCCAGGTACGGCAGGAATTCCGTCAACTCGCCCGCATATTCTGCGAATCCTACGAAACCGCCGATCGAGTGCACCTGTCCAGTGCGGGTGCTCCGCCGCTCGATTTCTTGTCTTTGGATTTCGCAGATTGTCATCCGGACCGCCTTGGCCAGTTCACCTATCCTACGAAATTCCAAAGGGAGAGGCCCGGGTCCGTAAAGCGCCCTGAGGGTGCTGATGCGATCGCGGATTCGTCCGAACAGAATCGGGAACTCGGGCTTCGCGGCAATACGATGATCGTGTTTCAATTCCGTGGGCGACAGGAATTCGACGCGAATTTTGGTTGGGGCCGAGTTCACAGGCCTGAGGTCTAGACGCGCGGGCTCGAAAGAGAAATTCCCGAAATTCACGGAGTCGACCTGCTCTGCAAGATCGTTTACCGCAAGGCGCCGGACCCGGTACAAATCTGCCCTACCTCGCTGTGTCCCGAGCCCCTCCCGCACAATTGCGGCAATCGTGTGGACGAAATAGGCGAGGATTTCGGGTTCGAGAGCGAAAATGTGCAAGTCAAAATAGAAGGATTCGCCTGGCTCAAAGCTGCATCCATCCAGGTGACGGGCACGAAACACGAAAGGACGAGGCGCGTCGCCTAGACCGCTGGGTCCTGATCGCCTCGCGACCGGCTCAAAAATCCTCGCATGCAGATCGGGGAAGCCATTGGGCGGCGCGGAAAATGCACCCAGGGCTCCGCGCAACATATTACCCGCCTTCCCGGGTGGAAAGTAGATGAGAGTTTCAGCAACAAATTCAAACCGCAGCGGGAAGAACTGAAATTCCACTGGCGACGCAGCAGTCGCTTGCGCGTTTTTAACGGCTAGCCGTGAGAGCTTGTGCATCCGCCGGTTTGTGGTGCAGGTGGCGCTTGATATCGGGCCAGAATTCTTTCATAACATTGGACAAAGCGTCAGTCGCGATCTGCGTGCCGGCTCGTGTAGCAGTTTGGGATAGTCCCCGCTGATCCGGATAATAGCTGTTTGAAATGGAAGCACCAATGCTGTTTCCGACCACTTCGGCGAAGTTGAACGTCGCGTTCCCATGATCCGTTTTGCAGATTAGAACACGAGTCAGAGAGTAGCCCAAACGGTGCATGATCGGGCCGTGCGACATCCTGAAATAACGGGGATCTTCATGGAAAATGACTGGCATGAAGCCTTCGCTCAACATATTACCAATCACCTGGTCCGCCGTTGAAGTGCCGTAGTAACGGGCAAATCCGGCCACACCCTGACCGAACGAGGGATGATCCTTATCCATCATGTAGATGCCTGCAAATACCCCACCGGTGATATAGCTCGGCCAATCGAAGGAATCCTTAGCCGCAATCTTTAACTTATATTTCCAATTGATGGGTTGGAACGGTATGGTTCCGTCGGCCGTGCGGTAATTAGGCAGAACGCCCAAAATACGCTTGTCTATCGGCTGAGGCTCGTTAGAATCCGGAGTGGTTTTGGGCTCGACCGGAACCTCTGTCACTGCAGGGCCAGCTTCCGCCGTCGCGCTCGACGCGTCTCCAGTTGGTTGCTGAGCATCAGCGGCCTGCGAAATGAGCATGGCCACCATTGCGGCGCACACCAAGCTGAAAAGTTTCATGCGATAAGAATCCATTCGTAAATGTTCCGTAAATCAACGACTGACGAGACGGCTAGGTATTAAGATGAGGCGTCAGTCAATTTGGTTACGCAAACTTACCCCAGCCTCGACCCCACGCAGATTCCCTTATTATCCCTGATCGTACGGGGATTCTGCTGCGGCCTCAACGCCGGCGGACATTCGTAAACCTTCACAACCCGCCCCAAGATCCCATATTGCGCGCCTTAGCGTACTTAAGGAACGTATAAAGTGAAGACATGTAAGCAATCGCCAGCCCTTCGAGCCCATCCTGAAAACCGCGCTGCAGGAAATATCCTTTGAGGAAAGTCCAGGCGGGATCGATCACTAGCCGGTGAGTTGGAACCTTCTGCCGTCGGGCGACAATTTCTTCGGCAGCGAGCGTAGTGTAGCGGTCCATCGTCTTCAGGTGCTCGGAAAGAGAGTCGCATGTGTAATGGAGTAGATTGGCGTCGAAGTGGCCCACTCGACCTTCCACTTTCACGGATTCATGGATTAACTCTCCGACCCAGCGGGCCTTCGCGCGATGATAGAGCCGCACCTTGCGATCGGGATACCAGCCGCCATGGAAGATCCACCGTCCCAGATATTGAGCGAGGCGCGGCATGGTATAGGCATCATGCCGCGCGCCATTTTTCTTCAGGTTCCAGATTTCTCCTTCGAGACGTTCGCTCAGGGCTTCGTCGGCGTCGATCGATAAAATCCAGTCATTCGCCGCGTGTTCGGACGCCAGGTTCTTTTGTTTTGCATAACCACGCCAAGGAGCTTCTATGACACGGACGCCCAGGTTTTGGGCCACGTCCAGAGTTCGATCCGACGAGCCGCTATCCACCATCAGAATTTCATCGCAGCAGCGCAAACTTTCGATGGCGCGCGCGATGTTGCGTTCCTCATTTAGGGTAATAATGGTCGCGGTGATTTTCATATCGCGGGCCACGCGGCGTAGGCCGCAATCTAGAAAATAGAACTGTTACCGATCGGGGCCAGCATGAAGCATAGCAGGAACATGATGAGGGCCAGAAAACCGAGACGGACGCGCGCGCGGCCGATGTCGCTAAGGTCGTAGATCGCGGGGTGACGCCGGGCAAAAAGGAAGAGTAGTACGGCCCATAGCAGCCATCCCTGCCAGAAGAAGAGGCCGGCTGGAATCAGGAGCGCGATGAAGATGCGCGAGATCCATCGGTGTTTCTCGCCCGTAAGCGCGTAAAGAATGTGGCCGCCGTCGAGTTGCCCGACAGGGAGCAGATTGAGCGCGGTGGCAAACACGCCGACCCATCCTGCGCGAGCCACGGGATGGAGATAAATGTCAACGGGAAGCACGCCAGGATAGATGATCCGCTCGAGCAACCACAGAACCGGCGGCATCCCGAAGGTCAGCGATGTCGGCGAAATGGGATGGTTAATTCCGGGGACGATCTTGGAGAATGCGAGCCCGATCGAGAGCGTCGGGAGCAGGAAAACAAATCCCGCGATCGGTCCGGCGATGCCCACATCAAAGAGTATTTTTTTCGAGTAGATGGCCGACTTAATGCGAATGAACGCGCCCATAGTGCCGATGGGAGTCGGTGCCGGGATGAAGAAAGGTAGCGTCGCGTCGACCCCATAGTACATGCACGCCAGGTAATGGCCGAACTCATGCGCCAGGAGAATCGTAATCAGGGTGAGCGAGAAGGGCAGCCCTCCCAGCAGCACGGCTGGATGACGCCAGAAGGTTATGAACACGCTCCAATCGCGGTCCAGATCGAAGACCGGCAGGTTGTGCGTGAAATTGAACTGCATCCGCGATCCGACGATCGTGGTCGAAAGGATCGTCAACAGCAGCAGAACAAGATGCACCCAAATTCGGCTCAAAGTGTAAGCACTGCCGCGATTTCTCGACTGCCTCTGCTTGAGGTCGAACTGGAAATCGTGCAGGTTTGAAACGGGCAGCGGATCCGCCATGTTTTCCGGAGACACTGCTCGTCCTTAGCAGCAGGCTACTGGAGAGTCTGCAGCTCCTTACCCGGCTTAAAACGAACGGCCTTCCCGGGAGGAATCGATACTTCCGCCCCTGTCCGGGGATTCCGTCCGATTCCGGTCTTGCGCGGCTTCACATTGAAAACGCCGAAACCTCGCAGTTCGATGCGGTCGCCCTGCTCGAGCGCTCTCTTCATGCGTTCAAATACCGTCTCGACCGCGGCTTCGGCTTTGGTTTTGGTGATCCCCGTCCGGTTTACGACTTCGTTGATGATGTCCAGCTTGATCACGGCGCGCCCCCCATCCTGTCGTTTGACTCCCTGTGTTTCGGAGTCTTTCGTCAACTTGATGATAGAATTGACTTTACGCCGATGTCAAGCAACCCTGTAGCGGCGGCGCCAAAAGCCGAGGGTAACGCCGTCGGTCCGCAGGCGTTTTTGCGGGCGTGCGCCCAATTTTCCACCGGTGTGGCCATCGCTACCGTCCTCGATAGCGACGGTTCTCCTCACGGGATGACCATCAATTCGTTCACCTCGGTATCCCTGGAGCCGCCGCTCGTGCTCATTTGCATCGACCACAGGGCCCATATCCTGGAGCATTTTCTCAAAAGTGATTTCTTTGCTATCAATATTTTGCGAGAAACTCAGCAGGCGCTCTCCGAACGCTTCGCTCGTCCGGCCGAGGATCGTTTCGGAACCGTGGAGTGGTACCCCGGCCAGACCGGAGCACCCTTGATCCCCGACGCGCTGGCCGTCCTCGAATGTACGGTATTTCAACGCACACCCGCGGGGGATCACACGATTCTCATCGGTGAAGTGGTGAATGCAATCCGGCGCGAAGGACAGCCGCTGGTATTTTTTTCCAGCTCCTATCAAGTGCTTGAACAGCAAAGTCGCGAGTGACGAATGGCCAACCCCCAAAAAATACTATCCGCAGCACAAATGAACGAGATCGACCGCCGCACCATCGAGAGCGGTATCCCAGGCATGATCCTGATGGAAAATGCCGCCCATCGCGTCGTCGAACTGCTGGTGGAGAAATTCTCGCCGTTACAAGAACGTCGCATCGTGGTCTTCTGCGGACGCGGCAATAACGGCGGAGATGGACTTGCTGTCGCTCGCCAGCTCTGGACGCGGTTTCGGCCCAGGTTTTTGCACGTAGTTTTGACGTCGCCGGTCAACGATCTGAATCGAGACGCCGCCGCCAACCTGAAAATGCTCCAGGCTTCGGGCTATGCGGCGGTCTATTCAGGCCCCTTGGACAAGATGCCGCCCGATGCTCACCTCGCCGATCTGGTCATTGACGCGGTGCTGGGTACGGGTGTGAATGGTGCCGCTCGCGGGGGTCCGCTCGACGCCATTCGAGCCATCAATACACGATTTCCGCTAGCGAAAGTGGTCGCCGTCGATATTCCCTCGGGGCTCTCGAGCGACATGGGTGCGGTGCCCGGCGAATTCGTGCGGGCCGATTTCACCGTGACGTTTACCGCTCTGAAGGTGGGCCAGACGCTGTCCCCGGCTTGCGATTTGATGGGCGAACTGCGGCTCAGTGCAATTGGAACGCCCGCGGAGATGTTGGAGAATGAAAAGTCCATCCAGCTTGCGCTCATCACGCCCCAATTCATCGCTCCGCTCCTCGCGCTACGCCCTAAGGAATCGAATAAAGGGATGTACGGGCACGTGCTCGTCATCGCCGGATCGCGCGGAAAAACCGGCGCGGCTGCACTCGCTGGACTGGCAGCACTACGGGCAGGCGCGGGTCTGGTGACGGTCGCGTCGTCGGAATCCGCGATCTCCACCATCGCTACGCATGCGCCGGAGCTGATGACCGCCCCGCTGCCCGAAACCGAATCCGGGACGCTCGCGGAACACGCCTTCGAAATCATTCGCGAACTCGCCGAGAAGAAGAATGTGGTCGCAGTGGGTCCTGGATTGGGAACTCACTCGGAGACGGTCACCGTGGTTCGCCGTCTTTACCGTGAGCTCCAGAAGACCATGGTGATCGATGCCGACGGGCTGAATGCTCTCGCCGGCGGAGACTGGATCGGCAGCGGCTATCCAAGAATCCTTACACCGCATCCCGGCGAGATGTCCCGCCTCACCGGCAAAGAAGTGGAGGAAATCCAGAACGACCGCGTGGCGTCGGCGCGGGCGTTTGCGGCTGCTGTCGACGTTCATCTCGTTTTGAAGGGCAATCGAACGCTGCTCGCCGTGCGCGATGGCGACGTCCTGGTCAATCCCACTGGCTCGCCGGCGATGGCTACCGGAGGCACCGGGGATGTTCTTACAGGACTCGCTGCCGGAATGATCGCGCAATGCGACGGAAGTAAGGAACAGATCCGCGCGGCTCTCGCAGCTGCCGTATATCTGCACGGCCTCTCAGGCGAGCTCGGAGCCAAAGTTCTTGGAGAGCAGTCGCTGATTGCGACGGACTTGCTGAGGTTCCTGCCGCAAGCGATGGACGAAGTGCGCCGTTCGTAATGACAATTAAATTCCTTCGACGAAGCGATCGATCTCGTTCGGGCTGATATAAAAGTGCGGCGAGACGCGCACCCAGCCCTGACGCGGAGCCACAATGAAACCCAGGTCTTTCAGCTTGCGCACGATCAACTGCGCCGCCAGGTCCGCTTTGCGGAACGATACGATTCCCGATCCGGAGCCGGGTTCGCGAGGGCGCGAAATTTCATAGCCTCGTGCCAACAACCCTCCTGCAAGCTGGTCGCCCAGGGCTTGCACCGCGGCGCTTACTTTTTCGATTCCCACCTCTTGCAGAAATTCCAGCGCCGCCCGGAGTCCGAAGCAGCCGGCGGTATTCAGAGTGCCGCATTCATAGCGCCCCGCATCCGGACGCAGCGTCAGGTCGCGGGACGCGTAGTCCGCGAAGGCGGCAACGTTCGTCCAGCCGAATTCGACCGGCTCGATAGCGTCCATGAATTCCTGCGAAATGAAGAGTATGCCGCAGCCCTCCGGCCCCAACAGCCATTTGTGGCCATCGGCTGCGAGAGCGTGAATCCGCGCGTGGCGTACATCTAACGGAAAAACGCCAAGACCTTGAATCGCGTCGACGAAGAAAAAGACTCCATGCCGGGCGCAGATTTCTCCGAGGGCGTCCAGGTCAGAGCGAAATCCACTCAAATACTGGACGAAGCTCACGGCCAGCAGGCGCGCCCCCCGGCAGGCTGCGTCAATGCAATCGAGAGAATCGAAGATCGACAACCAGCGAATCTCGACTCCCTGCGATTCCAGCCGTTGCCACGGGAAAATATTCGCCGGAAACTCTTCGCGAAATGCGACTACCTTGTCACCCGCCCGCCACTTGAGTCCGGTGGCTACCATCGAGATTCCCTCCGAGGTGTTCTTCACGATCGAGATTTCCTTGGGAGTGCAGTGGATCAGCTTCGCCGCCGATCGCCGCAAGCCCTCATAGGCCCCAAGCCATTGGTCGTAATGCAAGCTGCCGAAGTTGAGACAGTCGTCGGCCAGCCATTTCATCGCGTCCGCCGCCGGTTTGCATAGTGGCGCAACGGCCGCGTGATTCAGGTAAACCAGATGTTCGGTTACGGGAAATTGAGACCGGTATCGCTTCCAGAGAGGTTCATCGGCGGGCATTCCCTGACTATAACGCTGAATCTTTAGCTGCCCGGCGGCATCTCATCCGGGGATGAGAACAATTTCCCGCCTGCTTTTGCCCCTGCTTTGGAGTGTCTCAATGTCCGCCGCGTCCAACATACATGAATTTACGCTGAATTCGATCGATGGCAAGCCCTCCCCTTTGTCCGCCTACGACGGCAAAGTGGTTTTGTTGGTAAACGTCGCCAGCCGGTGCGGCTTCACACCACAATATACGGGTCTGGAGGCTTTGTATGAGAAGTTCAAAGACCAGGGTCTGGTGATTCTGGGATTTCCAGCGAACAATTTCGGTTCTCAGGAACCCGGTACCAACGAAGAGATCAAGACGTTCTGCTCGACCAAGTACAACGTTACTTTTCCTATGTATTCCAAGGTTTCGGTGAAAGGCGCAGACATCACGCCTTTGTACAAGTTCTTAACGGACACGAGGGGTGGAGACGTGAAGTGGAACTTCACCAAGTTCCTGGCCGATAAACACGGCAATGTAATCGGACGCTTCGAGTCTAACGTGACGCCGGACTCCCCGGAATTAGTCTCAGCCGTGGAATCGGCCTTGAAAAATAAATAGTTAGCGAAAGCCATCATAGGCGGCAGCGGCAATCTCACCGAGCGCGTCGCCTACTTTCTTCGTCGACTCCTCATTCATCTCAGCAAAGGGCACGAAGTTGATATAAGCCGCGAAAATCAACCGGTGTCCGTCCTTGGTATCGACAAAACCGGCGAGGCCCTTGCCCTCGATCACACCACCGCCCCTTAGGGCATTACCTGCACTGAAGGTCCCGGTCTTGGCGAAAACGTGGCCGGCCGCCGGTGAATCTGTCTGGATATTGTAAAGCGTTCCATCTTTTCCCAGAACCGGCAGCGATCTCAGAAAATCCGGAAAAAATGGCTGGCGGGTGAGGTGCAGGAGAAATTGCACCATGAAGTCGGGAGCAAACAGCGCGGCACCTCCCGCGCCATCGCTCTGCACCGCGCCGCTAAGGTCGAGTTCAGCCTTCTTCAGCATCGCGCCCTCCCGCCGGAAGCCCGCCTGCTGTGGATCTTCACTTTGCCTGTCGAGATACGCGCCGAGGATGTACGGCAGCATGCTGGCATGAAGATTCTGACTGACTTTCAGCGTCACTCTCGCTTCCTCCCGCAGCGGCGGAGAAACGTGTTCCGCCACGACGAACTCGTCGGTCAAAATACGGCTCGCCGTCATGTCCCGGCCGCCGATTTGCAGGCCGGCATTCGCCAGAGCCTGGGTAAACGCAATTTCGGCAAAACGCGACGGCGTAGGCACTTTGTACACGCGGAGCCGCGGTTTGGCGCCGGCCGGGATTGTGCCCGATAAGGTGATCGTGTGGGTACCGTCCGGATTCGCCGAGTCGTGGTTCCACGTGAGCACGGTCTCCCCGCCTGCTGCAACCGTCTTCACGTCATTCCTGATGGCCACATAGCGCGTCAGCGGCGAAATGGAGAGTATTGGCGCATCGCCTTCGCGCCCCGGCGTCACGATCACGTCGATCACGTTGTCGTTGACCGTGATGGGTGAGATGACCACGCGAGTTCCCAGTTCACGCGCGCCTTCTGGAAACAAGGAGACGTCCACGCGAACGCGGCCTTCGATCCGTTTCAGGCCCGATGCGGCGACTTTTGCAGCCAGTTCGCGGAGCACCATCAGTGGATCGCCCGGCACTGGTTTCGCCTCGGCGAAGCCATCATAAGAGTGGTCCTCATTTTCGAACGCCAGGGTGCCGTCCGCCCGGATGCGGTTCGAAGATGGGGTCGCCGCTAGCGACCAGGACCAGATCGCCGTTTAACGTGCTGCCATCGATGGCGCCGGTGCGATAGACCTTCGTATGAAAACGGAAGTCGGGGCCAAGCAGTTCGAGCGCAGTACCGACCGTCAGGAGTTTGGTGGTCGAGCCGGGGATGAAGAGTTCCTGCGGATTCCACGCATACAGCACTTTTGCCTGATCCATCGAGTAAAACTCTATGCCGAATCTTGAATGCCGGTATTCGGGCCGGCTCATGACGGCTTTGACGCACTCTTCGAACGAGTGACTGGTTTGCGCGAAGGTGAGTGACGATAGGGTGAGGGCCAGCGTGAAGAAGCAGCGCATGTTGTATTTAAACATGTGCGGCCGGCGGCTTGCTCCGCCGGAACGAACCGCTACCCCATAATCTGACATTTTCGTTAAAAGTTGATTACGCAGGCAAATCGAAAAGAACCCGGCGTATAATCTTCCTATACAGTAGTAGGGGCTCACTCGCCGGACTTGCGCCGTCGAGCGATGCGGTGGCCATGTGTCGCCTCCGATCGATCGCAGACTGTCTTGCGTCGTAGCGGTTACAACATTGGAGGAACTCGTGATGACCACACTGAAGAACTGGGTCCGTGACCCGCGCTATCTGATCGGTCTCTTGGCGGTGACGCTATGCGTACCGTCGCAAGCACAACAGGTTCTCGGAGCGATAACCGGAACAGTAATGGACGCCTCGGGCTCAGCTGTGCCGGACGCCACCGTCGAAGCGCACAGCGTCGACACAAACCTGAAAGTGACCGAGCATACCCAGGCCAGCGGCGCATATTCGCTTCCCAATCTTCCCATCGGCATGTATGTGGTGACCTTTTCAAAAACCGGCTTTGAGACCGAAAACCACACACAGGTCCAGGTGCAAGGCGACCGAACAACCACCGTCAACGGAAGTCTGAAGATCGGTACCGTCAGCACCACGGTCGAAGTGACAGGAACGTCGCTCATGAATCAGGTGGACACCACTAACGGCTACGTGGTCGATACATTGACGATTCAAGACACTCCGCTCGGCACCGGAAGCTTCACGCAACTGGCGATTCTTGTCGCCCGGCGTCAATGCCGACATGCTGGGTGGCGGAGGCGCCAACACCGGGTTAGGAAATCAGGCAATTTATTCCGACGGTCAGCGCGCCACCAGCAACAGCTTCTCCATCAACGGCGTGAACACCAACAATCTTTTTAACGGCAACTCCACCAGCCAGGTCGGTGAGAACCGCTTTATCCTGAACACCGGCGAAAATTTCGGCGTGGGCGGATCGTCCCAGACCAGCACTTCCGTCTACGGCGCGATCGGCCAGGCGCTTCCCACTCCCGCGCCCGAGACCATTCAGGAAATCAGCGTGAATGCGTCCATGTACGACGCCTCCCAAGGGGCTAACAGTGGTGCCCACATCAGCGTGATCACGAAATCCGGCACCAACGCCATTCACGGTGAACTCTACGAGCACTTTCAGAATAGCGACATGAACGCCGCGCCGTTCTTCTACAACGCCTCTCCGTCGATCACAACGAAGGTGCCGTTCCTCAACCGCAATGCCTTCGGCGCCACGCTGGGAGGTCCCGTCAAGAAAGACAAGCTGTTCTATTTCGTCTCCTACCAGGGCGTCCGCATTGCCGATGGGCAATCGGCCACCACCGGCGCATATGTGCCGATCTCTCTGACGAACGACCGCAGCGCAGCCGGAATCGTCGCGATGGAAACGGCGCAGGGCAAGACTGTCGCCGCGAGCCAGATCAGTCCGGTGTCGCTGGCGATCCTGCAGGCGAAGCTCCCCAACGGGGGGTATCTGATCCCCACTCCGACCATCACCAGCACCGTGATCGCGAAACAGGTCGGCTACGACGCCTTGCAGCAAGGCCCGAATGTGCAGGCGAAGGTCAACCAGGGCACCGCCAATGCGGACTATCTGGTCAACGATAGAGATCGTCTCTCCATGAAATATTACATCCAGAGCGATCCGACCACCACCCCGTTTGCGGCCGTCACCCAGGCGCTTGGGTTTCCCGCAGACGCTGAATTCGGGCAGCCAGGTGTTCGCGATCAATAATAACGTGGTCGTCACTCCCACATATGATTTGGGACCAGCACGCCGGATTCACCCGTATGCTGGCGTATGCCGCGACCACCGACGGCTTTCACGCCCAGCCAATTCGGCATCAATCTGCCGGCCGGCGCGCAGTTCCCGGAAATCAAGATCTCCGCGGTGGACAGCGTCCTCAGTGGAACAATACACCTTCGGCGCCAATCCCAGCTTCGGCAATGCCGGAATGTACCAGAACCAATTTGAGTACGCGAGCACGCTGCGTTGGGTGAAGGGCGCGCACTCTCTCAGCTTCGGCGGCAACGCGGACCTCAGTCAGCTCAACATCATCAACAACAACACGGATAGCGACATCATCGCCTTCTCCAACTTCCTTAACTTCGTCGAAGGCGTGGTTCGTACCGGGACCTATTCGACTGCGTTCGTCGGATCCGCCAACCGCTACTACCGGTCCGATACCGCCGGCATCTTTGCCAATGACAATTGGAAAGTGAGGAGCAACCTGACCGTCACGCTGGGCCTCCGCTGGGACTACGACGGACCGCTCAGCGAAAAGTATGGCCGCCTGACCGGCTTTAACTCGACCGACTACTGTTATAACGCGGCGACTGACACCATCACCGGCTCGGGTCTGGTCATCGCCGGCAACAATGCGACCATGGCGACCCAAGGCGCGAGTAATTCGTTGATGAACCAGCGGCAATGGGGCTTCGCGCCTCGAGTCGGCGTCGCGTGGAGCCCGACGAATAAACTCACCATTCGCGCCGGCGCCGGAATCTATTACGATCGCGGCGAACTCTTCAGCTATCTCTCCGCGGGCGCGGGCGGCGGCTTCAGCGGTCCGTTCGGCGTAACGCTCTCTCCTCCGTTTGTCAACGAGGTGACGGCCAGTTCCGCGTCCACCTTCGCGAATCCCTTCCCAACGGCCGGCGCAGTGGTCCCCGGAAGTCCCGCAGCGTTCCTGGCGCAGCTTCCGAACCTGGCGCAGACCACCAAAGAAGTAAATCCTCCAGGCAATCTTTACGGGCCATTCATTTTCAGCGGCTACGATATCAACAACAAATTGCCCTACACCACCAACTGGACCTTCGATCGTGCAATATCAGATCGACAATAGCATGGCTGCTGAGCGTCGGTTACGCGGGCAATCATGGCAATCACCTGGTGGTTCCGGTCACGTTCAATCAGCCCGGCATCGCCACGCCGTCGAATCCCGTGAACGGCCAGACTTCGTCCTACGGGTTCAACTATCCCAGCACAATCCGCTGACGCCCGTCTGCACGCTTGGAAGGCGGCAACACCGGCATCCGCGTTCCCTACATCGGCTACAGCGCCAATTCGGTGCTTTACAAGGCGGAGGGGATTTCCAACTACGACGCGCTCAAAATTCAGCTCCGAAGACGGCTGTACGAGCGGACTTGCAGATCACCGCCAGCTACACCTGGTCGCACTCATTAGACGATCAGAGCGGCGAGGGTCTCTTCTATACCGGCAACAATTCGGAAGATCTTAAATCGGGCTACGGCTCATCGGATTTTGACCGGACTCATGTGTTCCTGGTCAACTGCGACTTACGCTCGTCCCGACAGGCTCAGCCATCAAAGCGAATAAACTGGTCAATGGCATCCTGAGCGGTTGGACGCTCGGCGGCCAATTCGTAGCGCAGAGCGGCCAGCCTTATAGCGTCTACGACTACTCGCGGTTCGCATCGCCAGCCTTTATTATTCAAGCGAAGATGAAATCACCAATCCGATCGTTCCGCTGGCGCGCCGGTGTGACCGTTAAGCAGGCGGAGCTGCAGGGAACCACCGGCGTCAACGCCGGAAAACCGGTGCTCAACGCGGCTGCCTTCATGCCGCAATTCGTGACAGCCCGGCCAGTACGGAGTTCCCGCCGGCGACACGGGTGAATCGGTCTTCGGCACCACCGGACGCAATACTTTCCGCGGCCCCTTCGGCGTGCGCGTGGATACCTCGCTTGCCAAACAATACCAGATCAACGACCGCATCAATCTTCGGGTGAGCTTCGAGTGCTTCAACCTCTTCAATCACCCGAATTTCGATACGCCGAATAACGACGTCGATTTCTATCCAAACTACGAACCGCCGGCAACCATTCCGCCGACAGGTAGCCTGGGCATGATCCAGCACACCATCGGCAGCCCGCGCTTCCTGCAGCTTTCTGCGCACCTCAGATTTTAGTTGTGTTTGAGTTCGCCAGGCTCAGTCGCCGAATACTGAGCCTTCACTCGTTTGGTCAACAGCGCATCCAGGGAAAACTTCCCCGGACCGAAGATCAGAATGATCAGCGAGGCAACCAGAAATGTGTAGGGCGCAGCGGCATAGAATTTGTCAGGATCGGAAAAGATCTGCCCCAATGCTTCGCGATCAGCGGTAAGGTACGCGACGATCATATCGATGGCGAGCGGCAATGCAATTAGACGGGAGCCCAGTCCGAGAATCAGGAGAATGCCTCCGGCGAACTCGAGTCCGCTGACGAACCACGCGTTTAGCGCCGGCGCGGGAATACCTAAGGAGGTGAAAAAGTTGGTGACTTTGTGGATGTCGCCCAGTTTGCCCCAGCCGGTTTGGGCGAACTGCCATCCCCAATAGAGACGTACCGCCAGCAAAAACGGCGACTGCAGGCTGTTCGCCACACGGATCAACAGCTCGCAAGCTCTGATGATTGTCCCTATCATCCCCAGGCTCCGGGACTGCATAGCCAGCCAAGCTCAGACCAGATTGCAAACCATTTTGCCAGACCAGCCTGATATTCCTCCGCGGTGAGTGAACTGCCTTCGAAACCGGCCTCGACTGCCATCCCCATCGAATCCCCGCGACGGAGCGCGGTCAGGATGCGAAATGCTTCGGGCTCGGTGCGCCGGTAATAGACGCTGTTGTCGAAACGATGTACCACGATGAAGATCGGCTCTTTCTGCCGGGGCACCGTCCTGCGTCTGGTCGCACGATGCCGTGGCGCAACCGGCGCATTGCTGGCGAAGTCATGCGAATCCTCGTTGCGCGTGACCCTGATGCGCAGATCGTCCACTGGGTAATGC
>CAVZRE010000003.1:0-68293 GCA_963777595.1 Terriglobia bacterium
CCGCATCGATCTGATGAACTACTTTTTTGGGACGCCGGTGCGCGCCACCGGACAGCTATCCACGCTGGTTCAGCCGACGGACGTGGAAGATTGCGCAACCGTCTTGACTGAATACGAAAATGGCGAACGCGCCATCGTAGATGTCCGCTGGCATTCGCGGGTATTTCGCGACGAGTTCAGAATTATCGGAACAGACGGGGAAATCAACCTGACTCCGCTTTTCGGTCCCGAACTGGTGTGGCCACAAGGGCGCGAAGAAATTCCGGCGCCGGACAATCTCCACTATCCTTGCGTGGAAAACTTCGTCGATGCCGTCCTGGAAGACGCGCCGTTAGTCTCTTCGGGAAAGACCGCGATCGTCACAGATTGGATAACCGAACAGGTGGTGGCGGCTAATTGCCGGACGAAACCGTAACGGCGCGGTGCGCAAAAACCTGCACATTGATGTCGCTCGATTTGTCCCACTGGGTACCGTTGGAATTGAAAGTTGAATCAAACTTACCGCCGCCATCAAAGAGCAGCAGCGTATCATCCGCGCCATCCTGGCGGGCCGCGCTCAGTGCGGCATTCGAGCCAAGGTTGAACCAGGGATAGATCTTGTCCTGCTTGCCGGCAGCCGGCCGACCCATGCCCCACACGCCAAAGCCGTATTTCACGCCACCCTGTACTGTCTTGTTCAAGTTGGTAAACTCGATCTGCATGACGCGCAGATCCTTGCCGAATTCTTCGTAGGGCGTCGCGCCATTCCGGGTAAGGTCGGTGATCACTACCGAGCCGTTTTCGGGGCTATCGCTACCGTGCCTGAGTGTCGTAGAAAGAACCGGCGTCAAGGCAGTCGACGCGGAACCCAAATAGAGCCGCACATCCTGGTACAGGTCGCCCAGGTGTTTGGAAGAACCCACCGCGATTGGCGGAGCGGACCAGGCGCGAATGGAATCGATCACCCAGGTTTCACCGGGCGCACCGATCGTAAAATCATCGCCGACGAAACCTTGTTCCTCACTGCTCCAGCGAATGTTCGCGCGCGAGTTGCCCGAGACACTATTCAGGTTTGACTGTGGCAGTCCGCGGTCCACCACCAGCATCGTATCGGCCGCGCTCGCCGAAAGCGCGAAAAGAAAAAGAACTCCCCCGGAGCTAAGCTGATTCTTCATGGATGCGATTTCCTCTAGTTGATTGTATAACATAGCCGGGAAGCGACTTCAATTTACGAGAGTGTGAGACGCGTCACGGTACAATCAATCGAATGTCATTGGTCGTAGTAGGTTCAGTCGCGTATGACGGAGTGGAAACTCCGCATGGAAAAGTGGATCGCATGTTGGGCGGAGCATGCACTTACATTTCCTTAGCCGCAAGTTTCTTTACCAAGCCGCACATTGTAGCGGTGGTGGGAGATGATTTCGCGCAAGAGGATTACGATTTCCTCATCGAGCGTGGGATCGATCTGGAGGGCCTGGAGCGGGCTCCCGGCAAGACTTTTTTTTGGGCCGGCATCTATTCGCACGATATGAATGATCGCGAAACGCTGACCACTGAGTTGAACGTTTTCGCGTGATTTCCAGCCTAAACTGCCGGCAGCCTACCGGTCCAAGCCTTACCTGCTGCTCGGCAACATTCAGCCGGCGTTACAGAAAAGCGTGCGGGCGCAGATGAACGGGATTCAACTCGCCGGCGGCGACACGATGAACTATTGGATCTCGGATTATCGTAACGAACTGCTCGCCACTATTGCCCAATGGGATTTCCTGCTCATCAACGATAGCGAAGCCAAAATGCTCTCCGGCGAAAACAATCTGCGCCGGGCCGCCGCCAAGATCCTGGACATGGGTCCGCACACGCTAGTGATCAAGCGCGGGGAATATGGTGCGGTGCTGTTTCGCCGCGACTGCCATTTCATCGCACCGGGCTACCTGCTCGAAGAGGTCTTCGATCCGACGGGCGCGGGTGATTGTTTCGCGGGAGGTTTTATCGGCTATCTGGCCAGCCGTGGAGTCCAACCCCAAGACGGTGGAATCGATGTCGCGGAGCTCCGCCGTGCCGTCATTTACGGGTCGGTCATGGGTAGTTTCTGCTGCGAGAAGTTCGGTGTGGACCGGTTCCGGACATTGACGCGGACGGAGATCGACGATCGCTACAACGAATTCCAAGCCTGCACGGGTTTCTGAGCGCGCGGAACTGCTGCTGGCAATACTAGCCGCAGCCGGGGTGAGTGCGCTTTCGCTCCTATGGGTGTATATGCACGGCTTCACTCTTTATTGGGGCGATGCGGAAGCCCATTTGAATAATGCGCGCCGGATGGTGGAAGCGCGCCACACCGGGTATGAGCAAATCGGCAGGATCTGGCTGCCGTTCACTCAGGTGCTGATGCTACCGTGGGTGGTCTCGGACCGGCTCTGGCGCAGCGGTTTGGCGGGAGCGATCTCCAGCGCATTGTGTTTCACGGCAGCCGCGTCGCTTCTCTTCGCAGCAACGCGGAGAGTGCTGGGTCCGGCGTCCGCGTGGTGCGCAACGGCACTGTTCCTGCTCAATCCGAACGCGCTTTATCTGCAGTCGATTCCCATGATGGAAGCCGTATTCTTCATGGGACAAATAGGAATTCTTTTTTTTACCATTCGCTATCGGGAGACCCAGTCGATCACCGATCTGACCGGCGCAGCGATCCTGTGTCTGGCGGCGAGTCTGACTCGCTATGAAGGGTGGATTTTCATTCCCTTTGTGACGCTCTACGTCTTTTGGGCCAGCCGGACGGCAAAGCTTCCGAAGACTCTATTTTTCGGGGCGCTGGCTTCGGCGGGTATTCTCTGGTGGCTATATTACAATTGGTGGCTCACCGGCGACATGCTCGATTTCTATCGGGGGCCGGGCTCTCCGAAGGACATTCAGGGCGGGCATCCCTACCCAGGACACGGCGATTGGCGCGTGGCCCTGGAGTACTATCTCACCGCGTCCAAACTGGTTGTGGGATGGCCGCTGTTGTGGCTTGGCGCAGTGGGGATTTTTGCGGCAATTTGGCGCGGGGCAAAGTGGCCCATAGCGTTTCTGGCGTTATGGCCGGCCTTCATCGTCCTCAGCATGCACTCCTCGGCTCAGCCAATTTTTGTCCCGACTCTGGAGCCCCACAGTTGGTACAACACCCGCTACGCGCTCGCCATGCTGCCGCTGCTGGCGTTTGGGGCGGGCGCTTTGGCTCAGCGAGCGAATGCGACGGCCGCAGTCGCGATCATGCTCGCCGGCGGAGGCTTCTGGTTGTTCCATTGCAATCACGAAGACTGGATCTGCTGGAAGGAGTCCGAGAGGAACTCCATTGGCCGACGCGCGTGGACCCACGGCGCGGCGGCCTACCTGGAAACGCAGGCGAAAACGACCGATACTTTCTTCGCTACCTTCGGTGACATCACCGGCATCTTTCGCGAAGCTGGAATTCGTTTCGAACGCACACTGACCTGGGACGATTCACCCGATTGGCAAGCCGCCGTTAATCGTCCGGATTTATTTTTGTGGGAGGACTGGGCCGTCGCGCTGCGTGGCGACCCGGTCGACAAAGCCATCCAACGCGCAAACCTTCTCGGTGTGCATTACGATCTGGCTACCGAGATTATCGTTCCCGACGCCACACCGATCGAAATTTATCGACGCCATGAATATTCCTTTCGTTAAAGCTCACGGAGACAAGAATGATTTCCTGCTGACCTGGTGGCCGGACGCGCCAACGTTTCAGCTGCCCGAAATTGCTAGAGCGATATGCCATCGTCACACCGGCGTGGGCGCAGACGGATGGATGCTCGTCGATTCCACGCCCGGCCAAGGCTTCGACGCCACCATCCGGCTGTTCAACTCCGATGGCAGTGAGCCGGAACTATCAGGCAACGGTACGCGCTGCGCGGCCGCGCTATTGCTCGAGCAGGGTCAGGCAAAGGAGGATATCCGCATCCGCACGGGCGCGGGAATCAAGCACCTGCGGGTGCTGAGCCGGAAAGGCAGCGAGTTTCAGTTCGAGATGAACATGGGAGTTCCGCGCGTGGTGGCGCTGCGGGCAACGCTCGAGTTGTCAAGCGGACAGCGCGAAGCCACGCTTCTCGACGTCGGCAATCCACAGTGTGCCTATCTCGTGGAGAACTTCGATTTCGACTGGCGCGAGGCCGGGGCCGAAACCGAATGTCATCCCAGATTCCCAAACCGCACAAATGTTTCCTTTATTCGGCCGGCTGGAAACCAGACCATTGAAGTTCGCTTCTTCGAAAGAGGCGCTGGAGAGACTATGAGTTCCGGTACCGGCTCGACGGGTGCGGCAATAGCTGCTATCGCGTTGGGCCTCAGCGCAACTCCGACAACAGTATTAACACCCGCTGGAAAATTGGTACTAGCCTGGAATGGGCCGGAAATGCCTGCATTTCTTACGGGGCCCGCTCAAATTATTGCTGAAGGCAGTTATCGTCATGAGATAATTGCGTAAGAATGAGCACGGTAATCACGCCATTAGAAGCCACCTCCACTGCCTCCGCCCTCGCGGAGAAGATCACGTCACGACGCGCTAAGGTTGGTGTGGTGGGGTTGGGTTATGTCGGTCTCCCGCTGGCTGTTGAATTCGCCAAGGCCGGATTTGAGGTTACCGGCATTGATTTGAATCTGGAGAAGACCGACTCGGTGAACGCGGGCGTATCTTACATCGGTGACATCAAGACCGAAGAACTTGCGCCGCTGGTCCGGTCAGGCAAGCTGAAGGCCACAACCGATTTCTCAGTGCTGCTCGAACTCGATACCATCAACATCGCGGTGCCGACTCCACTGCGCAAGACCAAAGATCCGGATATGAGCTACATCGACGCAGCTTGCCGCGAGATCGAACGCTTCCTCCACCCTGGTCTGCTCGTCATTCTCGAGTCCACTACTTATCCTGGAACCACCGATGAACTGGTGTTGCCAATGCTCAGCAAATCCGGCTTGATGGTGGGCAAGGATTTCTTCCTATGTTTTTCGCCGGAGCGGGTCGATCCCGGAAACGCGAAATATCAAACCAAGAACATCCCCAAAGTCGTTGGCGGGGTAACGGCGGCGTGCACGGAAATTGGCGCCTTGTTCTATGCCCAGGCTCTGGAGCATGTGGTGCCGGTGAGTTCTACCCGCGTGGCCGAAATGGTGAAACTACTCGAAAATACTTTTCGCATGATCAATATCGGGCTGGTAAACGAAATCGCGATCATGTGCGACGGTATGGGCATCAATGTGTGGGAAATCATCGACGCAGCGGCTACCAAGCCGTTCGGGTTTATGCCCTTCTATCCCGGACCGGGCCTCGGCGGTCATTGCATTCCGATCGATCCATTCTATCTTTCATGGAAGACCAAACAGTCGGGGATTGAAGCGCGATTTATCGAGTTGGCAGGCTATATCAATGGCCAGATGCCCCATTTCGTGGTGCAGAAAATCCAGAATGCGTTGAATGATCACGCAAAACCGTTGAAGAATTCGAAAGTGCTTGTGGTCGGCATGTCCTACAAACGGGATATCGACGATGTGCGCGAATCCCCCGCCCTTGACGTGATGTTGCTGCTCGAACGTCATGGGGCTATCGTGAGCTTTACTGATCCACACGTTCCTGTTGTTCGCCTCGGTGGGCGGGAAGTGAAGTCGGTGGGTGAGGAAGAAGCTGCTAACGCTGATTGCGTGGTGATTATCACGGACCATTCGTCTTTCGATTACACGAAACTGGTGGACCGCTCCAAGTTAATCGTCGACTCTCGCAACGCGTTGAAGAACTTCAAATCGCCGACAATCGTACGTCTGTAGTTATGACTCGCATCATCGCCGTTTTTTGCATGCTGCCGGGCATTCTGCATGCAGCCGACCCGCACATGACGCTGGAGGAACGCGCCAAAGTGATTCGACTCCTGCACCAGTCGCAGGACGAATTTCTCGCTTCCATCGACGGTCTCAGCGAAAAGCAATGGACCTTTAAGGCCGCGCCGGACCGCTGGTCGATCGGCGAAACGGCTGAACACATTGTTCTGGCCGAAGGTCTTCTCTTTGGGTCCGTTCAAAAAGCCCTGGCATCGCCGCCGAACCCCGATTTGGAGGCGCAGACAGAACGAAAGACCGCGTTTCTGGAGCGGGTGATGCTGGATCGCAGTCACAAGGCGCAAGCTCCCGAGCCGATCCGGCCAACTGGGATGACGCGTAGTCAAGTGATCGAACGCTACAAAATTGCGCGAGCCAAGACGCTGCACTTTGCTGAGACGACCGATCTGCCGCTCAAGGAATTTACCGCGCAGCATCCTTTTCCGGTATTCAATACATTGAATGCGTATCAATGGCTGATCTACATTCCACTCCACAATTTACGGCACGGTATGCAGATTGCGGAAGTGAAAGCGACCGCAGGATATCCGAAGTAACAAAGCCGGTCACGCAAGCAACTGCGGAACTACGTTGCCGTGCACATCCGTCAGCCGGAAGTTACGCCCTTGAAATTTGTAGGTGAGCTTAGTATGGTCGAAGCCCAGTAACTTCAGCATCGTGGCGTGTAGATCGTGAACGTGCACCTGGTCCTTCACAACATTGAAGCCCAGCTCATCGCTTTCGCCGATTCTCACTCCGGCTTTAATGCCGCCGCCGGCCATCCACATCGTAAAAGCGTTGGGATGGTGATCGCGTCCATCTGATCCGCCCTGAACCATCGGAGTCCGGCCGAATTCCCCGCCCCACACGACGAGCGTCTCATCGAGAAGACCGCGGCGTTTGAGATCCTTGATTAAAGCTGCCGCCGCCTGGTCCGTAGCGAGGCAATTCTTCTTGAGGTCCTTCACCAGGTTTGAGTGCTGATCCCAGGCTTCGTGATAGAGTTGCACGAAACGCACGCCCTTCTCGACCAACCTCCGCGCCAGCAGGCAATTGTTTGCAAAAGACGCTTTGCCAGGCTCGGCGCCGTACATGTCCAGCGTCTCCTTGGGCTCTTTGGCAATATCCATGAGATCGGGCGCAACGCCTTGCATGCGGAAAGCCATCTCGAACGAATTGATACGCGTCGAAATTTCGGGATCTCCCGTGGCACCGAGCCGTAGCTGATTCAACTCCTTTATCGCGTCCAGAGAGTCGCGCTGCAACTCCGCATCCACGCCTGGAGGATTTGATAAATAGAGCACCGGATCGCCGCCGGTGCGGAACTGAACGCCCTGGTAGAGCGTCGGCAGAAAGCCGCTACCCCAACAACTGTCGCCGCCGCTGGGACCCTTCGTACCGGAGCTGAACACTACGAAGCCGGGCAGGTCCTTAGTCTCCGAACCTAAGCCGTAGAGCGCCCAGGCGCCCATGCTCGGACGTCCGAACAGCATCGTCCCGGTGTTCATCAGAAGCTGTCCGGGGGCATGGTTGAACGCATCCGTCACCATCGACTTCACGATCGCCACATCGTCGACAATCTCTCCAAGATGAGGCAGCAGTTCCGATAACTCCGTCTGGCTCTCGCCGTAGCGCTGGAACTTAAACTTGGGCCCGAGCAGCTTGGAGTTTGGATTGATGAACGCCGCGCGATAGCCTTTCAACAACTCCGGCGGAGGGAGCGTACCGTCGAATTTGGCGAGTTGCGGCTTGTAGTCGAAGAGTTCGAGATGACTGGGGGCGCCTGCCATGAAAAGAAAGATCACGTGCTTGGCGCGAGCCGGTAGCGGCGGTGCTTTGGGCGCCAACGGATCAGCCGGATCATTTGAGGCGTAGCCCGAGTCGGCAAACAACTGGCCAAGCGCCATCGTCCCCAAGCCGATCCCGCACTGTTCGAAGAACCAGCGCCGGGTAACTTCCTTGGGATGCATTCCGCGATAGAGATGATCCTGACAGCTCATTTTTATTCCTTTGTAATCGTCTCGTCGAGATTGAGTAAAACGCGCGACACGGCAGTCCATGCCGCCAATTGCGTGGGGGTCGCGCCAGAAGGTGGAGCGGCGCCTGCGAGTTCTTTTGCGTTCAGCCACCCCTCGGACAGCCGTGTCCGCTGCTTTTCGAGAAGCTTAAGCAGCACCTCTGACTCCTGCGGCGTAGGCGGTCGCGCCACGCAGCGGCGGAACGCGTAAGTGACGCGATCCTGATCGGACTTGCCTGCCGTCTTTCAGCGTACGCAAGGCGAGCGCCTGCGCCGCTTCGACAAACAGCGGTTCGTTGAGCGTAGTCAGGGCCTGCAGCGGCGTATTGGATCGCGACCTCCGCACGCACGATGATTCTCCATTAGGCGAATCGAACGCCTGCAGGGCTGGATAGGGCACGGATCGGAAGCGGAAAGTGTACAACGCGCGCCGGTAACGGTCCGGACCTTCGGCCGATTTCCAGGACTTTTTCGAATAGCTGGCCGGTGGCTCGAAAAGAAATGAAGGCGCAGGTGGATAGACGCTGGGCCCTCCAACCTGGGGATTGAGCAAGCCGCTGGCGGAGAGCGCCACGTCGCGCACGAGCTCGGCATCCACGCGCAATCTCGGACCGCGGGCGATCAGCCGGTTATCGGGATCCTTCGCCAGCAGTTCCGGCGACACGGCCGACGCTTGCCGGTAAGCCGCAGACATCACGATGGTGCGATGAAGTTTCTTCAAATCCCAACCCGAATCCATAAATTGGACGGCGAGCCAGTCGAGCAGTTCCTGGTTCGAAGGCGGGTCGCACTGCGTTCCGAAATTTTCCGCCGTAGCCACGATGCCCGTGCCGAAGTACGACTGCCAGACGCGATTCACGATGGAGCGTGCGGTAGTCGGCGACTGGCGATCCACCAGCCATTTCGCGAACGTCAGCCGGTTCAAAGGAGCCTTAGCCGGCAGCGGATTCAAGAATGCCGGTACACCCGGTTCGACACCGCGCATCCGGCTGGAGGAAGTCGCCGCGCTTCAAAATATGCGTTTCGCGGTGGTCGTCCTGCCGCGCGCTTAACACCAACTGCGTCGCGCCTTCGGGATATTGGCGCCACACAGCCGCTATCTGGTCATTCGTGTCTTTCCACTCGGCCACGGTCATACGCCAGTAGCTAAACTCGGCGCGAAGTTGCGCGGGTGAACGCTCTTCCCGCGGGACGCCGAGGATCTCGCGCACCTTCTCAGGCAGCGGGTCGGCGACGGCTTCCGGTAGAGTTGTGACCGATAGCCGGACACGACCGAGATTGTTATTCTCGTTGTCGTCCGAGTTGGAGCCGCCATGCATCATCGCGAGATAGATGTTAAATATCGTGCCGCTCGGGAACGAGACCGGCTTTTCAAAATTGAAGACGGCTTTGCGCGACTGATTGCGCTGCCCCGGACCGGCGTCGATCCCCCAGGCTGTATCGTTATTGGAATCGATCGCATACTGCACCGGCCCTGTTACACGCTTCTTTCCGCTGTTATCGGAGAACCTCGGTGGAAGCGGCGTCTCCGGCAGATTGATGTCGGCGCTGGCCTTCACAATTTTGATCTTCTGAGCCTTAGCCGAAGCGTCTGCCGGAGCCGCTTCAACGACGAATTCGGTCAATGCCCCGAGACCCTGCGTCGATCGCCCGGGACCGCCGGCGGGGAGATTCGGGTCAGTCAGTAATTCCAGCCGGATAGCGGTAACGTTCTGCACATCAGTGTTGGCGATGAACTCTACTTTGTGTCTGGTGGGCGCGTAGCCCAACGCCAGCATGGAGCCATCCTTCATGGGGATCTCACGCTCGCCGCCGGTGGAAATATCTTCTACCTTGGGTCGCAGCACGGTCCACGACGGCTGATTCCCGGTGACCTGCTTCTCCCACGCAGCCATGCGTTGGTTCCAATCCGGGTTGCGATGCTGCAGCGACGCTTCAAGTTCCTGCGTCCGCCGGTAGATGTCCGCGCGCTTCATCTGCTGTTCGGGAGTGTAGACTGTGACATTCGCTTCATGCGTGTCGTTGAGAAACGCGAAGATCTTGTAATACTCTTCCTGCCGGATGGGATCGAATTTATGGTTGTGGCACTGCGCGCATTGGATTGTGACTCCCAGAATGCCTTTGCCGATTGCCTCCATACGGTCGAACATCGCTTCCATACGGAACTGTTCGGGATCGACGCCGCCTTCTTCGTTGAGCATGGAGTTGCGTAGAAAACCGGTCGCAACAATCTGGTCCTGAGTCGCGTTCGGGAGCATATCGCCGGCAATCTGGTCGATGACGAATTGGTCGTAAGGCAGATTGTGATTGAACGCGTTGATCACCCAGTCGCGATAGAACCACACGGATCGAGGGGCGTCTTTCTCATAGCCGTTGGAGTCCGCATAACGCGCAGCGTCGAGCCAGATGCGCGCCCACCGCTCGCCATAATGGGGCGAAGCGAGAAGACGATCGACCTGCTTCTCGTAAGCCTTCGGGCCCTGGTCCTTGAGGAATGCGTCGACCTCTTCAGGAGTGGGCGGAAGCCCGATCAGATCGAGACTCAGTCGCCGAAGCAGCGTGATACGGTCGGCTTCCGGGGACGGCTTCAGGTTCTCTTTCTCGAGGCGCGCCAGGATGAACGCGTCTATCGGAGTCCGCACCCAATTCGCGCGGAGGACTTGCGGAACAGGCGGACGCACTGGCGCCACGAACGCCCAATGCCGCTTGACCTCTGTTACTGGCGCATTCGCTTCATCGGGCCACGGTGCGCCGTCTTTGATCCACTTTTCGATGGTCGCGATTTGGCTGGGCGAGAGAGGCTTGCCGCCCATCGGCATACGCGCCTGTTCGCCGTCACCGGAGATCCGTTTGAAGAGTGTGCTCTCCGCCGGATTACCCGCAAGAATGACTTTGGCGGCGACGCTCTTGGTGTCGAGACGCAAGCCGCCCATCTGTGACTTCGGTCCGTGGCAGCCGTAACAGGATTGGGCGAAGATCGGTTGGATATCCCGACCATAGTCGACCGGCGCGGGATTTGCCGGCGGCGCGCTGAACCCGTGCCACGTAAAGAAACTCGCCGCAGCGACGAGAGACACCCGTATTACCGCTCGGGACACACCAAAAGCCATGCTTGATATATTATCCCGAGTTTGCACCCCAAAGGGATTTGCTATGGCGGACTGCGGTTCTGCTAGACTGGAATTGTATGTCAATTCCCAATGTGAAGCGGTTCCGGCCCTACTGCCCGACCTGCAATGATTCCTTCACCTTGATGGCAGTGCTGCCTCGCGAAGCGAACGTCGACGCGTATCTCGCGGATGCGGTGGCCCGGCACGACCACAAGGCTTATCAGGAATCCAAGACGCAGATGTTCAAGGTTCGCGTCGGTCAGCAGAAACAGAAGAAAGCGAAGTAGCTTACCGCTGCTGCGCACCAGTCTCAAAGTTCCCACGGGCTTGGTTCCGACTTTCCGGATCCAGGCCCGTTTCAGTTTTCCGCTAATCCTGTCCTGCCAGGTACTTCCCCGTCCAGGATCGGCCGCACCGGGCCATCTCCTCGGGCGGGCCGACCACCACCACTTCTCCTCCTCCGCTTCCACCTTCCGGTCCCAGATCGATCACCCAGTCAGCCGCTTTGATGACTTCCAGGTTGTGTTCGATCACCAGCAACGATCCGCCTGCTTCAATGAGCCGGCCGAACGACGTCATCAGTTTCGCTATGTCATCGAAGTGGAGCCCCGTGGTTGGTTCGTCGAAAATAAACAGCGTCCCCGACGAACTGGATTGTCCCAGATGGGCAGCCAGTTTGACCCGTTGCGCTTCCCCTCCCGACAGCGTCGTTGCGGACTGGCCGAGCCGTAGATACCCGAGCCCTACGTCGGACAGCACTTTCAACTTATTGACCAGACGCGCAGAGTCGCGGAAGAAATGAATCGCGTCGTCCACGGTAAGCTGCAAAACCTCGTGGATGTTCAAGCCGTTGTATTTGATATCGAGAATCCCGCTTTTGAAGCGGGTCCCTTTGCATTCCTCACAGACCAATTCAACATCGGCCAGGAACTGCATCTCCACCGTTACGGTCCCGTCGCCCTCGCAGGTTTCACAGCGCCCGCCGGGAACGTTGAAGGAAAAATGTCCCGCGGTGTAGCCGCGCTTATCTGCCTCTTTGGTCGACGCAAACAGGCCGCGGATCAGATCGAAAGCCTTAATGTAGGTGACTGGATTCGAGCGCGGGGTGCGTCCGATCGGCGACTGGTCAATCATGACGAGCTGCTGTATCCGGTCTGCGCCTTCCACTCTCCGGCAGGTAATCTTCGATCCTTCATCACGCAATTCTGACGGATCCGCTTTTTCCTGGCCAACTTTGTAGTCCGCGGTCCGCGCACCGAGTAACGCATTCAGCGACCGGTAGATGATGTTGTGAACCAGCGTCGATTTACCCGACCCGGAGACTCCCGTGATCACCGCCAGCGAATGCAGCGGAATCGCGACATCTATATTCTTCAAGTTGTGTTCGCGGGCGCCGAAAAACTTCACCCAGTGTTTGGGAACACGGCGTTCGGCCGGCACGCTCACGCGTTTTTCGCCGCGAAGATAAAGCCCCGTCAGTGAACCATTGCGCTGGGCCACAATCAGTGGATACGCGCCCTCAAATACGATTCTGCCGCCATGTTCTCCGGCGCCCGGCCCCAGATCGACAATGTGATCGGCCGCGCGCATCACGTCAGGATCGTGCTCCACCACCAGAATCGTATTCCCCAGTTCGCGCAGCTCGTGCAGGATCTTGATCAGCCGTGCGGTATCGCGGCTATGCAGTCCGATAGACGGCTCATCGAGCACATAGCAGGCGCCGACCAGCCGCGATCCCAGACAGGTAGCCAGTTGGATGCGCTGCGCCTCTCCACCGGAGAGCGTCGAGGCCAGCCGGTCAAGGGTGAGGTATTCCAGCCCGACGTCGTTGAGGAACTTGAGCCGCTGGCGGATCTCGACCAGGATCTTCTCGGCGATGGCAGTCTCTTCTGGAGCCAGAGTCAACGCGTCGAAGAACTTCTGGGCCCCGGCGATGTTCATGCGCACTGCGTCGCCAATCGTCATTCCTCCGACGCGCACCCATAAGGCTTCTCGCCGCAGACGGGATCCGTGACATTCGGGGCAACGTGCGTAGCCGCGATACCGGCTCAGTAGAACACGCACGTGAACTTTGTATTTCTTGGTTTCCAGAAAATCAAAGAACTCACGCACGCCCGCCAATGCCACTTCCTGTTCGGCCTCGCTCAGGTCGCAGAACGGCACATTGAAGCGCACCTTACCTTTTGCGTTTTTCTTGAACCAGGTCGCCCATTCCAGACCGCGCGGCTTGGTCCACGGCTCAATCGCCCCTTCGTCGAGCGACAGGCCTTTATCCGGAATGGCCAGATCCATGTCGTAATCGATAGTGTTTCCGAAACCCTGGCAGCGCGGGCAAGCGCCGGCGGGACTGTTGAAGCTGAATAGCGCCGGCTGCGGGTCCTGAAACTCCGTGCCATCGTGTTTGCATTCGAAGCGCTCGCTGAAACGAATCTTCTCGTCGCCGGCGGCGCTCTGAAAAATCACTTCGCCTGCTTCGCGATAACAGACTTCCACGGTATCGACGATGCGCTGGTGCAAGTCGGGACGAATCGCAATGCGATCTGCGAGGATGAACACCGGCCGCGAAAAATCGATTTCCAGCAGTGATTCCGGCGTAGAAAATTCGAAGACGCGATTCTCCTGAAAGAGCCGCCCGAAGCCCTTCCGCCGCAGATCGAAGAGGTGTTCCTTAAAGGCATCGCTCGCCGGATCGGAGTGGTGGCGGACGGGGAAGAGCGCGTACCAGCGCGAACCTTCCGGGAGTGCCAGGAGGCGCTGTGCTACCTGGTCGACCGTGTCGCGCTCTACGCGGCGTCCGCATTTCGGACAAAATGTCTGGCCGATCCGCGCCCACAGCAGCCGCATAAAGTCGTAGCATTCCGTGGACGTGGCTACGGTCGACCGCGGATTGCGCGTGGTGTTCTTCTGCCGGATCGCGATGGCCGGAGCGATACCGTCGATCTCGTCGACTTCGGGCTTCTCCATACGTTCCAGAAACTGCCGCGCATAGGCGGACAGCGATTCCACATAGCGTCGCTGCCCTTCGGCGTAGATGGTGTCAAACGCGAGCGAGGATTTCCCCGAGCCCGAGACACCGGTGATGACGGACATGCGATTGTGCGGAATATCAAGAGAGATGTTCTTGAGATTGTGTAGCCGCGCACCGCGGATAGAGATGGATTCTTCCAAGATGGGAACTTCTATTTTAGCGTGGGCGGTAAGAGGCGCCGCCTATCCGCACTGCGCTACTGCAACATGGTCCCGCCGGGACCACCGTGCTTACGCATGTACACCTGAAACTTCTTCTTTGCCCGCTGTAGCTTCCACTGCTTATACCGCCTCGAGAGCGAGTCGCGATCGAGCCGCAGCAGTTTGGCGCGCAGGTAAACAAAACCAACCAGCATTCCGCCCAGGTGAGCCACATTGCTGACTCCCGAATCGGTATCGGTGATGCTATAAAAGAACGCCAGCAAACCCATGATCCAGACAAAATGCCTGACCTTCATCGGGATGACGAAGAAGAAAAGAATCTGGCGGTCCGGAAAAAGAAGGCCGTACGCCAGAATCAGTCCGAGAATTGCTCCGGAAGCTCCCAGGGTTCGCGTAGCCATAGCCTGCTGACCTGCGAACAGCGCCACAAGCACAACGCAAATACCCGCCCCAACGCCACAGATCAGTGTAATACTTTAAAAACTTCTGCAGACCCCAGGTGCGCTCCAGGTCCGGCCCAAACCAATAAAGCGTCAGCATGTTGAAGAGAATGTGCCAGATTCCCGCATGCAGGAACATGTAGGTGAACAGTTGCCAGATGGCCAGATGGTAAACCACCGCGTTCGGCGTCAACTCAAGCAGGCGGAATATCTGCGCTGATTCCGGGTTCAGCTTACTCGCAAGAAGCGACAGGAAAAAAAGCGCAGTGTTGCTGATCAGCAGCCACTTTACTCCTGCCGGAAAGGAATCCGAATAGGATCGGACATAACGAAAACGCGGATCGCTACGCATGGCTGATACGGCCCTTGATGCCAGAATAACAGAAGCGGTTCAACCTATGTCGCAACCATCCTCACGACCGTTCGAACTGGTTCGCAAAATGCTGCCCTACACCACTGTTGCAGCGTGTCTGGCGTTGATTTACATGGCTTGGGTATTCTACTCCCGGTCCAGCCAGAATCGCGAATTGCAAAAACAGGCCGATCAGAAATATACCGAAGAGGCTCAGAAGACCTACGAAATGTACGGTTCCGGGCAATTGAAGATCATGCTTTTCTACGCCGTGCCCGCGGTGGTGCCGAGAGGCGGACCGGGCCAGCTCTGCTACAGCGTTGCCAACGCGACGCATGTGAAAATCGATCATGGAGTCGAGGAGATCAAACCTTCGCTCAGCCACTGCGTCGCGATTCAACCAGTGAAGTCAACTGTCTACACGCTCTCAGCCGAGGACGAGAAAGGCAATCACTCGGTCAAGAGCCTTAACGTTGTGGTCCGCTAGCGTTTGCCGAAGCAGATAATGTCCGAACCTGCGGCCAATGCGACGTACTGCTTGCCTTCGATCATGTAGGTCATCGGCGCCGCCTTGATGGTTTGGTTGGTGACGAAATGCCATAGCGGTTTTCCATCGTGAGCATCGACAGCGGCGAAGTCGCCGACCGGATCACCATAGAAGAGCAGGCCACCGGCAGTCGCCAGCACACCCGACCAACGCTTGCTGTCAGTCGATCCGGTGAGCGGATCCTCCCACGCGATCTTCCCGGTTTCGATGTCGATCGCGCGCAGGTATTTTTGCGGTGGGTCGGGCGTGGTCAGTTTCTTTGAAAAGCCATGCTGAGGGGTAGTTACTCGGCAACTGTCCAGCGCCATGAGGTAATAAAAGTGCGTCAGGGGGCTAAACGCCGTGGAGTTGTAATTGGTCGCTTCGCCAGCCGGACAAACTACGGACCCGCCAGGCTGTGGATAATAGTCGGGCAACAGCTGCGGCCGGCCGTCAGGACCGATGCCGCTCGCCCATGTCAGGCGCCGGACGAATTTATCGGCGAGCAGCACCTTGCCAGTAGTTCGATCGAGTACATAGAAGAACCCGTTGCGATCCGCATGAAGCAGCAGCTTACGAGCCTGGCCTCTGAACTTTGTATCCACAAGAACATTGGGTTCGGTTGCATCCCAGTCATGGATATCATGCGGCGTGAATTGATAGTGCCATTTCAATGCTCCCGTGACGGGATCCAATGCCAGCACACAGTTGGAATACAGATTATCGCCGGGCCGGTCTTGATCGTTTGAATCCGGATAGGGGTTGCCCGTGGCCCAGAAGAGAGTATCGCTTTCGGGATCATAGCTGCCAGTCAGCCAAGTCGCGCCGCCGCCTTTCTTGGGTTCGCTACCCTGCCAGGTTTCTATTCCAGGCTCGCCGTTCGCCGGCACAGTCCAATGGCGCCAGACGCGCTCGCCGGTCGATGCTTTATAGGCGGAGAGAAAGCCGCGAATCCCACGATCGCCGCCGGAAACACCCGCGATCACCATATCCTTCACGATGAGCGGAGCGACCGTTGAACCGTAGACCATCGGCTCCTCCGGCATCACGGCTTCCCACACCAGTTGTCCGGTCGTTCGATTCAGCGCGATAAGATGCGCGTTATCGGTCACTTCGAAGACTTTATCGCCGAGGATCGCCATGCCGCGGTTCGTCCCCAAAGATGAGTCTCCCACTTGCCCGGGCGTCATGGGACGCGCGTAATGCCAGATCTGCCGTCCAGTCACAGCGTCAATCGCGTACGATTGATTGGGGCCGGTAAAGTACATCACTCCATCGGCAACCAGCGGCGTCGCTTCAACGCCGAAGTTTGGAATCGAGAAAATCCACTTCACTCCCAATTGATTTACATTGGCGGTAGTCAGTTGGCTGAGTTCGCTGTAACGATTCCCACTTAAGTTACCGTTGTAGGTTAGCCACTCTCCGGAGTTGCCTTTGAGAATGCGTTCGAAGCTAATACCACTGGCATCACCCGGCGGAACGACGCCTCCAGGCTTCACGCCGGAAAGGCGTCCGAGATAGGCGATTAAATCGCGCAATTGCGCTGGGCTCGTCCTCAACGGCGGCATGGGCGATTGCTTCTCGTTCTTTACGGAAGTGATCTGGTCCTGGCCCAGTAAGTGAAAGCGGCCGTCGAGGTCCTGTAACTGCAGATCGAAATCGCTGCGATTGCGCGCGAAGCCGTGTAAGGTCTGACCGTCGCGCAGTTTGACGGTCACTAAGTCGTAGCCCGGCGAAATCTGCGCGCTCGGATTCACCAGCGCCTTCTGTATCTCCGGAGCTGTCATCTCACGGCCGACATTAGAGAGATCCGGCCCTATGGCCCTTCCTTTGCCCGATACCATATGGCACTCGGCGCATTTACCCGGCCCGAAAAAAAATTGCTCGCCGCTCGAAACATCGCCGGGTAGGGGGTTCTCCGCCGCCGGCGAATTCAGTGAATGGATGAGGGCTGCCAGAGCGTCCAGTTTGGGCGCTGGAAGATCGAATGCGGGCATGCCGCCTTGCGGGATGCCTTTGTGGATGATCTCGCGTATCTGCCCTGTCGATCGCGAACGCAACTTGCGGCTACCCGAAAGTTCCGGCGCCCGATCGCTGCCGTGCGCGTCTTCTCCGTGGCAAACTTGACATTGCGCGTCGTAAAGCTGTTTGCCCTCCGCGAGATCCTGTGCTTGGAGTAAGCCGGCGAGCCACAGCAGACCTACCCAACAACAGCACAGCCGACAGCCTCTCATGCCAGCATCTGTTTGGCGACCGTACCGGAAACATCCGTCAGACGGAATCTGCGCCCCTGGAACTTATAAGTCAAACGTTCATGATCGACGCCGAGGTTATTCAAAATAGTGGCCTGGACATCATGCACGTGCACTCCCTCGCTAATGATGTTATAGCCGAAATCGTCAGTCTTTCCGATCACTGCGCCGCGCTTCATGCCGCCGCCGGCAAACCACATCGTGAAGCAGCGCGGATGATGATCGCGTCCATAGTTGCCGGGCGTCAATTTGCCCTGACAGTAAACCGTGCGGCCGAATTCCCCGCCCCACACCACCAGCGTATCGTCCAGCAACCCACGCTGCTTGAGATCTGTAACCAGCGCAGCGGAAGCCTGATCGGTGCCCTTGCATTGCAACGCCAGATCCCGTGGCAGATCATTGTGCTGATCCCAGCCGCGATGATACAGTTGCACGAATCGGACGTTCCTCTCGGCCAGCCGCCTCGCCAGCAGACAATTCGCAGCATAGGTGCCGGGCTTGCGAGCATCCTCGCCGTACAATTCGAACGTGCTTGCGGGCTCCTTCGATAGATCCATCAGGTCGGGCACCGACGTCTGCATCCGATACGCCATCTCGTATTGCTGGATGCGCGTTTCAATTTCGGGATCGCCGTAAGCATCGTAATGTTTCCGATTCAGTTCGCCGATGCTATCCAGCATTTTGCGGCGCGAATCACGCGTAATCCCGGGAGCGTCGTCCAGGTAAAGGACAGGATCTCCGCCCGCACGGAAGCGCACCCCCTGATATTTAGACGCGAGAAAACCGCTGCTCCACAGCCGGGAAAACAGAGGCTGGTCGGTATTGATGCCGTTCGCTTGCGAAATCATCACGACGAACGCGGGAAGGTTGTCGTTTTCGCTTCCCAGTCCATAACTTACCCACGAACCCATACTCGGCCGGCCAGGTTGCTGGCTGCCGGTCTGAATAAATGTGATCGCCGGATCGTGATTGATCGCATCTGTGTTCACTGTTTTGACGATCGTTAGATCGTCAATAATCTTGGCCGTGTGCGGCAGCAATTCGCTTACCCACGCGCCGGATTGGCCGTACTGTTTAAAGCCAAAGATGCTCGGAGTCACCGGCAGAGTCGTCTGCCCCGACGTCATGCCCGTGATTCGCTGGCCCATGCGGATGGAGTCCGGCAGATCGATGCCTTGTTGCTTCTTGAGTTCCGGCTTGTAATCGAAGAGGTCCAGCTGCGAAGGTCCGCCGGATTGGTGGAGATAGATGACGCGTTTCGCCTTCGGCGCGAAGTTAGGAAAGCCGGTGAGTCCAGGCGATGCAAGTCCCTGGCGTTCCAGCAGCGAGGCTAACGCCGCAATCCCGATTCCCCCACTGGACCGTCCAAAAAACTGGCGCCGCGTGCAAGCTAATCTTTCGTCGTGATTCATCAATTTACTTCCTGGCAGGCCAACGGCCTACTCTACAGTAATCGTTTCGTCCAGATTGAGAATGGCACTGGCAACCGTGGTCCAAGCCGCCAATTCTACTCGATCCATTTTCGGATCCGCCGGGGTCTCCCCATTCTTCAACAATTCATCCGCGTGCTTGCGATCGTGCGAAAAGCTGTCCATCTCTTCCTTGGCAAGATGGGTCAAGACTGCGACTTCCGACTTGTCCGGCTTCCGTGATGTCGCAAACTCAAATGCCAGCGTCGCTCGTTGTCCCGGATCGCGCCCCGCCTTCCGAATCACTCGTTCCGCCAGCATTCGCGCCGATTCTAAATACGTCGGATCGTTCAAAAGCACTAATGCCTGCAGCGGAGTATTGGTCAACGTTCGTCGAACCGTACATTTCTCGCGGCTCGGCGCATCGAATACGGACATCTGCGCGGGCGGCACGGTGCGTTTCCAGAACGTGTACATGCTGCGCCGATACAAATCCGGCCCATGGCTTTGCACGTAAGTCTGCATGGAGAAGCCTTCGCCAAATGCCATCTCTTCCCACAACCCTTTGGGCTGGTAAGGCAGCACGCTGGGACCGCCGATCGCTGGATTGAGCAAGCCGCTCAGCGCCAACGCATTGTCGCGCACCATTTCCGCCGGAAGACGGAAGCGAGGTCCGCGCGCCAGGAGGCGATTCTCGGGATCCTTCTCGATCATCTGCGGAGTCACTTTCGACGACTGGCGATAGGCAGCCGAAGTTACGATCAGCCGCTGCATGCGCGCGCACATCCCATTTCGTACGAATGAATTCCGTAGCAAGCCAGTCCAGCAATTCCGGATGGGACGGCGGATCGCCTTGCGATCCGAAATTCTCCGCCGTTTTCACAATGCCCGTGCCAAAATACATCTGCCAATATCGATTCACGGCCACGCGCGCGGTAAGTGGATGCGAAGGATCGATCAGCCATTCGGCGAGATCCAGACGCGTGGCGCGCTTGCCGTTATGGACCGTGAGAGGGGGCAAAATTGCCGGGGTTCCCGGCTCGACCTTATCGGTTTGATTCCGGTAATCTCCGCGCGCCAATACGAAAGAATCCCGCGGTTTGTCCATCTCACTCATCACCATGGTGGTGAGAATCTGCTTCTGCAGCGCCGCCGATTTTTCGCGCAGCGATTTCAGTTCGGCATAGCGGTCCCGCAATCCCGCTTCCGCGACATAACGAAGATAGTGTTCCCGCAGCCTCGTCTCTTCTGTTTTCGTCAACTTGCCGCCAACCCCGGAGAGAACCGCTTGCACCGGATACTGCACTCCGATGTGCTCCACTTCCCGCTCAAGCAATGCGCGATTATAAAAGCGTAAATCATCAATGGACCCGCTGAAGCTTCCCGCGTCCGGCTCCTTTACCCCGATCTGCAACTCTGCATCCGAGCGGATGGCGCCCCCGAGAGTATCGCTGACTGTTATCATTTCGGCCGGCTTGCCATCAACGTATAACTTCAGTCCCGACGCCTTCCCGCTGCCGTCGTAAGTGAACGCGAAATGCTTCCAATCGGTGCGTGTATAGTGATCGCGGGTGCGAACCCGAAGCGTATTGCGCGGCCACTCGGAAGTAATCCGCACTTCAATTTGCGCGGCGCGCACTTGAATCCCAACCAGGACAGGCTCACCGAACCAGACTTCATATCCCTTGCGGGTCTTCGCATCGGTAATCTTCTCGAAGACCGGCTCCGGCAGCTTCGAACCAGGAGGCCGCACCCACATCGCGACACTAAACGGATCGTTGCGCTCGAAAGCTCCCGCCTGCCCCAAGGTGATCAAGGTCTGTCCGTCGAAAGAGACGGCTTTCGCAATCTGACCCTCGCCAAATGTCGGATCACCCTTCATCGTGCGGCCGTCGAGATAATGTCCCGAGCTATCGGCGAGACTGCCGTCCATCTGATAATGCGCGGTTAAGCCCGCATGGTCCAGTTGCGCCGGCTTGCCCGCGAGCGAAGCTTTCCATGCGGTGACTGCGTCGGTGACCGGTTTCCCGTTGATCACTTCTTCAGCCGACTTGATCTGCGCAGCCAGTTCCTTAGCTCGGGCCTCCTGATCTGGAGTCGGCAGTTGCAGGTACGGTGCGGCATTGCCCAGCTTGCCGTCGAGACCCTTTTCGGAGACCGAATTGAAGAAAGCGAAGAACTGATAAAACTCTTTCTGCGAAATCGGATCGTACTTGTGATTGTGACAGCGCGCGCAACCCATGGTGAGGCCCATCCAGGTGTTGGAGGTCGTCTCAGCGCGGTCCGCGACATACTCCACGAGATACTCTTCCGGAATCGCGCCGCCTTCGAAATTGATCATGTGGTTGCGGTTGAAGCCAGTGGCAATTTTCTCGTCCTTGCCGGCCTTGGGCAACAAATCGCCAGCGAGTTGCAGCACCGTAAAACGGTCGAAAGGCATGTTGCTGTTGTAGGCGCGGATTACCCAATCGCGCCAGGGCCACATGTCGCGTTGGCTATCGATGTGATACCCATGCGAATCTGCATAGCGCGCGAGGTCCAGCCATTCCATGGCCATGCGTTCGCCGTAATGGGGAGAGGCGAGCAGACGATCTACCTGCTTCTCGTAAGCGTCCGGCGACTTGTCGGCAATGAACGCAGCAGTCTCTTCCAGCGTCGGCGGCAAGCCTGTCAAATCGAAACTGACCCGGCGCAGCAGGGTAACGCGATCGGCTTCAACGGAAGGCTTCAGGCCTTCGGCTTCGAGCTTCGCGAGAACGAAGTTGTCAATCGGGTTCCGAACCCAGGCGGCATCCTTTACGGGCGGCAACGACGGCCTTACCGGCGCGGAAAACGCCCAGTGCGTTTCCCATTTGGCGCCTTCATCGATCCATTCCTTGATGAGTTGCGTTTGCTTCGCGGAGAGTGTGAGTTCCGCGTTGGGCGGAGGCATCCGCCGATTCTTGTCGGGATGGCTGACACGCTGAAATAGGATACTCTTCGCTGCATCGCCAGGGACGATCAACGCACCCTTGGCCCGTTGCGCATACGCGCCTCCGTCGCGGAGATCAAGCCGGAGATTGGCCATGCGGTGCTTCTCGTCCGGTCCATGGCACTTGAAGCAGTTATCGGAAAGGATGGGCCGGATTTCGCGGTTGAAATCGACCGCGCCCAACAAGGGTAGCGTGGCGAGGGAGGTTAACGCGCCAGCGAGTAAAACGGCCGGAACAAGGGATCGGTACATGCCTGTATCCGCAATTCTCTCACTGTTGAGGCCTCGTTTGCAGACCAGGCTTCACCTGACCGCGTAGCTTCTCCCTTCCTCCGCCAGAGCCAGCATTTCCTTCATCACCGCCGGAAAAGAGTCGGAGACATCATGCCGTTCGCTAAGATCCTGTTCGAGATCGTATAGTTTGGGCTCCTGATTGGGCGGGAGACTGAGCTTCCATTTGCCCTTCCGAATTCCGCCTAGACGTGCGCCGCCATAGCTGAAGAACGCGTCGTGCGGGGACTTGGCGGACGGCTCGCGACGCAAGAGCGGCATCAAGTCCTTGCCATCGATCGGACGGTCACTCGGTACCGCGGCGCCCGCCGCCAACGCAAAGGTAGTGAACAGGTCCATGCCGCCAGTCACTTCGTGGCACTCAGTCCCAGCCTGAATGACGCCAGGCCAGTTAAAGATCGCCGGCACGCGCGGCCCCCCTTCCCAATAATTGGTTCCCTTGTAACCTCGCAACAGGTGGGCCGACGATGGCCGCGGGTCGCCATAAGCTCCAAATGCCCGCTTGAGCGCAGGCACGCTCGGAGACTCGGCGGCAAGCGGCCCGTTATCGGACGAAAAAACAATCAGCGTGTTTTTTTCGAGCCCCAAGGACTCTACTTTTTCAACAATCCGCCCGTAGCACCAATCCATACATTGCACCGCGTCGCCATACGCGCCGATGGCCGATTTGCCTTCGAAGCGCTTGGGAACAAACCACGGAGTATGGGTTTCAATGTTGGCGAAGTGCAAGAAGAAAGGGCGGTCGCGATTCTCCTCGAGAAAGCGCTCCGCATCGGCAGTGAACTTATCCGGCATGTTGGGAAGGTCCGCGGGAACCTCTACTTTTTCGAGACCGCGATAGATCGGAATCGGCGGATAGTCCTTCTTCACCACTGGCAGGAAATCGTTGGGATAAGGCGTCCCATAATATTCATCGAAGCCATTGTTGGGTGGCAGCGACTCCGGAACATCGCCCAGATGCCATTTCCCGATCAGGCCTGTGCGATATCCTGCCTTGCGCAGCACGGCGCCGATTGTGACCTCGCTGCCGGCGGTTATGCCCTTCGCGCCGGGATAAAGGATATTTTGCACCGGCTTCATGCGCGCGCTGTAACGTCCCGTCAGAATCGCGGCCCGCGACGGAGTGCACACGGAGGCCGGAGCGTAGAAATCGCTGAAGCGCATACCCGCTTTGGCCGCGCGATCCAGGTTGGGAGTGGAAATTCCCTTGGCGCCGAAACACGCAATGTCGTCATAGCCAAGATCGTCGGCAAGGAAATGAATGATGTTAGGCGGACGTTTGACTGTCTGAGCGTTGGCAGCGAAGGCCAGCGAAAGTGTCTTGACGAACGATCGTCGATTCATCGATTGCGGTCCCCCTTGGACCGCGCAGGACGCCTCATCCCGCTTCCGGAAGTTGAGGCGGGGGTCTTCGAGCGGGAGAGGGCGCGCGCCGACGTTACCAGCCTGTTCACTAAAAGTTGACGATACCAAGTTTCCGGTCAACGCGGCTTAAACCTCTGCCTCCTCGCGCCGGGCGCTAAGATTATTCTGCATGTTCACAATTTGTTTGGCCGTATTGCTGTTGTGCGCGGATATGTTCGCCCAAACGATCAATGACCAAAACACTCCGCCGCATCCGCCGCGGCCGCCCACCATAGCGGATATCCAATACGGTCCGTATCCGATGAACGATTTCGATCTTTACCTGGCGAAGTCCGACAAGCCGACGCCGCTTGTGCTGTACTATTTCCCGGGCGCATTCGTCGTAGGAAATAAGAATACGATCAGCCCTTTCCTTTTGGATGCCTGCGCTAAAGCAGGCATCAGCGTGGCTTCCATCAACTACCGCTATTCCAAGGTCGCGCCCTTCCCTGCCCCGTTTCTCGATGCCGCCCGCGCCCTTCAATTCCTACGCCTGCACGCCAGGGAATACAACATCGATTCCCGCGCCGTCGCTGCCACCGGATCGTCGGCTGGCGCCGACATTTCACTGTGGCTGGGTTTTCACAAGGACCTTGCCGATCCTGGAAGCAGCGATCCGGTGTTCCGGCAATCGACGCGCATTTCTTCGGTTGGAGCGGCATCCGCGCAGACTACGCTCGATCCGCGAGTCCTGCTGAAATTAGTGGGACCGGAAGGGCCCGCCAATCCCGCGATCTCTACGCTCTACGGAATCAAGCGCGACGAGATGGATAATCCGCGCTACTTCAAGCGATACGACGAGGCGTCAGCGGCAGCGCTGCTGACAACGGATGCGGCGCCTGTATTTCTCTACTATTCGATGCCGAACAAACCAGTCACCCACGAAACGCCCCCGGGAGAACGAATGCATCATCCGCTGTTCGGCTTCTATTTGAAGGAACAAATGGACAAGTTAGGAGTAGAGTGCGTGATGCGCGTGAAGGCAGACTATCCGGGGAATAATCCAGGTCCACAATGGAATCAGGAAATGGTGCAATTCTTCGTTAAGCATTTCCCGAAGTAGCCGGCCGTTCACTAGAGCTTCGCGCTCCGGAAAACAAACCGAATAACGTCCGTCCGGACTTCGCCTTGGTTTCGAGCGGCGCGATGAGGCTCTGAGCGAAAGCTTCGCACGCTCTCCCGACTGCGGATGTATCCGACACGAGGCACCGCTTCAGATTGGCTTCCCACAGACTCTTATAATCATTCGGAATCAACTGGGCAATAGGATAGCCGAGAATCTCCGCAACGGCGGAGGGGTCCGGACCTTTCTTCGAGTATCGATTCAAAACAATTTTCAAACGGTCCTCCGGCACCCCGCGCGCGATGAGTCCGGCGCATCGCTTGCGCGCCAGCATCAAAGATGGCACCTCCGGCGTGCACACCACGTATACTGTCTTTGCGCTCGAGACTATGGCGTCCGTTGCAAAATTGACAACCTCGGGAAGATCGAAAATGACGTGCTCGTATCGGATGCGTGTAAACGTCAGCAGCCTGCGGTAGGCCCAGGGTGAGACGTGCGGAACCGTTCCCTCTTTGTTGTAGGCCGGAAGAACCGCGAAATTCTGTACAGGCGTAATCACATCATTCCAAACCGCTTCTAACTGATGAGATTCCTGCAGAGCATCCACAACAGAACGCTGCGGATTGAGATTGAGGTACATGGCGGCCGGTCCGGAGTGTAAGTCAGCCTCAATCAGGATAGCGCTCCGGCCGCACTTATTCGCCAGCGCGCCACAGACGGTGAGGGCCACAGTGGAAGCGCCGCTGCCGGCTTTAGAGGGCAGGAAAGCGATCACATTATTCGGACCCACTCGACTCACGGCATCCATCGCATCGCTAATGAATTGCGCGAAATCCTGTGGTGAGATCGATGTCGGAATGATTCTAAGATATCCCCCCGTTACCCGCATAACCCGCTCGCCTTCCCAGTCATCAGCAAAGCCGACGATTGCTACATTTGGGCAAGCAGAGCGAATGGTCGCCTCTGCCTGGAGGGCGTCATCGCGGTCTTGAAACTCGATTAGAACCAATTCCGGATTATAGGAGTTGATCAACCGGACCATGTCGGATGCCGTGGGGCGATAGTCCGGACTGCGGTATAAGTTGATATCCGCCGAGTTAAGACAACGGCGCTGGACTCTCCAGAAAGGCTCGCCGGAAGCTGCGAAGATCATAGCCGTGAGCATCATAAGAGTAACTCTGCTACACGGATTTTATCAGGCAACTCATACCCAAGATAAGATACACAAAGGTAGTTACATACTTATACGGAGACAAAATACCTGAAAGGATACGTTGCCGTGGCCAGGTCAGCGTTGGCGGCAACGCATTCGCATTGCCGCCGCGTAAGATCGGACTAAAGATCGACCCAGGCGCGCTTCTTCGAACTTTCGAGCACCTTCTCGACGATATGCAAGCCGCGAAGGCCGTCGACAAATTGGCCGTATTCGACCGGCGCATTGCGATCCTCAACAGTTTTATAGAAACGCCGCATGGTCTGTTTTTGCGTATCGTCGTAGCCTTCGCTGTGTCCGCCCGGAAGATCCGCATAGGACCTCGCAGCCGGCAGCATCAGCGAGGGATCTTTGACCATGACGCAATTGGCCTCGTTGCGATGTCCGATCCAAAGAGTGTCAGGCGACTCCTGATCCCACGTGACGGAACTTTTGGAGCCGTAGATCTCGATGCGGAAGTAGTTCTTGCGTCCGGCCGAGACCTGGCTAACGGTCATAGCACCGCGCGCCTTGTCTCCCAGCCGAAGAATCATCGAGCCGAAGTCTTCCGTGTCGATCGTCGACTTCTTCGTAGTCGCCCGGCTGCAGCGTCTTTCCGGCGAAGGTCTCGATCTCCCCTTTGGGCCGCTTGCGAGTCTTATGAAACGTTGCCAGGTCGGCGCATAGCGACTGTGATCCGCAGGCCAGTGGTGTGCTCGATCATGTCGCACCAGTGCGTGCCGATATCGGCGAAGCAGCGCGACGGGCCATTTTCCTTGGAATCGATACGCCAGTTCCAGTCCGTATCGTAGAGCAGCCAGTCCTGCGAGTAAGTGCCCTGAACTACGAGGATTTCGCCTAACTCGCCGGCCTCCCTCATCCGGCGGATCTGCTGACACATCGGGTAGTAACGCAGATTGTGGAAGGTGCAATTGGCCAGGTTCTTCTCCGCCGCGAGATCGACCAACTGCCGCGCTTCCGCGGTGGAGGTGGCCAGAGGCTTCTCGCAGATTACGTGTTTGCCGGCGAGCAGCGCATCGCGCGTAATCGGGAAATGGAGCGCATTGGGCGTGCAGACGTGGACCGCGTCGATTGTCTTGTCGTCGAGCAGCGTCCGGTAGTCGCCGGTATAGCGCTCCACTCCGATCTGCCCGGCGAAGGTTCGAGCGAGATCGTCGGTTGCGGAAGCGACGCCCGCGATCTCCACATTGCCCAGGCGGCGGACGGCTTCCGAGTGGGTGCGTCCCATAAACCCAGTTCCAAGAATTGCTGTTCTGATTTTCCTCATCGAACGATCAATGTATCGCAGTTTGAGAGGGGTCGAAACAGAAGGAAGCGCACGGCGAAGCCAAGCCTCGGAATTTTGCAAACAAATTCTCCCATTTTTGGTGTAGAGTGTATGCTATATGGTGGTTCGTATCCGGTTCCGAAGCGGACCGCGCATTGAACGGAGAAAGGGCAAGAATTCCCGAATTGCCTGGGTGGTGGCCGGCCTCCTGACTTTGGGCTCCGTTTCCTGCCTTGTCCTGGGACTTTGGAGATTGGGAGTCGATTTTGGCTGGACCTCAAATTTCGTGTTCCCAGATGTTTCCGTCCTCTCGCACTGGCAGATCTGGTTCACGGCGTCGCTGCTCATACAAGCTGCCGCCTGGAAGCTCAATCAGTACGGAAAGCCTAAGCAAGCTGACGACGAACCGCAGGCTGCAAAAAACGATAAAGATAAGATGACGGCCAACGCCTAGCACCGCGGCCACTTGGGGCAAGATCCGTCAGGTCGGCGGAACACCTTAAATCCTGCTACATTTCCCGACATTTTGAGACGTCCCCGACACGACTTCCCAAGTACCCTGAGGTTGTGACAAGAAGTCACAACGAAAGGGACAAAAAATGAAAAACTTTAAATCAGTGCAGCTTATCAGCGGGGGCCTTATGCTAGCAGCCGGGTTAGCGGCCGCTTCTGTTCAATCGACGCCGCCGGCGCCTCCCACCTGCGGGCAAAGCATCGCGAACGATGCCAAGGCGATCTCCGCCGATTTGTCCGCTATCGCCGCGCAAGCCGATGCCCAGGGCTTCAATTCGGCGGTCGAGCAGTTTGCCGCCGGCGTTGAGTCGGTCTTGCCGGCGCTGAATCGCCCGAGCCAAGACGCCGTCCAGAAGTTTGTAACCGACCTGGCCAACGCAACTTCTTCCTCTGGTCCAGGGGGCGCCACCATCACTCCGAGCGAGCGATTGGTCCTGACCAATGACTGGGTAATCCTGGTCACCAGCACCGGCGCCACCTCCTCTCAGATCTCCACCATATCGGACGACCTGGTAGCCGTTTTGTCCAGTATGAAGGGAATCTCGTTGTCTCAACTGCAAGCCGACTTCGGCATCCTGATCAGCGACGCCCAGTCGTGCGCCGTTCAGAACTAACCTCCCGGAGGACCAATGAAAACGGGACTCAAAGACCTCTTGCGCGACCCGTCAGTCGATACTGGTGGAATGCCCAGCCTCCTTATCATCGATGACGACCGGGAAATGGTCGAACTGCTGGCGCGGTCGCTGGCGCAAGAGGGATTTGAGTTGCTCACCGCGGGAACCGGCGAGGACGGAATCGAGCAGGCGCAAACCGGGACGGTCGATTTGATCCTGCTCGATGTCATGCTGCCGGGCATCAACGGGTTTGAAGCTTTACGCCGCCTGCGCCGGTGCTCCGATGTTCCCGTAATCATGCTGACCGCCCGGGGCGAAGAGGTGGACCGAGTCGTCGGCCTCGAAATCGGAGCGGACGACTATCTTTCGAAACCATTCAGCATCCGCGAACTGGTGGCGCGAATCAATGCCATTCTGCGACGCACCGCAAAATCCCGCGAGCCGTACGGGAAGGGCGAAGACGAGCGTCGCGAGATGAAACATGGCTCGGTCCGGATGGACCTGCTCACCAGAACGGTCCGTTGCCAAGGTCAGATCGTCAGCCTGACAACCGGTGAGTTTGACTTGTTGCGCCTCTTGATGGAATCCGCCGGTGAGCCGGTAAGCCGCGAAGATTTATGCAAAGGCGTCCTGGACCGCGATTATTCCGTGTTCGATCGCGGCATCGATAACCTGGTCAGCGCTCTCCGTCGAAAACTGGGGGCTACGCCTGACGGCTTGGAGAGAATCAAGACCATCCGCAATATAGGCTACGTTTATGTGGACCTCGGGAACGGGCCGCGGTGACGGAAAATGCGAAACTTCGTCTTCGTCTGGTTTCTCGTTTCAGCCCTTCTGATCGCCCTGGTAGCTACTGCCGGCGTCATCTGGACGGGTCCTTACTTTCTGCTGACAACCTGGAGTTTTTACGGAGCGGATCTGATCGAGTATGGCGCGCAGATGGCGGTAAACGCATTCGAGACCGGAGGCGTACCGGCGCTGGATGCCTACGAAAAACGGTCTTTGCCATCCGGGCGAATGCGGGATTATTTATTCGGCGCCCAGGGCGAGGAAGTTCGCGGCCGTCAGGCTCCGGAAGACGTTCGCACGCTGGCTCTCCGGCTGCGGGAAGGAGAGCCTCCGCGCTTCAAAACCGAGGGCCGGGGAATCCTCGCGGGCTGTCTGGCGAAGGGAAGTGACGGGCGGATTTACCGTGTCATCATTGCCTTCACCTCCCGGCGGGGGAATAATATTCCGTTCAACGGTTGGGGCTGGGTCGCGCGAGCGCTCACCGTGTTGGTGAGCACCGCGCTCGCCTGTTCCTGGCTGGCATGGCGTCTTTCAACTCCGCTCGGGCAGTTGCGACACGTCACCAGAAAGTTTGCGGCAGGGGACCTCGGGGTTCGCGCCATGGCTCTCTCGTTCCCCAGATATCCTCCAGAGTACGTCGCACTGGCTCGGGATTTCGATGAAATGGCCGGCCGGATAGAGTCGCTCGTCAGCTCCCAGCGACAACTCCTACAGGACGTTTCGCATGAGTTGCGCACGCCCCTGACCCGTCTTGGGCTGGCGGTAAATATCGCGCGCCGCGAATCGGGAGCCTCCGCCGCGCAGTCGCTCGACCGCATCGACCAGGAGTCGCATCGCTTGAACGCGCTCATCGATCGGATCATTCGCTTGTCGAGGCTCGAATCCTTCTCCGAATCGCCCCGAAAAGAACTTATTGAACTGTCCGATTTTATCGACAGCATTGTGTCCGACGCCAATTTCGAAGCGGAGGCCCGCAACCGTAAAGTGATCACTCTGCGCTGCGAGACCTGGCGTCTGCGCGGCGATCGTGAACTGTTGCGGGAAGCGCTCGAGAATGTCATCCGCAACGCAATCGGGTTCGCGCCCGAAAAGAGCAGCATTTCGGTGGATTCTTTCGTAGCCGGCGGCTCCGAATACCGGATCGCGGTTCGAGATGAAGGTCCAGGAGTTCCCGCGGACCACCTCGCCGCCATCTTCCATCCGTTCCATCGAGTTCCACGGACCGGCACGGATGCGGGCGGCTTTGGCCTCGGACTCGCTATTGCGCAACGCGCGATCAGGTTGCATCACGGGATCATTACCGGCCGGAACCGGGACGAAGGCGGGTTCGAAATCGATATCCGCCTGCCCCTGGAAACTCAGCAAACTTGTGAACGAACGCCAAAGGAGAAATAAAAATGAAGATGATCTTTCGAAGAATTACTGACACGCTATTGTCGATCGGCTTGACGATTACGCCTTATGCCATTCACGCACAACCGGCCGGTAGAACCATGCAACCCAAAACCAATACGGAGGCACGGGGCGGAACCACCACCAGTTCGGGTTCCACCGTTTCCAGCGCCAAAGGCGTGAGCGTCTCGACCGGCAGTACGGTATCGAGTAATGCGTCGCATACGGCCGCATCCGTGCAAGGGACTGCCACGGTAAGAAATCCCGCGGGCCAAACGGTCGCCGCGGGCACTGCGCAAGGATCTGCCGGAGTCACGCCTCAGGGAGTCGCCGCGAACGGTTCGGCGAGCTCCGGGAACGTCCACGGCGGCAGCAGGCAGATGGCTGGGTCCGTCAGCGGGACGAAAGGCGTCTCGACGAGCACCGCCCGCTATTCCGCCACGCGGGCGAACGGAGGCAACACCCAGGTGGCTCACAGTGGCGCGACCCAGAATGGCGGGTATCAGGGAAGCACTACCGTAAGCGAAACAGCAAATGGCAAGTCCCGCGGCGCGACCGTCCGCACGGACGCGAACAAAGGCCAGGGAGCGACGGTCGTCACTACCACCGCTCGCGGACAAAGGACTCACACCACCTCCTCCAAACAATGACGGAGGGACAGTGACCGCTTCAGTTCGGTGCTCGCAAGATTAAGTTGTAGTATCGTCGTTATTACAATGACTGTTACTCGTCGCACCGTCCTCACAGCACTGTCTGCTGCCGCCGCCGCGCAGGCACAGCGCCAACGAGTTAATTGGAAGCCCAAACTCGGAGTGCTGGCTCAATATTCCGAATCGAATCTCGACTTCGTCAAAGGGGAAGGCTTCACCAGCATCCAGCTTCGGATCGATCCCAGAAAAGTCGATGACGCCGCTATTGCGGGCATCAAAAGCAAGATTCAGCAGTCCGGCCTGTATGTGTCCTCGCTGGCGGTCGACGGCAATCATATCGATCCGGACCCGGCGGCGCGCGAGCGGCAGAACACCTTCACCATTCAGTGCATCGAGTTATGCGGCAAACTCGGGATCCCGAACATCGGCGGCCAATCGGGCACGATCAAGAGCCGCCCGCTGCAGGAACAAGTGGACCAGATCGTCCGAGTCTATACGGAAAAATATTTCCCTGTACTCGACAAGAACAAGGTGCGCATTTTATGGGAACCTTATGCCGGCGGTCCGAACATTGCGACCGGTCCGGTGGGATGGGAGGCGCTGTTTAAGGCATTTAATAATTCGCCCCACGTAGGATTGCAATTCGATCCATCGCACCTGGTATGGCAGTTTATGGATCCGGTTCAGGCAGCCCGCGACTTCGCGGACAAGATCTACGACGTCCATTTGAAAGACACTGAAATTCTCTGGCACATTCTTCGGCGCGGCGGAATACAACCGGTGAATAATGCACGCTGGTGGCGCTTCCGTGTTCCCGGGTACGGCTCGGTGGATTGGAAGGGTTTCTTTTCCGTGCTGGCGGAAAATGGCTACACAGGCGCGATGAACATCGAGAACGAAGATGAGTTCTACTATCCAGCATACGATCAGGGAAACTTTACAGAGCAATATAAGCGAGGATTCCGTGTCGCGCATGAATATCTGAAAACACTGGTTCCACCCGTTACCGCGTAGAATCGGGCTACCTCCGTAAGAGGGTATACCGTAAATTACTGAGGAATATGGCGCTATTTGTCCGAATTAGTACATCAGTCCCATTGGCTAAAAAATAAAGGCGTCCGGTCATGTTCTGCACAAGCAGGCGCATGGTAAAAAAGGTTAATTGGGCATAACCCCACCAATGGATCGCAAATTAAAACTGCTCATCGTCGAAGATTCGGAAGACGACTGTCTCCTCGTCGTATACGCGCTTCGGCAAGCGGGCTTGCGTTGCGAACATAAGCGTATTCACTCGGCGGCCGCATTTCACGAAGCGCTGTGTAATCCGGAGTGGGATCTCATCATTTCGGATTACAACCTGCCCGATTTCAGCGCCCCGGAAGCGCTCGCAATTTTAAATGAGGCGCGCCTCGATATTCCCTTTATCGTGATCTCCGGCACCGTGGGTGAAGAGACGGTTATCAAACTCATGAAGTCGGGCGCACGAGACTGCGTGATGAAGGATCATCTTGGACGCCTGCCGGGAGCGATCGAACGTGAGTTAAAGGAAGTGGAGGCGCGGCGGCAGTTGCGCAAGGTGGAGGAGCAGTTCCGGCAGGCGCAAAAGATGGAGGCGATCGGCCGCCTGGCAAGCGGAGTTGCGCACGATTTCAACAATCTGCTTACGATCATTACGGGCTTTGCGCAACTCGCGTTACTCGAACCGAATCCGGCACAGACCGGACTGGAACAGATTCTGCGCGCCGCCGAACGCGCGGCCTCATTGACGCGGCAGCTTCTGGTATTCAGCCGCCAGCAGTCGCTGGACATTCGGGTTTTTGACCTCAACAAATTAATTCACGATCTTGAAAAAATGATTCGCCGGGTAATTGGCGAAGACGTCGAAATTCGAACGATTTTTCGCGATTCGGAGGCGCTGGTCAAGGTGGACCCGAATCAAATCGAACAGGTAATACTCAATCTGGTGGTAAATTCGCGCGACGCCATGCCTCACGGCGGAATTCTGACGATCGAGACACAATATTGCAATCTCGACGCTCAGTCTGCCACACTTTTCAGCTGCCAGCCAGGCCTGTACCTTCAAATGGCGGTGAGTGATACCGGTATGGGCATGGACAAAGCCACCATGGCGAAAGTCTTTGAGCCTTTCTTCACTACGAAAGGTGAAGGCCGCGGTACCGGCCTGGGACTCTCGACTGTCTATGGCATCGTGAGTCAAAGCGGCGGCGCGATCCGTACGTACAGCGAACCGGGCGTGGGCACGACCATGCGGATTCTGCTCCCGGCCGCGACGGAAAAAGCGCCTGCGGACCAAATCATCGAGGAAAGCGCCGTCAATCGCGGCTCCGAAACGGTGTTGCTGGTCGAGGATGACGAGACAGTTCTCGCACTCTGCTCCACGGTGCTCCAAACCCACGGATATACGGTTCTTGAAGCCGAAGGCGCCAGCGCCGCCGTGGATATCAGCCGTAGCTATCGTAAGGCGATCCATCTTCTCCTCAGCGACGTGGTGATGCCCGGTTCTAACGGTCCCGCGCTGGCCGTTGAAATTCGCGACGCAAGGCCCGATATTCGCACGCTTTTCATGTCCGGCTATACCGAAGAAACGATGAATCAGCACGGCTACAACAACCAGAGCTCAGGATTTATTCAGAAGCCATTTTCGGCCAGCGCCCTCGCCAGAAAAGTTCGCCAGGTTCTCGACGCGGGAAAACACACCGCCCGCTCCTCTGTATGATGGACTGGTGGCTCAAACCCTCCCTAATCTGAGAGAGAATCTCGAATTCATGCCATCGCCCGTGGAGGACCGGCCTGGTCTCCTGGTCCGCGATTTCTACGGCTATTCCGAACAAACTCTTATCATTCCGCCGTTACTGGCGCATTGTCTATCATTTTTCGACGGCGAGCATACAGAACTCGACATTCACGAGGAACTGGTTCGGGTGACCGGCGATATCCAGGCAGGAAGCCTCGCCCGCCATCTTTTTGATGCGCTGCATAATGGCGGATTTCTACAGGATGAAGTCTATTATGAAATGCGCGAGGCCAAGCATCGGAAGTTCGAAAAGTCTCCCGTGCGTGAGCCTGCATTCGCGGGCAATGCTTACCCTGAAAATGCGGGAGAACTCACCGTCGCGGCTCGTGAATGGGTGGGGAGCCCAGCATCAAACCATGCGGACAAGATACTCGGGATTGCCGCCCCGCATGTCAGTCCGTTCGGAGGCTATCTTTCCTACCGCGCCGCGTATGAGACCTTGGGACCCGAATATCGTGATCGCACGTTTATTGTCCTCGGTACTTCACACTATGGACAGCCGGAGAAATTCGGGCTTACGCGAAAGAATTACCGCACTCCCTGGGGCGACGCGACCACCGATTTGGCGCTCGTTGAGGAACTCATGGCTCGCGCTCCAGGAGCTGTCGTGAAGGAAGACTACTGCCACGCTGTGGAACACTCCGTCGAGTTTCAGGTCGTTTTTCTGCAATATCTTTTCGGGCCGACGGTGCGCATCGTTCCAATATTATGCGGCGCCTTCGCTCGCAGTCTGTATCAAGGCGGCAAACCTGAGGATGACGAAGGCGTGCATCGTTTTCTCGATGCACTGAGCGAAATTTCCGCCCGCGAAAAGAATCGTCTGTTTTGGGTGCTCGGAATCGACATGGCGCATATGGGACGCCGCTACGGTGACGATTTCCAGGCAACCGCGGATCGCGACGAAATGGCGGAGGTGGCACTACGCGATAGCCGTCGCATTGAGCGGATACAGGCCGGCGACGCACGAGGTTTCTGGGATCTGGTCCAGCCGGAACACGATGAGTTGAAATGGTGCGGATCCTCGCCGCTCTATACTTTCCTTACGTGCCTGCCGGAGGCTCGCGGTGCATTGCGGCGCTACGAGCAATGGAATATCGATAAAGAAAGCGTTGTCAGTTTCGCGGGCATGACATTTGCGTAGAAAGCATATCTATAGGCCGAGTCTTCATGAAAACCATTGGAATGATTGCAGGGATGACTTGGGAGTCATCGGTGTCATATTATCGGCTTGTCAACCAGGAAACCAAGCGACGCTTGGGTGGGCATCACAATGCCCGTAGCGTGATGGTTACTGTAGACTTCTCCGAAGTCGAGCAGATGCAGCATACGGGCGACTGGCATGACTTGGGGCTTCTTATGGCAGCCACCGCTCGTCAAATTGAGAGGGCCGGCGCGGACTTCATCATCCTATGCACCAATACGATGCACAAAGTAGCGGGGGCAATTGAATCGGCCGCCGGCATACCGCTGCTGCATATCGGCGATGCCACGGCTTGCGCCGTCTTGCAGGCCGGCGAGAAACGAGTCGGGTTGCTGGGGACGAAGTTCACCATGGAGCAGGTGTTTATCCGCGAGCGCCTCGAGCAGCAGGGAATTAGCGTGATAGTTCCCGATGCATCGTCACGCGAGACGGTCCACAACATCATTTATAGAGAATTGGCTCACGGCGTCATACTACCCGAATCGCGTACTGAATATCAGAAAATCATCGGTGAACTGGCAGGACGCGGCGCCGAGTCGGTCGTTCTGGGATGTACCGAAATCGGACTGCTGGTTCAGGCCGGTGATTCGCCCGTTCCGCTCCATGACACGACTGTCATCCACGCAATCGCAGCCGTGGATCGCGCGCTGCAGGAGTAAGGAGGGTCTTTCCCGGCTTACTCCTCATCGAGGAGCGACTGAGCGACGAGAGACTGTGCCGCCGCGGCGTCATCTTCCTTCTTTTGGTTCGCGAGAACTGCCATCCAATCGTCGAGCAGGGCCTCGGGTGCGCCGGCCAGGTCCACCAACTCGCGCTTCAGTTCGTCCTTGCCTTTGAGCTGAACGGCGAGAATGCCTTGCGGAGTGGGCCGCAGCTCAAGCCGGTGGCCGCGAGCCTCCAGGCGCAAGACGTCACCTAGCCAGACGATATCCACCTTCACGCGGATCTGATAACCGGAGCGGCTCGCCCGCTCCATCAAGGCCTTGGTGTACGGGGCATGCTTCAACTTTTCCGCCCAGGGAGCCGACGCCACGACGCGTTGACGTTCAATCTCCTTCCGTTTCCGGTCATCGAGTCCGGAAGCTTCCGTTCCTTCCATCGCCTTCAGATTGTTTTCGAGACTGTCGAGAAAACTCATTCATTCTAGTGTCTCGCGATTTCAAGAGGAGTGCTGCAGCGATACGTTTCGGATGAGGCCGGTGAGGAAATTCGACTGCCATCCTGCCATTACGAACAAGTGCTTTACACTGCTACAGGCGCTGGTTTTCGCTTTTACTCTCGCTGCCTAGCCGCTCTTTCACCAAGTGGTTGAGCCCATCGCCGGCAGTGTCCCCGTCCCAATGACATGGCGACGTTCTCTTTTCGATGATTCGATGGTGGATGCATTCCTGGCGAACGCCGAGCGAGATCGTCAACGCAAACAAAGTCCGCCATCATTGCCCGGTCTCAGCCGTACGGTGGCATCCTCATCGTGGCGGGTTTATCCTGAGACTCATGAATATCGCATTCATAGGCTTGGGAAATATGGGCTCGGCTATGGCGCGCAATCTGCTCCGGGCCGGACACCAACTCACGGTATATAACCGGACTCGCGAAAAGGCCGCGGCTCTCGACGCCAAAGTTGCCGATTCGCCCGCGGAGGCTTGCCGCGATTGTGAAGCGGTGGTCACCATGCTTGCCGACGACCACGCTGTTGAAGAGGTATTCTTCGGCAAATCCGGCCTGTTATCCGGCATGCAAACGGAGACGATCAATGTCTCGAGCAGTTCCATCAGCACTGCCCTGGCGCGCCGTATGGCATCGGCTCATGCGGCCACCCTATCGGCGCCGGTATTTGGCCGTCCCGAGGCGGCTGAGGCCGGGAAACTGCTCGTCGTCGCGGCCGGCCAGACCGCACTGATAGAACGTTGCCAGCCTCTATTTGCCGCCATCGGCCGGGAAACCTTTATCGCCGGCGCGGAGCCGTGGCAGGCCAATGCCGTCAAGCTTTGCGGCAACTTCATGATCGCCAGCATGTTGGAGACCTTCGGCGAGGCCTTCGCCACGCTGCGCAAAGCCAATGTGGATCCGCACCTCTTCCTGGAAGTGATGAATGGACTCTTCGCCTCACCCGTATATGCCAACTACGGTCGCATGGCGGCCGACCAGAAATTCGAGCCGGCCGGGTTCGCGCTGCGATTAGGGCTGAAGGATGTTCGCCTGGCGCTTCAAACGGCGGAGGAATGCATTTCCCCGATGCCCCTCGCCAGCCTGCTGCGCGATCGCTTTCTCGACGCCATGGCTCACGGCCAGGAGTCGATGGACTGGTCGAGCCTGGTCAAAGTCTCGGCGCGCAGCGCGGGTTTGGCTGAGTAACTTTATTCAAATATGTGAACCTTCAGTCGGATCGGCAACCGCAGGTCGCATCGGCAACCGCAGTAAGAAACCGGTTTACGCCATTCATCTTCTTGAAATCGCCATAGTGTAAGCTGGCCGTTCGGGCTGGCTGATTACGGCAGTCCGCACCGTCAATCGTGCGGCAGACCATCGTCTGTGGTCTGCCCAGCAGCGAAGTAGCCGTTAGGTTAAACTGCGAGGCGGCCGTCGGTGAATAGAACACAAGGAAAACTTATGTCAATTGCTACAGAACGGTTTGCTTGCGGACGCCTCTTCTCATACGCCGCCGCGCTGACGAGCCTTTGCATTCTGCTGCCGCATACCGTCCAAGCACAGGTCGATACCGGCACCATCCGGGGCACCATCACCGACGGCTCGGGACGCCCGGTACCCGACGCGAACGTCGCCATCACCAATCAGGGCACGGGCTTTGTTGAGAACACCAGGACCTCGAGCGAAGGGACATTTCTCTCGACACCGTTGCACGCCGGAAAATACTCAGTAAGCGCCGCCATGACGGGTTTCGATAAGGAAATCAAGGGCGGGATTACGCTGGACGTTCAGCAAAATGCCGTCGTCGATTTCACCTTGAAGCCTGGCCAGGTCTCGACCTCCGTCGATGTGACCGCCACCACCCCTCTGCTGCAATCGCAGGACGCCTCTGTCGGACAAGTGTTCGATGCTCATGAAGTCGATACCTTGCCCCTCAACGGGCGGAATTACACGCTCCTCGCCCAACTCGCCCCCGGTACCACCACGACCGTCGCGGAGACGCGGGGATTAAGCGCCACGGGAAGCTTCGTCGCGAACGGCGTGCCCAGCATCTATAACACCTACATCCTCGACGGAATTACCAACAACAACAACACTGTCGATTTCCTCAATGGCGCAGCCTACGTCGTAAAGCCGCCCGTGGACGCCATTCAGGAGTTCAAAGTTCAAACCAGCAACTACAGTGCGGAATTCTCTCGCGCCGCTGGAGCGGTCGTCAATGCCGTGATCAAGTCCGGAACTAACCACGTACACGGTGACGTCTGGGAGTTTCTCCGCAATGACGCGCTCGACGGGACCGATTTCTTCCTCAACGCCGGCGGTCAGAAAAAAGGAGAATTCCGCCGCAACCAGTTCGGCTTCACGCTGGGCGGCCCGGTTTTTATTCCGCATCTCTACAACGGCAAAAACAAAACCTTCATTTTCGGCGACCTCGAGGAGACCCGCATCCGGCAGGCCACGCCTTTTGTCGATTCCGTGCCGACCATCAATGAAAAGAATAGCGGCTTCACCAACTTTGAGGACCTGATTACAGCCCAAAGCGGCACGCAGAAAGATCTTCTCGGCCGCACTTTCCCACTCGGCCAGGTCTTCGACCCGGCGAGCACGCGCACCGTCACCAGTGGACAAATCGACGCAGTTACCGGCTCCACAGCGACCGGCAGCGGCTACGTTCGCGATCCATTTCCCGGAAACATTATTCCCGCCAGCCGCCTCGACCCCGTCGCAGTGAAACTCCTCAACCTCTTCCCCGCCCCCAATAATCCCGGAATCGTGAACAACATGGTTACCGACCCCATCAAGCAGATCAACAACACTACCGTCGATATCCGGCTGGACCATAACTTCAGCGAGAAGGACCAGACTTTCATTCGCACCAGCCTGGCGTGGGAACCGCAGGTTCTTCCCACTCCCCTCGGCGGCCTGGCGGAAGGCGCGGCGAACTTCGCCGAAGGCAACCAGACCAACGACGTCATGAACATCGGCTGGAGCGAGACCCACGTGTTCAACGCCTCCATGGTCAACGAGGTGCGGATAGGGTACAGTCACGTCAATACCATCCGGCTGCAACCCTTTGCCGACCAGGGTGGGCTCAATGCGCAATACGGAATCCAAGGCATTCCCGACACCCCTCCCAACGGAGGACTGACCCAGATCAATATCACGGGTCTCAATCAACTCGGCGGCCATAATAATCTTCCGCTTAACGAAGTGAACGGAAATCTTCAGGCGCACGACATCCTCTCCAAGCAGTGGAAATCGCATTCCTTGCGCCTGGGATTCGAGATGCAGCGCGTGAAAGTGGGAGTCTTCAGCGCGCAATTTCCCCACGGCTATTTCGTTTACAGCGGACAGTACACTACCGTTCCGGCGGGCAACACCGCCAGTACCGGAATTGCCCAATTCGTTTTGCAGCCGGTCAATTCCAATTTGACCAACGGCGTTCCCTACGAAGGCGGCGCGAACCAGATCGAGGTTTCTCCGATCGGGCAGGAAGACTACCGCCGTCCCTACTATGGAACCTTCATCCAGGACAACTGGACCATCACACGCAAACTGACGGTGAATTTGGGTCTGCGCTGGGAATACTATCCGCTGCCCCACGACAATTTCGGCGCCGACGCCAATTTCATTCCAGGAACGCCGTTCGTTAATGCGCAGTACATCATCGATTCCCGCCAGAAAAATGTTCCGCTTTCGCCCAGTTTCCTGAGCGCCCTGGCGAGCAACGGAATCCAATTGGCCTACACCAACAATCAACAACTGGGCGTCGTCTCGAAAAAGAATTTCGCCCCGCGCATAGGCCTGGCGTATCAGGCAACCAGGAGACTGGTGATTCGCGCCGGCTTCGGACTTTTTTTCAACGGCATCTTCAACGTCGGAGACGGCGCCAATGTCGGGAACAACTATCCCTTCGCTTTCGGTCTCAACCTGACCCCGGCCAACGGCAATCTGCCGCTCTCGACCAATGGCTCCATCGGCCCGATCGAGGCTGGATTGTCCAGCGTGCCGATCACGCCCGCGCTGGTCAACGCGTCAGGCCTGAAACTGAATGCGGTCCAGTACAACTTCCAGACGCCTTACGTGGAAGGGCTCAACTACAGCATGCAATACCAGATCAGTTCCAACCAGTCCTTCACCTTGGCCTATGTTGGATCACTGGGACGGCATCTGATGACCCTGCCCAACATCAATCGTGTCGGAGAAATTCTGCCGACTGCGGTGAGCGCAACTCCTTATCTGCCCTTCCCTGGTTTTGCGCAAAACATGTCATACACCACCACCGACGGAGACAGCTTCTTTTATTCGATTCAGGCAAAATACGAAAAACGCTTCAGCAGCGGCGTCAGTCTGCTCGGCGCCTATACGTGGGGAACTGTCAAGGATGATGTCTCCGACGTGCTGTTCTCGACGCTCTCCTACCGTGCGCCTTACCTTCCCGGGTTCGGCATCCAGGGCGACTACGGACTCGCCAACTTCGACGTGCATAATGCGGTCCATATCAGCGGGGGCTATGAACTCCCGTTTGGAAAAGGCAAGCGTTTCTTCAACACCGGCGGTTGGGTCAACGGCTTAATCGGCGGTTGGAGGCTGAACGGCCTGCTGACCATGCAGACGGGAACACCCATCACCATCGGCTGCACCGTCGGCACCACTAACGGTATGGGCTGCGACGCGCTCCTGGTGCCCGGACAAGGTCTGTACACCAACGCACGCACGGTGGCGCACTGGCTCAACGCGGCAGCGTTCGCCAATCCGCCGGCCGCAACCACCATCGGCCAGTCGAGCTACGCTCCTTTAGGCGGCGCGCCGACCCAGGCGATCGGCCCTCCCTTTCATCGCGGAGACGTTACGCTTGCCAAATCCTGGCGTCTCAACGAAAGCATGCGCATGGAATTCCGCGCCGACGTCTTCAACCTGACCAACACGCCGAATTTTTCCCAGCCGGGTCAATTGAACTTCGGCACGGCCAAGACGTTCGCCTCCATCACCGCCGATCGCGACAATCCCGACGACGCCAGAGAGTTTCAACTCTCCATGAAAATCTATTTCTAATACTTGCGAGGGGTCGATTAGTAGATGAAGCTGCAGCGCGTGTCGCTTCGGCGCAGATGATTCACTTGCCCGATTTCGTCCAGCCCACGACTAACGTAAGAAGGCATTCTGACGCGCCACGAAGCGGCCGTTGGTCGCTCCGTTGTGGCTGAGGCCTCTACCTATTTGCGGTGTGTCGGCTGACGATAGCCGGCACGTTCCTTCGCTGGCTCACAAAAATCCCAACCGGCGGCGAACATCGCTAACTCTTGTAAAATATTTGACTTACAGGGTACCGCGGGCGCACGAAAAGGGCGGAAATGAACGGGGCCGGCGTTTTTTGGCCAAAACGTGATATCATTGAATTGTACCCCGATTGCGCTACGTCCCCTACATCCACCTGCCAGTTAAATTCCTAAGGAGTTTTGAGGATCACTATGGCCTCGCATTATAGTCAGGGAGCCCAGGTCGAACACATGAAGTTCGGACTTGGGACCGTCATGTCCCATACCGAAGAGCGGATCGTCATCAAGTTTGACGATCATGGTGAGAAGAAGTTCGTCACTCCGATGGTGATGAGTTCTCTCAAGAAGAGTGATCGCACGCCTCCCGTCGAAAAGCGGGCATCGCGAGCGCGGAAGCCGAAGGCCGTCCCCGTGGCGGTAGCGGCGCAGTAAGTAAAGAGGAAGCTAAAACTTGAACGCTCGGCAAAAAAGGCTGTTTGAAGACGCCCGAAAGAGAAATCCCAATCTGAAGATGCCCAACGAGGCTGCGGCCCCGTCTGAGCTGACCGACGATGATCTCGCGCTGCTGAAACAGGGCGTTGGAGACAAGAGCAGCCGCCCTGCCTCCATCGGCGGTGAAGGCGGTGAAGGTTCGTCCGACGAACCAGCCGGCGAGATGATGGGCTCGATCGTCACCTATTTCGAAGAAAAAGGATTCGGCTTCTTGCGGCCCGAGTCCGGTGGACGCGATGTGTTCTTCCACGTCTCGCGACTGCAGCAAGGTCAATCCACGGAATTGGTCCCCGGCGCTCGGGTGGCTTACGAATTGGGTATGGACCGTACAGGAAAAATGGCGGCAAGCGCCGTCCGCATCCGGCCCCCGCAGCCTACATCGTAGGCTGCGGTCGGCCGAACGCAAATATGAAGCGAACCACTGGGCCGTTCCACCCCCGTTTTGACCCCCTTTGTAGAAGGGTGGGAACCAACCGAACGCCTTTAGGAGTCAACCCCCGGAAATCCGGGCGAGAACTAGCACACGGGCGCTACTTTAGCCAGCTCCCCAATTTTTGAGCGTTGGATCAAAAATTGAAGGCTTCACCTGCTTTGCAGAAACGCTTCGATTCCTATTCTACCTTGCCGCAGGACTTTTCGTCAGAAATTCTGTGACCGCTTTTCCACTTGGTAGGCGGAGATCTGAGAATACTGTAGACAGGCCGAAAACGTCCTCCCCAAGACCTGCAAGTGCTGACGAATCGTGTGGAGTAGGCCTTTGGCCTGCTTTATTTTTTCAGCTTTCTAGCTGTAATTACGGCGCTGATATAGTGGATGACACCGTCGCCGTGCTCACCCGACAGGAGCAAGCCGCCATTGCATCTCGTCCTTGAGGTCGGCGAAGCACTCTCTGCAAACCCATGGTAGCCGGCACCGAGTCTGTACTCGTTGGTCGTAGTGTACCCGAACTTGGCCCAGCAGCAGGCACAGTGGTCGTGGTCCCACGAGTCATTTGGAGCTTTCCATTGGCTTTGTTGCAGCGTGGCTCCCTTCAGAAAGTGGCCCGTGTCAATTCGCCATTGCGGAGACTCGACAATCGTTAGGCCTTTCTGCAATTGCGCAACTGGTGTCATCAAGTATGTCAGTGCGGTAATTAGAGTAAAGAAATCACTTCGCCAGCGCAGCCCGGCCGGACACCGCTCCCCCATCCGTGGCCCCATGTGCGAACGGCGCCATCAACTCGGCAACCGAGTACAACCTTCCATTCTTCATCACAAATTGAACGTTTGCCGCATCCTTGATGTTGTGCAGCGGATCCCCCGACACAATTGCCAGATCCGCCAGTTTGCCGGGCTCCAGCGTGCCCAGATCCTTCTCTACTCCAAACGCCTTCGCCGGGAGCAGCGTCGCCGTCTGTAGCGCCTGCCACGGTTCCAAGACCATACTTCACCTGCGCTCGCAAACCCAGGTGCAGAGCCGTCGCCACGCTGTCGAGCGGAGAATCGGTGCCGGCCAGGATCACTCCGCCATGCCGCACGATATCCCCCACCGTCTCCATCTCCTTGCGCAGTCCGTCGAGAATATCCGCCGGACTTCCCATGCGCGGCGGCATATGAGCGCCCTCAGGCACTACGGGATTTTTGCCCTCCGCCATAGCCACCTTTGCGCGCAACACCGCCTCGTCCCAAGGCGTGTTCAGCGTAAGCAGGCGCCGGTCCTCGACCATTGCCGGATCTTCGGCATAGAGCGGGAACGATCCGAACGCGGTCGAAATATCGAACATTCCCGACGCTTCGAACAGGCTTCGCATGTCCTGGTAGCTGACGCCGCCCGACGATCGGGTATAGGCAAATCCCAGCCGTGCCGTCGCGCTGACGTGCGTCATGCCATCCATCCCGTAGGCCATACCCGGTAGCATGTAGTGCGATGCCGTCACCACGCCCATCTTCTGATGCGCGAACGTCATGGCAATCTTCTGCCACGCGTGCGGCAGACGCACATAAGTCTTCAAGCAGATCGTAATCAAGAGCCTGCGCACGCGAAAGCTCTAGATTGGAGTTGCGCCTCGCTCATCGTGGGCCGCATGAAGTTGTAGTAAACGCGCTCACCGTCGATCGCTTCGCCGCTCGCGAAGAAGCGCGGCCCGACGCGATCACCCGAGGCAAACGCCTCACGCGTTTCCACCGCCCGGTAAACAGGGTCGCCCTCCGACTGCAGCTCCGTCACGCCGTAAGCCAGCCACAACCGCCCCAGGCGATCGCCATAAAACTTGCCGCTGATCCATTCGTGAGTGTGCGATTCCCAAAGGCCCGGCATCACCGTCAGCTTGCCGGCATCCACCAGCTTGGCCGTCTTATCTCCGGAACGATCGCGGTGCGGCTCGATGGATTGAATCCTTCCGTTCGACAATGATGATGTCGACATCGGTGCGTTCGGCAGCGCCGCGTCCATCCCACATCCGCCCCGCATGGATGATCGTCCGCGCAGGAGGCGGCCTCATGCGTCCAGGTAAGGTCGAGCGGAATGGTGCGCGGATTGGACCCGTCGGCCGCGATCATGCGCAGCTTGCCGTTCGACAGATACAGAAGCTGCTTCGAATCGCCGCTCCAGGTGGGCGCGTCGGTAACCTCATGATTAATCTTGCGCGCGCGGTCCTGCCGGAACGCCGTTGGCATCCACCGGCCGGACCCATAACACGCTGTCCATCACGAACGCGACGCGATTTCCCGTCCGGCGAATACAGTGGACCATCTTCGCCGCGGGTGCTCAGCGATTTGAACGGCGCGGGCTCACGTGAAAGTCTGGGCGCCGGTGGCGAGGTCGACAGTCAGGATCTGGCTGGTGCCTTCGCGAAAGCGTGCGTATAAGCCTTCAGGGCGCCGATGGCGATGGTTTTCCCATTCGCCGACCAACTTGGCTTCGAAGGCGCGAATAGCGCCGCCGCAACGCGTTTATGTGCGCCGGTCGCAATGTCGATCGTATAGGTTGCGCCATGCTCGTCCTGGTAGGCGAGCATCTTTCCATCAGGCGACCACGCGCAGGAGATTTCGGCGGAATTGTCAAACGAAGTCAGGCGTTTCTCAGCCTTGGTCGCGATATCCAAAATATAGATATCGGGCGTGCCGGCCTTATCGGAAGAATACGCGATGCTTTTTCCATCGGGCGACCATGCAGGATCTTCTTTATAGAATTTGTCGTTGGTCAGGGCTTGTGGTTTTCCGCCGATATCCATCAGCCAGAGTTGGTTCAAAGCCTCGAAGACCACCCGCTTTCCGTCAGGTGAAAGCGTAGGGCTGACGATCCCTTTCACCGGCTTGACGCCTTTCGATTCCAGGTCCATGTGTTTGCGCGCATACGCGGGACGATTCAGTGTGATGTTTGCGCTGAAAGGGATCTCCTGAGCATCGCCGCCGCTGACCGAGTTCACGTGGATCTTGCCGTTACCCGCATAAAGGAGCCGGTCGCCAGCCAGCCAGTTCGCGTGGAAAGGGAAAACATCGTTCAATGTCGACGCTGGTTTGCCCTCCACCATCAACTGGCTCTTGGTGCCCCCGAATTGGATCCAGGCAAGCTTTCCAGCGCTGGAGAACGACGGAGAATTCAGACGTGCGCCCGCAGGCGCAGTCACTAGCGTGTGCAGCTTACCTGCGGCGTTGACCGCCTGAATCTTTGTCCCGTTGATCCCCGTGCCGCTGACGAACGCGATTTCCTTGCCATCCGGAGTCCAGGCCGGTTCGTATTCATCGGCCGGGCCCGAGGTCCACTGGGTCAGCTTACCGCTGCCCAGATCGACCACCCAGATGTCATAGCTGCCCTTGAAAGCACGATCAGAGCCAAAAGCGATCTTTGTGCCGTCAGGGGAGACGCTCGGTTCACGGTCATCGCCATGCCCTTCAGTACGCTGGCGAAGCCCGGTACCGTCTGGGTTCATGGTCCAGATGTGGAATGTGCCGCCTTTATATGCCTGGAACGCGACCAGTCCGCCCTTCGGAGAAAAATCCGGACGCGCCGGCTCGAGCAAGGGATCAGTGAGTTGTTTCGCAGCGCCACCTTGAAATGGAATCGCCCACAGCGATCCCTGCAGGTCCATGATGATGGTTTTCTGATCTGGCGAGACGGTGGCCGCAATATTAGTGCCTTCCGTCAATTTGACGGTCTGGGTACCATGGACTGGGCGTGGCTCGTCACCATCGAGACTCGCCAATCCTCCGATCAGGAGCAGACCCGCGACGCACATCACGGAGAGCTGATTCACAAATTTCGCTGCTTTGCCTTTGTGGATCATTGTTTCGGTAACCTCGCTAAGGCCGTGCGCAAAGCCGGAGAATCCTCTACTGCCAGGGCGCGGCGATAGAGTTCGGCTGCCGCGGGATAATCCTGGAATTTGGTTTCGATATAGGCGAGAACCGCCAGCGCCTGGAAGTCGTTGGGACGCGCGGTCAGCAACTGCCGGACACGATTTCGCGCTTCGTCGAGATGTCCCGCGAGCGCATCCACGCGAGCCAGTTCCACCTGCGCCTCAGCGGTTGCGCCTTTGCTCAAAGAAAGCTCCAGATTTTTCCTCGCCTGGTCGAGATTGCCACGCATCAGCCACTGGTGGGCGACGAAAGCTGCCCGAAGAGCCGGAGCCAGATTGGCGTTAAACGAGAGGAGGGTGCTGCCGGGTTTTTCGCGCTCTTCTTTCGCCACAACATACGCCGTAGTGCGCGCATCGTCTGCGGTGACGGCTTCGAGCTGGTAGATGCCAGGTTCGATTCTGACAGTTGGCAGCTCTACAAAAGAGAATGATTTGGCTTCGGAAACCGAGCGCCAGTAAACCTGTGAGCCTTTGCGCAGCATCCAGGTAACCTTCGCGGGGGCAGCCAGCAGAACCGCAGCGAACTTGCCGTCCGGGTTCAATCGAGCCTGCTGACCGTCGAACTCGAAGGCGGTCTGCCGTCGATCAACGTCGCTTAGCGCGTCGGTCCGGAAGATATCGCTCATCATCACTTGGTCCTTCACCACCAGCGGATAGGCATAGTTCCTGCCGTCGACCGTAAACATCACCTGATAGGTTCCAGGCAGGAGATCGAGACGGTGAGTGTACGCGACGGTGCTGCCCTTAGGGAAATTTAAATGAAGCTGGTTTTTGTAAATCGTCGCCGTATCCTGCAAAACTTCAATATCGAGCTGGTGCTGGACGGCGGTCTCGAGCCGGAGATCCACTTGCGAGCCGCCGTAAGGAGAAGCCGTGACAACGTCCTCCAGTTTTGGCTTCGATAGAATGAGCCGCGAAGTGACGCGCGTCTCAGGTGGCTTGCGAAGCAGCGTCTCGGGAGAAGTAATCTGCCCCAGGATCTCATCGTTGCCGCTGTACTTGATGCCGGTCGCGACATTCACCGCCGCGGAAATAACTTCATCTTCCGCGGGTGGAACGTTCAGGTTCTGACGGATGTCGCTTTCTGATATTTCGTCATTTGGACCAAACATGCCGTAAGTCGACGCTTGCGGAAGCAGTAAGGCGCGGATAGTATCCACCGTGGGCGAATAGAGCTTAGGCAAGCCGACGCTTTTCGGTTGATAGAAGATCAGCCGCAGTTCCGTGCTGAGGACGCCCGGCACCACGTCGTAGTACCAGATCTCCATCGGCACGAAGATTCTAGAGGACGGGAGACGCGTGATCTTGGTAGGTGGTCCCAGAGCGAGATAAACACGCCCCGGGTCGGTATTCGCGCCGGAAGCGGGCTTGGTCGATCCGAAGGCCGAGTCCACAAACTGGATTCGTTTGAAGTACTCTTCGCCGCTGATGGCCTTGCCCGTCCAGAAATTCTCTTCGTACTTCGCGCGATCTTCCGCGGAAAGAACCAGATAGGCTTTCTTCTCGGCAGAAGTTAAAATGGGCGAGACCAGATCGAGCCACGTAGTCGATTGCGCCGACAGAATTACGGCTGAGGTTGCAAGTAGTAACGCAAACTTCAGTCTGTGTCTTTTGGCCTTTGGCAAACTCATGACTAAAACTCAATGCGTCCGGCAAATTGCAACATGCGCGCGGCGTACGCCAGATCCGTATTCTGTGCTGGTGAGCTATAGCTCGAAACGTTCACCACCGTCTGGTAACTGCCGAAATTCGAATGGTTGAACAGGTTGAAGGCTTCGATCATGGGAATAAACCGGATGCGGTCCTTCAAAGTGAAGGTCTTGGACAGCCGCATATCGACACGTTCGATCGGATTCCCGACCAGCGAATCGCGTTTCACGAGATCGTATGCGACGCCATTGATCGTCTCGGCGTAATGTTGGACGGCGATCCGTAGTAAGCGGCGGTCGCGGGGAAGAGCCGATCGTTTACGCCCGTGGCGTTAAAGGGATTCTGATTGGCGGTAACCTGGAAATTCTGGCCTGAGCCGAAGTGGAAGCTGCCGCTCAGGGAGAAGCCCCACTTCAACTGGTAGGCTGCCGCGATCGTCATCGTTGCAGTTTGATTGTCCGGCGAAGTGCCCCACTCCGCAGCCAGATCCATCTGGTTGTTGGGATAGTAGAACGGCCCGGTGGTGGAGTCCTTCAGATGTGCGAGCGTGAACGCGCCGGAGACGGAGAAGTTCTGCGCAAAGCGGTGCTGCACGCCAACCTGGAAAGCTGTTATAGATGGAACCTGCGGCAGCCGGAGTCGTGAAATTCAGGATACCCGCGAAAGTTGGGATTCGGCCGTCCCAGACTTGGGTTGGTCTCGTAGCCCGTCGCCGGATTGTAGAAGACGTTGGCGTCGGTGCGCTCCCAGTCGTGATAGATGCGCAAGTGCACGTAGTCGGCGGAAAACGTCCAGGTCTTGCGAGATCTGATGCTCCACGCCGATGCTCAACTGCAGCGAGTAGGGAGTCTGCACATTGGGCGCCGAGCGTCTGAATGGTCTGCGCAACCACAGGAACTGCGCCGGAAAGGAACTGCTGCGCCGGTGACATTTCCAAAAGGAGCCGACAGATTGACGGGGTTGGTGGCCGTTCCGGTGACGGTCGGCGAGATCGTCGTCTGACCGTTGAAGATGGCGTCGTCGATGGTCTGGTTGGCCTGAATATCGGCGTAGAAGAGACCGGCGCCGCCGCGGATCACGGTCTTGCGCGAACCCGTGACATCCCACGCAAATCCCACGCGAGGCTGGAACAGCAGGTTCTGGTTGTAATGCGGCGTCTGGACGCCGCTCTTCAGCGTCAGGTTCGGATTGAAGATGCCGAGATCGTTGTCGTACCGCAGCCCGAGATTCAGGGTCAGCTTCGGATTGACCTTCCAGTCATCCTGGAACCAGCGCCCGAGCGCAGTTGGTCGGCAGGCTGTAGAGATAGTTGCCGAAGCCCTGCGTGTAACGAGGTGGCATAGGGACCCGAGCGCCGCGATATTCCAGGTCGAGGGATCGTTCCAGACTGGGAAGACCTGCGCCAGGTTCAACGAGCTCACACCCGAAGAGAAAGACAGCACGGTGCCGCGCACGTTCTGCCCGAAGTTGCCGGAATAAAGGGTGTGCAGATAGTCGAAGCCGGTCTTCAAGCTGTGCGAACCCTTCAGCCAGAACAGATCGTCGCGATATTGAAAGTCGTTTTGTCCGAGTTGCTGCGGATAGTTATACGGCGCGCCAACGGTGATCGTGGGCAGCCGGTACTCCTGGCTGCTGATCAGGTTGGTGTTCATCCAATCGAAGTGATTAAACCCGAACTTGAGTTCGTTCACGATGGCGGGCGTGGCAGTCCAGGTCCAGTTGCCGAGGACCGCGTAGCTGGTGCGGGTCGAATCCGTAGCGCGGGTCGGCGACGCGCTGCCGGTCACATTGTTGAATGGCTCCTGCCATGTATAGCCGGTGGCGCGCACCGAGAAACGGTTCGAGTGCGTTGAATTTGATAGTCGGTGTGCAGCAGGTAGCTGTTGGTCCGCAGTTCGTTCGCGAAAGTGTAGCTTAAGCCGCCGAATCCCGTGGGCGTGTCGAAAATCGTATTCGGCTGCCGTCTCGCCTTCATAGGCGAAGAAGAAGAACAGCTTCTCTTTCAGGATCGGACCGCCGAACGTGCCGCCGAATTGCTGATCGGAGAAGGGCAGTACTTTGTGCGCCACCGAATCGTCCGCATTGAAAGCGTCGTTGCGGAAGTAGCCGTAAAGCGTGCCGTGATAGGCGTTGGTGCCGGACTTGGTCTGCACCAGTGACCTGCATGCGCGGCAGAGCGTCCCAACGTCGCGTCGAACCGGTTGGTGATGATCTGGAACTGATCGATCGCGTCCTGGCTGTACTGCGGCTCGCCGAACGCATCGCCGGCGGAGTTTTGCGTGACCTGCTGGCCGTCCACATTGATCTGCAATTTACCCGCCATCCGTGGTGCCGAGCGGAGAATTGGTCACGTCGTTGCTTGTGATACCCGGAACCATCATCGCCAGTTGGAGATAGTTGCGGCCGTTCAACGGGATCTTGCTCACTTCCGTCGGGCTGACATCCCCGGCAATCGTGGAGGTGCTGGCATCCACGGCGGCGGCAGCGGCTTCGACCGCGACAGAAGCGCTAGCGGTCGCGAGCTGCATCGCGATATCGATGGTGGCCACCTGGCCGACGAGCAGCGAAAGAGTGCGTTCGGCGGGAGTAAATCCTGGAGCTTCGTAACGGATCACGTATTTCGCGGCCCTGAGTGCCGGAAATTGATAAAGGCCTTGCGCGTTCGAGATCGTCTTGACCCGGTTCCCATCGTCGGATGTGGCTGTAACCACGCCCGCATCGATGCTCGCGCCGGAGGGATCGGTAATCCGTCCACTGATGCCGGTCTGTTGAGCGAACGAGAAGCCGGCAGTAAGAATCAAAATTGCAGCTAACCGTCGGGTCATCAAAAACTCTCCTTTGTCGATAGGCAGAATTAGGACGTCGGCCGTTTGCAACGGCCTCAGACAATCTTCGAGACAAGGAATAGGCTCAGCGAGGAGGACCTGCGAAGAAAAGCAACAGAGCTAAGAGTTCAGCGAGTTAGAGTTTATTGTGAACCAGCGGTCAGTGAAATGTCAAACACGTTAAAACCGCGTGAGAAGGCGTTTTCGCCGTAGAGTCTGCGTCTCGGCGTGTTCATATTCCGTGATACCGGTTGCGGAGCGCCACTATCCCTCGGGCAGACCATCGCCTCTTGTGGTCTGCCGGCCGAGAAGTAGTGTGGCTGCCAACGATCTTCTTCACTAATTCTTCGTGATGCCAAACCCACTAACGACGACCTCGGTGTTGTGGGCGAAACGCAGCCCATAAACGCCGTCAGTCGATTTAAGCTTGCCATCGGCCACTACTGCGGACTTCTCGTAGCTGCGCGACCACCGTTCCGTTGATCGAACAGTCCACTTTATCGCCCTTCACCGACATCGCGATCTCCTGCGACACGGGCTCTCCCGGACCCGCTGCTTTATGCACGGCAGCGTTCGCCTCGCCGCGCCTGCCGTTCATCTGAAACGGCGCAGGCCCGAATCCACGAACGATGAAATTCCCGTTACCATAGGCCGCGCAGTAAAGATAACTTTGCTGATCGGTGCCCATTCCGTTGCCAGCAATGACGATTCCATAAGGATGGGGATGGCTATTCAGGTTCATGTACTTCGGCTCTTTGAAAGTCGCTTTCACGGTATAGTTGCCCATGGCTTTCTCGGAGGGGTTCCAGTACGTCACCGCCGGCCCGGTAGTGACCAGAAAATCCTTGCCATCCTGCGCAAATTTTGCGTTCTTGATCGACTGCCCGGCCTTCTCCTCATTCGCGTCGACCTTCCCGGTCCAACCCGGCACGGAAATGCCACCGCCCGGAACGGAGCGAGAAACCTCGTCTGCAGCCTGTGGATTGGCCATCGCGGGAATGAGCATGACGATGGCAATTGTGAACTGACGAACCTGGGCGAATCGCATAGAGTGTCCTTTCAGGAAACTTGGCAGCTATGATTATACCCGCTCTTTTGTCTTAAAACCTGCCCACCGGGCAGCCTTCCCTCGACGTCACGGAAGCGGTCAAGAGAGCTCACGACTTACCCGACTTACTCCTCGGGCTCACCGTTGGAGCTTGGTTATCGGCATTCTCGGTTAAGAAAGCTTTCTATCAAAATGCGAGTACCTTCATTACCGCTAAGAAGCGGCGAGACGATCGGGCTGCTGATTCAGGACTTCGACGCGGCCCCCCTGGACGTGCGTTGATCGATCGAGACGAAGTGGATCTTACTGGTAAGCGTTTCGGCTGGGTCGCCTGGCTTCAATATCTATCACATGCTTCAATGTCTATCACATAAGGTGACCAAAGCGGATTCGTTATCGATTTGGAGGTCGATCTTGAGCCAGAGGAGTTTGGTTGCGGCAAGCAGAGAGACGCTGCCTTCGCACAGGTTGACGGCGTCTTTTTCGGTGGTGAGCAGGACTGTGGCATGGTGCTCTTTCGCCTGCTGGGCCAGGCGGCGAAGTTCGTCCGGGGTGTAGGAGTGGTGATCGCTATATTCAACCGTCAGGACCGGCGCAACCCCCAGCAAAGTAAGCATCTGCCAAAAAGCGCCCGGATTGCCAAGGCCGCAAAAGGCGATGACGCGCTCGGTGGCGAGGTCCGCTGCATGGTACTCGTGGCCGGTAGAGAATTCAACCCACTGGCCAGCTTGGGTTACGGAGCGAAAGATCGGGGCTGCGGGATTTCGCGCGCGAAGTTCACGCTCGATCGCCGGGACAATGCGGCTTTGCTCGGTGCGGGTGATGACGAAGGCTCCGGCACGGGATAGCGCGTCGAGGGGCTCACGAAGACGGCCTAAGGGCATCAGTTCACAGTTACTGAAGGGCGTGAGCGCATCTATCAGCACGATATCGAGATCGCGTTTCAAGCTCCGGTGCTGAAAGCCATCGTCAAGGACCAGGATGTCGACATTGAAACGCGCTCTCAAGAGCATTCCGGCGGCATAACGGTCAGCGGAGATCCCCAAAGCGGCGGCGGCCCGCCGCAGAAAGATTTGAGCTTCATCGCCGGTCTGGCTCACCGGAGCCTGGCCTCCCGGCGGGACCGTGATGGAGTTTTCGTGGGAACGACGGCCGTAGCCTCGGGTCAGGATCCCGGGGTGGCGGCCTCTGTCTTTCAAGCGTTCGGTGAGCCATGCGACAAAAGGTGTTTTGCCAGTGCCACCGGTAGTGATATTGCCAACGCTGATAACGGGAGCATCAATCCGCCGCTGCTCGCGGAGGGCGCGGTTGGCGAGAATCTCGCCACCTTTGCGCCAGAGCCATTGAAGAGGCGTCAGGGCGACGCGGAGAATGAACTTTGGGCGCTGATGAGGGAGCGCGGTGGCGTGGAGCCCGCGAATGGCCTTCACGGCGCGGTCCGTTGCCCCACCGCGAATGGCCGCCCGGGCGAGCGCACGTTCACCAATCTGGCGATTGCGCGCGGCGGCAAGGATAGCCGGCGCAAGGTCTTGGGCTTTCTCGATGGTGATGATAGCGTCGTGCTCCCGGAAGTCCGCGGCAATTTCACGGAAGTTTTCGAGGTGTGGTCCCGTGATGATGGGCTTACCGAAGAAGGCGGGCTCCAGAATGTTGTGGCCTCCGCGATCGGCCAAGGTTCCTCCCATGAAAACAACGTCGGCAACTCCGAAGAGGCCGGCCAGTTCTCCTATGGAGTCCAGGAGGAGGACGTCGGCATCGATTTTAGCGTTCGTCCCGTTTAATTTGGTGCGGCGGACGAAGCGGATCTTTCTACGTTCGAGATTTTGGGCGACGGCTTCGAAGCGGTCCGGTTTGCGCGGCGCCAGGATCAGGAACCAGCCGGGGAGTTGGGCCTGGGCATCCAGGACGGCGTCTTCTTCGGCGATCCTTTCATCGGCTGTGGTGCTGGCTGCGATCCAGATTCGGCGCACTCCTGTGGGCAACTGGCCGGCGAGGGCGTCGGCGGCGGGCGTAGAAGTTCGCCCCGCGTCTGGCGCGAGGTCGTACTTCAGGTTGCCTCCATCTTCGACGATGGTGGGAGGGGCTCCAGCGGAGAGGAAGCGGGCGCGGTCCTGGCCGCTTTGGGCGAGGATTAGGTTGGCCTGGGAGAGCACTGCGCCGAAGAACCAACGCAGGCGCGCATAACGGCGGGCCGTACGGTCGGAGATGCGTCCGTTGACGATGAGGAGTGCGGCTCCGCTGCGGCGCACTTCGCGGAAGAGGTTAGGCCAGATTTCGGTTTCGAGGACGACGACAACGGAGGGCTGGAGAGCCTCAAGGACACGGCGTACGGCGAAGACATAATCGAGAGGCGCGTAAAAGACGCCGGCGGCGAGTCCCTGAAGTTTCTGCGTTCCCATAGCGTGTCCTGCTGTTGTGCCTGCAGAGACGTAGATGGGAAGGGTCGGCAGTTCCGCGCGGAGACGGCGGATGAGTTCGATGGAGGCGATGATTTCGCCGACGGAAACCGCATGCAACCAGATGGAGCCGGGAACAGTCTCGCACAGGGAGGGTGAGAGCGTGCCGGTGCGCAGCGGGATGGATCGCCGGTATTGCGGATCTCTCGCCGAACGTAGCGCAAAATAAAGGAAGACCGCGGGCCACGCCAGCGTTTGTAGCACGCGGTAAAGGAGATAAATGCCTTTGGCTCTCAAACGCCTGATTCTTTTGACGAGTATAACGGTAGCGCTGGCTGCCGACAAGGAAAAGCCTAAATTGGAGATCCAAGCGGCTGAGTCTTACCCGCACCACATGACCAGCCAGGGGGTCACGATCGCGGCGGTGCCGTACCAGAGCGAGGACCAGATTAAGGCGGCGTTCGGGAAGGTGAATCCGAATACGCAGGGCATTCTGCCGGTGCTGCTGGTGGTGGAGAACGCGGGACCGAATACCATTCGGGTAGATCACATCAAACTGGAGTATGTCGCGCAGGGAGATCTGCGGGTGGAGAATACGCCGGCGCAGGATCTGAAATATTTGCAGGGTCCGAACCGTCCGAAGATGGTTCCGGGGCCGACCGGCGGGGTGCACGTCAGCCGGAACAAGAATCCGCTGGGAGAGTGGGAGATCGAAGGCCGGGCGTTTACCGCCAACATGATCCCACCGCATGACAAGGCGAGCGGATTTTTTTATTTTCAAACTGAGCCGAGGAATGGGTCGAAGGTGATTGTGTCGGGGCTGAGCGATACAAAATCGGGGCAGGAGCTGTTCTTTTTCGAAATTCCTTTGCAATGAACGAAAAACATTTGGCCACGAATGCACACGAATAAGAGCCAAGTAGCAGCTGCTCGGAAGATTTTGCAACTGGCTTCGGGTATTGCTGTGCTGACTGGCGCTGGGATTTCGGCGGAGAGCGGCATTCCTACGTTTCGGGGCGCGGGCGGCCTTTGGCGGAACTTCCGGCCTGAGGAACTGGCGACTCCCGAAGCATTCGACCGGGATCCGGCAACCGTCTGGGAATGGTATCGGTGGCGGCGCGAGTTGATCGCGCAGGCTCAGCCGAATGCGGGACACCTGGCGCTGGTCCGCCTTGAGGAGCGGACGGCGGTTTTTGCGTTGATCACGCAGAATGTCGATGGGCTGCATGACCGGGCCGGCAGCAGGCGCATTCTGAAAGTGCACGGCGATATCTGGACCAATCGATGTCGGGATTGTGGGCGAGAGACAGCACGCTTGCCGGAGGATCGATTGCCGCTTTGCGCGTGCGGTGGATTGCTGCGCCCGGGCGTGGTGTGGTTCGGCGAGGCTTTGCCTCAAGATGTTTGGCGCGACGCCGAGAAGGCTGTCAGTTCGGCTGACGTGCTGTTGGTGGTGGGAACTTCGACGCAGGTTTATCCAGCGGCGGGGCTCGTGCCATATGCGCTCGAGCAGGGTGCGGCAGTGATCGAGGTGAATCCCGAGGAAACTTCGTATTCGTCGTCCATCGATGTGTGTCTACGGGGTCCGGCGGGGGAGATTTTGCCGCAGATTATCGAGTGACGCGACGTTACGCGGTATTCTGAGTTTTGGGAAATATACTTCAGAACCTGCCTGCGGGCGAAAAGGTCGGGCTGGCTTTCTCGGGCGGGCTCGATACCAGCGCCGCGATTCACTGGATGCGCGCCAAAGGCGCAATTCCGTATTCTTATACTGCCAATCTGGGCCAGCCCGATGAACCGGATTATGACGAGATTCCGCGGCGCGCGCTGCTGTATGGCGCGGAGAAGGCGCGGCTCATCGATTGCCGGAAACAACTGGTGGCGGAGGGTATCGCGGCGCTGCAGTCGGGCGCATTCCACATCTCGACGGCCGGCGTGCATTACTTCAATACGACGCCCATCGGCCGCGCGGTAACCGGCACCATGCTGGTGATTGCGATGAAGGAAGACGACGTCCATATCTGGGGCGATGGCAGCACCTTCAAGGGCAACGACATCGAGCGGTTCTATCGCTATGGGCTGCTGGCGAATCCGGCGCTGCGCATTTATAAGCCGTGGCTCGATCAGACGTTCATCGATGAACTGGGCGGGCGCAAGGAGATGTCGGAGTACATGCTCAGCCACGGACTCACTTACAAGATGAGCGTGGAGAAGGCGTACTCGACCGATTCCAACATCTGGGGCGCGACGCACGAAGCGAAGGACCTGGAGCATCTCGATAAAGGCGTCAGGATTGTCGAGCCGATTATGGGCGTGCCGTTCTGGCGCGAGGACGTCGCGGTCAAGCCGGAAGACGGTTACGATCCGGTTTGAAGAGGGCCAGCCGGTGGCGCTCAATGCCGTCACGTATGACGATCCGGTGAAGCTGGTGCTGGAGGCGAACGCGATCGGCGGCCGGCACGGGCTGGGGATGTCGGACCAGATTGAGAATCGCATCATCGAAGCCAAGAGCCGCGGGATTTACGAGGCGCCGGGGCTGGCGCTGCTGTTCATCGGGTACGAGCGGCTGGTGACCGGCATCCACAACGAAGACACGATCGAGCAGTACCGGATCAACGGGCTGCGGCTGGGGCGGCTGCTGTATCAGGGGCGCTGGTTCGATTCGCAAGTCGATGATGCTGCGGGAGACGGCGCAGCGGTGGATGGCGCGCGCGGTTACCGGTGAGGTGACGGTGGAACTGCGGCGCGGGAACGACTACTCGATTCTCGACACGACGAGCCCGAACCTGACCTATAAGCCGGAACGGCTGACGATGGAGAAGGGCGAATCGACGTTCTCTCCGCAGGATCGGATCGGGCAGCTCACGATGCGGCATCTGGATATCACCGATACGCGGGATAAGCTGATGCTGTATATGAAGACGGGGTTGTTGGGGCCGGGCAGCGGGAGTTCGGTGTCATTATTGGCAGATGGGTCGGTGAAGGATGAGGCCGCGGAGTAGGAGTTGACTCGCGTGGCAGAATGTGTAATTATTCATTAGACTGAATAATAATTCAGTTGAGGAATTACCATGCACAGCTCCGTCGCTACTACCCGCTCCTGCCGGCTCGACGCTACCGATTTCCTGCGCGACACCGATATCCGCACCGATGAACTGATCGCCCTGCTCGATCTTGCGGATGATGTGAAGCGTTCTCCCGGTCAGTATACCGGCTCCTTACAAGGACGATCCGTGGTTCTGATGTTCGAGAAACCTTCGCTGCGTACGCGGTGTACGTTTGAGATCGGGATTCACGAACTGGGCGGCCATCCTGTGCAGTACGACGGCCCTATCGGCGGCCGCGAGCCGTTGAAGGATATCGCGCGGAACTTCGAGCGCTGGACGGGTGGAATCGTCGCCCGGACGTTCAAACAGAGTACGCTCGACGAACTGGCAAAATGGGCCGGCGTGCCCGTGATCAACGCGCTGAGCGATCTCTATCATCCTTGCCAGGCGCTCGCAGATACGCAAACTCTGTGCGAACGCTTTGGGGATCTGCGCGGGCTGAAGGTCGCGTTCATCGGTGATGGGAATAATGTCTCGCATTCACTGCTGCTGTGTCTGGCGAGGCTGGGCGTCCATTTTTCATTTGTAAGCCCGTCGGGCTACCTGCCGAATCCGGAGATCCTTGCCGCGGCCCAAGGGTTTGCCGCGAGTTCGGGCGGATCGATCAGCTTGAGCCACGATCCGGTGAGCGGAGTGAAGGGCGCCAACGCGATTTACACGGACGTTTGGGTGAGTATGGGCTGGGAAGCGGAGACGTCGATTCGCAATACTGCCTTCCGCGAGTACCAGGTGAACTCGGCGCTGATGCAGCAGGCGGATTCGTCGGCTGTGTTTATGCACTGTCTGCCGGCCACTCGCGGGGAAGAGGTTACCGATGAGGTAATCGAGTCCGGGCAGTCGATTGTGTTCGACCAGGCCGAGAATCGGCTGCATGCGCAGAAGGCTCTCATGATTGCGCTGCTGGGGAAAAAGGGTTAGGCTGCTTCGACGACAGACTGATACTTTGTCGCACAATAAAAGTTATGAAACTTTGGGGCGGGCGATTTGAGACTGGGCCATCTGAAATCTTCGAGCGGTTTTCGGGTTCGCTTGATTTCGATCAGCGGCTGCTCGATGCGGATGTAAAAGGATCGCAGGCGTTCGCACGGGCTTTGGAACGTGCGCAGATTCTGACGACTGAGGAACGGGATCAGATCGTCGGGGCATTTGACGAGATCCGGCAAGAGTCAAAGGGCAAAGAGTTCTTTGAGGGCGCGACGGACGAGGATGTCCATACGCTGGTGATCCGGAAGCTGAAAGAAAAGGCCGGCGCGGTTGCGGACAAGATCCATACAGGCCGGAGCCGGAATGAGCAGGTCTCGCTCGATACCCGGCTGTGGTTGCGCGGAGTTTGCGATTACGTGCGGGCGTTGCTGGTCGACTTCATGGCGGCACTGCTGGATTTGGGAGCCAGATATTCTGACGCCGTGGTCCCGGGATATACGCATATGAGGCGGGCCCAGCCTGTTCTGTGGCCGCATTATCTGCTGGCGTATTTCGAAATGTTTCTGCGCGACTACAACCGGTTCGCCTATGCCCGGCGGGCGGCCAATCAGATGCCGCTGGGATCGGGCGCGCTGGCGGGCAGCGGCTTCAAGCTGGATCGCGCGGCGATTGCGAAGGATCTGGAGTTCGAAGATATTACGGCGAATAGCATGGATGTCTCGGCCGATCGCGATTTCGCGCTGGACTTTTTGTATGCTGCGTCCACCACCATGCTCCATCTCAGCCGCCTGGCGGAGGACTGGATCCTCTATTCGAGCGAAGAGTTTCATTGGATGGAACTGGGCGACAGCGTGACTAGCGGGTCCAGTCTGATGCCGCAAAAGAAAAATCCCGATTCGCTCGAGTTGATACGCGGGAAGTGCGGCCGCGTCATCGGAGACCTGAACTCGTTGATGATCACGATGAAAGGTCTGCCCATGACGTACAACCGAGACATGCAGGAAGATAAGGTGCCGTTGTTTGATGCGGCGGACCAGTTGATCGGATGTCTGGAGATGGCGCGGGAAGTGGCGGCTTCGATCCAATTGAATCCGCAGGCGCCGCTCAACGATGCCGAAGAGAGTTGGGTGGTTGCAACCGATCTGGCGGAAGCGCTGGCGCGCGTCGGAATTCCATTCCACCAGGCGCATAAACTGGTGGGGCGGCTGGTGCTGGAGAGCGTAAAAGAAGGAAAGGATCCGCAAGAATGGAACGCGGAGAGCCTGGAAGCGTTTGCGCCCGAGTTTACGCCCGAAATCGCTCAGACGCTGGCGAGATTGCTCGATCCGCGGGAAGGCATGAAGTCGCGGGAGATTCCCGGCGGGACCGGCCCGACGCACGTTCGGGCGATGCTGAAGGCGCGAATGGCGCTACTGGACAACATGCGGAAGTGACGAAGAGTTTACGGCAGGGACAGATTCTCAAATTGATTCGCTCGCATCCTGTCCGCACACAGGAGGATCTGGCGAGGCTGCTGAAAAGTGTCGGGGTGGATACAACGCAAGTGACGCTGTCACGTGACGTGCGGGAACTCCGGTTGGTCAAGACGCCGGAGGGATATCAGGAGATTGGGCGGGAAGCGGGCCCACAATTCGAACTGCTGGCCTCCGAGTTTCTGCAAGATGTCAAGAGCGCGCAGAATCTGGTGGTTTTGAAGACCGCGCCGGGTCACGCGAGTTCGGTAGCGGTGGCACTCGACAGTGCGGAATGGCCAGAGGTGGTAGGCACGATTGCAGGGGATGATACGATCCTGGTAATCACACCCGATAATTCCACTGCAGCGAAGGTGTCCCGGCGGCTTTTGGGCATTCTTGGCGAGTGAACGTTGCGTCGATTGAAATCGATTCAGCATCCGATATAATTGAATAAGAGGAACATCATGGTACAGCTCACAGATTCGGCAGTTTCAAAAGTTAGAGAGATTCTCGATCAGCAGGAGCCGAAGCCGGCCGGTCTGCGGATCGCCGTCGTCGGTGGTGGTTGCTCGGGATTCAGTTACTCCATGGCCTTCGAGAACCAGCCGAATATGCTGGACAAGACGTACGACTATGAAGGCCTCAAGGTATTCATCGATCAGGCTAGCCTGCTTTATTTGGACGGTGCCAAGGTGGACTATGTCGAGACCCTGGAGGGTTCCGGGTTCAAGTTCGACAATCCCCAGGTGAAGTCGACCTGCGGGTGTGGCAGCTCGTTCAGCGCGTAGGCTGAATACATTTCTTCTGCAGTTTAGAGCCTCGCAAGTCCGCCAATTGGCAGACTTGCGAGGCTTTTATTTTGGATGGACTATCGCAAGCCAGATTCGCTCACGCCAGGCACTGACAGAACGAAGACCAACTTTCAAGGGCGGGGAGTAAGGGGGAAAAGCAACGGGTCCGCTGGCGTAAAGGCCGGCGGACCCGCTTTAAACTGAGTAACCCGCCAGCTGTTATGCTGGCGGGTCCCAAGGCTATCTTGTTTAGGACGTTAGCAGATCTGAACGCAATTACTTGCGAGCAAACTTTTTGCGCCCGATAAGGGAAACTGCGAGCAAACCGCTGCCGAAGAGAATCATAGATACCGGCTCAGGAGTGCCTGTGCTGTAGTCGAATACAATTTCGGCATACCCAGTTCCCTGAACGGCGTTTCCAGTCGGGAAGGAGTTTGTGTAGGCGACCGTTACTGGGCCACCGAGCGTGCCACCGGTCGCGTTGTCATAGCAACCCGCGAGAATCACTGGAGGAATGTTGGTCAAGGGATTCAACGTCAATCCGCTGGAGCAGACTGCGGGCGTCGAATTGGAAGCGCCAGTGCTCGTCAAGGTATCAGAAGTGACAGCAAAGGTCGTGCTACCGCCGGCAACTGTGAAAGTCGTCGTCTCGACAACCGAAGGGGTTGTCCCGTTCGAGTAATCGCTGTTATAGACCAGAAATTCAGTCGTGATTGTTGTACTGCCAAGCCCGAGACTTGATGACGTCGGGCAGACCAACGTCCCCGTAAGCGTGGTGTTAGGGAGCGGATTGCTGAAAGTGTTGCACAGTCCAACGACATACACCGTTCCGGCGGACGCGCTGCTGACAATCATACATGCTGCGAATGCTAAACTTGCGAAAATCTTCATCGATAATCCTCCATGGAATTTGAATACTGCTAAGTCCTGCTGTTGTTGCCTCAAATCGAGTCTACGTTAGTGCTAACACACCCGTCAAGGGTTTTTTTGAGAATTCTGGGTTACTGAGTCCTACAATAGTACTACCAGCGCGTGGCGAGCATAAAGGGGTTAAGTTGTTGGTGTACCGAAACATACAGATTACCTGTCCCCGCATAGACTGTTACGAAATCATCTCCCGCTCTCTAGGAAATGCGCAATTGTCATGTCAGATTTGCGGGGGCCGAAAGAAATAAAGAATTTTTACGTAATCTTCTTCGCCAGAGAGTCATCTTGTGTTACGGATGAGTGCGGATCGTTTCCAGTAATTTGGCAGCTACCGGGTCGGGCCTGAGGCTCTCAGCAGTAATAAGGTGGGATATCGCCTCTTGACTGCGTCCGAGGGTGACTAGCAACCGGGCAAGGTTTTGATGCGCTTCGACGAAATCGGGCCTGGCGCGAAGAACGGCCTCGTATTGCTCCACCGCCTGGGCTTCTCGGCCCGGAATCTTCGAAAGGGCCATTCCGAGGTTAAAGTGAGCCTCAGGATAGTCGGGACGGACACGGAGAGCCGTTTCGAGATAAGAAATCGCTTCTCCGTAGCGGCCACTGCTGGTCAGGCACCACGCGAGATTATTGGCGGCCTCGGGCAGATATTTGGCATGCAGAGAAGCTTCAAAATGCGGAATTGCGGCGTCGCAAAGGTCGATCCGAAGCAGGCTGAGGCCAAGATTGTTGTGCCCCTCCGCATAGTCCGGCTTGATCCGTACGGCCGTCTCCAGATGTTCGACAGCGTCAGCGCGGCGATCGGGAAAGCGTAGCAGATATTGGCCTAAGTTGCCGTGAGCCAACCAGTTGCCTGAGGTAACGTCGATGGCGTGATCGAAGAGCGTCTCGCTATTTCTCCAGTAAGTCACCTGCTGCCAGGTGCTGGACACATAAAGGATAGAGCAGACCGCGGCGATACCGGCGATAGCGTTGCCTGCTGCGGGCCACCTCTCGACGGCGTCCGCTGCGCCCCAAGCCAACATTATCGATAGGCCGACGAGCGGAATATAGGTATACCGGTCGGCGTGGGATTGTTGACCGGCTTGAACCAAACCGATAACAGGCACGAGAGTTCCCAGATACCAGAACCAGCCAACGGCCAGATAGCGTCGTCCTTTGGGATCCTGAATGGAGCTGCTAAAACTGCGGCCGACGACCAACACTGTGACGATTAGCAGAAACAGCAGGGTCGCAAGAACGGGTAGAACCGGAATGGATTGCGGATAAGGATAAAAGACTGCCAGGTGGGCGGGCCAGATCGCCTCCTTTATATATGTCCCGTAGGAGAGGACAGCTTTGGCCAGCCGGGTTGGCAGTGGAACAGCCGTGCCGACCGCTCCCGTTGCCGACTGTATGCGATACGTTATCACGCAAGCCAGGGCTGAAAGGCCGGCGAGCGGGAGCTTCTCCAGGACGATCCGTAAGGGTCTCCCGTTCACGCGCCGTAGCGGCCAAACGTCACACAACAGCAGGACAAAGGGAAGGGTCACCACCATGGGTTTCGACATCAGGCCGAGGCAGAATGCCCCGACGACAGCCAGGTAACGGCCGAGTTCTGGTCGCTCCGCGTAACATATATAAGCATAGAGAGTCAGGAAAAAGAAGAAAGCGCTGAGAACGTCTTTTCGTTCCGATATCCAGGCGACTGATTCGACATGCAACGGGTGCAGGGCAAACACGAACGCGACAAAAGCGCTCCGCCAGCGGTCGCCAGTGGCGCGGCGCAAGGCCAAAAAGAGCAACAGCGACGCGAGCCCGTGGAGGACGACGTTGACCAGATGGTGGAGCCCACTGTCGAGGCCGAACAACTGCACGTCCAACATATGTGAGAGGAGGGTAACCGGCAGCCAGTTGTTGGAGGCTATGGCGGTGAACGCCCACTTGATCGAGGCGGGAGTCAGGCCGGCCTGAACCTGGGAATTTCTAGCGACATACAGATCATCGTCGTAAGCAATGAAGTCGAACTGGCAGACCCGGGCATAAACCAGAAAAACCGATAAAATCAGGACAAGACAGATAGCCAAGATCCCTGAAACGCGGGGATGCGAACTTTCCTTGGAGACGGATGAAATACAAACTTCAGTCTAATACGGCGGCCGCGTTTCAAGGGGCTCGGCTGGCTGCGCATTAGATCGGTCGTCCGTCAAACGGCAGTTTACCCCGACGTGCCGGCGATGTCACACACGGCTAGTTCCCGCGACGAACGCCTGCGCTGGCTCGCAGACGGTCGAGGATGGTTTCTATTGCCGGATCCGGGTGCAGCAACTCCGCGCCCTGGAGATAGGAAAGAGCCTCTTTTGTGCGTCCCAGGTTGGCGAGCAGGACACCAAACGCGTCTTCGGCTTCAGGGTAGTCGGGCTGTAAACGCAAGGCTTTTTCGAAATGTGCGATAGCTTCTGCCCGGCGCCCAGGAATATTGCCAAGCGCGACGGCGAGGTTGTACTGGATAGCGGCGGCATCCGGCCTCTCTCGCGCGGCAGTTTCAAAATAACCTACGGATTCGGAGTAATGTCCCATCTTCGAGAGGCAAGCGCCAATGTTGTCCAAGGGTTGGAATGCCCTCGGTTTCACGCGGAGACTGGCCTCAAAATGGCGGATGGCGTCGGTGCAGAGGCCGGCCTCGAGCAAGCAGATGCCGAGATTATTATTGGCCTCGGCGTAGCGCGGTTCGAGGCGGACGGCCGTCTGCAGATGCTCCACCGCATCGCCGCGTCTCCCAGGAACATTCATCAGATAGCTTCCCAGCGTTCCCTGAGCCAGCCAGTTGTTTTCGGTGACGTCGATGGCGTGTTGGAAAAGCGTCTCGGTATCCCGCCAGTGCGCGACTTCCTTCCACGCTAACACCGGGTACACTGCGCAGGCTGCGATGGCCGCGATTGCAAAGGCGAACTGGGTGCGGGGCAACTTTCGCGCCAGGTCAACCGCGCCCCATCCGACGAGTATCGACAGGCCCACCATCGGAATGTAGGAATAACGATCCGCGTGCGACTGCAGACCGGCTTGCACCAGTCCGATGACCGGAACCAGGGTACCAAGATACCAAAACCAGCCGACGGCAAGATATGGACGGATTCGCCACGCGGCGAAAGCCAGTGCCGATACGCTCACGATGAACGTTAAGGCGAGAAACGCCTGCCACACCGCAATCGGATGCGCGGGGTAGAAAACCGCCAGGTGCGCAGGCCAAAACATTTCGGCGATATAAGTGATGTAGGAAATCAGCGAGTTCTCAATCCGCGCATTGAGCGGTTGTGACGCAACGGCGCCGAGCGACACTTGAATTCGATAAGTCACCACGGCTATGACAGCGGAAAGGGCGGCCAGCGGAAGTTTCTCCAACAGGAGTTGCATCGCTGGTCTGCGCCGGAGCGGCCAGATGTCGAACAGCAAAAGCACGAAAGGAAAAGTGACGAGCATCGGCTTGGACATCAAGCCAAGACCAAATAAAGCAAAGACGACAAAATAGCGCCCGATTCGAGGCCGTTCTTTGTACCAAACGTAAGCGTATAGCGCGAGAAAGAAAAAACACGCGCTGAGCACGTCCTTACGTTCTGCAATCCATACAACCGAGCCCACGTGCAACGGATGGAGCGCGAACACAAAGGCGACAAACCCGCTTCTCCCGAGCGCTCCGGTAGCACGGTGCAGAGAAGCGAACAGCAACAACGCCGCCAGCATGTGAAGCAGAACGTTGACCACGTGGTGCATCCCGCTGCTGACTCCGAAGAGTTCGCAAACCAGCATATGGGAAAGCAGGGTGACCGGCGTCCAGCATCCGAGCACCACCGACGTAAAGGCCCATCGCAAGCCGGAAAAAGTCAGGCCGTTGCGCACCGCGGCATTTTCAACCACATATCCGGGATCGTCGTAGTTAATGAAATCGAAATGGACGACCTGCGCGTAAATTGCCAGGATCGCCAGAATCAATCCGAGACAAATTGCCAGGGCAGTGAGCCTGCTTCGCGCAGACGACCGTGGCCGCGTGGTATTTCGGGGTGCGGACAGAACCGGGTAGGATCGATCGCAGCATTGAGACAAATCCCTTAGGCGCATCTTGTCTAGACAATGTTACTTGAAAAAACGATGTTTTGGAATAATATTTATTTGACGGCAGCGACATTTCCCGTAAACCCTATTTTCTTTTAGGGAATTCCCATGCACACCGATTATTACAGCCCAAGAAATTCTACATTTGTCCCACTATTGATAATGAATAGGAAAAATTTTGCGAGCTCGCAAAGCGAATCGCGAAATGGCGTCAATCGTTTATATCTTCCGTCCGAGCTTGGTTAAAAGAAGTCGCAGTTTCTCTTGCGCATCTGGATACTCAGGCTGGAGGCGGAGCGTAGCCTGGTATTGCGTCACCGCTTCTGCTTCACGGCCCGGAATGCTGGAAAGAGTCTCGGCGAGATGGAAATGAGCGTCCGCCAGGTCCGGATTCACACGCAGTGCTTCCTCAAAATGAGGAATCGCTTCGGTATAGCGTCCGGTGATCGCAAGGCAAAATCCAAGGCCGTCGCTGGCTCCGTAGAGCCCCGCCATCTCACGCAGAGCGGCCTCGAAATGAGGGATCGCGGCCGCGCAGAGTTGGCTTTGAACCAGACATACGCCCAGATTTTGGTGAGCGATCGCATTATCCGGTTTAATGCGGAGGGCCGCTTCCAAATGTTCGACTGCATCGGAGCGGCGCCCGGGCAGAGTCATCAGGTAGGCAGCCAAATTAGTATGGGCGATATCGTTATCCGGGGTCACGTCAAGCGCCCGCTGGTAGAGTGTTTCGGGGTTCCGCCAGGATTCCGCTTGCTTCCAACTGAGCGCCATGCAAATGACACAAACTGCAACTGCGACTGCTGTGATCGCAATCCTGGTGCGGGGGAAACGCGCGGCGATCTCCTGGAAGCCCCACCCGAGCATGATGAGCACGCCGATCATCGGAATGTAGGTGTAGCGGTCGGCGTGAGATTGTTCGCCAACCTGCACCAGGCCGATGACCGGAATAAGAGTTCCCAGATACCAGAACCAACCCGTAGCAAGGTACGGACGGGTGTTCCGGGACGAGACCACCACGGCCGTTAGCCCGCCGAGGAAAACAAAAGCGCCCGCAATCTGTAAGGCGTGGACGTAGCGCGGGTAAGGATAAAATGCCGCGAGATGAGCAGGCCAAAAAGTCTGCCTGAGATAAGTGATATACGAGAGCAAAGCTTTGGCGACGCGGCCCTGAATCTTAATCTGAACGATTCCGGCAACTGCACCGGTGACCAACTGGACCCGATAAGCCACGGCGGAGGCAACGGCGGACAGAACAAAGAGCGGCAGTTTCTCCCACAGGATGCCTGTCTTGTGCATGCGCCGCAACGGCCAGAGATCGAGCAATAAAAGCATGAACGGCAGAGTGACGAGCATGGGCTTCGACATGAGGCCGAGACAGAACGGCACAACCACTCCCACGTAACGGCCCAGACCGGGCTGTTCGGTGTAACGCACGTAAGCGTAAAGCGCCAGGAAGAGAAAGCATGCGCTGAGAACATCCTTGCGCTCCGAAATCCAGGCCACGGATTCAACGTGCAGAGGATGCAGGGCGAAGACGAAGGCCACAAAAGCACTCGGCGCGGGTTCCGCAGTGGCGCGCCGCAAAACAAGGAACAACAAAATTGAGGCCAGCGCATGCAGCAATACGTTCACCAGATGATGCGCGCCGCTATTCAAACCGAAGAGTTGGACGTCCAGCATGTGGGAGATCAGTGTCAACGGGAGCCAGTTACTGGCGGCAACGCCGGTGAGCGCCCAGCGAATTCCGGGGAGGGTCAGGCCTCCCAAAGTGTGGGGATTCTTAACGATATAGAGATCATCGTCAGAACTGATGAATTCGAATTGGGAGGTTTGGAGGTAGACGGCGAAAATGGCAAGGAATAGCGCGAAACAAATGGCGCGGGTGGAAAGCCATGGGCGCCGGGAGATTAGCGTGCGCCAGTTGGATCGTGGTGGGCTTTCAGCCGGGCAAAGCGGGTCGTCGGACATTCTTCATTACTTTACTACGCGGATTCAAGAGGGAATTTGTGGAGAATCTCGTGAAAGGCATGGCCGGGCGTTGAAGCCGCTCTCGCAAAACCGAATGGCGGCGCGCGCATTTCCGAATTCGGAAACCGCGCCATCCAAAAACACGTCTAATGCCGAGGCACCGGGTACAAATTCCTCGCGACTTACAGCGTGTCCTGTCGACGGTTTTCGCATCTCGGTCGAAAACCGCGGCCCACTGCTTCCAAACCCTTGATCCAGACTTCGATCCGTAATCAATCGTGTCCGGTGTTTGCCTTCTCTTTATGCACGTAATCCCATTCCATAGCGGAATGCTCGACTACCGGAGCCACGTCGCGTTCCAACAAAAATCCTGCCTTCACTAATTCCAGAGTAGATTCCCTCACGCGGCCCAGATAGGCGTCGCGAGAGGCATAGCGCTCCGCAATTGAGGCCCGGGTATCCCGCGTAGACGACCGCTGCGCCCGATCGATCGGAAAAGGCACCCAGGAGCCTTGCATGCTAAAAAGCTGATCCGGAGCTCCAAT
>CAVZRE010000004.1:0-56206 GCA_963777595.1 Terriglobia bacterium
AAAGGCGCACAGCGCGTCTAGGTCGAAGTCCTCGGTAAGGTCGAATGAAACGACAAAACCTGCACCCCGGGAACGTGACGTTAAACTGACGTTCGGGAGCAGATCTTGCAGTCTGCGGCGCTCCTGATCGGACAAAGACATGAATCGGAACCCAAAGGTCGCTGCTTGAAATGCTTCTCCCACTGCTAGTGCCCTTCCATCTTGAATGCGTCAGCTAATATTCTTAGCTCGTCGTAACTGTAGTTGTCGGATGGCCCTCGGCCTTCGGCTCGCTTTTCCGCCTCAATGAATTTGCCAAATTTTCGCGCATCAATACCTTTCTCGCGAGCTACGTCTCGGATCGTTTTGGCGTCGCTAGCGTTCGCTCCCTTCGTTTTCGGGCGATAGTCTCCACCGCCCTGACCTGTTCCTTTATTGCAGATTACGCTCGCAGTCGCCCCGCCAATTCCACCCCCCGCCCAGTAGCCGACTCCAGCCCCTGCGGTTCCAAGCAGAGCAGCTCCGCCCGCTCCGGTTGCCAACGCGCCTGGCCCCGTCTCAAGACCCAGTAGTCCCCCCGCCGCAAATCCAGCCTGCGCCGAATAGGCCCCAACGGTGCTGGCACCGATGGATTGCCCGAGCGATACGAGGCTGCCAGTGCAACCCGGACTGTTTCGGAAATCATTGATGGCGATCAGCACGCTGTTCGCCGCGTTCGCGGCAGCCTTCGCCACCCGGCCACCGAGCGAAGCCCACGAGTAGGTAACACTATCAGAGCTTCCCCCGTTGACCGTAATTGAGCTGCCTGGAGGAGGGGGACAGGGATCACCGCCATCCTCCTGATACTGCCCATTGACAACCGTACAAGTCCCGTCGGGGTCGACGCTGGTTAGCGGGTTGTTGCGGACGTAGCTGTACATGTTCCAGCTTTGGGGGTCGGACGGGTCCTGGTCGTTGAATGGGCCGTCCGCACTTGTAAATCTTCCCATCGTCCCGGAGAGGTATCTTGCTCCGAAGTAATCAAGCGAGAATGTGGTATCCGTGTCGCGAACCTGGCCGGTGAACTGAATATCGGTATCTGGCAGGTCGTAGCAGAGCGAGTTGGCGCGCGTGCCGTAACTAGCCAGAATCTCTTGGCCGAACGGAAGATAATCGTGGCACCCAAGATACGCCGCGCTGTTGGTTACCAATCGCGTGCTCCCAAGATGATCCACCGTCAAGTAGGTCGTCTTGGGTAGCGCAGTCCCTCCGGTCTCCGATATCAGTTCCCCCATAGGCCCATAGGTATAATACGTCGTTCCCGACCCGGTCGCCTTCCGCACCCGTCTCCCTTGCCCATCATACGTAAATGTCGCTGTCACCGGCGGCGACGCCCCATTATCAGTTTCGGTTATCATCCGCCCCTCGGCGTCGTACGTAAGCTGCATGGTCGCCGCAGAAACACTCTTCATGTTCCCGGCGTTATCGTAGCTTGCCCCCGTATACTGATTTTGACTGTTGAACGGCACCGTCGAGGTTACGCTCGTCGCCATTGGCGTGGCCGTCAAGCCAGGCATTACCGTTCCGACGACTGCCTGATTTCCCACCGGATCGTAGACATACTGCTGAGCCCAATTGAGGCCGCCCGGCGGAGTCGCCGTGCAATTCGCCGGTCCGTTCCCCGGACTCGCCGATTCATTGGCGCTGCAGAGCCGGTTCGCGCCGTCATATGCAAAACCCTGATACGCGGTGAACCCCGGTCTGTTGATCTGTTCGCTTGAAACGTTCCCATTGGCCAAGTACTGTTACGCTGCGGATACTCAGCGGCGGTGATAGACGATGGCGTCCACCAATCCATATAGACAGATAAGTATTTCGAAACTTAACACAACAGTGGATATGATACCGGCTTGCCAGTGTGGAGTCGCACGCGGGAGCTTGCCGATAAGCAAAGCGAACCCAAGGAGTAAAACGGCCGCGCAAAGAACGAGTTTTTCGAACGCCGTAGCATCGCCCGGTACTTGGCCGAGGAGCGCGCCAAAGACGAGCAGTGTTGACCCTACGCCAAATAGAATCCAAAATGTTACTTGCATTTTGTCTGCCTGATACCGACTGACTCGTTTTCGCGGAGCACGGTGATGCCTAGCATAGGCCCTACTGGCAATCGGTGCTCTTGGTGCCCGTTGCTGAGTCCGAAACGGTCACGCAACCAACAGGTGGATGCAACATCAACATGATAAAGTCGAACGTGTCCATGCCGAAGCGCGGATTGCCGTAGTCCGTGCCGCGTCTGTCGTCTATAATCAAGCTGGGGAGCAGTTCGCCATAGCGACTTGTTGTGCGATATCGTTGCTTGGCCGGGTTGCCGAAGCGACCGAACAAGTTAGACCATAGGCTGAACGGCGCAATAACGCCAAAGTTTTTCGGAAGGATGCCAATCACCTTGAGGGCGTCGCGGCATACGGTTGTGCAGTTAGTTGAATACAAGGCATAAGGGTCTGCGCTGGCAGACAACCTATGGATGAAATTGATCACGTCCTGCACCTGCTCCGGCGTTGTCTGAATCGACAAGGCGGCGTAATTCTGACGCAGGTCTTCGGCATTATTCGGCCACCCGAACGTAGTCGTGCTTCCAACAGGACCTCCGAGCACGACGATGCTCTCGTTTGCGGCGCTTCTGTCACTAGGCCCAAAGCTCATCATCGCGGATTGGCCATTGTCAGGATTGTTTGCAAAAAGCACAAAATGGCCCGCCGAGAAACCATGTGGTGGTTCTAGGAGTGCCACAACGTCGCGGCCATCTAGATCCTTCTGACGCAGAGGATTGTCACCAGCATAGACATACTTATTCAGCATGTGTGGAATTATCAACCTGTCTTCCGTGACGTTGATAAGATCGGGCGTAGACCATCTTCCCATCGTCCCGGAGAGGTATCTTGCCCCGAAGTAATCAAGCGAGAATGTGGTATCCGTGTCGCGAACCTGGCCGGTGAACTGAATATCGGTATCTGGCAGGTCGTAGCAGAGCGAGTTGGCGCGCGTGCCGTAACTAGCCAGAATCTCTTGGCCGAACGGAAGATAATCGTGGCACCCAAGATACGCCGCGCTGTTGGTTACCAATCGCGTGCTCCCAAGATGATCCGCCGTCAAGTAGGTCGTCTTGGGTAGCGCAGTCCCTCCGGTCTCCGATATCAGTTCCCCCATAGGCCCATAGGTATAATACGTCGTTCCCGACCCGGTCGCCTTCCGCACCCGTCTCCCTTGCCCATCATACGTAAATGTCGCTGTCACCGGCGGCGACGCCCCATTATCAGTTTCGGTTATCATCCGCCCCTCGGCGTCGTACGTAAGCTGCATGGTCGCCGCAGAAACACTCTTCATGTTCCCGGCGTTATCGTAGCTTGCCCCCGTATACTGATTTTGACTGTTGAACGGCACCGTCGAGGTTACGCTCGTCGCCATTGGCGTGGCCGTCAAGCCAGGCATTACCGTTCCGACGACTGCCTGATTTCCCACCGGATCGTAGACATACTGCTGAGCCCAATTGAGGCCGCCCGGCGGAGTCGCCGTGCAATTCGCCGGTCCGTTCCCCGGACTCGCCGATTCATTGGCGCTGCAGAGCCGGTTCGCGCCGTCATAGGCAAAACCCTGATACGCGGTGAACCCGGGTCTGACGATCTGTTCGCTTGAAACATTCCCATTGGCCAGGTACTGCATGGTCAACTGCAATTGCTGCCCGGCTGAAATAGGCTGGCATCCCGACTGACAATTGCAATCCTAGAACTTACCCCGCCACCCCGATCACCGATGCCTCCCGGTCTCCGGGCGTTTCGACCCCACCTATTTCAGATTGAAATAGGGTCACCGGCTCCCGTATGCACGGTTACCGAAAACTCACAACGCTCCGGCAGCGGCCGGTATGAGGTAAAAGAGTGGCTGCCGGTTAGCTAAATTCGCCAGTACGTAGCCAGTACCGGCCGGCATTACTGATAACCAAAATCCAGCTTGGTCAAGGGCTCTGACACCGCTACTATCTCTCTATGGGCTTAGGAAATCATGGCAGTAGCGCTCCGTCAGGCAGGCCCGCTGATTTCCAGAATCCACGGCAATGCTTCCAAAGACTATCCAATGCACGCAAAATTCGTTCGAATTAACAATAAAGCGGTCCGTCTCGATGCCATCAGCTATATCGAATTTCTGGAATCCGGACGTTCCATGGTCATTCTCTCCGGGCTTCCGCCGGAGAAAACTCAAATCTCCGTCGATGTCCCGGAAACCCATTTCTTGCGTGAATACTTCGAGTCAAGTGGAATCACTGCCAATCCCGTAAAAGACTCCCGCTCCATGCTAGGTTCGCCGCGTCCCTTGCCCATTCGCGCCTGACGCTCATACCTACCCGTGGGGCAGACCATCGTCTTTTGCAGTCTGCCGGCTGCGGAGCAGCCGGTGTTTCGGAAAACGGAAAACGGACGACGGATAACGGACGACGCGGCGTTGCCCGTCATCCGCCGTGGGGCAGACCATCGTTTCACGTGGTCTGCCCTCTACGAAGCAGCACTTCTGTCCCCTGACAGTAGCCTAAAACGCCAGCCTTACGCCGAATTGGAGATTCCGCGGCGGTTCGGCGGAAGTGATCGTGCCATACGATGAGCCTCCGCTCGTGCTCACATTCGGGTTGTCGAAATTCGTGTGGTTCGGAACATTGAACGAATCTGCCTGGAATTTCAGTGTCCAGCCCTCACGAATCGTAAAGACCTTCCTCAACGAAATATCGCACTGGAACCAGTCCGGGCCCTCGATGGTCCCCACCCCCGCGTTCCCCAGCGCATCGACCGGCGCATTAACGAATGCGGCGGTGTTGAACCACTTGCCCGGCCCCGGATCGGATATCGTGACAGGTCCGCCAAGATACTCGGACCGCCTTGTCACTCCCGTTGAACTCCCCGTCGGCGTCAGATAAGCGCCGGTCTGGAACCGCATAATGCCGCTTAACTCCCAGCCCGCAAAGGCCCCGCCTACCAGTCCATGATGGCTGCGCAGGAACGGCATCCGGTAAGTGTATGTCGAAACAAAAAGCTGCCGCCGGTCGTACGTGGTCGATCCGTAGTTGTAGCTCCGGTTCAGATACTCGACTGCGTCTTCGCCGCTGTTGTAATTTCCCGATGAGTCCGCCAGCGCCTTGGACCACGTATAGTTCACGGTCATCACTACGTTGCCTTTGCGCTTGGTCAGGTGAACCTGAAGCGCGTTGTAGTTGGAGTTGGAGTCGCTCAGGTATTCGTCGATTGTCGAGTAGCCCTTATACGGCACCATCGCGTTCAGTACCAGCTGCTTCGCGGTCGGCAGCGCATAGTTGGCAGTCAGTACGTCGAAGCTGGGGAAGTTAATATTCGGCATGCGGATCAGGTGCCGTCCCTGGTTTCCGGCATAAGTCACATCCAGGAAGAAACCGTACTTCAACTCGGTCTGAATCCCCAGATTGTAGGTATACATGGTCGGCGTCTTCAGGTTCGGGTCGATGCCATGGATCGTGCCCATCGGCGCCAGCGCCGCCACTGTCCCGCCTCCCGGATTCGAGAGACTGCCGCTCGTATACTGGCTGCTCAACGAGTAGGGCGGCATCACCAGTTGCGGAATAATCAGATTCCCTTCCGGACGGTCATGGAATGTCCCGAAACCTCCGCGCAGCGCAAGCTTGGAACTTGATAGCGGCTTCCAGGCAAAGCCGAAGCGAGGCATCACCTGGTTCTGTACGTTGTACAGGCCACGCGGCGCGCCATCGGGCACCGACTGCACCAGCGCGCTCGTGGCGCCCAAAACACGCCCGAGTTGATCCGTGGGAACACCGTTCCCCGCCCGTATAATTCCGTCGTAAAGATTTCCCGAGCCAGGGACGATCAAGCCCCCCGCGGTTACTGAGACCGCCGTCGCGGGGTTATAGAGCGCCGGAACAAAATTTGCCATATTGTTCGCCACCGTGTAAGTCGGGATGTAATGGCTGAAGCGAACGCCGATCTCCAGATTCAGGTTGCTCGAAACTTTCCACGAATCCTGCGCATACTCGTCGAACGTTGAGTAGCGGAACATACCCGTCGGATCGTATTGTGCCTCCGTATAGGTATAGTACTGGCCCATAATCGTGTCCGCCAGTGCGGACCCTGTCGTCATCGTGTTCGCGCTCGTATTGTTGAACGCGATGTTCCCCAGGTACGCCGATTGTCCATTCTGGTCCAAACGGTCGCGAACCACGGTCATGCCGAATTTCAGCATGTGTGCGCCATGAATATAGGTCAGGTTGTCCACCGCGGCAATATTCGTCGGCGGCGATTCTTCATAAGAGCTATAAGGACCATAGAAGCTCGCAAAACCGGTCACCGCCACGTTCGGAATTCCAGTCGGGTACTTGCCGAGTGCGCCATAGATCAACGGGAACTGAAAACCGTACTGGTCGCGCTGCCACGTGTCGCCGACCATCGTAATGCGCTGCCCGTTCCACGCCACGTTAACGCGCGCTTCGTTAATTACCGTCGGACTGATGGTCCAGATCCATCCAAGTTGCGGGTCCCAACCCGGACGGTTGCGCAGCGTCGGATCCGTCGGTAGCGGAGAACCGCCGAACGTGCTGAAGGGATCGATGATGTGGTAATCGTCGTGAATATAGCGGAAGTAGACCGAGTGGCGCTCATTCATGTGCCAGTCGAGACGTACGATATCCTCGCGGTAATTGAACGGGTTGGGCATCTGGTATGTCGCGTTATTTCCCGTCGGCGTGTTCGCATAAGCCGCCGCGAGTTGGGACATCGCCTTATATACATTCATCACCGCCTGTCCGTCCGGCGAGATCAGACTGGAGGGAACAATCTTATTCGGGATCGGCGTTTTGGTGCCGGGATAATAGACCGTGGTGCTCCGGTCCGAAAAGTTTCCGCTCATTTCGGCCAGCGAAGGAAGAGTCTGGCGCGTCGGATTGCTCGTTTTGCGGATCTTCTTCCACTCCTCGCCTTCGAAGAAGAAAAGCTTGCCCTTCTTTAACGGGCCGAACGCCACCGGACCGCCGATGCTCCAACCATAATCATTGAATCGCAGTTCCGGCTTCACCGCGGCGAAGAACGCATTCGCATCCAGATCGTCGTTGCGGATCGTTTCAAACATACTGCCATGAAATTGTGAAGTGCCGCTCTTGGTCACCACATTGATATTAGAGCCCGAATTCCGGCCATATTCTGCCGAGAAAGAGGATGTCTGGATACTCACCTGTTGAATGAAGTCCACGCCGACGTTATTGATCTGGCTGGTATTGCTGCCGGAAACAAGATTCGACGCGCCATCCACCGACATGTGGTTGGTGTCGGTCCGGTTGCCATTGATCGACTGATTGGACACGCTCAGGTTAGTGGTCATCGTCATCTGATCGAGACTCGTCATCGCGACGCCGGGGATCAGCGTGATCAGTTCAATATAGTTTCGGCCGTTCAAAGCAAGATCCTGAACCTGCTCGGAGTCGATGGTGTGGCGGATCTCGCCGGATACCGTGTTCACCGTCTCTCCCACCACTTCACTCACCACCATGCTCTCAGTGACTGTGCCCACTTCTAATTTGAAGTCCGCCGTGACACTGGCAGCATTGTCGAGTGCGATTCCTCTACGCTCTGCTTTGCGAAATCCTTGGGCCTCGGCCGTGACGCTATAGTCGCCCACGGGTAGGTTGACAACCAGGTAAGAGCCCGAATTGTCTGTGCTCGCTTTCGACTCCAGATGGGTATCCTGGCTGACGACCGAAACTGCGGCCCCTGGCACCACCGCGCCGCTGCTGTCCGTCACCGTGCCGGAAATGCGGCCGGTGTTCATTTGAGCAAAAGCCCCGCCTTCAAGGAAAACGCCCACACTGACGACGAGGGCAGCGAAATACCGAAGCGACATTGAAATCATCTCCCGAATGATCGTTTTACTTGGCCCGACCCCGCGGGCTATTCGAGGCAGTCATCTACCTGGCTGCCTTTGAATTGTTGAATCCTAAAAATAAACTGTATTGTATCCCACGTTGCAGTCATCGCAATCAAATGGACTGTCTCTGTGTGACAGCCTTCGGGCTGTCTGATCGCGATTGTCATACCGGCAGCTCGGGACCGTGAACTGAGAACTGCCCTTACCCGCGTGCCCCGCCAACCCCCCGCAGCACGGCGCGCGCCGCCTCCACTCCCCGGTACTGCGCCTCTTCGAAAATCGAAATCCCGCTCAAATCCGAGTTCGCAAAATACACGCGGCCCAGCGGCCTCAACCAGCGCTGCCTCTCTTCGCCGGATTGAAATCCCGTCGCCGGCCGCACCATCGCGTGTCCCATTCGCATGATGTCCACGCGCGACACACACTCCCGAATATCCGGATGCTCGCGTCCCAGATCGTCCAGAATCCGCTCTGAGAAATGGTTCCAGTCATTCGCCAGCAAATAAGCGCGGCCCTTCTCGGGAGTGAATTCGGCGAGTGAATAGTAGTAAGTCCAGACGGTACGTTCGCGCCGGCTCGCCACGCTCATGTGTGTCGCGTTCACATATCCCAGCGACGTCGAATCGTATGCCACGTTATCCCACGCCGGTTCGGCTCCGGTACGTTCACGAGGCATCCGGTCTAACCTCAGATTCGCCGTGAACCAAGGTGAGTACACGAACCCTGTCGCCTGAGGAGCCCCTTCAATCAGATAGTGTGCAAGAAAGGTCGGCACGGCGAAGATGACGAAGTCGGCCAGATACTCCACCCCCGCGCTCCCCCCCGCTCCGGCCGTCAGCACGCGATACTTCGATCCTGCACGCGCGATTCGGAACACCGCCTGGCCGGTCTGAAGCTGCGCCGAAAGTTTCGCAATCAGCCGCCGTGCGATCCAGCCATTCCCCTCCGGCCACGTCAGAGGACCCTTGTCGTCCGGCGCTCGCGACGCGAAATAGTGCACCCCGGCCCACGCCGACGTATCGCGTGCCAGTGCGCCATAATCGTCTCGGCACGCATAGTCGACGTACCAGCGCAGATACGGCGAGTCCAAGCGCTTGCGATTCATCCATTCCTGCATGGAGATGCGGTCGAGTTCGGACGGCCTCGCGCCGCGTGCCACCGGAATCGCGAACTCGCCCGACGCCCGGTATTCCGCCATGCGCTGTTCGAACGTCCGGAATTGCTCCCGGTCGCGCGCCTGTAATCCCAGGTGCGGCTCAATGTCTTCCTGCCATCGCCCCCATAGAAATAGTCTTTCCTGCGGTTCGAAACACAGGTATCGTTCGTTCCAGCGGCCGTCCGCGCCCAGTACCCCGAGCTCGCGGAATAACTCGCGCACCAGTTCCGCGCCCGGATCCGGAACAGGAACATAATGCGCCGCCCACGGATACGCCGTGATCTCGTTCTCGCCCCACCGCGCATTTCCGCCGGCCTGGCGCTCCATCTCCACCAACACAAAATCGCGAAAGCCGTTCCTTTCGAGCCACCACCCCGCGTTCAGACCCGCCATGCCTCCGCCCACAATCACCACCGGGACACGCACTTGCCGGACAGGCTGCGGGAACTTCGCGCCGTCCCGCAGTTGATGCCCCAGTGCAAACGCTTCGTTGACGAAAGAGCCCTCCACCCTTCGATCCGCCTTCGCGGTCAGTCCGGCGAGCGCCGCGGAGAGCGCTGCACGCCGTGTCAGCCGTGCGTTAGTGGACAATGTCCTTCCAGTCGCGTTCGTAATAATGCACCAGCGCTTGATTGTTCAAACGGTTCGGCTCGGCCGCGACCGGCAGCATGTCATTCGGAAACACGAACATCTCGCCGGTATTCCGCGGAGAGAGAAACCGTAAACCGGCAGGCAGTGTTTTGGGCAACTGGTAATCGTCGTGGCTCGCCAGCATGAAACCCCACTCGCCGAACGACGGAACATACACATGATAAGGCCATATCTTCAACCCCGCATCCTTCAGCGTTTCCGCGATGCACCAATAGGATTGCCGCGCAAACAAAGGCGACGTGCTCTGCACCACGGCCAGGCCTCTTCGCCGCAGATGCCGTCCCATCAGCCGGTAGAAAGCCGTGGTATATAGCTTGCCCAGCGCATAACTGGTCGGGTCCGGTAGATCCACCACTACGAAATCGAACATGTCGCTGTTGCTGTCGAGCCACGGAAAAGCGTCCGCATTAATCACGTGCACTCGTGGCGAGGTGAGCGAATGCAGATTTAGCCCCGCCAGCACCGGATGCGTGGAGAACAGCTTCGTCATTTCCGGATCGAGGTCCACCAGCGTGACACTCTCGATCGATGGATATTTCAGAATTTCCCGCACCGCCAATCCGTCGCCCCCTCCCAGCACCAGCACCCTCCGCGCGCCCGGCAACGATGCCAGTCCGGGATGCACCAGCGCCTCATGATAACGATACTCGTCGCGCGAACTGAACTGCAGGTGCGAGTTTAGAAACAGCCGCAGATCGTCCTTCCACTTGGTCAGGACGATCCGCTGATAGCGCGTGTCCCGGCTGAAAATTACGTCGTCTGCATAGAGGCTGTTGTCCGCGGACGAGGAGATCCTCTCGGCAAATACCATCCCCGCGCCCAGCGCCAGTGTGACTACCGCGCAACTCGTGCGCAAGGAAACGATTCGTCCAATCTGCTCGCGAAACAGCCACGTGGACCATAACGCCACCCCCGCATTGATCAACCCGAACAGCAGCGCCGACCGCACCAGTCCCAACTTCGGCACCAGCAGCACCGGGAACAGGATCGAAGCGCCCAGTGCGCCCAGGTAATCGAAAGTCAATACATGCGCCACCAGATCGCGAAAATGGAAGCGCTCCTGCAAAATCCGCATGAGCAGCGGAATCTCCAGACCCACCAGGATGCCGACCGCCACCACCACCACATACAAAATCAACCGGAACCCCTGCGTATAAGCGAACGCCAGAAACAGCATCGCGGAGGAGAATCCCCCCACCACCGCTACCATCAGCTCAATCGCCACGAAACGCGCCACCAGTCCCCGCACCAGGTACTTCGATAGATAGCTGCCGATGCCCATCGCGAACAGATAACATCCAATGACCGTGGAGAATTCGAAAACGCTGTCGCCCAGCAGATAGCTCGCCAGCGTACCCGCGATCAGCTCGTAAATGAGCCCGCACGCCGCGATCAGGAATACAGAAATGAATAAGGCTGCAGTCAATGTTGTCCGTGCGTCCTTAATGGATCGCGGCCGCAATGATAATGCAGACCCCAATCGACATGGCCCCCAATAACACGGCCAGCGCCAGATTCTTATCCACCACGATCTCCGTCCACAGATGATACGGCGTAATCCGGTCGATGATCCAGAAAGCCATCACGAAGATGAAGATGCCGAGGAACGCGTAGATCACTGCGTTCAGCAGATAGCCGGGGTGAAAGTCGCTCATACCTTATTTGCCTCCAATATACCGGTGATAGTAGCCGTAGGTCGATCGATACGCGCCGGGATTATCGCGTATCGTCTTGGGAACGTTCTCCTGCTGATCGATCCGCGACAGCGTCCATCCATTGTATTCGGCCATCGCCGTCATAGTCAGCACGAGCACTCCCCAGACCAGATAGAGACGGGTGTACTTCATGAACCACCTCCCGATGGCGCGTAGTCGCTCTCCCGCCACCGCGCCGTTTCAAAGGCGCCAATCCGCATCGTCACGAAGATCGGTGGAAGAATCAGCAGCACCAGCGCAATCCAGAAGAACGTGTAAGTGGGGACGCCGCGCCTCAGCGAGACATCGTAATTCATGGCGAACGGCTGCTTTGAGTCCAGTTCCGGCTCGATGCGCAAGTAGTAGTGTCCCGAGGGCACCGAGGGAATCGTCACCGAATTCGACTGGCTCCCTTCTGTCCAACTCTCTCCCCCATCGATGCCGTGGTAGTAGCTCACCTCACGGCCGAAGTCCCATGCGTGGCCGGTATCTTGATTAATCAGCGCCACGATGAAGTAAGCCCAGCTATTATTCAGATCCGTTTGAATCTGCAACTCGACGTTCGAAGTCCGGCCTTTCAGTTCAATCATGGGCGTCACAAATGACGGCTCTCCGCCGGTTCCCGTTGAGAATGTGTGCCGCTGCGCGTATACCTCCTCGCGCCGCGCCGTGGCGCTGAACAAAAAGGTCATCGCTACCAGCGCCGCGAACATCCACAGGAACATGCGCCACGTCGCGCCGGCCTCACCGGCATGCGGCGACGGCTGATTCGCATAAACCCCGGTGGCGCGATCCGGCTGCCCCGGCAGTTCGAAAGCCTTCCAGATCTGCGAGCCCGTGCAATATTCGCCCAGCGACCAGACCACCTCGCCTTCCATCCGCTCGGCCGAAAGAATACGAGGCGGCGCGATGTAATCGTCCACATTCGCGCTGTCGCCTTGTTGAGCTCGCCAGGGAAATTCGCCGAGCACGAAAGTTGTGGTCGCGTTGCTGTGTTGGAAATGCCGGTAAGTGATATCGCCGGTACGCCTCGCCGGCCGCGCTCCCGGTATCGTCCGCGGCACCAACGGCAGCGTGCGGATAAAGTTCCAGTGCCCGTCGTACTCGGAAAGATAGCGGAAGCCATAGTAAGGATTGAACAGCAGGTATTCGTCCCACGAATACGCCTCACCCTCCACCGTAATCCGTCGGACCTGAAAGCCGATCGCTTCCCAAGCGATTTTCTCGAAATGCCCTCGCGTGCCCAGCGGAATCTTCGGTTGCACGCGTTCCTGTGCCTCCTCGATGCGCTGTAGAACCTGCACCAGGGGAGTCGAGACATCCAGCACCGCGTGACACTGCGGACAGACCACCGACAAGGTATGCCCGAAGCCGCGCAATTCTACCGGCCCGCCGCAATTCGGACAACTAAGCGTCTTCGTCTTGACGACGGGAGACGGGCTCATCGGGTCCAGCCCTCGAATTCGCGGACATTCGTCAAGTGCAGGTCGTCGAATCCCACCGCCCGGCCCAGAAACAGCAGCGGCGGATTCTCCGTATAGTCGATGGTGCAGAACTGTTCGTCCCAGGTCCGTAGATCGATGAAAGTCACGTCATGCTTATCCCAATATTGAAACGGCAGCTCGCCTTCGACGCCTCGATAGTGCGCCCGCGTTATGGACGTCACCTGGAACTCCCGGCCTCCTATCGTGACCAGCTGTTCCGGGACCGGATCCTCCGGAAATGTCGTCGGCTGCGGCTGAGACAGCCACGATACGTCGTACTCCAACTGCGCGTCTGATAGCCAGCCGCTCACCCCGTCGTTATAAATCAGATGCCATTCGTTCCAGCCGCCGTACTCGTACTCATATAGGATCCGGCCGACTACCGTGAACGCCTTGTTATCCAGCACGCCTTCAGTTCCAATCTGAATCGGAGAGCTGTCCGGCGGCAGCTCCGCGACCACCCCCACCTTTCTGAAGTCGATATCCACCCGCACCAGGATCGATTTGCAAAATGGGCACACGGTCTGCACGGCTCCGGACCAAAGAAATACGATCGGGGCTCCGCAGGATGAGCAGTTCGCCGAACGCTGACTCACAGTACCCAGGACCGCTCAACCCGCCGCACATCCACTCTGCTCGCGCACAACTCCCGCCCCAGCAGCCCCGCGAAATCGGCATCCGGTCGCTCACGGCAACAGAAAACGTTCAGGCAGATCGACCCATGCTCCGGGAAACTGTGGCAAGTAAGATGCGATTCGGTCAACAGGCTGACACCGGTGATTCCCCCCGTCACCGGAAACTGATGCCATTGCGTCTTTTCGAGCGGATGCAGATCGAGCGCGCTCGTCAACACGTCAAACAGAGCTTCGAGCCTCTCCCGGCACGCCAGCCGCCCCGCGTCGCACCCATGCGCTTCGATTAACCATTCCACCCCGCGTTCGACCATTGAGCTATCGTATACGATTTCAAGAGCAGTCTTCATCCCGCCTGCCATATGTCTTGTGCAATAGGCTTTAGCCTGTCGGCCGGTTTTCAATCACAGCCCCTTTTTTAGACAATTTCCAAATAGAATCAACAACTAACAAAGAATCTAGCCCTGCCACCCCCCGCCCCATGTTCCACAATTGAGTCGAAAGATCTGAATTCGAGATCATTCCACAACTCAGAAAAGGAAACTTCCACCATGGCAACACCAGCTCAAATTGCCGCCAATCAAGCCAACTCGCACAAAAGTACCGGACCCAAAACGCCGGAGGGTAAAGCCAAATCTTCCCTCAACCGCCTCTCCTGGGGTTTTGCCTCCAACATCACCGTCATCCCCGGAGAAAATCCTAACGAATTCAGAGGACTCCTCGAAGACTTCATTCGCGAACATCAACCGGCCACCGTCACCGAACAGGTGCTGGTCGAAAAAATGGCGCAAAATCACTGGCTCTCCCTTCGCGCCTACCGGCTGCAGGGCGAGGCGTTCCTGGCTCAGAAGCTCCGTTGCGAAGACTCCTGCGTCCCCAAGAACCTCGGACTCCTCATTCGCTACCAGACCTCCGCCGAGCGCGCCTTTCACAAAGCTCACAACGAGCTCGTAAAGACAAAGAAACAAAGGAAAAACAGCGAGATTGGCTTCGAACCGCAGAACTTCGGTGAGGAAGTCTCCGGCACCGCCCAATCAGCACCCGAAGCACCTCGCGAGCAGCCCAAAACGCCCTCCCACGCCCCGATCTCTCCGAATTTTTCGACCCAGCCCGGCCGCCCCTCCTTTACGGCCGCCGAATTGGACTTCGAACTCTCGCCGGAAGCCCTCGAATATTTCAAAAAGGTCGGCTAAAACCGCTTTTTGACGTCGAACCTCATCCGCCTTACCGACCACCGAGCCCTAACTGCGTCCAGGGAGTCGCGCCAGCACCCCTCTACAACTCGCTCCACTCCACTACCCGCCGCTCATAAATCGCCTTCCTTCCAAGCAGCGCGGTCATCGTCGACATCTGCGACGACTCCGCATTGTTCAAAGGCTTCTTCCTCCCCTTGGCATTGTCAATGAACGCCGCCAGCGAAAGATAAGTGGCATCTTTCTCTTTATTCGGAACCTCTAACTTCTGCTCGCCCCTTTTATCCAACTGCGTCCAGGTTGCCGTTGCCAGGTCCACCGCGCCATGCGATCCGTAAACGCGCTCTTTGATCCCTGAGAAACCCGGCGGATCGAAAAAGATATGGCTGAACTCCAACCGGACATCATCGGGGAATTCGTAAATCACCATATAGTTATCCATCGTCGTCCGCCCAGGAGGCAGGTTCTTATAGACGCTCACCCCTCCGCTGCCGAACGCGCGAATCGGATGCGTCCCCGCCGCCCATACCATCAGGTCGATAATATGGCACGCCTGCTCCACAATGCAGTCGCCGGACCGCGTCCGGTCGAAGTACCACGCAGTACTGCGCGGCAGGTCCGAGGTATGCCGGTAGCCTTGCAGGAACACCACCTTCCCCAAACCGCCCTCGTGAACGAACTTCATCGAAGCCGCGCGGTTGGGTTCATGCCGCAACTGGAATCCTTGCTGGAAGATTCCTTTGGCGTTCGCCGCCGCCGTCGTGACCATGCGGCATTGCTCCGCATCGAACGCCATCGGCTTCTCGCAATAGACGTTCTTGCCCACCTCGAGCGCCGCGATCGCCATGTCTTTGTGCAGATCCACCGGCGTGGCAATCACCACCGCGTCGATATCTTTGCGGTCGAGCAGCTTGCGGTATTCCGTATAAGCCTCAGGATGGCTTCCGGCCGCTGTGGACGCATCCATGGCAGCCTTCAGCCGCACCGGATCCAGGTCGCAGATTGCCACCACCGTGATGCCGGGCACCGTCAGCATATGTTTCAAGAGGAATGATCCGCGCGTTCCCACGCCGATAAATCCCACTCGAACGACATCGTTTGGCGACTGACCCTTCAGCAGCAGCGAAGAGCTCAATGAGGCCGCTCCGGCCTTCAAAAACGAACGGCGGTTGGCATCGGTCATGTGGGCCATTTTACGCCAAGTTACAATGGCCCCGTGGACCGCGGTGCGATTCTCGCCCTACTGCGCGAAAGGATTATCGGTTACGCGGCATCTCGTATAGGGAGGGATTCCGCCGAGGATCTCGCCCAGGACGTGTTAATTCTGCTCGAAGAGAAGTACCCTCAGGTGGACGGGATCGCCGACCTCATCCCTCTGTCATTGCAGATTGCCCGCTTCAAGTTGGCCGCTATCTATCGCAAATCGGCGCGCCGCGGCGAGAACAGCCAGGTATCGGTAGACGAGATTCAGATCCCCGATCTGTCCCACGACACGGCCGGCGAATACGAGCGGCGTGAGATGATGAACCGCCTGGCCGCCGCCATCGCGAAACTGCCTCCGCGCTGCCGGGAGATGATTCGCTGGAAACTGGAGGGACACAATTTCGCGGACATCCAGAAGCTGCTGAAACTGGATTCGATCAACACTGTGTATAGCCAGGATTTCCGATGCCGTAAGCAATTGCTGGAACTGATGGGCGAAACGCTGCCGGGTACCCGGCGACCAGAGGAAAAGCGCAAGGAAGCAAAATCATGACTCCGGAACAAGCTCGCCAGCTATTGGGTGGTCTCGCAGCCGGAATTCTTTCCCCGGAAGAACGGCGCACGCTCTTCGAAGCCGCCCTTCACGACCAGACACTGTTCAACGAAGTCGCCGGCGAACTGGAATTTGCCGCCTTCTTGCAATCGCCCGACACGCGCGCCCAGCTTGCCAACCGGATCGAAGTCGAGCCGCAGCGCCGGCCGTGGTGGAGCTTAAGACCCGCGTGGCTCGCGCTATCCGGAGCCTTGGCCGCATCCCTTGTCGTCTACGTCGCCGTCTCGCACCGGCCGGTCGAAGTGCCCGTCGCAAGAGTCGCAAGAAATGACGCTTCCCTGGCGTCGCCTCCGAAACCCGCCATTCCCCCACCGCTCGTGCCTGATGCCGCGCCTAAACAACCCGCGCCGCCCGCGCCCGAAGCCGCCGCCCGCGTAATGAAGAAAGCGCCCGTCCCGGAGACACCGAAATCACTCTCTGCAGGCACTCTCACGCAACCCGCACCTCCGCCAATACCGCAGCCCGCGATGGCCGCTCCCAGAGCCATGGCCTTCCAGCCCATGAGGCCCCCTCCCACGGCCTCTCTGTCCGGCACGGTGCGCGACCAGAGTGGTGCCGCAGTCTCCGGCGCTAAGATCGACATCGTCAACACAGTCAACAACTCCACCACTCACGCGACCACGGATAGAACCGGGCAATTCGTAGCACCGGCTCTCGAAGCAGGCGAACCCTACACCGTCACCGCCGAAGCTCTCGGATTCAAGAAGGCAGAGCGATCGGTCACCCTCGAAAGCAACCAGTCCGCGCAGCTCGACATCCCGCTTCAGGTAGGGCCCGTGGCAGACAGCGTCCAAGTCGCGGCGCCCGCGCCAGCGGCGCCCCCGAGCCAAACCCTCCCACAGGTCGCCGTCCTGGACTTCGCCAACGGCGCTCAGCCCAACCGATCCGGAGCTCAGGTCGCCGACCAACTCTCCAGCCAGTTGCTAAGCAGCGGACACGTCGGCGTCATTGCCCGCGATAAGGTCCAGCAGGCAGCTCTAAATCAGCCGGCCACCGGACATCCGCCCAGCGCCCAGGAAGCCGCCGCCGTGGGACGCAGCGTCGGCGCGGACGCCGTAATTGTCGGCAGCATTCAACCGCCTGACCGTCCCGGTGCCCCGCCGAAGAACGTCGCCGTGAAGGCCCAGGTCGTAGACACCAAACAAGCCAGGCCCCTCGCGACCGTTGCCGCGCGCGGCTCATCGCTCCAATTAGCCACCGCATCTCTCGGAAACCAGATTCAGTCAAAACTGGCGAAGCCGCTGGAGGGGAGTGTGACTCGACGGGACGGCAATATCGTGTCGGTCAAATTCGCTGAAGCGGCCGGCCTCCAAATCGGCGCGCGTTGTGCGGTCATCCGGGGGCTGCGAAAGATCGGCGAACTGGTCATCACCTCGGTGAACGGACAGTCCGCGTTCGGGAAGTTCGAAGGCGACATACAGCCTCGAACCGGGGACCGTGTGACCACCCTCATCAGTCCTCCGAAGTGACGCTGGCATCAGTGGCATAATTGAATCTCGGCACTCTTGACGCCAACCACCGGCATGGATTCGGATCAACCACAGTCGCTCACTGGCCATACCATTTCGCACTACGAAATCCTTGAAAAGCTGGGTGAAGGCGGGATGGGCGCGGTCTATAAAGCGCGCGACACCAAACTCGGGCGCCTGGTGGCTGTCAAGGTTCTCATCGGCGCTGCCGGACAGTCTCCGGAGAAGCGGTTTCGCTTCCTCCAGGAAGCGCGCGCAGCCTCGGCGCTCAATCACCCCAATATCATCACCATCTATGAAATCGCCACTGCCGGCGACGCCGACTACATCATCATGGAGTTAGTCCGCGGCGAAACGCTCCACTATCTCATCGAGAACCGCCGCCTTTCCTTGATCGATTCCTTGAAGTATTCCATCCAGATGAGCGACGCTCTCGCCGCAGCCCACTCCGCCGGAATCGTACACCGCGATCTGAAACCCGCCAACGTCATGGTGACGCCCGACGGCCTGGTGAAAATTCTCGACTTCGGTCTCGCGAAACTGGCTGAAAGCGTCCGGGAAGCCGAGCTCGCGGAAATGGAAAAGACACAGTCCATGCGCTTCTCCATGGGTCCGCAGACCCAGGAAGGTTCCATCGTCGGCACAGTCGCCTACATGGCGCCGGAACAGGCGGAAGGCAAGAAACTGGACGGCCGCGCCGATATCTTTTCTTTCGGCGCAGTCCTCTATGAGATGATCTCCGGTGGCAAAGCCTTTGAAGGCGGCAGTGGACTCGCAACCCTGGCCGCGGTGCTGCGCGACGAACCGCGCGACTTGACTCTCGCCGTCCCCGATCTCCCGCCCGAAGTCGCTAATGTCGTCACCAAATGCCTGCCAAAAATCGGCCGGCGCCCGCTATCAAAGCATGGGCGCGGTGAAGGACGATATCGAGCAGATTTACTTCGTCATCCGGTCGGGCGCTGCGCCTCTGGCCTCGGGGATCTGGAAACGTCCGGTAGCGCACGCGGCAGGCCCCCTCCATTGCGGTTCTTCCTTTCGCCAATATGAGCTCCGATAAGGAGAACGAATATTTCAGCGATGGCCTGGCCGAAGAGATTATCAACGCCCTGACGAATATCAACGGTCTCCGCGTCACTGCTCGCACTTCAGCCTTCGCCTTTCGCGGTAAGGAGCAGGATATTCGCGGTATTGGCGAGACGCTCAACGTGGCATCGGTGCTGGAAGGCAGCGTCCGCAAATTCGGCAATCGCGTCCGCGTAACGGTGCAGCTAATCAGCGTCGCCGACGGCTACCAACTGTGGAGTGAGCGCTTCGATCGCGAATTGACCGACGTGTTCGCGATCCAGGATGAGATCTCGCAGCGAGTGGTCGAAACGCTGCGCGTTCGCCTCGCTGAGCAGACCTCCGGCGATGCCCAAGCCACCACTTCTCTCATCAAGCGCCGTACCGCTAACTTCGATGCCTACAACGTCTACCTCAAAGGACGTTACGAACTGAATCAGATGACGCGCGAGGGATTGGTCAACAGCAAGCGCCACTTCGAAGAAGCCATTCAACTCGATCCTGATTACGCCCTCGCCTACGATGGCCTCGCGTATGCGCACTATACCGAGGGCTTTCTCGGCTTCGTTGCGCCGCGACAATCCATGCCGCTGGCCAAGGCTGCGGTGCTCCGTGCGCTCGACCTCGATGAATCCATCGCCGAAGGCCATGCCACCCTCGGCGTGATCCTCGCACTTTACGATTGGGATTGGGCAGGAGCCGAGAAGGAATTCGTCAGATCCATCGAGCTCAACGGTTCTTCCCCCGCCGCTCGTGACGTCTACGCTTTCTACTATCTGCGCCCGGTCGGACGGATTGATGACGCAATTGTCGAGATGCAGCACGCTCTCGCTCTCGATCCGCTCTCGGTGTTGTATCGCGTTCACCTCGGCTTTCTCTTCTATCTCCGCCGCGACACTGCCCATGCCGTGGACCAATTTAAGAAGGCGCTCGAAATCAATCCGCGCTACTATCTGGCCTACGGCATGATGGGACCGGCATTTGTTCTCGACGGCCGTTTCGATGAAGCCATCGCAACCTATCAGCAGGCCAAGTTGATGGATGCGGCCAGCAAATTCGTCGATTCGCTGCTTGCCACCGCCTACGCCGCGGCCGGCCGTAGCGAGGAAGCTGTAGCCTTGCTCAATCAAGTCCTCCATCTGGCCAGTCGTGAATACGTGTCGCCGGTCAGTATCGCCTACATCTACGCCGCTCTCGGAGAAAAGGACGCCGCCTTCACCCAACTCCAAACGGCCGTCGAAAACCGCGATCCTAATTTGTTAGGCCTGAAGTCTAACCCCGCCTTCGACCGCCTCCGTAGCGATCCAAGATACACCGCCCTGCTCACCTCCATGCGACTTGTGTGACGGGTTTTGGCTTGTTCAGCCGTTTCAGCTCTTGAGCAGCGCCCGAAGCGTTTCGATCGAGTCTGCTTCCGCAGCCGGCTTATCCGTACGCCACCGGGCCATACGAGGAAATCTCACCGCGATTCCAGACTTGTGCCGGGGAGATTCCTGAATCCCTTCGAAAGCCAGTTCGAACACCAGTTCCGGCTTCACCCTCCTCACCGGTCCAAATTTCTCGACGGTGTTGCGCCGGACAAACGCGTCTACCTGCCGTATCTCTTCGTCGGTCAAACCCGAGTAAGCCTTCGCAAACGGTACCAGCTCGCCGTTGTTCCAGATGGCAAAAGTATAGTCGGTGAATAAGCTCGCACGCTTTCCGCTTCCCGGCTGGGCGTAGACGAGAACGGCATCCACGGAGTAAGGTTCGATCTTCCACTTCCACCAATCCCCACGCCGCCGGCCGACTCCGTAGGAAGAACCCAGGCGCTTCAGCATCAGGCCTTCCACATGGCGCTCACGCGACCCGCGGCGCAACTCGCGCAATTGCTCCCAGGATTCCGCCGGAACACGCTCCGACAACACGATTCGCCCTGAATGCTCCGCGGACCGCACGATTTCAGTCAGCCGGTCGCGCCGCCATTCAAGCGTTCTTTCGCGGATATCCGCAGCCTCATACTCCAGCAGATCGTACGCCACCAGTACAATCGGAACATCGGCGAGGATCTTCGGCCCCAACACCTTCCGTCCAATCCGCCGCTGCAATTGCGAGAACTCCATCGGAGCGCCATGCTTCCAGGGCATGATCTCTCCATCGATTACGATTCCATCGGGCAGCAGGCCGCCCAGCTTCTCGAGTTCGGGAAAACGTTCGGTCACCAGGTCCTCGCCGCGCGACCACACAAAGGTTTTCGATTGGCGGCGGATCAACTGCGAACGGATACCGTCCCACTTCCATTCGGCCTGCCAGCCGGCGAGATCGCCCAAGCTCTCCACCTCACCTTCCAACGGATATGCCAGACAAAATGGATAGGGCCTGCTGACGTCTGAATCCTTGGAGTCCTTGGCCAGCACGGAGCGCGCAAAATCGGCCGTCGGATCCCAATTGCCCATGAGTCGATGGAAAAGTACGGAAGCGTCGACGCCGCTCGCATCAGCCAGGGCGCGCACGACGAGGCGCTGCGAGACGCCTACACGAAATTCTCCGGTGATGAGCTTGTTCCAGACGAACCGCTCCCGCTCGTTCATCTCGCGCCACGCCCGCTTGAGCGATTCTTCGCGCAGGCTGTCATCCCACTGCTTCATGGGCAGCAGCCGCTCCTCGACCCAATATTGCAACGAATCGCTGGTCGATCTGGCGGGTGGAGGAAGCAGCAGTGAAATCGTCTCCGCCAAATCGCCCACCGCGCTATGGCATTCGCCGAAGAGCCAGTCTGGAATAGCCGCTTCTTCGATTGCCCAAGCGACCAATTTGCGAATCTCGATCAGGCGCTTGGGCCGCCGTCCAATGAGAAAATGCACGGCCCACGCCACGTCAGCCGGGTCCGCGGCTATGAAATAGCGCTTGAGTGCGTCGATCTTCTCGTTGGTCTTGGTGGTCGAGTCGAGCTCAGCGTAGAGATCGGAGAAGGCTTTCATCTGAAAGCGCTGTGTTACGATTGTCTTGGGCGGTAACCCGGGCGCGCTCGAACGCGCAGCTTTTTACCCGTATCGTTCACCATCTCCACGCTGATTTTACGGAATCCTTCGTTTGGATTGGGCGCGGGGTAATAGGTGACCGTATAAGAGTTGCCGAGGTCTTCCCGAATCGACTCGAAGGCTTCCACCTGCTTCTGCCAGGTGCGCGCCCAGTAGGCTTTGCCTCCGGTGCGTGTCGTCAGTCGGCGGAAAACGCTGCTCGAAATCGAGTCCTTATTGACTTCGTTGGTGGAGATGACGTAAATCGGAATCCCTTCGTCTTCCGCCACGGCTCGTACATCGTCAGGCGCAACCATGCTGGCATTGTCCGGTCCGTTCGAGAAAACGATGACGACCTTTCGCCCGGGAACCTTGGCGGCATCGCGCAACGTAAGCAGCAGCCCGTTATAGAGCGCAGTGTCGTCTCCCGCTACCGCTTTGCGAAGTCCGAAAATGGCGTCGCTGCGGTTATGAGAGAGATTCGATGCGCGGCTCAGATTCCTGCTGAACGTGTAAACGGCGACGGAATCGGCTTTGTCCACGCCTCGAATGAAATCCGCAATGGCGTCTTCGGCGTAAACGAAGCCGCGATACATGAAGTTGCTGGTGTCGAAAAGGAGGAATACGTTGGTTCCCACCAGTGAATCGGTGCGAATATCCGAGCCGGGTTTACCAGGATCGGCAGCCTCAGGGTTGACCATCGGTTTCAGCGTCCCGTCCGCCATTACTTGCATGGGTGGTTTGTTCCCTTCGGCGAAGGTCGAGATCTTTTGCCCGATGCCGTCTTCGAGAATCTTGAAATCCGCTGGTTTCAGACCGTTGATGTACCGGCCTCGCCCGTCCTCCACCGTGAAACTGAGGACTACCAGGTCGACCTTGGCTTTGAAGGTCGGCTTGTCTTGCGCCAAGACCTTGTCGGATAGAAACCACAACCCCAGAGGCCGCGGCCGAAACCGCCAGCCCCGCAAGAACCAGTGACCGAAGAGAACGCACAGAATTCCTCCTGACTTATAAGATTAATTTAAAGCTGCTGCTTTCTGCTCGCCGCCGGACGACGGCGCATTCTTTTGCATGACTTCCTGTCCGACGGTCCGCAACGACTTCAGCAGCGCCGGCCAATCTTCCAGATGCGAGGCGAAAATCCGCTCCACCACCTGCTGGGTCCACTCCGGGATCAGGACGTTCAATTGGGCGGGCGCAATGTGCATCTGGTCGGCTAACGTCACCCAATAGAGGGTGTTCGATTCCCAGCTTTCGGCCATGATGCGGCTCGAATAACCCATCAGCGTGGGGAAGGTACGGAGCCTGAGAAGTTGCGGCCGGTAGGAATTGGCCAGGGTAGGTTTAGGAGTTCCAAAGGCGTATGAAACCGCGAGGTCACTAAACTTGGGGTCATGCCTGTCCAGCATGGCGCGTAGTTCGCGCGCCACGGGACTCGCGCCATTGACCGGGGCATCCGCGCCAATGTCATAAAGCTCGGCGGGGGTCAGCGAATCGATGGCCCTGGTCAAGTCGCCTGACTCCAGGCTGGCGTTCACTACCGCGGCCCGGAACGGTGAAGCATGCAAATTGAGCACGTCCAGAACCTGCTTGCGTATCTCCGGATTCAACACCGCTTCGGCCAGCATATCCTGCGCCTGGCGAATGCGCAAGGCGACGAAGTGCACCTGCTCGGGAGTCACATTCCACCAGCGTGGAATCTTTGCGCTTAGGATCATCTGCGGAACCAGGTCACCCCAGATGAGCGCCTGGGTCTGAGTGGGAATCAGGAAATTCTGCTCGGCTTCCGCCAGCGCGTAGGGCAGACCTGCGAGTGAACCCATGAGCCGGCCTCCCGCGTTCGAAGGCCAGCCGGAACCCATCATTTCGCACGCTTTCCACGTGTGATTGGAACCCTGCATTCCCAGGAAATCGTGCCCGCGGACGAAAACCGGGTTGGTCATCAGGATCTGGGCTCCGGGAGGCGCATAGTTGGCGTAGTTGTAAGCCACCAACGTGTCCCGCAGATGGGGCGCCAGCGAACCGCGGATTTCTTTCAGCTTCTCCGGATTGTTGGCAGCCTTATCGATTAAGGCGCGAAGATTGAGCTTTCGCTCCGCGTCGATATGCCTTTCCGTCCAATAGCCGAATGCCATCGCATTCTTTTCGGCCCCGGAAAGCGGAGCGCGCGGTAAAGAGATTTCGGAGATGCGCGATGCCAGACGCGCGGAGAGCTGGGTATTCAGCTTCGCGCCCTTCGCTACATTCTCCAGATTATCGGCCAGTTGAAAGAGCGTATCGAGCCCGATGATGTGCTGCGCGTCGAGCACGTGCTGCATCTCCTGCACCACCTGTGCGGCAGCATCGGAATCATTGAAGTCCGCGCTGCCGGCGAGAAGTTGCAGCAGACGCGAATGGTAGTCGGAGGAATCGATCGGCGAAGCAGAATTTGAGGAGGAGGCAATCAGCAACTTTACGCCCGCGCGTCCGGCATCGAACAGTTCCACATTATTATGTACCGCGGAGAACTGCGTAAGAATGCCCTTCAACGCGGCGTCCGACTTACCTGTTGGTATCGAGCCTTGGCGAGTGAAGATTTGCCAAAGTCCGGCAAGCGCCTGCATCACTCCGGCCGAGTCCTGGCGAAGCGCCGGATCCTTGATATGGTCGATCGCGACGGCGGTGTCGAGGAATTGATTGATGGCCGCGTCGCTGACTTCCGGAGCATCGCTGAACAGGCTATACTGCGCGCCAAACTCCTTATAGCTGCGCGCCAGGCGGTCCACGGTGGCAGCGGCGAGCGGAGTCGCTCGCTCACGGTCTACATCGTTCACCGACATGAAGATCTTGAGCGGTTCGTTCTCGACGGCTTTGCGTGAAAGTCCGAAGAGCGCTTCCATCAAATCGTCCGGATCTTTCCAGGACGACGCCGCCTTGGTCAGTTTGCCATCGTATTTACCCTGTGGATGGTTGACGAAGAGATTCTTCCAGATTTCCAGATTTCCAGGGATATGGACTTGGCCGTTCGGATCGATGCGCAGACGGGTGGTCAGCAGCATCATGTCGGCGTTGGAGCGGAAGACCGGGCGGGCCGGACCCGGACTGGTAACCTTGCCGCGCACAGCGTTGTAATAGCGCTTCATCCGGTTCGGATCGGTCAGGTACACCTGGACAGGACCGTGAATGCGCGCGAGGGCATCGTAAAGACTGGCCAGCCAACCATCGTCTTTGATCATCAGTTTTTCAAAGAAGGCCGACCCCTTTTCGGGAGAAGCGCCGGCGAGATCAGCCCACCCGGGCGCGGAGCGCGGGCCGCCCGGTACCACGGCGTGTCCGTTGCGAATTTCAAATTGGGCGCCAAAGAAATCGAGTACATGCGCAAAGGTTCGGAGGCGCATCGCCGGAATATCTCGTTTTAGACTATCCGCGGTTTCGGGATCCAGCTTGCTCATCCCGAGATAGAAGCGACAGATGCTGGGATCTGAAAGAAAGGCCTCGATGAAGTCGGAGCCCTTTTCCTTAGGACTCAGCCAGTAGTCGGGACCATAGAGTACCGGTACTTTGGAGGGATGGAAATCGTAAGTAAACACGCGGTTTTCACGCAGCGCGGACTCGAGTTCCGCAAGCGGAAAACCGGAATCCGTCGAGAGAAAGGCGCGCGCGGCGTTGACCGTCTCGAGCACCACTTCGCTGCCGCATCCTCCGCGCATTCTCACCCCCAGGATTCTCAGCAGTTCCCCCGACTGGGGAGATTCGCAAGTCTCGATCTTGAGAACCTTGCTGGGCCCCGCGAGTTTCTCCAACTCGCGAGCCTGCGAAAGATAGCGGTGCACCAACTTCAGATATTCGGTCTGTTCCAGAGCGTCATTACTATGAGACGCCTGGTAGCCGTTGGTAACAACGTTGCGCGCGATGGCCGGCATGACGTCTTCGGGGGCGACATCGGGAGAGATGGCCGCCATGCGGCTGAAGGATCGCATGGGGCCTGGAATATCGATGGTCTTCGCCTCATCCAATCCAGCTTTCGGTGAGGGCAAAGTCTTCCAATCCGTGCCTCCGGCCGCATGATAAGCGTCCAGGTCGGAGGCTGCTGCAGTCTTATCGCCGGCCAGCAGATCCAGCACCACTAAACGACGGGCCGCATCGGCCGCATGCGCGCGATCGCCCGACTTGCTGCATTGGGTGAGCAACTGGCGATAGGCGGCGCGGGCCTGTGGATCTCCGTAGCGCTCCAGAAACGCTGCGTAGGCGGTAAGGACCCCGGTATTCCCCGGCGCGGATTGCACAGCTTTGGCAAGCACCAACCGTGCGCCTGCCGCATCGCCCGAGCGTTCCAGTTGTTCCGCCCGGTCGCTATTCTCGTCGGCCAACATCGCCGCCGCGCACAGTAGAGAGAGAACCGCCAAAACTGCCGTACGTTTCATCGCCTTTACCCCGCTCTATCGCAACACTTTACCATATAGAATTGAGCAAACGTTGGGCAGAGCCCTCGTTGCAGGAAAACTGGTGTCAAATTCCATACTCCAGATCGCTGCCGATGGGCTGTATTGTTCAGCCGGAGATTTCTTCATTGATCCGTGGAATCCGGTCAAGCGTGCCATTATTACGCATTCCCATTCAGACCACGCCCGTAGCGGCAGTGGAAGCTATTTTACAGCGGCCCCCGGCGAACTTGTTTTGCGAAATCGCTTGGGGAGCGACGCCCGAATCGAGACGGCTGCCTACGGCGAAACTGTGAACCTGAACGGCGCCGCCGTCTCTCTGCATCCCGCGGGCCACATTCTGGGATCCTGCCAGGTGCGAGTGGAGTACCGTGGCGAAGTGTGGGTCGCATCCGGCGATTACAAGCTCGCGGACGATCCCACGTGCGCCAGGTTCGAGCCCATTCGCTGCCACACCTTCATCACCGAATCAACCTTCGGCCTGCCGATCTATCGATGGCCGTCAGTTGAGTCCGTCTATCAGGAGATCAATAGCTGGTGGGAAAACAACCGGAAAACGGGCAAGGCAAGTGTAATTTTTGCCTACGCATTGGGAAAAGCACAACGAATTCTCGCTGGGGTAGATACCAGTATCGGCCCGATTTTTGCTCACGGCGCGGTAAGGCGGATGAATCAGTGTTATTTGGAGTCCCGAGTCGTTTTACCCCCGGCGGCCGATCCCCTCGAGATGACCAGGAATTTCGACTGGAGCGGTGCCTTGATCCTGGCGCCGCCTTCCGCTCACAATACACCCTGGCTGCGGCGCTTCGGAACGGTATCGACCGCTTTCGCCTCGGGCTGGATGCGCATTCGCGGAACCCGCCGCCGCAAATCCATTGATCGCGGCTTCGTGCTGTCCGATCACGCCGACTGGCCAGGGCTGCTCGACGCTATCCGAATGAGCGGCGCGGAACAAATCTGGGTCACGCATGGGTATCGGGCTCCGTTGGTGCGCTGGCTCAGCGAACAGGGCCTCGCTGCGAACGTCGTCGAGACGCGTTGGGAGGATGACGAAGAGGAGGGCGGCGAGTTAGACGGAGGAGAAGTTAGAGAGTAGAAGTGAGATTGCGCCGGCGGACTCTATGTTACGTATATAGGATGACTCGAATCGTTCAGGTGGACGCCTTTACCGATCGGCCTTTCGCGGGTAACCCCGCAGCCGTTTGCGTCACGCCCGAAGCCCGTGAGGAAACTTGGATGCGCGACGTGGCCCGGGAAATGAATCTCGCCGAGACTGCATTTCTGGTTCCGCAGGGCGACGGCTTCCATCTGCGCTGGTTCACGCCCGCCGTCGAGGTCGATCTATGCGGCCATGCCACCCTGGCGAGCGCCCACGTTCTCTGGCAGGACGGACATCTTCCGCAGGGGGCTATCGCGCGCTTCCACACCAGGAGCGGACTCCTGACCGCGGTTCAAAAAGATGCCTGGATCGAAATGGACTTTCCGGCTACCGGCAACGTCCCCGCAGAGTCGCTGGACGATCTGGTCGAAGGCCTGGGAGTAAAACCGCTAGCGATCAGTAAGAATAAATTCGATTACCTTGTCGAGACCGATTCGGAAGCGACGCTGCGGTCGATCCAGCCGGATTACTCCAGGCTTCGAAAACTGCCGGTGCGAGGGATTATCGTCACGGCGCGCGGCACGGAGTACGATTTTGTGTCGCGCTTCTTCGCGCCTGCCTCGGGCATCGATGAAGATCCCGTCACCGGATCGGCGCATTGCGCATTGGGACCTTACTGGGCCGGAATTCTCGGCAAGACCAGCTTCCGCGCCTTCCAGGTTTCGCCGCGTGGAGGCGAGGTAGGGGTCCGGCTGGAGGGCGATCGTGTTATTCTCTCCGGACAGGCGGTGACGGTGCTACAGGGAGAACTGCTGTGAACGAGATGCCTGACGAACCACCGCCCTTTATGGGATCGTGGCGCAACGTCTATATCTTCGTGCTGGCTTACGAAGCGGTGGTGATCACGCTGTTCTACATTTTTACGCGGATCATGGCTTGATGAACCCATGAGGCCACTCGATTGGGTTGTGCTCGTCTGCACGCTCGCGGGGATCGTGCTTTACGGCCTCTATAAAGGCCGGGGCAGCAAAACCGTTAACCAATACCTGCTGGCCGGAAAGACCATGCCGTGGTACGCCATGGGGCTATCCATCATGGCGACGCAGGCCAGCGCCGTAACCTTCATCGCGACCACCGGCCAGGCGTATGTCGACGGCATGCGCTTCGTGCAGTTTTATTTCGGCCTGCCGGTCGCGATGGTGATCCTCTCCGCGACCGCCGTGCCGATTTTTCACCGGGCCAATGTTTACACGGCTTACGAATACCTGGAGCGGCGGTTCGATGCCAAGACGCGCGCGCTGGGCAGCATTATTTTCCTGATCCAGCGCGGGCTCGGCGTCGGAATCGCGCTCTATGCGCCGGCGCTGGTGCTAGCCGTTATCTTCGGTTGGGACGATCGCGTGACGGCGCTGATCATGGGCGTGCTGGTCATCCTCTACACCGCCGCAGGCGGCATTCCGGCGGTGACCTGGACGGACGTTCTGCAGATGAGCATCATTCTTTGCGGGCTGGTGATCGCGCTGTTCTCAGTGATCCACATGCTGCCGCCGGGAATCTCGTTTATCGACGCCGTGTACCTGGCGGGCGCGGTCGGCAAGCTGAACGCCGTGGTTCCTCATTTCGATCTGAACGACCGGTACACGCTGTGGAGCGGGCTTGATCGGCGGCGCGTTTCTCTCGCTGGCCTATTTCGGTTGCGATCAGTCGCAGGTGCAGCGCTACCTGACCGGCAAATCGATCGCGCAGAGCAAGCTGAGCCTGCTGTTCAACGCCATGGCCAAAGTGCCGATGCAGTTCTTCATTCTGTTCGTCGGCGCGATGGTGTTCGTGTTCTATCTTTTTGAGCAGCCGCCGGTGCTGTTCCAGAGCACCGCGATGACGGCCATCAAGAGCGATTCGGGTCCGGCGGAACAGCAGTTCACGCGCGGATGGCAGGATCGACGCGACGCGGCCTGGAAACTTGCTGCGGCGCATCGTGCGGGCGATCCAGCTGCGCGGCAAACGGCGTTGCGGGCGTACCAGCAGGCGCAGGCCGAGATGACTGCCGCGCGGCAACAGGGGATCAAGCTCTTCGAGAAGTCGCAAGGCAAGCCCGGCTTCAACGATACCAATTATATTTTTCTTTCCTTCGTGACGCGCTATCTACCAACGGGCATTATCGGGCTGGTGATTGCGGTGATCTTCGCGGCGGCGATGTCGGCCAGTTCCGGCGAAGTCAATTCGCTGGCGACAGTGACGGTGATCGATATCTATAAACGCCACGTGAAGCAGAATGGATCCGACCGGCATTACCTGATGGTTTCGCGTTTAGCCACCGTATTCTGGGGCTTGTACGCGGTCATGTTCGCGCAATATGCGCGAAATCTGGGATCGCTGATCGAAGCTGTGAATATGGTGGGTTCCCTGTTTTATGGCACTTTGCTTGGCGCATTCACGCTGGCATTTTTCTTTAAACGCGTGGGCGGGACCGGCGCATTTGTCGGGATGCTTTGCGGCGAGGCGGCCATTTTGTCGACTGCGCGGTTCACGGGGATTTCGTTTCTCTGGTACAACGTCATCGGTGCGCTGGTGGTCGTCGTGGTGGGCAATCTCATGCCGGTCCGCAATGAGTCAGGTTCGTAGATCGCACGGCGTTCTGCCGCAGGGTTGGATATTATGCAGGTGAATGAGATTTAAGAGTTTGACTGGCCTGTTTCTTGCGGGTCTCGGGGCGCTTGCCCTGCCCGGCGCGCCGGCAACCGTTCGTGTTGTCGATCTCCGCTGCGAATATCGCGTCAATCCCCTGGGATTGGATGAAGTCCGGCCGCGTCTCGGCTGGAGACTCGATGCGGTGAGCGCCGGCGCGCGCGATCTGAAGCAGTCGGCGTATCAAATCGTCGTGTCGTCCACGGAGAGCGCTGTGGCCGCTGGACATGGCGACCTGTGGGACACCGGGCGGTTGGCCGGCGATCAGTCGATTCAAATCGCGTATGCCGGGAAGCCCCTCTCGACGGGCGCGCGAGTTTACTGGCGAGTCAGAGTGTGGGATCAAAGTGGCGGAGTGTCCGCGTGGAGCGCTCCCGCCATGTGGTCGATGGGGCTGCTGCGTCAGGAAGACTGGAAGGCGAAATGGATCGGCAAGTCAGACGCGGGCAATCGGCGCGATCCTGAGAGCCCATTCGCGAACTTGATGCAGGCTTCGTGGATCGAGCCGGCGTCTGCAGGCGGCGCGGGCGACGTCTTCTTTCGCTCGAGTTTTGAGGTACCTCGCGACCGCACGCTGATGGATGCCATGGCGATTTTAGGCGGCGATGGTGGCGGAGAGTTTTACCTCAATGGCAACCGGATCGGCAAGATCAACCGGTATGGACAGCCAACGGTAGTTTCCATTGCAGCAGCATTGAAACCGGGAAAGAATGTGATCGCGGTTCAGACGTCGCGGATGGCCCATAGCCCGACTCCCGGGCTTATCGGAGCGATCAGGTTAACGTTCGATCGCGGCGAACCGCTGATCCTGACTACGAGCGCCAAATGGAAGTCTGGCGCGAAACCGACTCCGGGATGGCAGCAGGAGGAGTTTGACGATGGGCCATGGGCCGCGGCCAAAGTCGCAGGAGCCTACGGCAGCGCGCCGTGGGGAGAGGTGGGGTTCAAGGAGGAAAGACGCCTCGCCGCGCGCATGCTAAGGAAAGACTTTGACGCGGGCGCCGGTCTGCAGCGAGCGACTGTCTATTTCTCCGGGCTGGGAACGTCGGAGTTGTACCTCAACGGCAGCAAGGTGGGAGATGCCGTGTTATCTCCGGGACTTACTGACTATGACAAACGGGTTCTCTATGTCACTTACGATGTTACGCGGCAGCTCAAGGCCGGCGCCAACGCGATCGGCGTGATGTTAGGCAATGGACGCTTCTACGCTCCGCGCGCGCAGGATCCTATCCACTTCCGATCGTTTGGGACACCGCGGTTGTTGCTGCAAATGGATCTCGAGTACGCAGACGGGCACAAGCAACAGATCGTCTCCGACGAGAGTTGGACGCTGACGGACGAGGGTCCTATCCGCGCCAACAACGAGTTCGACGGAGAAGAGTACAACGCGCGAATGGAGGCGCCGGGCTGGGCTTTTGCCGGCTTTAAAGGTAACGGATGGATTGCCGCGGAGAAAGTTCCCGCGCCGTCGGGTATCATGGCCGCGCAGATGGCCGAACCGCTGCGAGTGACCGAGACCATCCATCCAGTGAAATTCTGGGAGACTAAGCCTGGCATCTATATCTACGACATGGGACAGAACATGGTCGGATGGTGCCGCTTGACTGTCGCGGGTCCGGCTGGGACACGCGTCGTATTGCGACACGCTGAAACTCTCAATGCCGATGGCAAGCTTTACGTCGATAATCTGAGGTCGGCACTCGCTACGGACATTTACATCCTGAAGGGCGGACAAGCGGCAGAGGTGTGGGAACCCCGGTTCACCTATCATGGATTTCGTTTCATCGAGGTCAGCGGATTTCCCGGCAAGCCGGTGCTTGAATCATTAGATGGCCGGGTTGTCCACGACGACATGGGGAAGGCAGCCGACTTCACTTCATCGAGCAGCCTGCTCAATCAACTGCACAAAAACATTTACTGGGGCGTGCGAGGGAACTATCGCAGCATTCCGACTGATTGTCCGCAGCGCGATGAACGTCAGGGCTGGATGGGCGACCGCTCGGTAGTCAGTTGGGGCGAGTCTTACTTATTCGATATAGCGGCTTTCTATTCCAAGTGGACGCAGGATATCGAAGATGCGCAGGGTTCCGAGGGAAGTATCCCGGACGTGGTGCCGAATTACTGGACGTTATACAACGATGGAGTCACGTGGCCCAGCACCTTTGTGCTCGCGCCAAACATGCTTTATCACCAATATGGCGACAAGCGAGTCATTGAAAAACACTATCCGGCGCTGCGCTTGTGGGTCAAGTATATGGAGTCGTTTCTCGATAAGGACCTGATGCCGAAGAACACTTATGGCGACTGGTGCGTGCCGCCGGAGTCTCCGGAGCTGATTCATTCGAAGGATCCGGCGCGCGTGACCGACCCGGCGCTGATCAGCACCGCGTACTTCTACAAGGTTCTGCAGATCCTGTCGCAAGACGCGACGATTGCCGGAAGACCCTCGGATGCGGTTGAATACGATGCGCTGGCAAAGCGGGTCAAGGCGGCGTTCATCCAACGCTTCTTCAAACCGGACACCAACCAATTCGACAATGGGACGCAAACTTCCAGTGTTCTGCCGCTGGCGTTCGGGTTGGTTCCGGAAGACCGGCGGGAACAGGTGGTCGCGCGCCTGGTGAAGAAGGTCTCGGTGGAGAGCCACGATCACGTGGGTGTCGGTCTGATTGGAGCGCAGTGGTTGATGCGGACTCTGACGGAGAATGGCCAGGGTGACCTGGCGTTCAAGATCGCTACTCAGACGACGTATCCCGGCTGGGGCTATATGATCAGCAAGGGCGCCACGACCATATGGGAATTGTGGAATGGCGATACCGCGGATCCTGCGATGAATTCAGGCAATCACGTCATGCAGATCGGCGATTTGAATGTCTGGTTATACGAGTATCTGGCGCGGAATCCGGTCTGATAATGACGCGGTTGGGTTCAAGAAGATTGTGATCCGGCCCTATCCGGTGAGTGGGCTCGATTCGGTGAGTGCGTCGCACGAAAGTCCGTACGGGCGGATTGCCAGTAAGTGGGTAAGACGCGGCGGCGGGATCGATTTGGAGGTAACGATTCCTCCCAATACTTCGGCTACGATTTATGTGCCGGGAAAGAGCGCAGGCACCACTGTCGGGTCAGGGACTTATTCGTTTCACGGAGAATAAGCGCAAAGACTAAAAAATATTGAGCGGCGAAGTTAGCAATCGCTCGCCGCTTTATAGCGATCTGCCTCCGGACTTCCCCGGTAGTCGGCAGCGGCCGGTGTGCCTAACGAGGGAGTCCGCCGGCGAAGTCAGCTGACGCCACACAAGTGATCACGCCGCTGCTTTTGCTTCCTTGTTGCTTTCCACGCGCGCCCTTCATCCTGCTTAACAGCTATAGTGACAAACCGGACTGAAAACAGCGCGGCGGCCTGCAGCAAAGGCCAGGGAAATGCTTCCCTTCCCAACGTGGATAGCCGGCGTACGAAGAAGAACGACATCTAAGGTAAAGATTACCCACAGCTGCCGATCTCAAGGGTGGAGATAGGGTTAGAGGCCGGTGCAATCCAAAGAGGCGCGGTGCATCTTGCAGCTTTCGCCGGAGTTCAAAAGTAGAGAAAGGAATTAACCACAATGTTGATTAAACGTTTTGCCTGCGCGGGGCTGCTCACCTGCGGCCTCGCATGTGCCAGTTCAATGTTCGCGCAAAACAATGCGCCACCAACCGCGGACAATCAAAAAAACGATAGCGCTGATCGTCACATGACGCAGCAAATTCGTAAGGCCGTCATCGCCGACAAATCGCTGTCGACCGACGCTCACAACGTTAAGATCATCACCCAGAACGGGATGGTGACCCTCAAAGGCGTAGTGCGTTCCGACGATGAAAAGAAGACCGTAGAACAGAAAGCGGTTGAGGTCGCCGGCAATGCCAGCAAGGTTGACGACCAGATTGCGGTAAAACCCAAGTAAGCGGATTTCATCCAAGTTTTGAATCAAGGAGATTTAAATGTCAGATAAAAATGAGGCAGTTTTCGGTATTTACGATTCCACCGTGCATGCAGAACGTGCAGTTGACACGCTGCTGCGCGCGGGGTTCTCGAACAACGACATCTCGGTGCTGTTACCGGATGACGATAGTACGCGTGAGTTTGCACACAAGAAGGACACCAAAGCGCCTGAAGGCACGACTACGGGCGGAGTCGCGGGCGGAGTGATCGGCGGAACGCTGGGCATACTTGCGGGAATCGGGGCCATTGCGATTCCAGGCATCGGTCCCTTTATTGCCGCCGGTCCTATTATGGGCGGCTTGGCCGGCTTGGGAGTTGGAGGCGCGGTTGGCGGGCTGATCGGAGCGCTGGTGGGCATGGGAATTCCGGAGTATGAAGCCAAGCGTTACGAAGGGCGCCTGAAGAGCGGCGGCGTACTGTTATCGGTGCATTGCAGCACCTCGGACGAAGTGAAGCGCGCGAAGGACATGTTGAAGGGAACCGGGGCCGAAGATATCTCATCGGCCGGCGAGAGTTCGAGCGGCGTAGCCACAACGGCCGCGCATCGGGGCGAGTACTAAATTCTGTAATCGGCGGGACATGCGCAAAGTCGTGTGTCCCGCTAAATTCCTGCTTCCAAAGTGCACACATTATTGCCGCTGAAGCACTTTCGATACGCGGTTGCGGACACGATTAGAAGTGTGTGTTACGTTGCTCTTAATGGCTACCGCTACAGTTTCCCAAGAGGTCATGGACCTCGAGCGTGAATACCTGGTTCAGAATTATGGGCGATACCCGATTGTTCTTCATCGCGGCGAAGGCCCCAGGGTTTGGGATACCGAGGGGAAATCCTATCTCGACTTTATCTCTGGTATCGGCGTTAACGCTTTGGGACACGACCATCCCCGCATCACACAGGTGATTCAAGAACAGGCGCGGCTGCTGATTCACTCTTCCAATCTCTACTATCACGAGTTCCAGGGACCGCTGGCGCAGCGGCTCGCTAAGATCAGTGGATTGCAGCGATCATTTTTCTGCAACAGCGGCACCGAGGCGATGGAGGGAGCGCTGAAAATGGTGCGCGCTCACGGAAATAAGCGCAGTCCTGAAAAATTCGAAATTATTTCCCTGGATAACTCCTTTCACGGCCGCACACTCGGTGCGCTATCGGTGACGGGACAACCGAAGTACCGGAAGGATTTTGAGCCGTTGCTCCCGGGCGTCCGTTTTGTGACCGGCAATGACATAAGCCAGCTCGAGGCCACATTTACGGAACGCACCGCGGGCATCGTCATCGAGTGGATTCAGGGCGAAGGCGGCATTTTCCCGATTCATGCGGAGTACGCGGCACGCGCCCGCGAACTGGCAGATCGCTTCGATGCGCTATTAGTCTTCGACGAGATTCAGTGCGGCGTAGGACGCGCGGGAACTTACTTCGGGTATCAGCTTGCCGAACCGGTAGTGCTGCCGGATGTGATGGTTGCCGCCAAGCCCCTGGCGTGCGGCTTGCCGCTTGGCGTGGTTACGGCCAACGAACGCGCGGCAGCTTCCATCGGCGCGGGAATGCACGGCTCGACGTTTGGGGGCAGCGCACTCGCTTGCCGCGTGGCCCTGGAGTTCTTCGAGATTCTGGACGAACTGATGCCGCAGATCCGGCGGGTGGGCGAATATTTTCGTGAGGAATTGCGGAAGCTTGCCGTGAAGCATCCTCGGATTACCGAGGTTCGAGGCGCTGGCTTGATGATCGGCGCGCAACTCGATGGTCCGGGCAAACAGGTTGTCAATGACGCAATGGATCGCGGTCTGTTGATTAATTGCACCCATGAGACGGTGCTGCGATTCCTGCCTCCGTATGTCATTACCGAGAAGGAAGTGGATGAAGCGATTGGCGTGCTCGATGCGGTGTTGTAGCCTCGAGAGTATTACAACAAATCGTGCCGCTTGGCTTTTTCCAACATTTTTACGAGTTCACCAACCTCTTGAGCTCGATTACGGTCCGCGACCAGCAGCGCATCCGGAGTATCGACGACGATGAGATCCTTCACGCCGAGCAGGGCGACTAATTTACCGCCCGCATCCACATAATTTCCACTGCTAGCCGACGCCAGTAGGGGAGAGCGGAGGGAATTACCGTCGACATCCCGCTCGATGAGTTCGTAGACGGCGTTCCAACTGCCGACGTCGTTCCAGCCGAATTCGGAGCAAGGAACTCCGAACACTTTTCCAGCGGCAGCGGCCGGCTCCAGAACTCCGTAATCGATCGAGATGTTCTCACAGAGCGGAAAGGTCGCCTTCATGCGCGCATTGAAATCGCGGTGGCCGAAGCCGGGAAGACCCGCGAGCAGGGTCGCAATCTTGGGCAGGTAGGCGCGCAGCGAATCGAGAAGCGTGCCGGCGCGCCAGAAGAACATGCCGGCGTTCCAGTAGTAATTTCCGGCGGCAACAAATTCCTCCGCGGTTTCGGCGTTGGGCTTCTCGCGAAAGCGCGGCACGGGAGCGCAGGAAGAAGGATCGAGGTCGACGCCCTGCGGGAACTCGACGTAACCGTAGCCGGTTTCCGGCCAGCGGGGCTTAATCCCGAGGACCGCGATCTTACCTTCCTCGGCGGCTCGAAAGGCCGGTTTCAGCATGCGAAGATAGCCTTTGTTGTCGGCGATAACGTGGTCCGAGGGAAACACGCCCATGACGGCTTTGGGATCGATGGATTGCAAAATATGAGCGGCGAGTCCGATTGCCGGAGCGGTGTTGCGCTGCTCCGGTTCGGCGATGATCTGACGGCTGGGTACGTCGGGAAGCTGTTTGACAATTTCCTTTCGGAGATGATCGTTGGTGAGCACCCAAATCCGCTCTGGCGGGATCAGGGGCCGCAACCGTGCCACCGTATTCTGAATGAGTGAACTGTCACCGACAACGTTCAGCACCTGCTTGGCCTGAGCGCGGCGACTGCGCGGCCAAAATCGCGTGCCGCGTCCTCCCGCGAGAATCAAGCCGTAATAGTTCTGTTTTGGCATGTGAAAAACTATTCTACAGGACCCGCTGAAGAGCGGGCCGGGCGGAGCATTTTCGCTGCAGTTTTCCGATCGGTGGGATACTGGACGGTTTGAGCCAATCGATTGCAGAACGACCTTTAACGGCATGGCAGTTTCCGCGTAATGCGGAAGAGGCTGCGCGTTGGTGCGCGTTCGGTTCGGGCGTAGCGGTTATATTCTCCATCGCGATTTCCGAAATCCTCTTGGGCGGCGCGCTGCTGGCGATGATTATGGGCCGGCTTCCCTGGCGCTTCCCGCGCATCAGCATTCCGCTCGGACTATTCGCCGCGGGCACATTGATCGCGTTCGCGTTTTCGGAGGTGCGTTCGGCGGGACTGTCGCAGATCAAGCACATGTACTTGTACCTGACGCTTCCCGTGCTGTTCACCGCCTTACGTACGCCGAAGCGCGCCGCATGGTTCCTGATGGCGGCCGCGGGGGCAACGGGGCTGATGGCGTTGCTGGGCTGCGGACAGTTTGCGGAAAAGCTGCACGAAGCGCATCAGGCGGGGAAGAGTTTTTACGGTTTCTACCTGGAAGCTCGCATTCACGGACTGCAGCGGCACTGGATGGCGTTTTCCGGACAGGAACTCTACGGGTTGCTGATCGCCGGAGCCTGGTTGTTGTTTGCGCCGGTTCCTAAACGCAGAGTGTGGATCGGGCTGGTCTGCACCGGGGTGATCGGCCTGGCGCTGCTGCTCAGCGAGACACGGAGTATCTGGATTGGCGCGTTTTTTGGAATCCTCTATTTACTTTGGTGCTGGAGGCGTCTGTTCGTGACTTTTCGTGCCGGTGGTAATGGTTATCGGATTTTTCGTCGCTCCGGCAGACATTCAACAGAGAGTCTCATCGCTACGCCACCCCCACGGGGACACGGATTCGAATGCGCACCGCATCGTGTGCTGGAGAACCGGGCTCGCGATGATCGAGGCGCATCCGCTCCTCGGATTGGGTCCGGATGTGCAGAAACTCAAGTTCTACGACTATGTACCGAAAGATATTCCGTGGCCTCTGCCCACCGGGTTTTATGGGCATCTGCACAATCTGTATATTCAATACGCAGCTGACCGCGGGATTCCGACGATGTTGATGATGGTTTGGTTCCTGGTGCAAATTATCGTCGACGCGCTGCGGAAGTTAAAGACAATTCCGCCCGGTCGCAGCACGCTGCGATTCCTGCTGCATGCTTCGGTGGCTTGCACGCTGGGCAGCATGATCTTCGGAATTTTCGAATACAATCTCAACACCAGCGTGGTCCTCACGTTTTATCTGGCGATCGCGGCGTGCGCGGCTATCGCTACTCAGAACGCCACGGAAGAAGATGACGGAAACTCTGCGCGGCCGTGAAGTAATACTCGCGGGCGGGACCGGCGGACTCGGTTCAGCGACCGCGGCGCTGCTTGCGGACGAGGGCGCGAAAGTGATTCTGAGTTATCGGGCGAATCACGAACGGGCTGAGCGAGCCGGCCGCAATCATCAGGTTCTTCAGGCGGACCTGGGACGCGACGAAGATCGTACGGCATTGCTCGACAGCGCTTCCGAGCTATACGGACTGGTAATTCTGAGCGGTGACCCGGCGCGCGGATCTAACCTCACGGAAACACTTGCGCGGTCGTTCCAGGTCAACTTCGAAGGTCCTGTTCTGCTGGCGCGTGAGGCAGCGGAGCGGATGAAGACACGCGGGACGGCTGGCGCGATTGTCTTTCTGGGAACGATGCAGGCTGGGGCGTTGTTCCCCAACTCGACTGCTTACGCGGCGCAAAAAGCGGCGCTGGTGCATGCGGCACGTGTCCTCGCGAAGGAATTGCGCGGGGCGGCGAACATCCGGGTGAACGCGGTGAATCCTGGAGTGACAGAGGCGGGGATGGCGCAGGCGAGCGTCGAGTCCGGAAAGTATGCACGCTATTTACAGGAAGGGGCAATCCCGCGGTATGGAAGGGCGCAAGACGTGGCGAGGGCGATCCGGTTCCTGCTCGAACCGGACAATTACGTCACGGGCCAGGTGCTGACGGTGGATGGGGGATTAACGTTATGATCTGGGGCGGTATCGAAGCCGGCGGCACGAAATTCGTTTGCGCGGTGGCGACGGAGGACGGACGCATTCTCGACCGCACGCAGTTTTCCACGGAATCTCCGGTGCCGACCGTCACTCGTGCGATCGATTTCTTCAAAGGCCGGCGTGACCTGGCAGGGGTGGGGATCGGGTCATTCGGACCGGTTGATCTGCGGGAGGGTCGCATAACTTCGACTCCAAAACCTGGATGGCGCAATTTTGCGCTGGCGGCGCCGGTGAGAGAGAAGCTTGGCGTTCCGGTCACTTTCGAAACGGATGTGAATACGGCGGCGATGGGCGAGTGGAAATGGGGCGCGGCGCGCGGTCTCGATACATTTCTCTATTTGACGATCGGGACCGGAATCGGCGGCGGCGCGATGGCGGGAGGGCGTCTGGTGCACGGTCTGCACCATCCGGAGATGGGACACATCCGAGTGCCCCACGATGGATCGTTCGCCGGCGTTTGTCCGTTTCACGGCGATTGTCTGGAGGGTCTGGCGTGCGGCAAAGCGCTCGAGATCCGCTGTGGCCGGCATGCTGAAGAGCTTTCGCCCGACGATCCGGTATGGGAGGAGGAGGCGCGTCTGCTGGCTTATGGCCTGGTGAACTGGATCTGTACGCTCTCGCCGCAGCTCATCATCATGGGCGGAGGTGTGATGAAGCAGGCCGGTTTGTTTCCTTTGGTGAGGAAGAAAGTGGCGGCGCTGATGAATGATTACGTCCCGAGTCCCGAAATTGTGGCTCCGGCATTGGGAGACGATGCGGGAGTTTTGGGAGCGGTGGCTTTGTGCTTTTAGAAGCGGGCTAGCAAGAGAAACGGCTAGTCTGTTACACAAGATGATAGACTCCAGCCAACAATACAACGCCCGGCACGTCTGGATGCTTTCCGAGCGTCGCGGCCCTTGCTCTTTGGGTATGACTTCGTGGTGATCGGCGGCGCCAAGCCGTTTGATGAAAGCTACTTTTGTCTCGCCACACAACAGCTGGTTGGGATGGGCCAATAGCTGCTGCGCGCTGCTTGGCTGCCTCGCAGGATCGATTCTTTCGGGTTTGGGCAACGATTGGTTGGGCCGCAAGAAATTGCGCCGCGGCGGCGCGTAACGGATGGAAAGTGATCCTCGCGCGGCGCGCACCAGGACCTTCGCCGGCTCAGCGACGATGACGTGTGACCTGGAAATCACGAGCGCAGAACGGCCAATATCCACCTCGCGCCTGATGTACAGATTAATTTTCGATAACAGGGATTTTCTTTAGGTTGGCTTAAGACTCGCGTGGTTCACTTGGTCCTTAAGACCGATTTGGAGCCAACGCATGAAAAGAACGCCGATCCTGTTTCTTAGTTTCGCCGCGGTTGTGGCCTCGCTGACTCTCGCGGCCAAGAGCCACTCGAATCCCTTTACTCCCGGCGCACGCACGCTGATGCTGGCGCACAACGCATATCCCGACGAGGGCAAATACGGCGACCGGCTCGATCACGCCATCGCCGGAGGCACACCGTTCGTGGTGGAAGAAGATCTGAATTGGGTGAACGGCAGGAGCCTGCTGATCCACCACGAGAAGGCTGCGGCTGCGGATTCACCGACGCTCGAGTCGTACTTTTTCCCCAGGGTGAAGCCAATCATCGAGAAAGCTCTGAAGGAAGGCAACAAAGGCGACTGGCCGTTGGTCACCCTCTACCTCGATATCAAGAACGACCCCGAAGAGCACCTGGCGGAGATCAACAGGGTGCTGGACAAGTATGACGCCTGGCTCACCAAAGCGGTGAAGACAGCGGACATCAACAAGCAATCCCCGCTCGAACTCAAGCCCATGATGGTGATTCTCGAAGACAAGGAGAACGACATCAAGCAGGCGGTATTCTACGATCGCATTGCTGTCGGCAGCAAGTTCCGCGCTTTCGGTTCGGCTGTCAAATTCGACGACAACCCGGGTAAGCTGCCGCGGACGGCACGGGCGGAGCGCATGGCGGGTTTGCTCAAAATCCAGCCAGAGCAGATGTTGACCAAGCGGGCGGACAACTGGCGCCGCTGGTTCGGCACCGATTGGAATTTCATTGAGATGTGCGGCCCCACCCACGGTGACTGGAACGCCGCCACAGAAGCCCGCATGAAGCATTTCGTCGATTACGGACATAGCCTCGGCTACGTGGTGAGCTTTTACGAGGTCAACGGTTTCACGGACGAGCAGAATCAAGGCTGGACCGCGGAATACAATTTCGGTTCCCGGGAAGCGGCGTTGGTGAGGTGGAAGGCCTTGATCGCAGCCCATGCCGACTTCATCGCGACCGATCAATACGAAGAACTCGCGAAAGTCATCCGCACCAGGCAGTAACCATGTACAACCGAGAACCCGTGCCGAATAACACCAAAGCAATTCAGCGCCGCTTCAAACTCCGGCGTGGAACCCGGTGGGTCCACACTTGGGGCGGCATCATTCTGGGCGGTGTGGTTTCTGTCGTCTGCCTGACCGGCAGCGTGATCGTGTTCCGTCAAGAGATCGAAAGAGCGCGTTGGCCGCAGAGCAGCGGTGCTGCGGCGGGCATGTCCCATCCGTTGAGTCTCGATGCGGTGGCCGGGGAGATTGCGCGTTCCCGCCCAGGCTCGTCCGTAACACGAGTCAGGTTTCCGGCCCAGGCGAACGATCCCTACGTCTTCCAAATCGAAACGGCGGACAAGCAGACGCACCGTCTGGCTGTTGACGCGTCAACCGCCAGGATCTTAGCCGAACTGCCACAGACCCGGTGGCTGGATTGGGTCATCGATCTCCATCGGAACTTGCTGGCAGGCAAGACAGGCCGTAAGATTACCGGAGGCATCGGCATAGTGTGGGCTGCGCTCGCTGCCACCGGTCTCCTCATGTGGGCGCTCGGCGGCGGAAGGTGGCGGGCTTGGCTGAAGCTTGGCAGCAGCGGCGGGCCGCGACAGTTCAATTTCAACCTGCACCGTGCGACCGGTCTGTGGGCACTTCTTTTCATCGCCGTCCTTTCATTCACTGGGACATACCTCGCCTATCCGCAAGCCTTCCGCGATGCCTGGGAGTTGACCGGCCAGCGAGCCTCAGTGAGCGCGCCCCAGGCTGCGAACGAGGCAAAAACGTCGATCCTATCGCTCGACGAATTTGTTGCGACCGCCCGGACGGCGATACCAGACGGTGCGCCGATGGAACTGCGACTGCAGAAATCGCCGAAGGTCTCCTACCTGCGGGTTCGCCGCGCGGGAGACCTGTCGCAGGCGGGAGACAACCGCGTTTATATGGGGCAGGGAAGCGGCAAAGTGCTGTCGATTGAGCTGGCGGCAAACCGGCCTCTCGGGGTTCAGTTGTTCCAAGCTCTTCAACCGATTCATTACGGAGAGTTCGGCGGACTACCGGTCAAAATTCTGTGGAGCTTATTCGGCGCGATACCCGCGGTTCTCTTCGTTACCGGGCTGCTGATTTGGTGGCGACCGAACAAACAGAAACCCCGCGAGAAGACTCGACCGCGCGAGGCCCTGAGTGAGGATGCGGTAGCCGAGCCAGTAAGGCAATAAGGCGTTCCGGCAAACAGCCGGTTAATAGCCGTTGAATATTCAATGAACCCGCCTTTTCTTAAGGTTGTCTTTAGATTGGCGTGGTGGAATACGGTTACCCATCGAATTGAAATTGAGCCGCTTGAGTGGTCTCCGCCGACTGCGCAATAGCGCTCCCGACTGCCTTTCACGTCTAGAGGAGAAATGAAATGTTGAAGAGACTCGCACTCATAGGGATGCTTGCGACAAGCTGTTGCGTTGCGCAAGCTGACCGCGCCGCGCTAACCGGCACGATCACGGACGCGACGCAGGGCGCCGTTCCGGGCGCGCGTGTGAAGATCGTCTACCCCAATACCGAACTCACCCGCGCTACGATGACCTCCGGCTCCGGGGTATTCCGGCTCAGTGGACTTCCCATTGGGACCTGCTATGTCGAAGTCGCGGCTAGCGGCTTCCAGCCGCTCAAGACGACAACATTCGCGCTCAATGTAGGAGAGACCCGCACGCTGGATCTGACGCTCGCAGTTGCTACCGCAACATCCGCCATCGAAGTCACGAGCGTAACCCAACCCCTCCAGCAAAACAATGCAACCGTTGGCGATATTTTGGTGCCGTCGCAGCTCGATAATCTGCCGGTCAACGGCAGGGACTGGAAGTCGCTAATGTCACTTGCTCCGGGCGCAGTGAATGGCAATGAGTTCTTCTCTACCGGCGGCGACGACATTAACTACCGGGTGGACGGAACCGACGCCAGCGGCGTTCGCGATCAGAACATGAAGGTCTACACTCGTCTGACGATGTCGCAGGACGCCGTCGGCGAATTCCGCGTGAGCGCCGGTATGTTCAGCGCGGACACGGGCGGCACTCCCGGCGCGCAGGTGGAGGTGGTAACGAAATCGGGGACGAACCAGTTTCACGGCACAGCGTTTGAATATGTTCGCAACAGCGTATTTGATGCGCGCACGCCGTTCGATGGGGCTAACCCCGACCCATTCAGATTGAACGAATTCGGCGCCACTTTCGGCGGTCCGGTGATCAAGAATAAAACATTCGTTCTTCCTCTCGTACGAAGGCTACCGGCAGCGGCAGTATGAGTCATTGATTGGATATGTTCCGACGCCGTTGCTACGCCAACAAGTGATTGCCACGTCGCCGGTTCTGACGCCGTTCATCAACGGCTACCCGCTGCCTAACGACGGCACGTTAAGCTCCCAGATCGGCCAGTGGACGGGCCAGGGCTCGAATTACGAAAATGAGGATGTTGGAACTGTCAGGGTCGACCACCGGTTCTCCGACGCGCTGAGTTCGTACTTCCGGTTCACCCGGAATTCGAACCGACTCAACGTACCGCAAACCTTAGGCGAGGCAAACCCGGAGGTGATCGCCCCGACGACCGGCGTGCTGGAGTTCCTGTATATCCTGTCGCCCCGTTCGACGAATGAAGCCCGCATCGGCGTGGACTTTCTCCCGTGGAATTCCGAAACCCCATCGGACATAACCAGCACGATCAGCGTACCCGGGCTTTCGGCGCCGGCAGCCTTCCAGCACCAGATCTGGCATTCGACGTCGGAGGATTTTAACGACAACTTCACATCGGTGCACGGGAGCCACACGTTTAAGGCGGGCGTGGAAGCCAAGCGGCTGATGCTCGACCTGTGGGCTGCACCGAGCTATAGCCTCAACTATGCCACGGTTGCGGCATTCATTGACAATCAGCTCAACACGGCGTCGGGCTCGGGGGGAAAGCCGGCCCGGACGCAGGTAAAGACCGAGTATTTCGGCTATGTTCAGGACGAGTGGAAGATCAAGCCCAACCTGACCGCCAATATCGGCCTGCGGTATGAGTTCTTCAATGAGTTCAAGGAATCTCACGGCCGGACCCTTGGGTTCAGTCTGCAGGATTGCGGCGGCTACTGCGCGGTTGGCTTGCCATTCGGCAACCCCGACACGACTAATTTTGCGCCGCGAGTGAGCCTGGCATGGTCGCCGCAACGATGGCGCGATAAGACGGTGATCCGGGTAGGCGCAGGCATTTTCTACGGCGACGGGCAAGAGGGGGATCAGCAGTCTCCGGTCACGAACCAAAGCTGGAGCTACAGTCTTACCTCTGCAACGACGCCCAATCTGGTCTATCCCATCTATGTGGATCCCAACAACCTGCCCTATACCGCGCCCACCGATTACAACCGCAACCGGCGCAGCGAAATGTTCCAGGAGTGGACGGCGCAGGTGCAGCAAGCGCTGGCAGATGGATGGACCGCGCAGGTCGGCTACCTGGGCATTCAGGCCGACCACCTCAGTTCCAAGAGCTATGAGAACGGCATCAATCCTCTGACCGGCACACGGCCATTGCCACAATTCAGCCAGATCGGCACTGTTGGCTCCTGGGAAAACAGCAGCTATCAAGCGCTACAGATGTCGGTCCAGCGAACCACCCGGAGCGGGTTGTTTCTGAAGTTCAATTATTCCTGGTCTCACGCGCTCAACGAAGATTCGGAGGGAGGCGGTGGGCCGGCCACGCCGCAGAATGCAGCTTGTATTGCATGCGAGTGGGGGAACAGCGCCTTCGACCAACGCCAGGCGCTCTATGGGAGCGCGAACTATCCGCTGCCCTTCGGCCAGGGACGCCCATGGGGCGGATGGTCGCTCAGCGGGGTCAACTCGTTTCACACCGGGTTGCCGCTGAACATCACCACCACTCGCAAGGCCACGGCTACACCAGACGGCAACACGAGCAACCAGCGCCCGAATTTTGTGGTGGGCGTGTCTCCGATTCCGGCCGGTGGCCAGTCGATCAACGACTGGATCAACATTGCCGCATTCGCCACACCGGCCAACGGCGTGTCTGGGAATTTGGGACGTGACACTGTCACCGGCCCCAACCTGTTTCAGATCGACGCGGCATTGCAGAAAGATACCAAGATCAGCGAGCGGATGGGCCTGATTTTCCGTGTCGACGTCTTCAACATCGCCAATCATCCCAACCTCGGCAGCCCGAATCTGAATATCTCGTCCCCTGCGACTTTCGGCCGGATCTCCAGCCTAGTGAATACGACGCCGGTTGGCACTGGTGGGTCCCGCAGTTTTCAGTTGGCATTGCGATTAAGGTTCTGATCTCGAAAGAAGGATTGAAATGAAGAAAACACGAATTATCGTTCCTGGCGCAGCTGTCGCGCTGTTGATCGTGGTGGCTACTGCCGGCAAAACGGGGGCTTATACGCCCGGATCTCGCACCTTGATTCTTTCCCACAACGCCTATCCGGACCATGGGAAGTTTGAAAACCGGCTTGATCGCGCGATCGCCGTCGGCCTGCCCTTTGCCACCGAACAGGACCTCTCCTGGGTGGACGGCAAATCGCTGGAGATTCACGGCGCGCGGAATGTCGGCGCCAACGATCCCACGCTAGACAGTTACTTCATCCCGCGTGTGAAACCGATCGTCGAAAAAGCGCTGAAAGAGGGCAACCAAGGTAACTGGCCGCTCATCGTGCTGTTCCTGGACATCAAGAACGATCCGCCGGAGCACATGGCGGCTATCAACAAATGGCTCGACCAATACGACGGATGGCTCACCACCGCGGTGAAGACGTCCGACATCAATAAGCAGTCACCCCTCGAGCTGAAACCCATGATGGTGATGGTGGAGGACAAGCCAGACGACGTTTACAAGCGCCAGGCCTTCTACGACAGCCTTCCGGTGGGCGGCAAAATCCGGGTTTTCGGCACGCCCCCGAAGTTCGACGAGAATCCCAATAAGCTTCCCCGGGAAAAGAAGGCAGAAGCCCTGGATTCGTTGGTGACGTTCGATCCCGAACAACTGCTTCACCAGCGTGCCGACAACTATCACCGCTGGTTCGGCATTAACTGGGCATTTATCGAAAAGGGCGGCCAGGCGCACGCCGGCGAATGGACCAAAGCTTCGGAGGCGCGCCTAAAGAAGTTCGTGGATTACGGACACCGCCTCGGATACTACGTCTGGTTCTATAGTCTCGACGGCTACACTGAATCCGAGGACCAGGGCTGGGACAAGGACTACAACTTCGGTTCGAAGGAAAAGGTGATGCCGCGGTGGAAAGCCGTGGTTCGCGCCCACCCCGACTTCATCGCGACCGACCAAATGGAAGACCTCGCCGCCGTCATCCAAACGACACGTTAATCAGGGCAACCCGCCTTTATACTATCTTCAAATGAGAACCTTATTCGTCGCATTTGGCGCAGGATGCCTGCTGCTCGCCGCTTCGGGTGGATATCATCTGCTCAAGAAAGTCCCATTGTCCGCCGCACCGGGCGGTGGAGAGTATTTCGATTACATTACATTCGACGATGGCTCTCGCCGCATCTATCTTTCGCATGGGACTGAAGTCAAGGTGCTCGACGCAGACACCTATGCGTCCCTCGGTACCGTCACCGGGTTTAAGCGGGAACATGGCGTCGCCATCGTCCGTGAGTTGAATCGCGGTTTTATCAGCGATGGCGACGCGGCCGAAGTGGTTATGTTCGATCTCAAAACCCTCCAGGTCACCGGACGCATCAAGACGGACAAAGACGCTGATTCTATTATTTACGATCCCGCGTCGAAGCGCATCTTCTGTTTCAACGGCGATCCGAATAGCGCTTACGTCATCGATCCAGCGGCCGGTAAAGTCATCGCTACGCTAGCGTTGGGCGGCGCGCCCGAGCAGGCCGTCTCAGATGGGAGGGGTACGATTTACGACAACCTTGAGGACAAGAACGAAGTGATCGCCATTGACTCCGAGAGCCTGAAGATCAAGTCGCGATGGCCAGTTGCGCCGGCCGGCCAGCCTGTCGCAATCGCCATGGACCGTCAGCACCGTCGTCTCTTCATCGGCTCGCGCAATCCCGCGGTCGTCGTGGTGATGGACGCAGATAGCGGCAAAATTATCGGGTCCCCTTATCCGATCGGTGCGCGAGTGGATACGGCTGTTTTCGATTCCGGGACTGGCGATGCGGCGTGCTCCACGGGCGACGGCACGATTCACATTTTTCATGAAGAGTCGCCCGGCGAGATTCGCGCCGTTCAGACCGTCAAGACTGAAGCCGGCGCCAAAACCATGGCTCTCGATCCCAAGACTCACAATCTCTTTGTAGATACCGCCGATTTTGGGGCGCCGATGAACGGCAGGCCGGTCCCAAGGCCAGGGACCTTCCGCTTACTGGTGTATGGGCGCTGATTTCGAGTGCCCTCAATCGACACGGCAGTGTCATGAAACTTTCACCGGCGCTGTCTAAGATAGTAGCCTATGAGGGTCTTGATCGCCGAAGACAAACCCCGCATGGCGGCGATGTTGCGACGCGCTCTGGAACGGGAAGGCTATCACGTTTCAATAGCCAACGACGGCGAGCAAGCGCTGAACTTAGGCATGCTCGGCGGAATGGACGCGATGATTCTGGATGTCATGTTGCCGTACCGTGATGGGTTCGAGGTGATACAACTGCTTCGCCAGGCAAAGCAGATGATCCCGACGATTATGGTCACAGCGCGCGACGACATGTCTGACGTGGTTCGCGGTCTCGATCTCGGCGCCGACGATTACCTGACTAAGCCGTTCCCGCTTGCCATCCTCCTTGCGCGCGTGCGTGCGCTCGTCCGGCGAGGTCCCGTATCGTATCCGGAAGATCTGGTCTTTGAAGACGTCACGCTGGAGCGTCGAACCCACGAATTGCGGCGGGGACAGCGCCGCGCTGCTCTCACGCGCACCGAGTTTGCCCTTCTGGAAGTGCTGATGCGGCGCGCCGGTTCCGTCGTGCCGCACCAGGTGCTGGTAGACGCGGGTTGGGGCGGGGCCGCGGAAGTCAACGACGCGACGCTTTACGTCTTCATTCGCTCTTTACGCGCAAAGCTCAGTACTCCTGACGAGACTCAACTCCTGCACACGGTCCGCGGCATCGGATACACGCTGCGGAGCGACCCCGCTTGAAGAAAGTCTCTCTTTCCATCCGGCTTACTTTCTGGTTCTCCGCGATCTTTCTCGCGGGGTTCGTTGCCTTCGGGACCGCGATGTGGATGGATCTGGCATACTCGTTGAGCCAGGGCCGCGACCGGACGTTATACCGCCGTGCCGGGCGGCTAAAGGATCTGCTGCACGCCTCTATCGGCGATTCCGCCGAACGCCGCGCAATCAAATATTCCGAGTTCGCGGACGCCACGCCGGAAGGCAACCTCATTCACCTGCGCGATTCGCGAGGCAACTTGTTGTTGCCGAAACATCCCGATCCGCCCGATTTCCCCTGGCCGCCTTACGCTGATTTCGGCCGCCGGTATCGCGACGCGATCTACGATGGCCGGTATTTCCGCATCTTCGTCGAGCCCGTGGAGGCGGGCGGGGAACAATTCTTCATTCTGGTCGCAGGTCAGCTGGAAGATAATCGCGGGCTCCTCGAACGGTTCTCTATCGGTTTGTTCACCAGTATCCCGGGTGTTCTGATTGTCTCCGCGCTGGCCGGGTACTTCGTGAGCCGGCGGGCGCTACGACCTATCGATCGGCTTACCGCCGCGGTCCGTTCCATCAGCATCGGCAACCTTTCCGGTCGTCTGCCAATCTCGTCAAGCGGCGACGAATTGCAGCGCCTGGCGGAAACGTGCAACCACATGCTGGAGCGTCTTGAGGGTTCCGTCAGAGGCATCCAGCGCTTCACGGCTGACGCCTCACATGAGCTGCGCAGCCCCATCTCGTTCGTTCGCATGGTAGCGGAACTGGCCATGGGAAATCCTTCCGTTGATCCGGAAAGCCGGGAGTCCTTCGAGGAGATTCTCGCCGAGTCAGAGGCCGCCTCGAATCTACTGGAGGAGATGCTGACGCTGGCGCGTGCGGATTCGGGCCGCAGCGAATTCCGCTTCGAACCGCTCGATCTCTGCGAGTTGATCGAGGAGGTTCGCATCCGGGCGCTGCCGTTAGCCGAAGTCAAAAGACAGAATCTACTTGTAGACCGGGATTTCAGCGCTCCGGTCAATGGCGACCGCGCCAGTCTTCGCCGACTTCTGTGGACACTGGTCGACAACGCGATCAAGTACACGCCCTGCGGAGGGCGAGTCGAGTTGCAAGTCGCCACGGTTGAAGGGCAAACCAAGATTGAAGTGCGCGACAACGGAATCGGCATTCCAGCCGCTATTTTGCCTCGGATCTTCGAACGTTTCTTTCGTGCAGACCCCTCCAGAACCCAGGTCGACGGAACAGGCTTGGGCTTGGCGATCGCGAAGTGGATTGCCGATATGCACCATGCCGCGATCTCAGTGGAAAGCATGGAAGGCCGGGGCACCACCTTTCGCGTAGTATTTCCCGCGTGCTGATTTCTACGCCATCGCGACGCAGTGGACATGGGTGCTCGCGTGGCAGTTGGAAGGAAAAGCCCAGGAAGAACTGCATTTTGCCGCGGCGTGCCTGTTTGTCTAGCGCGCCATAGAAGTCAGGCTTGAGGCCGTACTGGGCGACGGTGAGCTACCGGTCAACAAGGGAAAAACCACCTGGAAAACCGATCCCCTGCCTTGCTGGCTATCGATCGAAAAACGTGCGCCATGGATGTCACCGATTCACGCCGCATCAATGTTTCCTGTATTGCCCCACTTACAGCTCGACGTCCAAGCGAGCGTGAGATTGGGCCACGGCCTTTCCGCCATGGTCTACGGCTTGAATCTAACCGACGAAGTTTTCGGCTACTATACGGGTATTCCAGTCTTCATGAATCAGCAGGAGTACTACAAGCCGACCTTTCCGCGGGACTTCGCTACAGCTTGAACCATGAAAGATAAACTCCTGACCGCGCGCCTAACGTTGTTTGCCGCGTTCGTAGCATTCGGCGCGGCGTGGCCCGCTGTCGCCGGGCCGCTTGAACTCAAGTACTTGGTCATTGTCAGCCGCCACGGGGTGAGATCGCCCACGTGGGATCGGGATCGGCTTAACGAATACTCCGCACAGGCTTGGCCCGAATGGGGCGTCGCGCCAGGAGAACTGACTCCACATGGCCGTGACCTGATCAAGATCCTTGGCAGCTATTACCGAGAGTGGCTAACCGACGCGGGCCTCTACAGTGACGCTGGATGCAAGGATGCCGGCCGGATCTATATCTGGGCCGATAGCGCTCAGCGCACAGTCGAGACCGGCCGGGCATTCGCCGAGTCTCTTCTCCCCGGCTGCGGAGTGACGATTCATTCCCAGCCGGATCACGTCCGCGATCCGATATTCGAGGGGGTTGGGACTGCTGCTCCAGAGCTGACACTCCGCGCAGTGCGCGAGCGTCTTGGATCACAACCGGGAGGGGTGGTCGCGGATCATGCGAACGCTCTTGCTGAACTCCAGTTCATCTTGACAGGCAAAAAGGCAGGTGCGGGAAAACTGATGGAGTCGCCCCTTGGCGTCGAGGCAAGCGCTAAATCGGTGGCGATGACTGGGCCAATCGCAGCCGGTTCGTCGCTCAGCGAAGATTTTCTCCTGGAATATGCCAACGGCATGATGGGCACAGATCTGGGATGGGGCCGCTTAACGAAGGAGAACCTGTTCAGCGTGCTTGAACTGCACAGCGTGTACGCGGACCTGATGCGGCGCACGCCCGTCCTCGCCCGCGCGCGCGGCTCAAATCTGCTGGCGCACGTGCTGTGTTCGATGGAGCAGGCCGTGTCAGGCAAACCAACATCTGGAGCGCTGGGCAACCCAGGCGATGCCTTATTAGTATTATCCGGCCACGATACAAATCTTTCGAATCTCTCCGGCATGTTGGGACTTTCCTGGCATTTGCCCGGATATCAGCCGGACGATACACCACCCGGGGGCGCGCTGATTTTCTCCCTGTGGATCGACGCCGCGACGGGAGACTATTCCGTCAAGACGCGGTATCTCGCCCAAACGCTCGACCAAATGCGAAATGGCCAAAAGTTGACGATGGATGCCCCGCCGGAAAGCCAGGAAATCACAGTTCCGGGCTGTGCATCTGCTTTGCAGACCGTCTGCTCGTGGCAGGGCTTCAGACGGGCGGTTCGCCAAGTCATCGATTCCAAATTCACTACCATCAACCCGGAAGTCAGTCGATAGGCCAGTGTTTACCGGCTTGCATCAGCATGAGGCTTTTCAAGCATCCTCGAAGCATGCCAATTGACGTCTGTGGTCAGCCAGGATGGCAGATGCAGTTCGGCGTCATGCTGACGCTTTAGGCGTCAGTCGCGGTACGACGGATCTTTCCTGTCGAGCAACCGCAGCATTGCGTCGAACTCCGGATTGGCCTTGCGGCTGTAACCCTTGCCTCCTTCGGTGGAGAGGAAATCGTCGCTCAGGCGCGCGGTCAGTTCGCATACCTCACGGGGCGGGGTCACCAGCTTCTGTCCGGTAGACAGCGCGGCGATCTGAATTTCGCAGATGCGCTGCAGGCGGTACATCCGCACGAATGTCTGCGCGATCGTTTCTCCGCATGCGAGTAAGCCGTGATTGCGCAGGATGAGGATATTGTGATTACCCAGATTCGCGCCCAATCGCGCGCGCTCGGCAAGATCCAGACTGGGACCCTCGAAGTCGTGATAACCGACGCGCTCGTAATAGCCCAACGCATGGATGCTGATGGGGAGCAGTCCGCATTCGAGCGCGGCAACAGCCATGCCCGCCACCGTATGAGTGTGCATGACGCACTGAACCTCGGGCCGGAAAAGATGCACGGCGCTATGGATGACGAACCCGGCCGGATTGATTTCCTGCGTGGGATCGCCGACGATATTTCCGTCCTTATCGACCTTGACAAGATTTGAAGCGCGGATCTCGTCGAATCGCAGCGTATAGGGATTAATAAGAAAGTGCTCGGTACCAGGCAGGCGGACGCTGGTGTGCGTCCAGGTCAGATCGGTCCAACCGAAATGGTCGACCAGCCGGTAGACAGCGGCGAGTTGTACGCGGAGTTCCTGTTCCGGTGCGGTCATGTGCGTCGAAGAAGATTCTCTCACAAGAGACCGGTGCTCTTCATAACGAGCGTCCGGTTGCAATGCCTACGGGTTTCACATAGACTTTGTTGAGCTATAAGCTAGGGAGCTTCAGGATGAAAATAATTCGAACGTTGACAGTGTTGGTCGCGGTAGCGGGTATCGCTTGGGCCCAAGCGGTGACGGGAGGAATGTTCGGGTCCGTTACCGATTCAAGCGGCGCCGCGATCGAGCGGGCTGACATCAAACTGATCAGCATCAAAACGGGCGCGGAGCGGACGTTCCAAACCACCCACGCAGGTGAATTTGTGATTGACGGACTGGAGCCGGGCGAGTACACGATCAGCGTGACCGCTCCTGGGTTTAAAACCTCGACCCGCAAAGGAATCCAGTTAAGTCCGTCCGACCGGCTCGCTCTTGGAGCTTTCTCGCTGCAGGTCGGGGGCGTAGATCAACAAGTGACGGTAACGGCGGAAGGGGCGACGGTGCAGACCGCTAGTGGAGAGCGTTCCGCGTCGATCAGCGCGGCTCAAACCGAGGAACTGCCGGTTTACGGCCGCACGGTCACATCCCTGATCACGATTACGCCGGGAGTCGTAGACCCAGTCGGCGCGTCGACTCGCAACCTCGCAGGCACCAACGCCGTGGATTTCAACGTCGCGGGAAGCCGCACCACGGCAAATAATTTCAGCGTCGATGGCGTCACTCTCTCGGCCGTCGGCGGTGCTGCTAACGGTACTTTCATGCCCAGCATGGAAGCAATCTCCGAAGTCAAGGTGATGACCAGTAATTATCAGGCGGAATATGGCCGGCTATCGGGCAGCGACGTTCAGATGGTGACTAAGTCGGGCACCCGCCAGTTTCACGGAACCGCGATGTACTACGGGCGCAACGAAGATTTGAACGCCAATAATTTTTTCAGTAATCTGCAGGGCATTGCCCGCCCGGTCAACCGCTTCAATGCCGTGACCTACAACATCGGCGGACCTGTATGGGTTCCAGCTAAGTTGTCGCCGGTTCGAAACAAGATCTTTTTTTTCTGGAACCAGGAATTTCTGCCGCAGCGCAGCACCAGCGCACTGCAATACGACACTATGCCCACTGCACTGCAGCGCACTGGAAATTTCTCTCAGACCTTGACGGCCGGAAAACTGGTCCCGATCATCGATCCCACCACTGGAGTGGCTTTTCCCGGCAACATCATTCCGGCCAGCCGCATCGACAGCAATGGTCAGGCGCTGCTCAACATTTTTCCTCAACCCAATGCATCCAACTCGAGCGCCTACAACTACGTGACCCAGACCGCAACGACATCTCCGGTGAAACTGGCTACGTTGAAGCTGGACTTCAACGCACGCACCTCGGATGTCTTCTCAGTCACGCTGACCGGCGATTGGATGACGGCAACCGGCGGAATTAATGCGGGCAGTAACGGGATTACCGTGGGCTTCCCTCTGGTCACCAGCATGGTCACCGCGACCGATGGCAAAATGGCGGCCGGCCACTACACCCACATCTTTTCCCCCACATCCATCAACGAGCTGATGTTTGGTTACGCGCAGGATTACGGCCCCACTGATTCATTTTCGGGCAATGCCCTGGCCAGTCTGCAGCGGAACACCTATGGCTTTAACGCCGGTCAGTTGAACCCGGCGAGCAATCCCCTAAATTTGCTGCCGGGAGTGACGTTTGCGGGCGTTAGCGATCCTCCCAACATCACCTACGATGGGCGCTTTCCCTACGATCTGACGCGCTATGTTACGGACATCAGCGATAAGTTTACCCACATCGTGGGCGCGCACACCATCAAAGCAGGCATCACCTTCGAGCACATGCGGCAGTATGACGGAAACTGGGCTACCGACTTTAACGGCCTGTTTGATTTCCAAAGCAACGTCAATAATCCTTTGAATACGGGCTACGCCTTCTCGAACGCGATCCTCGGTGTCTTCAACACCTATACTGAAGCCACTGCCCATCCCTACTCATTGATCGTCTCGAATGGCACAGACACATTCGTGAGCGACAACTGGCGCGTCACGAAGAAATTGACGGTGGACTACGGATTGCGTGTGAGCTGGTATCAACCCTTCCATAATTACAAGGGTGAGATGGCGGGCTTCGTGCCGTCTATGTTCAACCCGAGCCAGGCGGTGCAGTTGATCCACCCCGCGCTGGTGGGAGGCAAGAGCGTCGGCGTCAATCCGGTGACGGGGCAAGTTTATCCTTCCGCGCTAGTCGGATTCATTGCGCCGGGAACTGGAAACCTTACCAACGGAATGGTAATTCCCGCCAATACACCTGGCTATCCGACCGCGCTATCCAACAACATGGGACCCTTGGTGGCGCCTCGCATCGGCTTTGCTTACGACCCCTTCGGTGACGGCAAGACTGCTATCCGCGGCGGCTTCGGCATCTTCTACAATCGGCCTCTCGGCACCAACTCCGCCGCGGAGTATTCGTATCCCCTGGTGCAAACGCCGCAGGTGGAGTATGCGACCATTTCCACTTTCCAATCCACGCAAGGCTACGTTTCGCCGCCGTCGGTCATCGCCTACCAGAAAAATTTGAAGTCGCCGGAGGTGATGAACATGAGTTTGTCAATTCAGCGCAAGATCGGATTCGGCACGGTAGTCGACGTCGGTTACGTCGGGTCGCTCGGCCGCCATCTTTCCTGGGCCGAGAACCTCGAACCGATTCCACTCGGAGCTCAGTTCAACCCCGCGAATGCCAACCCGGTGTCGCCTTCCACGCCCCTGCCCAACGCCTTTCTGGTTCCCATTCAGGGATACAGCGCCATCGCTTACGACGCTGACGATGGCACCTCGAACTACCACTCGCTTCAGATCACCGCCAATCGTCGCTTCGCTCATGGCGTTCAGTTCGGCCTCGCGTACACCTGGTCAAAGGCCATGGACTGGGTTGACACCGACTTTGGCGCAGTGAACAACGCGGTGCCTGCTTCCCTCTTCCGCGCCTGGAACTACGGTCTGGCAAGTTTCGATCGCACCCAAATCCTCAGGATGAACTGGCTGTGGGATGTACCCAATTGGCGGTCCGCCGCGGCGCCGGTCCGCGCCATCGTCAATGACTGGCATGTGAACGGAATCGCTTCGTTTCGAGCGGCGCCCCCTTATTGTCGGCTTCACGCAAAGCACTGCGACCAACATCACCGGTTCGCCTAGCGTATCCGCGCGCATCAACGTGACCGGCGATCCGAATCAGGTGGGCAGCGGCTACGTACCGCTACAGGCCATCAATCCAACTATTTTCGCCGCGCCTGCGGTCGGCACGTTGGGCGACCCATCGAAAACTCTCATCCGCGGTCCGGGCCTGGAGAACTGGAACATTTCCTTTGTCAAAGGCATCCCGATCCACGAGAAGGTCGAGTTGCAACTCCGTGTCGAAATGTACAACGCGTTCAACCACACTCAGTTCAGCGAGCAAAGACCGAACCTGAACGAAGGCGTCGGCAAAACAA
>CAVZRE010000005.1:0-18784 GCA_963777595.1 Terriglobia bacterium
AGCCGCGACCAGAGGAAGCGGTTCCCCCGGGGGCGGCCGCTTTTACCTGCGGTCGCCCCCTTCAATATTTTACGAACGTTACTCCTCGCAGTAACCGTCCTTCCCTTCCTGTCGCCCCCTATATAAGGTTTTCCCGATCATCCCGGTACTCCCGGAAAAAAAATAGGAAGGGTTCAGCATGTTTCAGCGCACTGGTAGTGTACTCTTACTCACTACCTTTCTTTCTTTCAGTAGTTTCGCCCAATCGCTCTCATCGATTCGAGGCACCATCAGCGATGAATCCGGCGCCGTGATTCCAGGGGTCAAGATCACCGCGACTGGACCGGCAGGAGTAGTAAAAGCCGTGGTTTCCGGCGCCGACGGCAGCTACATTCTCAATGGACTCGCCCGGGAAGTATTCGATCGTCGGCTACTTCTCCGGGACTGACGCAATTCCAGCCGACGGTAGTGGACTTGAGTGGGGCCGCAGCTGACCGCCAACATTCAGCTCCGCGTCGCGCTCGAAAAACAGGAAGTTACGGTGCAGTCCGAGACCGGGCCCACCGTGAGCACCGATCCGTCCAACAACGCGGGCGCCTGGTCTTGCGCGGCGAAGATCTGCAGGCGCTTTCCGACGATCCCGACGATCTGCAATCCGATTTGCAGGCTTTGGCGGGTCCGGCGGCAGGCCCCAACGGCGGCCAGATTTACATCGACGGGTTCACCGGCGGCCAGCTTCCCAACAAAGATTCCATCCGCGAGATCCGCATCAATCAGAACCCGTTTTCGCCGGAATACGACAAGATCGGCTTCGGCCGCATCGAGATTCTGACCAAGCCCGGCACCGACAAATTGCGCGGGCAGGCCTATTTCAACTACGGCGACGATATCTTCAATTCCCGCAATCCTTATGCGGCCCAGAAGGCTCCCTTCAGACTTGAAAGAGTTCGGCGGCAATCTGAGCGGCCCCATCAACAAGAAAGCCTCTTTCTTCCTGGATGTGGACGAGCGCAACATCGACAACAGCGCGGTCATCGACGCGGTTACGGTGGACACCACATCGCTCGGGAGTCAATCCGTTCACGCAGGTCCTGCTCACTCCGTTCCGCCGGCTGCGCATCAGCCCGCGCGTGGATTATCAGTTGAACGCGAACAACACCTTGACCGTGCGCTACGGATACACGCGCAACTCGCAGGACAACGCCGGGGTCGGCGGCTTCACGCTGCCTTCCGCCGGCTACAACTCGCTTTCCACCGATCAAACCCTGCAAGTCACGGAGACGGCCGTATTGAGCGCCAAGGTGATCAACGAAACCGTTTCCAGTTCTTCCATACCACCAGCTTGCAGAACACTCTGAACGACGAGCCCTGCCATCAGCGTGCTGAGCGCATTCAACGGTGGCGGCTCGCAAGTCGGACGGACCGCTGGACGACGAGAACCATTACGAACTTCAGAACTATACTTCGATCGCCGGCGGGCGTCCATTCCTGGAAGTTCGGCGTCCGCCTGCGGGCTGTCACTCTGACCAATACGTCGCCCCAGAATTTCGGCGGCAGCTTCTCCTTCGGCGGCGGCTACGCTCCGGTCCTCGATGCGAACAACGCATCCTGTGGATCCGGGCATCATCTGTAATGCCAACGTGCCCACCGCCTGGTTGCGTGGACCTGACTTCCATTCAGCGCTATCAGCGCACGTTGATGCTGGAAGCCGCTCGGCTTAACGCCCGCGCAAGTCGGCCGCCCTGGGTGGCGGCGCCACCCAGTTCTCGATCAACGCCGGAAATCCGCTGGTGCAGCTGAACCAAATGGACGCCGGCCTGTTCGTCGGCGACGACTGGCGCGTGCGTCCCAATCTCACCCTGAGTCTGGGTCTGCGCTGGGAGACGCAAACCAACATCTCCGATCACAACGACTGGGCGCCCCGCATCGGCTTCGCCTGGGCGCCGGGCATCGCTGGCCAAAGGCGCGTCTCGTCCCGAAGACCGTTTTCCGCGGCGGATTCGGTATCTTCTACGATCGCTTCGGCGAACAGAACATTCTCACGGCGGAGCGCTATAACGGGATCAACCAGCAACAGTACGTCGTAACCAACCCCAACTTCTATCCGAATATCCCGACGCCCGCGGAATTGATGCAGTATGCGACGCAGCAGACCATTCATGAGATCAGTTCGCAACTCCGCGCGCCTTACCTGATTCAATCGGCCATTGGAGTGGAGCGGCAGTTGCCGCGCAACACGACTCTGGCGGTCACCTACACGAATTCGCACGGGCTGCACGAATTGCGATCGCGCGATATCAATGCGCCGCTGCCCGGAACCTTCAACGGTACTCCGGGAAGCGGTATCTTTCCCTATGGCGATGTCGGCCCCATCTACTTGATGGAATCGTCGGGTCTCTACAACCAGAACCAGATCATCACTAACGTGAACTCCCGCATGACCAAGAACATCTCGCTGTTCGGCTTCTACATGCTGAACTACGCCAGATAGCAATACGGATGGCGTTAGGAACGTTCCCGGCCAATCAATACAACTGAGCGGGCGAATACGGGCCGGCCTCCACCGACGTCCGGAACCGCGCCTTCATCGGCGGGTCCATCGCCACCAAGTGGGATATCCGCTTGAGTCCGTTCATCGTGCTGCAATCGGGCATGCCGTTCAACATCACCACCGGCACCGACCTGTACGGAGACACGCTGTTCACGGGCCGGCCTGGGATCGTGACGGACCCCAGCACCTGCGATTGCACGCCCATCCGCTATGGATCGCTACTGCTGAATCCGAATCCGACACCGGGTGAAGCAGATTCTCGGCCGAAATTTCGGCCGGGGACCAGCTCAATACACGGTCAACCTGAGGGTCGCCAAGACGTTCGGATTTGGACCCGCTGCGAGAAGGCTCGGCGAATTCGGGCGGACCAAGGTGGTGGGCCGGGACGGCGGTCCGTGGCGGTGGCGGCGGTCGTGGAGGTGGGATGCAGATGGGCGGCGGTATGGGCGGGATGTTTGGCGGCGGAGCTACCAGCCATCGCTATAACCTAACCGTGTCGCTATCCGGGCGCAACATCTTGAATCACGACTAACCCGGGCGCAGATCATCGGCAACCTCACATCGCCTTTGTTTGGGCAGGCTAACTCGATATCGGGAGGGTTCGGCGCATTTGCTGAGAATGCCAACAATAGACGGCTGGAGTTGCAACTCCGGTTCGCGTTCTAGCGGCTAGAACGAAACTCGAATCCCTAATTGCGCCGCGAATGGTATGCCGACCGTGGTCCCGGGGCCGAAGAAGTCGCCCAGGCCGCCGGCCGGGACGCGCAATTGGTTCAGACTTGTGATTGGCTGGGTCTGGGTGCAACTTGCGTTGAGACAGAAGGCCGTTATGTTGGCCTGGTTGTTCACCGGCAGCGGCAGAGCGGCGACGTTGGTGACGTAGTTCGCGCCGGGGTTGTTGCGGTTGAACAAATTGAAGAACTCAATGAACGGAACAGCCTTCCAGCGCTCGCCCAAGCGAAACGGGCGGCTCACCCGCATATCGGTCTGGAGATAGGGCGTCCCGCGAAACTCGATCCATGCTGGTTTGCACTCCGTTCACGACCGCGCGATCGTCGAGCGGATCTCCGAATCCATTCACATCCACAGGTGTGGTCAGAGTAAAAGGACGGGCGCTTTCCGCCTGGCTGAGCACCGAGACGTCGAAACCCGCAGGCAGATGCACGCGTGCCGGCGATCACCAGCCGATGCGTGACGTTCTCACCCGAAGGACCATAGTCTCCCTTGGCGAACGCATGCAGTGGATCGCATACGCCATTCACGTAGTCGAACAGTTCGCCTAGCACGCAGCCCCAGGTTTCGGCGCTCGACAGCGTATAGTTCACCACTAAATTCAGCCGCGAAATGTTGCCTTGCAGGTGGACTAACAAGCCGTCATAGCGCGAGCGGTTATCGCTGCGGAATACAGTGATGTCGGGGACATTTTGCATCTGGGACGCCATGTCGCTCGGGAACAGCGGCGAGAATAGCGTGTATCCGGCCTGATACTGATAGCGGCGGAAGCCGTGCATGCCCGTTTCGTGCGTCCATCCGGCGCTCACCATCCACTTCGAATTGAAGGCGTGTTCGACACCGGCGGTGGCGTGCAGAGCATAAGGCGTCTTGTAGGCGGGATCGATGATCGCGCCCGCTCCCCCGTTCGCGTCTCCTGGCAAGCAGCCTGGATCGGAAGGGACGCGGCAAACTCCGGCCGGCTCATTCACGGCCTGAAGCGCGGTCACCCAGCCGTTCTGCGCCAGATCGTTATAATACATTCCCACGCCCGCGCGCAGAACCGTCTTCCTGGCTTCGCCCATGCGCATAGGCGAGGCCCAAGACGCGGCGCGAAGTTCAAGCGGTAATCGTGCGGCGCGCCTGGATGTTGGAACAGCGGAATCTGCAACGCCTCAATGGTCTGCAGCGCGGGATTCGCCAACTGCGATTGTCCCGAGGCCATAAAAAGACCAAAGGTGGTTTCGTAGCGCAGTCCGTAGTTGATAGTGAGGCGCGGCGTCACCCGCCAGGAATCCTGCGCATACAATCCCAGGCGCTGCACGTTTTGCGAGAAGCTGCCGTTGCCCGCCGGCGTGCTGCTGCACTGCGTTCCTCGGTCACAGCCAAGGCGGCCGTGGGAGTACAACTCAGATCAACCGCAAACTGCGCCGGATTGGTCGAGATAGAAGGATGGATCCTGCGCGAAGATAGTGAGGTTCTCGGACGTTGCCGCCAGGGCGCCGCTCATCACCGGCTCATGGATGAAGTCCACGCCAAACTTCAGACGAGTGCGAACCAGAGGAATGGCTGACATCGTACCGGATCTGGTATTTCTCCTGATTGCGCAGCACCGGAAACGCCGTGATCGGAGTTGCGAACTGGTTGTCCCCGAAAGTCTCGAATCCGGAGACCGTTTGGAAGGTGGAACTGAATGGAAACGCGAGAGCGAAGCCATAGTCGGAATTGCGCGCCTCCGTCAGGTGCAAGTAGCTGGCGGTCAGCGTCAGCGAGCCCAGCCAGGTGGGGCTGAAGATGAATTGCTGTCCCACCACCACGTTCAGGTAATTGGAATGCGAAGTGGCGCCCGTGGAGGCGAGCGTCGCCTGCTGGACGAAGGCGTTATCGGTGGTGTAGTTGTCCGTGGCGGCGCGCAGGAACCATTGCGAGCGAGTCGATTGCAGACCAGTCGAACCGCAGCGTTGCCAGGTAGTCGCGAAAAGGAATCGGAACGTTGTTGGGCACCGGAATCGAACGTGACCCCCGGAATCAGGCCTTGCGAAGCGAGCGAAGACAGCGCATTGAATTGCGTCAGGCTGGCCGGACTATAAGCGATGCTGGCGTTCTCGTGTACATTTTCGAAAGAGGCGAAGAACCACAACTTGTCCTTAATGATCGGCCCGCCGAGCGTGCCGATATAGTTCTGCTTCGAGAACGGCTGCTTCGGCAGTGGCGCAGGATTCTCGATCGGGTAACGGGCATTCAAGGCCGCGGCGCGTTCGTAGAAGCCCGCCTCGCCATGCCAATCGTTCGTGCCACGCCGGGTGGTGATCATCACTGAACCGCCCACCGTGCGTCCCGTATCGGCATTCTCAAGCGCGGTCTGCACCGCGAATTCCTGGATCGCATCCGGCGAGAAATTCTGGAGAAAGCCGCCAATATAATCGTCGGAATTGTCGCCGCCATCCACCGACAGCACGTCATTCAGAGCCCGAACTGCCTCCGAACGAGACGGCCGTGATGCGCGCCTTGGTGGGATCGGAAGGCTCTACAGGTTCAGTGCCCGGAACCAGATAAGCGATGTTGGCGAAGCTGCGTTCCGCGAGCGGAATGCGTGGCCAGGTCCGTCCGCGTCACCGTTCCGCCTTGCACCGCGGTCGTGGTGTCCATGGGCTGCGAGGCGATGGACGAACCCGCCCCTACACGTTGACGGATTGCGTAGAAGCTGCCGGAACAAGAGTTACGTCGATCTCCCGCACGGAGCTAACGTGCAGCGTGACATCCGATTCCGCCGCGGCGAAACCCGCTGCATTTACGATGACGCGATAGAGCCCGGCGGGCACATCGCTGAATCGAAATTCACCACGAGCATTCGCGGTGGTCTTCCGCTCGATGGGCGATCCGGCTGCTTGTAGAACGATGCTCGCCGAGGGAATACGTGCGCCGCTCGAATCGCTTACGCTGCCCACCAAACCTCCCCGAGAGTCCTGAGCCTGTGACCAGATCGCGATCACACACACTACGAGTGCTGCCTTGAATGCCGTCATTAGAGGTATCAGGCTAGCGAACGGATGGCCCTACTACCACAGATCGTATTTCGCGCAGTCTACTTGCCGGGTGCCTTTTCGGGCTTGGCTTCGTCCACTTTGGGAGCTCCCGGGAATCGCCTCGGCACGGGTTTGGCGCTGGCGAGCTCGATGAAGACTTTCAGAATCTCATCCTTTTTCTCAGGATTCAGAACGAACTTGCGCACATTCTTATCGAAGCCGGGGACGGGCTCCGCGGGCTTGAAATAGGGTGCATCCGGATGCGCGGCATACAGCGCGGCGGCCAAGCTCGCAGTCGGGGCGTCGTACGGCATGGACTTGTAGGCGCGGTATGCGGCCACCACCGGATGGGCTTGGGACCAGGAAAAGTCCTTCTCAATACTCGACGCGGGATAGGTCAGCGAAGCACTCCGGTCTTCCGCCGCGATTACGATCGGCGTAGGCCATTCCGTAAAGAATTTACGCGAGGCTGGAAGACCAAAAGCGGCTTCGGTCGTCACCAGACACTTTACTTTCGCGGCGATGATGTCCTTGGCTCCGTGCAGCCCCAGCAGTGCGATCAGATTGACAGCCGGTCCCGCCAATACGATCGAGCAATTCCCATCGTGTTGAGCAGTCAATGCGTTGCGGATAAGGGGCGCGGGGTCGGCCGTATCGTTCAGTTTGGTTATGGTGCTGGCGAATACTGGCTTGCCGTCTTCCTGCCGTAAGGCGAGCGGCGCAGTTTCGAGGGCCGTGTCGCCCGCCCACTTGCCATTCGCGTATAAGCCGATGGGAGCAGGACGCAGATAGAAGTGGGCGATCACATCCGCCAGTTCCGCCGCCTTCAGGTTTTGATTGGAAACGCTGACCGCGACCAGCCGGGCTTGTTTCGCGCCGTCCAGGCCATACAGCAGCGCCAACGCTAAAGCAGTATCCACGCTATTCCCGAAATCGGAGTCGAAAACGATTCCGATGGGTGGCCGCGTTTCAGCCGTCGCTTGCATCTTGATCCTATTCGATAGCCGGAGAGGGAAGTTTCTGCTGGGCGGCGACGACTCGCTTATAATCGCCCTGCGCCGCGATATTTCCGCTGCCTTCCATGCTGGGGTCCACGTTGTCGTTCGTGATCGGACCTTCGATGGGCTTGATTTCGTAGTCGGACGCTGTTTCCTGCTGCGCTGATGGCGCCGCCTGGTCGCCATACGCACCGTGTTCGCCGGATTCGGCGGGACTGGTTGCGCCATGTTCGCCCAAGGCAACTTGGCTGGAACTCGAGCATCCGGCCAGCAGCAGCACCGTACCGGTAATTACCGCAAGAACGATTGATCGCAAAAGACCCTCCGTTGTTAGGATGCCATTTTCCGTCGTTGGTTTACAACTGCCTGAGAATATTGGAGTCCAGTCGCGACTAGATCCAGTGGGCCGCAAGAATCCTCTGGTAGCTCCGCTGATCGCCTTCGCGTCGGGAATTCTGATCGCGCGAGCCGCTCGATTTGAAACTCCCGAACTGGCGATCGCTTTCAGTCTGCTGGTCGCGTTGACGTTGGTGGCGGCGCGCTGGTGCCCCCGGATTCTCTATGCTCCCCTGTTGGCCGCGGTGTGTGCGGCGGGAATTTGGGTGAACGTGCTGCACCGGCCGCGACCAACGCCCCAAGTGGATGCCGGTTCTCAGGAGTTGGTGACGATGGGAGGCTGCGTGGTGGATCCGCCGCTGTTCTATGAAGGCCGCGATCAATTCACCGTGGAGTTGGCCGCTCACGCCAGGGCACGCGCCAGCCTGGTGTTACACGAGGGCGAGACGCCTCCCGACCTGAACTACGGTGAATTAGTCGAGTTTGAAGGAAAGCTCCGGCCGATGCGAAATTTCCACAATCCGGGAGCTTTCGATTTTGAGGAGTTCTCCGCTCGGAAGGAGATCTATTGGACGGCTGCCGTGGCGTCGGGATCGCCGGTGAAGGTGTTGCCCGGCCGCTGCGGGTCGCGGTTCCGGGCCGCGATCTTTGCGATTCGTACCACTGCTCTGCGCCGGATCGAGGCGTTGTATCCGAATGACCCTTACGCGACCGGAATGATGGAAGCCACTCTTATTGGAGAACCGGCAAGCTCGATAAGGTGTGGACGGAAGACTTCCGCCGCACGGGCACTTTTCATGCGCTGGTCATCGCGGGAATGCATGTCTCGGTGCTGGCGGGGTCGCTGCTGTTCCTGATGCGGATCTGCTGCATCGCGGATATACCCGCGCTGGCGATCACCGCCATTCTGGCCTGGATGTACGCGCTGGTTTCCGGGGGCAGCGCTCCCGTGGTGCGCGCGGCCGGAGCGCTTACGCTGTACCTGTTGGTCCGCTATTTTTACCGGCGTGGACGGTTGATGAATCTGCTGGCGGCGGTGGCCATAGTTTATCTCGTGTACGATCCGGCGCAGATTGCGGATGCCAGTTTTCAGCTTTCGTTCCTTTCGGTCGCGGCCATCGGAGTATTAGCCATGCCTCTGATGAAAGCGACGTCCGGCCCCTTCATCGGCGGGCTGGCGCACATCCACGAGACGAATTTCGATATGCATCTGGAGCCGAAATGTGGCCGCAGTTTCGAGTGGAGCTGAGGCTACTGGCAGAAACGCTCCGGCACTGTCTCGCGATTCCCGAACAGTGGGGCCAGAATGGCTTGGCTCTGATCGCGCGGTTGGCACTTTACATCTACGACATGATCGTGATCTCGACGGTGATCCAGGTCGGATTGGCTCTGCCGATGGCCATCTATTTTCACCGCATCTCGTTCTCCGGCTTGTCGGCTAACGTGATCATCGTTCCTTTGCTGACAGCGGTGGTTCCGATCGGATTTCTGGCGGTGTTCACGGACTGGCGTTTTCCCGCGGTGGTCGCGGAGTTCCTGCTCCGGCTGTCGCGAACGAGTTGCCCATTGGCATGCGCGGTGGGAACCCGATGTACGTGTCCCCGATCCTCCGCTATGGCTAACGCTGGCTTTTGTGGCTGCGCTACTGCTGCTTGCCTATACTTTGACCCGCTCATGGCGTTGGCGGCTGCCGGCGTTGGCCGTCGTGCTGGGCCTGTTTGCCGTAGTGTTCGTTTACCCGTTCCCGCCCCGATGACGGATCCGGGCCAGTTGGAACTGACCGCCATCGATGTGGGACAAGGCGATGGCTTGCTAGTCGCATTTCCGGACGGCAAGCTGATGATGGTGGATGGCGGCGGGTTCCCCAACCTGTTCGGACGCAAGGTGAAGCCGAAGCTGGATATCGGCGAGGACGTGATCTCGCCGTACCTTTGGAGCCGGTCCGTTAAGAAGTTGGACGTGGTGGTCTGCACGCACGCGCACGAGGACCATACCGGTGGACTGGGCGCGATCATCGACAACTTCCATCCGGCGCAACTCTGGACCGGAGCCAACGGCGAGAGTCCGGTGTGGCGCGACGCTCCGCGCCAGGGCCTTGGCGAAGCATGTCCGGATCGATTCTATGCGCGCTGGACGCAGCTTCGATTTCGGCGGTGCGCACATTGAAGTGCTTGCACCGGTGGTCGATTATCAGCCTGCCGATGTGGGGAAGAACAACGATTCTTTGGTGATGCGGATCAGTTACGGAAAGCACTCGTTTCTGCTCACTGGGGACATGGAGAAGCAGACGGAGGCCGAACTTTGGTCGGAGGGCAAGCTGCAACATTGCGACGTGCTGAAAGTGGCGTCACCATGGGAGCAAGACTTCCAGTTCCGAAGTATTTTTGGATGCTGTGCGGCCGGAGTTCGCCATTATCTCCGACGGGTTTGAGAATAGCTTTCATCATCCGCATCCGGATGTGCTGCGGCGCTATCACGAGCGGCATGCCGCGATCCTGCGCACGGATCGCTGGGTCTGATCACCATTCGATCGGATGGCCGGCGGTTCACGCTGGAGACGGCGGAGCACCAATAGGGCGCTGTTCAGCTGTGGGACGGTTAGGGCGAAATTGGGACGCGCTATGAGGCTGGGGGAGTGATCCAGCCGTCCACGATCTCGATCACTCGATCCGAATATTCGGCGTTTTTCTCGTTGTGGGTCACTTGGATAATGGTGGTTCCGGCCTCGTTCAGGGTCTTGAACATCTCCATGATCTCTTTGCCCTGGCTGGAGTGAAGATTTCCCGGTGGGCTCGTCGGCCAGGATCACCTTCGGGCTGGCGACAATCGCCCGCGCAATGGCCACTAGCTGCTGCTGTCCGCCCGATAGCTGATTCGGATACAGATCCTTCTTGCCGACAATTTGAAACCGGTCCAGCACGTCGCACACGATGCTGTCGCGCTCAGACTTCTTTACGTTGCGGTAAGACAGCGGAATATCGAGGTTCTCGTAAACAGTCAGCGAATCCAGCAGATGATAGCTTTGAAAGACAAACCCGAAATACTTTTTGTAGACTCTCGCCGCGATCCTTCTTATTCATCCTGTGGATGGCGTGATCCATCAGGTAGTACTCGCCGGTCCAGGAGCTGTCGTGCATCCCAGCACATGCAGCAGGGTCGATTTGCCCGCGCCCGACGGACCCATGATCGAAACAAACTCGCCCTCCTTGATTTCAACGTTGATGCGGCGAAGAACGAAGGTCTTGGTGGGGCCGTGCTCGAAGTACTTTTCGATATTGCGTAGCGAGATCATATCGACCGGAATATACAATTATCCTGCATGTTCATACCCGCAACGCGAAGGCCGTCTTTCGGTGTATCATTCCCTGCATGTGGAGATGTGTTCCGGGGGTCGTTGCCGGAGTCTGTTTATGGGGGCAACAAGGGATCCAATGGCAGAAGCCGGGAGCCAGTAGAAAAGCCAAAAGGAACGTGGCAGAGGTCCGGCAAAATCCAGAAGAGCCGGAGAAATTCAAAAGATAAAGGAACAGTGCCGGTCGAAGCTGATCGTGGGCGCCGACGCGCTCTTCGAGTCCGATAAGGCCGAACTCGCGGCGGGCGCCGAGAAGGTGCTCAGCGATCTGGGACCGATGATCCGAAAAGAGGGCGTCCATCCGATCTCGGTGGATGGCCACACCGACGCCGTGGGCGCGCCGACTACAACAGACTCTCAGCGCCGAGCGCGCCCACACCGTGGAGAGCTGGCTGGAATCGAGAGGCTACGTTATCGCCAAGCGTAACGGAAGTACACGGCTTCGGGAAGGCCAAGCCTGTTGCCATCAACGATACGCCGGAAGGCCGGCAGAAGAATCGCCGGGTCGAAATCATCATCAATACCTGTCAAGTCATAAAATCAATCATGAAGAAACTTGTTCTGTTTCTGGTTGTCTCGTTGTACGCCGGCACGCAATCGGGCTCCTACGTTCCGGCGATGTGGTCCGGGCTGCACTACCGGATGATCGGTCCGGAGCGCGGCGGCCGCGTCACCACGGTCACCGGCGTCCCTTCGCAGCCCTACACGTTCTACATGGGTTCGACCGGCGGCGGAGTCTGGAAGACCACCGATGCCGGCCACACCTGGGTCAACATCTCGGACGGGTTCTTCGCCGCCGCATCCATGGGCGCGGTGGAAGTGTCGCAGTCCGAATCCGAACGTCGATCTACGCCGGCACCGGCTCGTCGAAGATCCGCAGCAATGTTTCGATCGGGCGCGGCATTTACAAATCAACCGATGCCGGCAAGACCTGGACCTTCATCGGGCTGCGCGACGCCGGCCAGATCGCCACCATTCGCGTCCATCCCAGCCAATCCGGACGTGGTGTACGTGGCGGCGCAGGGCAATCCGTTCGTTGCGAACAAAGAGCGCGGCGTGTATCGCACCACGGATGGCGGCAAGACCTGGAAGAAGGTGTTCTTCCTCTCGGATACGGCCGGCGCGGCCGACCTGGAACTGCAGCCGGGCAATCCGAAGGTGGTCTTCGCCTGCATGTGGCATGCGCAGCGCAAGCCCTGGACCATCATCAGCGGCGCGCAGGAAGGCGGCATCTACAAGAGCACCGATGGCGGCGATACCTGGAACAAGCTGGCGGGCGGCTTGCCGCACGAGCTGTTCGGCCGCAGCAACGTGGCCATCTCGGCGGCTCAGCCGAACCGCATCTACGCGCTGATCGAAGCGAAGCCCGGCTCGGGCCTGTACCGCTCCGAAGATGCGGGCGCGACCTGGAGCCTGATCAATTCATCCGCGATCGATAACCACGCGGCCGTTCTACTACACCACCCTGGGCGTGGATCCGAACAATGCCGACGTGGTTTGGGTCGGCGACGAAGGCTGGTTCAAAAGCACGGATGGCGGCAAGACGTTCCGCCGCATGCCGGTGCCGCACGGCGACAACCACGATGTCTGGATCAATCCGAAGAACTCGCAGTTCATGATCCAGGGCAACGACGGCGGCGCGAATGTTTCGCTCGATGGCGGCCATACCTGGAGCACGCAGACCAACCAGCCCACTGCCGAGATCTACCAGGTCGCCGTGGACAACCAGTATCCCTATCGCGTCTACGGCGCGCAGCAGGACAACACCACCGTGATCGTTCCCAGCCTGCCGCTGGGCAACGGCCAGGAGTTCCGCATCGGCCCCGGCTGCGAAACCGGACCGATCATTCCGGACCCCGTGAATCCCGAGATCGTCTACGGCGGCTGCAAGGGCCAGTTCAGCCGGCAGAACATGAACACCACGCGACGAAGAGCGTTACTGGATCGGCGGGCAGTCGCTGTACGGCAATCCCGGCAGCGACCTGATCTACCGCTTTCAGCGCGTGTCGCCCATGGAGGTGTCGCCGCACTCGCCGCACTACTGTCTATTACGGTTCGCAGTACCTGCACCGCACTCGCGATGGCGGCGTGACGTGGGAGAAGATCAGTCCGGATCTGACGGCGCATCCGCCCGGAACGCAGGGCGCAAGCGGCGAGCCGATCACGCGCGATGCCACCGGCGAAGAGGTTTACAGCACGCTGTATGCGATTCGCGAATCGCCGGTGCAGAAGGGGCTGATCTGGACCGGGTCGAACGATGGCCTGGTGTATGTGACGCGCGACGACGGCAAGACCTGGAGCAACGTGACGCCAGCGGGCTTGCCTCCCGGCGGCCGCGTGCAGAACATCGAGCCCAGCCCGCATCGCGCGGGATCGGCCTACGTGGCGATCTACCGCTATCTGCTGGGCGATTTTGCGCCTTACATTTACCGCACCGACGATTACGGCAAGAACTGGACGCGGCTGACCGACGGCAAGAACGGGATCGCGGCGGACGAGCCTACGCGCGTGGTGCGGGAGGATCCGGATCGCGCGGGGCTGCTGTATGCCGGCACCGAATTCGGCATGTACGTTTCCTTCGACAACGGCGCGCACTGGCAATCGTTCCAGTTGAATCTGCCGGTCACGCCGGTGACCGATATCAAGATCGCGCACAAGGATCTGGTGCTGTCGACCCAGGGACGCTCCTTCTGGATTCTGGACAACCTGACGCCGCTGCATCAGATGACAGACCACGGCTGACGACCGTGCTGTTCCAACCACGCGAAGCGATTCGCACGCCTGCCGGCTGGCTCTTTGGAAGGACTGGGACCTACGCGTTCAGGACTGCAATATCCGCGCCCGGGCGCCATGATCGACTACTACTTGCCGAGCGCCCCTTCAAGCGATATCACGCTGGAGATTCTGGATGCGAGCGGCAAGACGGTTCGCAAGTTTTCGAGTGTGGCGACTGAAGAGCCGCGCCGCGAAGGCTCGGGCGGAGAGGACGAAGAAGAAGGCGTTCCGTCCCCGCGGCGCCCCGGCTCACTTGGAGAAGACCGCCGGCATGCACCGGTTCATCTGGGATCTGCGCTATGCCGGGACCGTGGCAAAGCAAGACCCGGCCCGAAGGACCCAACGGACCCGCGGCCGTTCCCGGCAAATATAGCGTTCGCCTGACCTCGGGCGCCTGGTCGTCCACGCAGCCGCTGACCGTGATCGAAGATCCGCGGATCACGAAGGACGGCGTCACGACCGCCGATCTGCGGGAGCAGTTCGAGCACAATATACGAGTGCGCGACCTGGTGAGCGACGTGAACCGCGCGGTGGCCCGCCTGAAGGACGCGCAGAAGACCGCGACGGGCGAGCAAGCCGCCAAGCTGAAGGATTTGTCGGCGGATCTGATTACGCCTTCCGTTCGATATAGCAAGCCGGAACTGCAAACCCACATTACCTACTTGTACAGTTTGACCGCCGGCACCGACCAGAAGATCGGCCGCGACGCGATCGCCAGGTATCTGGTGCTCCGCAAAGCGTTGAACGAGAGGATGGCGGAGCTGGATCAGATTCTCGGTCCGGCTAAATAAAGCGCGAGGCTGGTCTCTGTTACACTTTTTCCGTGTCTGTAGAACCCACCAAGCAGGCGTATTCCCGAGCCGAAGTACGCCGCTTGCTGGATGTTTCCGAACGGCAGCTGCGGAGCTGGGAGAAACAGGAGTTCCTGGCGCCCACCGACTTCTTCGATTTCACCGACCTGTTGGCCTTGCGGACGCTGGTCGGATTACGCGCCAATAAGATTCCCACCGCGCAGATCAAGACCGCGCTGGCGGCCCTGCGTGAGCGACTGGTCCACATCCGGAATCCGCTCACCGAACTGAAGATCTATTCCCAAGGGAAGAAGATCCGGGTTCAGTTGGACGGCCAAAAGATGGAGCCGGTCACGGGACAGCTGCTTCTGGATTTCGATGAAATCGAGATCAAGAAGCTGTTAGCGTTTCCTACTGCGTCCGCGGAGGAAGCGAGCCAGACCGGTCTGCACCGCAAGCGCAAGGAGGCGGAGCGGTGGTTTGAGAAAGGGCTGACGCTGGAGCAGGAAGGCGCGCCACTCGATGAGGTGATCGCCGCCTATAAGAAAGCTTCCGAGATCGATCCGACGTCGGCGGGCGCGCTGGTGAATCTGGGCACGGTCTATTTCAATCTCCGGTCTTGGCGGGATGCCGAGCGGCATTATCTGAGGGCGCTCGAAGTGGATCCGGAGTACGCGCTGGCGCACTACAACCTGGGCAATCTGTTCGATGAAAAGGGAGACCGGAACAAAGCTCTGCATCACTATCTGGCGGCGATCAAGCTGCATCCCAACTACGCCGATGCCCACTACAACGTAGCCCTGGTCTACCAGTCGCTGAATCAGCCATGGCGAGCGGTGCAGCACTGGAAGAGGTATCTGAAGATGGACCCGGCCAGCACGTGGGCCGAGATTGCCCGGCGCGAGCTGGAGAAGCTGCGGGAATCGACCATCGTGCGCGGAACGGGTCCCGTGCCTGGTTAGGATAGCCTAGCTATATGTCTTCCCCGGTAGTGGACCGCGAGCGGGCTTACTACGACGCCTACTACGCGACGGAGGGTCCGGCGCATTTCGCCAAGCCCGCGGTGGTGGCATTCCGCGAGTATCTGGTGGAGCGGATTTTGCGGGTGACGGGCGCGGGCTCTACGACGCGGGTGCTGAGCATCGGGTGCGGTATCGGCGATACGGAACTGCTGCTGGCGCGGCACGTGGCGCATGTCACGGGTGTGGATCTGTCGCCGCAAGCAGTGGCTCACGCGAAACGCTCGGCTGAGTCTCGCGGGGTTTTGAATACGGAGTTTCTGGCGAGTCCTTGGGAGTCGGCACGCTTTTCAAACGCTCCTTTCGATCTGGTCGTCGCGGTGTTTTTTCTGCACCATTTGAGCGACGACGAGTTGGCGGCCTTCCCAGGGCGGGTGCGTCCTCTCTTGACTGGCGGGGGGAAGTTGTATGCCTTGGAGCCTAGTATCAATCGGCTGTCAGGGCGGGTGGGGAAGCTGCTGATTCCGCATTTGATGAAGAAGTATCAGACCGACGACGAGCGGCAATTGCAGCGGGATCGCACCGCTGGGTACTTCAGGGATGCCGGGTTCGAGGTTAGGGAGCGGTGGTTCGACTTCGTGTCGACTCCGCTGGCTGGGTTGTTTCCGGCGTGGAAGCTGGGGTACCGGATGGCGCGCGCTTTGGATGGCGCGTTCATTAGGTGTCCGGGGATACGAGGGTTGAGTAGTAACTTCGATCTGGTAGCTTCGAGCCCGACACTTCGCGTGTAGCCGATGGCAGGAGCGGAAGTTTCGAGGCTGTTTTAGCTCATATTATTTGCTTGCATAGGCTCGTTTTATCAGGTCTGTACGGCGGACGTGGGAGGCTATTTTGTCGAGAGTAAAAACGAAGCCATCGGCTGCACAATCCCAGGGTTCCTCTCTTCCGGCTGCTTTGTTTTCTTTCTCTAGCATGACGTAGACTCGGCCCGCGATGATCAGTTCTTCCTGTTCCTGGGCTTTGCGTTTGGTCTGGATTCGTTCGAGCTGCTCGGTGCTGCTGAGGACGGCGCGGTGGATGCGGTTCTGGTGCAGGCTGAGCGTGGCTAGGGTTTTGATCTGGTCGTGTACGGCTTTGGCGATGACGAGCGCGGAATGGATTTCAGGATGATCCGTGATGATGGAATCGGCTTTCTCATGCAGGGCGAGGGTGTACATATTTTGTTCGATGGCTTTGGCGCGATTGAGACGCCAGTAGTCGTCGGCGATGGATTGGGTGAGTTGAGTTTCGAGCATTCCGACGGGTTTGAGTTCGTCGTGGAAGGCTTTGGTGAAGCTGTCATAGGCGGCGAGATCTTCACAGGGCAGTACGACGACTTGCGCGGTGAGCCCATGACGGAGGGCGTTGAGGGAAGATCTTTTCTTACCGGCCTCGGTTTTGGGGCCGGTGGATTTGCTTGCGCATTCTCGCGGTTAATCAGGGTGCGAAGGTCTTTCAGAGTTTGGGAATTCATTGGTAATGCTCCTGGTCGAGCATCGCATTGGCAGGTGTGGGTGAGGAGTGGATTTTCGGAGAGAGATGTTGCAGGGAAAGGAGATAGAGGCGAAAATGGATGTCACACGCAATCTCCCGGAGCGCGAAAGGCAGTTGGATGGGTTAGGCCAGTGTTGAGCTTCGCCGACTTATCTCGAACGTTATCGTGCTAAAAATGGGCGTTGACGAGGTTTTGCAAATGTCAATGGCGGCCAAAGCCAAAAGGAGGACGTGTTTCCCACTATTATTGGCAGCATCGCTGATGGGATGCACGTTGCTTAATCCTAATCGGCAGTTAATCACCCGCGATGGGGCAACGACGTTTTTGGTTCAAGACAACACAATGGTTGAACGTATGCTAGCACTTCAGCGAATCCAGGACGCGGAGATCGAGCAGTTCTGGAAGGCTAAACATAGCAAGGAAGAAGGCATTCAACGAGTCACCGATATGCAAGCGAACCCCACCCACTACACGCCCGGCCGCAAGGAGTTCCTTTCGTCCATGTCGCAACAGCCCGGAGTCTTCATTCCGGAGAAAACGTATCTGCGTCTTATTGAGGGCTCGGGTGCTCATTGCAACGCTAATCCGCTCTTCACAACAACGTACATCAAAGTCCGTATCACGAGTGGGCCTCTTCGCGGCCGCGAGGGCTGGGCTTGCGAAGACAGCATCGCGAGAACAGTACCGATGCCATAAGAACTTGCGGCCAGCCCCCCACATGTCCGAGCCAAGCTGATTGCCGGTCATCTTGCGCTATGTCAGATCTCGCCAGGTGTTCGCCCCAGTCTCGATGTCATGGCAGATGCCCTGTGTTTTCCGAGTGGCCGCACTTCCCTGCATCGTTCATGGCGCGGTCCGTCGCTTCGCTTGCCCGGCATGGTTCCACCAAGCTGCGCACTGACGGAGACGCGAGTCCATGGCATCGTGCGATGGATATGCGCATGCAGGTTCATGGGTCAGTAAGCTCATCGATGTGAGCGCAACCGAACGAACTCCTTCGTCGGCATCCATTAAATGTCTGGCGATAGTTGGAAGAGCCTCTTTCGCCCGGATGTTCTCGCCGAGCGCTACTATCGCGTACATTCGGGCGGTAGGATATGGGACGCTGTTGGCGATTTTGATCAGTTCTGGCACCGCACTTGGGGCTGATATATGTCCCAGCTCCCACGCCATGTGGAATTTCGGAAGGTCTTTATGGAAACTCAGAAACATGGCGCGGACTGCTGGGAGTACGGTCGAATCGCCAGAGCGCAAGGCCGCGTAAGTAGCCCAATCCTTCTCCATAGTGACGCCGTGCTCGATAACTTGGTGTAAAGCCGTGCTCGTTGCGGAGGACCTCAGCCCCCCCAGTCGCTGAATGCTGAATAGGCGGCCAGACGGTTCAGGATCAGACAGCCCTGCCGTGAAGTCTGCCGCCATCTGGGCAAGAATGTCGCTACTCGGCACACTTGGTGCGACCAGCGAGGAGACCGGAATCGCCCCGTAGCAATCGTCCACCGGCTCCAGGTGTCCACTCTTCTCCGCAGCGAAAATCAACCAGTAGGTACCTGGCCAAGGGTCAATGCAGAAGTGACCAGGCGTGCGGATGCCGGTTTCGTACTGAACCAATGCTTCAGAACCAGAGCCGCCACGATACCACCGGTCGACGCGGAACTTCGCTACTGCCGACCATGGCAACGTTTTCCTCCTGATCTCAGTAATCTCTTCAACTTCACCCCGAAATATTTTGGGAGCGGTGGATGTATACAGCGTCAGATCGATGGTGCCCTCTG
>CAVZRE010000006.1:0-23584 GCA_963777595.1 Terriglobia bacterium
AACGAGCGGCGTGGTCCCGCAAATCTCCGCGGTCATGGGACCTTGCGCCGGTGGGGCGGTCTATTCGCCCGCGATTACCGATTTCGTTTTCATGGTTGAAGGCGCGAGCTATATGTTTGTCACGGGCCCTGACGTGATCAAAACCGTCACGCACGAGGATGTCACCAAGGAGACGCTGGGCGGGTCGGTGACGCATAACTCGGTCAGCGGCGTGGGACACTTTATGGCGCCGGATGATGCCGGCTGCATCCGGATGATCCGCGAATTGATGACATTCCTCCCGCAGAACAATCGCGAGGATCCGCCCCGTAAGCCGTCTTCGGATCCGGTCGGCCGCCAGGATAAGGAATTGGACACGATTGTTCCGCCCGAGTCCAACCTTCCTTACGACATGAAGGAAATCATCCGCCGGGTGGCTGACGACGGTTATTTCTTCGAAGTTCACGAACACTTTGCCATGAATATCGTGGTGGGATTCGCGCGTCTCGACGGGCGGACGGTGGGGGTTGTCGCCAATCAGCCGGCATTTCTGGCCGGTTGCCTGGACATTAATTCGTCTGTCAAAGGCGCGCGGTTCGTGCGTTTCTGCGACGCATTCAACATTCCGCTAATCACTTTCGAGGATGTTCCAGGATTTCTCCCGGGCACCGCCCAGGAGTTCGGCGGGATCATCCGGCATGGGGCGAAGCTGTTGTATGCGTTCGCCGAGGCGACGGTTCCCAAGGTTACCGTGATCACTCGCAAGGCATACGGCGGAGCTTACTGTGTGATGGGATCGAAACACCTGCGCACGGACGTCAACTTCGCATGGCCAAGCGCCGAGATTGCGGTCATGGGAGCGGATGGGGCGGTCAATATCATTTACCGCCGTGAACTGGCTGACAAGAATTCCACGTTACGCGAGGCCAAGATCGCAGAATACCGGGAGCGTTTCGCGAGTCCGTTTGTGGCGGCTGAGCGCGGTTATGTGGACGACGTAATCGAACCGCATGAGACGCGCCCGCGTTTAATCCGCGCTCTCCATATGTTGGAAAATAAGGTTGACACAATGCCGAGGAAGAAGCATGGCAACATTCCGCTTTAGCGCTGCGGAAGACTGCAGAAGGCACATAATGAAGTCTGTGTTACGGCTGGCAGACTGAAGACGTTCAAAGGAATCTCATGAAACAGGTTCAGCACATCTGGTATTTGCCGGTCGAGGGAGCGGCGGAATGACCACAGGCATTTCCCGCCGGACGCTCCTGGGCGGCGCTGCAGCGAGTGCATCCGCGGCGCAAACGACAGCGACCAAATCCAAACCCAATATCATTCTGTGGATGCCCGAAACTTTGCGCGCTGAGAGCTTGGCCTGCTATGGGCATCCGCTGGTTCGCACACCCAATTATGACCGGCTGGCGAAAGAAGGCGTCCGCTTCACCGAATGCCATACCCAGAACACGGTGTGCGGCCCATCGCGCTGCAGCCTGATGACGGGCTGGCCTGTACATGTGCGAGGACACCGCTCACTCTACTACTTTCTGCATCCCGACGAACCCAACCTGCTCCGCTATTTGAAAGAGGACGGCTATGACGTCTACTTCTTCGGCAAGAATGACGTCTTCTCGACCGAGACCTTTCCGCTGAGCGTGACGGAATGGGGCTCGAAGCCTTCGCGTATCCCGCCGGATCAGCGAGCGCGCAATCCTTATCCGTTCGACGATCCGCGCTATTTTTCTTTTCTGCAAACGCCCGGCGGCGACCGTCATGACTATCCCGATTACGTGAATATGGAAGCGGCCATCAAGATCCTGGAGCGCGACTCGAAGAAGCCGTTCTGCATCTACCTGCCGCAAACCATGGTGCATCCGCCGTTCACCTGTCCCAAGGATTTTTATGGAATGTATGATCCCAGGCAGGTCCCCGCGCTGCGGCCGCCGGACCTTCCCAATAAGCCGAATTTTTATGAAGCCATCCGGCGCACGAGGCATCTGGACAAACTCGATGACGGCTTTTTTCGCCAGATCCAGGCCGTCTATCTGGGCATGATCAGTTATAGCGATTGGATGCTGGGCGAGATGCTGGGTGCGCTGGAGCGCACCGGCCACGACAAGGACACGGCATTTTTTGTTTTCTCAGATCATGGGGAATGGGGCGGCGATTATGGCCTGGTGGAGAAATGGCCCAGCGCCTGCGACGATGTGTTGAATCATATTCCGTTGATCGCGCGTATTCCCGGAGGCGTTCGGGGCCACGTGGCAAAAGAACCGGTGGAGCTGTACGACGTAATGGCGACGTGTCTGGAACTTGCCGGCATCGAAGCGCAGCATACGCATTTTGCGCATAGCCTGATGCCGCAGGTGAGGGGTCAGTCAGGCGATGCCGGCCGCGCCGTATTTACGGAAGGAGGGTACAACACCTACGAGCCACAGTGCTACGAGCCGATGAGTTTCATTCAGTCCGATCGCGATATCTACGCCCCGAAGGTGAAGCTGCAACACGAACATCCCGAAACCATCACGCGCGCCACCATGATCCAGACGCCGCGCTATAAGCTGGTTGCCAGGCCGGATGGTCAGGGCGAATTCTATGACCGGGAAAAAGATCCGCGCGAGCTGCACAATGTATACGGCGACAGAATGTACCTGGGACCGCGTCAGGAGTTGGAGTCCCGTATGCTGGATTGGTTTATCCGCACCGGCGATGTCGCGCCGATGAAGCACGATCCGCGCGGTTTTCCCGGCTCGCGAACGATCTAGAGCGTTCGTTGCGCGGCAGTAGCTGCGAGGCTGCGGACAAGCGAGGTTGCGCGATCACACTGGAGTGGGCTATCTTACGTTATCCATGGAAACTACCGGCCATGGCTTGAGACGCGAGCTGAAGCTGCGGGATCTCGTACCGATGCAGGTGGTCCTGATCGTGTGGTTGGGCTGGACCGGCTTCGCAGCCAAGCAGGGCTCGAGCCAGATTGCACTCTGGGTCTTGGCGATCGTTCTCTTCTATCTGCCGCTTGCGGCGGCCGTCATTCATTTGAGCCGCGCGATTCCGGTCGAGGGAGGAATCTATCAGTGGGTCAAGGCAGGGATTTCGCCGTTTGCCGGATATATGGCCGGTTGGAATCTTACGATCTATGCGGTTACTGCTTTCGCGGTGATCGGTTCCTTCCTGGCTAACGGCTTTGCTTATGCGGCTGGAGCCATGGGCCCGTGGATGTCGTCGAGTAAGCCGTTCGCGCTCTTGCTGACCACCATCGCCTGCGTGATCGCCTACATCTTTAACGTTCGCGGGTTGCAGCTTGCCAAATGGTGGAGCAACTTAGGCGCTCTGCTCACCATCGCGACATTCGCGCTGATGCTTGGCGTTCTCGTCAGGGCGTGGATAGCCGCCATGCCCTCTGCTCACGCAGCCTTTTCCCTGGCATGGCCCGGCTTCTCCATCGTCACTTTGAGCATATTCGCGAAAATGGCGATTGGAGCGCTGGCGGGTTTCGATAGTTGCGGCGTGTTCGCCGAAGAGTGCCGCAAACCGGAAAACGATGTGGCGCGCTCGGTGATGATCGCCGCGCCATTGATCGCGTTGATTTACATTCTGGGAACCAGCGCAGTTCTCACCTACATCTCGCCCGATAAGGTTGATCTCGCTGCCACCGTACCCCAATTGATGCAGACTGCTTTTGGCCATGCCGGCTTGGGCCGCGCCCTGACCCTTTTGGGAACTTGCGCGCTCAATCTTTCATTTACCGCCTCCATGGTCATCATCACGGGAATGATCGCGCGGCTACCCATGGTCGCCGGATGGGACGGCTTGCTACCCAGCTGGTGGAGCGAACTTCACCCCACGTTCCGAACCCCGTCCAAAGCGGTTGGCGCCATCACGGCTACGATGCTGATCCTTGGGGCGGTGAGCTTGTGGGGAGCGGACAATCAAGAAGCCGCGCAAGTGAGCGCGGGCGCCGGCGGAGGATCCCTTTGCATCATGTACATGCTGTTGTTTGCGTCTACGCGGCGGCTACCTTTGGGTGTGAGGATGGCAGCATCCGCGGCTTTCATGGTCACTCTGGTCTCGTTGTGCTTCCAGATCGTGCCCGTAGGTGAAACGGCGGATTCGAAACTGTTCGCGCTCAAAGTGGCGGGGACCATCTGCGCCACCAACGGGCTCGGGGTTTATCTTTATTGGCGCGGGACGCAGAGGGCCCAAAGCCTCGCGGCGGCGTCAGAATGTTCACCGCTCTGAATGCCCGGGCGAGGTGATCCAGAGCGGGCGCAGACAGGCATCATGGGTTGATGGATGACCGGCAGACTAAGCATTAGGATCTTGGGGCCAAGGAAATTGCCGCCTCATGGCTGGGCGCCTGGTGCGGCACTCCTGGCGCGGGAGTCTACTGCAGGGATTCCATCTGACGAAACCGGCGCGAGAGAAAATCAATCTCGAGACGATTGGTCGCCAGGTTCATGGCCTTCCGGTATGCCGCGGCCGCGTCAGCGTAGCGATTCAATCGCCGCAATAGGTCTGCGCGAGCTGCATGGAACAAATAATATCGATCGAGAGCGCCGGCACAATGCTCGTCAATACGTTGCAATGCAAGTTCCAACCGGCCACTCATGGCGATAGCCACTGCATGGTTTAAGAGGATCACCGGAGAAGGATTGATTCCCATGAGCCCTTCGTAGAGTGCCGCGATCTGCGGCCAATCGGTGTCCGCTGGAGAATTTGCGGAGGCGTGAAGCGCGGCAATCGCCGCCTGAATTTGATACGGTCCGGAATGGCGCAGCTGCAAACTTTGATCGAGCAGCATTAGACCTTCCGTGATCGCGGCACGGTCCCAAAGGGAACGGTCCTGCTCCTCCAGGGTTACCAGTGCTCCATCGACGACGCGGGCATTCCGGCGCGAATCCTGCAGCAGCATCAAGGCGAGAAGGCCGATGTTCTCGGCTTGGTGAGGAAGTAGCTCAGACAAAAGCCTACCCAGTCGAAGGGCTTCGGCGCAAAGGTCCTCGCGCACGAGCGTGGCGCCCGCGGTCGCGGTGTAACCTTCGTTGAAGATCAAGTAGATTACCGCCTGCACCACGGCTAACCGTTCAGGAAGTCGCTCGGGCGACGGCACTTCATAGGGAATGCGGGCCTCCTGTATTTTCCGTTTCGCCCGCACCAGGCGCTGCGCCAGCGTCGCCTCGGGAGCTAGAAACGCCCGGGCGATTTCAGATGTCGAAAGCCCTCCGAGCGTACGCAGCGTCAAGGCAATCTGGGCCTCCGCATTGAGGGCGGGATGGCAGCAGGTAAATATCAGACGCAGCCGATCGTCGGGAAAGTACATCGCGGACGCTTCGATCTCTGCGTGGGGGGTGGTTTCGAATACCAGAGCTTGGTATGCGAGCGCGTCTTGTTGTTCGCGCCTGGTCTGGTTTCTGCGTGCAGCGTCGATTAACCTGCGATGCGCCGCAGTCGTTATCCAGGCAGCCGGGTTGGCGGGGATTCCATTTGTAGGCCAGGCGACGAGTGCGGAAGCAAACGAATCCTGCATCGCCTCTTCAGCGCGGTCGAAGGAGCCGGAAAGTCGAATCAGGCTGGCTATGATCCGCCCGGATTCTCGCCGGAAGACAGATTCAATCGCAGAGCGGATCTCATCCATCCGCGGCGTTTGCGTGGCTTGCGACGGGTTCGGCCTCCGGGCGAGTGGGCATGCCGCGCAAAGGTCGAATTTCGATACAGCCCTCGGAGCCCATGCATGCGGTCGGAATTTGGGCCGCCCATTCGATCGCCTCATCGAGGTTCTCGCATTCCATTATGTAGTATCCGGCGAGATGTTCCTTGGTCTCGGCGAAGGGGCCGTCGATAACCAGGGGCTTGCCGTCATACGTGCGAACGGTTGTCGCGGTGCTGACGGGAGCGAGCGGTTCTGCCCCCATCAAGACGCCTTTCTTCGTCGCCGCATCGATGACGCGCATGTGTCCCAACCGGACTCGTTCGCGTTCCGCCGGGTCCAGTCCCTCCGGCGGTTCAGTGGAATAGACCAGCATCATGTAACGCATCGTCCGTCTCCTTTCTGCATGATGTCACGAATTAGTTAGCAGGGTAGCCTGAGTGCGCCTTCACTTCGAGAATCTGATGGGTGTGACGCTCGGTATGGGCAGAGGCGGCGAGAATCCATTGGTAACCATCCATCACAAGGTATTCTCCCTTGCTCACCGCTTTCAAAGGCGCCGACTCCAAGACGTGCCGGCGCAGTTCCGGCTGAGATTCCAAACACTCCGAAAGCCTCTTGGTGCCTGTCGTCACGCGATCGAGTGCATCGGTCAGCGACCAATCGCCTTTGGGCTGAGCGAATTCCGGCGCCGGGAATTTGGCAGTCCGAATCGGAAACTGATCGATGATGAGCGCGTCCACCAGTTGCAAATTGCGACCGGCGGGACTCGGCGGCGCTGCTGGAAGCCGGTCCCGTACCGTCCCGAGGACGATTCCCTGTATAAACACGACGTGTTCAGTGATCTCAGCGATGGACCAACAATCCGGCGACGGTTTGAAGTGCCATTGCGCTTCGGACAATCCTGTGATGGCGGCGATGACGCCGTCGCGCGACTGCCAGAGATGCGAGTTGGCGCGTTGGAGTTCAGACAATGTTAATCCCGATTGTGCGGCCAGGGCAGCCGCGGTCGATGTACTCGTTTCCATGGTGTTTCTCCTCTTCCATCTCCACGACGTTCGAGTTTAGCGAAATCGACACGTGGCGGCAAATTTCTTTTCATCATTAAAAAAAACGGCTAGCCGGATAAGGTCTGCCACACAAGAGACGGCAGAGGCTCCATCCAAAATACGAAAGACCGACGCGTTCAAGCGGGACGACGTCGCGTGGATGTAGAATAGGTGCGAAGCGTTTTACCTGTGCCCGGGTGCACAAGGAACTTGGGACGTGTCACCGACCAATACAAGCAATCCTAATTACTTCCACAAGGTTGTCGATTGTCAGTGGGCATGCCCGGCGCATACCAACGTGCCGGAATACATCAGGCTGATCGCGCAGGGCCGTTTTGCCGATGCATACATGGTCAATCGGGAATCGAATGTTTTTCCCGGAATTCTGGGACGCACCTGCGATCGCCCTTGCGAACCTGCCTGCCGGCGTGGACGCCTCGACGGTAAACCAGTCGCGATCTGCCGACTCAAGCGGGTGGCCGCCGACCATCGTGGTGATATCGCCCACCGGCTCCCTCCAGTTCCGGAAGAGAAGAATGGCAAACGCGTCGCGGTCATCGGGGCGGGTCCCGCATCACTGGCGGTCGCGAACGACCTGCTGCCGCTTGGCTATCAGGTGGAGATATTCGAGAAACTCGACAAGCCTGGTGGTCTGATGCGCTCGAACATCCCAGCTTTCCGATTGCCCGACGACGTCCTTTCTGAAGAGATCGGCATGATCCTCAACCGTCCGGGGGCGGAAAATCGGGTTGCGATCCACTACAACTCGCCCGTTAGCAGCATGAAGGCGCTTCTTGCCGAGAATTTTGATGCAGTTTTCGTCGGCTCGGGCGCGCCGCGCGGCAAGGACCTCGACATTCCCGGACGTCACGATACCGAGCGCATCCACATCGGGATCGACTGGCTCAACTCGGTCGCCTTCGGCCACACCGCTTCCATCGGTGAAAACGTCCTCATCATCGGTGTCGGGAACACGGCGATGGACTGCTGCCGCACGTCGCGCCGCTTGGGAGGGAAACTCATCAAAGTGATGGCGCGCCGTCCAAGGCAGTTCTTCAAAGCCTCTGCCTGGGAACTCGAAGATGCCGAAGAAGAAGAGGTTGAGATTGTCATCAATCATGCGCCGAAGCGCTTCGTGATCGAGAATGGGAAGTTGACGGGGATGGAATTCGAGCGTCTCGAATGGGATGCCGCCGCGAAGCGTTCCGCCGTGATCGACACCATATTCCTGCCCGCAGACGATGTGATTCTCGCCATCGGCCAGGAGAATTCGTTTCCCTGGATTGAGCGGGATACCGGCATCCGGTTCGATCAATGGGAAATGCCCGAAGTCGACCAAGTCACCATGCAGTCCTCGCTGCCGGGCGTATTCTTCGGCGGAGATGCGGCCTGGGGACCGAAGAATATTATCTGGGCCGTGGAGCATGCCCACCAGGCAGCCGTTTCCATTCATAACCATTGCCACGGAATTCCCGTCTCCGAGCGTCTGCCGGACCGTATGAACCTGATGAGCCAGAAAATGGGGCTGAGCGAGTGGAGCTACCACAACGACTACAATCCTTCGCCGCGCCAGAAGATGCGGCACGTCGATCTGGTCGAGCGTTTTCAAAAACTCAATATTGAAGTGGAGTTGGGCTTCAACGCGGAGCAGACCGCGCGGGAGGTCCAACGCTGTCTTAATTGCGACATGGAGACGGTGTTCGTTGCGCCCAAGTGTATCGAGTGCGACGCGTGTATCGATATCTGTCCCGTGCAATGCCTTACCATTACGCGGAACGGTGAGGAAGACGATCTGCGCCAGCGTCTGTCCGCACCGGCCATTAATTTGACGCAGGAGATCTTTGCGTCGGCGCCTCTGCCCCAGACCGAGCGCGTCATGTTTAAAGACGAAGACCTTTGCGTCCACTGCGGATTGTGCGCAGAGCGCTGTCCCACCGCTGCGTGGGATATGCAGAAATTCGAACTCCTCATTCCCTACGCCGGAGCAGAAGCGTGCACATCCAAGCTGACACACGCATGAAGGCCGACCGAAGCGTCGCCGTAAACGACTTCTCGATTAAACTGGCAAACGTAAACGGGACCGGGTCGGCAAGCGCCAACGGGCTTCTCATGCAGGCGATTTTTCGCATGGGGATTCCGGTTTCCGGAAAGAATCTCTTTCCCTCGAACATTCAGGGACTTCCCACCTGGTACGAGATCCGCGTCAATAAGGACGGGCACACCGCGCGCGCCCTCGACTACGATCTGATGGTCGCGATGAACTCTCAGACGTACGCGCAGGATATCCGTGAAGTGCGGTCAGGCAGTTACGTGCTCTACGACTCCACCTGGCCTCTCGACCCGACTCTCTATCGCGGGGATGTGAACTTTCTCGAAGTTCCGCTCTCCGACATGTGCAATCGCAGCTTTCGAGATTCGCGCGAGCGGATCCTGATGAAGAACATTGCCTATGCCGGCGTTCTCGTCGCGATCCTGGATGTGGATATGGAAATTGTGGGAACGCTGCTCGAAGAGACCTTTTCCGGGAAGAAGGCGCTCCTCGAATCCAATCATCGCGCGCTTCATCTCGGCTACGATTACGCCAAAGAGCGTCTCGATCCGGTTCCCTTCCGACTCGAAAGGATGAACGCAAATGAGGGCAAGATTCTGATCGACGGCAACACGGCGACGGCTCTCGGTTGCATGTACGCCGGGGCTACTGTCGCCGCTTGGTATCCCATCACGCCCTCCACTTCCGTGATGGACGCATTCAAACGCTTCTGCGACAAATACCGCCGCGATCCGGAAACGGGCAAGTACAACTACATCAGCATCCAGGCGGAGGACGAGTTGGCGGCGATCGGCATGGTCATCGGAGCGTCGTGGAACGGCGCTCGAGCGTTTACGTCGACATCAGGACCCGGGATCTCGCTGATGAACGAACTGCTCGGCCTCGCCTACTACGCGGAGATTCCGGTGGTGGTGGTGGATGTGCAGCGGGTCGGTCCGTCCACCGGAATGCCTACACGGACGCAGCAGGGCGACATTCTCGCCTGCGCCTACGCATCTCACGGCGACACCAAACATATTCTGTTATTCCCCTCGAACCCAGCGGAGTGTTTCGAGTTCGCAGCCAAAGCCTTCGATCTCGCGGAACGTTTCCAGACGCCCGTGTTGATGCTATCGGACCTCGACATAGGGATGAATGATTGGGTGGTGCCGCGTCTTCGGTGGGACGATTCGTACCGGCCCGACCGCGGCCGGGTCCTCACGGCGGCGGATCTGGAAAAACTGCGCGTCTTTCATCGCTACAACGATGAAGATGAAAATCAGGTAGCGGCGCGCACGCTCCCCGGCGTCCATCCGAAAGGCGCGTTTTTCACCCGCGGTTCGGGCCACAACAAATTCGGATTCTATACCGAAAGGCCGTCCGAGTATCAGGAGGTTGTTGACCGGCTGTTGCGCAAGCATCAATCTTCTGCAAGGTTTGTTCCCGCGCCCGAGATCCGCAAGCGGGATGGCGCGCAGTTTGGGATTGTCACTCTCGGCGGTTGCACGCCTGCGGTGAAGGAGGCCATCGAGATTCTTGCCGGGCAGGGAATCGCCGTGGACTTCATGCGCGTGTGCGGATTTCCTTTTGATGAGGAGGTCGCTGCGTTTCTCTGCGAACACGAGTTCTGCTTCGTGGTGGAGCAGAACCGCGATGCGCAGCTACGCTCGTTGTTTCTCCTGGAAACTCCGGCGGCAAAAGATCAACTGCGCTCCGTCCTGGTCTACAGCGGTTTTCCGCTGAGCGCTCGCGATGTAGTCGAGCAAATTAACCTGCAATTGGAGAAGCCCGCATGCCTTCTATCGCAAAGCCAGTCAGTAACTCATCCCAGTCTGCGGCGCAACCAACTCGGGCTCACCATCCGCGATTATGAGGGCACGATGTCCACGCTGTGTGCCGGGTGCGGACATGATTCCATCACGGCCGCCATTGTGCGCGCGGTCTGGGAATCATCAGTCGTACCGCATAAGCTGGCTAAGCTCAGCGGCATCGGATGTTCTTCGAAGACCCCTAGCTATTTTGTGAACGGCGCCCACGGCTTCAATTCGGCGCACGGACGCATGCCGGCCATCGCCACCGGCGCCAACGCGGCCAATCGCGACCTTCTCTATATCGGTGTATCGGGTGACGGCGACTCGCTGTCGATCGGTCTGGGGCAACTTTGCCACGCGATTCGCCGCAATGTGCGGATGACATACATCATCGAGAACAATGGAGTCTACGGGCTGACGAAGGGCCAGTTTTCGGCTTCCACCGATGTCGGATCGAAAAGCAAGCGCGGCGAGCCGAACCGTATGGCGCCCATCGATCCGGTCACTCTGGGACTGAGTCTGGGCGCAACGTTCATCGCTCGCAGTTTTTCCGGCGACAAGGAGCAACTCGTCCCGATTCTGAAGGCGGCGTTTGCGCACCGAGGTCTGGCTCTCGTCGACGTCGTCTCTCCGTGTGTCACTTTCAACGACCACGTGGGTTCGACGAAAAGCTATGTTTACACCCGCAAGCACGCATTGGCGATGACCACTTCCGATTTCGTTCCGCCGGAAAATGAGATTCTCGCGCAGATTTCTCCGCACGGCATAACCACCGTGATGATGCATAACGGCGGCACCGTAAAATTCACCACCGTGCCGGCCGGCTATGATCCCGCCGACCGTCGCCGCGTGTTGGCCTATCTACAAGAACACCAAGTAGCCGGGGAGATCGTCACCGGCCTGCTTTATGTCGACGAATCGACAGGCGACTTTCACGAAATGAGCCAGACTTCCGAGACGCCGTTAGCCTCGCTCTCGTACGACAAACTATGCCCGGGCGCGGCAGCGCTGGACAAACTGCAAGAAGAATTTGTATAAGGGGTCTTCTCCGAGGCGTGGGGAATCATCGCACACCGGAAGTCGAGCATGTGGCATTGTGCACAATGATATTTTGGGCGCCGATGCAGTGCGCCGCTTTCAGTACCCTGTTGGCGCTGTATTAATTCGTTATAAATCAATGGTTTACATAAATCGCTTGTCACTCTCTGCCCGAGTGTGCTAATAATAATCACTGGAAACAGCCTGTTTCAAATCATTCGATATTTCTTATTTTCTGGAGGTACGTTAGATGAAAATCCGTCCGCTTTATGACCGCATTGTGGTCACGCGAATTGAAGAGAAAGAGCAGATGCAGGGTGGGCTTTACATCCCGGATTCTGCGAAAGAAAAGCCGCAGGAAGGCGAAGTCGTCTCCGTTGGCAAGGGCAAGCGCCTGGAAGATGGCAAGCTGGTTCCCCTTGACGTGCAGGTCGGCGACCGCATCCTGTTCGGGAAGTATTCGGGTAGCGACATCAAGATTGATGGCGAAGAATACCTGATCATGCGTGAGGACGAGGTCCTCGGTATTCTCGAAGCGCAGCCCGTCAAAGCAACCAAGAAAGCCAGCTAAGTTCAAGGAGAAAATAGATGCCAGCAAAACAGATCATTTATGCTGAAACTTCGCGTCAGGCGATCCTGCGCGGCGTGAATCAACTGGCCGATGCGGTGAAAGTAACGCTCGGACCCAAAGGCCGGAACGTCGTCCTCGAGAAGAAGTTCGGTGGACCAAACATCACGAAGGACGGCGTCACGGTAGCGAAAGAGATTGAGCTCAAGGACCCGCTCGAGAACATGGGCGCCCAGATGGTGCGCGAGGTTGCCTCGAAGACCTCCGACGTTGCAGGTGACGGTACTACCACTGCAACCATTCTGGCCCAGTCCATCTTCCGTGAAGGGGTGAAGGCAGTGGCCGCCGGCGCCAATCCGATGGCGCTGAAGCGCGGGATCGAAAAGGCCGTCGAAGTTGCGGTTGGCGAAGTGCAGAAGATGTCCAAGCCGGTGAGCGGCGAAATGATTGCCCAGGTGGGCACCATCTCAGCCAACAGCGACCACACCATCGGCAACATCATTGCGGAAGCCATGAAGAAAGTGGGTAAGGACGGCGTCATCACGGTCGAAGAATCGAAGACCATGTCGACCGAACTGAGCACTGTTGACGGTATGCAGTTTGATCGCGGTTATCTGTCGCCCTACTTCGTGACCGATGCCGAGCGCATGGAAGTGGTTCTCGAGGATCCCTACATCCTGATCCACGAGAAGAAGATCAGCAACATGAAAGACCTGCTGCCGGTGCTCGAGCAAATTGCCCGTTCCGGCAAGCCGCTCCTGATCATCGCGGAGGAAGTGGAAGGCGAAGCGCTGGCCACTCTCGTGGTCAACAAGCTGCGCGGAACCTTGAATGCCTGCGCGGTAAAAGCTCCGGGCTTCGGCGATCGCCGCAAAGCGATGCTGGAAGATATCTCGATCTTGACCGGCGGGAAAGCCATCATGGAAGAGACCGGCATCAAGCTGGAAGGCGTCCGGCTCGAAGATCTGGGCCGCGCGAAACGCGTGACCGTGGACAAGGACAACACCACGCTGGTGGATGGCGCAGGTTCGCAGAAGAGCATCGAAGGCCGCATCAAGCAACTCCGTGCGCAGATCGATGAGACGACTTCTGATTACGATCGGGAGAAGCTGCAGGAACGTCTCGCCAAGCTGGCGGGCGGAGTTGCAGTGATCAAGGTTGGAGCTGCAACCGAGACCGAAATGAAGGAAAAGAAAGCGCGCGTCGAGGATGCTCTGCATGCCACCCGCGCGGCCGTGGAAGAAGGAATCGTTCCCGGCGGCGGCGTGGCGTTGCTGCGCGCGGCGAAGGCCTTACAGAGTTTGAAGATGGAAGGTGACGAGCAGATCGGCATCGATATCATCAAGCGCGCGTGCGAAGAGCCCTTGCGCCAGATTGTGCACAATTCGGGTACCGAAGGCGCGATTGTGGTGGAAAAGGTTCGTTCCAACGACAACCCGCTGTTCGGCTTCAATGCTTCGACGGAAGTGTACGAAGACCTTGTGGCGGCAGGCGTTATCGATCCGGCCAAGGTAACCCGTACGGCTCTGCAGAACGCCGCATCGATCAGCAGCCTCATGCTGACCACCGAAGCGATGATCTGCGAGATTCCGGAAAAGAAGCCGGCTCCTATGCCCGGCGGCGGCGGTGAGCACGGTCCTGGCGGGATGGATTACTAGGAAGTTCTCAGTCGTCAGTTTTCAGTTCTGGGCCGCGGTTCCTGCGAGGGGATCGCGGCTTTTTTGCGTCAGACTAGGGTTCGCCGCCAGAGTTCGATCCCTTTGGTGATAGCAGCCTCCAGCCATTCGTTGAATCTTCGCTGGAGGTTCTCCGGGTCTGCCATGTAACTAATCCGCAAGATGTCATCAGACAAAATAACGGCGTTCTTTTCGCCGCTTTGGAAGTATGCGGAGACCGCAAGAAGACCACGGAAGGATTCGCCAACACCGTGGAACGAGACGACGATCAATGCCGTCCTCCCGCGATGTCTGAGGTTTAGCTCGAATGCGCGATGGTATTGTTCGAAGTCAGGCTCGTACCGCAGTCCCGTTGCAAGAGCCCGGATCAGCTCGTCAGGGGGGTGAACTCGCGCCACTTGAAACTCAAAAGGATCGCTGGCGTTGACGATGCTTGCCTTCAGCATTTGCTCAACGCGCAACAGCTTGTCGAAAGAGGTCGTAGCCAAGGCATCGGCAAAGGTCTTGGCCTTAAGCCACTCTGTCGGAACAATTCGGTCCAGGCTCATCAAGAGGTCCCGGGTCGCGTCAACCGCTTCAAGTGCGTTTGACGCGGGCCTCAGGTCGATCGCTAAGCCTATGGCCCTTGTCAGCGCCCTCTTTTGAAGGCGCGAGAAGATCTGAACTAAATCTCCTAAGTCCCCCTCATCAGCGGCCTCGAGGCTTGTGATGTATCTTGCTTTGTCGTCTCGGGTGACGAGAAGAGGGAACAACCCGGCTTTGATCAAGACCAGACTTGCGAGAGCTCTTGCGACACGTCCATTTCCATCCTGAAAAGGATGAATCTGCGTGAATGCATGGTGCAGCCACGCTGCCTGTAGCTCGGGACGAAGTTCTCCTTGCTGTTTCGCGTGGATTTCGATTAATCGATCCATTTCGGAAGCTGTATGCTCCGGCGGGCAGAATTCATGAATGCTGCCATCTTTCCGGGTCGGGTTGTTGGCCAGCGTCTTGTAGTCTCCCTTTCTAAGCTCTACTTCGAACACCCTGCCGAACTGGTCGATTGCCTCAGTCGTGGTCTGATACTTGAGTAGCTGAGCGTGGAGTTCTTTGATGTACGAAGTGGACAGAAGGCGCTCATCTTTGACGAATTGAAATAGGCCTTCCAACACGCCGGCATGGGCGCGAACTGTGCGAGCCACCAGCTCAGGGTTCTTGTTCGTCGCCTCGTGTCCGATATAGCTTGAGTCGATCCCCACCTCGATGAGCGTCTGGGTTACGCCTTTGTCCAGCGTATAGATTCCTTCAATGACGCCAGTCTCGATCGCCCACTCGCGGGAGAGCTGTTCATTAAATTCGGCCAGGGACTCTGCCACGTTCAGCGTTTTGCGCTGATCGCTCCATGCCCGCCATAGAGCTTCCAATTCCCGGTCTCGAAAGCGCTCAGGATCGCCCGAAATATCCTCGATCGGCTTCCAGTGATGAAATATCGGCTTGCCTTCAGGATTGGCCATGTCAGCTGGACTCAAGGGATTTCCATTTACATTATCTTACCCTCGCGAGAAACTGCCGGGACCTCTCAGCAGGACCACCACGTTATTTTGCATATAATGATCACAGATCCATAAGCAGGACATTAAGATGGGGAGATTCCTTCTGTGCTTACTTCTGATCTCCGCTGCCTGCGAAGCTGAAAACCGTTGGTACGAGAGCCGGTCAGGGCCGATCGAGTTGCTGTCGGATGCGCCGCAGTCAAAATCCCTTGCGACGCTGGGTGAGGCCGAACAGCTGCGTTTTGTCTTAGGCCGCCTGCTCGGTATCGATGATCTGCAAGCCAACCCAAAGGTGCGGCTGGTCATCTTCAAAGACGGGCGCGACGCCTCGCAGGCCGGAGCTACGCCGGCGCCCTCCCTCGTGGAAGGACGCGACCGCCGTGCTATCGTCATGATCGCTGGACAGAAACTTGCCCCCGATAGCATCCGCCAGTTGACCAGGATGTTCATCGAACGAAATACCGGGCGTCTGCCGCCGGAGTTTGAGCGCGGTCTGGAGAACTTTCTTACCACCTTGCAAGTCGATGGCGCACACGTGAGATGGGGCGCGCCGCCAGCCAATCCTGATCGGGATTGGGCTCGCGTCGCGCTACTCGCCACCGATCCGGAGTACGCCGGGCGCGCCGGCATTCTGCTCTTCAATTTGCAGAAAGGCGCCGACGACGTCCCGGCTTATCACAACGCGTTCAACAAGACCAAGGCGGAGATCGAGGCCGCCGTCGACAGCTTCTGGAAAGCGAAACAGTTTATGGCCGCGGACGCTCCGAGCCGTCCTCTGAATGCCCAGCGCGATTTCGACGTGCACCAACTTGACCCGGACGTCGCGGATCTGGAACTGGCCGACCTGCTCACTTCTCAATCCGCGGCCACCTACAACCGGCTCATCGGGAAACACGTGCGGCTGGTGGATTGTTACGAGGGACTCGCCCTGCTGTCGCTCCGTAATGACGATAGCGTGACGGCAGGAGAATACCTCAACAAGGCAATCGAGGCGGGGAGCCGGAACGCCGCTATCCTGGTCCGGTACGCGCGGATGGAGAAGGATCCTGACAAAGCACGCGCGGCATTGAGCAAAGCAGTGCAGGCCGACATGAATTCCGCCGAAGCGCACCATGAATACGCGGGTCGTCTTTCCGGCGCGGACCAGATCAAAGAACTGCAGGCTGCCGCCAAGTTGGCGCCGCAGAACATGGATTACCAGGCAGACCTGGCGCGCGCTTACCTCGCGGCGAAACAATTTGCCGCCGCGGCCCGGGCGTGGACCGCAGCCGAGCAGGCCGCTACGAACGACGCGGATCGTGAGAAGATGATCGAGGCGCGACTCCAGATTGAATCGCAGCGTCTTGATGCGGAGGAAGCCGAACGAAAGCGTCAGAAGGAGGAAGAGCGCAAGGATATCGAACGATTGAAAGCCGAAGCCATTGCCCGGATCCGTGCTGCTGAAGCGAAAGCCAATGGCACGCCGGTCGACCCGCAGAGCATGGCCAAAGCGGTTCCGTGGTGGGACGGTCCGAACGCGCCGAACCGCGTGGAAGGAACGCTTCGCCAGGTGGATTGTCTGGGAAAACGGTTGCGCCTGGTGATCCTCACCAAGGAGAAGAAAACTGTTCGGCTGCTCATTTCCGACATGTCTAATTTGGCAGTGAAAGGGGAACCGGTTTCGTTTGCCTGCGGCGTTCAGAAACCGCGGCAGGTTATCGTCGACTACAGTCCCAAATCGGATCCCAACGCGGGAACCAGTGGAGAAGTCGCCGCGATCGATCTCGAAAAGCAGCCATGAAGAATTTGAGAAAGCTGCTGCCGGGCGGCAAGAGAGAGCCCAAAATCCTGGTCGTGTTTTCGAATTCCCAGGTGGATTGCGACCGCCTCATTCGCCATCTGAGCCGCCACGTCGCAAACTCTCCAGTAGCTGCCTATCCTATCCATGTCTATTGTCAGGAGATGCCGTTCGAAGCGCAGCGCTGCGCTCACGTGGTAGTGAAAGCGGACGCGCGCAGCTTATACCAACAGGCTCGGAAGGAGTTGTCCGACGCGTGGGTGGCGCTTTCCGCAACGTCCTGGAATAACCGGCGCCGGCGGTACGCTGATGAAAGTGATTCCGCTGACGATACCGCCGTTCCGCGGGATCGTCGGGAATGAGAATGGCGACGTCTTCGAACTTAAACTTTTCCCTGTTACGCGTCACTTGATCGATCGTTTCAGGCAGTGGTATCACGACAGTTCCGCCAAAGTGGCGCAACAATTCGAACTTCGCGTGCTCTGGCCCCTTCGGCACGGGCGGGCCTGGTTCCGCTGGAAGGTGCGTGACAAGCTGGTGTGGGGCACAGCGGTAACCCTGGGACAAATGAGGTGGTTTGCCAAGCGCATAGGACCGTACACTCATTCCATGTATGCGAGGTTACCGAAAGGCAAACCGGCGCCGATTTCGCTCGATGGGGTTCATGATCCAGACGCCGGAATTACCCGCATCGACTACCAGGACGCAGATTGGGAGCGCGAGAAAGTTGCCAGACTCGTGGAACAGAGCGAATCGAGATTCGTGCTATTCTGCAGGCCCGATTACACGGACGCGTTTGACGACTTCCTGCCGCTCTTCGACGATCCGCTCACATTTGCCGTGACCCGCCAGACCGGGTTTCGCGAATGGCGTCCGATTATGGTCGCGGTGTCGCCATTCCGGCCGCTGATGCCTAAAGAAGCCTCGCGCGTCGCCGCGCCCTTAGGAGTCGCCGTACTGGTCGACCGGCAGAAACTCCGTAAATTGACGATTCCGAAAACTCTGGTGTTTGGGGCCGCCTGGCTCAATCTTTTCTGGCGCGCGGGAGCGGCCGGATGGCGCAGTTATAGCGTCGGCGCCAAAGCCGCAGTGCCGCAGCAGCAGGGCTATTGGTTGGAAGAACTGCTATTCGTCAAGCACCTCTACCTGGATCCGGATCTGCAGCGCATAGCTGCTGAGTCGCCAAAGTTGTGCCGCGGCAATATTGGTTTCCGGCCGGACCTGATGAAGCCGTATCGTCCTCTGCCTCGCGTCCTGGTAGTCGCTCCCTATTTGCCGTTTCCGCTTTCGCATGGCGGCGCCGTGCGGATTTATAACCTCTGCAAGGCGATGGCAGACCAGGTTGACTTTATCTATATCTGCTTCCGGGAAGTCACCGACGTGGTGGATTACGAGGAACTGCACACTATCTTCCGGCGAGTGTATGTGGTCGACCGGGACGAGATCAATAGCGATGCGGATCTCCCGAAACAGGTCAACCATTATGAATCGTCGAGCATGCGCGCCCTGATTGCGAGTGTGGCCCAGGAGCAGGCCGTGGATCTGCTGCAGATCGAATACACCGACATGGCAGGGTATCGCGAAGCGGCGTCGCGGTGGCCGGCGATTCTGGTGGAACACGATCTCACCTACACGCTGCACCGGCAGTTCATGGAGCGGGATGATACCGCGGGAGTAAAACGTGAATATGAGCGCTGGCTCAAATTCGAGACGGAACGGCTGGGAGTTTTCGATAGCGTTTTCGTCATGTCGGCGCAGGACCAGGATGAAGCGGTGAAGGCCGGTTCCAGCCGGAGCCGCACATACGTGATTCCCAACGGAGTCGATCTGGAGAAGTTCCGCGCGCTACCAGCGTGCCGGGAAACTGACGCTGAGATCTTCTACGTGGGCTCGTTCCGGCACCTGCCCAACTATCTGGGTTTCGAGGAACTCCGGACCCGGATCATGCCTAAGGTATGGGAGCGGTTTCCCTCTGCTACCTTGCGAGTGGTTGCCGGGCCCGACCACGAAAAGCACTGGCGCAATGCCCTGAAAGGCGCCGCGATTCCACATTTGGACCCGAGAATCGTAATTCACGGCTTCGTAACGGATCTTGTGCCGCTCTATGAAACGGCCCATGTCGTTGCAGTGCCTTTGCCCTTATCGGCGGGGACCAACATCAAAGTGATGGAAGCTCTCGCTTGTCAGCGAGCCGTGGTCAGCACGCCCGCGGGGGTGCAGGGACTGGGATTGAGACATGAAGCCGACGTCCTTGTTTGCGGATTGGGGGACGAGTTTGCGGACGCGATCTGCCGCATGATCGCGAACCCTACGCTGCGGGATGAGATTGCGAGGAAAGCCAGGGCCACCGCGGAAGCCCATTTTGGGTGGAATGCCATCGCGCGGGACGCGCTGGACGCCTATTCACTGCTTATTCGAGAAGCGCGCGCCCAGCGCGCCACCCGCAACGGAAGCCAGCGAGAGCAGAAGGAAGAAGATAACCAACACGAAGAAAATCACGGTAGCAAAACTCGCGGGGTTCTCAAGAGTGCGTAGCATCGCCTGATAGTTGGGGTCGTGAGACCAGGTTGCGGTCATCTGTTGGGTCATCTGCTGGTGAATTTCGTCGGCCCATTTGCCGCCGCTCAGCACGGCGAACATGGTGAGGAGGACGGTCATGATCGAAAAAGAGAAGACACCCGTGATCCATCCCAACTTGGCCCCGCTGCTCACGGAGAGGGGCTGTCCCGTCCGTTTTCGGAACATCCAGACGGCCATGAAACCTGCGCCCATGGACCAGATGATAAAGAGAAAGCCTACGAAGGGGTTGAAATCCAGCAGAATCGATAGTGCAGCGGCGGCGAATGCGATGCGCAGCGCGGCTGGATTGGCGAAGGAAACCTCTGCCGCGACTCCAACCGGCAGTACAGGAGGGGCGAGGATGATACGGGGGGCTTCTGCGGGCGGTTCCGCTTCACCTGACGTTGGCCTCCCGCATTTGTGGCAAAACCGTGCGCCTTCGACCAACTGGGTCCCGCAAGTACAGTAATCCGCCATTGAGTAAAGGGCGCGCCCCAGGCGCCCTCTTCAGTTTGCCTTAGGCTCTGTAAGAGAGGCAAGGGAGATTTCGGTGGAACCCTCGTGAGTGTCTAGAATAGTGACACTCCTCCTATGGTGCTTCAAGCTTCGTCCGGGAGAACTTCAGCACTTCGGCTGTCAATCTGATCGGTTCAGTGCGGATGAGATATTTGACGAACCGCCGACTATTCGCAACCAACGCGCCGGACGAGACTGGGGCATCCGTTACGAGCCATACGATAGGGCACCCTGACACTGCGACCATCCTTACCGCTCTTGGCCGGCGCTCAGACCGCGAAGGGCGAGCATCCCCAAAAACGGCATGCCTGGAGGCGTAAGCCCGGAAATGGCACCGGCCTAGGTCCGCGCTACTCGCTCCAGGCGGATTGCCCCCGTCCGTCATGGTAACTTTGCCTCAATGGACGATATCACATTACTTATTTTGGGCAAACCAGGGAAGCCTCAACTCGAACTGCTCAGCGGGCTTGACAAAAGTGTGCACATCCTGATTGCAGAGAGTACACAGGAAGCAGCGGATAAGTCACCCGAAGCAGACGTTATTTTTGTCTGGGACACGAAGCGCGAGATGCTCCAGGCCGCGCTCGCCAAAGCGTCGCGCGCAAAGTGGATTCACGGACGCTTCGCCGGACTCGACCATGTCATGTTTCCGGAACTTGAAGCCAGCACGATACCTTTTACGAATGGCAAGGGAGTCTTCAGCCAATCGCTGGGAGAATTTGTGCTGGCTGCCATGCTCTACTTCGCCAAAGATTTCCCGCGCATGCGACGCAGCCAGCAAGCCGCCAAATGGGAGCCGTTCGACGTTCTCGAGATCAGCAAGCAGTCGATGGGGATTGTGGGATATGGCGATATCGGTCGTGCCTGTGCCTGGCGCGCGAAAGCGATGGGGATGCGGGTGCTTGCGATGCGGCGGCGCACCGATCTCTCAAAAGAGGATCCGCACGTGGATCGCGTCTACGGCTGGGACGACCGGCTGGAGATGATTGCGGCATCCGACTACGTGGTGTGCGCCGCGCCTCTCACCGCGGAAACCAAAGGCATGTTCAGTGAGGCCGAATTTGGGGGGATGAAGCCTGGAGCGGTGATTATTAACGTAGGCAGAGGGCCTGTAATCGACGAACCGGCGATGATCCGGGCACTCCAAGGTGGCAGGATCAAGGGCGCAGGTTTAGATGTGACTTCGATCGAACCGCTGCCGTCCGACAGCCCACTCTACAAAATGGATAACGTCCTGCTCTCGCCTCACTGCGCAGACCATACCGCGGACTGGCTGACGGACGCGATGGCTTTCTTCATCCTGCAGTTGGAGCGGTTCCGTAAAGGGCAGCCGCTGCAGAATCTGGTCGATAAGGGTCGAGGGTATTAAACCGGGCGTTAACAAAACAAAAGGCCTCCAACTTCTTAGCTGGAGGCCTTGCAGAAGAACAAAATTAAGCGTGAACTCAGGCGGACCGAGCCATCGATCGCGCCTGCAAATCTCTCGCCATAATATAGAGGTCAAAAACGGGACCCTTCACACCGTGGCCCCAACGGCTAACGTTCCAGCGCGCCTGCAGGAACCGGATCCGCCTCCTTCCAGGATGCAGAGCCATTTTATACGTTCCACAGTAATACTTCTGCGGAAATGCCACTAACGCGCGGTCACCCCAAGTTTGACCGTCTTCCGAACCCCATACGGAGAGGTCCAGACTTTGCTGTTCCTTGGCATGCGTTACGCCAAGGATAATTTCTATTGGTTCGTCAATGTGTATGCCAAGGTCCACGGCAGTTGAAAAGCCGCTGTCGTGAATCTGACGCTCTGTGAGCAAAAAAGACGGAAGCATTCGGAACCCTCCCGCCGGTGCAACGACCACTAGAAGTCAGTGGCGTGGAATTCTGGAGAGCCGCTTCCCGGCTCCTTCTAGCGTCTCATAATTCTTACAAAAACAAAAGCGAATTTGTTGACTACCGTACGAAGAATTATGATAAAAACTGGAACCGGGAACTGCTGCGACGCCAATTTCTTCCACCAGGTAGCGTGCAAACGCTGTATCATCCGCATGACCGAAGCCTGTGATATCAGTCATAACGTAGTAAGCTCCGTGCGGCTCGAAACAGCGGAATCCGGCGTTAGTCAAAATGCGAATAATCGTATCTCGTTTGTCTGAGTAGGTGCTAGCTAACTTGGCATAGTAATCTTCAGGCAATGAAAGAGCCAGCACGCCGGCCTGCTGCAGCGGAGAGGCCGCGCCAACTGTCAGAAAGTCATGCACTTTCCTTATTGAGTCGGTTAGATCCGGAGCCGCGAGAACCCAGCCAACCCGCCATCCTGTAACTGAATAGGTCTTACTCATGCTATTCACGAGAATGCAACGATCCCGCATGCCGGGAAGGCTGATTAAGGGTATGTGTTGGAGGCCGTCGTAGATAATGTGCTCATAAATTTCATCAGTAATCGCTAACGCATCAAACTCCTGGCAAAGACCTGCAATAAACCCTAGTTCGCTGCGCGAAAAGACCTTCCCTGTTGGGTTATTCGGCGTATTAATAATGATGGCTTTCGTGCGGCTGGAGAAGGCGCGCCGCAACTCGTCGGGATCAAAAGACCAGTCGGGTGCGCGTAAAGAGACCAGCTTGCGCGTGGCTCCGCAAAGCTGGGTGTCGGGATGGTAGTTTTCGTAATACGGCTCAAAGACAATCACCTCGTCACCGTGATTAGTAACTGCTAGCAAGGAAGCGATCATACCTTCCGTCGACCCGCAGCACACGGTAATTTCACGCTCGGGATCGAATTCGAGGCCATAAGTGCGCCGGTATTTTGCCGAAATGGCCTCGCGAAATGGTTTGGCGCCCCACGTAATGGAATACTGATTAATGTTTTCTTCGATGGCAGCAATCGCGGCGTGTCTTCAGTTCCTGTGGAGCTGGAAAGTCAGGATAGCCCTGCGCCAGGTTAACCGCCCCATGATGCAGGGCCAGCCGGGTCATTTCGCGGATTACCGACTCGGTGAATTCCCGCGTTCGGGCTGCTCGAAATCGATCGCGTGAGGTCTGAAATATAGGGGTGGAAGCCATTTCTCAGATTGTAGCTTTCTTGCGAGACTGCCAGTTGCAGAAGTTGGTTGCTTCGAAGTCATCTGCAGACCACAGAAATTACGCCGTGGGCGGGATTTTGCATTACGGTCGAGGAACAAATCCGACCAGGCATGTCTCACGTTTGTCAGCGAAAGTGTTATCATCCGCTTCAGAAGCTGTCTCGGCAGACTCCAGAACAGCTTGTCAAACACCTTTGTAAAGATGGATTTACCAGATACCCGCAACATCTAGATTGGGAATACGTTAGTACCGTTAGGCAGATTTAAGGATAGGTTCAATGTCACGTAAAGCTTTCTGCGCTTTTGCGCTGGCGTGTTTTCTGGTAGTTTCCGCC
>CAVZRE010000007.1:0-91858 GCA_963777595.1 Terriglobia bacterium
TTTCGCTTTTTCACCCTCGTGGAAAGTGGGAGCGGGAATCTGCGCAATCCTCACCTGGTAACCGAGAGTTCGCTCATGTGTTGCCTCGATGAAGGCGAGCGCTTTCTTTACCTCTGGACGGGAAAGCAGCGAGTCATCGCCCCGGACAGGGAATGTCGCTACTAAAACAAAGAACAGCAGCTTCCGCATTTCCCCTCAATATAACAGTCGTCGACTTGTGGAGACAGGACGGCTCCAGGTACACTGCGGATATATTGGAGACGAATTGAGACGGCTCCTGAGTGTTACCATCGACGGAGAGTCTTTGCCAGTCAGATGCCGGTTTCTCGCGGAGCATCTGTCATCCATTTGTAGTCCGGTGCCCTTTCGAGATAACCGCCCGCCGGCCAGGTTCGCCGATATCCACACACTTTAGCGACCGGAGTTGACATGAGCGTATCCTCGCCCTTTATACATAGACCTGTCGGCACGGCACTGCTGACTGCAGCTGTCGCGCTGTCGGGTGTAATCTCGTTCCGTTCGCTACCCGTGTCTCCGCTGCCCCAAGTCGACTTTCCGACCATCCAGGTTTCGGCTGCGCTCCCCGGCGCGAGCCCCGAAACCATGGCATCTTCCGTCGCGACGCCGCTCGAAAAGCAGTTCACGCGCATCGCGGGCGTCACCGAAATGACGTCGTCAAGCACCATCGGCTAGACCAGCATGACGCTGCAGTTCGATCTCAATCGCGACATCGACGGGGCGGCGCGCGACGTCCAGGCTGCCATCAATGCGGCCCGCACTTACCTGCCCTCGAATCTCCCCACCAATCCCACCTGGCGTAAATCCAACCCGTCGGATTTTCCGGTGCTGATTCTGGCGCTCACCTCCGACACTGCCACCAAAGCCGCCATGTACGATGCCGCCTCATCGATGCTCGCGCAGAAAATCTCCCAAGTCTATGGAGTCGGGCAGGTCGGCGTGTTGGGCAGCGCGCTTCCCGCGGTGCGCGTCGAACTCAATCCGGACGCAGTGAACAAGTACAACATCGGCATCGACCAGATCGCCACCATGCTGCAAAACGCCAATGCCAACCGGCCCAAGGGCGAGATCGCCGGCCCACGCAACGCCTGGCAGCTGAGCACCACCGACCAACTTTTCAAGGCCAAAGAGTACAAGCCGCTGGTGGTGGCCTATGCGAACGGAGCGCAGGTCCGTGTCTCCGATCTTGGCGATGTGACCGATGCGATCGAAGAACATCCGCAACGATCGGCGGCTGGAACGGCAAGCCGGCGATCTCTCTCATGGTCATGCGCCAGCCCAATGCCAACATCATCGAGCCGCGGACGCGTCAAGGCGCTCATTCCGCAACTGCAGGCGAGCTCTGCCGCCCACGATTCATCTTGCACGTCGCGCTGGACCGGACCACTACCATTCGCGCCTCCGTCCATGACGTCGAAATCAGCCTGCATGATCTCCGTGTTCCTCGTCGTGATGGTCGTCTTCGTTTTTCTGCGCAGCGCGCTGGGCGACTTTCATTCCCAGCGTCGCCGTGCCCATCTCGCTGCTGGGCACCTTCGGCATCATGTACCTGGTGGGCTACAGCGTCGACAATCTTTCCCTGATGGCGCTCACCATCTCGACCGGCTTCGTGGTGGACGACGCCATCGTCGTGATCGAGAACATCACGCGGTATCTGGAGCAGGGCATGGAGCCCGATGGCAGGCGGCTCTGAAGAGGCGCGTCCGAGATCGGCTTCACGGTGGTCTCGATGAGCCTTTCGCTCATCGCCGTGTTCATCCCGATCCTTCTGATGGGCGGCATCGTCGGCCGGCTGTTCCGCGAATTCGCCATGGTCTTGTCGTTCGCCATCATCGTTTCCATGGTCATCTCTTTGACCACCACGCCGATGATGTGCGCGCATCTTCTCAAATCGCATCGTGGTCTGAAACACGGCCGGCTCTACAACTGGACGGAAGCGGGCTTCGACTGGATCCTCGATTCCTATTCCTCCGCATTGCGTGGAGTTCTGCGGCATCCCGCTCTCACCATGCTGGCACTCGCGGGTACCATCAGCGTGACAGTCTATCTCTACGTCATCATCCCCAAGGGCTTTTTCCCCGAGCAGGATACCGGGCGGCTGTCGGGCACCATTATGGCTGCGCAGACCATCTCGTTCCAGGCAATGGTGCCGAAGAGCGCAATTCCTGGCCAAGACCGTCATCGACGATCCGGATGCGGCGTCGACCTCCTGGTCGATCGGCGCCGGAGATTTTGGCGGCGGCACAACTACGGCTCACATGTTCATCGTCCTCAAAGACATCGGAGTCCGCAAATCGACCGCCGAGGAAGTGATCGCCCGCATTCGCCGCAAGACCGCCGGCTTCCCGGGCGCGCAAATGTTTCTTACGCCGTCTCAGGATATCCGCATCGGCGGACGCATGAGCAATGCCGCCTACCAATTCACCTGCAAAGCCAGGATCTGACGCGCTCAAATACTGGGCGCCCATCGTCCTCGAGCATATAAAGAAAATTCCCGAAATCGTCGATGTCAATAGCGACCAGCAGGATAACGGCTTGCAGTCGTCCGTCGTGGTGGATCGCGACACGGCTTCGCGTCTCGGTCTCACTGCCGCGCAGATCGATGCCGCGCTTGTACGATGCCTTCGGGCAGGCGCCGGTTTCGACCATGTATACGCCGTTGAATCAGTATCACGTCGTGATGGAGGTCGCGCCCAAATACTGGCAATCCCCGGAGACGTTGAAACGCGTTTACATCCACAGTCCCGTCGGGGCAGGCGGTTCCGCTTTCCGCGTTCGCCCATTTCCTGCCCGGCAACACGCCTCTCGCCATCGCCCACCAGGGAGTGTTCCCGTCGGTCACGATTTCCTTCAGCTTGCCGGAAGGCGTTTCCCTCGGCTCAGGCAGTCGATGCCATCGACGATGCCGAAGTGGATATGGGGCTGCCGGTCACCGTCGTCGGAAAGTTTGCCGGGACCGCGCAGGCATTTCAGGATTCGCTGAAGAGCGAGCCCGATCCTGGTCGCGACGGCTCTGATCGCCGTCTATATTGTGTTGGGCATGCTCTATGAGAGCCTGATCCATCCCATCACCATTCTGTCCACGATCCCTTCGGCCGGCCTCGGCGCGCTGCTCGCGCTGTTGCTGCGCCGCACCGAACTCAGCGTCATTGCGTTGATCGGAATTATCTTGCTGATCGGTATCGTCAAGAAAAACGCGATCCTGATGATCGATTTCGCCTTGGCGGCGGAGCGGGACGAAGGGAAAAGTCCCGAGGAAGCGATCTACGAAGCTTGTATCCTGCGCTTCCGGCCCATCATCATGACCACGCTCGCGGCGCTGTTCGGCGGCTTGCCGCTGGCTCTGGGCCATGGCAACGGAGCCGAAATGCGACAACCGTTCGGCATCGCGATTGTAGGCGGACTGGCGGTCAGCCAGATGCTGACGCTCTTCACCACTCCCGTGATTTACCTGTACCTGGATAAAATGCGCTGGGCGTTCTCGCGCAAACAGAGGCACCCGGCGCGCCCCCTCGCCCCCGTCTCGGCGGAAAGCGGAGACTGATCGGCCGGTTCCCGCGTTGATGCTGCCTCCCAAGCGCCGTTTCGCCACCACGGCCTCTACTGACTCATCCTTGCTCTCGCCAGCAGTCCCAGGTCCCGCGATTCTGCATCTCTCAAGTCGCCAGAACCCCGGGTGTGCTGCGACTTCTCAAATCTCGCTATAATGCGGCATCTTGCAATGAATCAACCGGCAACCTCCTCTACCCCCCCGATCCAGTCCTCTTTACCAGCCCCTACCGGCTCGCTGGGACTCTACGCGGTCACCATTTTTCTAAGCGCATTCTTGCTCTTCCAGGTGCAGCCGATGATCGCCAAGCTGATACTGCCCTGGTTCGGCGGCTCCGCTGCAGTCTGGGTCACATGCATGTTGTTTTTCCAGATCGCGCTGCTCCTCGGCTATGGCTACGCACATTTGATGGTGCGGACAGTGCCCTTGCGGCACCAGTCCACCGTGCACATGGTGCTCCTCCTGGTCAGCCTGGCGACGCTCCCGATTCTTCCGAATCCGCGATGGAAACCCGCCGGCGGCGACGATCCGCTCCTGGGAATCATGGGCCTGCTCGCCGTCACCGTAGGCTTGCCGTATATGCTGCTGTCCTCCACGAGTCCATTGCTGCAATCGTGGTACGCCAGGTCACGCGAGGGCGGCTTTCCCTATCGTTTCTTCGCTCTCTCCAATTTGGGTTCCATGCTGGCCCTGCTGAGCTACCCCATACTCGTCGAACCCTATCTCAGCAACCAAACGCAAGTCTGGGCCTGGTCCGGAGCTTTTTGCTTATTTGCCTGCTGCTGCGTTGCCGTGGCCATCACCAGCCGCGGAGGGCATGCAGCCTTCGTCGAATCGCAAGAGGAAGCGCCTGCGCCAGGGTGGGGGATCCGCATCCTGTGGATGCTCCTGGCCGCGGCAGCCTCCGGGATGCTGCTCGCCATCACCAACCACATGACCCAGAACGTCGCCGCGATTCCCTTCCTCTGGATCGTGCCCCTCAGTCTCTATCTGCTCTCGTTCATCCTCTGCTTCGAAAGTCATCGCTGGTATTCGCGCACCGTCTTTGTACCCATCTTCATCGCGGGCCTCGGATCTTTGGCGTGGTTCATTACCGCGATGGAGACGCCGGAGAAATTGATCCTCGCACTGGTCTATCTCGCGATGGTGCTGTTCGTTGTCTGCATGGTTTGCCACGGCGAACTCTCCCGTATGAAGCCGGATGCCGCTCACCTCACCGGCTTCTATCTGACCATCTCGGTGGGAGGCGCGATCGGCGGTTTGTTCGTCGCCTTCTTCGCCCCGCGCGTTTTCAAATCTCTTTACGAACTTCCGACGCTCATTTGCGCATGCCCGCTGCTGATCCTGTGGGTGTTCCTGCGGGAACGTCTGCACGGCGACGAACCTTCATTTGCGCCCGCGGAAACGCCGGAACCTCAGCCCCCAGGCCTTCTTTACCGGTGGGCACAGAGTTCGGTCGTATGGTGGGGCGCATGGGGCGTAACGTGCGCTCTGACTCTCGCGATGGCCGGCTATCTGGTGCGTGGACAAGTCAACAACGTCAAAGGCGCACGATTGCTGGTCCGCAATTTTTACGGAGCGCTGCGCGTCGCCGACATCTTCGACGAAGGCATTCCGGTCCGGCAGCTTTCCCACGGCACGATCAATCACGGCGAGCAGATTCTCGATCCGCTCCGCGCACGCTGGCCCACTACTTACTACGGGCCGAATTCCGGCGTCGGCTTAACCATCAAGGAACTTCAGGCCCATGGGCCAATCCGCTACGGAGTGATCGGCCTCGGAACCGGCACGCTTTCCACTTACGCGCGGAAAGGCGATTACTGCCGCATCTACGACATCAACCCACTGGTCATGGACCTCGCGCGAACTCAATTTACTTTCGTCCCCGAGAGTCCCGCGAGCGTCGAGACCGTCCTCGGCGACGCCCGGCTTTCCCTCGAACGCGAGTCCACGCAAAACTTCGACGTCATTGCCGTCGACGCGTTTTCAAGCGACTCCATACCCATCCACCTCCTCACACGAGAAGCATTCCTCGTCTATTGGCGCCATCTGAAGCCCGACGGCGTGCTGGCCGTGCATGTATCCAATCGCTATCTCAATCTCGAGCCGATCGTACATATGGCCGCCGAATCGATGGGGAAGCAAACCGCGTTTATCTCTTCGGAAGAAGACCTTTCCTCCGACGTATTCACCTCCGACTGGGTCCTCGTCACCTCCCGGCCAGGCTTTTTGGAGAACGAGCCTATCAAATCCGCGCGCTCTGAACCCGCTACGCGTCCGCACATCCGCATGTGGACCGACGATTACAGCAATCTCTGGCAGATAGTGACCAAATAACGGTCGTTCCGCCCTAACAAACATTTACAAGGTTAATCAGGTTAACCGCGTAACTGCTCGTGGATTCGTGTTCGTCTGTATAGGTGGAAGGCAAGTTGATTCGGCAGCGTCGCCACACTGGCCAAGATCCAAACTAAACAAATCATTGATTAAAGGATTCTAACTATGTTCAACGCTATTCGTGTGTCCCGACTCGCTGCTGCTGCCGCCGTAGCGTCCCTTGGAGTTTGCCTGATGGTAGGCGTTCCGTCTTCTTTGAAGGCTGAGACGCTGACTGGAAACGACGCAACCGTCACTTTCGACCGTCCTGTGGAAGTTCCCGGAAAGGTTCTGCCTCCCGGCTCCTATGTCTTCAAAACCTTCGACAACAACGACTTGGTTCAGGTTTTCAGCGCCGACCAGAAACACCTCTTTGCCACTGTGTCCGTAATCCCGCAAGATCGCCCCGATCACGACATCGACAACAACGATAGCTTTGTCCAACTCAATAAGACTCGCGCCGACGCCCCGCAGGAGGTCCAGGGCCTGTTCGTCGCCGGACGCGCCACCGGCTTTCAGTTCGTCTATCCGGAGCCCCAAGTCCGCCGTCGCCGCAGTTAAATTGCCTTCTGGCGACCTGCCTCATCGCCGCTGCGGGATTCCCTCCAGATCTCGCAGCGGAGTTCAGGCGTCCCTGCTGGGCCGGACCCCGTTGAAGCTAGGCGTGCGGAGTCCAATCCAGAATGACTTTTCCCGCGCTTCCTTCCCTCATCGCATCGAATCCCTGCTCAAACTCCTCACACCTCAACCTGTGCGTAATTACAGATGTAATGTCTAGCCCGGACTCGATCATCACAGTCATCTTGTACCAGGTCTCATACATCTCCCTCCCATAAATCCCTTTGATCGTCAGCATATTGAAAATCACGTGGTTCCAGTTGATCGCGACCTCCTTCGAAGGAATCCCGAGCATGGCGATTCTCCCGCCGTGGCTCATGTTATCGAGCATCTCGCGAAATGCCGCCGGACTCCCTGACATTTCCAGGCCGACGTCGAAACCCTCCAGCATTCCAAGCTGTTTCTGAACCTCCCTGACCGGCGTCTTCGTAGGATCGACTGCCACGGTTGCGCCCATCTTCCGCGCGAGTTCCAATCGCACCGGATTGAGGTCGGTAACCACCACGTGCCGCGCCGCTGCGTGCCGCGCCACCGCCGCCGCCATGATCCCGATCGGCCCTGCGCCGGTAATCAGGACATCCTCCCCAAGCACCGGAAACTGCAGCGCCGTATGGACCGCGTTGCCAAACGGATCGAAGATTGCCGCGACTTCCTGATTTACTTTCGGATCATGACGCCAGATATTCGACATCGGCAGCGAAATGTATTCGGCGAACGCTCCGGGCCGGTTCACCCCCACGCCCTTCGTGTAGGCGCAAAGATGCCGTCGTCCCGCCAGGCAGTTACGGCACCGGCCGCACACCACGTGCCCTTCACCGCTCACGATGTCGCCGGGATGGAAGTCGCTGACATTGGAACCCACCGCCACAATCTCGCCCACAAACTCGTGTCCGATGGCCATCGGAACGTGAATAGTAGCCTTCGCCCAGTCGTCCCAGTCGTAGATGTGCAGATCGGTGCCGCAGATCCCCGTATAACGCACGCGGATCAGGACGTCGCTAATGCCATACTCCGGCTGGGGAATCTCCTCCATCCACAGTCCCCGCTCCGCTCTCGCTTTTACTAAAGCTTTCATATTCCTTATGGTAGACTTCGACGCCCGGAGTTTCCGCGTCAGGCGGCGTTCCCGGCGTTTCCGGGTTGTTCACCTGATAGCCAGAAGCCAGGCGATGCCCTTGCGCTGACGCTTGCTTTACACCGTGCCACCCGGCGCTCACGCTTGTCGAGCGATGATACGAATATGAAAACCAAACCGATTTGGGACCGCTTGAACGTCGAGTTGCTTCTCACTCAATTCGTTGCCTGGTTGCCTTCCTTGATCGCGGCGACACTGATTTTTCTTTTCTTCTTGCTGCTGTTCCGCGCCACCCGCTCGGCATTACACCACATCCTGGAGCGAGCCGGGTTTGAGCCGGCCTTTATCGGCATGGTCGTGAACGTCTACCGTTTTGCGATCGTCGCATTGGGGATCGTCATGGCTGCGAGTCAGATTGGGATTAACGTCGGGGCGGCCTTAGCGGGTTTGGGCGTCGTAGGTCTGACGATCGGCTTTGCCGCGAAGGATTCGTTGAGCAACATCATGGCTGGCTTCCTCATTTTTTGGGACAAGCCCTTCCATGTGGGCGAGTGGGTGACCCTCGGCGATCACTACGGCAAAGTAGCCGAAATCACCATGAGAACCACAAGATTGCAGACACGCGACAACAAATGGATCTTCATCCCCAATGCAACCGTTATCGATCAGATCTTGGTGAACCATTCCACCAATGGCGCCACCCGGCTGCAAATTCCGGTGGGCATTGGCTATTCGGAAGATATGTCTAAAGCGAGGCGCGCGATCTTAGGGGCGCTTCAGAAGGTCGACTACGCATTGAAGTCGCCGGAGCCGGCTGTAGTGATCACGGACCTCGGCGCCTCCAGCGTCGATCTGCTGGTATTGGTTTGGATTGAAGATGCGAAGGACGAAAAGCCGGCGTTCTTCGCCTGTTTGGAAGCCGTCAAAGTGGCTTTGGATGAGGCCAATGTCGAAATGCCGTCGCCCCAGGTCGGTCTTTCCGTGAGATCGGTTGACGCTCGGGTTTGGCAGCTCGCGGCGGAATTTTGGAGCCGCTTAGCGTCAGGAGAGGCAAAATAGATTTCAGATCCCCCCAAAGCTGAACCACGCTTTCACGACTCTGATTTCTCCGCGGAGCATAAAGAACCCTCTCTGCGCTATCCCTTACTACCCCTCTGATCGAGTCCGTCATGCGTCCTCGATTTGACTTCCCACTGTCGCACTCCGTATATTTAAACTGACGGAGCGTATCTGCCATGGGTCTCCAGCAAATGCGATCGTACGCGATACCGGGAGGTGAGCCTTCTCGAGTACTCGCGTAGGCTCGGCCGAAGCGCTCTTCCACCTCGCCTGTAAGATCCCGCATGGGCTTTTTTCAAGTTTGTTTCCGGACGATTGCCGGATTTGCAACCGGCCATTAACGCAAATAACGCGCGTCCCAATCTGCCCGGATTGCCTCAATAGTCCCAAGCCGCTCCTCGCCGCTCATTTCTGTCAATGCTGCCACACTCCGTTCGCTAATCATTTCCCGCTCGACGAAAACGGCCTTTGTACTTTGTGCGCCGAAGGGATGCGAGGCTTCGATCGCGCCTACTCATACGGTTTCTACGAAGGGTCGCTGCGCAAACTCATTCATCTGTTCAAATACTCCGGAATCAAGCCGCTCGGTAAGCGTCTCGCCGGTCTGTTGTCGCGAGCGCTGCCCGGCGACGACGTGGAGGGTTTCGATGCCGTTGTGCCGATGCCCTTACACTGGCGCCGTCGCTGGAGGCGTGGGTTCAATCAAAGTGAAATACTGGCGCGACTGGTGGCAAAGAACCGGCGCGTCCGCATGCTCGATGTCGTAAAGCGTGTTCGTGCCACTGCTGTCCAGGCGGGTTTGACGAACAGCAATCGCAGAAAGAATGTAGCCGGTGCGTTTCGCGTTTCCAGGAAAACGCAAGTCGCCGGCAAACGAATTCTGTTGATCGACGACGTCATGACCACTGGCGCTACCGCATCCGCTTGCGCTTCGGCGTTGAAGCGGGCAGGAGCCAGTTCGGTGACGCTTTTGACCCTGGCACGGGTAGACCGAAGACTCGCGCCTCTCGAATCCACAGCTATGAAGAGACCTGCTTCCGAGGAAAAACAGCGATGAGTTCAACCAGACTGCAAAAGCCCGTGCTTGTTCTCAACGCAAGCTACGAACCGATCAATATCTGCGCGGCACGTCGCGCGCTCATATTGGTTTTGAAGGGTGTCGCGTCCGCAGAAGAAGAAACGACGCTCAACATCCACTCCACCCGGCGCAGCGTACGGCTGCCGTCCGTAATCCGGCTGCTCGAGTATCGCCGGATTCCCCACCAGACCCGCGCCCTTTCCCGTAAGAACATCCTTATGCGGGATCGGTACACCTGCCAGTATTGCCATAAGACGCTGCCCTCCGGTGAACTCACGTTGGACCACGTGATCCCGCGTTCGCGCGCCGGCGAATCGGCTTGGGAGAATTTAGTCGCGTGCTGTCACCATTGCAACAACCGGAAAGGCAATCGCACGCCCGAAGAAGCCGGTATGAAACTGGCGCGCGCGCCTCGTCCCTTCAGCCTCCACACCAGCCGCCACCTGATGCGCCTGCTAGGCAAAAGCGACGAACAATGGCGGAAGTACCTGTTCTATTAGTCATCAGTGATCAGTAATCAGCCCGGAGGAACACCCTCCTGACATCTGTCCACTGATGACTGACAACTACTTGTCAGTGATCAGTAATCAGTCCGCAGGAACACCCTCCTGACATCTCTCCACTGACGACTGACAACTACTCGTCAGTGATCAGTAATCAGTCCGCAGGAACACCCTCCTGACATCTCTCCACTGACGACTGACAACTACTCGTCAGTGATCAGTAATCAGTCCGCAGGAACACCCTCCTGACATCTCTCCACTGACGACTGACAACTACTCGTCAGTGATCAGTAATCAGTCCGCAGGAACACCCTCCTGACATCTGTCCACTGATGACTGACAACTACTTGTTAAAACTTGCAAAAACGTCCTCAGAACACCATTTATGGCACCTCACTTGTGCCGTCCGTCACCACTTCACAGCCCCTGCCCCTTGCCACGTGTAACGCAACCGCTCTAAGCTTGGAATCCATGGAGAATTCAGCCCCCAAGAAAACCATCTTGGTTGTCGACGATGAACCCGAGATCCGCAAGCTGGTCAGCGCCATGCTGACCCCGCACGGATATCACATCATTCTGGCCGATACTGGCGAACAGGCCATTAAGGTCTTCCGCAAACAAGCCAAGGATATCGATCTCCTCTTAACGGATGTCGTCGCCCCAGGAATGGCGGGCCCAACTTTGGCGGATCAGCTTACTGAGCTAAAACCCGATCTTCGCGTCTTGTTCATGTCCGGCTACGACAACCGGCAGGTGGTTCAGAAGTACGTCGTTGAGAAGGGGTCGCTGCTTCTCTCTAAACCGTTTACACCGAAACAGTTGAAAGATAAAGTAGAGGAAGCGCTGCGACAGCGCAAAATGACGAATTCCATCGGTCACAGCTGACCGGTTCCGGCGAATCTCGCACCTTCTGCCGGCCCTGCCCTTTACAATGGTACAAGGCGTGCGTCCGCCTCTCGAATGGCCTTGCCCCGGCTTACCTTTTTCTTCTTCTTCATCACCCTGACCTCCTGCGGACCCAGTGCTCCTCGCGACCCCGTACTGGGAGAGGCCTTCGTCGGTCCGGCCAACGTGAATCTGCGTAAGCAACTCGGACCCTCTTCTTCGGTTGCAATTCTCCACTTCGGCGAAAAAGTCCAAATCATCGCGCTCAGACGCATTTTTGTAAAGGTGCGGACTCGCAATGGAGTAGAAGGTTGGGTGGACCAATCCGCGTTGCTCGGCCAAAACGATATGGATCAGATCAAGGCGCAATCCGCCGCCGCGCGGAATTATCCCTCCCAGGGAACTGCCATTACGGATGCGGTAATGAATGTTCATGCGCAGCCCAACCTGTCTTCGCCGAGCTACATCCAACTCAAGGCCGGAGATAAGTTCGACGTTCTGGAACACCGGCTGCTCGTCCCGCCTGCATCCTCTGCGCGGAAGAAGTTGATCACGCCGCCTCCCAAGGTTGCTAAAAAGCCGAAAAAGGAGCCGAAGATCAAGATCACACCCCCTCCGGCGCCTGCCCTGCCGCTCGATTGGGTCGACCTTTCCAAGGAAGGCGAGGACGCCATCCCGCCCAAGTCTGACGACACGCCCGCGCCCACCCCTCAGGATTGGAGTATGGTCCGCACCGCCTCCGGCCAGAGCGGCTGGGTCCTGACGCGTCGCTTATATATGGCGATTCCCGACGAAGTGGCTCAATACGCCGAGGGGCACCGCATCACTTCTTATTTCCCGCTAGGCAAGATGCAAGATCAGGATCGCGTCAAGACCGTGTGGTTGTGGACCACCAGCGAGCCCGGCGTTCCCTGGGACTTCGAAAGCTTTCGCGTTTTCATCTGGAGCCTGCGACGGCATCGCTATGAAACAGCCTTGATCCAGCGCCATCTCGAGGGCTACTTTCCAACCATCGTCGACTCCTCCGCGGGAACCTTCGCCATCTGCATCCGCAAAGCCGATGGACTCCGTTATCGCCGCGAATACCGGCTGGTGGAAAATATCGTGAAATTCGTCGAAGAAAAGCCCTGCGAACCAGGAACCGCGTCGAACGGCGGCTCGTTACCTGCCGTTACTAAGACGCCAACCCCACACCAGGGTACGTTTGACAAACTGAAAGGCGAACTGAAGTCCATCATCAAGTAGTTAGGCCCCTTCCCCGATTCCGTAAGCCACGCCGAAGACAACTTTCAAGACACGCGCGTGCCCCCCGTTCGATCACTTTATGAATTCGCTTGTGCACGGCAAAAACAGCCACTTGCATAAACTTCCGCCCCGATAGCTCCAAGCCCCTGATAAAAAAGGTCCTTCGGCCAAATCGGCTTCGTTCCGAAAATAACGCGGCAAGCATCCGCGTTCGTCTGCGTTCATCGGCGGCCATTTTCATTCCCTGGGGTGACCGCGCTTTGGCGATCAGGGCTTTCGTTCCGCACAAACTGCACAAGGATGCATAAAGCCCTTTCATCTTCGAATTGGCTTCGATCCGCAAAACGCAGCGCAAACCCTACACGAAATCACGCTCCACGGCGAAGACGCGGTGCTCGGCGTGCTCGACCAGGAGTCTATGAGCGAGAAGTTGGCCAACTCTCGCCCGACGTCGGCAGCTTCTCGCCCAATGGCCGCCGGCGCTGCAGCCTGATCAAGGCGCAAAGCGTGGCAACGCGCTACGATGAAACGGAAGGCAACGAATTGGCAAGCCTGGATTGGTCACGATGTCCCGCCGTGGAAAGCGTGCCGGACAGACGTAGCGGCGCATGGGTGTTTCGTAATACTCGCATGCCTGTCGCAACGGTTTTCGAAAACCTTGAAGTAGGCTCGACCATCGAGGAAATCATCGAGCAGTACGACGTCACGCGGGAGCAGATCCGAGCGGTGCTCGAATTTGCCGCGCGGAGCCTCGACGCGCCGCCCGTTCCTGCCGGCATCCCCGGTGCGGCTGATGCGCATTCTGTTTGATCAAGGCAAGTAGTGGATGAGTTCAGGAGTTGTAGGCATTCCGCCCCTTAGCTGGTTCGTCAGTTACGCCTCCAATCAGGCCCCGTTTTTGCACCAACGGCTCGTTGTTCCTGTTCGGGTGAAAGCAGCTCAGCCTGGATCATAAGATCGACCCTACCGCGTCCCGCGCGGATAGTGTCCGGCGATCGGAAACCGAACCCCCTCCCACTTAATATGTCCCGACCGGCTGCAGCAAGCACCAGTTCATACTTTGGACGTTTTTTCACCCATTCAACCCAGCCACATAGAAGTCGAACACTCAAAAAACCCGAACCTCGCGTGCCAAGCTCAAGATAGAAAGGCCCTCGAACGCGTCCAAGCCATGCTCACACGCGCGATCGCTAAAATTACAGGAGCGAATTCATCTGTCGACAATCCGAAACGCCTATCCACGCTACCGTCTCGCCGGACACGGGCGAAGGACGTGCAGCTCTCGCCAACCCAGACAAATAATTACACTTATCGAAAATTGGCTTCGAACCGCCAAAACTCCAACCATTGTGCACGAATCGACACACATGCACAAAGAACCGCCCAAGGAGTTCGTTTTTTCCGCCCCACCCACTCCCTCCGCAAATTGGCTTCGTTCCGAAAATAACGCGGCAAGCAGCACAACAAAAGCCCCCAAGTCCTTCCACAGCCGAGCCATTATCCGCGTTCATCTACGTTCATCGGCGGCCATTTTCATTCCCCGGAGTGACCGCGCTTCGGCGATCAAGGCTTTCGTTCCGCAAAACCTACACGAAATCCGGCTGCGCAACGTCATGTTTATATGAGGACAGGACGGGTCCCGCTCACCCCATGGCTACCGACAAAGTAACCCCCATCACTACCGCCGAAGCCATTCAGGCTCAGTCGCTTGCCGCCCGCTACCGCTGCGAATTCGTCGACCTCCGCGAAGGCGCCATCGATCACGATCTCTTCCGCTCCATCCCCGTCGACCTCATGTTCCGCTACAACTTCGTCCCCCTCCGCAACGCCAACGGAACCCTCGAAATCGCCCTCGCCGACCCGCGCAACCTGAACACCATCGACGAACTCAGCCTCCTGCTCCACAAAAAGCTGCGCGTCAAGGTCGCCACCGCCTCCCAGATCGCCGACCTCCTCAAGAAAACCGAGCAATCCCAGCGCGTCCTCGAAGAAGTCACCGAAGGCTTCGCGCTCGACGTCGTCGGCGACGAAGAAAACTCCGACGAAACCCTCTCCATCGACCGGCTCGCCGCCGTCGACAACGACATCGCGCCGGTCATCAAGCTGGTCGACACCACCATCTTCAACGCCCTCGAACGCCGCGCCTCCGATATCCACATCGAATCCCGCGATCAGGAAGTCGTCATCAAGTACCGCATCGACGGCGTCCTCCACTACGCCATGCCGCCGATCGCGAAGGACTGGCACTCCACCATCATTTCGCGCATCAAGGTCATGAGCGAACTCGACATCGCCGAGCGCCGCGTCCCCCAGGACGGCCGTTTCCGCGTCCGCTACAAAGGCCGCCTGATCGATTTCCGCGTCTCGATCATGCCCACGATCCATGGCGAAGACGCCGTGCTCCGCGTGCTCGATAAGGAATCGATGAGCGAGAAGTTCGCCAAACTCTCGCTCGACGTCGTCGGCTTCTGCGAAGCCGATCTCGCCAAATTCCGCCGCTACATCAGCCGAGCCTTACGGCATGGTCCTGGTCACCGGCCCCACCGGTTCCGGCAAAACCACTACCCTCTACGCCGCGCTCAGCGAAATCAAGAACGACGAAGACAAAATCATCACCATCGAAGACCCGGTCGAATACCAGCTCAAAGGCATCACGCAGATCCCGGTCAACGAAAAAAAAGGCCTCACCTTCGCCCGCGGCCTCCGCTCCATCCTCCGCCACGACCCCGACAAGATCATGGTCGGCGAAATCCGCGACCAGGAAACCGCCCAGATCGCCATCAACTCCGCCCTCACCGGCCACCTCGTCTTCACCACCGTCCACGCCAACAACGTGGTCGACGTGCTCGGCCGCTTCCTCAACATGGGCGTCGAGGCCTACAACTTCGTCTCCGCGCTGAATTGCATCCTCGCCCAGCGCCTGGTCCGCGTCAACTGCGAACATTGCAGGAAGCCGGTCCAGCACCCGGATTCGGCTCTTCATCGAAAGCGGCTCTCGACCCGAACGAATGGCGCAATATCGAGCTGATGGAAGGCGCCCGGCTGCTTCGAATGCGGCGGCACCGGCTTCCGCGGCCGTACCGCCATCCACGAACTGCTCGACCTGAGCGACCGCATCCGCGAGCTGATTCTCGATCGCCGCCCGACCTCGGAAATCAAACGCGCTCGCCCGCGAAGAAGGCATGACCTTCCTGCGCGAATCGGCCGTCGATAAGGTCCGCCTCGGCATCACCACCCTGAAAGAAATCAACAAGGTGACCTTCATCGAATGACAATGCCCGATTCCGCCATTCTTCAAAAACTCGCGGGAATCTTTCAGGATCCGCCGCCGGACCTTGCTTTCGAAATCGGTCCGTCGACGGTTGCGATGGCGCGTATCCTGGGCGGCGCCCAATCCCTTGTCGAGGAGCTTCCCCCAACGCCATTTCGCCTTCGCCGCTCCGGGACAACGTGATCGAGCCCGACGCCTTGCTGCAAGCCATTAAGAATCTCCTGGGTACGCTCAGCCCCAGCCGGAGGCAGCGGCGGGCCGCTCTGATCCTGCCCGACCACAGCGCTCGCGTATCGGTCCTCGACTTCGATCGCTTCCCCGATAAGCCCGAAGATCAGCTCCCGCTCCTGCAGTTCCGTTTGAAGAAGACTCTGCCTTACGACATTGATTCGGCGGCGATCAGCTACTTCACTCAACCCATAACCAAGGCCGGAAAGCGCGAAGTGGTTGCAGTGGCGACGCCGCTCGAGGTCATCGCGCGCTACGAGGCTCCGTTCCGCGCGGCCAACGTCCATGCCGGAATTGTGACCATCTCGCACCTCGCCATGCTCGACCTGGTGACCCCTGCCGGCGTAGCGATCGTCGCCAAGCTTAGCGGAGGCATTCTCACCGTGATGGCCATCGACCATGGGACTCTGCGGCTGGTCCGGTCACTCGAACTAACCGAACTGACTCTGTCCGAGATTGCCGCCGACCTCTATCCGACCTTCGCCTATTCCGAGGACAGCTTCGGTTCCCGTCCCGAAGTCCTGCTGTTGTGCGGGTTCGGTGCCCTCGCAGCAGAGGCCAGCCAACGCTTTGAAGAGGAACTCTCCGTCAAAGTGGACTGCCTCCCTTTCCGCAATGCCGGACTCGCCGGCTACCTCCATTCGCGAAAACTGAAAGGGGTAGCCGCATGAGAATCCCCATCAACATTGCGAGCCAGCCCTTTCGCCGCGATCGCGCGCTGATCATCGGCTCGAGCGTGCTCGCCGTGATCCTGATCGGCACTTTGGTCATGCTCATCTCGCTGGCCCGCATCGACCGCAAGAACAAGCTCGAAAGCGCCAGGCAGCTGGCCGTCGCGCAAAAACAACTGGCGTTAGTGATGAAGGACCAGGCTGCGGTCGACCGTCAGTTGCGCGAACCGCAGAATGCCGCAATCCTCGAGCGAAGCGTTCTGCTCAACGATATGTTGCGCCGCAAAGGCATCAGCTGGACGCGTATCTTCTCCGACCTCGAAAAGACCGTTCCCTACAATGTCCGCATCATCCAGATCCGCCCGCAGGTAGATGCCGCCAACAAGATCTTCCTACAAATGGTGGTCGGCGCAGACAACACTTCGCAGCTCGACGCTTTCATTGAAAAACTGGAGGGGTCGGACGTCTTCGGTGCGACGACCGTCTACAACACCGTTCCACCATCCCAGACCGATCCTCTATTTCGTTACACCGTGAGTGTGAGATATGCCCAGAAACTGTAAGACAGGCTTCCGTCTGTGCCTTGACGGCTGCCCGCGCGAGGTCGCCCTATGCCAAAGCTGAAGCTGCCGCTAACCTCTAAGCTGAGTCGTCCGAACTTTCGCGCGCCCCTACTCCTTTCCGCACTCAAGGATACGCGAGTCCTCGTTCGCCTGGCCCTTGGCATTCTGCTCGCCGCAAACGTAATCGCCGCCGGTTTCGCCTTCCACCTCTTCGACGATTCCCCCGAGAAGCTTGCAACGGATGTGCAGCGTACGCGCCAGCAGGTTCTGGCGGCGATCGTCAGACTCAATCGGACGCGACAGCTGTCCGGCAAAGTCGACCTGGGCCGTGAGGAAGGCAACAAGTTCATCTCCACCTACATGACCAGCCGCCGGGAGACTTACTCGACCATCCTCGGCGAACTCCACGCCACGGCCGCGCAGACCGGAATGAAGCCCAAGGATTCGCTCATCGGCCCTCCCGACGCAATTCAGGGTACCGATTCTCTGGACATGATGACCATCACGGCCAGTTTTGAAGGCTCGTACCAGAACCTGGTCAAGTTCATCAACCTTCTCGATAAGTCGAAGCGTTTCGTCATCATCGAAAGCCTGACGGCCAGTCCCCAGCAGAACGGCGCCTTGTTGCAGGTCACGCTGAAGTTGAACACCTTTGTGAAGGACGATCCGAGCGTATGAAGTTAGGAGCCGAACCTAAGAAAGTCGGGATCTTCGTGGCCCTGCTCGCCGTCGCGGGCATCGTTTACTGGATGAACTCTTCTCCCTCCACGCCGTCGACGGCAACAGCGCGGCCTTTAGCGGATGTTGTCCCTGCGGCAGGAGTCGCGGCCCCGGTTGCCGCCGAAGGTACGGGTGCGGTCGTGAAGAAGCGGGTCGCCACGGGCCGCGCCAGTATCACCGAAAATATCTACAAGCTCCCCCAGTCCGTCGATCCCTCCAAAGTTGATCCGACACTTCGCCTGGACCTGCTGGCCAAAGTGCAGGCGGTCGAGCCGGAGGGCGGTTCCCGCAATCTGTTCCAGTTCTCTACCGAACCTGTTCCCCAACCGGCCGCGATCAAGGGCCCCATTCCGAACGTTCCGAACCTTCACCCGAACGCTCCCCAACCCTTGCCTCCCAATATGGCATCGGTACAAAGACCCGCGCCGCCAGCCGGGTCCGCCGCCGGCGCCTCCCATCAATCTCAAATACTACGGTTACAGCACCAAGCGTTCGGATGGCGAGAAGAAGGCCTTCTTTCTCGACGGTGAGGACATCATCGTGGCAGCCGAAGGAGAGATTATCAAGAAGCAATACAAGATCGTTCGCATTGGTGTCAACTCCGTCCAGATGGAAGACACTACTTCCAAGACCACTCAAACTTTGCCGATCCAGCCGGACGTGGCTCCAGTATGATCTCCTCTTGTGTAACACAGACTTCAGTCTGTGCCTTTCGTTGCTTGCCGTCGTCGGGCCGGAAAGCGGGCTCTCCCCGCCGCAACCCCGAATCCGGCTTTGCCATGCTGTTGGTCTTTGCTCTGGCTGCGATCGTCGCCCTCGGCCTTTACGAGCAACTTCCTCGCGTAGCCTTCGAAGCGCAGCGGGAGAAAGAGCAACTGCTCATAGACCATGGCGAGCAATATGTCCGGGGAGTCCAACTGTATGTCCGGAAGATGGGCCGCTATCCCGCGAAGATGGAAGATCTGGACAACACCCAAAATGTCCGCTTCCTCCGTAAGCATTACATCGATCCGATGACCGGGAAGGACGAGTGGCGTCTCCTCCACATGGGCCCGGCCGGCAAACTCATCGACTCCAAGATCCAGACCAACGACCCGAATAAGACGGACTGGCACGCCGGCTCCATCACCGAGTTCAAATCGGCCGCTTCTTCCGAAGGAGGTCCCGAAGGCGCTAACCTGGCGGTCCGGAAGCGTCCCAGCGACGAACAGGCTCCCACCAGCATGCCTGGCGTGACGCCCGGCGATCCCAACCAGACTGCCTCGAACGCCTTGCCGGGTTCCGCACCAGGCGGCGGCCTGCCGGGCATGCCTCCTCTTCCGGGTGCTAATTCGAGTTCGACCAACGCCCAGGGTACCCAAGGCGCGCAAGGTCAGAATGGCACGGCCGGCAGCGCTAACTCCGGGAGTCAATCGAGCATCTCCGGGAACGGCGGCTTCGGTGCCAGCATCTCCGGAAATGGCGGATACGGAACGCCCTCCACCACGCAGGGACAGACGGGGCAGGCGGGGCAAATCGGCCAACAGGCGGGGACAGCGGGACAACAGTCCTACTCGACAACTCCGGGCGCAAACCAACCCAACAGCGCCGGCTTCGGCCAACCCGGCCAACAGGCAAGCGGCGCAGCGGGTATGATTAACAACCTGCTGACGAGTCCGCGTCCCGGCGGCATGCCTGCCGGAGCCGGTGGCACTCCAGGAATAGGTGGCTCGGTCGTCGGAGGTCTGGCCGGAGTCGCCAGTACCCATAAGGGACATGGCGTCAAGCACTACAACGATCAGGACGAGTACGAGAAGTGGGAATTCTACTACGATCTGAGCAAGGAGATCGCGGCTGCGACGCCGAACGTGGCCGCGACCGGCGCCACCAATCCCAACGGCCAGCAAAACTCCACCACCGGAAGCCAGAACAATGGCTTTAGCTTCGGCAACTCGACTCAAGGGACGCAGAACACGGGAGGGTTCGGCACTTCGAACCAGGCTGCGCCTCCGCCTCCCCCGCCTAGTCCTCCACCCCCGAACCAATAGCGGCCCGCAGCACGATGAACGACTTTTCGAACGTCGAAAGCCGGATGCGGCGCGCCAGGACATCGTAGTTCGACTGCCTGATACGGTCCAGCAGTCGCGAGTAGATGGTAATCAAGGCCCACAGCGAGGAACGGCTGCCCTTATGAATCAGCCCGATCAACGGACGCGATTGATCATAATAAGCGCGCGCCCGAGCTGCCTCGAAGTCCATCATCCGCGCGAAGGCTTCAGTCTTGCGCCCATTACGAAGATCCTCGACTGACACCCCGAACCGCGCCAGGTCTTCCTGTGGAATGTAGACCCGATCGCGCTCCGCGTCTTCCCGAACATCCCGCAGGATGTTGGTCAACTGGAATGCGATCCCGCACTTCTCGGCGAGGGGCAGCGCGGCCGGATCCTCGAACCCGAAGATGTGAATGATCGTCAGCCCGACAACCGAAGCTACCTGGTAGCAATAGCGGTAGAGTTCGTCGAATGTCCGCACCTGCCGCGGCTCCAGGTCCGACAGGACACCGTCGATCATTTCGTAGAAGTACTGGTGCGGAATCTTGTATCGCTGGACGGCGTCCTGGAACGCGGGCCATAGCGGGCTTGGCGAGGTATTTTGGCAGGCCAGCGCCTGAGTCAGGTCATCGCGCCATCGTTCGATGGGAGCGGCCGCGGCGCCGGGTTCGTCGCTCAAGTCGTCGCAATAACGCATGAACGCGTAGATGGCGCACATGGCGTTCTTGCGTTCTTTCGAGAGGAGGACAAAAGAGTAATAGAAGTTCTTGGCGCGAGTTCTGGCGATTTTCGAGCAGTACTCGTATGAACTCTCGAGCGTCGCGCTCATGCCGCTCGCCCAACCGTCATGCGCGCTACCGAAGCCAGCAGCAGACCGACCCGTTCCAGTTTCGAGACCGCCGGACGCCGCGTCAACACATCGTAGTTCTGTTGCTCGATCTTCTTGAGAACTCGCATACCGCCGCGGCTGAAGAGGTCGAGGTCGATGCCGAGACGCCGGTCAACCGTGCGCGCCAGCGGGAGGCCTTCGACAAAAAGTTGCCTGGCCCGGTCCACTACCTCAATCATGACGTTACGGAACACCTCGGGCTTACGCAGCGCGAAGAGGTCCTCGACGGTGTAGTTATGGCGCTTCAGAACTTCGAGTGGCACGTAAACACGGTCTTTCTTGAGATCCACGGTGACGTCCTGCCAGAAATTGGCGAGTTGCAGCGCGGTGCAGGTGCAGTCGGAGAGCCGCTGGCGCTCGGCATCGCTGTAACCGCAAAGGTATAGCAGCAGCCTGCCGACCGGATTGGCGGAGTAGACACAATAATCGAGAACACCGTCCCATGTCGGATAGCGGGTCACGGTCTGATCCTGGATGAATGCCCGGATCAAGTCGGCAAAGGGCTGCTCGCGGAATCCCATGCTGCCCGACCGTGCCACGCAACGCAACAAAGACCGGATGACGGGCCTCACCCGCGTACAGGGCAGCCAACTCCTGGCCCCACCAGGTCGAGCAGCCTCAGGCTCTCGTTTGGGTCGCCAATCTCGTCTCCCAGATCATCGGCCCAGCGGCAAAAGGAGTAGATATTGTAGAAGTCCTGATGGAGCTTCTTGGGTAGCAGAAAGCTGACGACATGGAAGTTCTCGTAATGATGAGTCGCCAGCCAGTGAGTGTACTTCAGCGACTCGGACTGGGTCCAGACCCGATCCATGGCCGTTCGATCGCGGACGAACTCGGCGGGCATCAGCACGGCAGAATTAAGGAAGAATGGCGGTTTTCAGATGCCCGTTATGGCTCATGAGGTGCTGCATCACTTCGGGCAGGCGAATCAGGGGCTCTTCGCGATTGACGAAAGAGGATGCGGTGATGTCGCCGGAAGTGATATGGTCAAGCGCCTTCTGCATCAACTGCGGCGTATGGTGGAAGCTCGCTTTGCACGAGATTTCAGAGTAGTGGAGCAAGTTGGTGTCAAGTAAAACCTTGGTATCGGCGGGACAGCCGCCAAAGAAGTTTACCGTGCCACCTTTGGCGAGCATATTCACTGCCCAGTGCCAGGTTTCGGGCTTGCCGACTGCCTCGATTACCACCTCCGCGCCATGTCCGCCGGTCAAAGCGCGGACTGCCTCCACGGCATTGGGAGTGTTATGAGTAATGACAACTTCGTCCGCGCCCAACGCGAGCGCCCGGTCCGTCTGCACCCTCCGCCGGCCGACCGCAATGACCCTGGCGCCGGCGACTTTGGCCATGCGGACAAACATACTGCCGATGGGACCAAGGCCGATAATCACTACCGTATCGCCGGGGCGCGCCGCGGTGTCTTCGAGGCCCTTCAAGACGCATGCGAGGGGTTCGGCCAAGGCCGCGTCCCGATAGCTCACGTGGGCCGGAATTTCGTAGGTATTCTTCTCGACGATACGGGAAGGAATTCGGATAAATTCCGCATAGGCGCCATTATTGAACAGCAGATCGTCGCACAAGTTGGGACGATTCCGGATACAGTAATTGCATTTGCCGCAGGGCGCCGAATTGGCTGCCATCACGCGTTGTCCGACGGTAAATCCGCGCACGTCACTGCCAGCCGAAACGACATCGCCGGCCAGTTCATGGCCGAAGACTGCCGGGGGCACGATCATCCGGGCATGGTAACCGCGACGAAAAACCTTCACGTCCGTGCCGCACGTCAATGCCACACGAACCCGGACAAGAAGGTCGCCTGGACCAATTGGCGGGACGGCGACGGGTTCCACGCGCAGGCTTTCCCGCCCGTACAACACCGCCGCCATCATGTCTGTCTTCACTCTGTACACCTCTGAGGCTGCACGATAACCTTTAGGGATTCTACCGTGGGGTGCAGCGCAAGATGAAACGCATCTTTAATTCTATCAAGAGGAAAACGGTGAGAAATCAAAAGATGAATAGGTACTTTTCGCTCAAAGATCAGATCCGCTCCTTCTCTTTGTATATCGACTGACGCGCTGTAGGATCCCAGCAATGACCTTTCTCCCACACAGATGCTTGCACCGGACAATTCGATGCGTTCCTTATCAGAGGTTTGAGCGAATAGCATGATTCTGGCACCGGGCCGCGAGCACCGGACGGCCTCCTCGACAATCCCCTTTGCCGAGACCGCAATCACGACTATATCAGCACCTCGGCCTCCCGTCATATTCTTGATGACCTGGGCAACGTCGGAAGTGCGCGGGTCCAAAGCGGTTTCAGCACCGCACTGACTGGAGAGCGCGAGGCGATAGTCGAGGGTATCGGTGGCGACCACTCGCGCCCCGCGCTGTGCCATCAGCATAGTAAACATCAAGCCGATCGGTCCTTGCCCGATCACCAGCACCGTCTCGCCCTTCTGCGGGTCGCACTGATTCACCGCCTTCAAACACGTATTGAGCGGTTCGACGAAAGAAGCCTCTTCAAACGAGACGCCGTCCGGGATCTTTTCCATGCCCCGCTCGACGATCCAATCCATCACCCGAACATACTGTGCAAACCCACCGCCCGCCGGCTCGAAACCTGCAGTGACTCCAACCTTTTTGTATCCGGGGCATTGTGCGTAGAGCTTGTGGGCGCAATAGAAACAATTTCCGCAGGGGATGTGATGAAACACAATCACCCGGTCACCAGGTTGGTAGCGGGTAACGCCTGGACCGACCTTCACCACGACACCCGCGGTTTCATGACCGTAGACGCGCGGCGGCGGAAGCAGATTGTACTCCACCTTCTTCAAATCGGTATGGCAAACTCCGCAAGCCTCCACGCGAATCAGAACCTCGCCGGCGCCGATAAGGGGAGTCGCAATCTGCTCTACCGCGACTTCACCGTCACCGCGATACACTGCCGCGAGCATCGTAGCACAGATTTCAGCCTGTAACTCTGTTTTATCAGAAACTGCAACTGTCAAGAAAATCTCCTAAATTCAACGCGGCCAGATCGCACCTTTTCTTGAGCCGCATCAACTCGGGAAACCGCTTATGCGGCTGCATAAAAGCGGATCCGATCAACCGCCCGAGCCGGTAACGTCCATCCGGGCCCAGCGCGGCGCTAAAGTCGTTGGCGAACGATTCGTCCGCCAGGTCGCTCACTGAACGCACGCAAAAAAACGGCAAGCCGCGATTCTGCACATACGATATGACCCCTGCGGCCTCCATTTCGACTGCAACTGCCCCCGACCGGCGAAGCCTCGCTTTCTCTTTTGCGGTCGCGGCAATTCGGGCGCTGGAACAGATCGCGCCTTGGCGATAGCTTGCGGATGTGATGACCGGACGGCAATCGAACATCTGAGTGCTAAAGTAAATTTTATCGGCAACTACCACGTCGCCGATCTTCAGATCTGAATCAAGAGCGCCACAGAAGCCTACGTTAATAATAGCAGCCGCAGCCTCGCAGACCCTAGCCGCGGCAGCTGATTGTTGAGGGCCGGCTCCATTGGCAATCAAGAGCACCCGGTGTTTCTTCCAGGTCGCTCGCCGAGACCAATGCACCTGCAGATCGGTATGCGAGACATCCTTAAGATGTGGAAGGAAGCCCGCAAACTCACGAGGCTCGGCGGCAATGAAGCATAATTCCATCACTTCGATGCTTTGACGGTGTCGCTCGAGAACCATTCGACGGCTTGCCGCAGAGCCTGGTCAACTGACCCTGGCGCGTAACCTAACTCCCTGGCGGCTTTGGCGTGAGTGACGAACATTTTCTTCCTGGCCATCTTCACTGCCTCCAGCGGCGCCAGAGGCATCTGTCCAGTCAGCGCAGCCCAGGCGGTTGTCACTACGCCCGCTGCGTATGCGACGCCATAAGGAAGTTGCAACGCGGGAGCTTTCCTTCCTGTGATGAGCGCCAACCGGTCGAGAATCTGCTTCAAGGTGAGATTCTCGCAACCCAAGATATAGCGCTCACCCTCGCGTCCACGCTCGGCTGCCAAAACGTGACCTAGTGCGACGTCCCGCGCGTCCACCAGATTCAGTCCGGTGTCGATATATGCGGGCATTTTGCCGGTGATGAAATCGAGGATGATTTTGCCGGTCGGAGTGGGTTTGAAATCGTGGTCGCCAATGGGTGCGGTGGGGTTGACGATCACGACGGGGAAACCGCTCCGGGCGAATTGGAGGGCCACCTCTTCAGCCTGGAACTTGGAACGCTTGTAGTGGCCGGACATCTCTTCGAGCGTGCAGGGCTGGGTTTCGTCGCCGAGTCCAGCAGCCGGGACTCCAATGCATCCGACGGTGCTGGTATAGACGAAGCGCTCGACGCCAGCCTTTTGCGCGGCAGTGAGGAGACTGCGTGTGCCTCCGACGTTGGAATCGTAGAGTTCGCGGGGATTGCGCGACCAGAGCCGGTAATCCGCGGCGACGTGAAAGACTAAGCTGCAACCTGCGACGGCTCGTTCGAGGGAGGCGGCATCTCGCAGATCACCGATGACGGGCTCAACTTCAAGATCCTGCAGCCGGCTGGTGGGGCGTACCAGTGCCCGGACTTTATGGCCTCGTGCGGTGAGGATGTGGGCAACGTGCCAACCGAGAAATCCCGACGCTCCAGTGACGAGAATCATTTGTCGTCTTTTGTGACAGGCTTTAGCCTGTCAGTGGCGGAGGACAGGCTAAAGCCTGTCACCCAAGAAATAATGAGAGAAGCCCCCGGTTTGGGGCACTTTGTTATTGGATGGATGAGCCTTATGTTCGCAAGTTGCCGCACTGGCTGCCGGCGGACGCTTGGGTCTTTATCACCTGGCGATTGGCGGGTTCGGAGCCGCGCCTGCCCGGGACTAGGGGGCTCACTGACGGGCAGATCTTTGCACTTCGTGATTACGAGGCTGACAGGGCGGCGACTGGGCCTATTTGGCTGACTGATGCTCGTATCGCAGGCTTGGTTAGGGAGAAGATTATCTCTCTTGCGGAGCAATTCTATAAGCTCTCCGCTTGGGTCATCATGGCTAACCACGTCCACATGGTGATTCTTCCTGGAATTCCTTTGCGGAACATTATGCAGAAATTGAAAGGAGGCACCGGATACGCAGCCAACCAGATTCTTGGACGAATTGGCCGATTTTGGAAAGACGAGTCTTATGACCATTGGATTCGCTCAGAGGATGAATTCAACCGCATCATTCATTATGTTGAGCGGAATCCGGTCAAAGCTGGTCTGGTGGACTCTATCGAGCACGGGCAGTGGTCTAGCGCCTGCCGGCTGACAGACTAAAGTCTGTCACACAAGAGGGCTTTTCTAAACTCAGCTAGGGCTATGATGGGGAAGCTTAGTTTGTAGAGATGATAGTTGAGATAGAAGACCTTCGGGAAGCCCGTTCCCGTTGCCAATTCCTCATCCCAATTTCCGTCCGGATTCTGCGTCTTCAGTAGATACTCGATGCCATGATAAAGGCTGGAACTGCGCGTGTCGCCGCCGGCGATCAGGCCCATGATCGCCCAGGCTGTTTGCGATGGCGTGCTCTCCGCAGCGGTATAAACTCCGTTATCGTAGCTCGCGCAACTCTCGCCCCAGCCGCCGTCGGCATTCTGGATCGATCTCAGCCACTCGTTCGCTCGCTGGACATGCGGCTCGTGGTCATCTTCGCCGATTGCCGCGAGCCCGCGTAGGGCAAAGCAGGTTCCGTAGATATACGCGACACCCCAGCGGCCATACCAGCAGCCATCGAGTTCCTGGGTGCGCACAGGTTGTTGATGGCATTCTGTGCCGGGGGATAGCTGCGCGATACGCCATGCGCCGCCAGCGCTTCGAGCGTGCGTCCGGTGATATCGGCGCAAGTCGGATCGAGCATGGCGTTGTGATCGGCGAAAGGAACGTGGCTCAGGAACTCCCAATTATTGTCGACGTCGAAGGCCGCCCAGCCGCCGTCCTTCGACTGCATGGCGAGAAGCCAGTTGAGCGCACGGTCCTCGCAGGCCTTCTGGGCTTTGGGATTGGAGGCACGCGCATGCGCGAAGCTGAGCATCACCATGGCGGTATCGTCGATATCGGGATAGTGGTCGTTACGGAATTCAAAGGCCCAGCCGGAGGGTTCCGTGTCGGGCCGTTTCACTGACCAGTCACCCTTACGCCGAATCTCGTTTTTCAGCAGCCAGTCGGCTGCCCGCTGCAATCGGCCGTGTACTCGCAATCCCAGCCTCCCCCAGCGCATAGGCGGCAATCGCCGTATCCCACACGGGAGAAAAGCATGGCTGGAAGAAGAAGCGCTCTCCATTCTCCTGCATCAGGTTTTCGAATTGGCGCAGGGCTTCAACGCGCAAAGGATGATCCTTGGCATAACCCAGGACGTCAAGAGCCATCACCGAATACATCATCGGCGGGTAGATCGCGCCCAAACCCTCAGAATGCTTAAACCGCTCCAGCATCCAGTGCTCGCATTTGCGGACCGCAATCTTGCGGATTCGGGAGAAGCCATACTGCTCCCACAGCTTCAGAATCTTATCCGAATGAATGAAAGTCCTACGCCAGCTCAACCACGAATCGTTGCTTTCAAAATCGGTGCTCTTACCCGGAATGAGAATCTCGTCGAGCGAAAAGCCTTCCGGCACCGGGCGCTGCGGATTCGCCGAGTGGACGATCGCGAGCGCTACAATAATGGCCCGCGTCCACGATGACATTTGGTAAAGAAGCTTACCCGGAAGCAGCGCGAATTCGGGTGGAATGCTGGGCGTGTGCTCACGTGGATATAAGCCGAACAGGCTCAAATTGACTTTGGTATAGCTGTTGGCAGCCTGCAATCCGCCGAGCGACAGGATACAGACCCGCGCGGCGAGCATGCGCGGGTCGCCGACGGGAACGCCGGCCAGTTTCAATGCGAAATAAGCTTTCACCGTGGCGCTGACTTCAGCCGGGCCCTTCACGTAAATATTAAATCCACCGTCGGGAAGCTGGCGGTCGAAAATGGACTGAACTGCGCGATGCATCCGCGCTTCTTCCCGTGCCGGCAGTTTCCAGACCCCGTCGACGGGCGGATGGAGCCACAGCAGAAACAGAATGTAGTCCGACTCCAGCGTTGCATCCGCTGTCAATAGGGCATTCCAATAGCCGTCGGGATGCTGCATGGCCAGCAGGCAATCCGCGGCGCGGCGAATCGCACCTGAGACTGAGGTGAGAAGTATGTCTTCGGTTTGCAGCGTCGGCGTCATCTTTGGGATTACCGCATCACAGAAATATGGGTCAGCGAGGAAGCTCGGTGGGCCAATTCGCCCGGCAGCGAGAACCTGACATCCTCTTCGATTAATTCCACTTCTTCAAGTTGCGTAAATTTTTCATTTTGTAACGCGGCGACCAGTTCCTCGACCAAGTGCTCGGGTGCGGACGCCCCGGCCGTGACGGCTACGCTCTGTACATCCTCAAGCCACTCCGGATGGACATCGCTCCAGTCATTGACCAGAAAGCCCCGGACGCCGAGGATATCCCCCACTTCCACCAGGCGCTTGGAGTTGGAACTATTAGCCGAGCCGACCACCAGCAGCAGGTCGCAGAATCGGGCGACACCCTTCACAGCCATCTGCCGGTTTTCGGTCGCATAACAGATGTCCTGGGATTTCGGTCCGACAATCATCGGAAACCTCTCTTGCAGACGGGCCACGATGTGTCTGGTTTCATCCAGGCTTAAAGTGGTCTGCGTGAGATAGGCTACGCGTGTCGGGTCGGAAAGGTTCAAGGCGTCCACATCCTGGACGGATTCCACGAGAATGGTCTTCGAGGGAGCTTCCCCAAGGGTACCGATGACTTCGTCGTGGTCCTTGTGGCCGATGAGAATGATGGTATAGCCATCGCGGGCGAACTTGACGGCTTCGAGGTGGACCTTGGTGACCAGCGGACAAGTAGCGTCGATCACCTTCAAACCGCGGCCTTTGGCTTCTTGCCGGACGGTCGGCGATACGCCGTGAGCGCTGAAGATGGCACGGGCTCCGACAGGCACTTCCTCCACTTCTTCGATGAAGACCGCACCGGCTTCGCGGAGTTCCTCGACCACGTGCTTGTTGTGAACGATCTCTTTCCGCACATAAACCGGCGGACCGTAAAGATCCAGCGCGATTTTCACCACGTCGATAGCCCGCACCACGCCGGCGCAGAATCCGCGAGGCTTGAGAAGATAGATCTTCTTTTCTCCCGTGGTGTTAGGGGAAATTGGCTTTAATGGCATGATGGGATCAGATCCTTTAGTATACCAATGTGACTGGCATCCCGTCCGCTATCACCATCGCCGGCTCAGACCCTTCAGGGGGTGCGGGCATCCAGGCAGATCTGAAAACGTTCCACCAGTTGGGAGTCTATGGTGAGGCCGCCATCACGCTTCTGACCGTCCAGAACACGGTGTCGGTTAACCGCGTGGAACTTGTTCCGGTGGAGTTAGTGCTGGCTCAGATTGCCGCCGTAGTCACCGACATTCCTCCGGCGGCAGCTAAGACAGGAGCCCTCGGGAGTGCGGAGCTGATCGAAGCGATCGGGTCGGCGGCGGCGCTATGGAAGTTCCCGCTGGTGGTGGACCCTGTCATGAGCAGCAAACACGGCGCGCTTTTGGCCTCTGCGAATTCGAGCGCCGCTTTTCGCCAGTTCCTGCTTCCGCGGGCTGCACTGTTGATGCCCAACCTCGACGAAGCGTCGGCGCTTTGCGGTTTTCGAGTGGAGTCCGTCGAACAGATGGAGCACGCCGGCCGGGTGCTGCTCGACCTTGGTGCGCGGGCTGTCCTGATCAAAGGCGGCCATCTCGCGGGCGACCCGGTCGACGTGTTCGTTAGCGTGGAGGGAGATAGGGTGATGCTGCCCGCGTATCGAATTGACACTCCGCATACGCACGGCACGGGCTGCACCTACTCGGCTGCCGTGACGGCGGGTTTGGCGCGAGGACTCAGTTTGCTGCAAGCGATCCGGGAAGCCAAACTGTTCGTGAACCAGGCGATCCGTACGAATCCCGGACTAGGTCACGGGTCAGGGCCTTTGAATCATTGGGTATAATGCAGATTCCCCGACCATGACCAAAGTCCAGATTCATCTGGGGCTGCAACGCCCGCTCGACGACGAAATGATGAAACGGATTCGAGACGCGAATTCGATCTACGGGATCGAACATGTCAAGATACTCCCTTCACTCACAGAGTTAATGGTGGAGTACGATGCGACTCGCCTTAAACCCGCGGAAGTGGAAAAGGTGCTCGCCCAAGAGGGAATCCCTGCCACCAAGATTCTGGGGTAAGTCAGCTTCGGATTTTTGCGGAACGAAAGCCTTGGCCGCCATAGCGCGGTCTGAAAATGGCCGCAGATGAACGCAGATTGGTCCAAGATTTAAAAGGAGCTTCTTGCTTGTTGACCTCGGCACCCTCCTCGAGATTTCGGAACGAACCCAATTCCCTGGGTTAGTGACCGGCGTGCGCGCCTCCGCAGCAAAGGCGCAGGTTGTGTTCGCTTGCTGGCTGCAGAGCCCACGTCTCGCTTCTGATAAACTGCGCGAATAGAAGTAAATGACCAGCCAAGAGCGGGTGATCGCTGCGATCAACCATCGGGAACCGGACCAGGTTCCGATGGATTTCGGCAGCACCGGTGTTACCGGAATCCACGTGAGTTGCGTCGCCCAATTAAGAAATTATTTCGGTCTCGCGAAGAGGCCGGTGAAGGTGCACGAGCCCTATCAGATGCTCGGCTTCATCGAGGACGACCTCAAGGAAGCCATGGGCCTCGATGTAGACGGGTTCTTTCGCCGTAACACGCTGTTCGGATTTCCGACCGGCGATTGGAAGGAATGGCGTACGCCGCAAGGGCTTGAAGTGCTGGTTCCAGGCGGATTTGAGACGACTGTAGACGCCGAAGGCTACGTCCTGGTTTTTCCGGAAAGCGATAGGACGGCCGCTCCGAGCGCACGCATGCCGAAGGACGGCTACTTCTTCGACAGCATTGTTCGCCAGGAGCCGATCGATGACGATCGCCTGAATCCAGAGGACAATCTGGAAGAGTTTCAGCCCGTCACCGCGGAAGAAGTTGCCGCGATTGCGGCGGATATCAAAGAAGTGGGCCGCACTGGGAGGGCTGTTATGGCGACTCTCGGTGGAACTGCGTTCGGCGACATTGCGCTGGTTCCCGCGCCGTTTCTCAAAAAGCCGAGAGGCATCCGCGATATTTCGGAGTGGTATCTTTCCACGCGGGCGCGACGCAACTACATTCATGCCGTGTTTTCCGGGCAATGCGAAATCGCGCTGCAGAACCTTGAAAAGATTCATGGAGTTACTGGCACGCGTATCGATACATTGTTCGTTTGCGGGACGGATTTCGGCACGCAGACCTCCTCATTCTGCTCGGAATCGACGTTCCGCGAGTTATATTATCCCTACTACAAACAGGTCAACGACTGGATCCACGGGCACACGAATTGGAAAACGTTCAAGCATTCGTGCGGTTCAGTTCGACGCTTTCTTCCGGCGATGATCGAGGCTGGGTTCGACATTCTGAATCCGGTGCAGTGTTCGGCTACCGGAATGGATGCTCAGGAGCTGAAGTCAACATACGGCGACCGGTTGGTGTTCTGGGGCGGCGGCGTGGATACGCAGAAAGTGCTGCCGTTCGGCACGGCAGGAGAAGTTCGCAAGCAGGTTCTGGAGCGATGCCGGGTGTTTGGGCGAGGGGGCGGGTTCGTGTTCAACACGGTGCACAATATCCAGGCATGCACACCGGTGGAGAATATTGTCGCGATGCTTGATGGCGTGCGTGATTTCAATGGGGTAGCGGCGCATGCGTGAGGTGGTGATTCTCGACGGGGCCTGGGGCACCGAGTTGCAGAAACGCGGTCTGGCGCTAGGAGCGTGTCCCGACGAATGGAACGTGTCGCAACCCGAGCGGGTCGCATCGGTGGGAGAGGCTTACGCGGATGCGGGAAGCCAGATTATTCTGACGAATACGTTCCGTTCCAACCGGATCGCCCTCGCCGGGTACGGCTTGGCTGATCGTGTCGTCGAGCTGAATACCGCGGGCGTGGCGCTCTCGAGGCGGGGGGCTGCGGGACGCGCGAGAGTGTTCGCGTCCGTGGGACCGAGCGGCAAGGTGTTGGCGGCCGGTGAAACGACGGAGTGCTTGTTGCGAGAAGCGTTCGAAGAGCAGGTCGATGCGATAGCCGCCGCGGGCGCAGAAGGCATTGTGATCGAGACGATGTCGGAGCCTGCCGAAGCGGAGATTGCTATCGCGGCCGCGCGGCGGACCGGTCTGACGATTGTGGCGTCGATGGCGTACGATGTGGGCCGGAAGAAAGACCGTACCATGACCGGCGCGACTCCCGAACAAGCAACGGCTCGGCTAGCGAATGCCGGGGCGGACATTATTGGCGCGAATTGCGGGTGCGGCATCGAGCGGTACGTCGGGATTGCCGCACGGCTGCGCGCGGCGACTAACAAGCCGATCTGGATTAAGGCGAATGCGGGCTTGCCCGAGATGGTGGAGGGCGAGGCGCGGTACAGCATGACGGCGGCCGAGTTTGCAGGCTACGCGCGCGCTTTGCTGGATGCGGGGGCCGATTACATCGGCGGGTGCTGTGGCACGACTCCTGAATTTATTCGCGCCTTACGCACGGCGATGACGGGGCATTGAAGGATCTGACAAGGAAATTATGGCCGATCTCAAGCAGTTATTCGAAGCGATTCTGAATGGCGACGCCAAGATCTCCGCGTCGGTGACGCGAGAGGCTCTCGCAAGCGGCATCGAACCCATGGAGCTGATTACCAATTACATGATCCCGGCGATGGATGAAGTGGGCAAGCGCTTCGAGTGCGAGGACTATTTCGTCCCGGAGCTGCTGCTATCGGGCCGCGCGATGAAGGCGTCGATGGAACTGCTGCGGCCGCTGCTGGCGCAGAAGGGCGTTGAACCGCTGGGACGAGTCGTGATCGGGACGGTAAAGGGCGACCTGCATGACATCGGCAAAAATCTGGTGGCGTCGATGTTGGAAGGCGGAGGGTTCGAGGTGATCGATCTGGGAGCAGACGTTGCGCCGGAGGTGTTCGTCGAGACAGCCAGAGTGCGACATGCTGGGATCGTGGCACTGTCAGCCCTGCTGACGGTGACGATGAATTCGATGCGCACGACGATTCAGGCATTCGAGAGAGCCGGGCTGCGGGGGCAGGTGAAGGTAATGGTCGGGGGCGCACCAGTCACGCAGCAGTTCGCCGACGAGATTGGCGCGGACGGGTTCAGCGAGAATGCCAGCTCGGCAGTGGCGCTCGCGCGAAGACTGCTTGCCGCATAGCTTGATTTCTGAACACGTTCAATAAAAAGTGCCGAGCTGCGACGGGGGAGCAGTTAACGCTACTAATGACGTGTTGCCCGATGTTGCCCGACGCGGTGGGTGGTGAGAGGTAGGGCATCTGGACAGCTTGCTGGAACGGCGTCTATCTAAATGGAAGGGGCGGATAAAAAGAGGGGATAATCGAGAGGAAGAGGGAGACATGGATTGGTCAGGATGCGATCTGGTGGAAAGGGTGCCCGGCAAAGTCGGGGGCAGGCCGGTTATCAAGGGTACCCGGATCGAGCCTGAGGTAATTCTCGTGGACGAAGAATACGACCGAACGCCTGAACAAACCCACGCCAGCTTTCCCACGGTGCCCGTCGATACAATCCTGAAAATCCGGGCCTTCGCGCACAAACACCAGATGCAACCTTGAAGGTGCTGCTGGACGAAAACGCGCCGCTACGATGGTTCAGTTCGATTATTCGAGTGGTCAGTGGTGGTGCATACCCCCACTAATGGCGTAGAGCCACGGCGGCCCATGGAATGCTATGGCGGAGAGGGGGGGATTCGAACCCCCGGTAGAGTTTTTGACCCTACGACGGTTTAGCAAACCGCTGCTTTCGACCACTCAGCCACCTCTCCGGATGGATCATGCCTGATATCAATGCCTTGCGATCACAGCCACTATAACATAATCGTGCGGGAGCGAGATTCGTAACACAGGGGGCAACTCTCCGCGTGGCCCCATCCGCGTCTGTCTATCAGAGCCTACCGACTGCTAGAAAGCCATGAGATGACGAAAGCGATGGTCATGGTCTGCTCTACGGAAGCCTGGCGCTACTCGCCGGTAACGCCCGAATTTAAGATAATGGCATTGTGAACACGCTCGGCACACTCGGTATCGCCATGGGATCCGCCTGGCTTTCCGGGATCAATCTTTATGCCGTCGTCTTCACGATGGGGTTGCTCCAGCGCTTCAACCTGGTGCAACTTCCTGGCGACCTGGGAGAGCTGAGCCGGACCTGGATTATAGTTCTCGCCGGGCTCCTTTATCTCATCGAATTCGTAGCCGATAAGATCCCGGCAGTCGATTCCGCGTGGGATGCCGTCCACACCTTCATCCGGATTCCCGCCGGCGCGATTCTTGCCGCCTCCGCGTTCGCGAATTTCGATCCGTCCGTACGCCTCGCGGCCTTACTTATCGGCGGCGGCGTGGCGCTAAGCTCACACGGCGTGAAAGCTGCGACGCGGGTGGCCGTGAATGCCAGCCCTGAACCTTTTTCCAACATTCTGGTAAGTCTCACTGAAGATGCGGTCGCGTTTGGGTCCACTTTCCTGATGGTGTTTCACCCGGTGGTCATACTGATTGTTGTCGCGAGTTTCGTGGCGGTCGCCGTCTGGCTGGTCCCCAAAATCATCCGCGCTTTGCGGAGACTCTTTCGTCGCGAACCGGTGCCTGCCGTTTCGAACTCCGCAGTGCGTTGAGTTCGCCGAACCGGCAGATTGGCTCATTTCACGGGTTTGGTACCATGAACCTTCTTCATGCAGTCTGGCAATCTATCCAGCCGCAAGCTTGCTTTTTTTGCGGCCCTCTTCATCTTCAGCTATTTCCTGTTGTTCTCCTACAACGGTCTTAGCACGCACCTGAGCTTCGACGATGGCATGAACTTCATCGCGATGCACCACCAATGGGAGGTCCCGGCCTGGCGAAACATACTCGACTGTCTGAAGGTGTTCACTACCGCGACCCGGCCGCTCGGAGCACTGTTCTATCGTCCGATGTATTACTTCTTCGGCTTCGACCCGGTGCCCTACCGCATCGTCGTTTATCTGCTGCTGACGTTCAACATCATACTGGCGTACCGCTTCGCAAGGGCTCTCGGCGCCACGAGGGAAGCAGCGACTCTTTCCACCCTGCTCTTCTCCTATAACGCTTCGCTATTCGATCTGTTCTACAACACCGGTACTATTTACGATTTGATGTGTTTCGCACTTTATATCGGCGCTCTGCTGATCTATATTCGCGAGCGCTCGAAATGCAACAACCTGAGCACCAAAACCATGGTGATCGTAGGCTTGCTCTTCCTGGCATCGCTTGATGCCAAAGAGATGTCGGTCATCCTGCCCGCAGCCTTGCTTTTTTACGAATTGCTCTATCGGCAACAGGATTTCAAATCCCGAGTGATCCTCACGCGTGTGGCGAGTTTCATCGCTGTGACAGGCATTATTTCCGCGATCTTTCTGAAGGTGAAAGTCACGGATATGTCGGCCAATAAGCTGTATCATCCCCAACTCTCGGTACCGTTCGTCCTGAAGGGGATGGGCCACTATTTCGAACAGTTTTTCTACCGTCCGCCTGACAGCTTCGGACCGGGATCTGTGGCCGTCGCGATTGTACTCCTGCTGGGTGCAGCCGCTATCCTCCGCAGCCGCCCGGTGGCTTTTGGCACCCTCTTCTTCATCGCGGGACTGCTGCCGGTTGCCATCATTCCGCCCCGGAGCGGTTACGCCGCTTACATCGCCTTTCCGGGAATCACTTTGGCGCTGGGCGTTATCCTCGCCGCCGCACGCGAGGCGCTCTTGCGCGTCACGGGCAAAAAGAATCTGGAACAGCCTAGCATGATCGCGGTGTTTCTTCTTGTGGCGGTGGTGTCGGTGATGTCCTTCGCTCACTACCGTAAGATTGCGATGACGAACTTCCTCTGGAGTCAGGAGCGCGTCATCGGCCTGATGGAAGGCTTCAAGAAAAATATTCCCGAATTCCCTCCCGGCGGCCGCATCCTCATCCTTGACGATCCCTGGGGACCAGATTGGGGTCCCATGTTTCTCACGCGCCTCATGTATCACGACCCGACCGTTTGGGTGGACCGTATGCACAACGACGAGAAGCCAGCGGACCGCAATACTTACGACCTGCTGGTAACGTACAAGCAGCCATTCATCGATTTAGCGCCGGCGAAATTCTTCGGCCTCTTCAAGATGAACTGGGAGATGCGGGCGACCACCACTGCGGAAGGCGAGTTTATCGTAAGCGCTCCGACCGAAAGCCGCGCGCCAAGGGACATTGATTTTTCTCCGGTCGCAGCCAGAACCGGACGGCCGGTCAAGGTGACCGTGCCTGGGGTCGCGAATGTCAAGATCGACGCCGTATACCGGATCCTGTCGAACGGTCGATCGACGGTAACGGTCGCGCAAGGCTGGTGCGTGCTCGATGCCCAGGGCACATGCACGATCCCGGCGCCACGAGCCGGTCAGGTGGGGATGCTGGTGGTCGACTGGATCCGCCGGCCGAATGAACGCTGGATCTTCACCAACGGCGTCCTGACCGTCGTCGAGTAAGCTGCGCCTTCCTGGGACGATACATCAAGCTTGATATTCCTGCATGACGTGCCAGCGATTCCCCTCCGGGTCCAACGCTTCATATCGACGAAATCCCCACGTGGTATCGCTCAACTGGCTCACGATCCTCGCTCCATGCGCCACCGCATGCGCGAAATGCGCGTCGATGTCGTTCACATGGAGATTGACCATGGCTGTGGGTTTCTCAGTCTCTTTCGGGCTGTGTCGGCGCTCTGTCGCATCCGCGCGGCCGATCATCACATGCCCATCACCAAAACCGAGCCACGCCATGATACTTCCGTCCGGGTTATCGAGCCGGGCGGCTTCGCGAAAGCCGAATGCTTCCGTCAGGAACTGCATTGCGGCGCGCTCGTCGGCATAGGCCAGACGAAGTTCCATTCCTTCACGTGTGGCATTCCCGCTGCGGATATCCTGGAGAGGCTTCATAAAATGCCAGCCGTGGCCTTCCGGATCGACGGCGCTGTAGTGACGCTGTCCCCACGGTGCGTCGGCGAGAACCGTGTCTATCGCGGCGCCGGCTGCCAGGGCGCGAGCGTAGTGGGTATCGATATCGTCCACCACCACATTGACCTCAGCCGTGGGTTTCCCGGTCTCACGAGGACTGTAGAGATTGTGATGCATAGGACCGGATCGGCCGATTATCAGCTTGCTGTTCCCAAATGCCAGCCAGGCCATGAAAGTATCGTCAGGACCTTCGACGCGACTTTCTTCCTTCAATCCGAAGCCGGATGTCAGGAACGTGAGAGCAGCGGCAGGATCGTCGTAGGCCAAGCGCGACTGACACCATGCTCGCATTTCCGCTTCGGATTCGCCTTTCAAAAGGCCAGTTTCAACGCAAACTGAACCAGACGCGGATTGTTCACCGTCGAATTAATGACGGCGAAGGTTGCGGGGGAATTGAAGTCCGCGCCCGGATTCCCGAATTGCGGATGATTGAACAGATTGAAGAACTCAGCTCGGAAATCCAGCCGCATGCCTTCGCTCAAGACGAAATGCTTGATCACGGAAAAATCCGTGTTGACGAAGCCGGGTCCCGAAGCGGGAGTTCGCGAGGCGTTCCCCAACTCGCCATCCGCTGGATTCGAGAAACACGACGTGTTGAACCACTCGCCTAGAGACTGTTTCCCCGAAGTCGGGGCTGCAAGTTTGGTTCGGACGGTTCAGACTGTTGCCGTTATTCTCGAAGTTGACGCCCGAACCATTGTTGCTGTCGACAACGAAAATAGGAAAACCGGAAGTGGCTTTTTCAATGATTGTAATTTCCCAGTTCCCGGCGATAGCATTCGCCGCGCCATTCCAACTGCTGCCGAACTTCTTGCCCTTACCGAACGGCAATTGGTAAATCACGCTCGCGGTAAAGTTCTGGTTGAGATTGCATTGCGACAGACCCCAATCGAGCTGTTGCCAGTTCGGCAAGGGGAAATAAGTCGCACCGAGCGGGGTTCCTAGGCCGTCCGTCAGGCCGTTGTCGTAAGCTCTCGCATAAGTGTAGCCGAGGAGAGCATAAATGCCGTAGCGTTCGCTCTTGGTCTCGGCTTTGATCTGCAGAGAATTGTAGTGCGCCTTGCCGTAATCAAACTGATCGGCAATCGTCGAGTACGGGAAAGCGGTATACGGAACACCAAACGCCGCACCACCGGGACCGCAGCCCAAAGTGTAACCCTTTACCGTCCCGCACGCGCCGGGGGACGTCACATTGATATTGTTTCCATCGATCAGCAGATGGGAACTGCGGGACCCGGCGTAACCGATCGTGAGCACAATATCGCCCGGCAATTGATGTTCCACGTTGACGTTGAACTGCTGCACTCGTCCCTGTTTGAAGTTGGTGTTCTGCGCCTGCAGCGTTCCGGTGAAATCCAGAGGATTCGGCGGTGCGGTGAAGACAGGAAATCCCGCGGAAGCGCTAATCGCCGACGGCGATTGTCCATACTTGGTCGCACATGCGGATGTCGCGAAAGTGCAAGCGCCGCCAAACGCAAACGAATCGGATTCCGCATAGTACGGCGGATTCTGCCACAGCCCCTGCGCGCCTTGATTCCACGACGAATCGTGGAAGATCGCATAGCCGCCCCGCACCACCCTATTCTGGCCGCCGAAAGGTTTCCACGCCACTCCGATCCGCGGCTCGAGGGCCGTTTTGTCCATTTTGATGCCGGCGCTGGAGCCTGCGTTCTGACCCGCGATCAGGAACTGCGCGGTCGCCGGATCGAAGTCCGCCATGCGGTTATGCGCTTCTGTTTCCGGAGTCACCAGCGCCCACGCCAAGCCCAGATTCAGCGTCAGATTCTTCGTGACTTTCCAGTTGTCTTCAACATAGGGACGGAACAGCTTCCATCGTCGTGCCCGTGACATTGCCGTCGAACGTCTGATCATGAATCGCCAGGCTCGGCAAACCGAGTCAGCAGGTCAGCCTCCGGCTCGCCGGCCACAGGCCGGTGTAAATCCAGTAGCCATCCTGGAAACCTTCCGCCAGCACGTTCATCTGCATGGCGCGAATGGAACCGCCGACTTTGATGTCGTGATTGCCGCGAATCATGTCGAACGAATCCGACGACGGAGAACACATTGGTGCCGCCCTGGAACGGTGAATAACCGCGATCGCCCAGCGACCAATACCCGCCGTCCAACTGGGCTGACGTCAAGCCGCAGCTGACGCCTCCCAGATTCGCGCCCGGGATTCCAATCGCCTGTGATTCGCAGCTTCCCGTTCCCTGCGAGGAGATGTAGTCGAAGATGCGGTTGTAGCCGGCGGTGAACTCGTTGACTGAGTTCGGAGAGAACACATGCGTCTCGGAAATCGCCACATTGCGCGCATGATTCAGGATGCCTTGATTGCTCGCGAAACGGACTGGCTTCGGCAAATCCCGGCGAACCGCCCGGCACATACGAAGTGGCCTGATCGTAACTGAAGCGCGCAAAGAGATTGTCATTGGCCGAAAAATTTTGGTCCAGCCGGATGTCGAACTTGCCTTCGTTCAGCTTTCTCACCGGCTCGTTCACATAGTTGTAGCCGAGGGCCGCGTTGTTGGCGTTGGGCAAGGGATAAAGATTGATCAGCTTCTGCCCGATCGGATTGATCAGCGACTGCGGAATCTTGTTGCAATTCGTCCCCGCCGCCTGGCTGCCGTCCGCCGCCGCGGTCAAAGGCGTTCCCGCGCCGCTGCACTGGAACTGCAGTGTTAGCCGCGCCTCCGACATATGGATTACTGAGCAGGCCGGCCGGGTTCGGATTACCGAATGCGTCATGCGAGAAATCGCCAGTTCGCATGGCAGCAGTTGGGACTAAACCGGTATATGGGATCCCATGCCGTTGATCCTTCTGTTCGAAATCCGCAAAGAAAAACGTCTTGTCCTTGCGAATCGGACCGCCGAGCGAGAATCCGAATTGATTCAGATTGAATTTCTCCGTGGTAGTGGCAAAGAAGCTCCGCGCATCCAGCGCGGTGTTGCGAAGAAACTCGAAGACAGTTCCATGTAACTTGTCGGTTCCTGATTTAGTCGTCACCAGAACCGTCGGACCCGCCCGGGTTCCCCATTCCGCCGAGTAGTTGTACGTTAGAACTTTGAACTCCTGAATGGCATCGATCGAAGGCAGAATGGCGATTCCGCCCGAAGTGAGTTCGTTGTTATCGTTGCCATCGAGCAGCCAGTCCGTCTCGTTCGCTCGCGACCCGCCGACCGAAAGGGAATAAGAGCCCCTGGCGGACGCTTCGCTGCTTGGTCCTCCATTAAAGAAGCTATTCGGATTGGTTTCCTGCGTCACGCCCGGAGTGAGCGTCGCAAGTTGAACGAAGTCGCGTCCATTCAATGGCAGATCCGCAACCTGTTGCGACGTGATGACCTGGCCTAAGGTCGCGTTTCCGGTCTGGACGGCGACGGGTGTTGCGGTGACTTCGACGGTTGTCTGGACGGCGGCAGGCGCCAACTTGAAGTCGAGTTCGCGGTGTTCGTCAACTTGCAAACGGACGTCCTTGGCTTCTGCAGCTTGAAACCCGGGAAGTTCCACGCGGACGTTGTATACGCCGACTCCAAGGACGGGTACAACGTATTCGCCGCGATCATCGGTGGTGGCCGATCGGGTGAGCCCGATGGACGGCGCAGTCACGGTTACTTTCGCTGCACGCGCGGCAGAGTTTGTCGGGTCCGTTACAGAGCCGAAAATACTACCCGTCGATTGTGAGTGAAGTGAACAAAGAATTAGGGCGGGAATACCAACCGCACAGCGAATCCCTACGACTGTAACTATCCTGATCCCCATGAAGAGCCTCCTAGAGCGCGCATCTTGATAGCTGAACCACGAAGTCCAGTCGTCGAATCTAACTTTCGACGATCGAAGCAGATTCCGTTAGTTTTGTCTATTTTAACCGTCTTGTCAAGATAGATCAGCGTTTTGTCAGACGTTGTCGAGCAGCGCGAAGGGGGGTAAGTTACAGTTCAGTTACAGTCAGATATCGGTCGATGAGGGGATTCTCCAGTCTTTGGATTCTACGGCTGGGCTTTGGCCAGGTAATTTCGACCCAGTCAATATTCCCCGCCGTTCCGACGCCCAGGATCTCACGCGGATCGTGAGATGAAAGATAACTTCCGCCGCTAGTTTTTAATCGCGACCGCACAACCCCACCAGCGGACCAACGCATTCTGGCGCCAATCGCGTCGCGATTGCAGGTCACACCTTCCAATTTGAGTCCCAGCCAGTGATTGGAATGATTGGATCGATTCTTTAACAGTAACGGCGGTGCGCCGTTGTTCCCGATCAGGACATCGAGCAGCCCATCGTTGTTGTAATCGCCAACCGCCAGGCCCCGGGCAGAATAAGAATGCGCGAACGCGGGTCCTGCTTCGGCACTAACGTCCCGCAACTTACCGCCCTGCTGATGGAAAAGCAGAAGCGGCTCTTTATATTTGACCGCCGGCGAATAGCTCTCGATCATGTCATCAGGATGGCCATTCGCCAGAATCAGGTCGACGGCGCCGTCATTGTCGTAGTCAAAGAACTTCAATCCCCAACCGCTGAGCAGACGCGTGGCCTGAGCCACCCCGTTGGAATGCGCCACGTCGCGAAAGGTTTCATTGCCCTGGTTTCGGTACAGCGAGAATCTTTCCTGGTCGACATTCGCGACGAATAGATCCTGATAACCGCTGCCGAAGACGTCCGCCGCATCAACGCCCATTCCGGATCGCGGCTGACCTTCCTCGCCGAATGCCACTTCGGCAGGCAGCGCCATCTCCTCGAACTGCCATTTGCCATTTGTCCCCTTACCGCGATTCACGTAGAGAAAATTCTGCACCGTATCATTGGCGACGAACAGGTCCATGAGTCCGTCATTGTTGATATCCGTTGCCACCACTCCAAGCCCCTTGCCGGGAGAACGCGCGATATCGGTTCCCGCACTTACTTCGGTAAATGTCCCGTCACCATTGTTGTGATAGAGAAAACTGGTGGTGGGTTTGAAGAACCGGGGGATGCAATAGTAATGTCTCCCGAGTTTATTATCACCGCAGGAATGCCGGGCACCGGGCCCGTATGCCACAAAGCTGCAGACAAACAGATCAAGCCGGCCATCGTTGTCGAAATCGAACCACACGGCACTGGTTGTCCATCCCGGTGTCTCCATACCGGCCTTTTTTGTAACATCCGTAAAGGTGCCGTCGCGATTGTTGCGATAGAGAATACACTTGCCATAGGATGTTATAAAAATATCCGGCCAGCCGTCGTTGTCGTAATCGCCAATCGCTACGCCCATGCCGAAGGTGCCGCCCGCAACGCCGGCCTGCCCGGTAACATCGGTGAAAGTTCCATCGCGATTGTTCTTATACAGCGCATTGCGCAGGGGCTTGCCCGGGTGAAAGAAGTCGCACGGGCCGCTGTTCACCAGATAGATGTCCATCCAGCCGTCGTTGTCGTAATCCAGAAATGCGCATCCTGGACCGAGAGCCTCGGGAAGGTAGTGTTCCTTCGACATGGCATTGTCGTGGACCCAGGCGATGCCGCTGACCGATGCGGGAACTTCTTCAAACAGCGGAGTGGCTTCGGCGCGCAACAACCCGGCACTGAGCGCCAGCCATTTACGACGAGAAAACTTCAATCCGGGTATGCTCCGTTCAATCTCACGATTCTTATCATATGGTCCGTAAATTTCTTATGCGCGCCGGGCAGGTCCAACTTCGGCATATGACAAGTCACGCAATCCTTCTTGCCGACCTTGCAATGCACGGCAGTTGCGTGACACGCCATGCACTTGTCATCGTACGCGGCCGGGGAGCTTTCGAGTGCCCGGTGCGGGTTGTGGCAAGCCGTGCATCGAATCCTGCTATCCGTGGTGTCGTAGCATTTGCTGTTAGCCAAGCGGTAAGGCTGGAAGCGCACATTCTGGATGCCGCGAGGTCCGCTGCTAGCGATCTGGGACCAGGTACGATGACATTGCCCGCAGAAATCAGACATCTCTTCGGCCGTGAACGAATCCAGTTTACGCATCGCCGCACCTGATTGCAAATGAGCCTCCGACGCACCGTGGCAGCGTTCGCATTGCACGCCCGCAGTCATGGAAGTAAGCACTAATTGCGGTGATTTAGTAACGCCCGTCGCGTGGCAATCGAAGCACTGCCCCGCCTCCGCCGGACTGATGAGGCGGCCCGCAGCTTCCAATAAGTTGCGCGCCGGAATCGCCTGGAATCCAAGAGTCAGGTCGAGATTTTGAAGCTTGGAAAAGTAACTCACGCGGCTTTCGTACCAGCGGCCGTCGTGCTGAAAGAGATAAGTCTGTCCCGCCGTGCCCTGACCGAACGCCCAGGCAATGGGAAAGCGAAGAGTGTTTTTCCCATCAGTAACGACGTACTCACCTCTCGAAATGTCGAAGAGGTAATCGCCAATGTGAGCAGTCAATTGCGGATGATCTTCCAGAATCCTACTGTCTCCGCCGGACTGAAGAGCAAGAGTCATGCCGGCCCGAGGGAACTGAGCGACCTGCCCAGGATGACACGGGCTACAAGCCGAAGGCGAAGCAGCAGCAAACAAACCCATTGAGAATAATAGGAAGCTGCCGAGAAATCGAAGCGCTGGCTTCCAATTCTTGCGCATTCGCGTGCGTTCGTGGCCCAAGGGTTCCCGGCGCTTTTTCACTTTACATTGATACCCTGCTGTTGTTTTGCCTGCGTTTGTGCATTCAGTTTCAGCACGATGGAGCGTTCCCGATCCCCGTCCTGCTTGCGTTTGAGCCGGTAGTAAACCGTCGCCAGCGTCACGTGCGCTTCTGTGAAATCAGGAGCGGCTTTGACGATGGATTCGAGTTGCAGGCGTGCGTCTTCGGTTTTGCCCTGTTGAAGGTTGAGCGTCGCAAGCTGATATCGCGCGCCAAGATCTGAGGGCCGCACAAGGAGAGCGCGCTGCACTAAAGCCAGAGCCTCTTCGAACCTGGCGTCTTCCTTCAACAGCACGGCGAGTTGCATGTTGGAATTGAAATCATTCGGATTGGCGGCAAGCGCCTTACGAAACGCCGCGGTTGCTCCACTCGCGTCTCCCGTGCGGAGCAAGGCCTGGCCGTAGTAAGTGAAAACATCCGGCAACCGGGGATTGAGTTCTACTGCCTTAGATAAGTCCACCAGCGCAGCCGGGAAATCCTGAGCGCTTAACTTAGTCGTGCCCAGCAGTAGACGAGCCTCCGCAGAGTCTCCGTTCTTAAGAATGCGATCGATGACGACCTGTCCCCGTTCTACCTGGTTATCCCGCACGAGCGCGGTCCCGAGCAGATAGGCGATCGCGAGGTCGCCGGAGTTTTGATCCGCGAGTGGGGTCAGAAGCTCCACGACGTTGCCATTCTGTCCCATCGCGAGCCAACAATCCGCCAATAGTAAAGTAGGCTGCAGTTGTTGAGGCGCAGCGAGATGAACCTTCTCGAATATCGCGGCCGCTCTTTCCGTCTGGGCGGTCTTGTAATATGCGAGAGCCAGGTTTAACTCCACGGGAAGATTGCCAGGCTGTAGTTTCAGTGCGTGCTGATACTGCGCGATGGCGTCTTCATAGCGGGCAAGGTGCGCGTAGGCCGCGCCAAGATTGGAAAGCGCCATAAGAGAATCCGGCCGGGCTGCCAGATAATTCTTGTAAGCTTCTATCGCGCCGGGTATGTCTCCGGCCTGATGCAGCGTAATTGCCCGCTTCAGGACCTCTTCGGCTGCGTCAGGCCAAGCGATCGCGCAGGAGAGCATGAGCCAAACGATGGCATGAATGGATCGCAAAACCCAGTATCGCTCCAATTTCCCGGCCGTGCGCGGCAGACGTCAACCCTTCAGAACGTAAATCGGGCCGTCAACTGCACAATGCGGTGACCCTGTTTGGTAGTCACGGTCCCGAAGTAGAGGATTGTTCAACACGCCTGCTGACGAGTAAGTAAGATTGAGCGCACTGCCGCCGTTGAACGACCACAGCGGATGATTCAGGAAATTAAAGCCGTTCGCCCGAAGCTGCAGCTTCATCCTTTCTCCGTGAATCGCGAAGTTTTTGAATACACCCAAGTCGGCAGTTGAAATAAGCCGGTCCATAAATGGTCGGCAGAATGTTGGGACCGTTCTGGCCGATCTGAGTCGGGCAGCCTGAAGCAGCGCGGATTGAAGTATTGATTCGGCCCGAGATTCGCCAGGTCGGGTTGCAGGTGATGATCGGAGAGAGCGTAATGTTCGGCGTGCCCAACAGAGCCGTAGTGCTGATGTTAAACGTGGTGCCCGGAATTTTCGCACCAGTTGGTGTTCATACCGAAGGTCTCAGTCCGCTGGCCGGTCAGGTTTGCGCCGCTCTGCGCCTGCGTGATGCTGGACAATTGCCAGCCGTTCACGAAGCCTCCCACCAATTTATTGTTTCTCACAAAGGTGCCCAGGTTGTAAGAAATTGCGGCGTTGGCGATCTTGCGGACGATTGGTGGATTGCACGCCATAATCTTATTCAGGTTGAACGAATCCAAGAGTGGGACTAATGATGCCCATGGCCTTTGGTCAAGTGTAGTTGGCGCTGATAATCGTCCGTCCCTTGACGCGTTGATAGGTGATCTGTAGCGCAGTTGTAGTTGGCCCAAAGATTGTTCGTTGCGAGAACTACCGCGCTGAAGCCCGGCGAGCGGGCGGAAGTTGTTCGCGATAGGGACTGGCTGGGGTCCACCCCTTCATTGTTCGACGACAACATGGCTCCGACCGGAACCATGTTTACGTCGCTTCCGATACCACCCGTAGTGTTGAGAATGTTCCGCGTGCTGGTTTCCTACATATGCGACTTCGAGCAGACCCGACTCCCGGCACGCGCTGCGCAAGGGTGAGACTGTAGCTCTCGAGTGTTCGGATCGTTGTTATCCTTACTATCCACTCCGCCGATGGTAAGCGCCTGGCGCCGGCAAATTGAGCGAACCTAATTCGCTCGCCAGAAGGCAACCCGTCTTGGTTCCGGTGGCGCAGGGCCCCCAACCGTACCCTGCACACTGCTGAGGGTGATGGTCTGCGGTGCCGGCGGATACGTTCAGACCCGTGGTGAACTGGCCGGAGTGATAATAGTATCGCCCCAGCCTCCGCGCAGGACCGTCTTGCCCGTGCCGAAGAGGTCATAGGCTGCGCCGAAACGCGGCTGCCAGAATGGCGACGGCGTGGGGAAGCCTCCCAAGGGCACGGACGGATCCCGTTTGTTCCATTCGAATCCGCAGTACTGATTGTGGCGTGCAACTCGGATTGTACATTCGCGTAGTTGAAGATCGAGAACCCAAAGCCGAGGTCGTCTTTCCAGGGCGTGAAATGGGTAATTCGAACGCCCAACTCGACGAGTAAGCTTCTTATTCACCTTCCAGGAATCCTGCACGAAGCCTTCAAACGTGTCGTACGAGATGTCGTTAATGCGGTTGAAGTTCGTCTCGTTATAGGAGTTAAGGTTGCCGATCAGCATGTCGGCGTAGGGATTGCCGAGGGTGTTGGTGTTACCGCTGCTGACGCTGATGCTTCCCTGTGTGTTGGCGCTATTGGGCTGCGAATTGCGGATATGCTCCCAGAACAGGCCCGCCTTGACGGTGTGCGTGCCCCATACTTTGGAAACGGTGTCGCTGACGCTGGGCAGCCACTTATCCGCATAAAGACCCTGGGTCGGGCCGCCTACCTCGAAGCCGCCGTCGGTGCCGATCGCCGAAACTTCGCCGGAACTGGCCAGGTTCGGGAATTGTGCCACCCCGTTCTTAAAGAATCCCGGATAGTTGTAACCGATGTTCTTGCGGTTGACTTTCGTGGGGTCCTGAAAGACGTTCGGAAAGCCGATATAGGTGTAGCCGAAGACGAACTCGTTCGTCATGGTCGGGCTGAAAACGTGGGTCAGAGAGGCGGTGACGGATTGAGATTGCGTTCTTGCCCTCGATCGGCGTCGGATACGGAATCGCCTGGGTGGTGGATGACGACCAGAGACCGATCGGGAAGAGCTGCACTTCCTTTGCAGATTGTAACGGACAAATAGCTTGGTGTTGTCGTTGATGCTGTAATCCACGCGCGTCATCCATTGCCAGCTGTTCTGATTGAAGAGCAGATCGTCTTCCCAGTTATAGCCGCCATCGGTATTGGGGTTGGCGTTGGGCAGGGGATAGAGTTTCATCAAGGCCTGCATGTTGGGATCGATCCGCGAAGTGGGGATGATGCCGCCGGGAAAAGTCAGCCAGTGCGGCTGCGTTCATGGGCTGCGGAGCCGATCCTGAGGCGGTGATGTTGCCTTCCATCGCCAATTCCGCGGGAGAGAAATTGCCGGTGCGTTCGCCCGGCCGTGGGTACTGTCGCTCGCAGCAGACCGGTATCGAGCACCTGATAGAAGTACTGGAATCCGGTGAAGAAGAACAGCTTGTCTTTTTTCCTATTGAACCGGGTGAAGGGAAGCAATACCGGGCCGCCAATGGTGAAGCCCGGATAGTAGTACTTGTTTGCGGGCTTCGGGCACGTTGCTGTAGTTGGAGAGCCAGTCATTGGCGTTCAACGCTGCGTTGCGGGCGTCGAAGAAGACCGAACCGTGGAAAGCTCTGCCGCCGGATTTGGCCACGGAACTGATCACCGCCGGACCCTTTCTGATTTTCCGCGCTGAAGTTCGACATGTTCACTTTGAATTCGGAAATCATGTTCGAATTCGGATTGACGGGCGTGGCGCAATTGCAGCCGGGGTCAGAAACGTGCGCGCCGTCCGCAGTGATATCCAGAGTGTTGCTGGGCAGTCCGTTATAGGAGTAAGCGCCGTTCAGCGGGCTCTGGTTGCCGCCATTGCCGTTGCCGTTGATGCCGACGGTCTGGCCGTTGTAACTTGCAGTGTTCGACGTGCCGTTGGAGATGCCGAAGCCAGGCATGATCTTGATGAACTCGGCGGCGTTGGTCCCGACCTGGACGAAGTTCTCCAGTTCTTTACTGGTCAGCTTGTTCGACTTTTCGCCCGAATCGACTGGGACCAGGACTTCAGAGTTCGCGGTGACTTCGACCGTGTTGGCCGTGTTGCCGACCCTCAAGCCGACATTCACGTTCAGCTTGTCGCCTCCGGTAATGGCGATGTCCTTTTCCTTGTAGGTCTCAAATCCAGACGCCTCGACCAGTAATTGGTAGGTTCCCGGCGGCAGCGAGACAAAGGTGTAGTAGCCATCGCGGTTTGCAACGGTGTCTCGCTGCGAGCCGGACTGCTGGTCGCGTAATTTCAGGTTGGCCTTAGCCACCACCGCGCCCGAAGGATCGGACACAATACCGGTCAGCGTCCCATAAATAGATTGCGCCGGCAAATTCATAGCCAGCAGCACAGCGAATGCGGTTCCGACAAGGAGCCTCTGTGAACGCCTCATGCTTGGTTAATCCCTTCTGATTTAACTACACCCGTTGGAAAGCTACACGACCCGGGAAATAGACAGTGTCAGAAATTCTATATGAGAAATGCGCTTAACGCAAGGGCCCGGTCTGCGGACTTTCACTTTTCACGAATTGTGAGATATTGATTGGCCGGCACTCTGGTAAGTTGCTGTTTTATTCCGCTCGGCCATTCGATATCGATCGCATCGATGATCTTGTCTTGTCCGAGCCCGAAGGTCAGTCCCAATTCGCTCTGCGAACAGTAACTCGACCCGCTGTGCACCATCTGCATCTGGCGGCCGCTCGCGGAGTTCACATGAACCAGAGCGCCAATCGCGCTGCGATTACTCTTGGTTCCTACCAGCGTGAGATGAACCCAACGATTCCGGTTTCCTCCGTCGTTGCGGAACAAATACGCCGGCCCGTTGTTGGTGCTGACGACGATGTCCAGATCGCCATCATGATCAAAGTCTGCATAGGCCGCGCCGCGCGCCACCATCGGCCGTTGGAATTCCGCGGACTGCTGCCTGCTAACGTCCTCGAACTTCCCGCCAACATTGTGGAAAAGCAACGGCGCTTCTCGATACTGCACTTTGGGCTGCACCCGCCCGATCTCTTCGTCGATATGACCATTGGCCGCAAAAATATCAGGGTACCCATCGAGGTCGTAATCGAAAAAGAACAGACCAAACGTGAGGCTGAGCAGGCTGGCGCGACCGAGTGCGGACCGCGGAGCCTCGTCGACAAAAAGAGAATTGCCCTCGTTGTGATAGAGGCCCAGCATCTGATTAGAAAAATTGCCGACGAGTAGATGCTGCCGGCCGCACCGATCGTAATCCCGCGCATCCACGCCCATCGCGCCGCGCGCCACGCCGTCCTCGCCGAATGCGACACCCGCTGCCACGGCAATTTCAGAGAATGTGCCGTTGTGGTTGTTGCGGAAGAGTTTATTCGGTTGCGTGTCGTTGGAGACGAACAGGTCGGGCCAACCGTCACCATCGACATCGAACACCGCGACTCCAAGCGATTTGCTGGTGGTATCGCCGAGCCCGGCTTTCACGGTGACATCTTCGAACTTGCCCCCGCCGAGATTGTGAAAAAGCCGGGACGATTGACCCGAATAGGATTCGGGAGTGCAGTAGGATTTCGACGTTCCGTCAAGCGAACAGCGGATATCGCCTTCCTTTTTCCAACGCACGTAATTGGCGACGAAAAGGTCCACCTTGCCGTCGCGATCGTAATCGATCCAGGCAGCACTGGTACCGAAGGCCGCATTACTGAATCCCCGATTCCACAGTCACGTCGCGAAACTTGCCTGCACCTTCGTTGTGAAAAAGACGATCACCATCCAGAGCGGTGATGTAAATGTCATCACGCCCGTCGTTATCGTAGTCGGCGACCGCGACACCGAGTCCATACATCTCCACGTCCAACCCGGACCCGCGAGTGATATCGGCAAACTTGCCATCATGCGTGTTGCGATAAAGAGCGGCAGTTGAGCGGCGCCCTCGCGGCGTCCAGTCCCGCGAGTTGATCAGCAGAATATCTTGCCACCCGTCTCCATCGGCGTCGAGGAATGCGACACCGGAGCCCATGGTCTCCGGCAGGTATTTCTTCCCAGTCTTTCCAGCATTGTGGACGAACTTAATGCCGGCGGCCGCGGTGACGTCAGTAAAGCGGACTTGCGCGGAGACGAACAGGGGAACCAAAAGAACTGACAGATACGATAACCAAGTTCGTCTTCGCGGCGAAGCGTTGGACTGCGGGCGTCTGCACTTGTGAAAGACCCACAGACCAAAGTCCTCGCGACTACTGGGCGCTCTCATGATCGTGGATCGGCTGCCTTTCGTTGTTATCAGCGACACTCTGAAGTCTCGGACGGGCCGTAATCGCCTGCGACGCTTCATCGGCCTTAAAGCGCAGAAACAGTTTCTCCTCGCGGGCGGCGTGCGGCAGATCACCTGCCCCGCGGTAAGCCAGCATGAGAGTGTAGTGGGCCTGCAAATCCTCGGGATCCACCTCCAGCGTTTTTTGTAGCGCCGCGATGGAATCCGCATATCTTCGTTGCAAAAACCGGATGCGCCCCAATTGATTCCAGACCACGCGGTCACGCGGATACTGTTCGAGTACCCGCCGCAAAGAGGCAACCGCGCTATCGTAATCGCCGTCCGCCTTCTGCACCAACGCTTTGAAGTACTGGATGCGCGCCAAGCTGGAATCGAGCGAATCAGCTCTCTTCAAGAAGGGCTTGGCCTCGTCGGTTTCGCCCTCCTGCACCAACGCGCGAGCCACATTCAGCCACCCGTCCGCGTATGACGGCTCAGCCTCCGTCACGCGACGAAATGCATACTCCGCTCCCTTCAAATCGCCCTGCAGTAACATTCCAATCCCCCAATCATTCCAGCGCTCGCGATCTTTCTTTTCGACTACAGGCGTCCAGTCCGTTTTCCCGAGACCGAACTGCACCGATTTCGCGGCGATGGTGACGATCGGCAAGTCCGGAATCGTCTTGGTGGGTCCGGAAACATTGGGTGCGTGCTCATAGGCGAACTGGGTGTAATAGTGTGAGAACTTCCGGTATCTGAGTCTCGCCGTTACCGTAACAGGACCCTTCGCATCTTCGGGAATGGTCACCCGGTAATGCGCGACGTCCGCCGCTCCAGGCGGGATTAGCCGCACGTAGAGCAGACTTCGCGATTCGAAGGCATTGCGCTTATCGATCATGTTCCCGTCGCCATCAAGTTGGTACGAGCGGTAGAAATGCGCGCCAGGATCTACGGGTCCATGGCCATTCTCGGCGACTTTACCGCTCCAGAAGATAGATCGCCCCGTGGCATCGCAAGCCTGCACCTCGAGCCAGACATCGAAAGCATCCACAGTGCCTCCGGGGAAGAAATGGCCGATCTTACGGGTGCGCACCACGGTGTCCAGGCGAACGGTCGAGCCGGGCGCAAAGCTGGCGTGAGCCGTATCGATGGGCGCGGCAATCTTTCCGACTTCCCGGAGCGCTACCGGAGCGCTCTGCTCCGCTTCTTCGCCGACCGCAAACGTCGACATCAGTTGCGGCTCCGACGCGACGGCGGCTTCGCGCTACCGGCAAATCATCCACCGGGGCTGCCGCGAAAACATCCACGGTGATGAAGCCCGACTGCAAGAACTTCTCGGTCGCGCTCAGTTGAGCCTGATCGTGATTTGCGAATGGGACCGCCGTATTCGCCGCGGGAAAGCGATGCGAGTGGACCTTGCCGCCGCGATTGCCGGGATCCTGCGAGTCGACCAGCGGCATGTGGCAGTCCGCGCAGGTTGCAGACTTCGGCGGGATAGTAGAACGACCGCGCGCCCTGTCCCGATACGCCGCTCGCCTGCCAGTTGTCGTAATCGTTGAAGCCGCGCAGCCAGCGATAGTTGTTCACCGGCGAATCCAGATGAACTTTGTGGCACGCGGAGCAGAATGACGAGCGATTCCCCCTGCATGAAGGGCTTCAAAAAGATGCGCGCGATGCGGCTTCGGATTGAGATAAGTCAGAAAGTCGTCGACCTTGCGCAGGAATGGGTTATGGCTCGACGCAAGTTCGTGCAGCGGAGGATACTCCACCGTGAAACCGCCGTTTCCCATGGTGCTGTTGACGTGCACGATCGAGTGGCATGACATGCAGCCGAGCCCGTTCTGCGCTTCCGGCGTATCCACCTGTTCTTTGATCGGCCGGTCGAAGCGTCCATTGAAAAAAACCGCGTGGTCGTGACAGCCCGCGCACCACTTTGTGGGTTTCGTACCCGCGCGGTCCTGCATATACTCGATGCTCCTGCGATAAAACTGGTTATTAAAGGAGGCGAAATGATGGGCCGAACTGTTCCACTGCTGATAGATGTCTTTGTGGCACTCGCCACAGAGCTTCGAATCCATGAAGAAGTTCGAGGGGATGATCCCCTTGACGTCGGTATCCGCGGACGATGGCCAGAATGGCGACTTGGGACCTGCGCCTTCTTCTTCCATGGAGATTGGAACCACCCGCGGATTGACGATGGCATCATGCGGCGATGTCCAGCGAAAGGCCTGAAGCAGCGCGGCAGCGGCAACGGCTATCTGAAGCATGCGCCAGCGCGGGAAGGTTCGCATCGCGGCGATCAGCGCGCCAACACCCAAAAGAATGTGCAGCGATAGGATCCAGGAATGAGGCCGCGTGGCCCCGGCAAACGCGAGATACAGACCGGCGGCTCCGCATAGTCCGAAGATGGAGTAGCCTACCCTTCCAAAGTAAGGAAGCGCAGCCGCGAGAAGCACAACGCCGGCGGCGAGATGCAGCAGCACGTTCGACATGTAAAAAATCGACGGCGTAGCGTACGCGTAAATGTATCCGGTGCTGACGATGAAAACGAGTGTAAGAGCCGCAAGGAGTCTTTTCTTCATGGCTCATTCCGTTACCGGAGCTTCGACTGGCCGGAGCGGCCGGATCAACCGCAGCGCAGGACGCGTGTTGTACGTTTTGAGATAGTCCAGATGCTCGCGGTCCGTTGGATAGTGTTCTTTCGGAGGATATGGATAAGACGACATTGCATGAAACGGCAGCGGCTCCACGGATTGCGAGAACGCGGTATTCGCGTCGCGATCCTTCGCCCAACCGTCCACTTTCAGCAGATAGTCGCGCGTCCAACCGGGCTTCACCGAAGGCATGGAACGGCTGTTCAGCCGCAACTGGATCTCATCGCCTGACCCCATGATTACGTAGCGATCATCCACCTGCGCCAGCAATTCGCGAACATCGCCGTACCGCGTGTACTTGCCGGGCGTCGGATTCCAATAGGAGAGCGGAGTGGAGATTGCATAAAAAAACTGCTCCGGCTGTTTCCGTTCTAGATCGATCCTGGATGCCGAGAATCCTCGGAACCGCAACTCCGCGGACAGCATGGGAATGGCGGTCTGACGCAACTCCGGCGCCGCGCTCGATTCGCTCAAGAAAATCTGGTCCCAGTATACGCAGAGATTGGTAACGATACGGACGTGCCGGTCGGCCGTCAGGAACTTGCCCGTGAGATCCACGGTGATGGTCTTCGGCTTGCCGTCCGGCATTCCCATATCCTGGATGACGGTTCGCCAAACGCCGTGCGGATCCTTCACCTGCAAATAGGGCGGAATGAGACCGGTCTTATTCTCCTGTGCAGCAGCCATGAAGGTAGAGCCGTCCGCCCAATCGACCCAGCCGTTCAGAATCAACACTGCGCGGTTGTCTTTCGCCGCAGCGCCGAAATCAAGCGTCAGGGAATGCGGTTCCGCGATGCCCGATTCCGTCCGCGCGAAATTATCTGGATACTGCCGGTCGATTTTCAACAGTTTCGGCAGCACGTCATGCTGCGCGTCATCGCGAGCCTGCACGGGATAAACGCGATGGCTCGCCGAGAAGAAACGAAACTCGGGAAACGGCGGCCCTTTCCATTTCTCATTGACAAAGACTTCTTCATCCTTACGATGATCGAGCGCGTAGAGACGCAACTGATCGATATAGGAAACCTCGCTGAGCTCTTCGCTCATCCGGATCTCCCAGGCGTCATTCTTTTCGGCCAATGCGGTCGCGGGAATCTGCACGTACTCGTCATGATCCACCGGGAAATACGAGCCGTCGCCGGAGCTTGCGCCTAACGGCGCGATCCCGAGAACATCGGTGATAAACTGAAACTCCTCGCCATTCCACGTCCAGATCATGGGACAAGATCCGGAAAGCCGCTGCGCTTCCCTGTAAGAGTATGCCTTATTGGCCGGCTGATGGACTTCATTCTGAATCAGACCATTTGGCCAGGTGATGCGCAAGGTATCGGCCTCTTTGTACCCGGCCAGATCGAAGACCAGCGGCTCGCCGTCATAACGTTTGCGCCGGTAAAGCCGGCCGGCCTTGACCTCAACATATGAACCCTGCGCCAGCTTCAGATTACGCACGCCTTCGAGATGGACGCCGAGCCACAGTGCAGGCAGCACGGGAATTTTCTCAGTCACAGAACCATCTGCGCCAAATTCAGCGCGCGGTCCTTCCTGACGGTCGGGGCTGATTTTGGCATTCCTGTCCACTCGATAGCTGCCGTTTAACTCATCGCGATAAACTACGGTCAAACCATTCACGTACTCGACGCGCAGGTCGAACGACTTACTGTCGGGATCCACTCTGATGGGATCGCCGCGAACCGCTCTCTGCGGAATGAAAGGGAAGTGCGCGGTCCAGTCCGCAAACCCAGCAGAACCCTGGTTACGCATCAGTCGGGATCGCGCTCCAAAGATAAAAAGATCGAGATCATAATCATGATCGAAATCGAGCCAGGCCGCGCCGGTGAAGTCCCCGGCCAACAAAGTGGAGCAAGAGAATCTGGTCTTATCGTTATGGCAAAGCTGGACATCGTGATCCGTCACGGCGGCGAGATCCATGCGGCCGTCATTATCGTAATCGCCAGGGGTGATCCAGCGGACGGGGCCGAGACGTTCGAGACCGGGTTTCTTCGCAATTACGCCTTTGCCCGACCATATGATGAGTTCGCCATCTACGACCACAGATCGCGCTGAAGCCGCGGCGACGCTGCCGGCAACCTTTCGCGTCGTGAACTGCATTGGAGCCGCCGGCGTGGGTGGTAGCGCGTCGACGGGATCGTAAACCTCAGAGTAGTCGCTCCATTCCATATTCTCGGGGATGGCCGCGCCTTCCTGCGCCTTCTTGAGCTGTTGGAACAGCCTCAGCTCTCGCGCGGCCTCCTCAGCCTTTCCTGTGGTGCGGTAGATGTTATAAAGCTGAAAATGCGGCGCGGCGAGGTTTGGATTCAGCCGGGCAGCCATCACAAATTGGACAACCGCGGACTCGGTCCTGCCGGCCTGCTTATCGAGCGAGCCGAGTTGGTAGTGCGAGACAGGGTCTTCCGGGGCCAGCTCCGTCATGCGCTCGAACTGAGGTATGGCACGTTCCGAGTCGCCATCCTTCTTGAACTCCAGCCCCAGATTGAACCACGTATGAGGCAATTCGGGATGCGCCTTCTGCACTTTCTCGAGTTGCGCGACACCCGCGGCTGTCATGCCGGCGCGCAGCAACGCCAATCCATAATTTAATTGTTCGCGCGCGGAATCGGGAGCGAGGTCCAGTGCTCGCTTAAACTCCTCCACAGCCTGAGTTTGCGTAGTCGGGTTCTCATAGAACGCCTTGCCCAAATTGCGGTGCTGCCACAACCGGTCTTCGAGGCTGCGCGGGGTGTCTGCCGCAGTCAGGAGCAGTAGCGAAACGATAATAGCAGTGAGTGCTCGCATGGAACTCGTTCTAACGAGTTTAGCGAAACCCCCGCGTGACAGTATCCCCCCAGTAGAGAGGTAACGCGTCAAACTTCCAGGATCAAGTCGTCGACATAGCACCATGCCCAGTCTTCACCGGGCTCAAGGGAACGAATAATGGGATGCTTGGTCGCGTGGAAATGTTTAGTCGCGTGCTTGTTCTTGGACGAATCGCAACAGCCCACATGGCCGCACGAAAGACACAACCTGAGATGCACCCAAGAATCGCCCATTTTGAGACATTCTTCGCAACCACGGGTGTGCGGCTTCACGTCGTGAATCTGATCCAGATGATGGCAGGTCTTCATTGTTTCGCTCCTTTGGGGATGGGGAGACGCACCTGAAAATGCGTCTCGCCGGGATTTGAATTCACGCGGATATCGCCCTTGTGCTGGTGGACAATGCGGTAGACCGTGTCGAGTCCGAGACCGGTTCCTTCACCCACCGGCTTAGTGGTAAAGAACGGATCGAAGATACGGTCCCGGACTTCCGGAGGTATGCCGGGGCCGTTGTCGATGATGTCGACGAGCGCGAAAGCGCCATCACGGGCGGTGTGAATGGTAATTTCACCCTTCCCCGATTTGGCTTTTTCTTCGAGCGCGTCGATCGCATTGTCGATCAGGTTGGTCCAGACCTGGTTCAGTTCGCTGCCCTTGGCGCAAATGAGAGGGAGGGATTTGTCATAGTCGCGCCGCACGTTGATCCCGTTCTTCAGATCGTGGTGCAGCATGGTGAGCGTGCTTTCAAGGCCCTCGTGCAGGTCGATCTCTTTTTCGCCCACCTGGTCCATGTAGGTGTATTCTTTGATCGCCTTCACCAGCTCAGAGATGCGGGCGGAGCCGCTCTCGATCTGCCGCAAGATCTTCTCAACCTCGATTGTCGCTGACATGCGCCGCAGAGCAAACTCAAGCAACTTGCCGGGGAATTGAGCAGACAGCTTGGCAAGGCAGCCGTCGTCCGCTTCCGCTTCGACGAGAGCCGGCGCCAGTTGCCAGGGTTTTGAGACGCCGCGTTTCTCCAGCCAGGCTGTGATGTGGTCCTCGCGGTCGCTGCGATCAAGCGCGTCCATCACGGGCGAACCGGTCATGTCCTGCGCTACTTCCTTCTCGATCTCGGCGAGGTGCTCCAGCACTTCGTCCGAGAGTTCCTCGCGGCACAGTCCGAAGTTGGCGTCGCGCAGGCTGTCGAGAGCTTCCCGGAGTCCGGCGGTCGAGCGGCGCACCGCGGAGGCCGGATTGTTCAGCTCATGGGCGAGACCCGCGGAGAGCTTCCCGAGGGCAGCCAGTTTCTCACGCTGCTGGTCGGCCCGCGTAGCTTCGCGCACGCGGTCGGTAAGCAGGCCCACAAGGCGAGGCTGAATGTCGGGGATGCGGCGAAACATTTCGTCGAAGTGGTCCTTATGCAGGGCCGCGATCCGAGTGGGCGCGCTGGCATGAATGCGGGACGGGAACTGGGTCATACGCGAGAAAGGCAGCATTCCGGTGACGGTGCCGGCTCCGGCGATATAGACGCCCTGGCCAGTCGGCCGCTTTCCTTGTAACTCACCGGAAAGCACCACAATCAAGCGGTCGGCGGGGGCTCCCGCTTCAACGGCCAGATCGCCGGTCTCAAAGTGTATGTCCTCAGCGGTGGACGCGAACCATTGGAGCTGATCCTCCCGCAGATCTCCGAAGACAGGGACATTCCGAAGAGCCTCGATGAGAGGGGTATCCGTGACAGTTGCCATATTTACACCTTGCTCAGATACTGATGTACGAACTGTATCGCAATTGAGCCTTCTCCGACTCCGGACGCCACACGTTTGACCGAGCCATGGCGCACGTCGCCCACCGCGAAGACACCGGGGACACTGGTTTCGAGCAGTCCGGGATCGCGCTCGAGAGTCCAGCTCTTAGGCCGTTTGCCTTCGTGAACGAGATCTGCACCGGTCAGGATGAAACCCCGGTCGTCGCGTTCTATGACGCCATCCAACCAGTTGGTGCGAGGTTCTGCGCCGATAAAGATGAACAGTGAACTCGCCTTGACCTTGTCGACCGAGCCCGTGGCGTGGCACTTGATGGAAACTTCTTCGAGTCGCGTACCACCGCAAACTTCCACTACGCTGGCGCCGGTCTGCACTTCGATATTGGCGGTCTGTTCGATGCGGTCAATCAGGTATTTGGACATGGTGTTGGCGAGTGAATCGCCGCGGACCAGCATGACCACACGGCGGGCATAGCCGGAGAAGTGGACCGCAGCCTGACCCGCCGAATTCGCGCCGCCCACAACGTAAACATCTTCGTCCTTGCAGGAGCGCGCCTCCACGATCCCCGCGCCGTAGTAAACGCCTGCGCCTTGCAGACGATCCATGCCTGGAATGCCGAGCCGACGCCACTGCAAACCGGTTGCGATGACGAGCGCGTGACACCAGACCTCTGTCCCATTGGAGAGCTTGAGATACCGATAAGGACCGTCGATCCGCAGCGACTCCACTTCCTGAGGGGCGAGAATCTCCACCTGAAATCGCCGCGCTTGCGTTACGGCGCGCTGGGTCAAGTCCGAGCCGCTGATACCGGCGGGAAACCCCAGATAGTTTTCGATGCGGGAGCTCAGTCCTGCTTGACCGCCGGGCGCTTCCCGCTCGATCATCAGCGTCTTGAGCCCTTCCGACGCGCCGTAAACAGCAGCCGCGAGGCCGGCGGGGCCAGCTCCTGTGATGACCAGATCATAAAACTCGGTTTCGGCGCGAGTCTTAAGCCCAATCCGCTCGGCGACCTCGGATTGCTGAGGCTCAGCCACCTTGCTGCCGTCCTGAAAAAAGACCAGGGGCAAATGATCCAATTCGTCCGGCGCAAGTTTGGCAATCACCTTTTTTACGGTGGCATCGTGGTCGGCCGCCTCGATGTCGAGCCACTGATAAGGGACCCGGTTACGGGCCAAAAACTCTCGCAGGTCATATGATTTCGGCGACCACCGGCTGCCTAACACACGCAATCCTTCGAAGGGCGGGATATATTGATCGAGCCAGTCGGTGAGCAGTTCGTTGATCACCGGATAGAGGTTTTCTTCCGGCGGATCCCACGGCTTCAACAGATAGTGATGCAGCTTAATGGAATTGATTGCCCGAATAGCCGCGTCTGTGTCGGCGTAGGCCGTCAGTAACACCCGGCAAGCGTCCGGGTAGATTTTCATGGCCTCAGCCAGGAATTCGATTCCGTTCATCTGAGGCATGCGATGATCGGCCAGCAGCAGGGCAACCGGGTCGTTGCGCTGCTCGAGTTTATGCAGCAGGTCGAGAGCTGCGGGACCCGAATCCGCGCGCAAGACACGATAGTTCTCGGCGTATTCGCGACGCAGATCACGTTCTACCGCCCGTAGCACATCGGGATCGTCGTCAACCGTCAATAGAACCGGCTTCGGCATGAGTCTCTAATCCTCCTTCTTTCGGATCGGGCTTCCGGGCGGGCCGGAACGCGCGTATTGCACCGGGTAAGGCGCCGGTACGCCGAGCTCGCGAGCCGCCCGCAATGGCCAGTATGGATCACGAAGCATCTCGCGTGCCAGGAGCACAAGGTCAGCCTGACCGGTGCGAATAATGTGATCTGCTTGCGCTGCAGCCGTAATCAGGCCTACAGCGCCCGTCAGAATCCCGGCTTCGCTTTTAATGCGGGCTGAGAATGGCGTCTGATAACCCGGCCCCAGCGGAATTTTAGCAGTAGCGATGTTACCTCCTGACGAACAATCAATGAGATCGACACCGAGCGGCTTGAGTTGCCGGGCGAGATCAACTGACTCATCGATGTTCCAACCATTTTCCACCCAATCCGTTGACGAGATCCTCACGAAAAGGGGGAGATTCCCGGGCCATTTCTCACGCACCTTTACGACGGTCTCACGGAGGAACCGGGTGCGGTTTTCAAAAGAGCCACCGTAGGCGTCCTGCCGGAGATTGCTCAGCGGCGAATAGAATTCGTGGAAGAGATAGCCATGGGCGGCATGGATCTCGAGCAGCCGGAAACCCGCTTGGAGCGCCCGCTCGGCAGCCCTGGCGAACGCGCCGGAAAGGCAATGGATCTCCTGGATCGTGAGTTCGCGAGGGTCGGGATAGGTTTCCGAAAACCGCAGCGGGCTAGGAGCAACGGGCTTCCAGCCGCCGCGATCATCGGGAATACCGACGCTGCCTTCCCAGGGTCGTGTGGTGCTCGCTTTCCGGCCAGCGTGCGCGAGTTGTGTCGCAGGGATGCTGCCCTGGCTCTCGACGAAATGTGCTATGCGTGACAATTGAGGAAGATGATCATCGCTCCAGATGCCGAGATCCTGCGGAGTGATACGGCCTTCGGGCACTACGGCGGCAGCTTCAGTAAATACTACGCCAGCGCCGCCGACCGCCCGGCTCGCCAAGTGTACAAAATGCCAATCATCCGCATAACCGTCGACGCTCGAATACTGGCACATTGGCGAGACTACGATACGATTCGGCAGCGTCAGGCCGCGAATGGATAACGGATCGAAAAGGGATGGCATCGGACGTTGACTCTTTGGATGCGGCAGAGCGCGTTTGGGTGCAACGTGTAGTATCGGTGTAACATGCTGCTCACGGGAAATGTGATCTGCCGAAGAAGGGCTGGAGCCGTGGCAAACTCGCGGAAGGAGCGAATCCGTGAGGTAGAATCAATGAGACAATGCCGTCAGAAGTAGCGATCCGGCGGAACGCGACCTCTCCTCCGAATGCTCCCATTTCCAGGGAGGCGCCGCGTTGGAAGCGTTACATCACTGCCCTTCTGGCCGAAGAACTATCGAGTCTCACTCATTACTCCGACTGTCTGATTGAATGGCTCCCGAGAGATGAAGACGGTGGTCTTTTGCTGTCGCAAATCAACGCCACAGTGAAGCGGACGGTTGGCCGGGAAGAAGATTTCCCTGATTTGAGAAGCGAAATGGATCAGGGCACCACCATTCTGATCAACGGCGCACTTAATCATCACAATGACATTCAGGGGTTGCTCGAAGGCCTGAAGTCCCGTTTGTCACGGACTTCGCGCGTTCTACTGGTACTTTATAATCCGTATCTGCGCTGGCTCTATGCGCTAGCCAACCGCTTGGGAATTCGCAGAGGTGAGATGCCGACCACCTTCGTGACCCGCGTGGACATTGACACGCTGGCGCGTCTCAGCGGTTTTGCAGTGGTGCGTCAGCGGCTCTGCGGGTATTTTCCCTGGCGTTTGTGGGGCTTTGGCAATTTGATCAACCGCGTGCTCCCGCTAGTTCCTGTGCTGCGCTGGTACGCCCTCACCTATATCGTTGTGCTGCGTCCCTTGATCACCCAACTTCCAGAGGGCGTGTCGTGCGTGATCCCGGCAAGGAACGAACGCGGCAACATAGAAGACGCGCTGCGGCGATTCCCCGATCTTGGCTGCCCCACTGAAATCATCTTTGTCGAAGGAGGCTCCTCGGACGGCACGTGGGACGAGATCCGGCGCGTCGCGGAAGTCTACGGCAGCAAGTTCCGAATTAAGGTAGTGAAACAAACGGGCAGGGGTAAAGCAAATGCCGTCCGGCTCGGATTCAGCCATGCGACACATCCGCTCCTGACTATACTCGATGCCGATCTGACGATGCCGCCTGAGCTCCTCAGCCGTTATTGCCAGGCTTATTGGGACGGATTGGGCGACTTCATCAACGGCTCGCGGTTGGTTTATCCCATGGAGGGCGAGGCGATGCGCTTTCTGAACCGCATCGGGAACGTATTTTTCGCTAAAGCCCTTAGCTGGGTGCTCGACGTACCGTTAGGCGATTCACTTTGCGGCACGAAACTGATGACCCGCCGCGATTACGCAAGAATGACAACCTGGCGAAATGAATTCGGCGATTTCGATCCGTTCGGCGATTTTGAACTCCTCTTTCCCGCGGCAGTGCTGGGGCTAGGTATTATCGATATTCCTGTCCGGTACCGCGCCCGCACTTACGGCAGCACCAACATTCATCGTTTCAGCCATGGATTTGAGCTCCTGAAAATGGTAGTCATCGGGTTCATCCGCATTAAGCTGGGTTTTGGACGAAGGGTGGTCCGCGCCCCAGCCGCTACCGTAGCGCCGCGATGATCTCGCCAGTCTGCCGCAAGACATTGAATTGCGCGCGCTCCACGGACGCGGCGGCATCATAGAACGCGATCCACTTTTCATCTTCCGCGAAATGGGCTTCTTCCACCTGGCGCATCGCCACGCGGCCTTCTCCGGCCTGAGCGAGCACGATGGAAAGCTGTTCGCGCGCCAGTTGCAGGTCGGCCTGCGCCAATTCCCGAGCGGATTTAGCTTTTTCGACATCGAGGTAAGCGCGATGAAGATCGAGCGCGATGCGGCTCTGCAACTGGCTTTTTTCGATCCTCAGATGCGCGATGTCTTCCTCCGCCAGCGCGGCTTGGGCTTTCACGCCGGGGCCCGGCAGAATCGGAATCTGAATCGACACGCCAATCTCGCCGTTGTTGGGCTGGAATTGGCGGAAGTATTGTTCATAGTGGTTGTAGCTCGCAAAGAGCGCGTACTGGGCGAGCAGGTCGACCCTAGGATAGCGGGCGGCATGGTCCGACTTGATTTCCAGGCCTTTTGCCAGCATTGCCGACTCCAATTTCCTGATGTCTTTATTGGAAGCGAGCGCAGTTTCGAGGGCGGCCGCTTCGGTGGCCGGAGCCGGCGGCGCGGGCCGGTCCGCATCTGCCGCCCGCGCACGGTCTTCGGGGGCGCGTCCTAATGCCACCGCCAATTGCCGCTCCGCCATATCCTGATCGTCAATCAACGAACTCAAGCGCTGCCTCGCCTTCAGCACATTGACGTTTGCCCGGGTGTTTTCGATAGGCAGTTCCTTGCCCTCTTCAACGCGCGCGGCCACGGCTCTAGAGATCTTGACGAGTTCTTCGACCTCTCGTGACGCGGCATCGCTTAGCCGCCGCGCGCGGTCGGCGTCGAGATAGAGAGATACAACGCGGTAGGCTACCTCATCACTTTTCGATCCCGTGGCAATCTCCGCTCCGCGCGCATTCTCCCTGGCCTGCGCCACGAGGTAACTTTGCCGCTTGTTAAAAAGAAACTGACTGGCTACGGCTTGCACGACAGAGGGTCCCGAACCTTCGACGCTGAGAGGGTAGCCGTTGGTGTAGGCTGCGCCGGAGCCTGCAGTAACTTTGGGGCTAAAGGGATCTTTGACTACCCGGACACTCATCGCAGCCTTCTGTTCATCGAGGCGAGCCAGCGCAATATCAGGATTCTCCTGTAAGGCGACCTTCACCGCTTCCTTCATAGTCAGGGTGATTGTTTCGGCATTCAGAAGCGAAATGAGAAAAGGAAAAAGCAGCCATCTGGACATATATCCAGATTGTAAGCGGCGTGAGCCCGAAGCTCTCTTCAGCCAAGGGTAAAAAAGAACGCAGCCCCGCGGCCCACTTCCGCTTCCGCCGAGATGACGCCAGCATGCTTGTAGATTACCCGCTGCACGATTGCGAGGCCTATACCGCTGCCTTCAAATTCGCTGTCGCGATGGAGGCGCTGGAACGGACGAAACAAATTGCCGGCATGCTCCATCGAGAACCCGGCGCCATTGTCGCGAACGAAATAGACTGTCTTGTCTGTCTTGTCCGCTGATTTCATGGCTCCGAATTCGATGCGGGGATCGACCTGGTTGCCGGTAAACTTCCAGGCATTGCCCAAAAGGTTATCGAGGGCGACACGCAGAAGGCGCGGGTCGGCCTGCACGGTCAGATGGTCGTGGATCTCGACTTCCACCTGCCGGTCCGGCGACTGGCTTCGCAGGTCGGCGATAACCACATGCGCTATCTCGCTCATGTTCACCGGTCTTCGAGTCAATTCAGTGCGCGAGATACGGGAGAGATCGAGCAGATCCTGGATAAGATTCGCCATGCGTTCGGCCGCCGCGCTCATTTTCTGGATGTATCGTTCGCCCGTCGCATCAATCACTTTACCGGCGTACTCACGCAGTAGAATCTGCCCAAAGCCATCGATGGATCTGAGCGGCGCCCGCAAGTCGTGGGAAACCGAATAGGCGAAGGCCTCGAGTTCCTTATTGGCTTCATGCAACTGGAGGGTGCGCTCCTGGACTCTCATTTCAAGAGTGGAATACATCTCAGATAGTTGCCGCTCCACGCGTTTACGATCGGTGATATCGCGGTTGCTTTCGAGTACCAGAAGCCGGCCGTCTTCTGGAACGACTTTGTGATGACTCTCCACGATAATCACCCGCTCGTCTTTGGTGGTATGGGTGAGTTCGCCTTCCCAAGATCCGAGCGTCGCCAGTTGCGCCTCAAACTCTTCCACCGGCGAAGGGAGTTTTGTTTTCAGGAGGTCGTGACTGCCCCGACCGATGGACTCTTCGCGACTGTAACCATACAGGTCTTGGGCAGCGCGGTTCCAGTAGACAATGCCGCCTCCGATTTCCCAAACGAAGATGGGTTCCTGCGCTTGATCAAGTAGTTCCGCCTGGCGTCTTATCGCGCGCTCGGCAGCCTTGCGGGCCGAAATATCCTCGATCACCGAAATGAAATACTTAGGCTCATTCATTTCACCCCGCACCAGAGAAACTGTGAGGTTGGTCCAGAGTACGCAGCCGTCCTTACGAATGTACCGTTTCTCCATAGAGTAGGTTTCGTAAGAGCCTGCTATGAGGGCCCGGGAGTTTTCCCTGGCGGTGACACCGTCTTCAGGATGGCTGACGGCTGAAACGTTGGTGAGGAGCAAGTCCTCGCGGGAATAGCCGAGAATTTCGGACAGCCGGCGGTTCACTCGCAGCCACCGGCCTTCGAGATCGACGTGCGCAATTCCGACGGCGGCCTGCTCGAAAGTGGCGCGGAATCGTTCTTCGCTTTTGCGCAACTCCTGCTGCACAAATTTTTCTCCAACGATCTCGCGCGCGATTTTCGACGCCCCTACAATATTTCCATTGCGGTCCCGAATGGGCGAGACAGTGAGGGAAACAATGATACTGGAGCCATCCTTACGGAGTCGCGTGGTTTCATAGTGATCCACCAGTCCTCCTCGCTTCACGACGTTCATGATTTGCGACATGTCGTCGGGCAGGTCCGGAGGTCTGAGAATGCTGATGGGATGGCCGATTGCTTCTCGTGCACTATAGCCGAAGATCCGCTCCGCACCGCGGTTCCAAGCCGTGATCATGCCATTAAGGTCCTTGGCGATAATGGCGTCGTCGGAGTTATCGACAATCGCCTTCAGCCGCGCATCGGCCTCGACGGTTCCGGATAGATCTTTCACCGGCTGAAATCCTTGCATTTGTATTGTAACTTCTGCGTCTAGCTGAAAAAAAATGGCGCCGGAGCCCTGGCAGGCAACGTCACCCCACCGATTTCTGTTACAAAACGCCGTATTTCTGGAACGCAGCGGACGCGGACATGCCATTCTCGAGCGCAGTCCGGACCGTATTTTCCTGACGAACCTTTTCGAATGCGGCGGCGAAGACATCCGGCGCCGCCCGGCGGGGAACCACGCAGGCGCCGTCGAGATCCGCGAAAACGATATCGCCCGGCGCGATCCGGACGCCTTCAATTTCCACCGGGACACGAAAGTCGACCACCTTGCCGCGCGGTCCCTGGTCCTGCGCATAGCGGCCGAAAGAGAACGTCGGAAATTTGATAGCCAATATGCCGCGCGTATCTCGCGAATACCCATGGATGACGGCGCCGGCTGCTCCACACTGCCTCGCCCTGGTGCTCATCAGCTCACCCCAGCAGGCATATCGCGGCGAGGCTCCGGTGCACAGATAAATCTCGTGCGGCTTGAGATCGTCGAGAGCTTCCAGCATCAGTCCGAAAGGCTTAGAGGAAATGGGATTCCGGGAACCTTCGAAGATATCCTCGTGAAAATCCGCCTCCAGCACCGGCATGGCGCGTCCTACCGCGACCATGTCCGGCGCTAATGGCTGGATGGCAGGAGGGAGAAACTGATTCCGCAGGCCAAGCTTGTCCATGACGTCCCCGATCACCGCGCTAAAGAGTTCACGGCGCAACGAGGCGAACAGTTCGGCATCGTCCTGCGGGTTCGGGACGGAATCAGGCATGGTTGCTCCTCATTTGGTTCGCCGGTCTCCAGGCTAGAAGAACGAGCACGATTGCAGCGGCGAGCAGCGAGCCGTCACGCAAGAGGGTCCAGCCCGATAGCGTGTCTCCCGGCCCGAAACATCCGCAGTCAATGCCCAGCCCTCGCGCGTGCGCCAGTGCCATCACACAGAAGAATACACTGAGGATGGCCGCCCCTGCGATTGAAACGTAACGCAACGCGAGTCCCGTAATCAGCAGGATGCCGATCGCGAGTTCTACCCACGGGAGACTTCGGGCGAGCGCCAGCACCGCCCATTGCGGCAGCATACGGTAGGCATCGATCGACATGGCAAAGACTAACCACGTCTCTCTAAATTTCGTGTAGGCCGCATACAGCCACACGGATCCCAGCAGAATGCGAAGAGCCAGCGCCAATGCCCGGCGGGGAGTCATCGGGCCAGCACTTTGTCGAGGTACATCTTCAAGATCGGATAACTGATCACGCCGGCGACCGGCTGCTTCTCGGCTTTATGCATGATGATCATGGTAGGAGTCTCTCTCACATTGTCGGCGTTACCAAGCGCTACGTCTTTTTCGATCTCCGCCATGATGGAAGGGTCCTTGGATAGGACGCGCACCTTCTGCAAATCGGCAGGCGACAGCACGGTTTTCACCACCGCATCGACATTACCGGTCTGGCCCCAATTGGCTTGCGTCTTAAATAAGATGTCGCTGACCTCGTTGTACTTGCCGATCTTCTCCGCGGCGCAGGCGTAGGTTGCAGCGAGTCGCGAATAGGGGAACCTCAACAGATAGTAGCGGCGGATCAGATAGACCTTGCCGGTGCTTACGTAGTCGGCGATGAGCGAAGGGAGCGTCTCATCGTGGAACTCTTTGCAGTGCGGGCATTGGAAATCGCTGAAGAGGTCGATCGTCATGGGAGCGGTCGGCGAGCCCATCGCCTTGGTCGAGCCGGCCGGGGGACTCGCCGACATAGGAAGAAGCAGCAGCGAAAGAAGCGCGAGGATAGTCGTTTTCATATAAGGAATAAGCGTAGAGACCGAAGCGTGTGGTACGACCTACTGGTACGGAGGGCTAGCCTACGCTTGCATCATCTCCCAGGTTTTTTCTTTTCCGCTGTAAATCGATTCACGGCCCATGATTCCGGTCAAGGTGCTTTCGGCTGCCGCGAACGCCGCATTTTCCAGGCGGCCATTACGCGCTCCATCGACAAAATCGTCCACCGCGTCTTTGGTGATGTCGTAGTTGGTGGTGACAACCACCGGTTCTTTAGCCGCCGTTGTAGATCGTGTAGCCCTTGCGCGACGTGTTGATCACGCCCTTTTCGCAGAAGAACGTCTCTGAAACGTCCCGAAAATTGCCTTCTGAAATCTGGTTGGCGCTATAACTAAAGACGAGCCCGTTTTCGAAATGGTAGGTCAGCGCAAGATTATCCAGAATATTGTCCGGGACTTTTGCGAACCATGCGTCCGCCATAACCCGTCGGCGCGCACTGGATGCATGCCGGTGAACCAGTTCACCACGTCTAGATTGTGGCAATCCTGCTCGACGATGAAGTCGCCCGACTTTTCGCGATAGAACAGCCAGTTGCGCATCTGTTCCTGATCGGCCGGATGACCTTCCCGAACCGGCAAGCCCGCCGCTCAACCACGACGCGCGAACTTGCCACGATCTTGCCCAGCTGGCCGGATTTCACAATCTCGTAGGCCTTCCTGATAGTCCTTTCCGTAGCGCTGCTGGAAATCGATGGTGATGCGCTTGGTCTTGTCGGCCTTCTTAGCGGCTTCGACAACGCGCTTGACACCTGCGGGATCGACGCCCGCCGGCTTCTCCATAAAGATATGCTTGCGCGCTTTCACCGCGAGCTCGAAGTGCGGCGGATGCAGATATGGCGGCGTCGCGATATAGACAGCATCGACATCGCTCGCCAGCACATCATTCATGTCTTTGAAGTGACGCGCTCCGGAGAACTTCTGGGCTGCCTGGGCGATCTGGTCGTCATAGATGTCGCACAGTGCCGCGACTTTGGCAAATTCGTTCTGCGCGAAGAAGTTGGTTATCGCAGTGCCCCGGCGGCCGCACCCGATCAACCCCACGGAAAGCGCCGAATTCGCTTGGTAGCCCTTCACGATTTGAGGTGCGAGGATCAGGATGCCGGTTGCGGCGCCCTTCATGAAATCGCGACGCGGCGTTGCGTTATCAGTAGACATATTACTCCTGGAACTACAAATGAGTCCTAGTCTCAAAGTATATCCGGCAGCCTGCCGGCATGTGGCAAACTGGGAGTTTCCATGACCCCTCGCCTGAAACACGCGATGTGCAACGAAGCCTTCGGATCAACTCCGTTTGTCGAACAGTGCCGCACGCTGAAAAACGCCGGCTATCAAGGCATCGAGATTGCTCCATTTACTCTGGCTCACGATCCTGCCGATATCTTGCCCCACGATCGGCTGCAGTATAAGCGCATCATGGAGGACGAGGGTCTCCGATTCGTGGGACTGCACTGGCTGATGGTCAGCCCGAAGGGCTTGCATGTCACCACGCCCGACAAGGCCCTGCGCGACCGGAGTTGGGCGCACATCCGTAACCTGATCGACCTTTGCGCCGATCTGGGGCCGGATGGCGTTATGGTATTCGGTTCTCCGCAGCAGCGCTCGACCACCGGCGGATTGACGCGCCAGGAGGCCACCCGGAATTACATCGAAGGCTTGGCGTCAGTGGCTCCTCAGGCGGAGGAGCGGGGCGTTACGGTCTTAGTGGAAGCGTTGCCCGGAGCGCAGTCCGACGTAGTCCAGAGCCTCGCGGAAGCTGTCTCAATCGTTCAGGAGATCAATAGCCCCGCGATCCGGACCATGTTCGACACGCACAATGCGGTGGACGAAACAGAGCCGCATCCGGTGTTGGTCGAGCGCTACTTCGATTTCCTCCGGCACGTGCATGTCAACGAAATGGATGGCCGCTATCCCGGCACGGCAGATTACGATTTCAGGGCCCTGTTCGATACGTTGATCCGCCTGGGTTACCAGCACTGGGTCTCGCTTGAGGTCTTCGATTTTGCGCCCACTGCCGGAGAGATTGCGCAGCGCTCCATTACCCATCTCCAACAACAGACAAAAGAATAATATGACTGGAAAATACGTTGTAACCGGAGGCGCGGGCTTCATCGGATCGGCGCTGGTTCGCGGATTGCTGAATGCTGGTGCGGAGGAAGTAGTCGTGATCGACAATTTGCTCACGGGCCATGAGCACAACCTCAGCGAAGTCCGCGGACGCATTCACTTTCACAACGCGGATATTCGTAATTTCGACGAGATAGTCCCCATCATTCGGGGTGCGGACGTCGTTTTCCACGAAGCCGCAATCCCATCGGTGCCGCGCTCGATCGATGAACCGGTGCCCTCTCACGATGTCAATATCAACGGCACCTTCAATGTATGCCGGGCGGCTGCTGATGGCGGAGTGCGGCGGCTGATCTATGCCGCATCGTCTTCAGCCTATGGCGACACCGACGAATTGCCGAAAGTGGAGACCATGCGGCCCCGGCCGAAGTCTCCTTACGCCCTGCAGAAACTGACCGGCGAATATTATCTGACGGTCTTCGCCGACTGCTTTGGCCTGGAGACCGTGAGTTTGCGGTACTTCAATGTGTACGGTCCACGGCAGGATCCCTCGAGTCCTTATTCGGGCGTGCTGTCGATCTTCGCGAAGTGCATTCTGGCCCGTCAGGCGCCCACAATTTTTGGCGACGGCGAGACGTCTCGTGATTTCACCTTTGTGGAAGATGTGGTAGGGCTCAACCTGAAGGCGGCAAAGGCGCAGGTTCAACCCGGTAAGGTATATAACGCCGGCAATGGCGGCCGGATCACATTGAACGAAGCATGGCGCCTGCTGCAGAAATTCGAGGGAGTGGAAATTCCGGCGAGGTATGGGCCACCGCGCGCGGGCGATGTGCGCGATTCACAGGCCGACACCACGCTCGCGACAGCGGAGTTGGGCCACGATCCGAAATTCAGCTTCGAAGAAGGTCTGCGGCGAACACTCGATTGGTATAAGGCGACGCAGAAGACGGCCTGAGGTCGCGAAAGCGACGACTCCCGGGTCGACGGCAGGCAGAGGATGACGCGTCGCGAGAATCGCCTTGCATTAGGCCAGTTTGGCCAGCCTGCGTCCGAAGCTGAATCGGCGCCCTCCGTGCAGGTAAACGAAATTCCGGTTAGGGTGTGATCGGCGATTCGATTGAATGCATCGCGCGGTGGAAGGCTCAACCTCCTCAAAACGCGGTCCCGTTTCAGACTTACCTGAGCGTACGGGAAGAAGCTGGTTATGACGGACCGTGGGCCGCGACACAGGCTGTCGCAAAAGCGCGCTGTATCACGAAACCTGTGACAGAATTGCTGTAGATGCAAAACGAACAGACCCGGCGCACCCTGTTGCGAGCAGCGATGACCGTCCCGTTCACCGCGGTTCGAGGGAGCGCGGCCAATTCGGCTGTCACCGTAGGATTGATCGGCGCCGGAGGCCGCGGCACTTTCGATGCTGGTTGGCTGGTGCAGAATCCCGACGCGAGGCTGGTAGCGCTGTGCGATATCTTCGACGATCGCATTCAACGCGCGGAGGCGAAGATTCCGATCAAGAATCCCAAGGTTTACAAGAACTATCACGACCTGCTCGCCAGCGACGTCGATGCGGTTATCATTGCCACTCCTGTTTTCCTTCACCCGGAGCACTTCGAGGCAGCGGTGAAGGCCGGCAAGAATATTTACATCGAGAAGCCCGCGGGGCTCGACGTTGCCGGCTGCAAGCGCGTTATTCAGATCGCTGATTCCGCTGACCGAAAACTGAACATCACTTTCGGATTCCAGCAGCGCTATGGCCCCTGCTATCGGAAGGCGAAGGCGGTGGTGGACAGCGGCGCCTTGGGAGAGGTCCGGATGGGTCACGCACATTGGATCAAAGGTGCGATCACAGGCAACGAGGCAGTGACTCCGCGACCTACGAACGAGGCAGACAAGATCCGTTATTGGGCACAGTGGCGGGAAACGTTTGGCGACATTCTGGTGGAGACTTATGTCCATGGGATCGACGTGCTCAACTGGTTTCTCGGAGGGCATCCCGAGCGCGCTTACGGCATTGGCGGCCGGTTGGTGGAAAAGCGCGGTGACATCATGGACCACTGTGACGTGACGCTGACTTATCAGGGCGGAGTCCGCGGGATCCTCACCGGCACCCAGTTCACGCCCGCGGCTTTTCGTGATGTGAAGGAAACGTTCTTCGGATCGAAGACCGTGGTGGAGACTGCGCGGGAATACTGGAAGCACTACCGGACGAAAAGCGACGTGCTGGAAGAGAAAGAGCCAAGAGAGATTACCGCAGTCGGACTGGACGAGTTCGTCAGACGGATCAAGGAAGGCAAGCCTGAGAACACCGCGATTCGCGCCGCGGAAAGTACGCTTACTGCAATCATGGCGACTCAGGCCGTGGACCGAAAACGCGAGGTGACCTGGGAGGAGATGATGAAGGCATGAAATATCGCATGGTGGATTTCGATACCGTGCCGGGCGTACCCTGTCCGTGCGGCACAGCGCATCGCGCGTTTCACGACTTCGCAGAATTTCCCGCTACGGTGCACGTCACGGAGATCAAAGTGGACGCCGAACTGCATTACCACAAAAGGCTGACGGAAACTTATTATTTCCTGGAATGTGGTCCGGATGCGCGGATGCAATTAGACGATGAAATTGTAGGCGTGTCGGCGGGAAAATGTATCGTTATTCCACCCGGCGTTAAGCATCGGGCAATTGGCCTGATGAAAGTTTTAATTTTGGTGCTGCCGAAATTTGATCCGCATGATGAATGGATTTGTGAGGCAACTTCGCAGCGGGGTCCAGAGGTGAGCGCCGCATCGCAGCCGTCAGACCGCCAACGCCTGTAGTCCACCGTAGTTCAATGGCACGGAGCAGTTCACGGCCTCGAGTCTGTGCTACGGTTTAGGGAAATGCCTGCCGTTTCCGACTCCGCGCTGCGCGTGCCTTATTCCCGTATCCGCGAACTTGCTGAGATTGCCATGGGAATGGATGGCGTCTTGCGCCTTTATTTCGGTGAATCCAATTTGCCTACGCCGGAATTCATTAAGCGCGCCGCTGCACAAGCTCTCGCTGACGGTTTTACGTACTACACGTCGAATGCCGGCCTGCCGTCGTTGCGAGAGGCGATCGCGGACAATTACAAGCGTCTGCAGCATGTCAGGCTCGATCCGCAGCGTGAGATCGTGATCACTGCGTCAGGCGTACAGGCGCTCAACGTTGCGATTCGGACCGTGCTCGATCCGGGCGACGAGGCGATTATCCTGACACCGGCGTGGCCGAATGGTTCGGCGATCGTCCAGATGGCTAATGCCACGCCGGTGCACATCGCGCACACGCTCGCCGGCGATCGTTACGAGATTGACTTCAACGCGCTCGAGCGCGCTGTCAACGCTCGGACACGGATGCTGATTTACACGTCGCCCTCCAACCCGTTGGGCTGGGTCGCAACCGAGGCCGATCAGGATCGCCTGCTGGACTTCGCGCGCCGTCACGGTCTATGGCTGTTGGCAGACGAAGTGTACGATCGTCTCTACTATGAGTCGGCCGAAGGATTGGGATGCGCGGCGCCCTCTATTCTGCGCAAGGCCACGCGCGACGACGCGGTCATGGTGGTGCATTCGTTTTCGAAAAGCTACTGCATGACGGGATGGCGCGTGGGTTGGCTCGTGGCCCGCCGCGATGTGGCGTCAAAGGCAGCTGAGCTAAATGAATTTATCATCTCCCACGCGGCGAGTTTCGCACAAAAGGCCGGAGAGATCGCTTTGCGCGACGGCGAACCGGAACTGCTGGAGATGCTCGAGAGGCTGCGCGCGAACCGGGATTTTTGCCTGGCGGCGTTGCGCGCGATGCCGGGATTTACTGTCCCGCTTCCCGAGGGTGCGTTCTATCTGTTTCCGCGGGTCGCGGGACTGACGGACTCGTTCGCCTTTTGCCGCAGATTGTTGGAAGAAACGCGTGTCGGAATTGCTCCCGGGGTAGCGTTTGGCGCGGGCGGCGAAGGGTCGGTGCGAATTTGTTATGCGGCGGAAAGATCTATTTTGGAGCCGGCGCTTGAAAGGATGGCCGGGTTCGCCGAACGTTTCGCCGCGTCATCCGAACTGCGTGCTTCGCTCGTAGAGATATAGAGATGGCAGAAAGTAAAAGCCTGCCTGGCAGCACGGCAGGCGACAAAAAGCGAGAGTGGGCCGTACGGAGACGTTGCGCAGCGCGACGATTTTGTGGTTGGCTGCGGCCCTGGGCGCAGGCAAGAAACGAACGAACTGTAGTCCATGTTAGGGCAGGCAAGCGGAAGCCTGTCACACAGGGGTTGCTGATTGTGGTGGTGGCCGCGGCGGGGCTCTTCGGCCAGAAGACTGATGAACGGATCGCGGCATACAGTAAAGCGGTTGCGGGGCAACCCGGTTCGGCGCACCTGCAGGCCCTTCTCGCGCGGGCCTATATCCAGAAGATGCGGGAGACGGTGGATTTCAGCTATCTGGACAAGGCCTCCGCAATTGTGGAAGCCGTGCTCGTCCGAGACGCTGGGAATTACGAGGCACTCCGGTTGCGTAGCGAGATCGACATGGAGCGCCACGAGTTCGCGCGGGTGGCCGAATACTCACAGGAGATGACGCGCTACGCGCCCGACGATCCGGCCAACTGGGGCAGCCTCGGCGATGCTTCCATGGAATTGGGCCGCTACGATGCCGCGCTCGAAGCGTACCGAAAAATGCTGGCGCTGCGTCCTGACCTGGCGAGCTATAACCGGATCGCGTGGTACCAGTTCGTCAACGGCCATCTGGAGGAAGCCATCGCGCTCATGAAAAATGCGATAGCGGCGAGCAGCGCGGCAGCCGAGAATGTTGCCTGGTGCTGGAACGATCTCGGGAATATCTATTTCAAGACCGGACATCTGGTGGAGGCGGAAGCGGCATATACGAAGGCCATCGCCGTGTTCCCGGGCTACTATCCGGCTTATGCCGGTATGGGGCGGGTTCGGGGCGCGCAGAAACGCTGGAAAGAGGCGATCGAGAGTTTCCGTCATGCGCAGGCTACGGTGCCTATGCCAGAGTTCGCGGCGGCACTGTCGGATCTTTATGAGCTGGCGGGGAATCCCGTGGAAAGCCGCAAACAGCGGGATCTGCTCGACGCCATCGACCAGATGAACCGCGCTTCCGGCGAGCGCACCAATCGCAACGTCGCGCTGATCTTCGCGGACCATGACCGCAATCTCGATCGCGCCGCGGAACTAGCTGATAACGAGTTGAAGGTGCGTCCGGATGTTTATACGGAGGATGCGGTGGCGTGGGTGCGCTTTAAGCAGAGACGCTATTCGGAAGCTGAAGCGGCAGCGGATAAAGCGCTGTCACTTCACACTCCAGAACCCGCTTTCTATTACCATGCGGGGCTGATCGCGCAGGCGATGGGGAAGTCTGATGAGGCGGTGGCGCTGCTTAGGCGAGCGGCGGATTTGAATGCGGAGTTCGATCCGGTGCAAGGGCCGAAGCTCAGACGGGCGCTGGCGGCCGTGGGAACGAGCCACGGAGGGGAGTAGGCTTAGCGACCGGGGTCGCACGCGGACGAGGTCGTCCGCCCGACATTCTGCTGCAAATCAGCTTTAAATGCTGGGCATGCCAGAATGAGGTAGGTCCTATGAAATCTCCCTTCCCTATTGCAGCGGCGTGCATGCTACTGGTGTCTTGTTCCGAGCCTCCTTTACCGAAAGAAAAAGAGAAGCCGCCCGAGCCGGTCACGGGACGGTACGCGTTACAGCAGATGTTCATCGCGGCGCGCACGTGGGCGCAGGACTTGCAGATCGCCAACATGACCAGCGTGCATTTCACGCAAGTCACGGACGTACCGGGGAAAGCGGGAGGATGGCGGGTCACCTTTGTTTCGCAGAGCCTGCAGCAGTCGCGAACCTACACGTGGGCGGCCGCGGAAATCAGCATGTCGATTCATAAGGGCATCAGCGAGGAACGGGCCACCGGATTACCCAGCGGCAGCAGGAGTTTTCCGATCGCAGCTGTGAAGATCGACAGCGACGAAGCCTATAAGACAGCAGTTTCCAAGGTCGCCAAATATGCCGGAGAGCATCCGGGTATGGTGATCACTTACCAGCTCACCTTGAACCAGCAGATTCCCGACGCGGTGTGGCGAATTGTGTGGGGCGAGAACGTGGCGACCAGTTCCGATTCCGTCCTGGTGGACGCGAGCACCGGTCAATATATGGGAACACTGCATTAATGGCAGGGACCGAAACGCCACTGGGCGGGCTTCTCACCGAACAGCCGAACGCCCGTTCGCGCAACATCGACACGCTGCCAACGATCGAGATGCTGCGCGTCATCAACGACGAAGACCGGAAGGTCGCCGAATCGATTGCGCCAGAATTGCCGAACATCGCGAGCGCAGTGGATGCTATCGTCGATGCGTTCTCGCGCGGCGGACGGCTGTTCTACATCGGTGCGGGAACCAGCGGGCGGCTGGGAGTGCTGGACGCATCCGAATGTCCTCCGACTTTCGGCGTGCCGGCGGACCTGGTGCAAGGCGTTATCGCGGGAGGGGAAGGGGCATTGTCGCGCGCGACCGAAGCCACGGAAGATGATCCGGCCAGCGGCGCACGAGATCTGCTGGCGCGCGGGTTTGCTCCGACGGACGTCCTTTGCGGCATTGCGGCGAGCGGGCGGACGCCGTATGTGCTGGGCGCGGTTGAGGAGGCGAAACGTATGGGAGCGGTGACCATCGGCCTGAGTTGCACGCCGGGGTCGGAACTCGCGAGCGCGGCGAAGATTGCCATCACGCCGCTTCCCGGCGCGGAAGTAATTGCCGGATCGACACGTCTCAAAGCGGGCACGGCGACCAAACTGGTGCTCAACATGTTAACCACTGGAGTCTTTATCCGGCTGGGGTATGTATATGGGAATTTAATGGTCAATGTGCAACCCAAGAATTCCAAGCTAATGGATCGGGCGCAACGCATCATTGCCGGCGCAACTGGCTTAGCCTATGATCAGGCCGGCGAGGCGCTGGAGGCGGCGGAGCGCGATGTTAAAACCGCGATCGTGATGGTCCGTTCAGGTTGTACGTTGGAAGAAGCCCGGAAGCGCCTGGCTACCGGCCGAGGGCGAATCACGTTGGCGCTAAAATCCTCGGAGGAAAGAAATGGATAAATTCGTTATTGAAGGCGGCGCGAGACTGGAAGGGGAAATCGCTACCAACGGATCGAAGAATGCAGCGCTGCCCGCACTGGCCGCGGCATTGCTCACAGACGGCGAGGTGAAGCTGCGCCGGATCCCGCGGGTCCGCGATATTCGCACGATGCAACGGCTGCTGGTGGACATCGGCGCGCAGATGGAGGTGCAGGACGACTGTGTAGTCCTCAACACGCCGAAGATCGTTTCGCCGGAAGCGCCATACGAGTTGGTGAAGACGATGCGCGCGTCCAGCCTCGTGTTGGGACCCCTGGTCGCCCGGACCGGACGAGCCCGCGTGTCACTGCCCGGCGGTTGCGCGATCGGCGCCCGTCCCATCAATTTGCACATTATGGGCCTTGAAGCTCTTGGCGCAAGAATTTACCAGGAACACGGTTATATCGAGGCACAAGCGCCTGACGGTCTGAGAGGAGCGCAGGTCAAATTCGAGCGGATCACGGTCACCGGCACTGAGGATTTGATGATGGCTGCCGTCCTCGCGCAGGGCGAGACGGTGCTCGACAATGCGGCGCGCGAGCCAGAGGTGGTCGATCTGGCGGATATGCTGGTGGCGATGGGCGCGCGAATCGAGGGCGCTGGGACGTCCACCATCAAGATTCAAGGGGTGGCGAAGCTTGGCGGGGTGGACCACACCATCATTCCGGATCGGATCGAGGCTGGGACGTTCGTAGTCGCAGGCGCAATTACCGGCGGCGACGTACGGATCACCGGCTGCGTGCCGGATCATTTTGCCGCGCTGTCCATGAAGCTGAAACAGGCGGGGGTCGACGTCCAACAGATCGATGCGACTTCGGTTCAGGTGAAAGGCACGGGAGTCCTGCGGTCAGTGGATGTAAAGACGCAGGAGCATCCCGGCTTTGCTACCGATTTACAGGCTCAATATATGGCTCTGATGACCCAGGCGGAAGGCATCGCGCTAATTACCGAGACCATCTTCGAGAACCGGTTTATGCACGCGCAGGAATTGGTGCGGATGGGCGCAAATATTCGGCTGGAAGGGAATCAGGCAATGGTCGCGGGAAAAAGCCAGTTGACCGGCGCGGGAGTGATCGCGTCTGATCTACGGGCCAGCGCGTCGCTGGTACTCGCCGCCCTGGTCGCCAAGGGAGAGACTGTCATCGACCGGGTGTATCACATTGATCGCGGATACGAAAAGATTGAGGAGAAGCTGGCGGGCGTGGGGGCCAAGGTCCGGCGCGTGGAGTAATCTTTTCCGCCTTGCAGCGCACAGCCGGTCATCATATAGACTGCGAACTATGCGTATCGTCATTACTGGAGCGACTGGATTTATCGGCACACACCTTGCCGCCACTCTGCGTGAAGCGGGACACGAAATTGTGACGTTGGGGCGGGGCGAGGCGGCGAGTTATCGCTGGGATCCCGCGGCGGACGCTCCCGCGAAGGCGTTCGAGGGCGCTGGAGCGGTCGTTCATCTGGCAGGGGAACCGGTAGCGCAACGCTGGTCTCCGGAGGTCAAGCAGCGGATTCGGGACAGCCGTATGCTTGGGACGGAGCGGCTAATTCACGGTTTATCGATCGCGCGCGATCGTCCGAAGGTGCTGGTCTGCGCCTCAGCGGTGGGCTACTACGGGGACCGTGGGGACGAGACGCTGACGGAGGAATCGCGTCCAGGGGAAGGGTTTCTGCCGGACGTTTGCCGGCAGTGGGAGGAGAAAGCCGACCTGGCGGAATCGCTTGGGATGCGCGTCGTGAAGGTGCGGACGGGGGTGGTGCTCGGCCCCGGCGGCGGGGCATTGCAGCAAATGCTGACGCCGTTCAAAGCGGGAGCGGGAGGGCGTTTGGGCAGCGGCAGACAGTGGATGCCCTGGATCCATCTCCATGATATCGCGGGAATCTTTCGACATGTTATTGACAATCCGGTGAAGGGTCCGTTGAACGGCGCCGCACCTGGCGTGGTTACCAATGCCGACTTCACCACGGCGCTTGGCCATGCGCTGCATCGTCCCACGATTATGCCGGTCCCGGAATTCGCGCTCAAGCTGATGTTCGGCGAGATGGCGGAGGTGATCCTTAGCAGCCAGCGCGTGGTTCCGCAGGGGACGGTGCGGAGCGGGTACAAATTTCTGTATCCGGAGTTGGGGGCTGCGCTGGCTTCGCTGAAGTTGTAGGGCTGTTCTCTTGTAATCTTACTTCTATGCAGTTGAGCCAGCTCTCCCTTCGGCAGGCTTATTGCTCCGCACCACAGAGGGCAAGCAGGCCACGCTCAAAGACGTGTAGGCTGGGTGAAAGATTGGATCTAACATTGAGATGTCGTCCAATCTGAGTTGCCCATTTACACTTCTGCTCACCAATTGTCGGCCATCCTTCCGCTTTGAGTGCTGCTGAGCCGCCAGGAAAAATCACGTCAGCCAGTTTCTCCCACGTCCCGCAGATCGAGTCTTGGGCGTAGGAGTCGAGAACGGTGATCTTGGCCTTCGGAAATTCTTTGAGAATCGCATTTCTGTCGCCGAGCAGCCAGGCTTCTATTGCCTCAATTGCAATTCGGAACAGAACCCGAGGTTTCGCGTGGCACTGTTTTAATATTTGAAGTAGCTCATGCTTGAATTCGACGCAGTCTCGGTCATCGAGATCAACAACGATGATAACTGCGGCGTCTGATCCTCGCAGGCTGCGTCCGTATCCAGCCAAAACCTTGGGCAGGCGGTCCAATAGAATCCGCTTTACCGGATCGGTCTTGCCGCGTAGGTTAGTAGGAATTCTGCCGATTCCCCTGTATGGGTGGGTCCGCCAGGTATGTGGGCTTCCGTGGACACCTAGAATCTTCGGCAGCAATGACCTCAACAGCAGTTCGCCAGATGAGTCTTCGACCAGAATCTCAAAGTGCATCAAGCTGGCCTCGTATCCAGGTAGTCGCTGTACCAGAGACCGCCAAGGGGAAGTCCCTCTCCGACCAAACTTTGAACAGTCAAATCGGCACTCGCTTGCCTGATTGTCGAGAAGCCGTTCTTGCCTTTTTCTAGAACCCAGGTCTCTTCAGGTAGTAGTGCGTCTACGAAGTAAGGCTGGTGAGTGGTTACGAAAATCTGCGGCGCGTTTTTCTTGCCGGTGGCGTGCGAACGGAACTCAGAAGCGAGCGTCTCCAAGAGTTTGTGGTACAGGCCATTTTCAGGCTCTTCGATGCAGATAAAGGGCGCAGGCTCAGGATCCTCCAGCAGCAACATATACGCAAACATTTTTAGTGTTCCATCGGACATCTGCTGCGCGAAGAATGGATCCTCAAACCCGCGGTCATTAAATCGAAGGAGCAGCCTGCCGTCGTCGGTTTTCTTTGTGTCGATTCTCTCAATACCTGGAATCTTGGATGCGATCCGGTTTAGTATCGATTGAAAGCGGCCTTTGTGTTCGCGCTCCATGAACTGAACCACATTTCCAAGGTTGTCGCCGTGCATGTTCAGGTGCTTCTGCGGTCCTGCCATTGGCAGACTGCGGGCGGCGTCAGGCGTAAAGTAGCTCAGGTACCAGCTCTCAAGAAACTTCCTGAATTTCGCTATTCTTGGATGAGCTTTCAGCGTCCCCAACGTAGCGACGCCCAGCTTTCTTCGGTCCGTCAATTCGACTTTGATTCGATCTGAGTCCTCACCTTCAAAGCTTTCTTCGCCTGCCCATGCCTGCCCTTCGCCTCCCTTTAGGTAGAGAAACGAGAGGGGCCACCCTCTACTCTGGCCCTTCCGTCGCTGGCGCAGTCGTTCCTCGGCGACGAAGGGACGACCGGACCGATCACGTCCAATCGAAAGTTCATATGTAATTGGGCGGTCGCCCGGACTTTCACGATAGTAGATATCGAAATGAATCGGCCCAGTTCCACCGGATGAGACCAGCCGGTCGAAGCCTCCCCGCTGCTTTAGATCGCAGGCTTCCTCAACGCCGACGGCCAAGCAATCCGAAAGGAAACCAAAGGCGTCGAACAGAGTACTCTTTCCGACCCCGTTCTTTCCAATGACCGCGACGAGGGGCGTAAGAGCCGACGTGTTCTGTTGGTTCCAGAGCTTGCCGATAGTGATATCCTTCAAGGCCCGATAATTCTGGACGCGAAAGCCTTCGATCAGAGCCATTCATTAATTCCCTCTAATTTGACTGGCGACTCCTTGGTCTCATTCCAGTTGTTCCAGAAGCACCATCATAGCTCCAGTTAGTTCTGGCTAATGGAATGCTTTTGCGGACTAAGAGTTTTAGTTCAAGAAATAGGTGCGGTAGAGGGTGTCGCGTTGTTTGGGCACAAAGCCGGCATCGCGGATGAGGCGGCGCAGTTCCTCTTCGGACGCTTTATGGTGCGTGCCGGCGGCGGAAACCACGTTCTCTTCGATCATAATGCTACCGACGTCATTGCCGCCGAAGCGCAGTCCCACCTGACAGGTCTTCAATCCCGGGGTGACCCAGGAACTCTGGATGTTGACGATGTTGTCGAGATAGATGCGCGAGATGGCGAGCGTCTTTAAATACTCGATGGCCGTCGCCTCTTCTTTTACGAAGCGGCCAAGCGAAGTGTATTCGCGCTGGAAACTCCAGGGGATGAAGGCCGTGAAGCCGCCGGTGTCTTCCTGGATCTGGCGCACGATTTCAAGATGGTTGACCCGCTGCTCGATGGTTTCGCCGCAGCCGAACATCATAGTGGCGGTGGTTCGCATGCCCAGGGAATGGGCGGTGCGGTGCATGTCGATCCACTCCTGGGTGGAACACTTTAGCCGGCTGATGCGATAACGAACGGCGTCGTCCAGGATCTCCGCGCCGCCGCCCGGAATGGAATCGAGCCCGGCATCCCGCAGCCTGGCGATGGTGTCGCGCACGGAGAGCTTGCTGACTTCGGCAATGTTGGTGATCTCCGGCGCCGAGAAGCAATGGCAATGGATCGTGAAGCGGGCTTTGATGGAGCGGAGGAGGTCTTCGTACCACTCGATTCCGAGGTCTGGATGGAGGCCGCCCTGCATGAGGATGCCGGTGCCGCCGAGGTCGATGGTTTCCTGGATCTTGTCGAAGATTACTTCCTTCGGCAGAACGTAGCCTTCTTTGTGGCCCATCGGCCGGTAGAAGGCGCAAAAGCTGCAGTACTCGGTGCAGAAGTTGGTGTAGTTGATGTTGCGGTCGATGATGTAGGACACTACGCCTTCGGGATGGTGCTTGCGCCGCACGGCGTCCGCCTCCATGCCGATGCCAATCAGGTCGTCGGACGCAAAAAGATCGAGGATTTCCTGTCGTGTCATAATTCGGTGGTTTACATATCTATTATGCTGGTTCGGAATGGCACTTCGCACGCTCATCTCCGCTGACACGATCCGCACTCGTATAGTAGAACTCGGAAAAGAGATCGACCGGGACTACCCGGATGGGACTCTGTACCTGATTTGCATATTGAAAGGCGCAACGATCTTTCTCTCCGACCTCGCCCGTTCGATCCATCGCGATGCGTTCATCGACTTCATGGGGATCGCCAGCTATGGCAAAGGTAAGACGTCGTCGGGAGAAGTCAAGGTGACCAAGGATCTGGACATCTCGCTTGAGGGCGCGGACGTACTTATTGTTGAAGATATCGTGGACAGCGGGATAACGCTTAATTACCTGACACAGCTTTTACGGCAGCGCCGTCCGCGTACCCTGGAGATCTGCGCGCTGCTGGATAAGCCCGAGCGGCGTCAGCGGCCGGTACCCGTAAAGTATGTCGGCTTCCAGATTCCGGACGAGTTCGTCGTCGGCTATGGTCTCGATTACGCGGAGAAGTATCGCAATTTGCCGGACGTTTGCATCCTCGAACCGGATGGCGCCGCTTAATCCGGAGACCGGAACTGGAAGGAGTCTGCGCTGGACAAAAGCACGGATTGAGCCTGCCTGTCACACAGGACGAGAAAGACGGCCAATGTTTGACCCAACCGGAAGCATGTGGTAGCTTGAAACTTCCTGAGGTGCTCGTCAGTACGGCGAGTGAAAAGGGAAGCGGGTGAAAATCCCGCACGGTCCCGCCACTGTAAGCAGCGAGCGGCCGGCGCAGTAGTCCACTGTTCTTCGGAATGGGAAGGCAAGCCGGTTCAGCGATGACCTGCAAGTCAGGAGACCTGCCTCGGGTGATGTAAGCGCTATGCTTCCGGCGAAAGCAGATCGTGCAGAAGACAGCCTGCATTGCAGGGGCTGTTCCTCGCTTTTCCTTCCACTTTCACTTCGAGGCTGACGCGGCGCATTGAATTGAGGCCCGGACTCCTCGGCGATGTTAACTCTGATTCTCGGCGGCGCTAGAAGCGGTAAATCCCGATTGGCTCAGCGGTTGGCTGCGGCGACCGGACGCGTCACCTATGTTGCAACGGCGCTAGCCGGGGACGACGCTGAAATGATCGCGCGCATTGCCCGGCATCGTGCGGATCGCCCCTCTCACTGGCGAACCGTCGAGGAGCCGGTGGCCCTCGCGAATGCGGTGCAACGCGCAGCAGGGAGCGCAGATACCGATTCTGGTCGATTGCCTGACCGTCTGGCTCAGCAATCTGTTCTGGGAACATCGCGAAGGCTGCGAACTGCCAGATTGAAGATATCGCGCGCGCAGAAATCCAACGAATCGCAGCCATTGCAGGCGGGTGCAACATCATTCTCGTTTCCAACGAACTCGGGAGCGGTACCGTTCCGGAACCTGCGGTGACACGCGCTTTCCGCGATGCTCAGGGGCTGTTAAACCAGTGCGCCGCGGAGGCTGCGGACGAAGTCATTTTTACAGTCGCGGGGCTTCCGCTCTACTTGAAGACCGCTTCACAAAGGCCATCGAACGCATGAGCATAACGCAGGTAATTGTTCTTTTGATTCTTTCAAATGCGCCAGTCAGCGCGCAATCCGGCGCGTCCATCACTGGAAGCGTGAAGGATCCGCAAGGCCGGGCAATCGAGGGAGCGACTCTCACGCTGTTCTCGAGCACTGGTGCGGCCGGCGGCGCTACTACCAGCGGCGCTTCAGGGCTCTACAGGTTCGAAGGTTTGCCCGCCGGTGAATACCTGCTGCGTGCTTCTGCTCCCGGTTTTTCGCTGTTTCTCGCCGGAGACTTGCGCCTCGGCGCAGGAACCACGGAGTCTCGCGAAGTGGTGCTGCAGATTGCGGGTGTTCACGAGCAAGTTGTGGTCACAGCGTCGAGCACGCCGCAACTTCCCGAGCACGTGTCAAAAGCGACTACCATCATCGATCAGGCCGATGCCGACGCGCGAGATGCCGCGGCCCTTTCCGATGTAGTGGCTCTCGCGCCGGGATTGCGCGTCCAACAACTTGGCGGACCGGGAGCGTTCACTACGATCCAGATTCGCGGGTTGCGCGATCGAGGACACCGCGATTCTGGTGGACGGACTGCGCTTGCGCGATGCCTCCGCTACGCAAGCAGACGCTTCCGGGTTAATCGAAGACCTACTCTTGACGGATACCAATCGTGTGGAAGTGATGCGCGGTTCGGGATCTTCGCTTTACGGCACCAACGCGATCGGTGGGGTGATTAACGTCATCACGGATGAGGGCGGCGGGCGCACGCGCGGCAGCGTCTTGCTGGAAGGCGGGTCTCTCGGCGCTTTTCGTGGACGAGCGCAACTTGCGGGCGCGTTGGCCGGCGAGCGGATCCAATACAGTTTGGGAGTGTCGGAAACGGAGGTAACCAGCGGCGTCGGCGGCGATGCTCCGTTTCGCGAATACCAGTGCTCAAGGCCGGATGACGTTTCACCTGTCCCCCAAACTCCGTCTGACCGCGCGTCTTTTCGGCGCCGATTCGTTCGGGAAGGTTCTGGGCGAACCGGACATGATCGGCAATCCAACGGGTTTTGGAATCGTCAATGCAGTCCCGCTTGCGCCCGCGCTATTCAGGCTGTTCGAGAACGGAACCCCGCTTTCGCAGCTGAATACAGGAAACGCCACTTTCATCGCCGCCCCGGACAATCCCGATTACACTCGCGCCGCGCGCTTTGTTTCCGCGGCCCTCATCTTGAACGGCCAGGCCTCGCATGCGCTCGATTATTCGGTGAGCTACCAACTCGTTTCCAACGGACGCCGCTACGGCGACGGACCGGCCGGCGTGGACTATCAACCCGACGGCAGCACACGTTCGCTCTATGACGGGCGCATCCAGACACTGGACGCGCAATTACACGAGCAGTTGGGGTTTCAATCTTTTGAGCGCCGGCTATGAATTCGAAAACGAGAACTACGCCAATGACAATAGCGATCAGAGCAATTCCAGCGCGACCTCCGCGGTCAACGTGACGCAACGTAGCCAATCCGTTTTCGCACAGGACCAGGCGCAATTCTTCGGCGGCCGGCTGCAGATTTCCGGCGCATTCCGGGCGCAGTTCTTTTCGCTCGACGCTCCGAAGTTCCTTCCTTTGGCGTCCGCGCCCTATCAAGGTATCGCGTCTCCGGCGCCCACCCCGGCTTACACGGGCGACGGCTCGATTGCCTATTTTTTCCGCGAAATCCGGCACCAAACTGCGTGCTCACATGGGCCGCGGCTACCGGGCGCCTTCGCTGTTCGAGAGATTCGGCGCCGGCTTCGATCCGGTTTATGGTTATTCCGTCTATGGCGATCCGCGCCTTACGCCCGAACATTCCATCAGCGTCGATGCCGGCTTCGACCAGAGCCTCTGGCAGAACCGGGTGAAGATTTCGGCAGCTACTTCTATACCTGGCTGCAGGATGTTATTAGTTTCGATACCTCCGGCGCGATCAATCCGTCTACCGATCCTTTCGGCCGTTATGTGGGCTATCTGAATACGCAAGGAGGAATTTCGCGCGGATTCGAAATTGAGCGCGTCCGTAGCGGCCACTCGCTCGTTGAAAGATAACCACCGCGTACACATATGTCAATGCCATTGAGCGAACACCAATCGTGGGCGATGTGCTCCAAACCTTCGGGATTCCGAGAAACCAATTCTCCCTTCTGGTTACGGAACAGCCGACCTCGCGACTATTGCTGAGCTTCGACACGATCGCGTCGAGCAGCTATCTGGCGCCTCTCTATGGCGACGTGGTAACTCAAACGTACCGTTTCAGCGGGACTCATAAGGCGAACGTGGGGGCCAGCTACCGAATTCCCATCAAGGAGTATCCGCGCGATCCGCTTTTTCGTGCGGGCGGATAATATTTTCAATCAAACCTACTTCGAAAACGGATTTCTCACGCCGGGAAGAACGGCATCGAGCGGTCTGCAATATGAATTCTGAGATTCGGCGCGCGTCGATTTCCGGTCTTTGTTTAGCGCTCTACGCCGCGAGCGGTTTAGCGCTTTGCGCCTGGGGCGCGGATGTCCCGCGGAGAATCGTCTCTTTGTCTCCCGATCTGACGGAGATGCTCTATGGCGTGGGCGCGTTCGGCCGAGTGGTGGGGGTATCGAACTATGAATCGTATCCTCCCGAGGCTGCAAGACTCCCTCATCTGGGCCAGTTGCACAATCCGAATTTCGAGAAACTGGTGAGTTTGCAGCCTGACCTGGTGATCGTGAACAATGCCCAGGCGCCCTTCTTCGAAGACACGCTGAAAGGGCTGGGGCTGCGAGTGCTGAAAACTTCCAACCGTTCCGTGCAGGAAGTCTATGCGGCGATGGCTGAAATCGGACACGCTACCGGGAATGACGGCGGCGCCGCCGAATTAATTGCGTCGACACGGGAGCAACTGGATCGCGTGGAGCGCAAAACAGCGCGTCTTCCAAGAGTGCGAGTGGTGTTGATCGTCAATCGGACGCCCGGGACGTTGCGCGATCTGTCGAGCGCCACGGCGGGAAGTTATCTTGCGGAGTTAGTCGGGATCGCCGGAGGTCAGATTGTCGTGCCGACTGCCAAGACAGGGTATGTGAAGTTGAGCAAAGAGGATCTGCTTGCAATCAATCCGGATGCAATTCTCGATTTTATTCATGGGTCCAAAGGCGCTTTTGCCGGCGATCCGATTGAGGCGTGGCAGGAATTGCCCGAACTCAAAGCGGTGCGCGCTCATCGCGTGTACGGCGTGAATGAAGACTATGTGCCGCACGCGTCGCAACGGATGGTGCAGACCGCGCAACTTTTTGCAAAGCTGATTCATCCCGAGATCCAGTGATCATACAGACCCCCATAGGCGCGCGGGTAGCGACGTCGTTAGCAATTCTAACGGCTGTCCTGATCGCTTCCATTGCCGTGGGCTTAGCGGTGGGCAGCCAGCACATCGATCCATCGAGCCTGTTCTCAGATTCCATTTCAAGCACGCTGTTCTTTCGCCTTCGCCTCCCTCGTGTGTTGATGGGCCTGGTCATAGGCGCGTCGCTCGCGGTCACGGGAGGCGCGCTACAGGCGCTTTTCCGCAACCCTCTCGCCGACCCATACACCTTAGGGGTGTCGGGAGGCGGAGCGGTGGGGGCCAGCATTGCCATCGCGCTCGGCTGGAGTGCGCGGATCGCCGGCATTCCACTAGTGTTTGCCGCCTCGTTCGCCGGCGCGATGCTAGCTGTATCGTTGGTGAGGACCCTCGCGCGTACGGGAGCAGTGGTCCTCCCAGGAGCCCTGTTGCTTTCCGGCGTCGCGGTGAACCTGATCGCTTCGGCCGGCGTTCTGACCATTCAATATCTGACCGACCCAGCCAGCGCCTTACGCATCCTTCGCTGGCTGATCGGCAGCCTGGACGTAGTCGGCCTGGAGCCGGTCGGCCGGATGATGTTGGTACTTGCGCCCGCGTGGCTGGCGCTACTGGCGTTCTCTCGCCAGCTGAACTTGCTGGCGATGGACGAAGATACGGCGGAAACGCTCGGGGTGAATGTGCGACGCTGCGAAACCTTTGTCCATGCGCTGTGCGCGTTGATTGTCGGTGTGACGGTTTCCGCCGGCGGAGCCATCGGCTTCGTGGGGCTGATCGTTCCCCACGCTGTACGATTAATGTTCGGCGAAGACTTGCGTATCGTTTTGCCGGGCTCGCTGCTATTGGGTGCAGCATTTTTGATTTTGGCGGATGCGCTCGCACGGACTGCGCTGCCGTCCAGCGAACTTCCGGTGGGCGCTATCACCGGCTTGTTGGGCGGCCCGGTATTTCTCTGGCTGCTACGGCGGCGCCAGCAATTCTCGACGATGTAATGGAGCAATCATGAACCAATACTCGGAGCCACAACGCATCGTCCGCCTGACTGGCGAAATCGCCGGGACTCTCTATTGGCCCGCTGCGGGCGAGTTGAACTGCGAACCGGCAGATCGTCTCGAAACTTTGGAGATGCCGCTATGAAAGCGAACTCTCCGCTCGGCATCCCTTGCCTGATCGTCCTGGTGGGTCCGCCGGGCTCAGGCAAGACTACCTGGACGCGGCGCAATGGCCGGGGTGCAGTGCATGTCTCGCAAGATGGCTTGATCGATGCGATCACGCCTGCCGGATTCGAACATGTGTACCGTATCGTGTACCGGGCGGCGGAAGATGCCGTGGCGCAAACCGCGCTGCGAGCCGGACATACGGTGCTCGTCGATCGGACGAACCGGACGCGCGCACATCGCGAACGCTGGTTGCAAGTCGCGCGCAAGGCGTCGTGTCCGGCGGTCGCTGTGGTGATGACTACCCCGGAGGCGCTCTGCCGGCAGCGAAATGCGCTACGCGAAACCGGCCGCCTGAGTGACGAGCGCATGGAGCGGATGTTCGCCGCGCTCGAACCGGTGCAACCCGACGAGGGCTTCGCCGCTATCCATTTCGATTGCGGCGTGGGCGCCGGAATCGGACTTGAAGAGATTCTGTCGCAATTCCAAAAGAAGGAGCAAAGTTCCAATGAGTATTGCCACCAAGCGCGGTGATGGAGGCCAGACGGGTCTCGCCGGCGGCATCCGCGTGTCCAAGACACACCCGCGTGTCGAGTGTTATGGCACGATCGATGAGCTGATTTCGCAGATGGGTTTTGCGCGATCCATTTGCCAGGATGCCGATATCCGTGACCGCGTGGAGCGGATTCAGCGCGAACTGTACAAGGTCGGCTCGGCGCTGGCCACGCCGCCGGAATCCAAGAAGACTCCGCCGGAGATCACGCCCGCCATGGTAGACGCGCTGGAAGCAGAGGTCCATCAGATCGAAGCGGAGCCTGGCGTTCTGGGTGATTGGTCGCTGCCGGGAGCTTCGCCGGATTCGGCGGCTCTCGATGTCGCGCGCACGGTGTGCCGCCGGGCGGAACGCCTCGCTACGGGCTTGATGGAGTCCGGGGTGATTCAGAATCCGTGCCTGTTGGCCTATCTGAACCGGCTCTCCGATCTGCTCTGGCTCCTTGGACGGCTCGTCGAAGCGCGCCGCGGACTCGATTCCAAGTTGCGGACGGAAGAGAAGGCGGGGCCGCGCTGGTCCCGCGCCTGGTGACGCTATGCGGGAAGACGATTGCTTCTCTGAGCCGGAACGACGCGGCGTTTATCGCGCAATCTATGAGCGCCGGGATGTTCGCTCGCAGTTTCTCCCCGACCCGGTGCCCGAGGAGGTGCTCGCAAGAATTCTGGATGCAGCACATCACGCGCCGTCGGTCGGTTTCATGCAGCCTTGGGACTTTCTGGTGATTCGCGATGCCGCGGTCCGGCAGTCGGTATACCGGAATTTCGAGTGTGCCAGACTACGCGCGGCGGAGATCTATGACGGAGAACAGCGCAAGCTCCACGACACGCTGAAACTAGCCGGCATTCTGGAGGCGCCGGTCAACTTGTGCGTGACGTGCGATCACGAGCGTCCGAAGGGAAGTGGGCTGGGGCGACAGACGGATCCATCTGTCGATCTGTATTCGTCGGTTTGCGCGGTACAAAATCTGTGGCTCGCGGCGCGCGCCGAATCGTTGGGCGTGGGATGGGTAAGCATTCTGGATCTGGAACAACTTAAATCGATACTGGCATCCCGCCGGCGCTGACAATCGTAGCGTATCTGTGCGTCGGCTACGTGTCGGAATTTCGCCCGCAGCCGGACCTCGAGGAGAAAGGGTGGGAGACTCGCAGCAGCCTGGCCAGCGTTACTCATTTCGACCGTTGGGGAGTGCATGGCAAATGAGCGCGCGCGCACTCATGATCCTCGGGACTGCTTCGCATGTCGGTAAGTCACTTCTGACCGCGGGCCTGGGACGCATCTTTGCGGATGAAGGAATTCGCGTCGCGCCCTTTAAGGCACAGAATATGTCGCTGAACTCTGCCGCGACTCCGGATGGGCGTGAAATTGGCCGCGCACAGGCATTGCAGGCCGAGGCGTGCCGCGTGACGCCTTGCGCGGAGATGAATCCCGTCTTGATCAAACCGTCGTCGGATACGGGAGCACAGGTGGTTCTGCTGGGCCGCGTCTGGGGACAGGTGACGGCGTCGGATTATCATCAGCGACGCGTCGAAGACCTTTTTCCGGCCGTGCTCGAAAGCTATCAGACGTTGGCGGCGCGATATGAATTGATCCTACTCGAAGGCGCGGGATCTCCTGCGGAGATCAACCTCCGCAAACACGATATCGTCAACATGCGGATGGCGCATGCCGCGAATGCAGCCTGTTTGTTGGTGGGGGACATCGATCGTGGAGGAGTCTTCGCTGCGTTGCTCGGGACCATCGAATTACTCGAGCCTGACGACCGCGCGAGAATTCGCGGTTTCGCGATCAACAAGTTCAGGGGCGATCTCGAGCTGTTGCGCCCGGGAGTGGAGATGATAGAACGACGGCTCGGGATTCCGTGCGCCGGAGTGGTTCCGTATCTACGTGATCTCGGCCTCGATGAGGAAGATAGCGTTTCATTGGAGGATCGCCTTACAGTCGAGCGAGTCTGGCGGGATATCGGGAATTCGCCGGAGCGTCCGCTGCGCGTAGGAATCGTAGCGCTGCCGTTTATGGCGAACTTCACAGACTTTGACGCCCTCGCCGCTGAACCCTCCGTCTCGCTGGCGTTTCTAAGAAATGCGGCACAAGTGGCTTCCACCGATGTGCTCATCCTTCCCGGCAGCAAGCAGACCCTCGATGATCTTACGTGGTTGCGTGCGCAGGGATTTGCGGACACCCTGCCGGACTATTCCGGAATGGTCGTCGGGATCTGTGGCGGCTTTCAGATGCTCGGTCTCTCGATCGAAGATCCGGCAGGCGTGGAGAGCGGAGGAGTTCATCGCGCCATGCCTGGATTAGGCCGGCTTGGGATTCGCACTGTTATGCGCGGCGAGAAGACGGTACGCCGCGCGTCGGGCCGGTGTCATTTGTGGGACGGGCTTTTCTTTAGCGGGTATGAGATTCATATGGGCGAGACGTTGTACGAAAAGGACGCAGCGTCATTTGCGGAGATCCGTCGAGAGGGTGAGCCGCATTCGACTTTGGACGGAGCGCTGTGTTCTTCAGGGAAGGTTTGGGGAACGTACGTTCACGGGATCTTCGACGACGATGCCTTCCGTCATCGATTCGTAAACTTTGCGCGAAGGGCGGCTGGGCTCGAGCCTGCCGAGCGTTTTGTCTGCGTGAGTGCCGAACGTCAGGGGCGCCTCGACCGTTGGGCGGCACATCTGCGGCAATCGCTCGATATGAATTTGATTCGGGGATGGACCGGGCTGTGAACGCGCCTGCATTGGCAGTTGCTTACGGACTTGATCTGCTGGTGGGCGACCCGGAATGGTTCCCGCACCCCGTGAGGGGATTCGGATTCTTGATTCGCGTGGGCGAGAGACGGTTACGGCCGTTCTGCAAAGGGCCGGAAAGCGAAATCTGGGCCGGCGCGATTCTTACCGGAGCCGTTGTCACAGCTGCCTGGACGTTGGGACGTCCGAAAAATACCGTATGGCAAGTGCTGCTGGCATGGACCACGCTGGCCACGCGTTCATTACTCTACGAAGCTCGCGCCGTCATCAGTGCGCTTGAAAGGGGCGATCTCCCTTTGGCGCGACGGAGGTTGGCGCGTATCGTGGGCCGCGACACAGGGCATCTCGACGAAAGCGAAATCTGCCGGGCCGTTATCGAGACCTTGGCTGAGAGTGCCTGCGACGGCATCGTCGCTCCGTTATTCTGGCTGGCCGTGGGCGGCGTTTCCTGCGCGATGTCCTATAAAGCCGTCAATACCCTCGATTCCATGATCGGCCATCGGGACCCCTACTATCGCTACTTCGGACGCGTAGCCGCGCGGCTTGACGATGCGTGGAACTTCATTCCGGCCCGACTTACCGCAATGGGAATTGTAGCCGCCGCGAAGTTGCAGGGATTCGATGCCGCACGCGCGCAACAGATCTGGCTGCGCGACGGAAACAGACATGCGAGTCCGAACGCGGGACAGAGTGAGGCTGCCGTAGCGGGAGCGCTCGACGTGCGCCTGGGGGGCGGGAATTCTTATGCTGGCCAGCCCCATCCCGCGCCGCCTCTCCACGCTCACGGACGGCCCCCTTCGCTGCGCGACGCTAAGGCCGCACTCTCGCTGATCGCGATGGTGTCGGGACTGGCGTTCGGCATCGCGTTGTGGGCCATCGCGGAAAGGCGCCGGGGATGATCATACACGGCGGCGATGTGTGGCAGGCGGCTGAAGAACTGGGCGTTCCGGCGTCGGAATTTCTGGACTTCAGCGCGAATATCAATCCGCGAGGCTTGCCGCTTCGGGCTCGGGAACGGCTTTTGCGGGATGCTTCCGACTTCCGCTCGCTGGGCTTTTATCCCGACCCTTCGGCGCGGCGCCTGCGCAGTGCGCTGAGCGAATTGCTTGACGTTTCGCCTGACGCGATTGTCGTAGGGCCGGGCGCGGAAGCGCTGCTGGCTCCCGTTCTGCGCTGCTTGCAGGTAAAACGGGCACTGGTTCCGGTTCCGGCTTTCAGCGAATACAGCCATGTGTGCGCGCAACAACAAATCGAATTCCTACCCTTTGCGCTGAAGCGCTCGGATCTCTTCCAAATTCCTGTCGACCGTCTGTGCGCGGCCATCCGATCGCATTCGCCCGGCGTTGTGTTGTTGAACAATCCGCACAACCCTTCCGGCGCCATGATGGAGCCTGCTGAAATCCACCGCGTCCTGGATGCCGGTACGCCGATGCTGCTCGACGAAGCCTTCATTGA
>CAVZRE010000008.1:0-72543 GCA_963777595.1 Terriglobia bacterium
GCTAACTGTCGCTGGCATCTTCATGGGAATCTCCGAGCTGATCTTTTGCAGTGCCATTCTAGCCGCAGGCAAATTCTGGATGGGTTTCGGAATCGACGCCCTCAGAACCGTGTCGCTTTTGGCCATTGTGTTTGGTAGTCAAGCGGTGACCTATACGAATCGCGAACGCCGGCGTCTGGGGGCCTCGCGTCCGAGCGGGATGCTGGTCGCGTCATCTGCGGTTGATGTGGCGATATCTTCCGCACTTGCGATTTTTGGAATCGCCATGACATCGCTACCGCTGCTCGAAGTGGGCGGAATACTGGCTGCGGCAGTGGTCTTTGCGTTCATTATGGACTTTGCCAAAATCCCGGTGTTCAGCCGACTCAGGATCGAGTAGCTTCTCCATTTCCGGAATAATTTGATCAACGCCGTTATAAGACAACGGGGCGTCACTGGCGCGGTCGACATCAACACGCCCCGGCCTCCCGGTCCCTGTTTACAGCATGGCGTGCAATGTGTTCTCAGGTCAAGGAAGAAGCAAGAAACAATGTCCAGAGTCATTATCGAAAATCTGAGACGCCTGGTGAGATCAGCGTGCTGATCGACGAGGCGAATATCATCAACGGCCGGATACGCGAACGAGCACTCGAGCTGTTTGAGAGAAGTGACGGGGCGCGTGGGAATAACTTGAAAACGGTAGCGAAGCGCAGAACGTTCTAAGAATGCACATTTGAGAATGGTCTACAGAAGATAAAGGCTAACCTTGGGCAACCGCATGAACGCAAAAAGGAGACAACACTCATGCAGTGTTGCAGGTCAATAGCGAAAATCCGAAGCATACACCCCCGACGGACCTGAGTACTCACTTTCCGCATGCGGGACAGACCCGGATGGAAATGGTGGCCGACCATCTGCTAGGCAAAGAGTATCTGCCCGGCGGGAACATTGCTGATTACAGCACCACTGTTGGCGTGTACCAGATGTTCCTAATCAACGAGAACGGCACCCCCACGCGGCGAATTTGAGACGCTGACAGACGGCCTGACCGCTAAAGGTCAGTTGGCCGCATTTCGTCACCAGCTCGCGGAAAGACGCGCGGCACTCGTGTCTTAAAGGGATTCAAAGGAGCTGCATTTGGCTTGCGTTGAAAAACGCCTGAGCTCCTCCATCTCGCCGTCAGTCGTTGGTGACTGAGGTGCACTGGAACCAGGCAGCGGGCTTCCCACAAAGTGCATCCGGTTCGGGGGCTGCTGCCAAACGAGTGACAACGCACTCACAGGTTAGGCAAAGGAAAGCGGAAGAGCAATGATCATCGAGACGTCAAAACAGAACGAGCCACCCCACCTTATTGGCGGCAAAGGCCGCATTGTCGCTCGAACCAACGAAGGCAACGGCATCCTGCGGCAATGGAGTTCGCTGAAACTCACAGTTCTTGCGGCGATCGCGCTTGTCGCTCTCATGGCCGTTGTCGCCGGTTTGATCGAGAAGGGTCTGTGGATGCAGTCCGTCGGCTACTCCTCCGTCTTCTGGACGCTTCAGATCCTGCAGGTGGAACTTTTCGGCGCGGCTTTCGCTGTCACCCTTCTGTATCTCTGGATTAACCTCCATTTTGCGGCGAAAAATGCCGCCACTTTCGCGGTGGGTAACTTATCAGGCGAATCCATCGTTGCCGCGAAACTCGGCATTCGGATTCCCGTAGCGATCTTGAAATTGAGTCTCGGCATAATGGCTGCGATTGCCGCTTTGTTAGCCGGAAGTCTGTTCACGGGACAATGGGATACCTATTTTCGCTTTCGGTATGGCGGGTCCTTCGGATTGGCCGATCCGCTCTTTCGCACCGACGCCGGTTTTTACCTGTTTCGTCTTCCCTTTTATGAGCTTCTGCAAAGCAGCCTGGCCGGACTGGCGCTGCTCACATTAGTCGCCGTGGTGTTCTACTACGGGTACTTCGGTCTGCTGCGGTTCGGCCGCGGCGGAACGGTGGAGGGCGTCAGCCCCAAGTACGGTGCTCATCTTTCTGTCATAGGCGCAGTTGTGGTGGCCATCTGGGGCTGGGGGTTCTATCTGGATCACTACGAGCTTTTGTACTCGATTCAAGGAGTCGTGTACGGGGCCGGTTATACAGCCGACCACGTGACGCGGATCGCCTATTGGATTATGGTAGGAACTGCAGTGGCGCTCTGTGCCTTGCTCGTATCCAATATCTTGCGGCCGCGATTCAGAGCCTTAGCGGTCGCCTGCGGAATCTATGTGGGTATTTACCTAATCGCTGTCCTGGCGCTGCCGGCCCTCTTCCAGAGGTTCGTAGTGCAGCCAAACGAACTGGCCCTCGAAACCCCATATCTGAAAAACAACATAGCATTCACGCGTACCGCTTACCAACTTGACAGGATCCAGGAAACTTCCTATCCTGCGCTTGCCGATCTAACCGCCGACGTGATCGCGAGAAATCAAGACACGATCCAAAATGTCCGTCTGTGGGACTATCGCCCTCTGTTGCAGATGTACCAACAGGCCCAGGAAATACGCCTCTACTACCAGTTCAACCAGGTTGATGTCGATCGCTATCATCTGACGGATGGGTATCACCAGGTAATGCTTTCGGCCCGCGAGCTTTCCGCGGAACTTCCCGAACAAGCTCGAACCTGGGTAAACGAGAAGTTGCAATTTACGCACGGGTATGGCGTGGCCATGAGCTTCGTCTCGAAGACGATGGGCGGAGGCTTTCCGCAGTATGTTCTCGAGAATATTCCGCCGGAATCAGCATATGGCTTGACAATCAACCAACCTTCCATCTACTACGGCGAGTCCACGCCAGGTTACCGGATTGTTTCTACTGGCATCAAGGAATTTGACTATCCGAGGGGGAATGAGAATGTCTACACGAGTTACGGCGGAACGGGAGGGGTCCCGCTCGATAGCTTGTGGAAACGTTTCCTGTTCGCCTGGACTCAAGCCGATGTAAATATTCTATTTACTTCCTACCTTAAGCCGGAAAGTAGGATTCAGCTTTGGAGACGCGTTCACGAGCGGGTCCAGCAAATCGCTCCGTTTCTTACTCTCGACAAAGATCCCTACGCCGTAGTGAGCGAAGGCAAATTGTATTGGATACAGGACGCCTATACAGTCTCGGATCACTTCCCTTATTCCAGTCCTCATGCGACGGCCTCCGACGACGGGCTCAACTATATTCGAAACTCCGTGAAGGTCGTTATCGACATGTACAACGGCACTGTCCGTTTCTACGTCATGGATCCGGCAGATCCAGTCCTGGCAGTCTACCGGCGCGCGTTCCCGGGCGTTTTCCAGGACTTGAGTGCGCTTTCTTCAGATTTGAAAGAGCATCTGCGCTACCCCGAGGATCTTTTTTCTATCCAGGCGGACCAATATAGAACGTTCCACATGACAGACCCGCAAGTCTTTTATAACCGTGAGGACCTTTGGGTGCTTCCCAATGAGTCATACGCAGGCAAGGTCGCGGCCATGAAGCCCTATTACATCCTGATGAAACTCCCGGGAAGCGATCGGCTCGAGTACCAGATCATGACTCCTTTCACGCCGCAAAAGCGAGACAACATGATTTCCTGGATGACGGCCAGATGCGACTCCCCGGACTACGGGAAGATGCTCTTTTACCAACTGCCCAAGGAGAAGCTGATCTATGGCCCGATGCAAATCGAAGCGATGATCGATCAGAATACGACGATATCGCAGCAATTGAGCCTGTGGGATCAGAAGGGTTCGCGAGTCATTCGTGGAAACCTGATCGCGGTTCCGATCGAGAACTCCTTCCTTTACGTTGTGCCGGTCTACCTCACCGCGGAAGGCACGGACTTTCCTCAACTCAAACGCGTAATCGTGATCTCCGGGGACAAAGTCGCGATGGAGCCTACGCTCGATGAGGCAATCCAAGCTGTGTTTGGAACGCAGCAACCACAGACCTCCACAGGGGCGTCACCTCAGCTGCAGCCGGAATTGAGACTGGCGAAGGCGCAATTGGACGAGGCCCAGAAAGCCTTGCAGCAGGGAGACTGGGAGAAGTTCGGCAAGGCTATGGAAGTCTTGAAGCAATCGCTTAGCGGGGCAGCACCTTCGGCAAAATAATGATTAATCTAAGACGGTGGCTCGCAATAATAAGGCTTACAGAGTGGTTTGAGAATCAAGTCTTCATTCGGTTTAGCGACGACCAGAGTGCCTTTATATACACCAAGAACTGTCTATGGATTTCGCGGTTCACAATTGGCGACGAGCAGCGTAACGTTGTTCTGCAGTTAAGAAACGTGGCTCCCTTGTCCTGGAGAGTACTCGATATTCCGATGCACGGGCTGGGTACGAATAAAGATCAAAGCCGTTTTGGGAGGGAGAAGTTGAATTGTTTGCGGTGAAGATTGTAACTATGCCGAAGACTTCAGTTGGTTCTGTTTCAGAATGCAGGCACTGGTGTGATAAGCTTCCCTCGTCTCGACTTCGAGACCGACTTGCTGAGGGAACTTACCCGGATTGGGCGACCCAACCGGAGGGGATGGGCTTTGGTCGCCGCGACAGGTTTAAACGATAAGGTGAATGCCGCGCGGATATCGTGCAACAGCACGGCGCGGTGGTAATTAAAGAGACTAGTGGAAGGGAGCCTCATTTGCCTCACGTGTTTCGCGAGGAAATGGCTCCGCAACGCGATCAATCGGTGATGACCGGACCGACGCGCCAGGCGGTCGGCGGCTTTTTTGTTTGGTAACAAAAGGTAAAGGTCACGTGGCGTCATGGCGGACTGGTCTCGCGCCCTCCGGCTGATCACCGCAAAATCTCAAAAACGCGATTTAGTCAAAGAAAAGAAAGAAGGTACGTTATGTCTGAAACAAACTCGGTTGTTGCTATTTACGGAACCCATGACAAAGCAGAAGAAGCGGTAAAAGAACTGCAGAAGTCCGGGTTCGACATGAAGAAACTGTCCATCGTGGGCAAGGATTATCACACTGACGAAGAAGTCACCGGTACTATAACGCCGGCGACCGCATGAAGTACTGGGGATCGATGGGTGCTTTCTGGGGTGGTCTTTGGGGAATGTTGTTTGGGAGCCGCCTTCTTCGCCATTCTGGGCATCGGCCCGCTAGTAATAGCCGGTCCGTTGGTCTCCTGGATCGTCGGCGCGTTGGAAGGTGCGGTCGTGGTGGGTGGATTGAACGCGCTCGGCGCGGGGCTTTATAGCATTGGCATCCCCAAGGATAGCATCGTGAAATACGAGACGGCGCACAAAGCGGATAAGTTCATGGTTCTCGCTCATGGCACATCGGAAGAGGTGTCCAATGCAAGAAATATTATTGAGAGAACCCACCCATTGGAGTTCGCGTTACATTCATCTGAGTTTGCATTCAGCGGTGGTGTCAGATAGTCCAAAACGGTGTTTTGAGGGAAATAGGGACGTCATGTCCACAGCAAACTCGGTCGTCGCTACTTACAAAACCCGCGTTCTGGCGGAGGAAGCCGCGATGGAACGAACGAGGTCCGGATTCGATATGAAGAACGTGTCCGTCGTCGCCAATGATTATTACAGAGGGGAACACGTTGCCGCATACCACCCGTTCGACTGCATGAAGTTCTAGGGCCGCCCAGGGCTATACAGCATTGGCATTCCCAAGGACAGCGTCGTGCAATATGAGTCGGCGCTCAAGTCCGGCAGGTTCACGATTGGAAGTTTTGGGCCGGAATGTTTCTCGTGTTAGCGGCGCTAGCCATCTATACCATGAGCGACGATTTGTCGCGGCTGCCTCCCTTCCGGTCTCAGCCCATGTCAAGTGGTGTCGCGCCATAGGCGCATAGGAGAAAATTGGAAAACGTTACCACAGCAACGAATACGGGAGTAGTGGTCTCGGTGCGCGGCAGTGTCGTGGACGTGCGGTTCGATGAGCATCTGCCGCCGGTATTCTCGGTTCTGCGAACCGGCGAGGGACGTAAAATCGTCATCGAAGTCCTGGAGCAGCACGCTGACCACCGAGTGCGGGGGATCGCCCTGACGCCCACCGACGGACTGGCTCGGGGCATGGTGGTTGAGGATACCGGCGGGCAGCTAAAGGTGCCAGTGGGCAAGGCAATTCTTTCCCGCATGTTCGACGTTTTTGGCCAGACCATCGACCACGGAGCCCCGTTGACCGATGTCCAGTGGCGCTCGGTGCACCAGGACCCGCCGCCGCTCGCGGACCGTTCCACCAAATCCGAAATCTTCGAGACCGGCATCAAGGTTATCGATGTGCTGGTGCCGCTCGAACGCGGCGGCAAGGCGGGACTCTTCGGCGGCGCGGGCGTGGGTAAGACGGTCTTACTTACCGAAATGATCCACAACGTCATCAAGCAACAACATGGCATCAGTATTTTCTGCGGCATTGGCGAGCGTTGCCGCGAGGCGGCGGAACTTCTCGGCACTGTAACCGACGCCGGCGTGTTGCCCAACATGGTGATGCTTTTCGGCCAGATGAACGAGCCGCCGGGCAGCCGGCTGCGAGTAGGCGAAGCCGCATTGACCATGGCCGAGTATTTCCGGGACGACCAGCACCGTGATGTCCTGCTGCTCATCGACAACATCTTCCGCTTTATTCAAGCCGGTATGGAAGTGTCCAGCCTGATGGGACACATGCCATCGCGCCTGGGCTACCAGCCCACCATGGGCACCGAGTTGTCGGGTCTCGAAGAGCGCATCGCCAATACCAAGACCGGCGCGATCACCGCGATCCAGGCGGTGTACGTTCCGGCGGACGATTTCACCGATCCCGCCGCGGTCCATGCTTTCTCGCATCTCTCGGCTTCGATTGTGCTAACTCGCAAGCGGACCAGTGAAGGACTCTATCCGGCTGTCGACCCGCTGCAATCCAATTCAAAAATAGCCACGCCCGGCATCGTCGGCAAAGCGCATTACGAACTGGCGCAGGAAATCCGGCGGACGCTGGCGCAATACGACCAACTCAAGGACATCATCGCCATGCTTGGCCTGGAACAGCTTTCGGCTGAGGACCGTAAGGTGGTCGCTCGCGCCCGCCGGCTGGAGCGCTTCCTGACCCAGCCCTTTTTCACTACCGAAAAATTCACCAGCATCAAGGGAAAGACAGTCAGCCTGAAAGACGCGCTGGACGGCTGCGAGCGGATCCTGCGCGACGAATTCAAAGACTATCCGGAGAGCGCTCTCTACATGATCGGGGCGATCGACGAAGCCAAGGGAAAAGCTCAGCCCGTCGAAGCCAAGGCCCCTGTCGGGCCCGCGTCGAAACCCGAACCGGAGGCCGCGCATGCCGCAGCTCATGAAGCTTAAGATTCTCCTCCCGTTCCAGATTTTTGCAACCAAAACTGGAGTATCGCACATTGTCGCCGAAACACGCGAAGGATCTTTTGGGCTCCTGCCGCACCGGCTCGATTGCGTGGCGGCGCTGACGCCGGGGATTCTCACTTACAAAATGGAATCCGGTGAGGAGGTCTTCGTGGCCGTCGACGAAGGCGTTCTCGTCAAGACCGGCTTGGACGTGCTCATTTCCGTGCGGCGCGCACTGGGCGGAACGGACCTCGGCCAATTGCGGGATGCGGTGGAAAAACAGTTTCTCACTCTGGATGCCGACGAGCGCAGTGCGCGCGCGGCTACCGCAAAGGTGGAAACGGGATTTCTGCGCCGCCTTGCGAGGCTGCAGAATGAATGACGGGCCAGGCAGGAAAAACCCGACCTTCGCCGAGCAGATCGGAGCCAAAGCGGCGCGCAAAGGGAGAGCACGAAAGTCCACGCAAGGCGTTTGGTTCGGCTTGGGACTGATGGGGTTGATCGGCTGGTCGGTGGCGATTCCGACGCTGCTCGGGGTGGCGCTCGGCATGTGGGTGGACAAACACTATGCGAGTTCGCATTCCTGGACTTTGGCCTTGATGATTGCAGGGCTCGCACTCGGCTGTTTCAATGCGTGGCGCTGGGTCGACCACCAGATCCGGGAAGAGGAAGAGAATGACGATGATTGAAACGCTTTGTATGTTGCTGCCATGTCTCGCAGGCATGGCGCTTGGGACTATTTTCTTCGGCGGTCTCTGGTGGACGGTGCGCAAAGGCCTCGCGTCGCCGCGACCGGCGCTGTGGTTCTCTGTTAGTCTGCTGCTGCGGATGAGCATTGCCTTGGCCGGGATTTGCTTTGTCTCTGCCGGCAACTGGAGAAGGCTCGCGGCGTGTCTCGTTGGATTTGTCCTGGCGCGCCTGGCAGTCATGTGGCTGACGCGGACCAAGTTCAATAACTCAGGAGGCCGGACATGCGTCTTACTCCCGACCAGATGATCTTCTGGCAATACGGGTTTTTTAAACTAAACGGCACTATTGTGTTCACCTGGAGCTTAATGCTGGTGATGGCAGCCGGCTCAAAACTCGTTACCCGCAAGCTTTCCACGGGTCTTGAACATGCTCGCTGGCAAACCCTCCTCGAAATCGTCGTCACGGCAATCGAGAAACAGATCGAGGAAGTCGGCCTTCGTCATCCGCAGAAGTATATCGCCTTTATCGGCACGCTCTTTCTGTTCATCGCCCTGGCTAACCTCTTCACGATCGTGCCAGGCTACGCTCCGCCCACAAGTTCGCTTTCCACCACTGCGGCGCTGGCGCTGTGCGTGTTTATCGCCGTGCCGTTTTTCGGTATGAGGGACCAGGGTTTAGCAGGCTATCTAAGATCCTACGTGCAGCCGACCGTGATTATGCTGCCGTTCAATATCATCAGCGAATTTTCCCGTACGCTCGCGCTTGCTGTCCGTCTGTTTGGGAACATGATGAGCGGGGCGATGATTATCGCGATTCTGCTGACTATCACGCCCTTTATCTTTCCCATCTTCATGACGCTGCTCGGCCTGCTAACCGGTATGGTTCAGGCCTACATCTTCGCCATCCTGGCTACGGTCTATATCGCGGCCGCCACGAGCACCCGAAAACCCAAAGTTGTAACAACGACGTAACTAGTCAAAGGACACCCTATGGATACCCCAACCTCAGTCGCAATCGCTTCCATCATAACCGCCGGCATCACCACCAGTTTTGGATGCATGGCCCCGGCTTTGGGAGAAGGAAGGTCCGTCGCGACGGCGCTCACCGCACTGGCGCAGCAACCCGATGCCTCCGCGACCATCACCCGGACCCTGTTTGTCGGTCTGGCGATGATCGAATCCACCGCCATCTACTGCTTCGTAGTTTCGATGATTCTCATCTTCGCCAATCCGTTCTGGAACCATGTCATCGCGCAAGCGACGGGAAAGTGACCCCATGTTGATCGATTGGTTCACCGTCTGTGCGCAGGCGCTCAACTTCCTCATCCTCGTCTGGCTGATGAAGCACTTTCTCTACAAGCCCATTCTCGACGCGATCGACACGCGGGAGAAGAAGATCGCCGCGGAACTGGCGGATGCCAACTTAAAAAAAGCCGAGGCACAGAAGGATCGAGACGATTTTCAGCACAAGAACGAAGAGTTCGACAAAGCCCGGGCCGCACTCATGAGTAAGGCCGCCGCCGAAGCGAAAGTTGAAGGCCAGCGGCTTCTCGACGACGCACGGAAAACGGCCGACGCTTTGAGCGTCCAACGCCAGGAAGCGCTGAAAGGCGACGCTCATAAACTGGACCAGGCCACAGGGCGGCGAACCCAGGAGGAAGTATTCGCCGTCACGCGTCTGGCGTTGAAAGATATGGCCACGACGAGTCTCGAAGAACGTATGGCCGAGGTCTTCACGAGGCGCTTGCGAGAGATGAACGGCACAGCCAAGCAAACCATCGCAAGCGCGCTGAAGGCGGAGACCAATCCGGCGTTGGTCCGCAGCGCGTTTGAGATGCCTGCGGACCAACGTGCGGCGATCCAGAATGCGCTGAATGAAACTTTCTCGGCTGAAGTCCGCGTGAAGTTCGAAGCTGCGCCAGATCTGGTCAGCGGGATCGAGCTTGTGGCAAACGGCCAGAAGGTAGGTTGGACTCTCGCCGCGTACCTCACGTCGCTGGAGAAGAGCGTCAGCGATCTATTGGACAAGCGAGCGGCCAAATGAACACTGCACCGGAAAGTCTCGAGAGTTGCCTCGACCGCGCATTCGGGGCTATCGGCGAGGCGCGGACCGCCTTCACGCCGCAACTGACGCCGCACGAGGTGGGCGCCATCACCAGTGTCACCAACGGAATCGCTGTAGTCTCCGGCCTTCCGGCCGCGGGGTACAACGAACTTCTCGAGTTTCCCGGCGGAGTCTTCGGTATCGCATTCAACGTGGACGCGGAAGAGATCGGCGTGGTGCTCCTCGGCGAGTTTTCGCTATTGCACGCAGGCGATGAAGTCAGCCGTACCGGGCGCGTCATGGACGTCGCGGTAGGAGATGGATTGTTGGGACGTGTCATTGACCCGCTTGGCCGGCCGCTCGACGGCAAGGGCGCCGTCAACTCCAGCGCGCGTTTACCCATTGAGCGTCCCGCGGCGCCCATCATGGACCGCGCCCCGGTCGACGTGCCGTTGCAGACCGGCCTGAAAGCCATCGATGCGCTCATTCCGATCGGCCGTGGCCAGCGCGAATTGATTCTGGGCGACCGGCAGACCGGCAAGACTGCCATCGCGATCGATACCATCCTGAACCAGCGCGGGAAGAATGTGTTGTGCGTCTATTGCGCCATCGGCCAGCGCGCGTCTGCCGTAGCCAAGGCCGTGGCCAATCTAAGCGAAAAAGGCGCCATGGAGTACACCGTAGTCATGGTGGCGGAGGGCAACCAGGCGCCCGGCCTTGAATACATCACCCCCTATGCCGCGACCAGCATCGCGGAGTATTTTATGGAAGCAGGCCGCGACGTACTGATCGTCTACGACGACCTCACGCAGCATGCCGAAGCCTATCGCGAACTTTCTCTCCTGCTCCGACGGCCACCGGGACGTGAAGCCTTCCCCGGAGACATCTTCTACATTCACTCGCGCATGCTCGAACGCGCCACTCACTTGAGCAAGGAAAAAGGCAACGGCTCTCTGACCGCCTTGCCTATCATCGAGACTGAAGCGGAGGACATGTCCGCCTACATTCCGACCAACCTGATTTCCATTACCGACGGGCAGATCTACCTCTCGCCGTCGCTGTTCGAACTAGGCGTGCTTCCGGCCGTGGATATCGGTAAATCCGTTTCCCGTGTCGGGGGCCAGGCACAGCGGGCGGCCTATCGCGCCTCGACCGGCGACCTCAAGCTGGCCTACTCTCAATTTGAGGAGCTTGAGACCTTCGCCCGGTTTGGCGCTCGCCTGGATGACAACACCCGCAAAATCATCGACCATGGAGAGCGAATTAGAGCTTGTCTCAAGCAACCCGAATCCGCCCCGGTACCGGTCGCCGCGCAGATCACTCTCCTCCTGGCTTTGACCACGAAGCTTTTCGATACCGTGCCGCTGAACCGCATGACGGAAGCCGGAGAAGCCGTGCAGAAAGCGTCGGCGGAGATTCCGGCAGAGGTGAGTGGACGTTTCGAAACTGCGGACAAACTGAGTGACGAGGATCGCAAAACGGTCATTGCCATCGCCACCAAAGCGCTGGCGACCTTCCAGCCCAAACCCGATCCGCCCAAGTCCGACTCGCCCAAGCCCGACCCAAAGGTCAAGCCGTGAGCAACACCACAGCAAGCCTGAGCCGAAAGCTCTCGAGCGCCGGAGATCTGCAATCCGTGGTTCGCGCAATGAAAGCCCTGGCGGCTGCCAGTGTCGGTCAATATGAGAAATCGGTAAGCGCCTTGGGCGACTACTGCCGGACCGTGGAACTCGGCCTGGGCGCCTGCTTCCGGGAAAGCGCCAGGTTGCCGCCTTCCGGCCCTGACAAACCAGCCAGTTCCGATACGATCGGCGCAGTCGTCTTCGGTTCCGATCAGGGATTGGTCGGCCAATTCAACGACGTAGTGGCTGATTTTGCGGTGAAGACGTTGAAAGATCTGCCCGGCAAACCGGAAGTCTGGGCCGTCGGTGAGCGCGTACATGCGCGCCTCGCGGACGCCGGCATCCCGCTGCTGGGACTCTTTGCGGTGCCGGCCTCTGTCCAGGCCATTACTCCGCTCGTCGGGCAGATTCAGATCGAAAGCGAAGTGCGCCGCGCGAAAGGCGACTATGCGCGTCTATACGTCTTCCATAACTGCCCACGTGCCGGAGCGCTCTACGAACCTGTCAGCCAGCGGTTGTTGCCGCTGGACGTGGAATGGCAACAAGGCCTTACGAACGTCCACTGGCCGACGAAGATGTTGCCCGAAGTGATGAACGGCGGCAATATGACGCTGCGCGCTTTCATCCGTGAGTACTTCTTCATCTCGCTGTTCCGGGCCTGCGCCGAATCCCTCGCCAGCGAAAACGCGAGCCGCCTGGCAGCCATGGAACGCGCCGACAAGAACATCAAGGATCTGCTGGAGTCTCTCCATAGCCAGTACCACCGACTGCGGCAGAGCGGAATAGACGAGGAACTGTCCGACGTGATCTCGGGATTCGACGCACTGGCAGGGAGCTGACTTGCGTAACGCTTAAACGCTCAAAACCGGGATGCGGGACGCACGAATGATTCCGTAGCCGTTGCCGTTCTCCCCTAAATGTCCATAAATGGGATTGTGCCCGATGACCAGAACGTCAGCGTTAGTTTGCTCCGCTGCACGGTTCAACAGCTCCGGCACACTGCCGCTCTCGATGATGACTTCGGCTTTCGTGCCCACGTCCTGCTGAAGCTTAGCAATCTCCGCGGCGGCGAAACCCACTATCGTTTCCTTCCACGCGGGGTCGACATGGGAGCCGCCGGGGCCGAAAACCTCCACGCCGGCGGTGATGTGGACGAGCGTCAGCTTCGCGTCCACGGCAGCGGCCATCCCGGCGGCCAGTGATGCAGTGTGGCGGCTATGCTGGGTCAAATCCACGGAGCATAGGACGTTGCGGATCGAAAACTCGCGCGCCGGCGCCTCTTCCAGGTGAGCGCCCGTCCAGACCGGGCAAGGGCTTTCGTGCAGTATCTTTCCTGTCACCGAGCCCACGAGGAATCGGTAGAAAGCCCCATGGCCACGAGTCGACATGACGATCAGGCCGACATCCCGGTCGCGGGCCGTCTTCACGATTTCCTCGGCCGCGTCGCCTCTGAGCAGCATGCGTGTGACCTGAATCCCGTCGAGCTCCGGCCGTAGCGTCTCGTCCAGCAATTTCTGCGACTGCTGGACGATGTGGGCGTGCGAATCCCGAGCAGTGATCTCGTGCCCGCCCTCCAGGATTGCGGATGGATAGTTGAAAGGGGTCACCACGTGTAGCAGGATCATCTCCGCATGAAAGCGCCGCGCCAACCACGCGGCCTCATGTACGACCTGGCGGGAAGTGTCCGCGAATACGATAGGAACAAGAATTGTCTTAAGGCTCAGCATCGCGATTTCCATGGTGGTTCATCTTCGTTGCAACGCCAGACATTGTCTACTGTGTTGGCAATCACCGGCAGCGGACCCTGCAACAGCTAGATTACGCCCCGACGGCCGGTAAAGAGGTTGATGACAATAATCACCAACGCCACGACCAGCAGTAAATGGATCAGGCCTCCGCCGATACTAAGGCTGAAACCCAAAAGCCATAGGATGAATAACACAACTACAATCGTCCATAGCATACGTTTTGTCTCCTATTTGCTATCCGAAATCCGCGCCGCTCTTCAAGCAGCCCATGTTAAATCGAAATCGCTCCAGGGCTATTCCGATCAGAAAGCCCCACAAAAGCTCCGCAAGCGAGGACCGCCGTAACCCTTATCCGAGTCCGATGTCGCGCCAACTCCCGGGCACCGATCTACGTCGGGACAAAGAGATCCGCGAACTGTATGCGGCAGCGGACCTCTTCGCGTCTGAGCTATTTCTTGCCGGCGGCTACGTGGCCTCGTCCATCCCGCACTTCGTTACCTGAGAAGTGCGCGCTATCAATCTTTTTGGCCGGCTCGGCTTTCTCGCCGGTTTTGGGTTGCGGGCCCTTGTAGCCGTGGTCTGGATGAAGACGGTTGTTCACGTTGCCATGGAAGCCGCTAGCGCCGTGAAACCACGGGCCTGCGCCAATGAATCCATTCCCGTTAAACCATTCCGGGCCGTAATAGCCGGTGGGGGCACAGCTGTAAGGAGCGACATCGTAATAACCATAGGGACATGCGGGGGCGACCCCAATGGTGACGCTCACCTGACCCTCTGCTTTGGAAGTGGTCGCCGTAAAGCCGACTCCACCGACAACAGCTACCACTAGCAATGTAAATGCGCGCATAAATTCACCTCTTAGTAGTCAGTGCATCTCCGCGACCAACTCAGGAGAAAGCGAGCATTCACAGCGAGGCGGCGATGAATTAATCAACTAACCACTCCGGGCGACGCCAAGAGCGAATGCGTCCTGCTGCTTAAGTGGCGGTTTTACTGGAGAAATGCGGCGACAGCCTTCGGTAGACGACGCGAGCTGGGAGCCGGGCAAGTTGACAGTTTGACGGCTGCGTGTTTTCGAATCGGTTCCGCTACCGCGGTTTCACGTGGGCCGACGGCTAAGGCAGTAACGTAATGCGGTCACTCGACGGGATGTGGTCACTCACTGTGAGCCTCGTCGAGGAGCAGGATGCGAAGAAGTACGCCTGGTAATGTTGGTACGAGTCCAAGAGTAAGCTCAGACCAGTCCGATCGTCATCACCGCGTAACGATTTGCTCGAATGATATAGATGGGGTGGCACGTGCGCCGCCATATGTAGCGTGAGCCGCTAAAGGAAGACCGAGGGAGCTTATGGAACAAACAGAACTATTGACGATGCAAAGAGCTTACAAGGCGGCGGTCGACGAATGGGTCGACGCCATAAGGGTGGAGGAAGAACTCGCTTCCGTCGAGCCCACGTTGGCCCAGGTCGACGAATGGGAAGGAGCTCATTTCAAGGAAGACGAAGCTCGAAATGCAGCCAAAAAGGCAAAGAAGGATTATGAGGGCGCGATGCGGCAAAGCTTGTTCGAGTTTTGAACACTCGGGTGTGAGAGGCGCGGATTACGTTTCCAAAAGCCCACCGGCAGTCCGATGGGCTTCCGTTGTTAGGTGCTATGCCGCGATTACGACTGGCGGTGCCGAGGCCTTCTCGTGAGCGTGCTTGGATGTGCGTGTGTCTTTACCAAACGATCCAGAGCAGTTTCCGCGTGCCTCTGCTGGAATTCGGCTATGCCACCTTGCCAACCAAAGCCCCAATGCCTGCGGTCACTCCCATCGCCGGCGCGCCCCAGAACGTGACGCGTATTGCGGCCACCATTACTCCCGCACCGCCCGCTCGTGCAGCGAACTGAGCGTCCGCACAGACTGTTTCCCAGCCGGCGAGACAATACTCGCAATGACCGCAGGCTGAGTATAGCCAAAGTACCCCAACCCGGTCGCCTTCCCGAACGTTCGTTACTCCGGTGCCGAGAGCGGCTACCAAACCGATGGCCTCATGACCTGGGATGAATGGCAAGGTGGGTTTAACGGGCCAATCGCCGTGCGCGGCATGGAGATCGGTGTGGCATACGCCACAGGCCTCGGTCTTTACCAGGATCTGGCCGGTCCCGGGAGAGGGAACTTCACACTCCCGGAGCACAAGAGGCTTCCCGAACTGCTCAACAAATCCTGCGTGCATCGTTTTCATAGGTAATTCCTCTCCTCAAACTCACGTCAACCAAATTGCATCGGTCTGATTCAGGCAGGTTGCGTCGGGGCGGCGGACCGGAAAGGCGCACTCCTGGGGCCAAACGTCGATCAGGGCATGACAACATTGCATCGTAGATCAGCGGACAGGTTTGAGCGGAAGCGGAACATCGTGGGTCTTTTCGCGAGTGGCATGAATAGGCCCAATGTCGACTAATTTCTCACGGGTCGTGTAAGTGAAACCGCCGCAAGGCCAAGCCCAATCAAAATTGTTCCGATGGTTTTATTCATCTTTATTGCTTCGGCAGCTGAGTGCGAATCGCAAGTGATCCTCACGGCGGCGCCGTTCTCTCAAAAATCCCTTTCAGCCAGAGTGTGAATCGACAGTCTGTAAGGGTTGGTGCGCTAAAGCCAATAGCGCCTCTGCAATTCCGTAAGCCGGCAGGAGGTAATCTATGTGTTCGGTCTCCACCGCGGTACGGGGCATGCTGTCATATGAAGCGTCGGATTACTTCGCGCGGGCCGGCCGTTTCAGCCAGCGAACATAGGAAGGTGTTAAAAGTCTTGGGCCAACCGGGCGGCCGGGACGGTGTTCGTAGATTGAATACATTGCAGGCCAAGCTCATGTCCACGCGAGGCGGCACGACAAAGACGCGATTTGGTTCGAGGCGCATGCCTTGCTTGACTTCCACAACAGGCATTCCCATTACCGAGCTGAGGAGTTGGGGCAGCAAATGCACGTATTCCAGCGCGCGGTGCGGCGCGATTACAAGACCCATGCCCGTGTCGGCAGGCAGGGCTGCGCAGAATGGCCATGTAGGCTTCGAGACCCCCGCAGAACCACCCAGATAAACCACTCGAAAGTCAGCTCCTTCGGCCTGTTTTTCCTTCTAGCAAAGATCTACCAGATGGGTTCCGGGGCCTCGGGCCGTTGGATGGCAGTCGAATCCTTTGTGGTATCGTCTTTGTCTAACTCACAGTGGCCTGCGCAGCGACCAGGTGGTTTGAGCTCTCGCCGGCAGCTGCGATATCGTCTGCGCCGGAATGTTTGAGAACATCTTTGGCCTTCACGATCTGTTCGGACGTGTCACAGTGGACGGATAACAGTACGCCGCCGGAGGTGATTCGTCCGACGTAGCGCTTTGCTTCGTACTCTGGAATTCCCATCCCGACCAGTGCTCCGATCAGGCCTCCTACAGCGCCTCCAACTCCGAGCCCGGCAAGTCCGACCATGATCGGGCCTGCCGCAATGAAGGGGCCCACGCCGGGAATGACCAGCATGCCGATTCCGGCCAGAACACCGAGCGCTCCGCCGATCATCCCGCCGGCGGTGACGCCGGTTGTCGTTCCTTCCGGAGCCTTCGTCTCCTTCTCAAAAGCAAAGGCCCTGGTACCTTGTTGGTCGGGAACCAGCACCGAAATGTCGATGCTGGGAAACCCGGCTTGCGTCAGGTGACCAACCGCTTGTTCTGCGTGGACGACTGAGGCATAGATGCCGAATACTGCTGTTTTCTTGCTACTCATTTTAGACTCCTCTTTGTGTTGGGACGGCCATGTTAATCACGCGCGGCCTCGCAGTGTGAATGTCAAAGCGCAGACCACCAGCAAAAATCCAAACACCAGGCTTGAAGCGATGGCGGCTGTCTGCGCGACACCTCCACCGATCGCCGCGGCCGCGGCTCCCCATAGCAACATCGTGGTAAACATCAACATCCATCCGAGCATTGAGTCTCCTTACGGCAATCTGCTGGCAGTTCCAAGAAAACAATGGTGCAGATGTATGGCCACAGCGTGGGTGTCAAAACGCAGGCGTTGGGAGGTCTCGCGAGTTGACCAATCTTGGACTGACCGCCGTTCGGTCAAAGGTGTAAAGCGTCGCTAAACCTTCGGCCACTCCTTCGTCGCCGCGTTGACGGGAGCCTAGTAGACAGCCGTCGCCATGATGGCCTCACCGTTGCTGGGAGCATATCGACCATTAGCGTTTGTGGCTAGCCCTTCCACCCGCAACTTGATGTCTGGCTGCTTCCAATCGATGCAAGCCCAATGCTGATAGTTGCATTCCCAACGCCGAGTCGTAGCGCTGAACGTTACATCGTCCGGAGGATGATGTATATATAGTTGGCAGAGAAGCGCCGGTTATCTCAGGCGCCTGAAAGCCAACTTGTGATGTGGCTTCGGCTCGGGCCGTTGGGAAGGACTTGCGCGCCGTCTGCGGGCACCCTGACACCATGTGGTCACGTGACGAAATACAGTCAACCGCTCACGCAGGAATAGGCGCATGGCGCATGCCAAGCCGATGATCACGTCGGCGCTATTTACCTTTCATCGATATTCCTCTCTCCAACTGCGTCAATTCCGGCTTGCGAAAGATTAACACCTTGACGCGGACAAGGCCCCGAGTCTCAGTCGGCACGTCCGGCGCACCTGGAACATACTGTCGGCAGAACTCGATGAATTCATAGACATACATCCACCGGCCCCGAAGAGAGTGAGGGAAACCTGGTATCTTCGGGCAGCGGACGCGGTTCATCGGAATATCAGAGTAGCGAACCAGGCAAACCAGACACAACAGCGTGGGAATTGCCGCTACCACGATAAGGAAAATGCCAATTCGAGATTTCAGGGAACCCAACCAGATCCAGGCCCCAATGGCGACGATTACCGGGCCAATGAGGAGTCCGTCGACAAACAACGAAGTAGGTTGAGCCAGCCCGGACCGAGCATCGTACTTATTTAAATCGACGGCGAACGCGCTCAGAACAAACGCCCTATGCCATTGAACGCGAGGTCGATCGCGGCAATTATCGGAAACATTGCAAACGGGTACAGGATGAGCAAGGTCCACTTGAATCCCCGCCGTCGAGGGCTGGATAACAAAATGCACGCCGCGCCGGCAAGCAATCCGAACCCGATGAATAGAAATAATAGACCGTTGTCCAATCCGCCGCCCTTCCGCCCTGCTTGCCCTAACCATGTGAACGCGGTAGCGAGCGGCATGGCGAACCAGCCGAGCCATCGGCGTGGACCACGATCATGTTCTTGAACGGGAGGAACGGGAACGCGGTCGAAGAACGGCATACTGGCTGCGTAAACCATAGCAGGAGTCACTTTGGCTTGCAACAAAACTGACCCTAGTTTGCGCATTCACTTACGTGAAGTCCTTTATGCGCAGTCTCCTGCTGGCTGCGTGTACGTCCATGGCGTTTAGCCAAGTTCGAATCGCCCTCGAGCTTATGCCAGGAGTTACGACGACACTCAAACGCAATCCAGCCGGGCTGCGGAAATCGTTCGCCGTCACAGCCAGCGCGGGGCAGACGCTGCCGGTCGAACTGAATTTGGCCAATCCCCTGGATGCCATCATACGGGACCATAAGATCCAGGTCCACGGGCGGGGAGGCGCGGAAGTTGAGACGGGCTGGGAGCCGACCCTCCCTACAACTGGATGAGCGTGCTCCCTCAGTTGGGAACCTACATGGTAACGCTCTCCTGGCTGCCCAAAATCCCTACGTGCTGCGCCTGAGCCCGCTGGACCCGCGCGATCCGAGACTCGACGTCGGAATCCTCGGCAACCAGATCTCGATTCCGCTCCTCGCGAAAGAAATGACGTGGAAACGTGAAGAGTTCTTCCCCGTCGTCTCGGAGTTGGCGGAGGTAGGACCGGATCACCTGGTGGCGAGCGTCGGGGACGATGTCCGGCGTCTTTACGGGCTCGCCCGAGGAGCTTCCAGGAAAAGCAAACGATCACGCCGAGCTTGTATTTTTCGCCTCCAAGAAGGTGATCCGGGGCCGGGACTGCAAGCCGTACGATCGGTTGGGACGTGGGACCAGACCGACTCCGGGCCGGGAACCCGATGGCCTATGCCGGATGGAATCACTCCGGACGGCCGGTATTTCGTGATGATCAGGGCCCGTGTCTCCCATCCGGTGGTCCCGTCATCTGCTTGAGAATTTGACCCAGACCGCATGAAGGAGTTGCGCGAGAAACTGGCACGTCAATTAGAGGCTGATCCGGAACTTCGTTTACGCCGGGCCGCGAGAAGCTCGACGAAATGGTTCGGAGTTTTTCGAATCACTGAGATCCGCCTCCATCACTTCGCCGAAACGTCTCGTTATGGGAGAGTGACTATCGACAAACGACGAGTCGGAACGGAAGTCCGTTGTAACGCTAGCGACATATCTTATTAATGCTTGGATTCGGCAATGCGGCTCAGTTTCCCACCTCCCGTTCTGGTCCCGCCGGCCCATACAGTATCACACCCGTAGATTGCGGAACTTCCGTGGCGGTTCTTCTTCTATGCTTCGAGAGGAAATCTCCCATATGATCGAGGGCTCGTTGCAGGACCTCAAATATTCGTTGCGGCTTCACCTTAACGGCCATGGCGGCGCTGGCCATCGGAGTCGGCCTCAACACTGCCATCTTCTCTGTATTTAACGCTGTTCTTTTGAAGCCAGTGCCGTTTCCCGACCCGCATCGCATCGTGCTGTTCATGAACACCTCTCCTCAGGGACACGGGTCCGCCGGATCGCCTGCAAAATTTAACCACTGGCGCGGTGATGAAGGTTCCGATTCCGGCGACGAAAGGCATAAAGAGGAGAGCGATCGTTTATACAGTGCGTCATTCGAAAAAGAAAGAGGAATGCTGCCTGGATGCGTGCCAGATCGAAGAAGAGCGCCAAGCGTCCTGATCCTTCGGCGGCCGGCAAAATCTTAGAAATTCATGGCTACGCGCATTCGCGAACCGCAGCTCATTTCCATGCGGCGCTGGCGGACATTAATCCCTGCAGCAGCCAGCGCATGGAAGTAAGGCGGTACTACGCGCGGAGTTCTATGGGTTCTTGCAGGGATGGTGGAAGGCGCCGCCCGGGGATTATTTCCGTAACCCGACCCGTCTCGCCGTCTTAAGTTACTAAGTCGCATACTTGGGCGCACGCTCGGGGCGTCTATCTGCGCACTAGAGCATGCGACGAGCCTCCAGCTTTGAGAAATTGATTATGCTTGTGTCGAGTGGGTAAGGAGGGACAAGTGTTATTGGTTCTCTTCCTAGTCGCATTCCTAGCGACGTTCGCTGCAGGTCCCCCCAACTTTTCGGGGACGTAACTTTCTGGAGGGATCGGCGTCGAAGTGCGGCTTCACTCCAGTAATGAAGATGGTGGCCGGACACAGGCCGCCAAACAATTCGCAACGATCCAGTCAGACAATAACGGCATTGCTGCGCACAATGTGTAGGGGAATGTCTAACGGATGGTCTCCGGCACTCCGTGCCGGAAACTCAGGATGGATGGAACATGTCGCAGGGAGTTGTCCGTGCTGATCACAGAACAAACCACGCGTTCCTCCGATAGCGCTTCGACATCGCGCAAAGACAATGAGTCCAGCGAATAGCACAAAAAATAATCGCGGGTTCGGTCTGCCGCCATTTGAAGATCGCTGGTCGATTGGCCACGGGTGTCTTTCAAGCCTACGTGAGTAAGCAATGCAAGCGTCTTGCCACATCTTGCCATCGACTCGAGCGCTCGAATTGTCAGCGGCCTCTTGCGTGCAGCCCTTCATTTTGGCGGGAGTAATAACGAATGAACCAAGAAGATTCCGTCGTATATGTCGTGGATGACGATCCATCTCTGCGGGGAGCGATCGACAGTCTTCTCCGGTCGGTCGGGTGGCGCGTTCAGACCTTCGTCTCAGCACGAGATTTTCTGGATTCAAAGCCGCAGGATCGGCATGCCTGTCTGAGTTTTGGACGTGGCCTTGCCGGGGCTGAGCGGCCTGGACCTGCAAAGCGAACTGATCAAGAACAAGATCCAGATTCCCGTTATTTTCATCACAGGCCACGCCGACGTCCCCACGTCCGTGCGCGCGATGAAGGCCGGTGCGGTGGAATTTCTCACCAAGCCGTTTGAAGATGAAGATCTGTTGGAAGCGATCCGGCAAGCGATCGAGCACGATCGCACGAGCCGCGAGCAACATCGCGATCAGCAAGAAGAACTCGCGGCTGCGGCGCGCATCCAGCAAGGCCTGATGGCCGTGACGGCTCTCCAACCCCCGTTCGCCGAAGCATTGGGAAAAAGCCAGCCCTGCAGGGAAATCGGTGGGGACTTCTTCAGCGTCCTCACCGTGGGCGACTCAGTGGTGGCGGCGATCGCGGATGTGTCGGGCAAAGGCGTCGCGGCGGCCGTGATGGCGTCGCTGCTGCAAGGCATGATCCACGAGGGTCTGTTATCCAATGTGCCGCTGCCCGAGATCGCGCGCAATGCCAACGAGTTCTTCTGCGTCCGCGATCTGGGATCCAAGTACGCCACGCTTGTCATCGTCTGTGTGAAGCCGGATGGCCAAGGCGAGTATCTCAACTGCGGCCATATTCCCCCGTTTGTCGCGCGCGCTGGTGGAGAAGTGACCCGCCTCCGCGAATCCAATCTGCCAGTCGGCCTGATGCAAAATGCGGAATATCGCCGCACCGGCTTTCGTTTGAATTGTGGGGACCGGCTTATTCTGGTCACCGATGGCGTCACGGAAGCAGAGAGTCCAGAAGGCGATTTTTTTGGCGAGGAGCGGCTGGAAGCGTTCGTTTCTTTAGGAATGTCGCTGGATCAGATCTTCACTTCTGTGTGTCTATTCCAGGATGGCCGCCCCCTGAGCGACGATTGCACCCTGGTTGGCCTGGATTATTCGGGCTGGATTAGTCGGCACAGGAGCGCGCTTTTGAAGCAAGGTGCTGTCCTGATGCCGCTTGAGCGTGCGCGCTGAGCAGGTCTTCGCCGGCTTGGACTCTGGCGCAACCTGCATGCGCATCGTTTCGGTCCAGTCCCCTGTTCGCGGCAAGCCGGAGTCTATCCGTAGATGGCACGCTTCGATCCGTAGACGGAGACAATCTGCCTCGGCGTTGATCTGCGGACATTGTTGCCTTGGCCTCAAAGGTGCATAAGTATAGCTGCCAAAGGAGGCACCATGAAGAAGCACGCAAAACCTGTTTTGACCCTGATGCTGTTAGGCGCGCTCGTCGTCTTAGCTAAGGAGGTTGTAACGGACTATGATCACTCGGCCGATTTCCAGCAGTACAAAACGTACTCATGGATGAGAGTCAAAGCCGGCGATCCACTCTGGGCGGACCGGATCACCCGAGCTGTCGACGCCCAACTCGCCGCAAAGGGTTGGTCCAAAGTGGATGCGGACGGCGACGTCGCCGTGACGGCATTCGGTTCTACGCGCGAACAACCCACACTCACGACATTCTACGACGGCTTTGGCGGCCGTTGGTTCTGGCGCGGGTTCGGCGGAATCGCGACCACTACCGTGGAGGAAACGCCGATAGGGACCCTGGTGGTCGATCTCTTCGATCAGCACACCGGAAAACTGATTTGGCGTGGAGTGGCTCGCGACGCAATGTCTGGAAAACCGGACAAAGATGAGAAGAAACTCGAGAAGGTTGTGGACAACATGTTCAAACACTTTCCCCCACCACCACGTGGCTCGAAGTAAGACCATGATCAAACGGCCATTTGGTTGGACCAACGTGGAAGTCCCCGTGATCGGACAGGGCACTTGGATGATCGAAGGCGACCCCGACACGGGAGAAGCGCGCGGTGGAGACGTTGCGTTTGGGACTCGATCTGGGCCTCACGCATATCGACACGGCCGAGATGTACGGCGAAGGCCGCGTGGAGCAATTGGTGGCCGAAGCCATTGTGGGCCGCCGCGACGAGGTGTTTCTGGCAAGTAAAGTCCTGCCTTCGAACGCCTCGTATGAGGGTACCTTGAAAGCTTGCGAAAGCAGCCTGAGACGCCTTCGGACGGATCGGCTCGACCTTTACATGTTGCACTGGCCGGGCCGGCATCCGGTCGAAGAAACGATGCGAGCCATGGAGAAGCTGATCGAACGGGGCCTGATCCGCTTTGCGGGAGTCAGCAACTTCGATGTGGAGGAATTGCAAGGCGCGGCTGACTCGCTGGAAGACCAGCGCCTGGCGTGCGACCAAGTGCTCTATCATCTCGAAGACCGGGGCATCGAGGTACGGCTGCTTCCGCAATGCACGCAAGAACAGATTGCGATCGTATCTTATTCTCCGTTTCGGGCACGGGAAGTTCCCTGGCGTTCACAGTGCCGGCGGCCGTTTGTTGGCGGAGATCGCTGAGCGGCACGGCCGAACTCCGCGTCAGGTGGCGCTGAATTTTCTGACCCGCCATCCCAATGTGTTTGCGATCCCGAAGACCACCCATCCCGACCCCGTAAAGGAAAATGCCGGCGCCGTGGGTTGGAAGCTGAGCGCGCAAGAGATTGATGCAATCGATCGCGCATTCCCCGCACCCGCCTTTGTTACGGCGCTAGGGACGCTATGAGGGGGTTGATGAAAGCGGCCGCGATCGACAGCTTCGGCCCTCCTTCCGTTTTGGGGCTGCACCAGCTGCCGATTCCGGAACCGGGGCCGGACGAATATTGGTCGCGCTCACTGCGGCAGGCGTGGGTGTGGCGAGTTCAGGTCTCTCAACGCCAGTCCTCCCTCGGAAAAGTTGCGGGCGTAGCCCTTCGGCCCTCATCACTCGGGAAGACATCGAAGATGCCGAAGGTGGACGGACCCATGCGGATGGCGAACCATGCTGTTGTGGCGGGCTCTGACCGGACAATCGGTAACGCGTCGCGAAGGAAATCGGCAACGTCCTGTTCTTTTCCGGGCTGCGCTTCCAGTCGAACGTACAGTCCAGTGGTAACCATAATTAAACCCCCTGCTCAAGCGTCGACGCCCTGAGCATGATGACCCGTGGGAATGTAAGAGAGGTCGAGCATCACCTGGTCGACGTAGCACCATCCCCATTCCTCCCCCGGTTCAAACGACTTAACGATGGGATGGTGGGTGTGGTGATAGTGCTTTGTGGCGTGCTTGTTGGGCGACGAGTCGCAGCATCCCACGTGCCCGCATGACGTGCACAGACGCAGGTGGACCCACCATGATCCGATCTTGAGGCAATCCTCACACCCTTCAAAGGTGTGGGGGCGGATACCGTGAATCTCGTTTAGATGCGTACATTCGGCCATAACTCCTCTTTTCAATTGATATCCAGCACAATCTTCCCGAATACGTGACCTTCGTCCAGGCGTTTATGCGCCCGTGAAGCGTCACCCAGAGAAAAGGTAGCGGCGATGGGCACTTGCAACTTCGCCGCCTCCACAGCCAACGCAAGGTTATCGAACTGGCGAACTCCGGGTTCCGCGTCGTAGGGGATCATGCGGATACCGTGGCGCTTCCTGGGCGCTGGTTCAATACCGTTGGGATAGGCTACAGCGCCACCCGACTTGACGTTAGCGACGATACTGTCAGTGACTTCGCCACCCACAAGCGCCAGCACTGCATCCACCGGTAAGAACCTCCGCAGTACGCCCGAGACATCGCCATGAAGGCCGTCTACTGCGTCGTCGGCCCCCAGGCGGCGCGCCAGTGCGGCACCGTCTTCACCGGCAGCTATCGCGAGGACTCGGGCCTCTCGCAATTTCGCAAATTGTATGGCTAAGGTCCCGACGCCCCCGGAAGCACCTACAACGACGACGCTTTCGGATCGCTTAACGTGAAGCGCGTCATCGATCCCCTGGAGGGCGGTCAGACCAGTAGTGGGGATAGCGCCGGCCTCACGCATCGTCAGCCCGCTGGGGACAGGTGCGACGTTTTCTGCTGCGACGGCTACGTACTGGGCGTAGAAACCACCTTTGGGGTTGGCAAAGCTGTAAGCGTACACAGGGTCGTCGAGTTTGAACCTGCGTACGTGCGATCCCATTGCTACAACCTTGCCGGAGCCGTCAGTGCCCAGGATCAGGGGAAAAGTCGGGTGGTCACCCGGGTACCAGCCCTCGCGCATGTCAGCGTCCCATCTGCCTACGCCCGCGGTGTGAAGGGCGATCAGCACTTCTCCTTTATCTATTGAGGGTACCGGGAGTTTGTGGATGGTTAGAACGTCGGGCCCGCCAAAACGGTCGAGAGCCGCCGCGTGCATAACTTCCGGAATTTCGATGCTGGCGGCATGCCGCCCGGCCGGGTGTTTTCTTGTGTCTACGCTCATCGTTGCATGACATAACGGCACGTTCATAACCAGCTACCAGTGTGTATATGCGGCAAGATCATGCGAGCAAGAGCATGTGGGCTTACGGTGTATTCGCCGTCCGGTCTTCGACAGACGATGTCTATAGTTTGAACAGACCTGGAGTTTGAACGGAACCACCAGCCTGGAAGCAAGGCAGCAAGGCCAAGGTTTGGCTCTACATGTTGGCGGCGGAAATGCTGACATACGGGCGGAGGTTTTATGGCAGACCTGATTGGCATGAAAGTAGCTATCCTGGTGGACGATGGATTCGAAGAAGTGGAGATGGTTGAGCCAAGGAAGGCGTTGGATGAAGCTGGGGCCGATACGAGCATCGTTTCACCCGCTCATGGAGAGGTTCGCGCGTGGAATATGACGGAATGGGGCGCGCGCTACCCCATCGATGCAGATCTCGAACTCACCTCACCGGATGCCTTCGACGCTTTGCTGCTGCCGGGTGGCGTGATGAACCCGGACCGGCTGCGAACACAGCCGAGGGCGGTCGGTTTTGTGAGGGCCTTTTTCGACGCCGGGAAACCTGTAGCTGTCATATGCCACGGGCCGTGGACGATTATCGAAGCCGGCGTGGCCACTGGGCGGCGGATTGCATCCTGGCCTTCGCTCAAAACCGATCTTCGCAATGCCGGTGCGGAGTGGGTCAACGAAGAAGTAGTAGTGGACGGCAACCTGGTTTCAAGCCGTAAGCCTGCGGATATTCCAGCGTTCAACCGGGCTATCGTCGACGTATTCAGTTTGGCTCGCGCGATCGCTTAGAATATGGCGGTCACAGAGAAGCTGTTCGAGCCGTTCGAATTGGGTCCTTACAAGTTGCCGCATCGAATGGTGATGGCGCCGCTGACGCGGTCGCGGGCGCGCCAGCCCGGCAACATACCCTCGGCCATGAACGCCTGCTACTACGCACAACGTGCGTCGGCGGCGTTCATCGTCTCCGAAGCAAGCCAGGTTTCCATGCAGGGCCAAGGCTATGCGTGGACTCCTGGCATTCACAGCCGGGAACAGACGGAAGGATGGAGGTTGGTGACCGAGTCCGTGCACAAAGCAGGCGGACGCATCTTCCTCCAACTCTGGCATGTGGGGCGGATTTCGCATCCCGCCCTGCAGCCGGATCATATGCAGCCGGTGGCGCCATCCGCCATTGCGGCCGACGGGATGGCCTTCATTGAAAACGAGAGCGGCGAGGGAGTAATGGTGCCGTTCGTCAAACCGAGAGCGCTCCAGATCGTGGAAATGAGTTACGTGATTGACCAATATGTCCAGGCCGCGAAACATGCTGTGGATGCCGGGTTTGACGGCATCGAGATTCATGCCGCGAATGGTTATTTGCTCGACCAGTTTTTGGAAACGGCGACGAATCGCAGGATGGACGATTATGGCGGCCCGATTGAGAACCGCGCCCGACTGCTGTTTGAGGTAGTTGAGGGCGTCACTAAGGTATGGAGTTCGAATCGTGTGGGCGTACGATTATCGCCGCTCGGAACATTCAATAGCATGAGCGACTTTGCGCCTGAGGAGACTTTCGGATTCACTGCCGAGAGGCTCAACGTTTATGGCCTCGCCTACCTACACCTGGTGAATCCCGCTGCGAACGCTGTCGAGAAGGGCTACGACCCGGGCCCCGTGCCTATGCGCATGCTGAAACTGATGCGAGAAGCATATAACGGCACGCTGATTGTGGCGGGTGGGTTCGATCATGATACGGCGGAGGCCTGGCTGCGAAACAAGATGGCCGATCTGATCGCGTTCGGGCGCAAGTTCCTGGCTAATCCCGATCTGCCGGAGCGATTTCGAGAGAGGGCGCCGCTGAATGCTGACGATCCGTCAACTTATTACGCAGGGGGTGAGAAAGGATATATCGATTACCTAACCCTGGCACAGGAACGGGGGGAAGCGCCAAAGCCGGCCGTGGATGAGAGTTGGCGGTAGGTCGAGTAGCTACTACCCACGACCCTACACGATCCGAGGACGACCTAGCGATTTTATGGCGCCGTGCGTTGTCGGCCCCGGGATCGAATCGCTGTTACGGAGCGTTTCCGCTCACGGCGAGAAGGCGCCCTCCGCGGCCCAACCAGAATCGTTAGATCAAGATGCCCGGCCCACAAAGCTGCAGCATGCAGACCAGGGACCCGCGACATGAGGAGAAATGCTAGCCTCCGTTTCGAATTAGTGTTGCGGGGCACGATTTAGAATTCTGATGTAGACTATACTGAGGGGCTTCCGCCCTGAGGGGATATAACATGAATCGCCGTAAGTTTCTTACTGCCGCGGCCTCTACTAGCATCGTGATGGGAGGTGTCTCGCGGCTTGCCGCGGACGCGGGCGGCCCTAACGACTCCATCCCGGTAAATAATCCTCGCGCTACGTCCGGCGATCCCGTCGAGCCGGAGTGGAAAGAACGCCTCACCATTACCGTCGGCCCCAACAAAGCCGACCTCGTCGGATCGACTGAGAAGGTGATTCAGGCGGCTGTCGATTCGATGGCTCGATGGGGCGGCGGCACAGTGCGGATTCTTCCCGGTCAGTACCGCTTCCGCAATGCCGTGTACCTCTCCAGCAAGGTTCGCATTCTTGGCAGCGGGCTCGACTCTGTGATCACCAAGGAGGCGTCGGTTTCGGCGAAGCTGTCGCAGGATTCCGATTGGTTTGACCAGGAGTTGAGTTTTAGCGACTCGAAGGGTCTTCAAATCGGAGACGCCGTCTGCCTGAGAGTGAAGAACGTATCTAGCGGCGGGGTCGACGTCGTCAAGCGCACGCTCGTGGCGCGCAACGGCAATCGATTCAAGCTCGACATAGCGCTGCGAAAGAACGTGTGGCTTATGGGCGAACCGACGGTGGAGACCTTATTCCCGCTATTCAGCGGTGAGAACATCTCGGGCGTCACGATCGAAAACATTGCGCTTGACGGCAATAAAGCGAATAACGGAAATCTGGATGGAAATTATGCAGGTTGCATCTGGATGCAAGACTGCAATCAGATCACATTTCGAAATGTGACTGCACGAAATTATAACGGCGACGGCATCAGTTGGCAGATCTGCCACGACGTGCTGGCGGAGGATTGTCACAGCAACGATCACACCGGTCTCGGCCTCCACCCGGGCTCCGGCTCACAACGTTCGGTGATTCGAAGAAATCACATGACAGGCAACGATCAGGGTCTGTTTTTTTGCTGGGGTGTCAAGTGGGCTTTGGCTGAGAAGAATTATATCGAAGCCAGCCGGCGGTATGGAATCTCGATCGGACACCATGATACCGACAATGTGATTCGTGACAACGATATCAAAACAAGCGGAGAGGTCGGCGTGCTTTTCAGGAAAGAGCCGGCTGCGGCGTTTCAGGGTAATCGCAACCGCATCGAGAACAACCGCATTGTGGGAATCGTCCGCGAACAGGGCATTGGAATCGATGTGCAGGGGCAGACGCAGGCGATCACAATCACGGGAAATGAAATCCGTGAGATGCAGGCCCCTTTACAGCGAATCGGAATACGGATTGGAGCTGAGACCGATCAGATCGCGGTGGCCGGCAATCGCATCGAAGGCTTCGCGGAGGAAGTGGTCGATCTGAGAAAGAAAGCGTAGACTCAGCTGGTAGATGGAACGCGGAACTACGGAAGAGCGCCTTTTAAGTAACGCATCTTATCGAATTGTTCCTTCGCCTCATCCTTTCTGTCCAGTTTCTGGAGCGCTTGTCCTAACAGGTAATATGTCATCGAGACGGTTGGGCTAAGCTCAATCGCTCGTCGCAGTGGCTCCACGGCCTCGGCATATTTTCCCTGCGAAAAATACACCTTTCCGAGGAGATAATAAATATCGGGATCGGCCGGCGCTACCTCGACGGCACGGTCCAACTCCTGCAGGGCTTGCTCGTAGTCCGGCGTCTCCCACTTGAGCAGCGATTGCGCGATCATCGTGTGGATCATCGGATAGGCAGGCTGGCGTCGTGCTACCTGCTGCAGGGCGTCTGTGGCTTTCTGAAACTCGCCGATGGCGTTTTCCGCCTGTGCGAGCAAGTCCCAAGCCTCTGGATCGACGCGGCCTTGTCGTGTTAACGCGCTCAGGAACGCAGCGGCGCGCTGATTATCGCCAGTCTTCACCAGGCTCCTCCCCAAAGCCAAGGCAATTTGTTGAGAACCGGGAAGCGCCGCCTCTGCCTGTTCCAGTAGCTTGGCCGCTTCGCCGAGCTGGTCCGTCATGTCGTAAGACTCGGACAACGCAAGATATGCGGTTTCACTCGGAGCAAGATCAATGGCACGCTTGAAAAGTGGAATCGCATCGTGATAGCGCTTTTGATTCTTGTATGCCAGCCCGGCGATGGTGGAAGCGGCGGCGCGCTGCCGGACAGTCGCCGCGGCGATACCATCAAGGCTCGCAGCTTCGGTGATCGCGTCGCCATAGGCCCCTAAGTTGTTCTCGAGAGTGGATAACATCAGCCGAATCGAAGGATCGTCCAATCCCGCTTGCCTGGCACGCAACAATTGAGCCAAAGCCTGATCGAGCTTTCTCTGTTGCAGGAGAGCCCCGCCGAGCTGGCCGTGAAGCTGTGCTACCGCGGTCCTGCCAGACGTGGGGTCAGCCGGTACGAGCCGCTCCGCGTCTCGAAGTGCACGAATCGCCAGTTCGAAATTCCCGGCCGATGCCTCCACCTGTGCGCGCGCGAGAAGAATCGCAAAGTCATGTGGCGAGAGGCCGGCAGCCTTTTCAAGCGCTTTACTCGACTCGTCGAAATGGCCGGCGGCTGCTTCGGCTAATCCTAAGCCATGATAGATCGCGGCGCTATTCGGAGACAAGCAGAGCGCCTGCCGGAAGATCCCGGAAGCCTGCGCGTAATCGCCACGCTGGAACGCTTCATTCGCAGCGCGGCCTAATGTTTGCAGTTTCTCTTCTGCATCTTCGCGACGGACGGGGCCGGGCTGGCATTCCGATGAGCGACCCACGGTGACGAAGGCTAGAAAAATAAGTACTGTCCGCATTCTCACCCCACTGAGCAGCGTACCGGAGTACACCAGTTCAATTCGTAGCTGTCCTGGCGTCCCGAATCTCGCGCCAGAGGCTGACGATTTCCAGAGGAATCTTCAGCGCGGCTCATCAAAATATGTTCGCCCGGCTTTGCGCGCCAGGTATAAGTCCACCTCGCCCAGGTGTACGGGCGCGGCACGGTATCCAGTTTGGCGGCGTTCCAGGTCTTTCCGTTATCGACACTGACGTCGACGCGCCGAATTACGCCGTCGCCGGTCCAGGCATAGCCAGAGATCTGATAGGTAGCCGCCACCAATTTGGCTTCCTTCGACGGATAATTGATTACAGACTTGACCAGGACTGCTGTGATGCGAACGGGGTCCCGGCCTTCCCGTAACCGGGAGTACAACTGGCTCATGCCGCTTTCCTCATACCCGGACGTTTTTTTTTGTGGCGCGAGAACCGTGATTCGCCGGAGCCACTTGACTGAATCCATCCCGTACCATCCCGGCAGAATGACACGGGCCGGGAAACCATTGCGTACGGGGAGAAAACGACCATTAAGCCTGAAAGCGACCAGACTCCCTGGAGCCCGGCATTTCTTTCCCGACACAATTCGCAAATAAGGAGTCCGTGGAGAATTACGCAGCAATTGGCCCGTGTCGGCGCCTTCAAACAGCAAATCTCCCGACGGATCGGCGCCAGCCATTTTCAGAAGCGAGGATAGTGCAACACCCTGCCAGACACCAACGCTCACCGCGCCGCCCGATTCGCCGTTTCCTGCGCACTCCAAAATCGATTCCTGCTGTTCTGCCGGCGATTCCAGCAGATCGCTGAAGCTGAGGTCCAGAGGAGTCTTTACTTTCCCATCGAGGCGGAGTTTCCAGGTGGCGAGCGAAAGGTCCGGTTCCGAGAAATGGTCGCGAACAAAAAACTGGTCCGCCGGCGTCACATCCGGCTCCTCAGCTCGCAGAATACCGTGGAGAAAACCCGCTGCTCCGAGCAACAACGCCCGTCGCGAAGGATCCACACTCACTGCTTTCCGCCCGTCCGGCGGACGAGTTCGTCCACCTTCCCGGCGATCACCTCCTCTACAGGCTCGGCAAAAGGAGCTGGCTGGCCGTACGGAATCATCGCGCCGCCACCCTCATAACCCCCTTCCCGCAAGACCCGCACGGACGGTATATAGGCGAAAACGTCATTGGAATAACCGGCCACCCATACATTTTCCCAGCCGTACTGCTTCTTGAATCGCAAGGCATAATCGACTACCACTTCACCGCCCAGGATGATCCACGTGACGCCACTTCCAAATTGCCAGACCTGCACGGGATAGGGATAGCGATCGCGAAACTTGCCATCGCGCTCGAGAATCTGGAGCATGTACTTCGCGTGACGCTGAACGCTGGGATCTTTGTCGTTCAGCCTTTGCTCGAACTCCGCACGGGTGGGAGCCTTTTGAAAAGGGACATCCACGAGTTCAAACGCTGCTTTCAATGGGCCGCTCTGTGTCCGCATCTTTCCGCGCAGCACGTCCTCCACGGCAGCGGCCATGATCTGTCCGTACTTCATTGCAAGATCGACGGACCGGCGCGGCAACGGATTGGCATCAGCTCCGCAGTCCTCGACGAACATCGCAGTTGCTCCCGGATGAGCCTTCTCGATCGCCTCCTGAGCGAAGCCGGCCCAATCGCCGTTCACTACATAGTCGGAGAGCACTGTGTTGTGACAAGCATATCCGAAGATAATCGCACGCAGCGATCCATCGGGCGAACGCACACTGAGAACGGGCACGTCCTGATCCACCGGTCCCGGCAACGCGCGGCTCATGACCGCTCGGCGGCGATTCACAGCAATGCCGGCTAGCCCCTGGGAAAATGATATTTCGGCCGGCGCCAAGTTCTGGATCGCCTTCCCAATCACCTCGACTACCTGATCTTCCAGATGGGCGGTGTAGCGGTCGATTACCTTTTCCTGCGCTGGAGTCAGCGGGTACGACGGGCGCAACATGTATCCGATTACCGGCGCGCTATGCGTGTGGGAGGCGTTCAGCGCCAACCGCTCACGGGGAATTCCGTAGCTCTTCAAGACTCGCGCCGCGATGGGATCGGAAACTTCTTTCACAAAACCGAGAAGATCGGACGTAATGAGGACTGTCTTCGATCCGGTCTCGTCTTCGAGCACCAGCGCCTTGGCATGAATCCGCTGCAGGACTCCTTCGGACGGCTTGGTCCGGCTTCCATAGCCAGCGAGCCAAATAGACTCTTGAGGCGTGATATCAATGCTGGCGACGCCTGCCTTCCATCGAGTCTCGGCGCTTGCCGGCGGAACGAGAGCCAATGCTGCAGTAATGATTCCGGCGCCCAGGAAAACGGAGTAATAACTTCGCATGTCTCAAAATAGCAGTTTCAACCCAAATTGAAACGTGCGCGGTGTCCCCGAGACTGAGTTTGAAGTAATGCGGCCGAAGGTCGCCGTTCCGAGCGTTGTTCCCGGATTCCCCCAGTTCGGATGATTTAAGATATTGAATACTTCCGTGCGGAATTGCAGCGACATCTTCTCTCGGATTTTAAAGTACTTCGCTAACGAAGCATCGAGATTCTGAAAACTGGGAGCGTTGATGATGTAAGTCTCCGAATCACCCAGCGTATACGGCGCGGGGGCGACGAACGCGGCTGTGTTGAAGAACTCGCTCTTCGTGCGCTGACTGCGTGGCAGGATCGCCTTGGCCACCACATTCGGCACCTGTGTAACGCCGCCGGAGTTCGCGATATTCCCGGGCGTAGTCACTGTCAAGGGAACGCCGGTAAGAGCTTCCGCAAGCGTGCTGAGTTGCCAGCCACCGAAGATGGCGTTGGCGAGGGCGGGCGTACCGCTCCCGAATCGGCGCCCCGTGCCATACGGTAGTTCGTAGACGCCGGCGAATGAGAAGCGCTTGCCCACGTTCAGAGAGGAAAGTGCCTTCCAACTTCCTCCGTACCACATGTCTCTTGGTGTGATGTCACTCAGTCCTTGGACCAGGTGAAGGACGTAATCAACGAAAGGCCATTGCTGTATCGCTTCTGTGCTTGTAGCTCCAGGTCCTGGAAATTCGATTGGCCGGTGAACGAGAACTCCGTGATCTCGCCGAGATTCTGGAACGGGCGCCGCGACTGAACGTCGCCAGGCGCGGGCACCGGGTCGTTCGGGTAAACATAGCGCTGCAGTCCGACAGCGTGATTACCGACATAACCTGCCTTTACGACAAAGTCTTGCGCAAAGGTGTGATCGATGTAGAAATTCCATTGCTGCACGTACGTTTCGTGATAATCGACGTTGATCGCGCTTAGGGATGGCTTGCTGCCAGGCGCTGTGTAATTGACAACCGGACCTAAGTCGTTCAGCGGGAACTCCTGGTAGGACTGCTGGGCGATTGAGCGGTGCCGCCGTAACCGGTAGGCGTGATGATTTCCGCGGTGGTGGGGCCGGTCTGATAGAAATTCGAAATCTGGTTGTATTTGGCGACCGGGACGCCCAGCCACTCGTAGCGCAGCCCGAGGGTCACGGTGAGCTTCGGGCTAACCGTCCAGGTGTCCTGTACCCACGGCATCGTACGTCGCGGGGATGCCGTGCACCACGAAGGAGCCGATCCAGGTGGCGCGCTCAGTCTGGTGGCGGGAATTGTTGGTGGAATCGACGACGCCAGGAGCCAGCAGCGCCAACTGCATGAAATCCCTTGCAGCGAGAGGAAGATCGTTAATCTCTTTATTCTCGACGAGTCCGCCCACCTGAGAATCGTTCGCCTGCAATAACGGCGCCGCAGCGGTGACTTCAACCTGCTCGGTGACCGCGCCGACCTCAACCGCTATGTTTACTTCCACTGCCTGGTTGACATCGATCGTGATGGGCTGGGTCGATGACTTTTTGAATCCTTTATTTTCCGCCGACACCACGTATTTTCCTACGCCAAGATTGGGAAACGCGTATCGTCCCGCTTCGTTGGTGGTAGTATTCATCGTCGTACCGCGATCGACATCGGTGGCGACAATTTTGGCGCCGGACACCACAGCGCCGGAGGTATCCCGCACCGTGCCGCTGATGATGGAGTTGGCCTGACTGTAGAGAATACCAACTGCGGCCAGAAGGGCCGCTATGTGAAAGAACGCTGACGTTGCTCGAGAGATGTTCATTTTATCCTGTTGTTATCCTTTAGGACACATTCGAAATACACTCATCACGGAGCGAAGTTCAAACGCAGAACAAATCTGAGCTCTATTGGTGGTCAATTATGAATTGGTTTTGGTGCTTTGTCAATCTGTAGAATTGTTGTGCAATTCTGCTCAAATGTTTGTGTCGCCCCGTCGACATAGTGAATACGTTCGTTACGGTAATGTTCAATACTCAAAGGCGATAGGGCGGGGAAGGGGCCATTACGTTTCAAAGGGAATCCTAGTAAAGTATCGATGCAGACCGATACCGCGCTAAATCCACCAATGGGTCACCGCCTCACAGCTTGAGTAGACGCGCCGCGTTCCCATAGAACATCTTGTCTGTAGCCGCCGCATCCGGACTCAACCGTCGCACCGCGGACAGTTGCTGCGATCCGCTGCACTTCGAGCCTTGGCCCACCGCATCGTCGCAATCGCTGCCGTAAATCAAACGATCCTGATGCCGCTTGAGGAAGTCTCGCGAATGTTCCTCGTCGCGCGTCATGGCATTCAGTCCGGAACCGGCCGACAGATCGCCGTACATATTCGGATAATCCGAAAGCAGGCGATCGGAAATTCCGCCCGGCGTTACCGGACCCTTGGGATACATCACCTCCTGTTTATGGTTCTTGTCGATGTTGCCCCAAAATGTCTGCGCATGGCCGATAAAGTTGACTGTAGGATATTTGGCCAGCATGGTATGAAACCTCTCGATTCCCATATTGTAGGTATTGTGTTGGAAATGCATCAGCACTGGAACCTGGTAGTCGCGCGCGATTTCCGCCACCAGTTGCATACCGGAAGAGTCGCATTGCACAGGGAACTTTTGCTCGCCGATCCCCTTGGCCCCCAATTTGAGATATTTCTCAAGCACCGTTTTGGTCTCGGGAATGTCCGGAAGTTCATTCGCAAAGTAGACGAACTGTTTCGGATAGGCGCGCGAGAGAGCCACCACCGAGTCATTTCCATAGCAATCGCCAGCGAGGCCGTAGCGTGAACCCGCCGGTAGTAAAACCGTGAGCGTGATGCCCATCGTTTGTTGGTGAGCGATCAACGCCGCGTCAGTCCGCCCCGCGTAGTGAGTGTGTTGATGCAAGTCGATCACAGGCTCCGCGGCGCGTGCCATGGCGGCGCAAGCCACACCGATAAAACTTCGTCTAGTAAGTTGGTACATCGCAAATACATTACCACTTTCCTGCAGTTTTCCAAATCGTAACGGGATTGCTCTCCGATGGCCGACGCTATCTCGGTGGTGGACCCTTGGAACAGCCCCCGCGCTCGCACCATGATTATCTACATCTAACATGGCGACGCTGCGGGCACGTCAAACATGCACGTGGTTCGCGTAAATTACTCACCAAGGAGCGGATAGAAATTCCCCTCGCGCTGTACCAGTGCGGATGAACATTTAAAGAGTGACGGCCAGGAATTTCCAGGGCCACCACCTGATAACGAGCGAAATTCCGTTGGGGGTTTGGCTCCTTCAGAGGAGTGATGGCCGATGGTCAGCGCGGGATGGTCCCGCGACTCAGCAGGAGAATACCACGGCAAAGCAACGGTGCGACGCTCGCGCTCGTGGCGCACGGACTTGCTCCCAGACCCTAAGCGTTGTATAAGTGGATGTGGCACTCTGGAGGCAACCAGCATTACTAGCCGTAATTCTCGGCGTGTCGGCGTTGTTGGCAGGGTCAGGTGAATCCTATACGGCAGCCGAGCGGCGGTACTGGGCTTTCCAGCCGCGCACCACACCCGCAATTCCGCAGTTTTCGTCAGCCGGTGACCGCACATGGGCTGCTCAACCCATCGACAGTTTTATCCTGGCATCGCTTCAAAAAGCAGGACTGAAGCCAGCGCCGCAAGCATCCCGGAGCACGCTGATCCGCCGCGTCTACTACGATCTCACCGGTCTGCCGCCCACGCCCGAAGCAATCGAACAGTTCGTCCGCGATCCGGCCCCGGACGCCTGGACCAAGCTCGTCGACCGCCTGCTCGCCTCTCCTGAATACGCCGAGCGTTCCGCGCAGCACTGGCTCGATGTGGTCCGCTACGCCGAAAGCGACGGCTTCGAATACGACACCCATCGCTCCGATCTGTGGCGTTATCGCGACTACGTCATTCGCTCTTTCGCGCAGGACAAACCCTACGATCAGTTCCTCCGCGAGCAACTCGCCGGAGACGAGCTCACCACCGGGTCGACGGCCCCGGAGCAGGATGACCTCCTCATTGCGAGCAGTTTCAACCGCCTCGGCCCTCTTCGCAAGAACGCCGGGAATCAGGACGCCGCCTACAACCGGAACGAAGTGCTCGTCGAAATGACCAACGTGATCGGCTCCGGTTTTCTCGGCATCACGCTCGGTTGCGCCCGCTGCCACGACCATAAATTCGACGCCATTCGCCAGAAAGACTACTACCGGATTCAAGCCTTCTTCGCCACTACCCAGCAGAAGGACATCCCCATGTACCAGCCGGAAGAAGAGGCGCAGTGGAAGAAGAAAAAGAGCGCCGCTGAAGCGGAGATGGCCAAATTGCGGAAGCTGCTGCCGCAGATGGATGGTCCCGAGCGCGCCGCCATCGAGCAACAGTTGCAGGAGAAAGAACTCGAGATTCCCGAGCCCCTGCCGGCACTCACCGTCGTGCAGGACGATCCTAAACAGTTCGTCCCTGTCCATGTTCTGGCTCGTGGAAACTCGGGTTCGCCGCAAGACAAAGTCAGTCCCCGGACCTTGGGTGTATTGCTTGCGGATGGCGCTCCCGAGTTGCCCGACGACACCGCCAAGCCACGCCTAACTCTGGCGAACTGGATTGTCGACCCGGCTAACCCACTAACCGCGCGCGTCATGGTCAACCGGATCTGGCAGCATCACTTCTCCCGCGGCATCGTCGACACGCCCAACGATTTTGGCCGGATGGGCAGCCGTCCTTCGCATCCCGAACTGCTCGACTGGCTGGCCAATCAATTCGTGGCCGGCGGATTCCGGATTAAGCCCATTCACAGGATGATCCTTCTAAGCCACGCCTATCAGCAGGATTATCTGCCTATCCCCCCGGCCGCCGCGAAAGACAAAGATCCGGAGGACAAGTTGCTGTGGAGCTTTCCGCAGCGCAGGCTGGAGGCAGAAGAGCTACGCGATTCCATGCTGTCGATCAGCGGCAAATACAACCCCAAGAGGGGTGGGCCGAGCGTGATCGTGCCCATCGAGCCTGAATTAGTGCACCTGATTTACAAACCTTCCCAGTGGGCTGTTAACCCTGATACCAAAGAGTTTTATCGCCGTAGTATCTATCTTTTCGAGAAGCGCAACTTGCGGCTCCCGTTCCTCGAAGTGTTCGATTCGCCCGACCGGCTGCTCAGTTGCGCGCGGCGCGAGGCCAGCACGCATGCTCCGCAAGCCCTCGAATTGATGAACGGCGCATTCACGCATGAGATGTCGCAAGCCTTCGCCGCACGGCTGCGAGCCGAAGCCGGACCCTCGCCAGCCAGGCAGGTCGACCGCGCTTATCAGCTTGCCATCGGACGTCCGCCTACCGCTGTGGAGCGCAGAACCGCGGTACAGTTTCTACAGGACAACCCGCTGAGCGAATTGACTCTGGCGATGTTTTTAATCAACGATTTTTTGTACGTGAACTAGAAGCTATGAGCCCGCACAGCAAACCTACCCGCAACCGGAGAGAGTTCCTGACCGACGCGTTCTGCGGCTTTGGCTCCATCGCGTTCGCGTCGATCTTGGCCGAGGAGCGCGCCCGTGCCGGTTACGTCAATCCGCTCGCGGCGCGTCCGCCGCAATTGCCGGCCAAAGCCAAATCAGTCATCGTGCTTTTCATGGCCGGCGGCCCCAGTCACCTGGAAACTTTCGATCCCAAGCCGTTGCTCAATCAACTCGACGGCCAGCCGATGCCGAAGACCTTCGGCGCAGCAAAGCGCCAGTTCATCAAGGGTGAACCGCTTTTGCTGGGCACCAAGCGCACCTTCAAACAACACGGCAAGAGTGGGATCTGGGTCTCGGACCTGCTGCCGCACACCGCGACCTGCGTGGACGATCTCGCAGTGATACGCTCCTGCCAGTCCGACGCATTCGTCCATTCCTCCGCCCAATATCAGTTCTTCACCGGCCGGATTATCCCGGGCTTTCCAAGCATGGGTTCGTGGGCCTTGTACGGTCTCGGCTCCGAAAGCGAGTCCCTTCCCGGTTATGTCGTGATGCCCGACCCTGGCGGTACCATAGAGGCCGGACAGCCGGTCTATTCGAACGCTTTCCTGCCCTCGATTTATCAGCCGAATATCTTTCGTGCGGGCAAGAAACCGGTGCTGAATCTCGATCTACCTCCGGGTGTATCGCTGGCCCAACGCACGCGAACTCTCAAGCTCGTACACGACCTCGACGACGCCCGCGTCGCGCCGGAGACAGATGAATTCGCCGCGCGCCTGAACACCTACGACCTGGCGTTCAAGATGCAAACCGAAGCGCCAGCCGTGTTCGATATCTCGCGAGAGCCTCAAGCCATTCAGGACTTGTACGGCGTCGGCAAACCGGCCACCGACGATTTCGCGCGCCGTTGTTTGCTCGCTCGCCGCCTCGTGGAGAAAGGCGTACGGTTTGTCGTGCTGGTATCCGGGGGCCCAGCCATTTCGCAGTGGGACGCACACGAGGATATCGAAGAGAATCATTTGAGGATGGCCGCCAAAACCGACCAGCCCATCGCCGGTCTGTTGAAAGACCTCAAGCAGCGCGGGTTGCTCGATTCCACGCTGGTAGTCTGGGGCGGAGAGTTCGGCCGTACACCAGAAGGACAAGGCGGCAAAGGCCGGGATCACAATAACACCGGATTCACGATGTGGATGGCCGGTGGCGGCACCAAGGGCGGCATCACCGCGGGTTCAACCGACGAGATCGGGCTGAATGCCGTCGAGGAGCCTCATCATCTGCGGGACATTCACACCACGGTCCTGAACCAACTCGGTCTGGAACAGAATGCCTTGAGTTATCTCCACCAGGGCCGCCGCGAGCGCCTCACGGAGATTCAGGGCCAAGTCGTACGCTCGATCGTTTAACGCTTGCCCTCGATCGCTGCACCTTTTCCGACCCTTATCCACCTATAGTCGTGCTCATCCCGAACGAATAGAAAACGTAGCGGCCGTCGGCGTCCATGCGGATCGGAATCTTGTCCCCGGCTTTGCGCCTGACCGTCCGGAATCTCGTTTTTTGTTATCGGCCGCTTTTTCGAATAGTGAAGAGTCTCGACCTTGATGATTGTCATTTCAGACTTGGGTTGCATCAGACGGTACCTGCGAGGTGAACGTACTGAGGCGTGTCCCAAAATGTGGCTTCGTTTGCCCGCAGGCGGGCGCCAATACGGCCCGCGACAAACTAGTGCACGAGAGGCCATGGGCGATCCACTCTTGCAACGTCCGGATTTCACCGTCACCCAAGTGTCCTTTACGAATTGACGCTCGCGAATACTGACGAAGGTGCCACCCGTTATCGGCTAGATTGCCGCGCGACGGTTTACTGAACTTCCCGACCTGTGGGAGAGGTTTCCGCTGGAGTTTACAACGAAATCCCGCTTCAGAAAAGTCAGAAATTCGATGCGGTTTTGATGACCTTGTGTGCGGCCGCAGCATCATGGGTATATAGTTCTGAGTTCGTATGGCAAATATTAGACTAAGCGCTGGCCGATTCGGATGCGCAAATTACTCCCCGAGCTAATCTCGGGCCGCAGACCCTTCCCGCTCTTGCTGGCCGTGGCTTTCGCGGGCGCTCTTACATGGAGCAATTACTTTTCCCAAGACTGGACAGCAATGCCCCGTGCGGTTCGAAGAGACGCCCGGACACTCTTGGCAGGCGTTCGGCGCGAAATATCGCGCCGGATTAAGCGGTAGCGGGATCTATATCCCGCTGTCGCACGGCGGCGTCCAAATGAAAATCGACGGCGCCACCACCTCCACAGCGGAAATCAGCCCCAATCCCGCCGATTGCTCTTCGCCCAGGTGCTGAATGGGATCGACCTGATTTACCACGCCAGTCCCGGGAACGACGTTGAGTTTGATTTCTCGGCAGCTCCCGGTTCTGACCCTGCGTCAATTCGCATGAAATGGGCCGGAATATCCGACGCGCGGCTCGATTCGTCCGGCGATCTTCTCTTAGGCAGCCAGGTCCACTGCTGCATCCCGCCGCGTGGCAGGAGCGGAATGGCCGCCGCACCAACATCGAGATTGCTTACCGGTTGACCGGCAGCACCGTCGGTTTTGTCCTCGGACCGTATGATCGCCATCTGCCTTTGTGCATCGATCCTGTCGTTCTGGTCCAGATCCCGATCGATGCCGAGCCGCCTGCGAACCGAGCGGCGCATGCGATCGCGTTCGGAGCGGATAGCTCCGTCTATCTCGCCGGCAGCAATCGGGCCTGGATCTCGCACAATGGAAGCACCGTAACCGAACTGGGCAGCGACACGCGCGACAAAGTCGAAGCTTTGGCGATTGACGCGGCTGGCAACATCCACGCCGCGGGAACAGTCTGGATCGATTCGGCGGAAAGAGGATTTCAACGGTGTTATCACCCCAGCGGGTGACCGTAAAAACTGGACCTTGTTGCCATCCCCTGTCCGGGCTATCGCGATCGGAACTTCGGGGGACGTCTACCTGGCTGGCGACACCTTCGTCACCGTCGATGGAAAACCGCTTGCGTCAACCCCAGGACCGATACGCGCATTGGCGATTGGTCCCGATGGGGTTGCTTATGCGGGAGGACCGTCCTTCATTGCGCGATTATCGTTCGACGGAACGCGCTGGGATTGGGTGCTGCCGTTGCATGGCACGGGAACGCTGGACGTAGTGCGGTCCCTCGCGGTCGGCAGCGATGGCGCAGTCTATGCCGTCGGTGTAACCAACTCTCTCGATTTTCCAGTAAGAGCCGCGAACCAGCCCAAACTGGCTGGAGCCCAAAACGCATTTGTGCTCCGCGTGAAAGCGGATGGGTCGGCTGTTGATTGGGGAACGTACTACGGCGGTCCTGGCACCACGACGGGGGCGGCCGTGGCTCTGGACAGTGTCGGAAACGTGCTTCTCACAGGTACCACGGATGCGTTGGGCCACGGTCGTGAGACTGGCTTTTGCGCGAGGTTCGACTCGACCGGGCGGCCCATCGATAACGCTTATACAAGTACCGGGGGCGAGGCGCGGTCGTTCGCATTAGGGCGAGCGCCGGACGGGCAGGTGTACGCCGCCGGATTGGCAACGTGGGGGTGGGAGCAGCCGCTGTTGGTGAAGCCGACGGAGATGGAGAACGCGGGTTGGTCGGGGCCACGGCTGCCAGAAGTGCAGCCGGAGAGCCAGCGACGATTCATCTGACGCCGCCGTCAGGGGGAACAACGGCCACCACCATGACAACATCACAAAACCCATCGCAGTACGGCCAGAACGTGAAGCTGACCGCGACCGTGAATCCGCCGGCCAACGGCAAAGTCGTTTTACGACGACGCGGCGATTCTGATGACTGTCCCGGTGACATCTGGCACAGGCTACATGACCACGCCGCTCCTGCGCGCCGGAAGCAATTCACTGCACGCGTATTACTCCGGGAACGGCAGTTACACAGCGAGCACGTCGTTGCCGGTGACGCGGTGGCGGGAGGCGGATTCGACGCGCCGGTCGACCCGCCAACGCTTCGCCGGGTGCCCCGCTGCCTCCGGTGACAATCCAAATCCAGGATGCCTCGGGAAATCTGTCGACATTGAGTGAACCCGTGACGCTCACCTCGACGCCCGCAGGCATCAATGCTACTATCACCGCGGCCAACGGCGTTACGACAATCAACAACCTGGTGCTCAACTCACCCGGCAACTACACGTTGACCGCGAGTTCCTTCGGCATCCACAGTACAACCAGCCAATCCTTCACGATCGGCAAGGTGAGCCAGACGATCACCTTCCCCGCGATTTCCAGCCAGACCTATGGCGGCGCACCTTTCACGATCTCCGCGACCGCATCTTCGGGGCTTGCAGTGTCGTTCAATTCCACCACACCCGCCGTCTGTAGCGTCGTCAATGCCACAGTAACAATCCTTGCCGCGGGCACATGCACTGTCACTGTCAGCCCGTCCGGCGACGCCAACAACAGTGCCGCAGCTCCGGTTACGCAGAACGTCACCATAGCCTCTGCCAACCAAAGCATCACCTTCCAGCCTATCCCCGATCAGACCCTCGACAATCTATCCCCGACGGTCTCTGCGACCGCCAGTTCCGGGCTCCCGGTGTCGTTCGCTATGGCTACCCTCGGTACGTGCTCGCTCTCCGGCTCGACGGTGAATATGCTGGCCCTAGGAACCTGCACGATTAACGCTAGCCAACCGGGCAACGCTAACTACAATCCCGCGCCCGCTGCGTCGCTCAGCTTCAACATCAATACCTATTCGCGACCTAATGTCATCAACTTCCCCGGCGCGGCCAACCAGATCTACGGAACGCCGCCGATCACCCTAACGGTCAGCACGACCTCGCAGCTTCCCGTCGTCCTCACCTCGAACACGCTGTCCGTCTGCACTCTATCGGGCTACACTGTGACTTTTCTCGCCGCGGATACCTGCACCATCACGGCGACCCAATCGGGTGGTGCGTCCGGCTCTGCCATCTATCCCCAGCCGCGCCCGTGACCCGTTCCTTCAACATCGCCAGGGCAAACCAAGCCATTTCCTTCGCGCCCATCCCCGCGCACTCCGCGACGGACGCACCCGTTGCCCTTATTGCCAGCGCGTCTTCCGGACTTTCGGTGAGTTTCTCCGTCACCGGACCTGCAACGATTTCGAGTGATACGCTCACTATCACCGGTGCTGGCGCAATCTCAGTGAAGGCCTCACAGGCCGGCGATGGCAACTTTACCCCAGCACCCGTGGTAACCCAAAGCTTCAATACGACGGCAGCTGTGCCTATCGTCATATGGAAGACGCTAAACCCAATCGTTTACGGCATGCCTCTTGGGCCGGCGCAACTGAATGCAACTTCGACGACGGCGGGAACGTTCGCCTTTTCACCTGCCACGTGAACGGTTCTCGATGCTGGAATCCAGAAACTTTCGGCGACGCTGCAGCCCTCCGACCCACGTTACACAACAGCTGTGGCCTCGGTGAATCTGGAAGTGGACCCGGCTTTGCAATCCATCACCTTGACGCCGATTCCCGATCACACCTCGAGTGACGGACCTTTTGCGATCCAGGCCAGCGCGTCCTCCGGTCTGCCAGTTGTCTGCAGTGTAACTTCGGGCCCGGCAGCCATCGCGAGCAACACGGTTGCGCTCACCGGCGTCGGACCTATCGCAATCCAATACGATCAGTCCGGCTCCAACGATTTCACGGCAGGCCCGAGTGTCACTGCTTCATTCCAGGTGACGCTCGGAGTTCCAATCATCTCGGGCGTAACGAATGCGGCGCCCTACGCATCCGGGACAGTAGCCATGAACTCCGTGGCGTCGTTGTTCGGCCAGAGTTTCTCGGCCGCGGCCGACAGTGGAGACGGCATGATTCTCATGATTCAGGATTCAAGCGGAACTCAAGCCGAAGCGGTAGTCTACTACATCGGGTTCGGTCAGATCGACTTTATCGTGCCGACGGGCCTGCAGCCCGGAGGAGCCACAGTCGTGTTGAAAGGTGCGCAGGGCCAATCTGCGCCATTTGCTGTGAACCTGGCAGGAGAGGCTCCCGCGCTCTTTTCGGCGGACGCGAGCGGAAAAAGCGCAGCTGCGGGATACGCGACCATCGTGAACCCGGACGGATCGCAAAGCACTCTATCGATCGCGCAGTGCACTGAGACGCCCGTAGCATGCTCGACGACGCCAATCCCGCTCGTATCCGGAACCCAGGTTTATCTGGTATTGTTTGGAACCGGTATCCGCGGAAGGAGCAGTCTGGCGAATATGCAGGTCACTATTGGAGGTCTGGCGGCAACCGTTCTATATGCGGATTCTCAGGGAGAGTACGATGGCCTTGATCAGGTGAACGTGCTCGTCCCCTTATCACTCGTGGGCGCGGGTCAAGTTAACGTCAATTTGACGGCGGATGGCCTGGCAGCCAATACAGTCCAGGTGCAGTTCTAGAGCCTACAGTTTGTTGAATCGATGCGTTTCTACTAATCGCTGGGCTTTTTCGGACTTTGATGGACATCGATTGGTCGGGTGTACCCGGCTATTCAAGAGATCGGCGTCGGTTACGCCGCGTAACATTCCCGCGGCGAAGCTCTCGCCGATGATGGAGTGCTCGCGTAAGCACGCCGGCGACCTGTATAGGCTGGGTGCTCAAGCCCGCACCGACCCGCCGCTCGCAAAATCTGTGGACCATTCTGGCGCGTCACGATTAGTACTAACAGGATGGGTGGTTTCCGGCAAACGACGAGATGGAGGCCGGCATATCCAACGCGGTCGCCGTGAACATCAAAGGAGCGAGACCCGTAACTGTCTCGATCGTCGTGGCAACAGCTACCGCAGCCGTCATGGTCAGCGTCACACCGCGAACCACTCCAAAATCGATTCCTTTATGCCAAGGTCAGAGAGCGCATTACTGGTGACATGACCTACTTCGAGGTCGCGGCTCTCCTTTTACTATCGCGTCGAGGCCCTCCATGTCGATGACGCCCGCGGCCGTCAGGACCGGCACGACCTCCTGAGTCCGACGATCCCCCATTCACCAGCATTCACCACCTTTAACTGGCATGTAATCCAACGGACCGGTAATCTCGTGACAGAGGAGACATGAGCGTTAGAAACAACCTCTTAAACGGCCCTTTGGGCTTCGGTGCCGCACCCCTGGGGAACATGTTTCGAGACATTCCCGACGAGGAAGCGGAGGCCACCGTCGCCGCTGCATGGCAACATGGCACCGCTACTTTGACACTGCGCCGTTCTATGGGGCGGGGCTTTCGGAGATTCGATTGGGTAAGGCACTCGCGAAGTACAAGCGGGAAGAATACAGGCTCAGCACCAAGGTGGGCCGGATTATCCTGGATGAAATCGATACGCAAGCTCGTAACTTCGGCGAGAAGGGTGATTTGTTCAAGTCCGGCCGGCCGAACAAGGTAGTCTACGACTACAGCGAAAAGGGCACACTGAAATCGATTGACGATAGTCTCAGGCGGCTTCGAGTCGATTACCTTGATTTTGTCTGGATCCATGATGTCGCGGGGATTTCCACGGTGACCAATGGGTTGCTCAATTCGAGAGTGCCCGCACGGGGGCATTCCGCGCGTTGAACGGGTTGCAGGAGCAGGGGAGCATCAAGGCGTGGGGTCTCGGTGTGAATCGTGTCGAACCCTGCGAATTGGCGGTTGACATGAGTGAAATTCGGCCCACAGCATTGCTCCTGGCCGGGCGCTATACACTCCTCGATCACGAGCAGGCCCTGCAGCGACTTATGCCGGCTTGCAAAGCGAAGAACATCGATGTGGTTATCGGTGGTCCGTATAGCTCGGGTGTTCTGGCGGGTGTAATCATTTCGAATACGCCCCGGCATCGCCGGCGATTCTCGCGAAAGTCGCCAGCATCAGAACCGTTTGCGAAAAACACGACATCTCGATAAAAGCCGCGGCATTGCATTTCTCACTCGCGCACCCCGCGGCAGCCGCGATTATTCCCGGCGCCAGCAAGCCATCACGTATTGCCGAGGATCATGCCGCGTTGAACGAGGTGGTACCAGCTGACTTCTGGCGCGATATCCGCAGGCAGGGGCTCGTATCGCCGAACGTTCCCTTGCCCATCGACCTAAGTGGTAGTCGAGAGTAGCCATTAGACAACTAAAACAGAAACCGAGGTCTTGAACAATATGGATGACAACCGAACACAAGCACGCGCTCCCCATGTCGATATAGCACCGGAAGCTGTCACAGAAATTACCGGTGCGCTCACAGCGCTACTGGCAGATATTTTTGCTCTTTACATAAAGACAAAAAACTTTCACTGGCACATGAGCGGCCCCCATTTCCGTGATCATCATCTGCTGTTGGACGAGCACGGGGATCAGCTCTTTGCCACGACTGACGACATCGCCGAGAGGGCGAGAAAGCTTGGCGGAACGACCATACGCTCCATCGGCCATATCGCTCGAGTCAAAAGGATCGCGGATAACGACGCCGAATACGTAACGCCAGGCGACATGCTCAGTGAGTTGTGGGAAGACAATAAGGCGCTGATCCTTAGTTTTCGCAGCATGCACGATTTGTGCGACGAAGCCGGCGATGTCGCAACGGCCAGCCTGCTCGAGAACTGGATCGACGAAACGCAGCGGCGCTCCTGGTTTCTCTTTGAGATCGCGCGTACTTAGAGACTGTATGACTTCAGCAGGCCAATCGTTCTCGCTTTTTATCCAGCGGACTGGAGTCGGATTTGCGGAGACCAGATGGTGCTTTACAACGAAGTAGGTCAGGGATTCACTAACTACGGTGCGGCACTCCTGGGCATCTCTGTCGACAGCGCCTGGTGCCACGCCGCGTTTTCAGAGGGTCGTCACTAAGCAAATTGAACATTAAGGAGACAACATGAGAACACTTTCGGTGGCGATCAACGCTCAGGATCATGTACTCGGCAACCCGGACGCGCCCTGCAGGTTAGTGGAGTATGGTGACTACGAGTGTCCATACTGCGGGGCCGCATTCCCGAGAGTCAAACGCATTCAGGACGAGTTGGGCGATAATCTGCTCTTCGTGTTTCGCAACTTTCCTCTTGGGGAGATGCATCCTCATGCGGAACATGCGGTCGAAACTGCCGAGTTTGCAGCCGCCAATGGACGTGACTGGAAATGCATGACTTGCTTTACACGAATCAACGCACCCTTGACGACCGGTCTCCGCTCAGATACGCGGGAGAACTGGACCTCTCTCAGGAAAAGCTCCGTCACACGCTACAAGAGGGGACTTACCGGGAGCCTGTCGCCGGTGATTTTCACAGCGGTGGTCGGTCTGGCGTCAACGGAACGCCAACATTCTTCATCAACGATCAGCGGTACGACGTGAGTTTTCGGTAGGCGTGCGTAGGGAATTTGGTGACCCTAGCTCTGTCAGAAATACCCTATTTCAATCTGAAATAGGTCAACCAAAAATGCGGGGACCGACATGCTGCCCAGTCGGGACAGCCAGGCGAGTTCCGGTTTCATCGACCACGGCAGAACATACCGCCGGCCTTTACAGTTGGCGTCATCGGTACTGATGGAACCTGCCGGATTGGGACTGACAACGACGGCGCTACCCTATTTCAGGCAGAAATAGAGCAGGCCAAAATGCGACGGACGGAGGTACGTCCGATTTGCAGCCGGCGAGCGATTTCGGCTTTGGCCACGCCAGCACGGTGCAGTTTCCGGATCGCAGCGGACGGGAGGCCTGCGGTCACGGGCCGACCGAGTCGTTTGCCGTTCTGCCGGGCGTGGGCCAGTCCAGCCCGTGTTCGTTCGCTCAGTATCTCTCTCTCAAACTCTGCGAACACCGCCAAAGGACCGGCCATCGCTCGACCGACTGGCGTGGTCAGATCCAGTGCCTCGGTGAGCGACACGAAACCGACGCCGAGATGTTCCAGTTCCTGGAGTGTCGTCAGGAGATCCGTTACTGACCGGCCCCAGCGGTCCAGCCGCCAGACCAACACGACATCAATCTCCCGGCGGCGGGCAGCTTCCATCAGTCTTTCACGCGCTTCTCGTTTCGCGGCGCCGGAGCCGACCTCGCGGACCTGCATAGCGATCGTCCAACCACGACGGGCGGCATACTCCCTCAGGGCATGATTTTGCATGGGGAGGGTCTGCTGGTCATTGGTGGACACCCGGGCATACAGCCCAGCCCGCAACATTTTCGACCGTTTGCGTGACTGGCCAAAAACGTTACCGGATTTTGCTTTCTGGGAAGCCCGTTTTATGGGCATATTGGAGTGCCACCTGACCATGGCCGAAGACGATCCTTTTCGGCCATAGCTGGAGATCATCGGGCAGCCGTTCAAGGAGACGGAGATGATTGCGCTCGCAAAGGCGTATCAGGACGCATCGGGATTTCATTTGAAGCATCCGAATCTGGATGCTACGGCTCCCATTCTGAAATCGAGCGAGTAGTAGATCAGCGTCGCTGTTCGCAACGCTTGTGCTGGCCATGAGCACTGACACGATCATTCATAGGTTTGCCCGAAAATTACCGACCGCCTCGGACGTCCGGAGATAGCGATTATAGATTCGGAAACTGCCCAGTTGACCATACAGCACGCCGCCAAGCTTCGCTTTTTTCGCGCCGTTCGCGTCGTGCAGTCCCGGCGGAATCCGCCCCCACCCGAACTCGCGAACAGCGCCGCCGTCATTGAGCACACCATCTACCATCCACGTGATGATGCGCGCTCCGCCATCCACCGTCACCGTCACATGTTGCCAATCCCCCACACGCAGCGTACCAGGATGAGTGCCGGGGTCCGAGTCCCACGCCGTTTTGCTATGGCCCTCGTTCAGGCTCAATTGCAATGTGGACCGGTCAGTCGTCGTGATGGCGACTCCGCGGCCCGATCCATCTCGAGCATCGAAAATCGTTTGTCCCGCCGAGAGCTCGCGCAGACGGATGCGGAAATCGAGCGAAAATCCGCCGCCCTCGGTCAAGGCCGGTAATTGCGGCATATCATACGAGCCCGGATAACTCACTTCGAGAACCAATCCTTCACGGGTGAGCATCCGGTTTTCCTGCTGCGCCCAAAGACCGTCGAGTAGCGATCGGTCGATCTCATGCACGCGCGCGATGGTCTTCTGTGTTTCAGTCACGAAAAACCGCCCGCTGTCCTCCACGAAATCGGGATAGCTCATGCGCGTGTCCGGATTTTCGTCGTAGAGCAGAATCTCCGGTTCCGACCAATGAATGTACCCGTTCTTCTCCACACCTCCGCAGACCCACGCGGGATTGCGATTGAAGTAGTAATCCCACTTGGCATTGTGGACCGCTTCGCCCCCATGATTGTGGTACCAGAGCAGAAACTTGCCGTTGGAAAACTTCTTCACGAAGTTGGCGGCACGCGAGTGTTTGATGCGGCGCCCGCCGGGAGTATAGGTGGCGTACGCGGATGGTGTCCACGTGTGGCCGCCATCCCGGCTGTAAGCGTGGCAGTTGTAGCCGTCGATGGTTCGATACGTTGCATACAGCGAACCATCGTTGAGTGCCACCGGATTGGCCTCGTCGGCTACCGGACCCTTCGGCGCGCGTAGACCTTCGTCTCCATCGGGCAGGAGCATGAATTTCACTTTGGCGGGATCGCGTTCGCTCAGGATATTATCGCTGCGCACAAAGCACCCCTGCGACTCGACCATCATGCCTGGGTTGCCCCATTTCCCGACTTTCGCAAAACCGAACCACATCCTGCCCCGATCCACGATCGGCTTGCCGACGCCCCAGAAGAAGAGCACCTTTCCTTCGTAAAGATTCTCCCGGTCGATGCGCATCAGTCGCATCGGGATGTAGTAGCGCTCGTTGGACCATGTATGGCCGTTGTCGTCTGAGTATTTGAACGCATAATATCCCAGAGTATCGACGCGCTTGGCGCTCGCTGGAGAGTTCGAGCCTTCCACACGGCGAAGATTCTCCCTGTTGTAGGTGTAGAACACATAGACGCGGCCAGTCGGGGTAAGCAGCGGCATAACCCAGGACGCTTCCGGGCCATCGGCCGGTTCGATGTCGGTCAGCGGCGACCAGGTTGCGCCTTTATCACGGCTGATCGTAGCCACAATGTGCTGCCCTGGTTCACCCTCGACGCCGCTGCCTGTGGTCAACACGCATAACCATGCGCCGTCGCGAGTGATGACAATATACGGCTGATCAACGTAGCCCTCCTTCGGAATGGGAGCACCATTGCGAATGTTGCGCGAGTCTGCGCCGCGCGATGACGATTGTGCGACGGATTGCGCCGCCAACGGATGAAGCAGCGGAAGTGTCGAAAGAAAAAGTCGGCGATTCATAGGTTTATTGGCTGCACCGAGATGTCACATTATAGTCACGATGATGCAGTTCCAGGGCAATGTGCGCCTCAATCGCAAGTGTGTGGGTGCGTAGTTCGGCTACTTCCGCAAGCTGGCGGCACCAGCTGCGATTATGTCGCGGCAGGATGGCTTGGCCACGATAGGCCAAAGCAAACAACCCGCCCCAAAGATCCTTCATCAAAGGACCCAACAGCTGTGCTGGCAGGACTAGGACAGCACCATCGATCGATGTCGCCACGTCGTCCTGAGGAATTCAGATGAGCGATGCAAGGCGGCAGCGGCAGCAACTTTCCACCCTTGCCCTCGGAAGCAGCGAGGAGCATCGCGGAGCCAGCACTCGAATCACATGGCTGCCGTGAACGCGAAGAATTCGGCGGCCATACGTACGATGACACAAGAATCAATTCCGGCGGTCGGCCGGTACTGTCGGCGATAAAAAGAGCTGCGACAGATTCTGGAGGCGTTGCTCTTCTGCCCTTCGAGCTGAGGCCTCACCCGAGCGCGCTCTTGAAGATCCACTCCCTCCCGATTTGCCAGTAACGGGATCAGCACCGGGAGTTCGCGCACGGCACCGCCAAGGACGCGACCCTGAGCCTACGTTCCCGGGCGAAATCAACCGCTTCGACATCCCCTTGCTTCGCGACCCGCGCTGACTGATCTGACTTGATTCTCCTGATCCGAACCCTGGCTGACAAAATTTCGAAAGCCCGCATCGCGCGGGCTCATAAACTCGTGATCTAAACTGGAGCCACCCGCCAGGATCGAACGACGACCTGCTGATTACGAATTCCGGGCTTGGCGGGATGTCGTTGATTCTGCGTTCGGCGCAATCGCCCGTATTCTCGGCGGATTCGGCGTGCTTGGCCTATATAAATCCGATTCTGGAATCCGGTGTCCGGCTGGTCAACTGACGTCTATTGCCTGAAAACCTCTATACTGGCAACATGGCGCGAAACGAATACATCGAACAGCGCAATGGCGGATTCTATGTCGCCGGCACGCGTGTCTCCTTGGATTCCATCGTCTATTCTTTCAAAGCGGGAGACTCGCCGGAGACGATTCGCAAGAACTTCTCCTCTCTCACCCTGGAGCAGGTGTATGGGGCAATTGCCGTCTATCTTGCTCATGAGCAAGATGTCGATGCCAACATCCGCGAAGGCGAAGCGATGATCGAGCGCTCCGTGCCGCCTTTGAGCGAGAGCCGCCCCGAACTATACGCCCGACTTGACCGCGCACGCTACGTGATCAAAGTGTCTTAAGAAGTTGGACGCGCGCTCCGTCGCAGGGGACGATGACCAGCGCACGATATTTGTAGAGTCGGTCTTGGCACCCCCGTTTGGAGGCCCGAAGAGCGATGGTTCTCCTATCGCACGCCTTCTTCTCTGCCGGGCCTATCACCTTGACAGACAGCGAATCGAGGATGTGCTTTTGGTCATTGTACAGGAACCGCTTCGTTGACACAACAATGTCAGCATCCGTCACCGCCACTGCTTAATAGTGGAACACTAAGAGTGCTGACCACTAAACACATTTGCGCCAATTCCCTCGGCCAAGTCGCCTTCCTTGATCCCACATCAGCGTGCTAAACTACTCGGCCATGCGGACTCGCTTCATCTGCATTGGCTTACTCGCGCCGTCGCTCTTCTTGAGCCAGCGGCAGGAGAAAGGCGTGCTACCCGGCTTCCGACAGGGCTTCGCCTCATCGAACGCATGGTCGATGACTGCCGCAGAAGTTGCCGCCACGGGTCTAATCGCTGACCGGTTCCCGGATTGAGGAGCGACGATGCGAATCGCCACTTGGAATTGCCAGATGGGTCTCCACAAGAAGATGGATGCACTTCTTGCGTTAGACCTCGATGTGGCGGTTGTTCCCGAGTGTTCTGAGAAATCAGTCATCGCGTTCCGGCAGCGCGGGCTGAGCGCTCTCTGGTTCGGCTCTAATCCAAATAAAGGAGTAGGCATTCTTTGTCGGCAGAAATGGACGATTCGAGCACTCCCTCAGCCTGAGCAGAAGTGGATAGTGCCCGTCGAGGTCAATTCGCCAACGCCGTTTATCTTGATCGCGGTCTGGGCGTGCGCAGTTGGGGCGAGTAGAAAAGATCGCTACATTGGGCAGGTCTATCAAGCATTGATGGCTCATCCCGAATGGTTCAATGGGAATCCGGTAGTAGTCGCTGGAGATTTCAACAGCAACAAAATCTGGGACGCCAAACGGGAGATTGGGACCATTCAGGTGTTGTGAAGGTTCTGGACGAACATGGACTGGTCAGCGCCTTTCAATGAATTGCAAGGAACGGAAACTTGTCCGACCCTCCATTTATTCCGCCACAAACACAGGCCGTATCACGTCGATCATGTCTTCATCCCGCGAGAATGGATATCTCGGCTCAGAGCAGTCGAGGTTGGCGAGTATGAACAATGGTCGAAACTAAGCGATCATTGCCCATCGTCGTGGACATGTGTTGAAGCCAGCCGGTGTCGCACGTTCTAGTGTCTTCAGAGAGCGGAGAAGATATCGGGCGCTTCACTCCTGCATAAGCTAGTCGTTGATACTCGAAGCTTGACTTTGCCGCCATTCATTTTTTGAACGATGCCAGTCTTGATCGCCGCCCTGATCTTTTCGGGGCGTTCGACTGGAGCGAGTACCGGCGCAAAGGCGTTCCAAGCCTGTTGGTACGACCGAATGGTTTTCGGGGAGCAGTTCTTGAGGAAACGGCGTTCCTGAAGGAAGGGTTTCGTAAAAAGCTTTCAGCATGGCGATTTCCGTTATCAGCGGCTCTACGAGCTTCAGCTTAAATTTCTAAATGATTGATTCTTAAAGGAATGGAGCCACCCGCCAGGATCGAACTGGCGACCTGCTGATTACGAAGAATGATCTGCGGTTCCAAACACTCCATTAGCTCTATACGGAAGTGCCTGTTATCAACAACTTGGGGAAGCTGCTCTCGCTCAAATAGCAACTCCCGACACCCCAAACAGATGGGGTTTTGACACAGTTCTGGCACAGCAAAAAGTGGGAGCCAACCGAAGTCGACTCGGCGTGAGGTGACGCACCGCCATGAGCCTTAGGGCTGCATGATGGTGGTTTAGAACTTGGTAGAACTTGAACATTCGGGTTTGTTGTGATTACTGATCGCATCAGCCCCACCCAGACGGAACGGTTCAAGCAAGGGCGCACCAACCCACGACGTCTCGCTTGGGAAAATGGGCAATGTTTTGTTTTCAGTAATATAACTGCGCATGGCGTTGATTCAGGGTATGGAAAACGCCAACAAAACAGTATCCCGTTTCGGCTGGTGTGCTAATGGAGGGTTTTTGGAGGGTGCGGAGCTGGTACCCATTTGCCCACTTCTCGGCTTTATGACCGCCTTCGGCGGCAGCTATCAATATAGTTCAATATGGAAATGTATTGACGGCACCTCGATTGCGCGGACGGTAAGAATCAGGCCATGCCCGCCGCTAAGCAGGTTTCATAGATTCGGTTCTGGCCCGGCTCGTCGGACGCTGCCCGAGCGCCTCCGCCCTCGACCTAATCTGTCCGAAAAGTGTTAACATTGTTTGGACAGATATTGTCCTCAATATGTATGCAAGAATCGGACAAACCAGAGCGCATCGCGGACCCGCCCTCGACCTGAAGACTCTGATCCTCGACCGGATGCGCGCGCGAAAGCCGTTCCCCGTCTGGACCCCTGTGGACTTTCTCGACCTCGGCCCCCGCGCCGCCGTCGACAAAGCGCTCCAAAGACTCGCGCAGTCGAACGACATTCGCCGCATCGATCGTGGACTCTATGACGTGCCCACAGTGAACCGCCTTACCGAAAAAGCCACTACACCCGATTACACGGCGATCATCGACGCCGTCGCGCGGCGCGATCAGATTCGAATTCTGGTGGACGGTCTCACGGCAGCAAACCAGCTCGGTCTTGCGGATGCCGTTCCCGCCCATGTCGTCGTTCACACCGATGCTCGCATTCGCCCCATCAAACTGGGCAAGCTCACGATCACTTTCAAGCTCACCGCTCCCAGCCGCCTGTATTGGGCGGGCCGACCCGCTATGCGCGTCGTGCAGGCGTTACATTGGCTGCGCGATTTATTGCCTACCGATCAGACCAGAATCCTGAAGCGGCTGCAGTCCATCATTTCCGATCCGGCGCATGGAGCCGCAATCCGCCAGGATCTGGCCGCTGGTATCCACACACTGCCCACATGGATGCAGGATCTTGTCCGAGGCGCGATTGGTCCGCGACACTCTTCGAACGGCGCCTCCAAAATGCCTGCCTCAAGACCATGAACGACAACTTTCTCGAAATCATATCGGCGAAGTCAGGGGAGCGCAGAGATCTGTTTCTCGCAGCAGCCACCCGGCTCGGGACCACGGAACAGAACGTCGAGAAAGACTTCTGGGTATGCTGGGTACTCGATGCGCTCTTTCATGGGCTGCCTCCCGATGGTCCACGACTCCTGTTCAAAGGCGGAACGTCGCTGTCCAAAGCCTTCGGATTGATCTCACGCTTTTCGGAGGATATCGACATCACGGTTTTTAGAGGAGATCTGGGGCAGCCCGCAACCGTCGGCCAGTTAGAGGCGCTGAGCCGCAAGAAACGGAATGCCCGGCTCGACGAGATCAAGCTCGCGTGCCAGCAATACATCAGCGTGCAACTTCGTGAGACGCTGGGCGGCCTCCTTGATCGAACCTGCCAGCAATCCGCGGTGGCCGCCGGGCAATTCAGGGTTACCGTGGACGAGGATGATCCCGACAGCCAAACCCTGCTCGTCTGGTATCCGACCGTGACGCCACTCGAAGGCTATGTTCGCCAAGCCGTCAAGATCGAATCGGGCGCAAAGTCGGCACTCGATCCCAACTGTGAGACCACGATTCGGCCATACCTCGCAGAGGATGTTGCTTCCCTGAATCTCGACATTCCAGGCATCACGACCGTCGTCGCCGAGCGGACGTTCTGGGATAAGGTCATCATCATCCACGGGCAACGGCGGTGGTTTGAGCGCCGCGGAGAACTACAGCACCAGGGCCAACGCGTCTCGCGCCATTATTACGACGTCTACCGTCTGTTAGACTCTGAAGCCGGGCAGCGGGCTTTGGCAGACACCTCTCTCTCACACGACTGCGTGCGACATGCTCGGATGTTCTTCGACCGTCCAGATTTTGACCTCGCATCCGCCATCCCCGGCACACTCGCCCTCAGCCCTTCCCCAGAAATGGTCGATCCCCTGCGGCGGGACTACAACCGGATGACCGGAATGATCATGGGAGCGGCGCCCGAATTCGATGACGTGATCGCCCGAATCCAGGAGTTCGAGCGGAGAATGAACGCGCCTGCCTGACTTCACCATTCCACCCTATGCTCTACCCCCACGCACCTGCTTGCCAGGCAGGCGTTCACCGTTGATCTCGTCGACAACCCTTATGGCGTTGTCTGTAAATATCGCCTTTGGCGTATCGATCACTCAAGGGTGCGAAATGAAACTGGCGGGATCTCCGTAGACGTGAGGAGCGGACCGGTCTCGCCTTCGCAGATGAACACAGCCCAATAGTAAGGTGCGGGATGTTTGACCCGAACCGCTTCTTGCGCTGCTCGAAGCGCATCGAGCCGTGAGGCCCCCGCAAACAGTCTCTGGTAGAAGAGCACCATCAGTTCGCGGGTCTCGTTGTCTGGAACTTTCCATAAGCTCATGATGAGTGTTCTTGCGCCAGCGATGGCAAATGCTCTTCGCAAACCGAATACGCCTTCACCGGGATGAAGTGCACCGAGCGCGGTGTCACAAGCAGACAGTACAGCCATTTCTGTGCCGGCTAAGTCCAATCCGCAAACATCCTGGGCCGTCAGGATGCCATCTTCGGCCTCGGGGAGCGTTGGCTGGCCTCGGAGCCAAGTATTGGCGCCCGCGAGAGCAAGCCCAGACCGCAGCATGGGATTCTCAGCCGCCGAAAGAGTGCCTTCCGGATCTGCCAACTCAGGTGCCCGCAGTCGCAAGGTGCGATCCGGCAAGAAGAATCCATGAGTGGCCAGATGTACCAGCGCCGGAGACTTCGCAGCGCGAACCGCGGACTCGAGTGCCGCGGCTCCCATCAGTGCTTTTGTGCCTGCGATGCCGGCGATCGCATCGCCCTCGGCTCGCGTCCCATCGATGCGTCCGAACTGAACGCCTCTACCCGCAAGGCTGCGCGTGACAGGTCCCCAATCAAGTTCGCCGGAGGGCATTGCGTCAGTTCGACTGGAGGCGAGATCGAAGTCCAGGGCCGCGACAATTAGAGGAGGACCCGCGGGGGCTGTCACGCGCGGACGCGTGAGATCGCGGGCCGAACTTACGTACGACAGCGTATATCGATCAAAAACGCGATTCCCATCGGTGGCAGGAAGTGCATCGAACGGGAGCCAAGAAATATTGCTGTCGGGAGCCACGATCCAGCGCGTCGTTCCCGGCGACCACGACGTCAAGGGATCGAGCAACATTCCCCGTAAGTCTGACCCATCGCCGAGCGCGTCTGTCGAAGAATCACCCGCTGGAACCAGGTCCAGTACTGAGACGCGATTGGTCAGGGAAGCTCGAAAGCGGGCGATTGCGCCGTCGATTGCTTCCGCTTCCCCTAGGTCCAACATGCAGACGTTGTCTGCTGCGCCGGCAGGCAGAAGCAGTACGGCGTATTGCTCCGCCTTCACCTTGCTCGGTCCGGCCGAGGGCACGGGAGCGAACTGAAACATGGGGCAACGCACGTACTCGGCCAGAACCGAGGACGCAGGCATCGCGGCGGCAATGCGGTCCAGGTCAAACGCCCCTGGATCCGACATACTGATAGGAACTCGCTGCGTAATCTGATCCTCGATTCCTTCTCTCTCTGCGACCCACTGGGCCAACATCGTCCGATGAAGCGCCGCAGTCATGCCCCTAGGTCCGTCCAGGCTGCTGCGCGTGATCCGCGCGTCTAGTGCAACCTGCTTGTGAAGGAGGTTTTGGAGCCCTACATCGCCAGACTGATGCACCAGGGTTCGTTGGACCGCAGCTGCCGTTAGCCCCAGGCCCTTTCGGCGGATAACGCAATTTAGGGCTGCGCGCACCGCGCTAAACGATTCTCGGAAATAGGTAACTACCAGAGCGAGCAATCGATGCAGGTGTCGTCGGCTGCGATCGAGGAATGCGATTCGTTGTTGCTCAGTCCCGAACGCAAAGACATTGTCGAATGTGGCGTCTTCCCGGGAAATCGCGTCGAGCATCCGCGCAAGGCTGATGTCTACATGGCCCTCCGCCGCGTCCACCACTGCCAGTCGATGCAATAAATCCGAAATCCGCGGATGATTCGGATCGAGCAATGAACCCAGGATTACCATCGCGTCATCGAAATTCTTGCGCGCCGACGGATAATCGCCAGTCTCGTAGGCAAGAGCGCCGATGCTGAGGAGGGCTTGCGCCGTGTCAGGATGGTTCTTGCCGAGACATCGTTGGCGGATCTCGATGGTTCGTGCCAATAGCGGGGCAGCTTCCGCATTCAGCGAGTGATTGATCAGTAACGCTGCCAAGTTGCTTTCTGCGGATGCGACGTCCGGGTGGAATTCCCCCAACACGACGACTCGCCGTGCCAAGACTTGCTCAAGCAACTGCCTTGCGCCGGCGAAATCGTTGCGCATGGAGCGGATTGCCGCAAGGTCGGCCAGGCTGACAAGCGTATCGAGATGGTTTTCTCCCAATACGTTGCGCCGGATTTCCAAGGCCTCGTTACACAATCGGTCCGCAGCCTCATAGTTCCCAAGTGCACAGTGAACCTCGACGGAAGCCGAAAGACTGACCGCGATGTCCAGCGGATTGGCCCCCGGCCGCCTACGTATTTCGAGCGACTCTTTTTGCAGTCTGAGCGCTGCCGCATAGTCGCCCATCCCGAATCGCAACTTCGCGAGATTGCTAAGGCTAGCGGCGACGTCCGGGTGCGATTCCGGCAGCACTTGCCTGCGCCGATCGAGAGCGCGGTGGCACAGTTCCTCAGCTTCCGCAAAGCGCCTCATTGAACCGAGCAGTATTCCATAGTTGTCCTCGAGGCTGGTCAGGACTCCCAGGTGCGCCGTACTCCCTTCCGTTGCCAACATTCCCAGCGCCTCTTGAAAGAGGTTCTCGGCGGATGCGTAGTCGCCAAGCTTTCCATACAGCGCGGCCATGTTGTTAGCGATCGAGGCTTTCGAACCGGTATCGGTGCCGGCCGCGACGGCCCGGACGCGTAACGCCTCATCGAACATCTTCCTAGCTCTCTTGTAGGCTCCATTGCGGACATAGAGATCGCCCAAATTGTTCAGCGAGTTCACAATTTCTGGATGGTCCGGCGGCAAGGTCTGGCGGCGAACTCGCAAGGCCAAACGCATCCTGCGTTCCCCCGTTTTATAGCGCCCTGTCGCGACGTGAAGGAACCCGATGTTGTTTTGCGCCGTGGCGAATGCTTGATCGAATCCCCTGGCCTTGGCGACTCTGGCGGCCTCAGAAAACAACGATTCGGCTTTCGCTAGTTCGCCGGTCCCGCTCAGTAACTCCCCCCAGTTGTTGACCGCCAACACGTATTCACGAAGGGTGTCGTGGCTTCCGGAAAAAATGACAGCCGCCTCTTCACAGGGCCCGATCGCGTCGAGGTAGCGGCCCAGGTCGCGTTCGGCGTTGGCCAGGTTAAGGAGCAATGTGCCAAGGTCGGGATCGTCTTCGGCCACATGCAAACGGCCATACGCGGCGGCCTGCCGAGCGAGATCCCCGAACTCGACCAGCTTCCCTTCCGCCGAGAGACGACGGAGATCGGTGTTGAATTGGAGTAGTCTGCGTTCGACTTCATCGGTCAGACCTGGCTCGACGCTCATGTTAGCGAGGCTTGGTCAGGAAATTCCGCCAGGCTGTCCACGGCCCGCTCCAATCGAGTAACTGGTACTTAGGAACCCACGATCTGTTCGGACCAAAGGCTCGTAAGCCATCCGCGAAAAGAGGCACGCCGCGAGGCTGCTGATCCACTTGGGCCGGCGAGCCGGCGAATCGCGTGCGTGTCCGGAAAGTCGGGGAAAAAGCGTTCCATGTTTCCCGCTACTTCCCATAGGTGCTGCTTTTCTCCGCGGCGTACGCTTTCGTAGGAGGCCAGAGAAGCGCCGATGGGATCCATCCACTTGGCGCCGAGCAAATCTCCAAGCTCCTCATTGTTGAATTCGCCCTTGATTTTCCGCCGCTGACGGAAAGTGCGGCTGAGCATGGCTAACGTTCTGACATCTTCAAGTGGATTCTTGTCTGCCGGCGAATTCCCATCCGGAATTGGACTTCCGGGTCCAAAAACCCAACCAACGACCCAATCGGGAGCAAGTACTGACTGACAATCGGGCTCCCATCCTCGTCCAGAGTCAGCACGATCACCGTGCAGCGGTTGGGACTCGCGAAGCCGGCGATCGTGTAAGTGGGTTGATCGCCCACAGCAAAGGTCAAGAAGTATTGGCCAGCCGGAGGATGAACGACGGCTTCCCTCAGACCCGGCATACCGTCAACTTGGCGGGTTTTGACCCATTGAGATCTACCACGCGCGGGTCTTACACCGAAGTCCACATCCAGGTCCGAATCCGGTACGCCCGCGAGAAGATAAACAGGGGAACTTCCGGGCTGTTCCGCTGAGAACTCCGCCAGTGGGAGGAGCTTAATCTTGCTGTAATCAGTGTAGTCAGAGTCGCTCTGCATCACCCGCCCGCCGCCAAGAATGGCGAGCCAGATATTCAGGTCCGGGTCGGTAACCGCTCCGCCGAGGGACTCTGAAAAGTCTACTCCGCCGTCATGCTGCGGAAGCCTCGCGGCTATGGATTGATGTGGAAGACTATCGCTCCACTTGGGTGCTACGTTTGTGATTTGCCCTGTTTCCAAGTCGATATCGCGGGTTTCCAGAATAGTTCCGTCCAGGGTCCGCAAGGTCATGGAATAGTTGCCCTCCGGAAGAAAGGCTTTCTGTGAATCGACGAAACGCGCCTCCAATCCACTCTTAAGATGGCGCATGATCACCGAATGTCCAGTTGGCACCCGAATATCGATGTTGTTTTCTAACTCTTCTTCGAAACCGCGCGTAGCAGCCTCGAACGACGCCGATCGCTGCTCCGCGACCGAAAATTCAAGGTTGAGGTCGCTGTAGATTTGAACGTCCACCTCGGCTGGTGTCACCTGAAATGAATTGAACGAAACTTTGATCCGATAATGATTCGGTTCCAGAACGAATGTGGATGGACTCGCAGCGAGACCATACACAGACCCGGAGGAGGAGCCGAATGAGGTGATCGTCACGGTCCCAGGCTCATCGGGAAACGATCCTCGAATCACGATTTTCAATGTGAGCTGGGGTACTGGTCTGAGGGTGGCGAGAACCGCTTCGGTAACGCCGGTCTGACCGTCCGTGCTCTGGGTGATCGGCTGCGCATTTTGTAACTGTGTGCGTAGAAACTTATTCAGCGAGTCGAAAGTAACTTGCATGAAATCCGAATGAGGTGGCAGCCAAGTTTTGGCGATGTCATCCCCTCGCAAGCCGTCTAGCAGCTTGGTTGCAAATGGACCGCCTACCAGCGAGGGCGCACCGGGTACCGTCGACTGCAGGACAAAAACGGAGGGTTCCTCGCTCCCGTCCTCCGGGAAAGGCATGATATCGGAACCGATCGCCCTTTTTACTTCGTTGCGGCAGGCATCGATGAAGTAATAGTGGCAGCCAATCCCCAGACTGCTTCGTAAGCCAGCGATCAGCGCGTCGAGCTTGAAGCAACTCGCGGCGGATTGGATGACATCCTCAAACTCCGCGGCAACCAAAACGTCCGCGAGTTTCGCGCGTTCGTTCGGAAGGCGGAATCCATGTCCACTGAAGTAAAAATAGAACGCCTCTGTTTGATCCCGGCCTTCTCTCAGCAGGACTCGCACAGCTCTAATGATGTCGTCCTTGCTGGCGCCACGTTCGCCCGCGACCAGTGGATTGGAACAGAATAGAAGTTGTCCTGGAATATTTTCGCTTTTCCATTTGGCTTCCAGCCACTCGCGAAATCTCTGGGCAGCAGCTAGTACTTTGACCGCTTGATAAAATTCCTTTTATAACCGAACTGTCGTCGTGCTGCTCGGCGGTCGAACTTCCAGTTGATCCGGGTGCGGTGCCGGTTTACGTGCCGGTTCCAGGCGCGAACTTCTCTGTCGAGAGTGTTCAGGTCCGGGATTCGGCGGGCGCCGAGGAATTGACGTGACAGCAGGCTGATTTCGATTTCGGCCTGATTGAGCCAGCTTCCGTGAAGCGGCGTGTAGTGAACCGTAAAGCGGTTCCAGACCTCGCCGCCGGTCTCTTCGCCGAGCAGATCGGTCAGCGACTTCCGCCTGTGAATGTTGAGATTATCCATCACGAGATGGATTGTAGTCGCGTCCGGATACCGCATGGCCAGGTCGAATGCCACGCCGGCGAACTGAACGGCCGAACGGTCCGGCGTGGCATAGGTGAAGTGGCGCCCGGCTTTCGGCTCGACGGCGCAGAAGACATTGGCCGTCCCGCGTCGTTTGTATTCGCTGTCGCGTCTGGCTTCCCGGCCGGGCTCCGCCGGGGAAGGCGGCCGGACTTCGGCGTGAAGGCTAACGGGTTTCTCGTCCAGGCAGACGACAGGCTCGGCGGGATTGTAAGGCTGTTCATACGTCCCGAGTACGTCCTCCATCTTTTCGATATATTCGTCATTGAGTTCCGGAATACACCACATTTTTTTCCCGCCACGGCTTGAGGTCGTGGCTGAGAAGCAGAACCCGGATGGTTTCGCGGCCTACACGTGGAACCAGCTTTCGCTTGACAGCCTGTTCGGCCACCAGTCGCACGGTCCAGCGGGCATGGCCTTCCGGCGGGCCCGCGCAGACCATGGCGATGATCCGCTGCTTCTGGCTGTCTTCCAGCAGCGAGGCGGCCCCTGGGCGTTCCTTCTCATAGACAGCGCGCTCGACGCCGCCCTCAAGATAACGATGGCCGACTTTCCGGATCGCCTGGGGCGTCAAAGGTATAAACCCGGCAATCCGCGGCGCGCTGACGCCCTTCGACATCTGCAGCAACGCCACAGCACGGAGTACCGCACGCACCGGCTGAACGCCACCACTCAGCATCTTCTTCAGTTCTCTCTGATCTTTCTTCGTGACTTCGATACGCAGAGCAGGCCGGCTCATATCCTGAGTATGCGCCAAAACATTTCAGAATGGAATTGTTTTATTAGAATCTCTTCAGGCGGTCAAAGAACTAGAGTCCCGTCCAGTTCCTTCGCCACCGGGCCATCGGTGACCTGATCGTACTTCTCGATGGCAATAATCAGCGCTCGTTCGATTCTCGACGACCCTTTCCTTACGATTTGACAAAGCCGCTGAGCGAGGCGCCGTCAATGCCCTCATTGCGATACATGAAGAAGCCCCCACGATGGATGCCCACCACCTTGCCGCTGGCAAGCGAGAACAACGGAGAGCCCGAGTTTCCCCCCAATGTCGAGCAGTCGTGAAAGAGTTCCGGCGATTTGACGCCATCGAGCACTTCGCCCAGCGCAGCCCGTTTCACGCCGAACTTGCCCCCAAAAATCGCATCGGTGAAGATGGGATTTCGAACCTCATCTTTTGCCGGATAGCCAATCGCCGCAATACGCGGGCCTTCGGTTACAGGTGCGGGATCGATATCGACTACAGGGCGTCCGAGTTTTGCAACCGCGAGCAAAACCATGTCCAGATGATTATGAATGCTAAGGACGCCAGTGATGTCCACGATGTGCTCCGGCTTATCTGCAGCCCTATCCTCGCGTTGAAACACGACTCGGGCTTGTCCGGCGGCGAGTACGCCCGTGCCGAAAGTCAGATCATCGAGTACATGCCGATTCGTAGCGAGCACCCCGTCACCGACCAGAAAACCGGTTCCGACGTGAGCTCCAGTTGCTTGATTGATGCGGCCGATCGAATAGAGCAAGGGATTTACCAGGGTGCGAAAGTGGCCCCACTGCTCCCGGAGATCGGGCGGGTAAAGGTTGTGGCCCTGCATATCGGGCAAGTCGTCCAGTTGTCCCTCATGTGAAAAAGGAGCAGGCCGCAGCAGCCGGATAACCATTTCCAGAGCCGCCAACTCTGTGGGAGTGGGCGCATCGCCCTCTCGTAGTTTGTCCCACGCGGCTTGCGCTTCCACCTCTCCTCCTGGGATGGCCGCGCCAATAATTGCACGATCCTTTGCGACCGCCTCGACGACCTTGTAATCGCCCAGAGCGCGAGTTGCTCGCTTCGCGAGGTGTCAGTGCCGGTTGAAAATTCCCCAGTTTCCGCCGGTTGAAAATTCCCCAGGTGCAAGGTGATTGTAACCGCGCCCGAGCCGTCATGCAAGATGTTTTGGCGCGGACGCATTTAGTTTTCGGTTCTGTTTGGGTTGCCGTTCCTCCTTTCCGTGGTTGACGGTTGTTATGCCACTTCTATCAGGCGTCGAATCTCTGCAGTGGATAGGTGATCGGGTTGTGTCCCATTGCTGACCATTAGCGTCAGCACCTCGCATTTGTGAGCGAGCTTGCAGCGGATGGTTCGGGTTGCGACTCGTCCGGCGCCATCGCCGTCCAGCATGAGGATGACTCGCTCAAACCGCTCGATGATTCTCTCCTGTTCCGGCGAAAGCGACGATCCCATCAACGCAACAACCCAAGGCAGGCCTGCTTGATGGACCCGCACACAATCGAAGTAGCCTTCGACGACGATTACCGAGTGGCTGCCCGTAGCCATGGCACGGTGGAGATTATAGAGTTCCAGCGACTTGTGGAATCCGCCGGGCAGTTTGTACTTCGGAATTCGTTCGTCCAACACGCGGCCGGCATACGCGACTATCTCGCCCTCCCCATTGTGAATCGGAATCACGATCCGTCCGCTCATCAGACCAGGTCTGCTGTAGAATCCAATGCCGAACTCAACCGCGGTGGTTCGATCGACTCCTCGCTGCGTCAGATACGGATGAGTGTGATCGACGCCAGTCAAAGCGAAGCGTAAGGGGGAGTTAAACCCTTCTTTTTTTCGAACCAGTTGCCTTTCGACCGCCGCCGACCAAGGCAATGCTCCCGATAACCTGCAGTGCCCATCGATGGCAAACCACTGTTGTATTTTTAGCGCCGCCTCACGAACTGAGCATTTCTCCATGGCGGCGACAAAGTCCATCACATTGCCGTGGGCTTGGCAAGCAAAGCACTGGAAGGCGTTCTTGCTCAAGCTGGCACGGAACGAATCATCGCGCTGTCCTCGGTGGATAGGGCATCGACCCTGCAGTTGACCATGCTGCCGGCGCAAGCTGGGCACCTGATAGTAACGCAGGATCGCCTCCATGCTCACTGCTTGTTTCACCGCGCCGAAATTCACCCATCGTTCCGTCGCTCCTCGCGCCGCAGTCATGCTGCACCTCCGGCGCCGGCCGATTCTGCCGTGGCTGCGGTCCATACCCCGGCCTTGCGTTTGTCCTTTAATCGGTAGCTCTCGCCCTTGATGTTGATGGTGTGCGAGTGATGTAACAGACGATCCAGAATGGCGCTGGCAATCACGTTGTCCTGAAAGATCGTGCCCCATTCGCCGTAGCTCTTGTTGGACGTCAGAATCACGCTCGCTCGTTCGTAACGTTCGCTGATCAACTGGAACAAACCAGTGGTGGCTTGCCGATCCAGGGTTTGATACCCGATTTCATCCAGGATCAAAAGCCGGCACTTGCGGAGATGGCTCATCTTCCGGCGCAGACGATTCTCCGCCGGCGCTTGTCCCAGCCGCTCCAGCAAATTCGGCAAACTCACGAAGTAAACGCCAAATCCCTGACGGATGGCCTCCATGCCCAGCGAGACGGCCAAGTGAGTCTTGCCCACGCCCGGTGGACCTAACAGGAGCACGTTTTCATGGCGTTCGAGGAAACGTAGATTGGCCAGCTCGCGAACCTTTTTCTCATCGATGGAGGCCGGGAACTTGAAATCGAACTGTTCCAAACGTTTCACCTCACGAAACCCCGCCAGTTGCGTGCGCACTTTCATGTTGCGCTCCTGGCGTGCGTGATACTCGCATTCCAGAGCTTGTTCCAGAAAATCGCAGTAAGGGAGTTCTTTTTTCGCGGCTTGCTCAGCCAGCGACTCATAGCCCTGCGCCAGATCGTCGAGGCCCAACTTCTGCATCAGTGCCTGCAGCCGTTCAGATTGCAGCGACATCGGCCACCTCCTGGTATACGGCGAGCGATCGCTGTTCCACTTCGGGCGCCATCCAGCCCCGCCCCACGCCCGGTCCCGGAGCCATTTCGATGAGCGGGGCCGCTGCCGGAGGTTTGCCTGGAGTGCGATCGGGGCGTCGTTCCATCAGACCCTGATAGTGCACCGGATCGATGACCATCACGCCGCGGCCTTCCGCCAACTGATGCTCAGCGACGACTTGGTCGCCGCTGTAGATCTCGATTTTGCCGCCCATTACAGGCTCCCGGACCAGCAACGTCTTGCGGGCATGGATAAAGGGAACCGAGTAACGACTGCCACGGTAGCTCAGCATGCAATCCTTGGCTACACACCGATCTTCCATATAGCTGGTGTCGTAAGGCGGCTGCTCGTCGATTCGCAGAAGCCGCTCTTTGGCTAACCGATCATAAGGAACTTCCCGCGTGGTGGAGTGAACATGGTGATTCACCTTTTCCATCCACGCACGCGCTTGCTGGTTCAAATCCGCCAGCGAATCGAAGCTGATGCCTGGCCAGAAATTCTGTTTGACAAAACGAATGGTCGATTCGATTTTTCCCTTGGTTTCCGGGCGGTACGGCCGGCAGACCTGCGGAACAAAGCCGTAGTAGGCGGCGAACTCGAGAAACTTGGTGTTGAAGTGCAACTCGCCACCGGTCTCATCGATCAGCACGGTTTTCATGCGATCGGTCAGGACCCGATCGGTCACGCCGTCGAAGTAACAGAAGGCATGCACCATGCAGTGCAGCAGATGATGTATATCCTGCCGCTGGGTGAACTCGACATAACGCATTCGCGAATAGCTCAGCGTTAATGCGAAGCCGTAGAGCCGTCGGCCATTCCAGTTCCCGAAGTGGCCCCAGTCCATCTGGCTCTGCTCGCCAGGTTGCGTTTCGAAGCGCACAAAGGCGCGCTCGCGATGTTCCTCCCGCCAAGGTGCAACAGCCAACTTCAACTGTGAGTAACCGCCGACGTAACCGCGACCGCGGACCTCTTCCAGCAACTTGCTGGCGTTATGGACCCCTTGCTCCCAGCGTTCCCGCAGGAAAGGCCGGTAGGGGTCAATTTTGCATGGTGCTGGATGCTCCCGCTTATACGGCTGCGGCTGCTCCAACAGATACTTCCGGACTGTCTTCCTGTCCAGGTCGAGTTGCTCGGCGATCGCCGATACGCTCCACCCCTGTTGCTTCAAATCTCTTACGTTCATAAATCCCTCCAGGCTGAGCATTGGACTCCTTACGAGCCCAATCTATCTGCACCTGGGGAATTTTCAACCGGCGGACTGGGGAAATTTCAATCGGCGCTTTTGGGGAATTTTAGACCGGCATTGACAGAGGGGTACTGGAACGTGGAAAGGAGAGTCCGGTCAGGGCTTCTGCCTGCCCGCCGCCTACCGGTCGGTGTGACCCAAGTTTCCGAGCGCGCTAATGAAGGCGTTAGCGTATTCACTATGTATATACACCGCATGGCCCTAATAAACGCGGCGGCACTCGCGGCAACTGGTCAATACAGCTATTTTGCCCAATCGCCAAAAGTACGCAATCGGATAATGTAATCAGGCGGATTTGCGTTCAAGACGTAGACGCCCTGGACGGTCATTTCTCCAAGCACGATTGCTACTTACAAGCGATACAAGTGAACAACCATGTCGTTGCGTGTGGTTTTGGAGGGCAAGCCCCGCTCTTTCGCACGCAAAGCGGTCCGATTCGACGCGCGCGCGAAACTCGATATACGTTCTAACGTCCGCAACTTCTCGGATGTGCTCTACCTGCCCAAGATTGGCGGCATAGCTCCGCACCCGAGCCGTGTACTCGGCGAGGAGAGATTCTTGTTCCTGACATCGATCCACGCTTATTTAATTTTTTTTAGGACGGCGCAACCTTAAGTCTTGTCTCATACAAGATGAGCCTTGGAGCGAGAGTTCGTTTCTCATACAAGATGAGCCTGGAGGAGCGGTCCGCCATGCTGGGAATTGATCGTCAGCATGGAAGTAAGGAAGCTTGAGCCTGGAGGAGATCCAGGCGTTTTTGGAGGCTAGCGAGGAAGTCGGATTCAAGGGAGGGAATCGCGAAGAGGTATACGAGTGGATAAACCGAGCCTTGCGCGGGCAGCGGTACCAGGAATTGAAGCGGAGCGGCCGGGGACTGGTGAGGCGCTATGTGGAGAAGATGACTGGATTGAGCCGAGCGCAGGTGACACGGCTGATTACGCTTTATCTGAGTGGCGAGCAAGTAAGGGCGAAGAGCTATCGACGACGCAGCTTTACGCGGCGGTACACGCGAGAGGATGTGGAGTTACTGGCAGCGGTGGATGAGGCTCACAACTGTTTGAGCGGGCCGGCCACGCAGAAGCTTCTGTATCGGGCGTGCCACGATTTCGGGGAGTCGAAATTCAGCCGTTTGGCGGAGATATCGGTGGCGCACTTGTATCGGTTGCGGGCCAGTGCCCAATACCGGCAACGGCTGATTACTTATCAGCCGACACGGCCCACGACTGTTTCGATCGGCGAGCGGCGACGGCCGGAGCCAAACGGCCGACCGGGATATCTGAGAGTGGACACAGTGCATCAGGGAGACCGGGAGGGGAACAAGGGGGTGTATCACATTAACGCGGTAGATGAGGTCACGCAATGGGAGGTGGTGGGCGCCGCCGCGCAGATCAGCGAAGCCTATCTGCTTCCGGTGTTGATCGCGATGCTGGAACAGTTTCCATTTCGGATATTAGGGTTTCATTCGGACAACGGCAGCGAATTCATTAACCATCGGGTAGCCGAACTGCTAAACAAGCTGCTGATCGAGCAGACCAAATCGCGGCCGCGGCACTCCAACGACAACGGGTTGGCGGAGGCCAAGAACGGAGCGGTAGTGAGGAAGCACATGGGCTACACACACATCGCCGCGCCGCATGCGGCTGCGATAGAAACCTTCTATGAAAAGCACTTCAACGAATACCTAAACTATCACCGGCCGTGCGGCGTACCGGAGCGTGTGATTAACGCTAAAGGAAAGGAAAAGAGGATATATCGATGGTACGCGACGCCATGGGAGAGCTTGCGGCAACTGCCGGACCTAGCCAGGCACCTTAAGGAGGGGATCACGGTCGAGAAGCTCGAAGCGCAGGCGCGCGCCATGAGCGATACGGTGGCTGCGCAGGAAATGCAGAAGGCCAAGCAAAAGCTATTCAACGGTATTCAGCAGAGGAGGACCGCCTGACCGGCAAGGGACAGGTCGAACGCAGCGGCGCAGTGATTATCTTATGCCGCGCGCAAAAAACGCGCGCGGTAGCAAGGTATGCGGGGCGCTGCCCCGGACCCCGCCAGGGGAGATCCCCTGAGACCCCCGCCCCCTTTCCCTTCTGTACGATGTTCCAGAACGGTCCTCGCCCTCAAGGGTGCGCTACAGAGAATCTTTTCAAAACCAGAAAAGATTCTCCTCCGCCGCGCACAAACCGCGCGCCCTTGACCGCTGCGGGCCGTTCCGAAGACCTGACTATGACAAGGGAAAGGGGGCTAATGCAAAGCCGCTTTGCGGCTCAGCGCGGCCTCCCGTTGGTCGGCCTGGGAGCCGGTCGAAAGTTTGTAACACAAAAAGAAAGGAGACCCGGCGGCGGACCGCTCCTCCAGGCTCATTCTTCAATGAGAAAATGCTCCTTAGCCGCCGATCCTCCCGGATTGTTGAACACAATTAAATTACAAACATCGGGTGCGCTAATCCGCGTAAAAAACGGAAACCGGGCGGGGGCAAGGAAATGGTTCGGCTCGACGAATACGAAAAACTGATGGGGCTTCCGCAGTGGGCTGAAATTGAGAAGCGGTTTCAGAAGAGCCAAGGCCAAAGTCAAGGAAGTTGAAGTGAGGAAGATGACCGGAACAGTATTTCATGGCCTTAACCTAGCGAAGTCGGAAAAAACGGCAAAGCATCCACGATTGCTGAAAAGATCACTCCAACCTGCCCACGACGTACCATCCATCATCCATGACAAATTCGTAGAGTAAGCCGTCAGCCCCTAAATAACGCGTCAGCGTCTTGCCGTGTTCGTGTTCATGTCATTGTCTCGTTAGCTCACATGATGGCGGCTTGTCTAGTTTCCGAGGAAAGCAGGCCTCAAAGTTTGCAAGCAGTCGTCGCCCCTCTTCATCGTCTGAGCTGCACATTTCTGTCACTTGATGCGTGATGATATCGAAGATTCGTTTCAGGCGCGCGACCCTTCCCTTTCAAAATTCGCAGTATACCCATACCCGATGTAGAGGAACGTTTCAGCACCGCAATTACGCACATTTGGCCATATCCCTCCTGATGAAATGCGCCAGCTTGCCATCGCAAAACTTTATACCACACGGGAAATTGGAAAGACGCCCCGTCATCTTCGCAAGTAACGGTCAAAGTCGGCGCGCTCTGCAAAGCATTGCTTAATCGCATCGAGGATAGCGCGCCAGTGCCGGCGTCCCAGGCTAGTTTTCCTTGACCTCTTCACCACGCTCCAGTAGGTCGACGGTGAATATGACCAGCGGTTTTTCCAGCCACCGAACATCAACCATTCGCGTATCCGTTTTCGTCGGGCCGCCGGTCACATGAATAATTGCGCCTACAGGCAGGGTGACCGCATGGCGGCTGGCATCGAGGGTTTCAATCGCAAGCGTGGCGCTCTTCAGTCGAAAGGTCTTGCCGGTAAGCATCGTGGTGGAATCGATGCTATCACGATTGGGGTTTTTAGCGCAGAATGTCGCATTTTTCTCGTGAGGGAGGGACCCTCAGAATGATTTGAACCCCTGTATTTAAGGTCTCAGAAGCGTGTCTGAAGAGCGGGCTCCAGTCTGGAGAATTCAGCTCGGGATGACCAAGAGTCTGGGCAAAGAGATCCAAACACGACACGCTCCGGGGGGTTCCGAAAGCCTACGAGTAAGTTTTCGGGAACCCCCGGTGGGTGTCGGAATGTGTCGGACGTCGCTGGATTGCATATGGCCTACCACGGCATGGCACTCGGTGATCAGGTTGCTCACCGGGGATTTATTCAAACTTCCCTAACCGATCAAGTTAGCCGGGCACTTCCCAGAATCCGCAAGCCAAACCCGTGCGACACGTTCGCGGGGCTCTACTTACAACTGGCGGGCGCGTATCGCTCTGAGCGTTTGTCGTGGCGCCACACCAAGCTAAAAGACGAGAGCTAGACGTGTTTGCCAGATTTGCCAAGCCTTCTATATAGTTGAAGTGTGCCGACCGCCAACAATCTCGCTGTGAAACCTGCTTACGCCTGGATGCGAAGTATAAGGATGCATTAGAGCTTTGGCAGCATAGACTTCGAAGCGCTCGGCGCGCGGTCGCTCAGAGGGGAGAGACGAACACCTAACGGATCTTCGGCACAATGTGCAACGTACGGAGGCACTGGTTCAGACTTGCTTCATAGATGGCGACGTCCACGCCAAAACCCATCAGGGGTAAACAAAACACACAGACCAAAACACTCAAAGGGGGGTCCAAAACACACTTTCGTGATTGGGCGGTTTATGCTTAAATTCAGGTGGTTAGGACGACCTTTGAATCCGGCACTTTCCGACCACAGAAAATGGGCAACCGGATCATCCGCGCGATTCGGATGTCTGTATGTGGTTTATATCATACGGTGACCTCGAAGAAGCGCGGTTGGTTGCGGCGGCGATATCCCCTGAGCTCTTGGGCGAGATTCCCGAGACCCATCGAGCTGGGCACCAGCGATTTGCGTCTGGTCACATTGTCCAGACGATGATCGCCCACGGTCACATTGACGCCGCTTTCAATTACCTGCTGCAGTATGGAGACGCCGCCTATTTCCCATTCCTCTCGGTTGGAGGTGTGCTTCATCGGTTGGATCGACACAGCCCGGAAAGTGCCGATCGCCGGTTGATACTCCTTCGCCGTGCGCTCGAGATGTGGCGCCAGAGTCCTTCTGGCCGTCATTCGCACGAGCGCGATCAGTTTGTGCGGCTCTTCGGACATCACTGGAAGGAGTTTCCCGACGAGGAAGCCCTCCGCAGTGGCGCGCATGATCGTCGATCGGGCGGTAACGGGGCAGGCGGCATCGGTGGCTACCAGAAGACGGATCTTGCGGTCTTTCACTTTACCCTTAATTTCCTCACCGGCAGGCGTTTCCACAAAGGGTCCTTTGCGCCCCGTCGCTACTGATCGAACCGAACGAGAATAGGCCCTAAAATATACGCCGTAAAGCAGCCCACCATGTACAACACCGCCGAGCACCAAAGCACAACCCGGCTGAAACGGCTTGCCGTCTGGCAGGCGGCGGGGTCATTCGGGTCACATGAACCGTTACTTAGTTGGAGCTTCGGCGCAATCGCATAGATGTACAAGAAGTTGCTGGAGATAAGCACGCCCGCCACGATGAACACCCAATGCTTGTGATGCGACATCGTGACCAACCACGGGGCTTCCGAAAGGACTGAAGCCACCGTAGCCCCTAGTCCGAACAGAACCAGCAGCGATGGCAACGCGCAGCACAGCAGCGTCCCAAGCGAAGTAAAAAGCGACAGATAACTAAGTGCGCCGCTACGAAGCGTCGGCGCATTAG
>CAVZRE010000009.1:0-54004 GCA_963777595.1 Terriglobia bacterium
CAATCCGTAGACCACGCCAGACAAAGTGAGTGTGAACATTGGGTGGAAGCGATCACTGAGTTTTCCGGCTCCTCTAGATTGAGAGGCAAGCCTCCGCACGAGAGGAAACACCGATAATCCGGCCACTAAATACGGTGCCAAGAGAATCAGACTCGGATCCTTCCAACCCGCTGAATAGTCAACCAGACGGCGTACTAAGGGCGACAAAAACCAGAGCCACATCGCGAACCCTAGATAAACGCCTGGCGAAGTTCGAATCATGCAGGCACCCACCACCGCGGCACAAGCCGGATACCCGTATCGCAAAAGGGAGCCTGTTCTCGTCGCGAGACAAAGTGCCACCACCGCGGCAAATAAAAGCCCTAGCGACCTCCCGCTGCTGCCCGAGAGGAAGTGGTTAGGAGAGGTATCTGCAGTCGCCATCGATTCAGTTATGGGCAAGTTATCATCGGCGCTGGAAAGGGCTGCCTTACCGAGCAATCGAGTGTTACTTGAGCGTACCAGATCGGAAATGTCCGAGGACACCTCCGTCAAAATCTTAGGTTCTAGCGGATCTGAGTCCTATCGCCATCGTCTCACCGGACGGACAGATCCGCGATCAAAGCGATTTCTACTGTATCTTGAGCACAGTGATATTCGGACCGATCGATAGGGCTACCGTCTGCGAAACTGGCAGCGTAGCTGTCGTCATCGTACCCGTCGCATCCCACGCGTAGCCGGTAAGCGCTTTCGGTAGCTGTCCGAAGTTAACCTGGATTGCCTGTTGCGGAACCGTGATTGATGAGAGAGTGTTCGCGTTCAGGCTCGGAGTTTCCACCCAAAGAGCGAGGTAGTAAGAGCCATCGCGTTTTTCGAATAGCACCTGCTGCACCTGCGATGTCGATCCGGAAAGGCTATATGACAAAGAACCAGCCGTGAAAGGTGGCCCAGGGTCTCTTAGTAGTGTCAAAATGTTCGACACAGCGTAAAACGCTGGCTTCGGGTTCCCGTTCAAATCAATCAGGCCGAAGTAGTCGGCGCTGTCGAAATCGGCGAGTTCATAAATGTACGTCCGGCCCGCTCCGGCAAGCCAGAACTCGAAGAGCGCTCTGGGCGAATAGGTTGCCATTAAGGCATTGCCGACACCCGCTCCGCCCCAGTACATCTGAAGTGCGGACCAATAGCCTGTCTCGCTGACCCACACCGGTCTTGCCGGTGCATTTACCTCTGCCAATTTCATGAAGTAGGCCGGATTGTTTTCACCGTTGGTCCCGGGGTTCCCGGGTTCCAGCCTCCGAAGTATGCGTGCGAGTTACCAGTATCAGAGATTGCCGAGAGGTTCCCCAGTTGAGGAGCATTTTGCGGCTGCGCCAGTGACGGTGCCAGCACAGTCATGTTCTGCGTCGCCGCGGACCGTGGATCTGCCCGTACAGAGCCGTCTGCTGGGCGGTGATTTCCGCCACCCACGAGGGGTCTCCGGATGCATCGTACTCGTTCATCGCTTCGACGGCCTCCATGTCGTTCACCAAACCCGGGTACGCGGCCACCTGTGACATCGGATAATTGAGCGCCGTAAGGATATAGTCAATTTTAACTCCCATGTTCCCGAGTTGATCGTGAACCGCGTAAAATGCGCTGGATGAACTCGTCCCCTGCCATGCCATCTGATCGCGAAGATGCCGGATATTCAGTTGTCCGATGTAGGAGATCATCTGCGGAGTTTGGGCGGTATAAATACTCCCGTAATAACTGAAGTGAACGTTTAGACCAACCGAATTCACAAATGAGTCAGCAGGCTGTGCTGCCGTCGCCTTTGTGCTTACTTGAGTGCTGACCGCGGAACTGGCCGACTGACTCGGATTCGCTACGCTCTGGGCTGTCACAGTGACGGTCTGCGCCGCTGAGATGCTGGAAGGGGCCGTATACAAACCCGCCGCGGTGATAGTACCGACGGAAGGGCTAATTGCCCAGGTTACTGCGGTATTGCCGGTTCCCAAAACCGCCGCGGTGAGAACTGCTGGGTACCGGAGGAGCCCAAACTAACGCCTGCGGGACTAAGAGATATCGTGACAGCCTGGAGAAGCGTGATTACCGCGGTCGCAGTTTTGGACGGATTCGCCATGCTTGTGGCAGTCATGGTAACACTCTGTGTCGTCGGCGCGGTGCTGGGCGCGACATAAACGGCACTCGTCGCGCTGCTGACTAGGCTACCCACAGTCGGGCTCAATGACCAAGTCACCCCAAGGGTAGTCGACCCTGTTACAGCAGCCGTAAACGTCTGACTTTGGGACGGTAGTAACGATACCGCCGCCGGCGTCATCGAGACGGCCACGGGTATGAGGTTGATCGTGATGCTGGCCGACGCGGCAGTATTATTCGTGCTGGTAGCGGTAAGCTTTACATTCTGAGCACTAGCGACGGATGACGGCGCCTTATAGAGCCCGCTACTCGATACGGTCCCAACGGCCGGACTTAGCGTCCAGCTGACACCCGAATGTGCTATTCCGGAGAGGGTCGCGGTAAACTGCTGGCTCTGCGATGCGCTCAGCGAAACTAAGGTCGGAGCAACCGCAACGCTGGCAGCTTGCCCTTTTCCTGCGGCAGTTAAGAGAATACTTGCCGTAACGAGGAACCGGAAGTACCTCGCGCGCGGGTTTAGTCCCTCGTGCGAGTTGGTGCGAATAACTGTACCTGGCATAAGTGCTTCTTATTTCTATTCCTAGCTTGTTCTTGATTGGAAATGTCTGTCTAGACTTTAAATAGTTAATCCTATCCCGGACAGGGAGTCAGCTTCTGCGTGATCTCTACGCGTTTGCCTACTTATGTAATCGGCATGTAGGATATGGAATATGAGGCTTTATGTAAAAAATTTGGAGCTCGGTGGTGACTTTTCGGTCGCGAAGAGTCTCAACCCTGCATCTTGTGAGTTAAAAGGGGATTATAGGAAAACAGGACCCAGGTTGGCTGGAGCTAAGAGCTTTCCGTGATACCGATTCGAAGTTACAGTGTTGTTTATCGGTTTCTCAAGGCGGACTAACTGGAACATCACGATGATAGCACAGGAATAAATTGACGCGTAATTCCTTCGCGGTATATCGCGAAGGGTAGCTGGGCATACGGGAATACACCTACGTAGTCCCCACCGCACCTTCCTAAGCTGAGACTTCAATCTAATGAATGCCTCCACCGTCAAGCGGCTCCAACTTACTCACTTTCCTGGCGTTTTTACCGCGATCAAGAGAGAAAATTTGCGGGGCGATGCTATACTACCACTAAGCATGAAGATTCTGCGAAGCTTATGCACCGGGTACACGGTACTGAGCTTAACTGCTGTGCTTTCCAGCTTAGCCCACGGAGCGACAATCTTCGATAACACCGCAACTGCCAGCGGCGGGTCCGATCCAGTTACGTCACCCTCATCCGGAGGCTATGGCCCACTTTATGATTCATTTACCACCGGTGCCGGCAATGAGGTGATTGTCGACCTACAGCTTATCTTGTCGGGTAACCCCTCTGACGCAGGCTCAATCGATGTGGGCCTATATTCTGACTCATCGACGACCCCCGGACCAGAGATTTACGATTTTGGCACCCTGGGCGACAGTTCCCTGAGCGGCAACCCGGAACTGATCGACATATCGACCGGCGACCCGACCCTCGCTCCTGACACACGCTACTGGATTGGCCTTGCCGATAACTCCGCTAGCGGCGCATCGAGTGCGATGTGGTCGTATTCATCCGACACCAGCGGCCCGGGCGTCGCGAATGAATTTTTCGATAATTCGAACGGAATTTTTGCAAACACCCCTAACGGCCCTTATCAGATGTCCGTTACCGAAGTAGCGGCAACGCCGGAACCTAAAGCTGCACTCCTGATGTCCATGGGAGCCTCTCTCCTCCTGCTGCCCTTACTTTTCCCGCGTCGTACTCGAGTCTGATCCGCCTCTATCTCCTTTCATCCATCCCGACGATTCGTCTCCCTATCCAATACGCATCCCGCCCCTCAGGCTTCCGCGGAAACCTCCTCTTCACTCCCCAGCACGCCAGCGCGACCGCAAACACCAGATCATCGTGCTCCCCCTCCCGCCATGCCCCAAACTGCTCATTCCCGGACGGAGTCACCTTCACCCGCATGTCCGCCATCTCCTTCTTCAGCGCCTCCACATACCTCAGCGTCTTCGCAATCCGCAGGTCGCCATACTCGAACAACACCTGCAACCCGGCGATCAAGTCGCGCTTCGGCACATAGTCGAATCCCCCATCCGACCTCTCCGACTGCCCTCCCGTAACCATCACGGCCCGCATCTTCCGGCCCAATCCTGCCTCCCGCAAATGGTCCACCACCGGCCGCCCCACTCCAGTCGCGTCCACCAGCAGTTCGCAATCTCCTCGCTTGGCAACGCTTTCCACTACATGTTGCACCCATCCTTCAATCTCCGGATATTTCATCCCCAGCGGCAGCCGGTCCAACCGCCGCAGCCGAAGCTCGATCTCTCGCCGGTGCGCCCATGCCACCGCGTCCCATTCGCCCAGCAGTTCCGCCCGCTCCACTACCGCAATCGCCGACGGATCCTTCGCCTGTCCCAGATCGAGACCCACAAAATACCGGCTGGCTCCCATCGACCCCAACTGACCGCCGTTGTACATTCTCGGCTTCCGTCTCCTGACTCTCGTTCCCTTGGTTCCCGGCTCCTCAAGGCCATCTGGAAACCCGAACGCCGGCTTCCGACAAAAACGGAAAAGCCTTTATCCGCTCCCTATTGATAGGCCTCAAATCTCCAGTTCCCCGAAATCGTCGCTCATCGCTTGCTCGATCACATCTCTATCGAAAACCCCGCTCGTCACATCGCTGAATTCGCAGCAGTACTCCTGCCGGAACCACCGCTCTCCAATCGCCCTCTCTTCCTCGCGCAGAAAATCGGCCGAAATTCTGCCGCACTCCCCCGCCGTCGCCCGCACCCGCTCCCATTCCGCGCCGCCTTGCTCCCACGTCTCCCAGAAGAAGCCCCGCTTGCCGAATGGCGTGCTCATCAGCCACAATCTCCCGGCGCTCACCGCCAGCATGGGCCGCACGGCTTTGTATAGGTCATCGCTCACCCTCGCAGCCTCGTCCACCAGCAGCAGCGAAACCGCCGAGAAGCCCCGAACCGTCGCCTCCGTTCCAGGCAACCCCACAATCCGCGAACCATTCGGAAATTGCAGCGAAATCTCGTTGTCTCCGTCGCCCTTCGGCCGGATACCAAGTCGCCGCGCGAACTCCGCGGCCTTTCTCACGAACTCCCCGCTCTGCCGGGCCGTCGGATTCACGACGATGGTTAGGCTGCCCTTCTCCGCCCACGCCTCGTGTACCGCCTTTGCCGCCGTAACCGTCGATTTGCCCCATTGCCGGGTGCAGTTCAAAATTCCATGCCGCGCCCCGGTATCGAGAACTCGCCGCTGTAACTCATCCGGCACGAAATCCAGGTTCTTGCTCACCCACTCGGAAACCTTCTGCGGCACGCGCGGCTTCTTTCGCGCTTCAACAACAGCACTGAATCGGTTTGTGTTCAAATCGGTGAACCACACCCCCAAAATAACAAATCAAATTCGCAAAACGGCTCCTTGCAAGCCCTGGGTTCACGCCCTGTTCTCCTCATAACCATCTGATTCTTAAACCTCAGACCCGCTGCGTGGGATTTCCGCCTGATACCGTGTGATCAGGAGGACCAAAATGCCGTCAATCCGGCGAATCGTCAGTTCAAGAACCAACGGGGCGCTCTCCAGAGGCCCCAAAACCGAGGAAGGGAAGCGTCTCGCAGCCTTAGCCAACATGCGCCACGGGTTGCTCTCCCGATGCATAGTGATCGAAAACGAATCGAAGGAGCTTTTCGATCTAGTACTGAGTCAGCACCTTCATTATTTCAGGCCGAAAAATGCCGTAGAAGAAGGTATGATCGAAGATATTGCCTGTGCTTACTGGCGACTTCGTCGTATCACCGCCATAGAGACCAGGATGCTGAATAAAGGAGTCCGCATTCAGGATGAAAACGACGAGTTGGACCGCTTGGAACAAGCCTTCGCCGGTCTCGCCGATACATCGAAATTTAACGTCCTGAATCGCTACGAAGCGCGTCTTCAGCGTACCTATCAGCGGGCCCTCCGGAACCTCGCAGCCCTCCGGGAACGTCCCCTGAAGAACAAAATGAAGCGCGAAAAAGCAGAAATTACCATCGGTCCTAGTTTATAGATTCCTTACGAATGTCTCAAAAGCCCACGGAGAATTAACAAAAAAATGAATATCACGATTGTCGGAGGCGGTTACGTCGGAACGGTAACAGGCGCGGTTTGCCGGTTCTTCGGCCACAACATCACCATTCTCGATACGGATCAGCGGAAACTTGACCTTCTCAGCAAGGGACAGTCTCCCATCTATGAGCCTGGCCTGGAGGAGCTTCTCCACTTGCCCGGAACGCCGCTCAAGTGCACGTCGCTTTACGAAGAAGCCGTGCCTGATGCGGACATCATCTTTATCACCGTCGGCACTCCCACTGGTGAGGATGGCAGTCCGAATATGTCTTATGTCCAAAGCGCCGCCCACCAGATCGGTCTCCATCTCGGGTCTGGGTATACGCTCATCGTCAACAAATCGACCGTGCCCGTGGGAAGCGGCAACTGGGTAGAATCGATCGTTCGCGACGCGTTGTTCTCACGGAACGGAAGCCGCCCGGACGCCACGTTCTCCGTCGCGTCGAACCCCGAGTTTCTGCGCGAAGGCTCCGCCATCTATGACACGTTCTACGCGGATCGAATCGTAGTCGGTTCCCGGGAGCCGCGCGCCATCGCCACGCTTTCCGAGCTCTATCTGCCGCTCCGCAACCAGGACTTCGTTCCACCCCCTTTCCTGCCCCGTCCTGACGGAATCAGCGCCGTTCCTCTGGTCACCACGGATTTAGCCTCAGCCGAATTAATCAAGTACGCGGCCAATGCGTTTCTGACAGTGAAAATCAGTTTCATCAATGAAATCGCGCGCCTCGCCGAGAAGGTCGGAGCCGACGTTGGACAGCTTTCCCGTGGAATCGGCCTCGATTCGCGTATTGGCAGTCGCTTTCTTCAAGCCGGAATCGGCTGGGGAGGCAGCTGCTTCGGCAAAGACACTGCGGCGCTTGCAGCCATCGGGCGCGAGTACGGAGAGACGATGCACATCGTGGAAGCAGCCCGGCATGTGAACTGTCGTCAGCGGGAATCGGCGGTCGAGAAGATCCTCGGTGAGTTGAAAATTCTCAAAGGCTGCTCGATTGGAATACTCGGCGTCGCGTTCAAGGCCAATACGGATGATCTGCGGGACGCGCCGGCTCTCGATATCGCCAAACGGCTGATCGGCCGCGGCGCCAAGGTTCTGGCTCACGACCCCATCGCGCTCGACCGTGCCCGCGCGGAGGCCTCGATTCCACACCTTCATTACAAGGACAAACCGGAAGACGTCTTCGAAAATTCGAGCGCCGTGCTGCTCGCGACAGACTGGCCGGTATACCGCCGCCTCCCTTACGCTGAATTGTGTAGCTCCATGAAGTCCCCCGTATTCCTCGATGGCAGAAATTTTCTCGATCCCCAGGAAATGACCAGCTACGGCTATCAATATATCGGGGTGGGCCGATGAAACGTCCTATCTCAAATACGCCAAGGGCGCTCCTGGTTGGCGCAGCCGGTTTCGTCGGTAGCAATCTGACGCGGCGCTTGCTCGCCGACGGGTGGGCCGTCACTGGCGTCGACAATCTATCTACTGGACGTCGCGGCAATCTGGAGCCATGCTTCTCCCATCCCCGATTCGACTTTATCGAGGCGGACGCCGTGTATCCTCTCGAAATTGCCGGCAAACTCGACTGGGTGCTTCACTTTGCCAGTCCCGCAAGTCCCCCGAAATACCTCGCAACTCCAATCGAAACTCTTCGGATCAATTCCGAAGGCACGCACAACTTACTGAAACTGGCTCACCACCAGGGCGCGTCGTTCTTCTTCGCGTCAACCAGCGAAATCTATGGTGATCCGTTAGTCCATCCTCAGCCCGAGACTTACTGGGGCCATGTCAACTCGATCGGTCCCCGCAGCGTTTACGATGAAGCCAAGCGCTACGGCGAAGCGATGGTGTACGCTTATCGCCGTTCCTTTGGTTTGCCGGTGCGGTTGATCCGGATCTTCAATACGTACGGGCCGTTCATGGATCCCGATGACGGGCGGGTGGTATCCAACATGATCTGTCAAGCCTTGAAAGGTGAGCCGCTGACCATCTACGGAGACGGTGCACAAACCAGGAGCTTTCAGTTCGTAGACGATCTGGTCGAAGGCATTGTTCGTCTGATGGGTGTCGATTACGAGGAACCCGTAAACCTCGGCAATCCCGAAGAGTTCACAGTACTGGAGCTTGCCCGGATGGTGATAGAATTGGTCGGCTCGAAATCCGAGATTGTTTTTCGACCGCTTCCGGCGGACGATCCCAAACAGCGGAAACCCGTGATCGAGCGTGCTGCCAACGAGCTGGGCTGGCAACCTCTGGTGCCGCTGACCCATGGACTGCCCCTAACGATAGAATACTTCCGAAAGGAACTTGGCTTATCGAACAACGCCGCCGTTCCGCCCGGAAATATTCAGTCCTCCGAGGTCCGGCGGTATGCGAACTTAGGCTATTGAAGCTCTTTCGCGAATGGTCTCGGCAATCCAACGGAGAACGTAAGTCGATGAAGCTCTTCCGCAACTGGCCCGCGATAGAAACTCTCCGCTGGATTCTCGCAGTTTGGGTTACCAGTCTGGTCATAGTATCCCTGCAGCCAGTAAGATTCGGGGCGACCAGCGGAGCTACCACGATGCACGAGATCCTACACATAGTTGCTTTTGGATTCCCAGCCTTTCTGCTGCAAGTTATATTAAATCGTCGCCATTGGGCGTGGGTGGCAGCCCTTGTTCTGTTTTCCGCTCTGTGCCTGGCTGTAGGAATTGAACTCGCCCAAAGTCTGATGTATAAGAATGCATTCGAATGGGTGGATCTTCGCGACGATCTTCTGGGTACAGCACTAGCGATTCTGCCGCGACTGCTAGTTGGTGATCGTCGTGGTCGTGATGCAGCGTAATCGTGACTTTCGGTTGGGAAGCGCTTTTCTAACTCAAACTCCACTACTTTCCCAAGCGAATGGAAGCCCACCAATCCAGCCGCATAGATCCCGTTAAGCCTGTGCAGACGGCGAGGCCGCAAGCTAAGTCACGACAGTCGATTACCAGGCGACTAATCTAATAGCCCACGCCGACCCTGGGGAAAGCTCGGCACTTGGCGCGTCGCCTTTCTTCTCTGTCGCGCGACTTCCATTTTTCGCATCCTACCTCCTCCCCAATGTCGTTTTGCCGGTGACAAGTTCCACGCCTGGTACGTCGACGCCCGCACCAATAGCGGCTTTGATCGACCGCTTGTCAGCAACGCGAGATACCGTGCTGACGACCAAAACCTTCTCGCGAAAATCCTCCGCTAAAGCATTAAGGATGTCGGTCAACACTGACGCCGGCAATGTGACCGTAGCGTTCTGATAATCGAGCGGTACGGCTTCCATATCGGTCACCTCGACCGACGCCGGGCATCCCCGGAGAAACATCACGGTAGTATTGCCTTCCAGGTTTTTGTATTTGCCGTGCTTATCCTTTCCCTGCGCCTGGATGCAGTAAGAAACGTAACCTTCGAGCCGGGTCTGCGCCACTTCGCGCTCCTTCTTGAACCTCTGGAGCCGCGATATCTCTTTTGCCGCACACTCCTGCTGCTGTTCGAGGTGCGCCAGATGATGGGCCACCCGGTCCCGCTTCTCGGCGGCGCTCGAGAGCGCCGCCTTAAAGTCCTCCAAATAGTCCCGTTCCTGGTCAGGAGTTACCGTTTCGAGCGATTCGGTCAATGCGATGAGGTGCTCTTCGATGTCGTAGAGCGTCAATGCAGTCGTCATGGTCGACATGCGGGCTCACCTCCACGCTGCTCCGCAGCCCAGCTTGCGTTCAGCGCTTTTACCACGGCTTGGAGATCAACGTCGAAAATCTTCTCGAACGTCGGCCTCCCAATCCGATGGTACGCCCCTTTCCCTGCAGTATGGCAATTTTTGCAGAGCGGTATGCAGGAGTAATCCGAAGGCTTCATTGACATCCCTCCGTCATAGCCCGTATGCGCCGCTTCAACTCGCCATCTAGAGCCGCAGATCGTGCATGGCAATGTGCGAATCCAGGCACGATACGCGGGGTCCCGAGGAGGACCCCTCCTAATCTTTATCTCCTTCTGGCGCTGCGGCGTCCGTTCCAGGTACGGTTTCCATAGGAGCCAGACAACCGCCCGTAGGTCAAGCTCCATATGACCCCACCTTTGACCGTTGGATAAACACCGTCACCAGCAAAGACCGCACATCCTCAGGCTTGACTTGGTTGCCATGTTTCATGCTGGCGCTGCTCAACGCAGCGGCGTAGACGTCTACCAGTGCGTTGGCTTGTTCGAGCAGCGACTGCGCCCACACGGGAGGTTCGGAAGATTCCGGGTGCTTGGGAGCGCCATTACCGTTCCCATTCCCGTTCTTCCCGTTAGTGCCGTTCGTGCCGTTGGTGCTACCATTTCCATTGTTAGTTCGCTGATGTCCATTTGAGGCATCGGACTGCACCGGGGCGGGTGTTGACGCACTCGCTCCGGCCGGCACCACAAACGTTCCATTCCCAACCTCTCCCCACTTCCCCTTCTGTTTCACCAACTCGATCGATTCGCGAAGTTTCTGTTCGAGTGGCGTTTCCTCTTCCGCTTTTAATTCCTGCTGTGCTTTTAGGTTTGCATCGGCGTGAGCTTTCTCTGTATCGGTCGATAGCCACACGTTCCACGCGGCTTCCTTCTTTCCAGCCGGAGGTCTGCAGACGAAGAATCTCTCGCGGACGTTCACTTGGAGTTCTTCAACCTGCTTGGCTACCCCCAAATCGAGGAACATCACCCGGTTATCCGCAAGCGTGTACAAAACCCGCTCGCCAGCTTTCGTCGAAATGATTTTGCCGGGCAGTGCAAATTTTAACGCCACCTCGACCGGCACTTCGGGAACGAACTTGACGACTTCTCTTTGCTGAGTCGGTGTCATGGCTACGCCACCTTCCCATGCAAGCCCATGGATTCGGTTTGCGCAGCAGCATACACCTCGTGCTCGACAAAATACTCTGGCATCCTGTCTTCGTCCATTTCCGCCGCGGTGCAGCCGGTTTCTGGATTGACGGACGGCAGAGTCAGCCGCCCGTCCAACTCGCGGCCATGAGAGGCTTCGATTTCTTCTAAGTAGCGCCTTTCTTCGGCGGCCTCCATCTCCGCATCGTGCGCGTAAAAACGTTCTTCGGTATCGTAATAACCTGTGTCTGAATCTGGAAAGTGAAACATTTGGTTTGATCTCATGTAGACATTGTATGCACATGTGCGCACATATGCAATAGGTACGAACGAAAACATTTGAAAGCAGTACTCTAGTACCACGTTTATCCTCTTATGCGCACATGCGCTATAATGCGGACATGGCAAGCCAGGCCGCTAAGGACCTCGCGGAAATGCGATGGAAAAAGACTACAAAGAAGGAACGAATGGAAGTAGGCCATGCGTTAGCGGAGGCGCGGAAGGAGATCTCGCCGGCGGTACGTAAGGCGGTGGCCAGCAATGCTGCCAAGGCCCGATGGGATCGAGTACGAGCCGAGAAAGCAGCATCGCAGGTGAAGGTCAAGCCCAAGGCGGCAAAGAAATCGGGCGCGAAGAAGGGGAAGACCACGTGAGCGACCAAGGGTTTCGGGGCCTATTAGCGGGAATCGAGCGCCGTCTGAACAAAAGCCCCGGCGCAACCATTCAGCGGCCGCCGAGTGCATCCTTGCCGATCTTAAGGAAGGAATTACGAACTCGATACAAGAAGACTATTGTCGGAGTTCTAGCCTCGAAGAAGGAGCGCGTGAAGGTCCGGGATCTAATCAAGCGGATCGAATCCAATGGTGGCGGCAGGTGTCCCAGGGGGGGAGCCATCGCCAGTGCAAGCAACCCGTCGATGCGGCGCGTGATCTCCGGGCGTTGAATCCCGTAATTACCACTAGGAGTAGCATCCATGTGGTCGTCGGTCGCCGGATAACCTACAAACAACTTGCTGGCAAAGAGGCGGTGGATAATGAGTTCTAAGCATTCGGGGGAGACATATCCCCCGGGCAGAAAACCAAACAATCCAGCTTCATAATCCAAACCTACCAAAGACAGCCAAGCAACGTGCCAAGCAAAGATCAAAAAGACTACGCGGACGGTTCCGATCCAGTCCCAATTATCCGGGGTCCTCTCTCTGATGCGGAACGCAAAGAAGAGGCACGCGACAAATATCAAAGAGAACGTGAAGGCAAAGAAGATGCGTACAAGGCAACTCGCGATAGAAGAGGGCCAGCTTACTACTAACAGAAAGATATCTCGTACACCCTTATACTCGCCATTCTCACCGCTTTCGGAACAGTGGTCTCTTTTATAAATTCGCAAGTCGCCAAAGAGAGTGCGGAAGCTGCGAGGAGCGCCGCGAAGACTGCACAAGATACTCTCGGACTGATGACCAAGAGCGGTAGCGAGACTACCTCTCAAATAGACAGATTAATTGCGGAAGAGAAACGAACTGCCAACGCGATGACCAATAGCGCAGATGCGGCCAAGAGCGCTGCTGAGACTGCTACGAAATCCCTTGAGGTCGGCAACAGGCCATGGGTCAAGGTAAATCACCGCATAGTCAAGCCTCTTGATTTTGGATTCGTCGGAGCGGGTGGCCCTGCTGCCACCATGACTGTCGAAGATACTCTGGAAAATGTCGGCCAGACGGTCGCTTTGCATGTGCTGGCTTGGGAGGATGTTATCCCATTGGATATGAATTCAACTCCGTGTGTCACTGCGTCCTCCCCAGTTCTAAATCCGCTATTGCGCGGCAGGAGGAGTGGTGTGGAACGAACCGCAACTCCGAACAGTCTAGGACGATTGGGCAAATTCTGTTTCCGCACTCCCCAGTGATTCAGATCTCCGGAATGGGACCATTGATGTCCAAAGTGAATGCGGCTATGGCAGGCTCTCCGATTAAAGGCAAGGTCGGTTTTGTGATGGTTGGGTGTGTTTGCTATCGCTCTTCTTTTGAAGATCCCAAGACCCCTAATCATCAAATCCGCTTCATATATGATCTTGGCATTCCCCAACAATGGGGAGGGTGGATGCCATACGTAATTCCCACTGGCGTAGCCGCTGACCTCCGTCTTATCACTGGTTTCCGGAGTTTTACCGCCGATTAGAATCTCGCGGACTGTCACGCCGTTACAGTTGTAGGCGAGCAAGGCGTGGGATGTCAAGTATGTTGTTATCCCAACATTGCTCTTCCCAAGCCCGGTATATTACAATTTCGCGATATGCTCCCGAGAAGCAATACCCTCCGCACATTAGCAAGATCCGCAGCGAATTTTCTTCACTCGGTCGTCTGGCTATTCCTTATCAGTCTTCTTCCCGGCCTGGTAGCGCAGCAATACTGCGTGAGCGGCGCCGTTACATCGGTCGGAAACTGTAATAGCTGCAACTTCCACGTTGGTGACACTATGGCTATGACGTTTACTGTTGCACCCGGGGACGCCACGTGTACAGCTATGCTTAGCTGTACCGCACACTCCAGTTTTAGCGCGAATATAGGAGGCCGGAACTGGACGGAGCCCAATCCCAACACGTCCGGAAATCTGGTTACCATCAGCAGCGCTCCCTTCGGGACCAGTACCACCATAAGTATCTCCGGAGACGGCAATCTTTCGCCTCTGCCAAATCCGGAGCCCTCAGACTTTAATCTCATCGCATCATTAACAATTGCCGGTATTCCCGGCAATCTGGTCAGTGGGGGCGCCCTACCGGCAACTTTGCCGTCGCCGGCCACGGTGACCTCCTCACATGCCTTCTTGACGTTCGCTGCCACAACGGTTGCTGGCGGCGGCGCACCGGCTTTCTCGTACACGGGCCAGAATTGCGCTTCCTCAGGTTCTTCCCCGACTGTAACCGCGATAGTCGACGGGGCAACATTCGCATCGACAACAGGGGCTCCGTCGACTTATATGAGCATTTTCGGCGCTAATCTGGCGAACACTTCGACGGATTGGGGCTCCGCGTTCGTCAATGGAAATGCGCCTACATCCCTCGGTGGCGCTTCGGTAACCGTGAACGGAACGCCCGCCTATATTGCGTATGCCAGTCCAGGGCAGCTGAATATCGTGACACCGGCAATTTCCGCCACCGGTAGCGGCATTCCGGTTGTTGTTACCCTAGGCGCCCAGCAGAGCGTGGCCTTCAATATCACATTGCAGAGCACCGCGCCGTATCTGTTTTTCTGGCCGCTTGCCAGCCCTAACAACACCAAGTACCTGGTCGCCCAGCACGCAAATCCAACGAGCGATGTCGGTAACATGGGACTGTTCCCCAATAACTCGCCAGCGGCAACTCCGGCGAAACCCGGCGAAACCATCGTGCTCTATGGAACCGGCTTCGGGGCTACGACGCCGATGGTCACACCGGGAACACTGACTACCGTAGCCAACAACCTCGTTACACTACCGACTGCCACGGTAGGAGGAATTCCGGCGACGGTGCAGTTTGCCGGCCTTGCCAATGGCTTCTGCGAGCTGTACCAGATCGATCTAACGATTCCGCCCTCAAGCCCCAATGGAGATCAGGCGGTAGTTCTCACCGTGAACGGAGTGCCATCTGTCGCTGGTTTGATCACGGTGCAGCAATGAATGTGCCTCAGCAACAATTGCCCGAGAGGGACTACCGGGACATGGCTGCTGACCAGGGGCGTGAATAAATTGGTCTGAGGGTCCGGTCGCTGACTCTTTGCTTCACAGATCGATTTATCGCTCATCGCGAAATCCGTTGAAGGTGATGCCGTGGGCGCGACGCTTGCACTCGCAATTCTTTTATTGATCACCTTTTACGCCCCTCTTGTGGGAGCCACGGACGGCCCGGTTTCGGCCGGTTCGTCGGCGCGCTTGACGTCTCCCGTCGTCAACACATACTCTCAGAACCCGAACCTCGCGGGCGATTGTTCGAACGGATTCAGCACTACTACGTCTTCGTAGCGCCGTGAGCTTTGGAAATCCTCGGATAAAAGGTACCGGGCGCCCGAACGTTGCGCACCAGCCAGGATGAGCGCGTCCCAGTAAGAGAGTTGCGCTTCATCCACCCAATACCAGGCTCGCTGTACGAGCCCCAGTGACGTGTCCACGGGTTTCCAGTGGCTAAGATCTTCCACCATCCCGCGTGCCCCTTTCGGTTCCATCCCCATCTTCCTGACGGCGTTCCAATAAAACTCGTGAAGAACCTGCCAACTAAGGCGTCCCGTTCCAGCCATCCAAAGACCGTCCAGCCACTCCATGGCCTGTGACCGCTTCGCGCTGTCCTTGGGATCCACCGAGTAGAGGAGGACATTCGAGTCCACGAAAAATCCTTCACCGCCGCTCATGGACATCCTCGCGGCTCAGACGTTCAGCCGCGCCGCTGGCGGCAACCGGTTTGTTCTTTTTCCAATGATCGAACGCGCGCCAGTATTCATCGCTCAATCTCATCTGACGCTCCAACATCTCGCCAACCAAACGGGACACAGAGGTGTTCTTCTCCGCGGCCTGTCGCCGAGCCCACAGGATCGCCTCATCCGAAATTTTGATCGTTACGTTCCGGCTCACAATTTCAGTGTAGCACGAAAAAAGTGCAATCGCTTCCCCCTCGCTGACGAAACCTGATTCTGCGCTGAACCCTTGAGGAGCGCAGCGTGGGAGGGCGGTCCGGCCTGCTCCTCATCTCCTCGATGAGAAGCCCTTCAGGCTAATGCAAGTTATCTCTCCACCATTCCCCCGCGTTTCACCTTCGCCGCATGAAGGCCTCATGTATATACATCGCGGTATAGGGAGAAGTCGCCCGGAGCGGAAGCCGAGCGTTTGAATAAACGGGTGCTGATGGCCGTTTTTAACCAAATAACAGGATTATCAAGGCCAAAGCCCGAGTGTATATGCATCTCGATACAATTGACACCGGCCGAGGACGTCGTTTTTGCGAGTCTCAGAACCGACTCAGCACCGAAAAGGTGCAGCAGCAGGATGAGCTGCTAACGTATATACACTGCAATAGACGCCGTCAGGGCATCGTATTGTAAGACCATGCTTCGCAGGCACTTACCAAAGCCTGGCCGCAGTCCAAGAAATTTGTTGTACGATTCCCAGTTCTCGTCGAATGATCCATTGTAAGTAATATGCAACATTTATATCGATCCCCAACACATCCAACTACGAGCACCACCGCGGCCGGACACCCGCGCCGTGTTTCCACCCTCAACCACGAATAATCATGGAGCAACCCTCGATGACAACGAAGCCGAGAAAACATATGGAGATTTTCGGTAGTCTCGAAGAAGAAGAGGCCTTCTTTCGCAAACCCCGCAAACCGCAAGAGAAACCAATCCAAGAAGCCGTAAAGCCCGTTGAGGAGCACATCCCCGCTAAGAGCGAGCCTCCACGGCCCATTCAGCCGCTCAAGAAGAAGCAGGCGCCCGTCGTGGCCCTCCGGATCCCCGAGGCGGACCTCACCCTAGCCCGAAAACAAGCCGAGAAAAAAGGCCTCCCCTGCCAGACCTACATCAAGTACTCCTGCACGAAGCTCTCGCCGCGTGCGAAAAAAGCAACGCAGGATAGATCGCAAAGAGAAGTTTTATCGAACTATGTTTCCTTTTAATACAATGACTTACCCTCAAATCAACCTCTAGAGCGGCTTCGACCTGTGTTTTCGCGGCTCTAAGTCGAACAATCCTAAGTATGCAAGATAATACCCCCAAACGTACCTCCAAAGGACACTTTAAGAAAGGGACCAGCGGCAACTCAGCCGGGCGTCCCGCCGGAAGCCGAAATAAAGCCACCGTGGCTTGCGAGCTAATGCTCGACGGTAAATCCGAACTATTAACAGCAAAGCTCCTCGATATGGACTTAGAAGGCAACATCCACGCCATGCGCATGTGCCTCGATCGGTTCCTCCCCATACGCCGGGAGTGCTGCATCAACCTCGAATTGCGACCCGTCACCAGCCTCCAGGATTTACCCATCCTCTACCAGGACATTACGACAGGCATCGCGGAGGGCCGCATCACCCCGAGCGAGGGGCAGTGTGTATCGAACATTCTGGCGAGTCACGCACAAGCGATGGAACTGGTGAATCGCGATCGGCGGATCGAGGAACCTGAGAGTCAGATCCCGGAGATGGAAGCGTATCGGCGTGAAGTGACCGCTGCGGCGCAAGGGCGGATTCGAGAAGCTACCGAAAAAGAAAGCCACAACATAAACAACAAGATATGAGAGTTCCGAAGTGAAACCAATCGACAAGAGAATTGCCCGTATTGAAAATGCCTGGCGGCCACAACACAGGAATAAATTTACCTGGGAGGAATTTTGCCTTCTTTTAAACCTCCCCAAGGCTTTTCCCGATCTCGACAAGATGCCCAAGTTCTTGCAGTACCAACACCGTGAGTTCTGGGCGGTGTTCAAACCGAACGAGGTGGGAACCGCGGACTATTACGCTAAGAAGCCGACTTCAACGCCTGAAGCCAGCGTGAGCGGAATACAAAAGATGCACAATTTAGATAGTGGGGTCGAGCCAGCTTCTCGCGGGAAGCGAAGGGAAGAAAGGGTTCCAAAAGGAAAGAAACCTTAAGGTTGCGTTCCCTTTGAATGCGATCCGTCATCACCATGTCGAGAACACGCCCCCTTACCTTCACTGAACATCGTTGTTACTCTCATCTTAAAGGTCGCCCAATGCGTCAGGGTCCAAAAGAAAAACAGCTTTCGCTCTCCCCAGCCTGTTATTTACCTGTATTTTACAGGCAACGATGGATTGTAGCTTACTGCAGAAGCCGGCGAGAACGAACTGCGATATCCCGCCATTCCCCTCAAGCTGGGCAATCTTTGAGGACGCGTGTGCATATTGCGCGCCTCGCCGAGAAGGTCGGAGCCGACGTTGGACAGCTCTCCCGTGGAATCGGCCTCGATTCGCGTATTGGCAGTCGCTTTCTTCAAGCCGGAATCGGCTGGGGAGGCAGCTGCTTCGGCAAAGACACTGCGGCGCTTGCAGCCATCGGGCGCGAGTACGGCGAGACGATGCACATCGTGGAAGCAGCCCGGCATGTGAACTGTCGTCAGCGGGAATCCGCGGTCGAGAAGATCCTCGGTGAGTTGAAAATTCTCAAAGGCTGCTCGATTGGAATACTCGGCGTCGCGTTCAAGGCCAATACGGATGATCTGCGGGACGCGCCGGCTCTCGATATCGCCAAACGGCTGATCGGCCGCGGCGCCAAGGTTCTGGCTCACGACCCCATCGCGCTCGACCGTGCCCGCGCGGAGGCCTCGATTCCACACCTTCATTACAAGGACCAGCCGGAAGACGTCTTCGAAAATTCGAGCGCCGTGCTGCTCGCGACAGATTGGCCGGTATACCGCCGCCTCCCTTACGCTGAATTGTGTAGCTCCATGAAATCCCCCGTATTCCTCGATGGCAGAAATTTTCTCGATCCCCAGGAAATGACCAGCTACGGCTATCAATATATCGGGGTGGGCCGATGAAACGTCCTATCTCAAATACGCCAAGGGCGCTCCTGGTTGGCGCAGCCGGTTTCGTCGGTAGCAATCTGACGCGGCGCTTGCTCGCCGACGGGTGGGCCGTCACTGGCGTCGACAATTTATCTACTGGACGTCGCGGCAATCTGGAGCCATGCTTCTCCCATCCCCGTTTCGACTTTATCGAGGCGGACGCCGTGTATCCCTCGAAATTGCCGGCAAACTCGACTGGGTGCTTCACTTTGCCAGTCCCGCGAGTCCCCCGAAATACCTCGCAACTCCAATCGAAACTCTTCGGATCAATTCCGAAGGCACGCACAACTTACTGAAACTGGCTCACCACCAGGGCGCGTCGTTCTTCTTCGCGTCAACCAGCGAAATCTATGGTGATCCGTTAGTCCATCCTCAGCCCGAGACTTACTGGGGCCATGTCAACTCGATCGGTCCCCGCAGCGTTTACGATGAAGCCAAGCGCTACGGCGAAGCGATGGTGTACGCTTATCGCCGTTCCTTTGGTTTGCCGGTGCGGTTGATCCGGATCTTCAATACGTACGGGCCGTTCATGGATCCCGATGACGGGCGGGTGGTATCCAACATGATCTGTCAAGCCTTGAAAGGTGAGCCGCTGACCATCTACGGAGACGGTGCACAAACCAGGAGCTTTCAGTTCGTAGACGATCTGGTCGAAGGCATTGTTCGTCTGATGGGTGTCGATTACGAGGAACCCGTAAACCTCGGCAATCCCGAAGAGTTCACAGTACTGGAGCTTGCCCGGATGGTGATAGAACTGGTCGGCTCGAAATCCGAGATTGTTTTTCGACCGCTTCCGGCCGACGATCCCAAACAGCGCAAACCCGTGATCGAGCGTGCTGCCAACGAGCTGGGCTGGCAACCTCTGGTGCCGCTGACCCATGGACTGCCCCTAACGATAGAATACTTCCGAAAGGAACTTGGCTTATCGAACAACGCCGCCGTTCCGCCCGGAAATATTCAGTCCTCCGAGGTCCGGCCATGTGCGAACATAGGCTATTGAAGCTCTTTCGAAAATGGTTGTCGAGTAGAAATTTCTTCTGGGCGATCGCGGCTTGGGTCGCCTGTTTGCTGGTTGGTTCGCTCCAGCCGGTAAGGTTGGGCGCCGCGCGAGGCGGTACCATGATGCATCTGATTCTTCATTTACTTGCATTTGGGATTCCAGCCTTTCTCCTCCAACTTCACTACAGCCGTCAAGCTTGGGTGTGGGTAGCCGCCTTCACCCTGCTTCCTACTCTCTCGCTGGCATTTGTCATTGAATTGACCCAGACTCTCATCTATAGGAACTCCTTCGAATGGGCCGATGTTTTTGCCGATCTTCTAGGCACCTTTATTGCGATCTTGCCGCGGCTGCTTACAGGGGACGGCCGTAGTCGCGATTCCGCGTAGTCCTAAAGTGAACGCCGTCCTCGTTTCCGGCTGGCAAGCGATACTCTTTTCGCATTAAACGGGGAGCCCCCCAATTTGCAAATCAGTAGCCTGTTATAATCTTCGAGTAGAGGCACTGATGTCAAAGAAGAGCGAGGCAATGCAACTCATTAGCCAGAACGCACGCCGCACTCTTCTGCATTTGCGAAAAGGCGACGCGGCTATCCTCGAGGCAATCGATCTTCCCGCGGACGATGCGCAGCGCCTGATGGAACTAGGTTTTCTCCCTGGAACTTTGGTGACTGCCGGCGAATGCGCGCCCGGCGGCGATCCGCGGGTCTTCCAGGTGGATGGTTCAGAAATCGCCCTACGTCGCGCGACTGCGGCCCAACTCACAGTTCGACCGGAATCCATGAGGACAATGTGAGTTCGTGCCACGGTTGCCCTGCCGCGGGAGTTCTCTCTCCTCCCGGAATCACGCCCAAGACCGTCGCTTTGGTCGGTCCTCCCAATTCGGGCAAGACCACGCTATTCAACCGGCTCACCGGATTGCGGCAGAAAGTGGCCAATTTCCCCGGTGTCACGGTCGAACAGCACACCGGACTCGTGCAACTTTCGGGTGGACGCAGCGTTAGTGTCATTGACCTGCCCGGCATCTACAGCCTCAACGCCCGATCCGAAGACGAACAGGTTGCCCGCGATGTACTGACCGGCCAGCGCAAAGACACGGCACGTCCCGAGGCCATTCTGCTGGTGCTCGATTCGACGAACCTGACGCGTCACCTGATGCTGGCCGCGCCCGTCCTCGCTCTCGGCCTGCCAACCCTGGTCATCCTCAACATGGCCGACGATCTGCGCGGCCGTTCCGGGAAGGTCGATCTGGCCGCGCTGTCCGAGCAACTCGGAGCGCCGGTGGCCCTGATCACGGCACGTTCCGGCGAGGGCCTCGACAAGGTTTTCACGTTCCTTTCCGAGGCCATGCCCACGCCCAAGCGCGTGGAACTACCCATCCTGCAGGAAGCTCCCAAATGTCGTCAGTGGGCTGGACGGGTAGGCAGCAATGCCAAATACCATGCGCCTGCGCCACCCATCTGGACACGCCGGCTCGACGCGGTATTTCTCCATCCCGTCGTCGGACCCCTGGTTTTCCTGTTGGTGGTGGTTGCGGTTTTCCAAACCATCTTCAGCGCCGGGGATTTAGGAGACGCACTCAGAGAACTGCTGACTAAATCCGGCGGATGGGTCGGCGCTCACGTGGGCAATGCCGCATTGCGATCTTTACTCGAGGACGGTGTCTGGAAAGGCGTCGGCTCGGTGATCGTATTCCTGCCGCAGATTTTACTGCTGTTCCTCTTTATCGGCGTCCTCGAAGACTCCGGCTATCTCGCGCGCGCCGCCTTGATTGCGGATCGCACCATGGCTCGCTTCGGACTGCAAGGCAAATCGTTTATCCCGCTGCTCTCCGCCTATGCCTGCGCTGTGCCGGCAATCCTCGCCACGCGCACCATTGAAAACAAGCGTGATCGCATCGCCACCATTTTGATTGCGCCTTTCATGACGTGTTCGGCCCGATTGCCGGTCTACACGCTGCTCATCGCGGCGTTTATACCGAACCGGCCGGTGTTGGGCAGTTTATTGGGCGCGCGCGCCGCGTGTATGCTCGGCCTCTACGTGCTGGGCTTCGCCGTGGCGATCATGACCGCGAAGTTGCTCAAGTCTTCGGTCTTGTCGAGCCGCAGCACTCCCTTCATGCTGGAGATGCCCCCCTACCGCTGGCCGACTCTGCAGTCCCTTGGACTCCGCCTGTGGGATCGCGCCAAGGTTTTTCTCTATCGGGCCGGCACCGTGATTCTCCTGGTGATGCTGGTGCTATGGGTGATGGAGTATCTGCCGCTGAAAAACGGCCAGCCGCCGCCCATCGATCAGAGTTTCGCCGGCAGCATCGGACACGCGATTGAACCCGTCATTCAGCCGCTGGGCTTCAACTGGAAAATTGGGATCGGCTTGATCGCGTCGCTCGCCGCCCGGGAAGTCATCGTCGGCACGCTCGGCGAAATCTACGGCATGGAATCGGACACCCACGCCATGGGTCTGCAGACCGCGCTCCAGCATGACTTGACGCTCGGCGGCGCCGTGGCTTTGTTGATCTTCTTCGCGTTCGCGATGCAGTGCATTTCCACTATCGCCGTGGTGCGTCGTGAAACCGGCGGGTGGAAGTGGCCCGTCATTCAATTCAGCTACATGAGCCTGATGGCTTATGCCGGCGCTTTTGTCGCCTTCCACATAGTCCACTGATTCACCGCCAGTTGACGCGTTTCCCTCTAGAAATTCTTATATAAGTCATCGAAACTACTCATCCTCCCATCATGCCTTCCTCAGCAGGGCCGCCCTACACTCGTTATAAGTCACGAGAAACCTGCTATGAAATTACACTTACTCACGGGATCTTTAGTTTTTTTTTGTGCTGTCATTGGAATTGAAGGGGCAAACCCCAACGGGGGCAGTCGCCGGGGTCGTACGGGACCAGGGCAAGAACGCTATTCCGAAAGCCATCGTAACGGTAACGAATCTTGACGACAAATCGACCAGGGCCGTCACTGCCGATGATCACGGCGCCTATGTGATCTCGGATGTGAAGCCGGGCAAATACTCCGTGGCTGCCGATAGCGTCGGTTTTACCGATGGCGTCATCGCGACGATGGATGTAACCCCGGGACAAACCGCGATCGCCGATCTTGCGATGGTAGCTAAGGCCGGTGGCCCGCCGGTCAATGTCGTGACCGGCGGCTTCTGGAAGCGTTTTGGACACGCGTATCTGGGATGACTGGCATCCCTCGCTCGGCAGCGGCAAACGCGCCGCCCGCCTCCGTTCCGCGGCTATCCTGCGCCTGGTCGACCAACCCGCCCTTTCCCTTTACCGTTTGGCCCATGGGCGGAACGCCTTGGATCGGCTATCCCAACGCCACGCAGTATCCCTCTGACGACAGCCCTGCAAACCGGCCCGCATGGCGACTGGTGGAAGAAGGCCAATATCCAGATTTACGGTTGGGCGGATCTCGGGATGAATATCAGCACGTCCGCACGACGGTCCGTATGCCAATGCGCCCGCCGCTTATGCCGCAAGTCGCGAACTCGTTCATGCTCGATCAGCTGACGCTTTATATCGAACGCACGCCCGACACGATCCAGACCGATCACTTCGATTGGGGCTTCCGTCTCACCAATCTCTACGGCTTCGACTACCGTTTCACCACCGCCGAGGGCTACTTCAGCCAGCAGCTGCTGAATAACCCAAAGGCCAACGGCACCATCGGCAACAAGTACGGCTACGATCCCGTGATGGCCTACGTCGATCTCTATTTCCCGCACGTCGCGGAAGGAATGGACGTCCGAATCGGCCGCTATATTTCGCTGCCCGACATCGAAGCGCAGCTTGCGCCGAATAACTACACCTACACGCCATTCGCTGACTTACACCTATGATTGCTACACGCAGACCGGCATCAACGCGACGATCAAGCTCAGCAATCACTGGACCGTTCAAGGCGGGCTATCCGGCGGCTGCGAAGCGGCGCCCTGGGCTCCGGATCGCCAACCTGACCGGCAACGTCTGCGTCGCCTACAACTGGCGCGAAGGCCGCGACAACTATCTACGTCTGCGCCAATTCGATCAACGACGGCAAGTACAACTACAACAATCTGGCGGCTTATTACGCGACCTGGTATCACAAGTTCGGCAATTCGCGATGGCACATGGCTTGGGAGACCTGGTACCAGTACATGAAAGACACGCCGAATGTCAGAAATCCCGCGGCCGCGTCGCTGCTGATCACCAACTCGAACGGCGCCGTATTGCAACAACGCCGGCGAACTACCTGCTTCGCTCCGGAGTGGTCGAGCGTCTTCTATGTCACTCAGCAGCTTGGCAAGAAGAATGCCCTTATCTACGCGGAACGAGTATTTCGACGATCTCAAGGGTCAGCGTACCGGATTCAAGACGGCATATCACGAAGCCGAGATTTCCTGGAATCACTGGATCGGTTCGACGATCGTGTTTCGCCCGGAACTCCGCTGCGAGCACGCTCTCAATCTGCCCGCGTATGACTCGGGCTTAAAGAAGTCTCAACTGATGTTCGCCGGCGACATGATCTTCTTCTTCTAAAATTAACCGCGCGGCGCGAACCCAAAGACCCGGCAAGTCATTCCGACTGCCGGGTCTTCTCATTTTGTGTCTCAACGCAGTGACATCGACGCCAGTGACAACGGCGCGTCCTGGAGAGCGCTGAAATCGATCTCGTAGTGCAAACCCGCCGCGGCGATCTGGATTCGCAGTTCACCCCGGCGCGCTGAAATAAAAGGCGAATCGTACCGCGGATAGCCGTCAATCGAAATCGCCTTGCCATTCACGCGAAGCGCACTCTCCCAGCCGAATCGAATGGACGCTCCGGTAGCTTCCTGATAGCTGAGTTCCGCCCCGTCAAATTTCGGCGTCGAGGATGCGACGCGCTTCACGAATGACGCGAATCCGCCATCCTCAGCCTTTCGGCCAAGCACGCAGACCCAGGCGGAACTCGGCGCGTAGGACAACCACTCCGTCTCGTTTTGTCCTGGCTCGATTGCCGGACTGGCAGCCAGCGCGATATACCCGTTGCCACGGCGTCCGGCGAGCCAGCCATTTATCCGCCGGAATTCCTCGAATTCGCGAATCGGAAAATAGGCGTGGCTGTATGGCCGCGGGTCGCCCGGCGGAATGCGATAGATCGCCACCACGGTATTCTTGTGCTGGGCCACGCGCGGCATAACGCCATTTCCGGCCCAAAAGTTAGGCCGCACGTTCTCCGTATCGGCGCCAGGATGATTGGTCCATACGTTGGCCTTCCCACCCAATGAAGCCATCCACGATTGCTGCTGAAATCCCCCGATGCCTTTGCGGTAATCCTGAGCGCTTCCGGCCGCGTAGTCGGGCGTGCGGTAGGTCTCCAGATTGACGCGGAACAAAGCATGAATCTCCTTGTCGGGAATTGCGGATAAGTCGCCCACACGTTCCAATTCCGCGTTCATACGCTGGACCTCGAGCAGATCTCCCGCCCGGATATGCCAGGTCGTCGCGGCATGTCCTGTCCCGCGATAGACCAACGGATGAAGACTCGCGCCAATTCCCCAGAAGTCAAGGATATCCGCGAGGCGCATCGGGTCAAGGCCCCAGGCGATGCCTTCCGCGGGATCCCAGCCGGTACACTCGTGAATCAGTTCCGGCTGAGTCGGACGCCGCGCCAATGCCCCGATAATGGGCGGCGGCCGATACTTGGAAACTGCCAGGAAGATGGGACCACCGGCTCCTACCGTGGGCGCTTCGGGATTGGGCTCTCCGGTCGACAGCATCAACAGCGCCGCAGCCATAGTGCTGCGCGGGTCCTTCAACATACTGACGTAGGGCCGGCCCATGCTGCAGCGCAGGCCGCCGTCGAAGGAGTGGATGGCGATGTCCACCAGGATCAGGTCGCAGAAGCGCCCGGAGAGTTGGGCAACCTGTTCGTCCCGCGCAAAGTCCACGAGGTTGAGCAAAGCCATCAAGTCGTCGGCATAGTAGCCCGGCGAGAGCCACTCGGAGAAGCCGGCGCGCGCGCGAATCGACATCCAGGAAAGTAGGGCTCGACGCGCGTGATCCATGTGCCAGGCCCCGGTCTTTCCCGTTTTCGAAAATGTCCGCGCAGGATACCTCTGGCCCGCCAGATATTCGAGCGAGTGATACAGCAGTTGATGGTTCTCGGTCCAGTTGGAGGCTCGTGAATGAACATCGCCTTCGTCCGGATAAAACCAGTAGCGGAAGTTGAGGATCGCGAGTTCCGTTCGCGCCCTGAGCTCTCCTGGAAGGTTACCTGGATATTGATAAAGGATGCGGATGAGGGGAGACAGTGTGAGGTCCACCGTATCCTCCCCCGTCGCAAGAAATGAGAGCGCCGCATCGAGGACTTTGGTTTCGATCGGCAAACCCAGTTGGAGCCGGGCAACCTGTCCTTCGATGCCGCCGGCGCCGGTGTGGGCGGCGCCTTCCAGGTAGGCGTGCCTTACGGATTCAGCCGCGAGAGTTGCCGGGAAGATCAGGGCGAAGATAAAGAGGATTCGCGTGACTTCTGAGTATGGTCATGAAGTCATACTTTGGTCAATCCACGATCCATCAGTGATGCTTCCGGCCATCCCCCGCGAGGGCAACCGCCACCAGCGCGATTCCCAGCACGATCATGAGTCTGGGCTCCGGTGACTGGACCATCGCCGCTTGAATAAATCCCAAGTTGAAGGCGACACTCGCATCCGCCGCAACTTCCCCGAAACTCGAATTGGGAACGCTGTTGCCGGAGATGGTGCTGCCGTCCGCAAAAGTGACATAGGAATGAATGCCTGCGATTTCCCCGTCGATGAAGGAAGGCCCGCCTGCATCTCCTCCAGGAGCCATGAAACCCTCATCTAACACGTTATAATCCAATCCCGTTGCCGAACTGGGATCGGTGAAGTCGTACATCAGGTCATCGTTTCCGGCATCCGAAAGATATTGATTGTCGCCCGTGCGCAAGATCCCGGAGGGAAAGTCCATCGGATCATATCCCCTGGCGCCCGTCCCTCCGAAGCCATAACCCGCCAGAGTAATCACCTGATCGGACGCGTCGCCTGTGTAAAGACCGTAACGCGCTACGCTGTCCGGGGCGGCGGAGGCCAAAGTTACGATTGCCACATCGTATGGACTGCTAGGGGAACCGTTGTACAAGGGATCCACCTTGAAACTCACTGCCTGGCTGATGAAGGTTCCGTCCTGGGTAGTGAAAGTAATGTATGCCGCCGTGGCCTCTTCCGTGCCATTGGCATCGGCAACACAATGGGCGGAGGTCACTATGCTGACACCGTCGGCGAGAAGCGCGCCGGAGCACCCCTCAATCACCCCGAAACCCAAATCGGAACGAACGATCTGTAGTTCAGCAACGCCGGTATAAGAGCTGGAGAACTCGCCCGATGTGGTCGAGTATAAGGTGGAGTTGAGATTGAGCCCGGAAACCGTGATGGCACGAGCAGAGCCTGCGATCAACAGGAGGGCGCCTGCGGCCGCAGAAAATTTTGATGCTGTCACTATGCTACTTAAGTAGCATTAGCACTGCAGAATTCTCGTTTGAATTAGGGATTTTCCGATTTCCATTCTGTCCGCGGGAGTATTCGGGTGTAGGCTGCCCTCAACACTTCTCGCGAAAAGTCGCCCTGCGTCTACGCGCGCCTCGTGCGAGACCGCCAGGCAAAGCCGGCCGCCAGTATGGTCAGAGCCAACAGCGCGATCGTTGCGGGTTCTGGAACCGCATTCACTAGAATCTCGCTTACAAAAGCGTCATCCTGTCCACTAACCGGCTCTCCGTTGGAGAAGCTTGCGTTGCCGGGAAAACAATTAGTGGAACAGCCCGCCGTGCTATTGGTGGCCACGTACAAAACGTACTGGACTTGCGTGCTCGTAGAGACGGCCCCTGTAAGTGACCAACCCGCCCCTCCATCCGGTTGATTGAGAGCGGTCAAAACCGGTGCGAAGTCAGGTACGCCGCCGTTTGCGATGCTCATCAGAACCGCCAGTGTTCCGACATATATGTCGAAAGAGGTCGTAAGTCCGGGATTTCCTACGCCATCGACAGTTACGCTGTCCACGGTAAATAGCTTTCCCAGGTTAATCAGCAGATAAGGAGTGCCCATGGTGCCTCCCGGCTGATTGACACCGGGTGCCACCCATTCGGTGCTGGTGTTCCCATCGATCGCGTTCGTCGCAGGGAACGATTGAGGCACGCCGTCTACATTCGCGATCCAGGCAGTCGAGGGGTTGGAGGATACGGTAGCCCCCAGTGACGTGAGCGCAACGTTCGTGGCACACGCGGAACTCACAAATGCGAAAGTGCCAAAAACTAGTGTAGAGAGAGTACGCATGACCTTTCCTCCGGTAAATCTCCGCCTGACGGCAGGAAAGGGATCGATCGCAACATCCTTTAGCCTGCAACGTCTAATCAGACTCGGTCCAGCAACCTAGCGGCCTGCAGGCGAAAACGCCTACTCCACAAAGAAAAATCAATGGCTTGCAAGCCTTGTGGAGCAGGCCTTTGGCCTGCGTTGACTTCTGCCACAGGCTGCTAGACGCCACCGACAGGACTGCAATGTAGCTACTACTTATTGTCCGTGGTCCTGCACCTGGAACCTACTTAGTATAAGTTAGTATATATTCGTTCTTCTACTAGAAAAAATTTGGGCATGTATCGTAACTCACTTTGTAACCTCGACGTGCTTATCGAGCACTCGAAATTTGAGTTAGGTGTGAAAACTCCGCGTCGCCCGGTGACATGCAAGAACAGCCGTAACGCCGCAGCCTGGGCCAGGGTGTCGCCCCGCCGGACGTTCGCGCTATCATATTTTCAACGGAATGCCGATACCGTCAATCCCTCCGCCGCTCGAGCACTTGGGCAACCGTAAGTTCTCATTTTACCCGCCGATCGTCAACATCGAGCGGAACGAGTGGACCTATCATCAAGCCACCTGGTCGGAGATCCTGGTCACTAATGTCCATACAGGGCAGGAGGTCTGGGTGCCGCGGCGTTTTCTGGGCGAGGTTTCGCGAGTGGATGACCCGGTCCTGATCGTCGGCCTCAACAAAGAATTGGAATTCTCGGCAGGGGCGGTCTGGCCGCACCGCAGGCGGGTCATCGAAATGCCTATCGCCGTGAACGATCGTCCCACACCGGTAGTTCCAACCCATGACGGTGCGAAGGGGCCCGCGCCCGTAATCGGAATCAAGCTGGAGTCAAACGAGGCGAAAACGGGCAAGATGGTTGTCGGAGTCATCACCGTCGGGGTGGTCGGGTGTCTGGCCCTCGCGACCATCGCGCGCCAATCGCAATTCCGCCAGCGAGTCGTCTATACGGCTCACGATCAATCGTATTTCGAACTGACCCGTGATGACGATTACTTCGCGGTGGTGCGCAAACTAGGTCAGCCGGTTTCGGATCGCTGGAGTTCCCAATCCTCAGCGGTTCAGTATCGCGTGCTGGGATATCCCAACCGGGGGTACAGCGTCATTCTCTTCGGAGCCGACCGCACCAGCGCAAGGTACATCGGTACCGTGGATGCCCAATGCAAGCCGGTCCACGGTATCACTTATGCGGACGGAGGCAGCAGCGCTGCCATGCTGCGTTCGGTCAGCCGCGAGGTCGGCTGCGAATCGCGGTAGAGCTGTAGTCCGATATCGTGCAGGCCGCGTCACCCGGACCCGCCGAATCGATCGAGTCCCGCCACACCGTTCCTGGTTATTGACGGCGATACTCATTGCCCGTCCCTCGATGGCACGATGGCCCAACCATCAAAAAAAAATCGAGAGCAGCCGATATTAACCGATAAGTATCAGTAGTGACCGAGCACGACGAAATTCTCAACATCGACGAATTGTCGCATTACCTGAAAGTGCCGAAGTCAACCTTGTACAGGCTGGCTGCCGAAGGCAATATCCCCAGTCATAAGATCGGCCGGCACTGGCGGTTCCGCCGGGAACTGGTGAACCGCTGGCTGGAGCGGCCGCAGACTGGACTGACCCGACCAGGGGAGCCGAAAAAAGATCGGGGGTTGTCATGAGCGAAATGCATTCTCCGGCTCAACCAGGACGTGTTGATGTTGGAGTTCTGGAGAAAAGCAGCCGAGATGCCCAGGCCTGCGTGATCGCGAGGTTGCGCGCAATTGGCAACAACACCCTAGCGGACGAGGTGGAACGAGCACTGGCGGAAGACGTGCCGGCGATTCCCTACGCCACGATAGGCACGGCTAACCTGCTGACTGCCGTAGAGCAGGCGGCGGATTCTATCGTCATCACCGATATCGACGGGAAGATTCAGTACGTGAATCCCGCCTTCAGCGCGATGACGGGATACAGCAGAGAGGAAGCCATCGGCCAGAACCCGCGAATCCTCAAATCGGGAAGCCACACTGGAGCCTTCTATGAGAACCTCTGGGATACCGTCCGGCGTGGAGAGATTTGGCACGGTGAGGTGATCAACCGCCGTAAGGATGGGACCGATTACCCCGAGGAGATGCAGATTACTCCCGTGCGGGGCTCGACTGGTGAAACTGCCAGCTACATCGCGATCAAGCGCGACGTGACCAGGCGGCTGGCCGGCGAAGCAGCGCAACGGTTTGTCTCGACGATTGTGGAAAGTTCAGAGGACGCAATCATCTCCAGCACGCCCGCCGGTGTGATTACCTCTTGGAACCGCGGTGCCGAAGTGATCCTTGGCTACCCGGCAGACGAGGTGATCGGGCAGCATCTATCCATGCTGATACCGCCGGAACACCTGTCTGACCTGGAGGATTTCGCCGGAAGGCTGGCGCAAGGCGCAACGGTGTCCCAATACCGGAGCGTGGGCCGGCGGAAAGACGGAACGAAAATTCACGTATCTGCTACCGGTACCCCCATCAAGAACTCCGCGGGCGAAACGGTGGCGCTGTCCGCTATTCTGCGCGACGTCTCCGATAGAGTGCGTTCGGAACAGAGACTACGCGATAGCGAGGTGCGGTTTCGGAGCGCTTTTGAGAGAGCTCCCTTCGGCATGTGCCTGAACCTGGTAAGCGGAAGCTTTCTTCAGGTAAATTCGACGCTGTGCCGGCTTCTCGGCTATTCCGAACCTGAACTCCTGCGTCTCACTTGGCGTGACGTAACTTTCCCTGAGGATCACGAGCCCTCCCAACAGGCCATCGAAGGGCTGCTCGCCGACCCGACCACGTGCAGCGATTTCGAGAAGCGCTATATCCACCGTTGCGGAAAGACAATCTGGGCTCGCACCCGGATCTCTGTCGTACCGGAGAGTGACGGCAGTCCCCTGCACCTGATCGTCCACATAGAAGACATCACGCAGCGTAAGCAAGTGGAGGAGGCCCTCTGCACCAGCGCCAAACAGTTCCGTGCGCTCTTCGAAGGTTCGGTTGACTCACTCTATATACACGACTTGGAGGGTAACTTCATCGATTTAAATCCAGCAGCCTTGAACATGCTGGGCTATCGGCGTGAAGAGATTCCGTCCCTGACACTGTCGAACCTGCTCAGTGCGGACCAGGAGTCTGCCGCTCTCCGCGCGCTGCGGGAGTTTGAGGCGAAGGGCGCCCGGCCGGCGCGGCCCGAGTTCCGTTTGAGGCGCAAGGACGGCAAGTTTGTGGATGTCGAAACCACCATCACGCTGGTCCCCTACGCGGGCATTCCCCGCGCGGTCCTCGGCATCGCCCGCGACGTTACTGAGCGCAGGCGGAGAGAGGACGAACTCCGCGAAAGTGAAGAGCGCTTCCGCATCATGGCCGATGGTTGCCCCGCCGCGACGTGGGTCACCAATTCAGAAGGCGGAATTCAATTCATCAATCGGGGCTACCGCGAAATGTTCGGTACTCATTACGAACAGGTGGAGGGCGACAAATGGCGGATAGTACTTCATCCTGAAGACGCACCTAAGTACGTTGAGGCCTTTAAGAGCGCTGTGCTGGAACATAAGCCGTTCCGGGCCGAAACGCGCGTCCGGCGGGCCGACGGCGAATGGCGGTGGGTGGCTTCATATGCCGAGCCCCGGTTTTCGTCCAATGGCGAATTCATCGGCCACGTTGGCCTCAGTCCCGATATCACCGAACGGAAGCAGGCGGAGGAGGCGTTGCGGGCGATTCAAGAGCGCTACCGGATGCTGGCACACGCGCTCGAAGGTGCGGGCGATTGCATCAGCATCACCGACACCCGGAATCGAATCCTGTTCGTTAATGGAGCATTTCTTAGAACCTATGGCTATCAGGAAGAGGAACTGATCGGACAGGACATCCTGATGGTCCGCGCGACGAGCACGGGCGCCGGCATGGAAGATGACATTCTCCGTGCCACGATAGCCGGACACTGGTCCGGGGAGTTGTGGAACCGCACCAAGGATGGGCGCGTATTTCCCATCTCGCTCGATACCTCAGTGGTACACGATGAGGTCGGGCGGGGAGTCGCGCTCGTGGGGATCAGCCGCGACATCACCGAACGCAAACAGGCCGAGCAGACCTTACAGCGGAGCGAAGAGAAGTTTCGCCAGCTGGCGGAAAATATTCATCAAGTTTTCTGGATACTGTCTCCCGCCGGCGACGAGTGCTTTTACATAAGCCCTGCTTATGAGTTGATTTGGGGCAGAAGTTGCGAAAGTATTTACCAGAATCCGCTGTCATGGCAACTCGCGATTCACCCCGAAGACCTGGAGCCGGCCCGCGCAGTCTTTTTGAGACAAATCCAGGGAGAACATGTAGCTTCTGAATACCGTATCCTGACGCCTGGCGGCGAGGTGAAGTGGATTCGAGATCGAGCGTTTCCAGTTCGCAGCCAGGCGGGCGAACTCATTCGCATTGTCGGCATCGCAGAAGAAATAACAGAGCAGAAACGTTATGAGGCGGAACTGATTCGAGCTCGGGAAGGCGCGGATGCCGCCAACCGGGCGAAGAGTCGATTTCTGGCGAATATGAGTCACGAAATCCGCACGCCGATGAATGGCGTCATCGGCATGCTTCAACTGCTGGAGCAATCCGTCCTCACTCCGGAACAACAACACTACACCGCCGTGGCTCAGAGTAGCGGGCGAAGTCTGTTGACCCTGATCGACGACATCCTGGATCTGTCCAAGATCGAGGCAGGCAAGATCACCCTGGAGAAGCTGAGCTTTAACCTGCGCCAGATCGTAGAGGATGTGGTCCATCTTCTGGGTGTCCCGGCGGCTGGGAAAGGGGTTCGTATCCATTCGCATGTGGCTGCCGACATTCCGCGGCTTCTGCTCGGAGATGCCCACCGGCTGCGGCAGGTGTTGACCAATCTGTGCGGCAATGCCGTCAAGTTCACAAAACAGGGTGAGGTCAAGGTGGAAGCGGCACTGGAAAGCCAGAACGATCGCACGACGACAGTTCGTTTGACCATCACCGACACTGGAATCGGGATACGGCAGGACCAGATCGGGGCGCTATTCTCTCCATTCGTCCAGGCGGACACTTCTTCGACACGCAAGTACGGCGGCACCGGGCTGGGGCTCGCTATTTCCAAGCAACTGGTTGGCATGATGGGAGGCGCGATCGGCGTCCATAGTCAGGAAGGCCAGGGGTCCACCTTCTGGTTCACCGCGGTCTTCGAAGCAGCAGCCCAGCAGCAATCCGCAAGAGAGGAGTTGGATTCCCGCGCCCCGTTTCCGAATGGAACCGCGCTGATGGGGAGGACGGCAAGAATCCTGGTGGCAGAGGACGATGCTACCAATCGTATGGTCGTACTTGCCCAACTGCAGAAACTGGGATATACAAGCGATGCGGTAACCAACGGCGCCGAGGCTGTTGAAGCCGTACGGAACGGAAATTATGACCTGGTGTTGATGGACTGCCAGATGCCTTTGCTGGACGGCTTCGAAGCGACCCGCCAGATTCGTGACGGGACGCAATCTTCGAATATTCCAATCGTTGCCCTTACGGCCGGCGCGATGTCCTCCGACCGCGACCAATGTCTGGCCGAACGGATGAACGATTATCTTGCGAAACCGGTGGAATTGGGACCGCTCGCGAATACGATTGCGAAGTGGTTGTCCGTATCCGGTGGCGGGAACACAACCCGATCCAACGGACTGCCCGGGAATCAGCCGGCGTTTGTCGATGGGAAATCTGCGCCGAGGCAGTCGAGGGGAGACCTGCAGCCTGGCAGTGCCGTCCTCAAACGTTCCTCCAAAATATTTCCTTTTAATTGAATAAATTATGAAGACAGCTGGATGTAACGCGAAATGACAACAGTGCAGATTCCGGACGGCGAATAGTGGAAGACGTTGAAGACGACATTCAGGAGACCTACCTGGCTGAGTGCGCTGAACACCTCGCTACCTTTGAGACTGACCTTCTTGCCCTCCAAAAGCTCGGAGGAGAGATTGATGAAGAAATCGCCAACCGGCTCTTGCGTGCCATGCACTCGGTCAGAGGAGTCATCTTCTTCGATCTGGCGACGGTCGGGAAGGTTGCCCATCAGATCGAAGAGGTGCTGATGCTGATCCGCTCTCGGCAGATCATTCTCACTCCGGACGGGCTTGGACTTCTGCTTGGCGCTACCGACAGGCTGCGCGAACTGCTTCAGAATCACGGCACGAGCAATTATGCCGAGGTTGCGGAACTGATGGCCGATCTGGACGGGATGTCTTTGCACGAGCCGGTTTCCGCCGGCGGCCAGGAACCTCAAGGCGGTTCTCGTCTGCGGATACTTCTGGTGGAAGACGACGTCCCCAGCCGGCTTGTGTTGCACTCCTTTCTCTCCCGCTACGGAGACTGTCGCATCGCCGTGAACGGCACAAAGGCAGTCGACGCTGTCCGCGCCACCCTCGAAAGAGGACAAAAATATGATCTGATCTGCATGGACATAATGATGCCCGAATTGAACGGCATCGACGCCGTCCGGCAAATTCGGGCACTCGAGGAAGCCCACGGCTTTTCCGCGGCGTCCGGCGAACGGATTATCATGACGACGGCGGTGAATGACATGAGGGAAGTCATCCAATGCTTCCAGGAGTTCTGCGGCGCATACCTCCTGAAGCCGATCGATCTGCAGGAATTGCTGACATACATGAGGTTCTCCCGGTTGATCGAATAACCGCGTTCCCCGTTATGAGTCGTCCGCCGTCCGCGGCTCCGCTTTCTTGCCTGTTAAAATGCAAGGAATGGAAGTCGAACAGCCGGTAGCGAAGTTCGAAACCTCGCTCGAGGAAATGGAAAAGATCGTTCGCGAACTCGAAGCGGGCGACCTGCCTCTCGAACGCTCTCTCGAACTCTTCGAACGCGGCGTAGGTCTCAGCGAACAATGCCGCAAGCAACTCGAAGAGGCCGAAACCCGCGTGGAAGCGCTGGTCCGCCGCGGCAATAAGACCACGGCCGAGCCTTTCCAGCCATCCAAATAACGTGAGCGCATGAATCTTCCGGAGTATCTCCGCACCCAGCAGGAACTCATCGACCGGCATCTCGACACGCTGGTCCCCGGCGAGTCGGTGCCGCCCGCAACCATCCATCGCGCCATGCGCTACAGCCTGTTCGCGGGCGGCAAACGCATCCGCCCGATCCTCTTTCTCGAAGCCGCCCGCTCCGTTGGCGGGCGAACGCGGCCGGAAGCTGCCGACGCGCGCTTGCTCGCTCGAATTCATCCATACCTACTCCCTCATCCACGACGATCTTCCCGCTCTCGACAACGACGACTACCGCCGCGGCAAGCTGACCAATCACAAAGTCTTCGGTGAAGCGATGGCGATCCTCGCCGGCGATGCGCTGCTGACCCTCGCTTTCGAAGTTCTCGCCAAGCTCTCGAGCACGCACTGCCGGCCAGACGCTCCCGCATGATCGCCGAACTCGCGACCGCGTCCGGCACCGTCGGCGGCATGATCGGCGGCCAGGTCGCCGACCTCGAAGGCGAAGGCAAGCCGCCCGACGCGCGAACTTCTCGAAACCATTCATCGCGCCAAGACCGGCGCTCTGCTTCGCGCCAGCGTCCGCATGGGCGCGATCTACGGCGACGCTACCGAGGCCCAGATCGACGCGCTCTCCTGCTATGGCGAGCACATCGGCCTCGCTTTCCAGATCGTCGACGACATTGCTCGACGTCGAGGAATCCTCCGAGGCCCTGGGCAAGACCGCCGGGCAAGGATGCCACCCAGGGCAAGATCACGTTTCCCGCCGTATACGGTTTGGAAAAGTCGCACGAGATGGCCACGGCTGGAATGTGAACGCGCCCATCAGCGTCCTCGAGCCTTTCGGCGACCGCGCCCAACGCCTTCGTGAGATCGCTTCGCATATCGTGCAGCGAAAATCATGACCACCCGTCAGCGCGCTCGACCGCCTGCTGGTGGACCGCGGCATGGCCGATTCACGAGAGAAGGCGCAGGCGTTGATCATGGCTGGCGAAGTCCTGGTGGACGGGACGGAAAGCGCAGAAGCCCGGCGAGACTGTGCCCGCGTCGAGCCCGATCGAGGTGCTCGCCCGGCCCCGATTCGTGGGACGCGGCGGCCTTAAACTCCAAGCCGCGCTGGAACATTTCAAGGTCGATCCCTCCGGCTCGGTCTGCCTGGATATCGGCGCCTCGACCGGCGGGTTTCACCGATTGCCTTTTGCAGAACGGCGCCGCTCGCGTGCATGCCGTCGACGTCGGCCACGGACAGTTCGATTGGAAACTGCGCAACGATCCGCGCGTGGTGGTGTACGAAGGCGTCAATGCGCGCCATCTTACCGTCGACTCAGCTCGGCGAGCCCGTCGATCTGGCGGTCTGCGACGTCAGCTTCATCTCCGTCACCCTGATTCTGCCCGCCATCGCGCCCATCCTGAAACCGGACGGCCAGATGATCGTGCTGGTCAAGCCGCAGTTCGAAGCCGGACGGGACAGGTTGGCAAAGGCGGGATTGTGCGCGATCCGGTAATTCAGCAAGGCGGCTTCGATCGCGTGAGCGCGGCCGCTAGCGGCTTTGGGGTTTCGCTGGGCAACAGTCGACAGCCCCATTCTGGGCGCGGAAGGGAATCGGGAGATTCTTCTACATGCCGGACGTTAGTCAAGCAGGCGTAAAGCCCCGGACGTGAAACACGCCGGGATTTTCTCCAAACCCAATGTCGCCTCCGCGACGCAGCCTGCGTGTCCATGGCTGGTGGAATGGCTCGCGGAGCGTCAAGTCGAGGTGCGCTATGACGACGTCACTGCCGGTTACCTCGGGCGCAGCGATGGGCTGGCCCGCGAAGTCGTGCCTGAAGGCTGCGAACTGGTGATCGTGCTCGGCGGCGATGGTACTTTGCTTTCGGCCGCCCGCGCAATCGGCGGTCGCGAGATTCCGCTCTTCGCCGTGAACCTCGGCGGCCTCGGCTTCCTGACCGCGATCACGATCGACGATCTGTTCCCGGAACTTGGAGCGCGCGCTGCGCGGAGAGCGCCGCGTCAGCTTGCGGCGGATGCTGCACGTGGACCTGTTCCGCAACGACAATAAGGTTGCCCAGTACGAAGCGCTCAACGATGCTGTGCTCAACAAGGCGGCCATCGCGCGCATCATGGACATCGAAGTCTTCGCGCACTCCCGCCTGGTCTGCGCTTATAAAGCCGACGGGCTGATCGTCGCCACGCCCACCGGCTCTACGGCATATTCGCTTTCCGCCGGCGGCCCGGTGATCTACCCCACGGTCGGTGCGCTTTGCCTGACTCCGATCTGTCCGCATACGTTGACCAACCGCCCCTTGATCGTGCCGTCGGAAATGACGTTGACGCTCATCAACAAGGCCGACGATCAGGACGCGTATCTCACCATCGACGGGCAAGTCGGCGAGCCGCTGATGAAAAACGATCGCATGGAATGCCGCATTTCGGAAAGCTCGCTGCATTTGATACGGCCTCCCAAAACGATGTTCTTCGATGTGCTCCGGCAGAAGCTCAAATGGGGCCAAAGATAATGGGGCGCAACGCTCTCGCGAACACCCCATCAACAGAAGTGTAGAGTTCAGCTAACTCGCCGCCGCAGCCGGAGTCCAAGGATCGCCGCGAGTCCGCCCAGTGCGCCCAACAGCGTGCTGGGTTCCGGTGTGCCGCTGCCGGCATCCACCTGCATCACGTAGGGTTGAAAGTCGCTGTTCACAACGTGAGTCGTCCAACTCGTTCCGGAATCGGCCGACAAGCCGAACGACTGGCCGGCGACGCCTGTCCCCGTGGAGCCATTTTCTCTCTCCCAATCGGCATCCGGCGACCCGGCAGTAGAACCCGAAAGCACAATATAGTACATCGTGCTCGGCGACAGCGAGAAGTTATTCCCGCTCACGGTCTGCTGCGTGAAACTGGATGTGGAAAGAGCGCTATCCGCAATCGTTCCAAGCGTCATCAGGTCCGTCCCTGGCTTTCCGCTGCTGCTGCTGTAGAGGGAGACAGTCAGGGTTCCCGTGGTAGAAACTCCTTCCAGCGAAAGGATGACATCCGCCAGGTTGTAGCTGTTGCTGTCGGTCGAAAATGAGTTGGCAGCCCAGGAGGTCGAACTCACGGCTGAGAAGGATGCGCTGTTTGGGGACGCGAGATTGCTGTACAGTATGGTCGTCGCCCCCATCGAAGCCGGCAATGCCACGGCGGCAAAGGCGGCCAAACTCAAATAACGTCGTCTTGATCTGTAACTCTTCATGGTTCCTCCGAAAGTAAGAAATGCTGTCTCCAGGCGTGGCGCGGCATCCACTGGAACTGCAATGTCGCGGCCCGGTTGGTTTTCGGTCGCGGCGTGAAGACCGCGACTCAATAAAACATGCGTAAACAACGGCGAAGTTTTACGCGAGTATTAAATTCGCCTTCGGTACTGAGTCCCGCTTGCACCGCATGTCGCTTCTCGCTTATACTCTAATTTCATGCAGTTGACTAGCGCCAACACCTTTTGGTATCGATTTTGGAGCTTTACTCCAGAGCCCTAGAGTGGTGTTGGCCGCGTAATACTAAAGGAACTCAAACCAACCCACTCGCGAGAGTGGGTTTTTTCATTTCAGGAGAAAGACACAATGATTATCTCGATGCGGCCACATGCCACGAAAGCGGAGATCGACCACGTTTGCGAGCGCATCCAGGATTTCGGCTATAAGGTCCACTCCATCGTGGGCGAGCAGCGAGTCGTGATCGGCGTGGTCGGCGTCGGCGACGTCACCGCCTGCCTTGAATCGCTCGAAGCGACTCCGGGCGTCGAAAGCGCCGTGCGCATTTCGGCGCCCTACAAATTCGTCAGCAAAGAATTCAAGAAGGAGCGCACCGTGATACGAGTGCATGGCGTCGAGATCGGCGGCGACGAGTTTGTGATCATGGCCGGCCCCTGCTCGGTGGAATCCGAGAAGCAGATCATGGAGACCGCCGAGGCCGTGGCCGCCAATGGCGGTAAGGTGCTGCGCGGCGGCGCCTTCAAGCCCCGCACTTCGCCCTACGATTTCCAGGGCCTGGAAGAAGAAGGTCTGAAGCTGCTGGCCAAAGCCCGGGAAGCCACCGGGCTCGCGATCATCACCGAAGTGATGAGCGATCGCGATGTCGACCTGGTCGCGAATTACGCCGACATCATGCAGGTGGGCGCGCGCAACATGCAGAATTTCGCGCTGCTGAAGACGCTGGGCCGCTGCGGACGCCCGGTGATGCTGAAGCGCGGCATGAGTTCCACGATCAAGGAACTGCTGATGTCGGCGGAGTACATCGTCGCCCACGGCAATCCCAACGTGATGTTCTGCGAGCGCGGCATCCGCACGTTCGAAACCGCCACGCGCAACACCTGCGACATCTCGGCGATCCCGGTGCTGAATGAACTGACGCATCTGCCCGTGATTCTCGATCCCAGCCATGCGACCGGCAAACGCAGTCTGGTTCCGGCTCTCGCGCGCGCGGGTGTGGCGATCGGCGCCGACGGAATGATCGTCGAAATGCATCCCTGTCCCGAAAAGGCCGTCAGCGATGGCGCACAGTCTCTGACACTGACCGGCTTCCGCGACATGATGCGGGAGTTGAAGCCGTATATCGCCTTGTGGAAAGAAGCCCGGGATCGGGAAGCCGTCGCGGTATAAGCGAAAGCTTCACGCTGTCATGGCCGGTTAATCAAGCTGGCCACATATCCCGCTCCGAATCCATTATCGATGTTGACCACGCTGACATTGCTCGAACAGCTATTCAGCATCCCCAGCAGCGCTGCGACTCCATGAAAGCTTGCACCATAGCCTATGCTGGTCGGCACGGCTATGACAGGGCATGAAACCATGCCGCCGACCGCGCTCGGCAGCGCTCCCTCCATGCCTGCGCACACGATCACCACTTTCGACTCCGCCAGGCGTTCGCGATTGCTCATCAGGCGGTGAATGCCGGCGACTCCGATATCGTGAATCTCGTCCACCAGATTGCCCATCACTTCCGACGTGATGCGGGCCTCCTGCGCGACAGGAATGTCGCTCGTGCCGGCGCATACTACAGTGATCTTGCCGCGCCCCTGAATGGTTTTGTCGCGCCAGAAACGAATCGCTTTGGCGCGCGGGAAATGCTCTCCTTCGGGAAGAGTGCGTAGGACAGCCTCCGCGCTCTCCGGAGTCACTCGCGTGATCAGCACGTTGGGACTTCGGTCGAGCAGCGACTTCGCGATCCCGATGATCTCTTCCGCCGTCTTGCCGAGGCCGAAGATCACTTCGGGCATCCCATGACGGAGCGCGCGATGATGGTCCACTTTGGCATAGCCGAGGTCTTCATAAGGCAGGTTGCGCACTTTGGCCAGTGCGTGTTCTACGTCGACTGCGCCCTCCCGAAGCTGTTCCAGGAGGGCGCGGAGCTGAGCTTCATTCATGAAGTTTCAGCGTACCAGAGTAGGCGCTGTGTACACTCGCTGCGGACCGTGCCTTGGGGTTATTCATAACGAAGAACTTCAACCGGGGTAATCCGGGTTGCCTTATGCGCCGGGTAGAGCGTTGCCAGGAAACTGACCGCGATGGCTGTGCCTGCGATCCAGATTCCGTCGATCGGACTCGACTCAAACGGCACGAAGCTGCAGCGCGTATACCGATTCGTCCAGCGGGATCAATTGGTAACGGTTGGCGAAGTAGCACAGCGTATAGCCGGCGATCAGTCCCACGATCGATCCCGCCCACGCCGATCAGCACGCCCTGCAGCATGAAGATATTCCGGATCTGCGAACGCCGCGCGCCCATCGACATCAGCACCGCGATGTCCTTATACTTCTCCATCACCATCATCACCAGCGTGATGAAAATATTGAGCGCCGCTACCATTTCGATGAGACCGATCGTGATCCAGGTCACGATCCGTTCCGATTTGAACGCATTCATCAGCGGCTTGTTCTGTTCCTGCCAGGTGGTCGCGGCGTATTTCGGACCGGCAATCTGCTCGGCCTGCTTCGCAATTTCCGGTGCCAGGTAAATATCGTCCAGCTTCAGTTCGATCGAATTGACAACATCCGACAATCCCAGAATCTGTTGCACCGATTTCAGCGAAGCGAAAGCCCAGTTATCGTCCAGGTCATAGAAGCCGGATTCGAATACGCCCACCACGTGAAAGCGCGAAAATGAGGGCCTGTCCCCAAAGGGCGTGAGCGTTCCCTGCGGACTCAGCACCGTAACATTGGCATTCAGCAGCATCCCCGTATCCTGCGCCAGCTTCGTCCCGAGAATAATCCCCGGCCAGCCGCTCCGATTCAGCCCATCCAGACTGCCGGACTTGAGGTGCTGCAGCATATCGCTCACCTTGATTTCATACTTCGGCTCGATGCCCTTGAGTTGCGCGAAGTGGCTCTGTACCGGCCCGGACAGCATGACTTGTCCGTATAACACCGGCGCTGCGCCCACCACATGAGGAATGCCCATGAACTTCGGGACCAGTTCGCGCCAATCCGGGATGGCCCCGCCCGGCTCTTTCGCCTCTACATTGACGTGAGCCGTGGCGCTGAGCAGATTGCGTTGCAGCGTGCCGCGGAATCCGTTGTTGATTGCAAGCGATACCACCAGCGCCATGACGCCGGCCGACACACCCGCGATCGAAATCAGCGTGATGACGGAGATCACCGTCTCCTTACGGCGCGCGCGCAGATAACGGCCGGCGACAAATAGAGAGAAATTCATGGCTATCGTATCGAGGCGTCGCAGCCGTTCCGCGATGCCGATCTCTCCTTCGGGCCGAAGCAGCGGAAACAGGATCACGTCGCGAATTGACTTCGAGCCCGTCATCAACATCACGACGCGATCGATGCCGATACCTTCGCCGCCCGTCGGAGGCATGCCGTAGCACAGGGCGCGCAGGAAGTCTTCATCCATCTGGTGAGCCTCCACGTTCCCTTGTTCGCGCATGGAGAGCTGTAAGTCGAAGCGGCGGCGCTGCTCCTGCGGATCGTTCAACTCGGTATAAGCGTTGCCGATCTCCATGCCCGCTGCATAGATTTCGAAACGCTCCACCAATTCGGGCTCCCCCGGTTTTTTCTTGGAAAGCGGCGAGATCTCAACCGGGTAATCGTAGATGATGGTTGGCTGGATCAGCTGCGATTCGGCAGTCTGTTCGAAGATATCGGCGAGAGCTTCACCGGCGGTCTGATGACGCGAATGCCTCAACAGCCACGCCGGATCGCGGACATTTTCCATAGCCGGCTTCTCCGCGCCTCCGAACAGTTCCGGCTTGCCAGAATTCGATGACCGCCTCGCGGACAGTGAACCGCCGCAGCTTGCTGAAATCGAGCTTCTGCCCGTCGAACTCCACTTGTGCGCTGCCGGTCGCGTCGATCGCTACCTGGCGGAGAAGTTCCTCGCTGTAGTCCATCAGGCCGAGATAATCGGTGTAAGCCTGATAAAACTCCAGCATGGTGAACTCAGGATTGTGGCGCGTCGAAATTCCTTCATTGCGAAAGTTGCGGTTGATCTCGTAAACGCGTTCCAGGCCGCCCGCCACCAACCGTTTGAGATACAGTTCGGGCGCGATCCGCAAGTAAAGATCGATGTCCAGCGTGTTGTGATGCGTGGCAAAGGGACGCGCCGTCGCGCCGCCGTAAAGCGGCTGCATCATGGGCGTTTCTACTTCGATAAAGCCGCGGGCTTCGAGTTGCCGGCGAAATGAACCGATCACCTTGGCGCGAGTTACGAAGACTTTGCGGACATCGGGATTGGCAATCAGATCGAGGTAGCGCTGACGGTAGCGAATCTCTACATCGTCAAGGCCATGCCACTTCTCCGGCATCGCGAGAAGGATCTTCGAGAGGAAGTCGAGCTTCTCCACGTGTACGCTCAGTTCGCCTGTCCGGGTACGGAAAAGATAGCCCTCCACGCCGATAATGTCGCCGAGATCCAGCAACTGGAACAACGCATAATCACGCTCGCTGACCGCGTCTTTTTTCACGTAGATCTGCAGCCGTTCGCCGTTCTGCACGAGGTGCGCGAAGGCGGCCTTCCCCATACGGCGGATGGTATGGATGCGTCCGGCAATGGTGACGCGGTCGCGTGGTAGAAAGCTCCTCGGCGGCTTAGCGCCGAATTGTGCTACGATTTCCGGGATCGTTGCGGTAAAGTCGAATTTGTGGCCGTAGGCGTGGAAGCCCAGGGCCTCGATCTCGCGTATGCGTTGCAGTCGCTGTTCAAATAGACCGTCTTCGAGAGACAATAGAAAACTCCTGTGAGGAAAACCCTTTATTATAAGGCCTTCACGGCGCCGGGCGCGGCCCTTGAAGTCCCTTGCCATTATTATCCCGGCTTACAACGAACGGTCCCGCTTGCCCGGGACACTTGATCGGATAATCGAGTACATGCAGACCGCCGGTTGGCACCCGTGGGAGATTGTCGTAGTAGACGACGGATCGAATGACGGAACTGCGGAAGTGGCTGAATCCGCTCGCGATGCGAATGCGTGCGTGCGGGTATTGCGCAATCCGGGCAATCGCGGCAAGGGCTTTGCCGTGCGCCACGGAATGCTCGATACCACAATGGAGTGGCGGCTACTCACCGATGCCGATCTGTCCGCGCCGATCGAAGAACTCGAAAAGCTCTGGAATGCGGTGAAGAATGGAAAAGCCGAAATCGCGATCGGCTCGCGGGCGCTCGATCGTTCGCTCATCGGCGTGCATCAGCCCGGTTTCCGCGAGACGGCCGGCAAGGTCTTCAATTTCGTGATGCAAAGTTTTATTGGACTGCACCTTCGCGACACCCAATGCGGTTTTAAACTCTTCCGCGGTGATGCCGCCAGGCAGGCTTTCGAACACCAGCAGATCGAGCGCTTCGGCTTCGACGTTGAGGCGCTCTTTGTGGCGCAGACCCGCGGCTTCCGCATCGCCGAGGTCCCGGTGCGTTGGAATCACGTCGAAGGATCGAAAGTGGGAATGCTGAACGGAGCCCAATCCTTCCTCGATCTGGCGAAGATCCGGTGGTATCAGGCGAAAGGGAAGTATCGGTAGGACGTTTTCCGTGATCCGTTCTCCGTCATCCGCTAAAACCTTCCCATTCTTCGCGTATAACGGACGACGGATAACGGACAACTGATAACGTTGTTTTATGCGCCTCCTGCTTCCCCTCGTCCTCCTCCCGATGCTGTGCCCGGCCGCTGCGCCGGTCCAGCATCCGCGGCTGTATCTGACGCCGCAACGCATCCTTCAATTGCGCGAGGAGATCGCGACGTTTCGCAAGCCACATTGGGAAATCGTCCGCGCCCAGGCGGACCAACTTGCCCGCCGGAAGCCGCCGGAGTATGATCGCGCGATTCAAAACAATGATCCCGAACAGCTCTGGCAGCGCGACGTCGGCAACGCACTGCCGACTCTCGCGATGGCGTGGGTGTTGACGCGCGACGAAAAATATCGAAAGGCAGTATCGGAGTGGGCTATGGCGTCCTGCGCCTATCCCACGTGGGGCCATCCTGAAAAGAACCCGGGCAGGGATCTCGCCGCAGGGCATCAACTATTCGGACTCGCATTGGTCTACGACTGGATGTACAGCGACCTCGATAATCAGGTGCGTGACACCATTCATCAGGCGCTGCTCGAACGCGGGCGCACCATGTTTGCGGCCACCGATCCAAAGACGGGGAACTTCTGGCGCAACGAGATCATGCAGAATCATCTTTGGGTGAACGCGACCGGGCTTGCGGCTGCGGCGCTCGCGATTTCCGATGAGCCTGAAACGGCCCACTGGATTGAGTTCGCGCGCGATAAAATCCGGCTCAGCGATGAGGCCCTCGGATCCGATGGCGCGAGCCATGAAGGCGTCGGCTATTGGAGCTATGGAGTCGAATACCTGTTGAAATATTGGGCGCTCTCGGCCGATTTGCTTGGCGAGGATCTGCGCAGCCCATGGTGGGAAAAGACTGCCATGTACCGGCTCTATCTCGGACTTCCGCGCCTCTCGCTGGCCAGGCGGGACACCATCGTCGACATCGCCGATTGCACACGGCAGGACTACTACGGCCCCGACTATCTGCTGTTCAATCTCGCGCATCGCTTTCACGACCCGCATGCCCAGTGGTTGGCGCTCCAACTCGAAAACGCTCACGTGACCACCGATACCGCGTCCTTCCTCAACCTGCTGTGGTTCGATCCTCAGCAGAAATCGACTCCGCCGTCCGATCTCCCCACGCTGCGGCACTTTGAGGATATGGGGATTGTCTCGGCGCGCAGCGATTGGTCCGGTAAAGAATCGCTGGTAGTGTTTAAGAGCGGCCCTCCGCTGGGCCACGACGAAGTCAAAAGAGGTCTTACCTTCGATGCCGGCATGGGGCACGTACATCCGGACGCGAATCATTTCGTCGTGTTCGGCAACGGCCAATGGATTATCCAGGATGACGGATACCGTTGGAAGGAAACCGGGCAGCACAATACGCTGCTGGTGGATGGCTTCGGACAGAAAGGCGAGCATCAAATGTGGTTCCGCATCAAGCCGCCGCTGCCCCTGAAAGGAGAACCCGCCATCCTCGCAGCGGAGTCGAACGCGGCGTTCGATTTGATTACAGGAGAAGCGGCGGGGGCCTACGAACCCGAAGCGGGATTACGCCGTTATGTCCGGCGGCTGATCTTCTGGAAGCCCGCCGCATTGCTCGTCATCGACGACATCGAAACCGACCGGCCGCGCAAGCTCGAGTTGAGGCTGCATCCGGTGGAAACTTCGGGCGTTCGCATCGACGATCTCACTCCGGAGGGCGTGTCGACGGACAAAGGCATCGTTGAGGGTAAGGACCGGGATGGTAAGCCTTTCCCGCAATATACCGTCCGGATGCAGACGAATGCCGCCAAGTGGCGTCACGTGATGGCGATTTCGTGGCCCGAGGAAGGGAAGACGCCCGCTCAAGTGAAGATGAAGAGCGCCGGCGATGATCTTACTTTCGAATTTGCCGATCACCAGCTGGGATTCTCATGGGCCACCGGAAAGGTCGTCCGGCTATCCAGATGACGACCACGCCGGCGTTTGAGGGTTGGATTGAAATCCCCAACGATTGGCAGGACGGCGATTCGTCGTGGGACAAGATTCGCGTTTGGGGCGAGAGCGAAAAGGTCTGCATCAGCATTTCCGGCGCGAAGAGCCTGGACCGTTCTGGCTGCGAATTCGTCTAAGTGCCTGACCGCACGCCAGAACTCAACCGCTCTGGCGGGCCGCAAAAAATCGGTTGCATAGAGGCCATCCAATATGGCATCATCCAATTTGGATGGATATCCGGCCAAGTCTCGATGCGACATCTGAAGTCCCCCTCTATCGCCAATTGGCCTCCTTCATTCAGAATCTCGTCCGTGCCGGGCGCCTCTCTGCCGGTGACCGTCTGCCCCCCACTCGCGAGCTGGCCGGCCAATTGGGTTTGAACCGTACGACCGTATCTGCAGCTTACGAGGTTCTGGAGGCAGAAGGACTGATTACCGGTCAGGTGGGCCGCGGTAGCTTCATAGCGGGACAGGTCCCTCTTGCTTCTTCCAGTATGGATTGGGTTCGTTTTTTCGAATCCAGCCCGCCATCAGCGCCGAGAATGCAAAATTTCAGCGGCCAGCCGGCGTGATCAGCTTCGCGGCATCCCGCCCTTCCGAGGATTTGTTTCCCCTCGCCGACTTTCGCGCCAGCGCCGAAGCCGTTCTCGGCGGCCCCGAGCTTGGGAACCTTCTGCAGCTTGGCTCATCCGGTGGGCACGAACCCTTACGCCGCTATCTTCTTGAGAGCGCTCGGGAGGAAGGCTTGGCTCGCCCCGGAGATGACATCCTGATTACGAATGGCTGCCAGCAGGCATTGGATCTACTGTGCCGCGTGATCATCCGCGCCGGTGACATAGTAGTGGTGGACGACCCCATCTATCCCGGAATCCGCAACCTCTTTGAAGAGGCTGGTGCGCACCTGGTGGGAGCTGACCCTGCCAAATTGGGTTCGTTCCTGCAAGGCCGGAACGTTCGCGCCGTTGTCCTGACCCCGACTTTCCAAAACCCCACAGGGGAAACGTTGTCGGAAGAGACGCGTAGATCTGTCACTGAAGCCGTCCGCCGCGCCGGAGCCGTGTTGATCGAAAACGACATCTACAGCCAGCTTCGGTACTCCGGCGAGGCCTTACCGACGCTGAAAAAGCTGGACGAGAGCGGCGACTCGGTCATTCTGCGCAGCTTCTCCAAAATCGCCTTCCCGGGACTTCGGGTCGGCTGGATGATTGGCCCCAGACCCTTGATTTCGCGGCTGATGGATGCCCGTCAATTGGCTGATCTCCACGGCGACCAATTATCTCAGGCGCTGCTCCTGGAGTTCGCCCGGTCAGGAAGGCTGGCCGGTCATCTCGCCCATATGCTGGAAACCGGGCGTGAGCGTTTGACCGCGCTCCTTTCAGCCCTGAAAGCCTACATGCCTGAAGGGGTAACGTACTCGAGTCCCGAAGGTGGTATGAACGTCTGGGTGAAACTGCCGGGCGGGATCGATACCTTCGACCTGTTGCAACAGGCCCACCGTGAAGGCGTCACCTATATTCCAGGCCGGCACTTCGCCGTGTCGCGGCCGCATCAACAACGCCCTCCGTTTTAGCTTTGCCGGATTGAAGCCGGAAGCCATCGCCGAGTGGAGTCGCACGGCTCGGCCAGGGCGATCGCATCTGAATTGGAAACTCTCGATCGCCACCAACGGGAACCAGTACCGGCTCTGGTGTAATCAAGGAGAACTCAGCATGAACTGATCTGAATGAACAATTCCGGCTCAAGGTCGGACTCGCGGAAATGCTCAAAGGCGGCGTCATCATGGACGTCGTGAATGCCGAACAGGCTGTCATCGCCGAGAAGGCCGGCGCATCGGCCGTCATGGCGTTCGAACGGGTACCCTCGGACATCCGGAAAGAGGGCGGGGTCGCCCGTATGTCGCCCATCAGTAAGATCCGCGAAATTATGTCTGCGGTCAGCATCCCGGTTATGGCCAAGTGCCGCATCGGACACTTTACCGAAGCGCGAATCCTGGAAGCGCTGGGCGTCGACTACATCGACGAGAGCGAGGTTCTCACGCCGGCCGACGAGGAACATCATTGCGCCAAGCACGACTACAAAGTGCCGTTCGTCTGCGGCGCGCGCAACCTGGGCGAAGCTCTGCGCCGGATCGCGGAAGGCGCCGCCATGATCCGCACCAAAGGAGAAGCCGGGTCGGGCAACGTGGTGGAAGCGGTCCGCCACATCCGCACCATCATCAAGGAGATGAAACAGCTCACGGTTCTCGGCAAAGAAGAGTTGGTTCACGAGTCCAAGAAGCATGGGGCTCCGCTCGAACTCATTGAATACTGCGCAGAGCATGGGAAGCTGCCGGTGCCGAATTTTTCCGCCGGCGGTATCGCCACTCCCGCCGACGCCGCGCTGGTCATGCAGTTGGGGGCAGAAGCGGTTTTCGTCGGCTCAGGTATCTTCAAGTCGGATGACCCTGAACTGCGCGCCCGCGCCATCGTCAAAGCCGCAACCTTTTACAAGGATCCGTATAAGCTTCTTGAAGCCAGCGAGGAACTTGGCATCGGCATGCCCGGTCTGGAGATCTCGAAAATTCAAGAGGGCGAATTGATGCAGACCCGGGGCTGGTAATACCGCCCCGCCGTCTGGGTCGCGTTTATGAAAAAAATAGGCGTCCTCTCCTTGCAAGGTGATTTCGAAGCCCATGGTAAAGCCGTGGAACGCGCCGGCGCTGAGGCCGTGTACGTTCGTACCGCGGCTGACCTCGCGGGTCTTGACGGGCTGATTATTCCGGGCGGCGAAAGCACCACCATGCTGAAGTTGCTCAATGCTGAAAATCTGCTCGAGCCACTGGCCGACTTTGGCCGTCAAAAGCCGATCTTCGGGACCTGCGCGGGAGCGATTCTGCTGGCCAATCGAGTTTCCAACCCGACGCAGCAAAGTCTCGGCTTGGTCGATCTGACAATTGAACGGAACGCCTACGGCCGGCAGATTGACAGCCGGGTAGTTAATATCGATGCCGATCCCAGCTTTGCCCAGCGGACCAGGCCGGGATCTATCGAAGCAGTCTTCATTCGGGCGCCCATCATCCGTGCGGTAGGGCCGAAAGCCCGAGTACTGGCCGAGTATGCCGGCGACCCCGTACTCGTGGAAGACGGTCATCACCTGATTTCCACATTTCATCCCGAGTTGACGAATGACTCCCGAGTTCACGAGTTATTCTTAAGCAAATTGTGAAAAAAGTCCACTTCGTTTGCATTGGAAATTGTTGCCGGAGCCAGATGGCTGAAGGTTTCGCCAACCTCTATGGAAAAGATGTACTGGTGGCGAGCAGTTCTGGCCTTGCGCCCACCGAAATTATCGTGCGGGAAACCATCGAATGCATGCGCGAGAATGGCGTTGACCTCAGCAATCAGTACCCCAAGCGCTATGATCCGCTGAACTCGGGAAGTTACGACTTGATTATTAATATGAGCGGTTATGATTTACCTGAACCGATCGAGGCTCCGTTTCGTAACTGGTTCGTGCGTGATCCGATCGGGCAATCGGAGCAGGTTTACCGTGATTCCCGTGACTCAATTGAGCGGCAGGTCATGCAATTAATACTGCAATTGCGCCGCGAACTTCGCGGACCCGCCACGAAGTTTCCAGCCCGGGCACGGTAGCGTCTCTCATTACAAAGCCCTCCCGCGTCTTCACTGTTCCCTTCAGTACTCTGGCTACTTGACTGCTTTTATGAGGTGCATGTCAAGTATCCTCGCATCGGGCTCCCTCAAAGGTTCGCGGGTCGGCAACTTTGCAGGGGAAGATTTGGGTAAAGTAGACGACTTCGCGGTGGACTTTACCACCGGGCGTCTCGCATACGTCATTGTCTCCAAGGGGGGATTCCTCGGCATCGGCGATAAACTCTGTGCGGTTCCCTGGGAACTATTTACCGTTCGTCCCGGGGATCACGAGTTTCTGCTCGACGTCGAGAAACAGATGATGCAGGATGCGCCCGGCTTCGAAAGAGCTCACTGGCCCGATATGAGCGACGGCGCCTGGGCACAAACAATCCAGTCGCATTTCGCTCAGAAGCCTTATTGGAACAGTGATGTTACGTTGGCGGGCGACTACACTGGCGATGATCGTTTGGATAAACCCGATCGCGATCGCTTGTAAGGATATTGGCCGCAAGACAACAGAGAAAAAGAACCAAGGAGTAGTTATGGCTAAAGACGTTAAAACAATGGAAGATCTGTTCCTCGAAGAAATCCGCGACCTCTACGACGCGGAAAAACAGCTCATCAAAGCTTTGCCCAAGATGGCGAAAGCCAGCACATCGGAAGAATTACAGAAGGGTTTCACTGACCATCTGGAACAGACGCGCGGTCACGTGGAGCGTCTCGACCAGATTTTCTCATCGATCGGCACCAAGTCCGGCGGAGTGCATTGCGCCGCGATGGAGGGCTTGATTAAGGAAGGTGACGAGATGGTCAGCATGACCGATCCGGGATTGGTTCGCGATGCCGGCTTGATCGCGGCCGCCCAACGCGTTGAGCACTACGAAATGGCTGGCTACGGCTCAGCTCGCAGTTTTGGCCAGATTCTTGGACGGACCGATGCGGTGGATTTGTTAGGCGAAACGCTCGACGAGGAGAAGGAAGCCGACGAGCTTTTAACCCAGATCGCGGAGTCGATGGTGAATGAGCAGGCCGCGGCCGAAAGCGGCACCACCAAATCCGCTTCCCGAACCGGAAAAGCTGGCGGCAGCAACAGTCATTAGTCGGTGAACAATTGGGGTGGGTGGCCTCAAGCCCACCCCATGCAGGCGGATTAAAAAGGCGGACCAATGGAACTCGTGCAACCAAGACATACCCGAAACGTAAGCCAAATAGAGCGGATCGCCTCGATAGTCGCAGGCGGCGCACTGGGATTTTACGGCATCCGTCAATGTTTAAAACATCGATCGATTCCAGGGGCTGGGCTCACCCTCGCCGGAGCGGCTCTGATCAAAAGGGGAGCCACCGGTTACTGCGATCTTTACCGCGCGTTGGGCATTAATACAGCAGGGCAGCTGCCGGGCGCGAACGCGACGATCCAGTACCAGGAAGGGATCCGTGTGGATCGCAGTATCACGATTAACGCGAGTCGGGAGACGGTTTACTCTTTCTGGCGAAATCTCGAGAATCTACCTCGCTTTATGAAGCACGTGCAGTGCGTGAAGAAGATAGACGACAAACATTCCCACTGGCTGGTAGAAGGTCCCGCCGGACAAAATATTGAGTGGGACGCCGAGATCATCAACGAAATACCCAATGAGCTTGTGGCGTGGCGTTCCCTTCCGGGCGCATCTGTGATGAACGCCGGGACGGTGAGGTTTGAACATGCAACCGCCGGCCGGGGCACCAAAGTTTCGGTCGCGCTTCAGTACGATCCGCCCGCCGGCCAAGTGGGAGTGATCGTCGCAAAACTGTTCGGCAAAGATCCGGCGCATGAAGTTGAAATGGAGTTGCACCGCTTGAAGAACATCCTCGAAGCGGGAGAAATTCCTACCAGCGAAGGCCAACCCGCCGGGCGTACCGACGCTCAGGCTGAGCAAGCAAAGAAAACGGCAGTGAAAAAGGCTGAGGAAGTTCATGATGCCTCGGAAGCCTCGTTTCCCGCCAGCGATCCACCATCCTACACGCATGTGAACGGCAGATAGAGGAGGACGATAATGAGAGCTCTTTGTTGGTATGGCAAGAATGATGTTCGAGTGGAGACGGTCCCCGAACCGAAACTCCTGAATCCTCGCGACGCGATTATCAAGACCACCTTGACTGCAATCTGCGGATCGGACTTGCACCTGCTGCATGGGTATATCCCGATGATGCAGCAGGGCGATATTCTGGGCCACGAATTTATGGGCGAGGTTCTTGAGGTCGGGACGGAGGTGACGAATCTGAAAAAGGGCGATCGCGTGGTGGTCCCGTTTACCATCGCCTGCGGACGCTGTTGGTTTTGCCAAAACGGCCTCACATCGCTCTGCGATAATTCCAACCCGAATTCCGCCGTGGCGGAAAAACTTTACGGCTATAGCGCGTCCGGACTCTTTGGCTACTCGCACATCTTTGGCGGTTACGCTGGCGGGCAAGCGCAATACGTCCGGGTGCCATTCTCCGATACTGCTTGTCAGAAGGTGCCGGAAAGCATTTCCGACGAGCAGGCACTATTTCTCTCCGACATCTTTCCGACCGGCTATATGGCTGCTGAAAATTGCAACATTCACCCCGGCGATACCATAGCGATTTGGGGCTGCGGACCGGTTGGCCAGTTCGCCATTAAAAGTGCATATCTGTTGGGCGCGGAGCGGGTGATCGCCATTGACGAAATTCCAGAGCGTTTGGAACTCGCCAGGACGCAAGGGAAAGCCGAGGTCTTGAACTTCGGTGACGCCGATGTCGTGGAAAAGCTGAAAGAGATGACCGGCGGCCGAGGACCGGATGGCTGCATTGACGCCGTCGGCATGGAAGCGCACGGGACGAGTGTCGACGCGCTGTATGACTATGCCAAACAAGCTGTACGACTCGAGACTGACCGGCCCCACGTGCTTCGCCAGGCCATCCAGGCTTGCCGTAAGGGCGGTAACCTCTCAGTGCCCGGTGTGTATGGCGGGTTTATCGATAAGTTCCCCATCGGCGCGGCGTTTTCGAAAGGCTTGACCTTCCGGATGGGACAAACCAATGTCCACCGTTATCTGAAGCCGCTCTTGGATCGGATTGAGAAGCATGAGATCGATCCGTCATTTGTAATTACTGATCGGTATGGATTAGACTGCGCCGCCGACGCTTATAAGACGTTTGATAAGCACGAGCACGGCTGCATCAAAGTGGTTCTCCAGCCGTAATTTCAAGTTCTTTCAGAAAAAGAGCACGTTCCTCACGAGGTAGTTTCATTAGCGCCTTCGTGTTGTTGTGCTTGAAATATTCAACGCCGATCCTTAAGAACCGCAGAGCTACAGAGACATCGGCTCGGGCTTCGACGATGTTTTCGAGCGCCCATATGGCGTCGCCGAAGCGATCTTCAGAAACGCTCTCGTGCATTTTCAGGAGAGCAAAAGTGGTTACGGATAGCGCTTGGTCGAAGGCTGTGATCCGAGTCTGGCGGTTGAGTGCGTCCAGCAGCGGGTCCAGGTAAGTAGCCATTTGTGGCCTGGTGCACGACGAGAATAATACCTCCAAGCTGGGTTGGAGATTTATGCCTTCTGTTTTAAGGTCAATTGCGCGCACAGTGTTGTCAGCGGCCTCGGTGATTTTTCCTTGCAGAAGCAGGACGGTGACGAGACCGAGCAGGATCTCCACGTTTTGAGGTTCCAACTCAAGCACAGTATAGTAATCTTGCGCTGCCAAGAATGAATTACCTTCTTCCGCGTGAAGATTTCCCCGGGTGGCGAGAATCTTCGCCTTGCCAGCTTTATCGGGCGCACTGCCGAGCAGTTGAATTGCTTCGGCCCTGCGTCCGACGGACGATAGAGCTTGCGCAAGACCAATCCACGCGCCAGTCAGAGTTTGATCGAATTCGATAGCTATGTGAAATTGCGTCTCGGCGGCGTCAGGATTTCCGGCCAGGTACGCAGCGACGCCGGCTCGAAAGGAATTTCTTGCGTTGGCTGGCTTCAACTTCTGGACTGCCATTAGCTGTTCAAGCGCTTCCGCCGGTCGTTCCGTATTCACTAGAATGTCAGCCAGCGAATCGCGAAAGCTTATGTTTTCCGGCTCTCGTCCCATCCAGTCTCGTAGGAGTGCCTCCGCCTCCCGTGAGCGTTCGGATTCGATCAGAAGCAGAGCCAGATTACCGACGGCCTTAGTCTCGTTTAACTCCACGGCTCGTCGAAGCGTAACCTCAGATTTTGCGAGTTCGCCAGCCAATCTCCATGCTTCGCCGAGTTCCGTCCAGATAGCCCCGTCCTCCGGCAAGAGAAACGCAGCGGTCTGGAGCGCCTCAGCGGCGTCAGCCGGACGGCCGGTCCGCTGCAACGTGAGGCCGAGGTATCGCCACGCTATGGCAACCTTGTTGTCCAGCTGAATCAAGCGATGC
>CAVZRE010000010.1:0-259794 GCA_963777595.1 Terriglobia bacterium
TCAGGTGTAGAAGTTAGTATGCTCAAGACAAGCTGGTCTGCTAGGATTAGCCTATGTGAATATTTATAAGCAGAGTATAGATGATGATTCTGACATAACGTTTTATGATTTGGGATAGGTGATCGACGTCATGAAAGCAAGCAAACAGAAACGACATCGTGAAGGGTGAGTTTAATGTGATTCTAGTGCTTCTGCCAGTTTTGTGTCATTGATAGATGATATTCTGGTGTTTCTTATGAGTAATCCAGGCCAGCGTTATAATCTTGGCAATATTGTTGTGGATTTTATCATTCTGTTTTTGTTGTAAAACACTTTCAAAGACAATTTTTTATGGAACTGGCATGATGTATTATTGGCTGACTTTGTCCATCTGCCAGGTATACGGAAGGTACCACTGTCCTCCGGAACGAGGTTAAAGCTTCGGAATTTGTGTTTTCCGAAAAGCCTTTGGATATGCTCGGCTCCATCACATCCATGTCATTTACAGATCCCGATTGCAAGATTATCAAGAACCATGATTTGACAACAGATGAGGTATATCCGACCTTGATTTCTGTAGTGTGTGTGTGTGTGCGTGTGTGTGTGTATATATATATACATATATATGCAAGATTGTTAATTTGGATGCAGTGAAGTTATACAGACATTGCCAAACGATAGAGACTATAATAATGATTTTCATTTTTCCTGTCCTTGAAGATGATATACTCTCGTTGTCTAATTCTTTTGGTTTGTTTTACAGATCAAAATTTTGTGCGAGGATCTTCGTGTGTTAGGGAAGACCGAATTCAAACAACTCCTGAAGTATGTGATTTCTTCTGACGTATATCAAATCACTTCGCAAACTATGATTTTTGATCTCATTAGATGGGCAGTTCCTTCACATTGTGAAACAGGGTTTGTGGTTTTGGATGCATAAATACGAGTCAATATGTCATCTCCGTCATTCATTCATCAAATGCTCGTTGCGTGTGTGCAGGTGGCGCTTGCAAATTCGAAAGGCCTTGCAGCCTGCTGTGGAAAGTGATGCGGAGGAAGAAAATGCTGACAAAAAGAAAGGATCAGATGAAGACGATGACGAAGAGGAAGAACTGACGACCATGGAAGAGCTTGGGAGTACATGGAATCAAAGAAACGTAAAGATCGGAAGAAGAAGGCCAAAGCAAAAGAGAAGGTATGAGTTCTGACGAGAACGTTATCCTTATTTGGAGCCTGGGGAAAATTGTAGGGAACTGAGTCTTCACGCCTCCCATTTATGAACCCAGGGTATTTCTTATTCTTACAGGCAAAATCTCGAACGGCGACTGGAATGCAAGTTGATGTAATGGAAGACGGTGTTGCTGATACAGACCTCTTCAACCTTAAAGTTATAAAGGTACGTTTCTTACATATATTGCTTTGGAGAACTTAGGAAGGAATCTGAATTTTTAGTCTGCAATGATTAATTGGATTTTTTTTGTTCTTCTATGCTATTTCTAGTGATGCTAGATGTTTATTGAGTTTGAACTAAGTCAGGCCACCACTGTTTTGTACCGTTGTATCAGGGTAAGAAGGATTTGGCTAGGATGGACGTTGAAGTTGAAAATGGTTACGACAGTGTCGACGAAATGTTGAACGCTGGTCCTCAGCCAGCAGAAGCAGAGGATGACAGTGATTTCGATCCCGAACTTGATCGTAGGAGGTACAGTCTCTGTGAATTTGAGTTTAAAGGTTTAAGATCAGTCACTATTTCTGCTGCTGTGTTGTTCATTGGTTGGAGAGCTTAAACTCATTTCATTGTGGAACCTTGGTTCAGGTACGACAATGAACTGGATCAGTATTTTGAACGTGCATACAGTAAGTATTGTGCAACAACAGACGGTAGCACGAAACGACGTAAAAGAGCCAAGTTAGGAGAAGCTGGTGAACTTTGGGAGGTACGATTGAAATCCCATGTATCCTTTATGCTGTTTAACTGGTAGTGGTTTTTTAAGCTACCTTTGGAAAGTTATTCTGTTTAGTATTGATTTTATTTTTTGCGGCTGCAGGATGATGAATACACAGGCAGAGATGATGAGGCTGTGAGCGAAAAATCAAATGAAGATGACGATGAGGCGAATCCATTGGTGGTCCCATTGTTGTTCTGAGGCTCCAAAGCTTTCTATAGACCACTTGTCGAAGCAATGGTTCAGTCAAGATGTCTTTGATGGTGTGGACGACGGAGCAGAACTGAGTGACGACGAGGAGGCAATAGCTAAGATGCGCAAAACTAAGAAGGCCAAAGAAGAGACTGACATTGATGCAGATGGCGATGTGGACATGGGTGAAGACGTTCCCGAGTTGCCAGCCAGCAATGGTTCTGATGTCCATACACGGAAGGGGGATTTTGAAATCGCGCCCCAGGAAGGAGACAACAGCTCTAGTGATAGCGACTTCGAAAGTGAAGATGACAATGGCAAAGCAGAAATTTTAGCGTATGCTAAGAAGATGTTGAAGAAGAAGAAGGAATTTTAGACGATGCATACAACAGATACACATTCAACGATGACGATTTGCCACGATGGTTTGCTGAAGGAGTCGAAGAAGCACAACAAGCCTGAGAAGCCTGTCACAAAGGAGGAGGTTGAAGCTGTGAAGGTACGTTCTTAATTACTTTTCTACCCATCTGATTAATTTTGGCCCTTTTTTTTTGTCACCGATCCACAGGTTCCTCATATTCCTCACAACCTGCCTGGTCTTTCTTAACCCTGTGCCCAAACTAAACGAAAAGGTCCACTAAAAGTTGATTAACCCCTAAAGGACCAAGGATTCATGGTTTTAAAAAGACAAATTCAATTGATCATATTGTGAAAAATTCAATTCTGAATTAAGAACAATATGCCTCCCACTCGACGAGGGTTTCTACAACTGGCGGCGGCTGGTGCCACTGCACGGCTCCTGCCGGGGGACGTTGCTCCCTATCATGAGGTCTATCGGCCGCAATTCCATTTCAGTCCCAGAACAGGATGGACGAACGACCCCAACGGCCTCCTCTGGTATCAGGGCGAATACCATCTTTTCTTTCAACACAACCCCTTCGATACCAAGTGGGGCAATATGACTTGGGGACACGCCATCAGTAAGGATCTGGTTCATTGGCGGCAGATCGACAATGCGCTTCTTCCCGACAAAATGGGTACCATGTTCTCCGGTTCGGGCGTGGTCGACGTCAACAATACCGCCGCGCTCCAGAAGGGTGACGAAAAGACGTTGGTGGTCCTCTACACCGCGGCCGGCGGCACCTCTGACGAGTCCAAAGGCCAGCCTTATACGCAATGCATGGCGTATAGCAATGATCGTGGCCGCACCTGGACTAAATACGCCGGCAACCCCGTAGTCCCCAATATCGCTGCAGGCAATCGGGATCCCAAGGTGGTTTGGCATGCGCCCACCCGCCGCTGGATCATGGTGATGTATCTCTCGACCGGCAGTGCCTACCGCTTTCTCTCCTCGCCCGACCTCAAAACCTGGACCAGGCTGCAGGACATCAGCGTGCCCGATACCGGCGAATGCCCTGACTTCTTTGAAATCCCGGTCGAAGGTGCGCCCGGCGAAACGCGTTGGGTGTGGACTTGCGCCAGCGATCGCTATCTGGTCGGTGCCTTCGATGGGCAACGGTTTGTTCCGGAGGTGATGACGCAGCTCGGAGCCCACGGCGAGAACTATTACGCCGTCCAGACCTACAGCAATATTCCCGATGGACGCCGCATCCAGCTGGGCTGGATGAGCAAGGCCGTATATCCCGGCATGCCGTTCAATCAGCAGATGAGCTTTCCCTACGAGCTCAAGCTCAGAAGATTTCCTTACACCATGAAGCTCTGTTCGGAGCCCGTCAAAGAAATCGAACTGCTGCGCGAGACGCCGCGGAGTTGGAACAATCTCGATCTCGATCCCGGAACCAATCCCCTGTCATCTCTTTCCGGCGATCTCTGGGATATTTCCGCGGAATTGGATCTCGGCCTCGCCACCGAGGTCGGTTTCCGCATCCGGGGACGCAAAGTTTCCTACGCGGGCAAGGCGAAGGAGAAGCGGCTCTACAACGGCGAGGCCTCCGTCGGCGTCGCGTCCCCTCCGCACGGACGCATGAAGTTGCGGATTCTCGTGGACCGCACGTCAGTCGAGGTATTTGCCAACGACGGAGAGTGGGTCATGCCGTGCTGCTTCGTCCCGAAGCCCGAAGATCAAAGTCTGGCGCTGTTTGCCGAGGGGGGTCGCGCCCGAATCGTCAGCCTGCGCATACACCCGTTGAAATCCATCTGGCAAGACTAGCGTCTCTCAACCCTGGAGATCCGCTGTCCAGCCTAGCGGCGTCGCTTCGAGGTTCGCGCGTTATTCGCTCTGCGCAAATTCCACGCGGCGCGAAGAGCTCCGGACAGCACTGCCTCATCCGCCTCCGCGAGCCGGATATGAGTCGCGCCGTTCCGCCCCCATCCTCCCGCGACCGGCACAAAAAGATCCGGGCGCTCTCGAGCGAATTCAGCCTGCTGCTCCGGCGTGAGCATCAAGTTTCCGTAACCCTGCTCCTCCGATGCCAGGGTTGCGAAAATTCGCCCGCCAACCCGGAAGTCTGCCGCACCCATGTGCGAGCCTTCAACGGCCCCCTCGAGGGTCAGCGCAATCCGGCGAAAATCTTCCGCATTCACGACACGCTCCTTTTTGAGGAGTATGTCAGAAAATCGCGGGATCCGTTTCGGCTTCGATCAACTGAGTTCGTTGGGAGGCCGAGATCGCTCGATCGAGTTCCATAAAGCGATCTCGATCGGCCCACAGCGCGTAATCGAAATATCCGCCCAGGGAACGCCAATCGCTCGGCGGAAGTTTTTGCAAGGGAGGGCCGCTCTCATAGGGGCGCTGATGCGTGCGGACTTCGCGGAATCCCCGCGTTTCGAATTCTTGCGACCTGGCCAATTCCTGGAGTAGCGCAATCGCCGCTTCGGCACTGTTGCCGCCGAAATCGGAGGTGATTAACTCATGAAATGCAAACCCTGGAACTGCTCCGGTAGGTTGAGGAGTGTTAGTATTCATTGGTTGACTTAGCATGTTGATTTCTCCAAACCAGATTTGTCCCGATAGTATCATTTGGCAGGTTCCGGAAGTAACCCTACCGGTGCCCTTTTATTACGTATCAAAAAGAGAATTATTACCTACGTAAGTTGGGGGATTTTTGAGCGCCGCACCCGGTATAGATTGACCCTCCTTCCGCGGCAGCGCCAGAACCATACCTTTCGTCCACCGTGGCTCAAGCGCTCGAGTGTGACATTTGTAGCTGGCGCCCTGCAAACCCCGAACCGCGAGTAGCGGTAAGTTGGTGCTATGACGAGTCTGGCGCCGGAAGACGAAATCAACCACCTGCGCCGCCGGGTCGAGGAGTTGGAGAATGAACTCGCCGCTCGTACCCGTGCCCAATGGGCGGACAACGAATACCGCTATTCGGTTGAGCTCAATCCCCAGGTTTCCTGGGTCGCCAATCCCAACGGCGACATCGAGGACTTCACGCAACGCTGGCTCGATCTGACTGGCCTGACTCGCCAACAGGCGCTAGGCAACGGTTGGACCAAAGTAGTGCATTCCGACGACTTGCCCGGGATGGAGGACGCGTGGCTGCAGTCCATCCGCACCGGTCAGCCTTTCGACTTCGAACATAGAATTCGCCTCCGCGAAGGGGGACTCCGCTGGATGCGCACCCGAGCCGTGCCCCGGCGCAATCCAGCCGGTGACGTCGCCCGCTGGTACGGCACCACCGAGGATATCCATGACCGCAAAGAAGCCGAACTTCTCCTCAAGAACAGCCAGCAGATGTTCAGTGCCGCGTTTGCCGAAGCGCCCATCGGCATGGTTTTGCTGACCGCGGACGGCACCATTCTCGAAGTGAACCAGGCCTACCGCGAGATGCTGGGCTATAGTACGGAAGATATTGCGGGACATAATTCTTCCTCCATTACCTATCCCGACGACGTCGAGATCACCAGCCGCTTCTTCGAAAACCTGCAAAGCGGAAAATTTACTAAAGCCGCTATCGAGAAGCGCTATTTTCATCGCGACGGGCATATCATCTGGGCGAAGGCTTCCGCGACCATGCGCCGCGACGCCGCAGGACGTCCCATGCAGGTGGTGGCCATCGTCGAGGATATCTCTGCGCGCAAACTTGCCGAGGCGGAACGGGAGCGCCTGCTGCGCCAGGTCGAGGCGGAAAGAAAGCGGCTGGAAGCCGTCGCAGCCCAGATGCCCTCGGGCCTCGTCATCTCGGATGAATCCGGCAAACTGCTGTTCTTCAATCGTGAGGTGGAGCGGATTCTGGGACACAGCCTTTCGCCCGGCATAAACTATCTGGACTACTCTCGCTATGGCGCTGTCCATCCGGATGGTGCGCCCTTTCGTGCCGACGAGTACCCCATGGCGAGGGCTTTATTGCATGGCCAGATCATTCATGACGAGGAGTTGTCTTATCGGAAGGGCGACGGCACCTTTACCACGGTCCAGATCAATGCTGCGCCAATCTTCGAAGGGCCGGGTAAGATTATTGGCTCCGTCTCAATCGTCAACGACATCGCCCCGCGCAAGCGGATGGAGACAATGCTGCGCGAGAACGAAGAGCGCCTCCGCCTGATCTTCGCCCAGGCCCCCGTAGGAGTGTGCGTCCTTCGCGGCCCGGACCTCGTCTACGAGTTGGTCAACCCGCACTACCAGGAACTCCTGCCTGGCCGGACCCTCGTCGGTTTCGCGCTCCTTGAGGCCGTGCCGGAGGTCGAGCCCGTGATAGTCGATATTCTCCAGCGGGTCCTCAATACTGGCGAACCCTTCGCCGCCAGCGAATTTCTCATACGGCTCGATCAGGATCGCGACGGCATTGCCGAGGACTGCTGGTTCAACTTCGTTTACCACCCTCTACGGGACCAGCACGGCCACGTGACCGGCGTCGTCTGCATTGCGGTGGATGTCAGCTCCCATGTGCGAGCCCGCCGCGAACTGCAACGGGCCAATCGGGAGCTTGAGGAATTCGCCTATGTGTCCAGCCACGATCTCCAGGAGCCCCTCCGTGCGGTAAGGATCTATACGCAACTGCTCATGCGAGATCTTGAGCCCGTCCTCAACGACCGCACAACAGGGTTTGCCAAGGAGGTTGAGGACGGCGTCGAGCGCATGGAACAGCTCTTGCGCGCCTTGCTCAATTTCTCCAGGGTGATTGCAGACGAGCCCGGCGCGGGAAGACCGGAAGGCATTGCGGATTTGAATGCCAGCGTCAACCAGGCGCTCCTGACTCTTCAAGGACGGATCGATGAGACCGGCGCGACCCTCGCGATCGGGAACTTGGGCGCGGTGTACGGCGATGAGGCCCAATTGGCTCAGGTGTTTCAGAATCTTGTTTCGAATGCCTTGAAGTACCGGAATGACGGTGCCATACCCTCAATCGTGATCGGTTCCTACCGCAGAGGCGCAGAGTGCGTGGTAACCGTGCGGGATAACGGCATCGGCTTTCCGCAGAACCAGGCGGAACGAATTTTCGGGTTGTTCAAACGCTTGCACCGCAGCGAATATCCTGGAACCGGGCTGGGCCTCGCCATCTGCAAGCGCATTGTCGAACGGCACGGAGGTAGAATCTGGGCGGAGTCGGCTCCGGGCGAAGGAGCTACCTTCTGCTTTTCGCTCCGCGCTCGTTGACGTTCTCTTCAACTCTCTATCTCTCCACGCATCAATCACATAGAAAATTAACCGTAAAATAGCCGCCGGCAGCCTGCTATACCAAAAGCAGAAAGGCGCCTGAACATCCGGACACGCCCGCCACGCATTCTGTGGCCTGCCCGGCAGCCGTCTTCCACGTTTCAATGCCCCGGGCTGGCGCTAGCCGGCCTATAGCCGGAAAAATAATCACATGGAACCTTTAAATAACATCGAAGAAATCACCTCGCATAAAAAGCAGCGTGCCACGGGCCCGCGCACCGAAGCAGGCAAGCGGCGCTCCTCCCAAAACGCCGTTACCCACGGACTCTTTGCCAAACGCCTCGTCCTCCTTTCAGGTGAAACCCAGGAACAATTCGACGCCCTGCTCGAAGGCTTCGTCCAGGATCACAAACCCTACGGCACAACCGAGGAAAACTTGGTCCGCCGTCTGGCCGAACTACAGTGGCGTCTCGACCGTGTCCTGAACCTCGAAGGCAACGCCATCCAGAAAGCCATCGAGGCCGGCGAAACCGATTGCAAATTCCTCAACAATTTCGGCATGTATTCCCAGCGCCTGAGCCGCGAATTTCAGTCCACTCTCAAGACCCTCCACGTGGAACAAGCCGGCCGCCTCGAAACTCACGGCCGCGACTACCGCATGGCCGTCCTCATCCGCGACCACTACAAGCGGCAAGGCATCGACTGGAATCCCGCCGCCGACCAGTTCGTTTTTTCGCGTGAGCTCCTCGACAAACAAATTGCCTTCAACCGCCAGTGGGATTGCGTCACCAAAAACGTCCACATCTACTCGACCACCAAATATCAGGACGAGCACTTTGCCCATGAAGCCTTGTAACACAGACTTCCCTCTGCGTTATTATCCGTAAGGTAGGCCATTGTCTTTCGGGGTCTGACGGCGCCATCCCAGTGCCCCATGAACCGCGTGGAATCCCAGATACACGAACGTTCCTCCCGCCACTGCCAGCAGATCGCCCGCCCAGTATCCCGGCGTCAGCGATAGCGCCGCCATCGCCCCGACTGCGGTCGAAAATTCCGCCCCGGCGCCCCACCCGGCCGCCGCGCCGCGCGACTTGTGCGAAGCCCGCAACATCACTCCCAAAGCCAGGCCTTCGGGAATCTTGTGCAGCAGCACCGCGATCGGAATGGTAGTCCGCATCGACCCTGCACCGGCATTTTGCGCGACCGTCATCCCCCATCCATCGATGAACGCGTGGATCGATGTGGCCAGGATCAGCGGCGCGCTGAAGCCGTCGAGCTCCGAGTGACTGTGTGAGCAGGATGGACATACCGGATGGACGTACCGGTCCACCACGTACAACACCGCATAGCCCGCCCCGAATAATAGCCCGGCGCGTAGCCATCCCCGCTCGCCGGCCGTCTCCGGCAAAATCGAAAACAGCGAAACCGCCAGCAGAATCACCCCGCTCACCGGCACGAACCAGCGGCCCCGCCCTTGACCCGTACGCAGATAAGCCCCCGTGCAGGCGCCGGCCATCCCGATTGATGCAGCTAAAAACGAAAGTACCAAATGTCCTCTATTCTAAATTGTGGGGCGGACGCCCTATTGTGGGGCGGACGCCCTCGTCCGCGTGCGACCCCCAGGTCGCCTAACTCCTTTTACTCCTAGCTCCTGTTATGATAGTTTCTCAGGCAAGACAAACGCGAACGCGTACAGTGTGAGTTAGCTGTATGGCACTCTGCCGTGAAGCGATCATCTGTAACGCTTTTTCGCAAGTTTCGTCCCTTAATTTTTACTTATGATTAAAGTCGAAGGTCTGACCAAGCGCTATGCGCGTCATGTTGCGGTCGACAACATCTCCTTCGAGGTTGCCAAAGGCCAGATTGTAGGCTTCCTCGGGCCTAACGGCGCGGGGAAAACTACGACTATGCGGGTCCTCACCTGCTTCCTGCCTCCAACCTCCGGAAAAGCGAGTATCGCCGGTTTCGATGTCCTCGAGAACCCCATGGACGTCAAGAAACGCATCGGCTATCTCCCCGAAACTCCGCCGCTCTATCCCGAAATGGAGGTGAGTGAGTACCTTACCTTCGTCGCACGGCTCAAGGGTATCCCCAGCGCCGACGTACCGAAGCGGGTTCGGGAAGCCGCGGACCGTTGCGCCTTGGGTGATGTGCGGAACAAACTGATCAGTAAGCTTTCCAAGGGCTACCGTCAGCGCGTCGGCCTCGCCCAAGCCATCCTCCACAACCCCGACGTCTTAATCCTTGACGAACCCACCTCCGGCCTCGACCCCAAGCAGATCATTGAAACCCGTGAGTTGATCGCTAGCCTTTCCGGTGACCACACCATCATCCTGAGCACCCACATCCTCTCGGAAGTGGAACACTCCTGCCAGAAGGTGCTCATCATCAATCGCGGGCGCATCGTCGCCAGCGAGTCGGTCAGCGACCTCACCAGTAAGATGAGGAGCGGCACAGACACCGTCTCGCTCGAAGTGCAATATGACCGCCTCAATCCCGCCGATGTCCGCCAGCGCTTCGAACAGGTCCCCGGAGTGAGCCGCGTGGAGATCAAGGACACCAAGGATTCCAAGGTGTTCGTCGACGTCGAAAGCCTCGCCGGCCAATCCGTCCGCCCTGAACTCGCCCGCGCGGTGGTCCAGTCCGGCTGGAATCTGCTCGAGATGCGCGGCATCAATATGAGCCTCGAAGACATCTTCCTCCAACTCACCGGAGGCTCTGCCGCCTCACCCGCTCTCGAAGCCCCGGCGCCGGAATTAGCCGTGCGCCCCGAAGGAGACACGCAATGAAAAACATCTGGGTCATCTGCCGTAAGGAATTGAAGTCTTACTTTTCTTCCCCGATCGCCTATCTTCTCATCACCGTTTTCGCCGTCATCTTCGGCTATTTCTTCTGGCGCGCCATTGCCTACTTCGTGCAAGCCGGCCTCGAAATGCAGATGAGCGGCCGCACCCAACCCATGAGCGTCAACGATCTCGTCATCGGACCCCTCCTCAGCAACATGAGCGTCATCGTCCTGTTTCTGATCCCCATGATGACCATGCGCCTCTTCGCTGAGGAAAAGAACCGCGGCACCATCGAGCTTCTGCTCACTTCCCCTATCCAGGATTGGGAGTTAGTCGTCGGCAAATGGCTGGGCTCCCTGATCATGTTTCTGGTCATTATCGGGATCTCCTGCTTGAACATCGTCATGCTCTTCGCCTACGGCAAACCCGACTGGAAACCCATCCTCGCCGGCCTCTTAGGCCTCATCCTGCAGGGCGCGGCGATTCTGGCCATCGGCACTTTCATCTCCACCACCACCAAGAACCAGATCATCGCCGGCAGCGTCACCTTCGCGGTAGTGCTGCTGTTATGGGTCTTGAGCTGGCTGAACTTTGAAACCGCCGCCTGGGCCAAAGTGCTGGCTTACTGCTCGGTGCTTTCGCATGGCGAGTCCTTTACGCGAGGAGTTATCGAACTCAAAGACGTGGTCTACTTCTTATCTGTCATCTTCTTCGGTCTCTTCCTGACGGAGCGTTCCATCGAATCTTTAAGGTGGAGGGCATAAACGCAAATGAATACCTCTTGGATGAAGGCTCGCCAGACCAAGTACGGCGCCTATCTCACTATTTACATCCTGGTCGTCCTCGCCATCGTCGTCGGAGTCAACTGGCTCGCGAATGCCAACAACAAGTCTTACGACGCGACGGCCAACAAACGGTTCAGCTTATCGGACGCCACCAAGCAGACCCTCAAGGGCCTCAAGAATGACATCAGTATCACCGACTTCGATCGCACCAGCGCCTTTGAAACCGCCCGTGCCACCCTCGATCGCTACAAGGATCAGTCCAGTCACATCAAAGTGACCTATATCGATCCCGAAAAGAAGCCTGAGATCGCGCGCCTCGCGCATGTCCAGAACTTCGGTTCCGTCTTCGTCGACAACGAAGCCACCAAGAAGCACGAAGAGGCTAAGTCGCTCACCGAAGAAGAGATCACCGGAGCGATCAAACGCTCCATGACCAACAGCGTCCGCACGGCCTGTTTCATCTCCGGCAGCGGCGAAGCCAGCATCACCGATACCGAACGCGAAGGCTACTCCGGCTTCAAGGACCTCCTTGAAAAGAACGGCGTCAAAACCAAGGAACAGCCCATGCTGCAGAAAGCCGAAATCGATAAGTCCTGCACCATCGTGGTCGTCGGCGGTCCCACTCATGACTACATCCCGCCGGTACGTGATGCGCTGAAGAAGTTCGTCGAGGACGGCGGGAAAGCCCTCATTATGTTTACGCCCGCTATCCCTGACCGCGGCGGCTCGAGCGACGGGGAACCCGAACTCGAAAAGCTGGTCGCCGGCTGGGGAGTCACGGTCGCCAACGATCTTATCTATGACGTCGGTCCCTATGCCCAGGTCTTCGGTGAAGCCGCGCCCGTCGTAGGTCATTATGAGTCCCAACCCATCGTCAAGGACATGGGTCGAAGCGCCACGGTATTTCCGCTTTCTCGCAGTCTCGATGTGAAGAGCGGCTCCGGTATGGAGAAGCTGTTTGAAACTTCCGACACCAGTTATGAGAAGGTCGGCCTCTCTCCCCCCATCAAGCTGGATCCCGATAAAGATAAAAAGGGGCCCTTCACCCTTGGAGCCGCCGGCACGGTGAATGGCAAGGCGCGCCTGGTTGTCGTCGGCAGCTCGAGCTGGGTTTCCAACTCGGCGATGAGTTATCCGACCGCCAACAAAGATCTCGCGTTGAATATGGTGAACTGGCTCACCGCCGACGAATCGCTCATCTCCATTCCCAGCAAGGAACCGGAAGATCGCCGCATCATGCTCAGCGGACGCCAGATGAACATGATCGCCCTGTTCAGCGTGATCATCCTGCCCCTGATCGTAGTGCTCTCCGGCTTCGCAGTATGGTGGAAGCGCCGGTAACTTCTTGTGTGACAGGCTTTAGCCTGTCAGTCGTAACACAGACTTGAGTCTGTGCTTTTGCTCTTATGTACGAGGATAAAAAGTGAAACCCAACGGACTTCTGGTCGCAGTCCTATTTCTGGCTGCGATTGTCGGCGGCGTTTACTGGACGAATAAACACAAGGCCGACGAAGCCAAAAAGCCGGCCGCGACCACGACCGATACTGTTAAGGTTCTTACCATTCCGGAAGACCAGTTCAAGGAAGTGAAAATCGAAAAGAAGGATGCTGCGCCAACCGTAATCGCCAAGGTCTCGGACAAATGGGCGCTGGTGCAGCCCAAGCCTATGCCCGCCGATCAGGAAGCGGTCGGTTCCATGATTACCGCTCTTTCGGCCCTGAACGCCGATCGCGTGGTCGACGAGAAACCGGCCGACCTCGGCCCTTTCGGACTCACTACCCCGAAGGAGCAAATCGTCATCACCAGGAAAGACGGTAAAACCCAGACCCTCGATATCGGCGACGATAGCCCTGTCGGCTCCGGCGTTTTTGCCAAACTTGCGGGCGATAGCCGTGTCTTCGTCATTCCCACTTACACCAAGACTAACTTCGATAAGACCGCCAAAGACCTCCGCGACAAACGGCTGCTCACCTTCAATTCCGACAAATTGACCAACGTACAATTGACCGCCAAAGGTCAGACCGTCGATTTCGGCAAGAACGCCCAGAATGAATGGGCCATTGTAAAGCCCAAACCCATGCGCGCCGACGGCAGCCAGATCGACGATCTCGTTCGCAAATTGAAAGACGCCAAAATGGACACCTCCGTCTCAGACGAAGATGCCAAAAAGGCCGAAGCCGCCTTCGCCAGTTCTCCGCAGATCGCCACCGTCACAGTTACCGATAATTCGGGACCCCAGGCGCTCGGAGTTCGTAAGGATAAGGACAAGAACTACTACGCCAAGAGCTCCGCCGTCGAAGGAGTCTACAAGATTTCTGCCGACCTCGGCGATGCCCTCGACAAATCCGTCGACGACTTCCGCAGCAAGAAGCTCTTCGACTTCGGCTTCTCCGAACCCACCAAAATCCAGCTGCAGAACGCGACTTACCAGAAATCCGGTGAAAAATGGACCTCCGGCAGCACCGAAATGGACTCCATCACCATCCAAAGCTTAATCGACAAATTGCGGGAGCTATCCGCTACCAAGTTTGCCGATCAGGGCGGAGGAACCGAAGTGTTTGAAGCAGCCGTGACAGCCCCGGATTCCAAGAACAACTCGCGAACCGAGAAGGTGATCATCACCAAGGACAAGGATACTTACTACGCCTCCCGATCCGGCGAGCCCGGCTTCTACCAACTGGATGCCAAAGCAGTGGAAGACCTGCAAAAGGCAGCCGCGGGAGTGACCCCGGCCAAACCAGCGAAGGCGCCTCCGAAAAAGTAAATGAAGACGCCGCGAGACCAGCCTGCCGTACTGTGGGGCGGACGCCCTCGTCCGCTTGCGACCCCCTGGTCGCCAGCCCCGGCGCACCTTCAAAAGCAGCCGTAGAAAATGAGCGCACTCCTCACCGATCTCTACGAACTCACCATGGCCGCCGGCTACTTCGCGGCGGCAAAGCATCATGACATCGCCACGTTCGAACTGTCGGTCCGCCGCTTGCCGGCCCATCGTGACTTCATCATCGTAGCGGGGCTCCAGCAAGCCCTCGAATACCTCGCCAATCTTCGCTTTTCCTTCGCCGAGATAGACTACCTGAAGGCGCTCCCGCAATTCAAGAACGCGCCCGCGGAGTTCTTCGACTATCTGGCCGAATTCCGCTTCACGGGCAATGTCTTCGCGGTTCCCGAAGGCACTCCCATGTTTGCCGGCGAGCCCATCCTCACCATCAGCGCGCCCATCATCGAAGCCCAGATCCCCGAAACCTATCTCCTCTCGACCCTCACCTTTCAGACCCTCATCGCTACCAAAGCCTCACGCGTAGTCAGCGCCGCCCAGGGCCGCGACGTCTATGAGTTCGGCACGCGGCGCGCCCATACGCCGGAGGCCGGGGTCCTCGGAGCGCGAGCATCTTACATTGGCGGCTGCGCCGGCACCAGCAACACGCTCGCCGGATTCCGCTATGGAATGCCGGTCGTCGGAACCGCGGCGCACTCCTGGGTCATGTCCTTTGAGTCGGAACTCGAAGCCTTCCGCCGGTTGCAACAGTTACTCGGAGAGAACACCGTCCAGCTCATCGACACCTACGACACCCTCGAAGGCGCCCGCCGGGTCATATCGCTCGGAGCCCCGCTGCTGGCCGTCCGCATCGATAGCGGCGACTTCGTCTCGCTCTCCCGCGAAGTCCGCTCTTTGCTCGATCAGGCCGGCATGCCACACGTCAAAATCATGCTCAGTGGCGACCTCAATGAAGAGCGCATCACCAGCCTGCTGGCCCAGGGCGCGCCGGTCGACAGCTTCGGCGTAGGCACCGAACTCGCCACCTCCGCCGATGCTCCATCGATGGGCGCCATTTACAAGATCGTGGAGCTGGAGTCGAACGGCGTCACCCGCGCCACCGCTAAATACAGTGCCGAGAAAACCTCCTTGCCCGGTTCGAAACAGGTCTTTCGCTATTCCGATCGCGACCGTGTCGCCTGCTCCGGAGAATGCTCCTGCGGGGAGGCGTTGCAAAAGCCGGTGATGGTGAAGGGCGAGATCGTCTGCCGCCAGACCCTGGAACAGGCGCGCGATCGTGCGCGTAAGTACCTCGCCGCCATCGATCCTGCGCACCACATTGTCGAATACAGCCAGGACCTTCTCGAGTTAGCCAAGAAGGTGCGTGAGGAGGCTCGATGAAACTCTATTTCGATATCGATACCCAGATTGACTTCATGTTCCCCGCCGGTGCGCTCTACGTCCCTGGCGCAGAGAAGCTCCTTCCCGAAATCGCCCGGTTGAATCGCGAAGCGGTCGCCGACGGCAACAAGTTAATCTCCTCCGTCTGTGCTCACGACGAGGATGATCCGGAGTTCAAGATATGGCCGCCTCACTGCGTCAAAGGCACGGTCGGCCAGACCAAGCCCGCCGCATTACTGGTTGGAGACGGCCAAATCATACTGGAGAAGGCCCAGCTCAACATCTTTACCAATCCCCAAACCGAAGAGTTGCTGAAAGCCTTCGCGCCCGAAGAGTGCATCGTCTATGGGGTCGTCACGGAACTCTGCGTCAAGCAATGCGTAGTCGGTCTGCGAGATCGCGGCTACAAAGTGACCATCGTCCGCGAAGCGACCCAAAGCCTCAATCAGGAGGAAGCCGACCGCTTCCTGTGCGAAACAGGCTTTGCCCTGTCCAGGTAGCCGTGGAACAGTTCGCCTTATCTCTTTTCCCCGAGCGGCAAGTCTTCACCGTTGCGGAAGTCAACGCGGCGATCCGCTCTCTGCTCGACGAGAATTTCCAAAACATCTGGATCTCCGGCGAAGTCTCCGGTACCAAGATCTCCACCAGCGGGCATTGCTACTTCACCTTGAAGGAACGCGATTCCCAGCTCTCCTGCGTCTGCTACCGGCAAAGCTTCCGCTACCTGCGGTGCAAGCCGCAGGACGGCCTGCATATCCTCGCCCGCGGCCGTGTGGATGTCTATGAGCAGCGCGGCCAATACCAGTTCCTCGTCGAAGCCATCGAGCCGCAAGGCTACGGCGCGCTCCAACTCGCCTTCGAACAGCTCAAGAAGAAGCTCACCCTGGAGGGCCTGTTCGAAGCCTCGCGAAAGCGCCCGCTGCCCAAGTATCCGCAACGCATCGGGATCGTCACCTCGCCGACCGGCGCGGTCATTTCGGACTTCATCGAGATCGTCTCGCGCCGCTTTCCCGGTCTCCACCTTCGACTCTACCCGGCGCAGGTGCAAGGCGAAGGCGCCGTCCAGGAGGTCATCCGCGGAATCCAGTATTTCAGCGCCTCCGGCTGGGCCCAGGTCGTGGTAATTGCGCGAGGCGGCGGGTCGCTCGAAGACTTGTGGACGTTCAACGAGGAAGCGGTGGCGCGAGCCATCGTCAGTTGCGCCGTGCCGGTAATCTCGGCCATCGGACACGAGACCGACTTCACCATTGCGGACTTCGTAGCGGATCTCCGCGCCCCCACTCCCTCGGCTGCGGCGGAGATGGTAGTCTGCACTCGCCAGGAATTACTCGATCGCATATCCGGCATCGAGCACAAGGTCACGCAAATGGTTCGCTATCGCATCGCCATGCTGGATCGGCGTCTTCGACAGCAGGGCATCGATCGTGCGTTGTCGGTACTGCATCGCGCCATCGGCCGCCGGCTGCAGCAGATGGACGACCACGAATACCGGATGCGCGAGGTGCTGCGCCAAGCGATCGAGTCACGGAAACGCCGCCTGCAAGATCTGGAGCGCCGCCTCCGAGTCTTTGACCTGCGTCCGAGGCTGGCGCAAGATCGCCGCCGCATGGAAGCAGCACAACTAGCCGCGACCCACGCGATCCAGCTACGCTTGAGCGAGCATCGCCGCAAGTTCGAAACCTGCGCCGCAAAGCTGCAGCACCTCAGTCCCCTGCGCATTCTGGAGCGCGGCTACGCGATCGTGATCGGCCCCACCGGAGAAGTGCTGACCCGCCCGGCCGAGCCTGGGTCCGAGGTCCGGATTCGGTTGGCCGAAGGTGAGATGCTGGCGGAAGTAAGGAGATCCAGCCCGTGAGCCGGATTGCCGCAATCTTGTTGATGTCAGCCTCCCTGCTCGCTGCCCTTGACGACTCCGAAGCTCGTCCGCCCGTCACCGCCGCCGACGTACGCATTGTGCAGCGCGCGAATGCAATCTTGAACTCCCCTGCGAAGTGGAACCGCGCGGACAACCGGGTTTGTCCGGCTGACGCCAAAACCTTCAGTCTCTACTGCGCGCTTCAAAAAGCCACGGACGAACTGAGCGGGCACTTCGAACATCGGGGCGCGGCCATGCAGGAGGCGCGCTTCGTGATCGAAGAAGTTGCGCCCGACTGGAAGAAGTATGACCACCGTCTTATGGGCTACAACAACGACCCGAAAACCACCTTCGCCGATATCCAGAAGGTGTTGCGGCTTCTGCAGGACAGGATTGCCAAACGACTGACCGAAGAGTCGAAGGGTAATAGGAAGTAAGCCTACTGCCCTCGCCGCTTGATCTCGATGCTCAACCGCTTGATCTTTTGATTCAGCGTCGACAGCGGGACACGCAGACTATCGGCGGCTTCGGTCTGGCTCCAGTTCGTCTTTTCGAGAGCCTCGATGATGGTGCGCCGCTCAAAGTCGGCAACGATTTCGTAGAGCGACGCATCGGCCGGCAGTGCGCCGTTACCGTGGCGCAGGCGGATACCGTTCGCCATCAACAGGTGCTCGGGAAAGACATCCACCGGAACTGCGGCTCGGCTGCCAGCACGACTGCGCGCTCCACGACATTTTCCAGTTCGCGGACATTGCCCGGCCAGTTGTGATCCATCAACAACTGCATGGCCTCAGGTTGGAACTTCAGCACCGACTTGCCGGTCGTATCGAGGAACTTCTCGTTCTCCTTGCAGTACTTGGTGAAGAAGTGCTCCACCAGCAGCGGGATGTCTTCCTTGCGTTCGCGCAGCGGCGGCAAAACAATATTGATGACATTCAGCCGGTAGTAAAGATCCTCGCGAAACTTGCCTTCTTCCACCAGCCTGCGCAGGTCGGCATTGGTCGCGGCAAGGATGCGCACGTCCACCTTGATGGTGTCGTTCGAGCCCAGGGGATTGAACTCCTTCTCCTGGATGACGCGCAACAGTTTGGCCTGCGTCTCCGGCCCGATGGTGCCAATCTCGTCGAAGAAGATGGTTCCCTTGTCCGCGACTTCAAACGAGCCCTTCTTGTTCTGGATGGCGCTGGTGAATGCGCCGCGCACATGGCCAAAGAGAGTCGACTCCAAAAGGTCAGTCGGTAATGAGCCGCTGTTCACCGCGACGAAGGCATGATCGGCGCGTGGAGAGTTAGCGTGAATGGCCTTGGCGATGAGCTCTTTCCCGGTACCGGTTTCGCCGGTAATCAGGATGGTGGAGCGGCTCGATGCGACCTGTCCGGTGAGATCAAGCAACCGTAGCATCCGCTCGCCCTTGCCGATGATATTGGTGAAGTTGTAGCGCTGCTTCAGCGCCCGCTTCAGCTGGGTATTCTCGTCCTGCAGGCGCCTTCCAGCGAGCACCCGGTCGATTTCGAGTAGCAGTTTCTCGTTGTCCCAGGGCTTCTGGAAGTAGTCGTTTGCGCCGATCTTCAAAGCACTGACGGCCGCTTCCACCGAGCCGTAGGCGGTGATCATGAATACCGGCGTCTCGTCGCCGTGTTCCCGCATCTCGCGCAAGACGTCCATGCCCGATCGATCCGGCATCATGACGTCCAGCAGCACCAGGTCGTACATGTGGGCGTCGAGCTTCTTAACACCTTCCGTGGCGTTCGGCGCGAGATCGACCGAATAGCCTTCCATGTTCAGGAGCAACTCCAGACCCTTCGCGAATCTCACTCTCGTCGTCGATCACCAGGACACGGGCTTTGGTAGTTGTGAATTGACGTTCTTCCGCGATGGCAACCTCAGGCATTGACCGATTTCCTCACTGCTTGCACTCCAGGGAACTCCAGATGGAATCGCGTTCCGCCTCCGGGCCGCGGGAAGACTTCGATGACTCCATTATGCTCCTGCATGATTCCGTATGACACCGACAAACCCAGGCCCGTGCCCTTCTTCGCGCCCTTGGTAGTGAAGAACGGATCGAAGATCCGATGGAGATTTTCCGGCGCAATGCCATGGCCCGAGTCGGACACATCAATGTGGACGCCAGTCTCGTCGGAAGTGGTTTCAACTTCCAGCGTGCCGCCGCTCTCCATGGCGTCGCGCGCGTTGAGGAACAGGTTGAGGAAAACCTGCTGCAGTTTACCAGGACTACCCTTAATTCCGACGGCTGCATCGAGGTTCGTTTTGACCTGAATGGTAGCCTTCTTCAGTTGATGTTCAATGAGAGACAGCGTTTCCTGGATCACCCTGTTGATGTTGACTTCTGCGACTTCGGTAGTCGACGTGCGCGAGAAGTTGAGCAGGGAATTAACGATCTCGCTGGCGCGGAACGTCTGTCCCGCGATCTTCTCGAGCATGCGCGACTTCTGTTCATCGCCCTGGACCTGCTTGGCGAGCATCTGCGCATACGTAGAGATAACGGCGAGCGGCGTGTTGACTTCATGCGCAACGCCGGCCACCAGCAGGCCGATACTGGAGAGCTTGTCCGCTTGCACCAGACGGCGTTCGAGTTCCGAGCGGTCGGTGATGTCGTCGAAGATCACCAGGCGGCCGATATGTTCCTGGTCGCGCGAGATCAGCGGCGCCACCGCGATATTCACGATGGCTTCACGCGGGGCGGAAGCTTCGGACGCATGGCCATTGCCGTTGAGATGTTTGCGGCTGGGGTCGCGTCGCAGGGCAAATTTGTAGATATGGTGAACCCCGGTTTCACCGCGGACCCCCACCAGTTGAGCGCAGAGCTCAGCCGGCAGGACGTCGAACAGAGGCTCTCCCAGAGCCTGGTCGCGCGTAATTCCCGTGAGCGACTCCATTTGAGAATTCCAACTCTCGACCCGGTCGTTGAGTCCGGCGGCCAGCACTCCGACGTTAATCGATTCAACGATGTTTTCGCTGAATTCCTTGAGGCGCTCGTACTCGGCGACTTTCATCTCGAGCGACCGGTAGAGGTTGGCGTTCTCGATGGCGATCCCAACGTAGCCCGCAAGTGTCAGGAGCAGTTCGATATCTTCGGTGGAAAGGAACTCGCCTTTTTCCGTCCGGCTGACACCGATGAAGGCGATGATCCGGCCGAGCACCAGGCAAGGAATATAGTAGCTGAGGTCGAGGTCGGCGACGGTCTGGCGCACCGAGGCGGGCCACGACTCGGCTACCGCATCGAGGTGATACCGCGTACGCTCGAAGAAGAGATACGGAGTGTTACGATTCCAGTTCAGGAACGAGAGATCCAGTTGAGCGGGATCGACCGGCCCACGGCCGTTCGACCCCATGGACTTGGCTAGCCGGAATGTGGTCTGGCCTTCTCCCATCCGATCGCCCTCGAGGAAGAAACTGACGTGGCGAATGGACAGTGTCTGCATCAGCCGGTCGCCGACGGAGGAGAGCATGCGGTCCAGGTTCATCTCTGAGTTCAATTCCCGAGCGAACTCAATCATCGTGCGGCGATAGTCGTAGCGATCGCGGTAGAAGAACTTATCGAGCCGTTCCTGGATCCAGTTGCGAATGGGCTGAAACAGAAAAGCGGCTATCAGCATCACCGCCATTAACTCTGTATTGCCCAACTGCTGGAAGTTCTTCTGAACGATACGGGCGAGCGAAAAGACCACGGCGTAAAAGCCTGCCAGGACACACAGCGTGGCAAGCGTGTAGGCGTAGCCGAGGCGGAAAATGATATCGACGTCCATCAGACGGTAACGCGCGATGGCGTAGGCCAGAGTCAGCGGAATCAAGGGCAGGCTGAGGACCGCGAAGTTGGTGACTGCGCCAGGCCCACGCAGGATATAGGGAATCGAGTAGAAAATGGCGAAGGGAATAAACCCGAACAAGGCTCCGTTGCGCAGCCACTTCAGCTGCTGCCGGATGATGGGATCCTCCGAATGCCTGGTTTCGATGGCCAGAACTACCCCCCCGATCAGGTATAGCGCCGTCAACAATCCCATCCACGTGCGGTCGAGCACCCTCAGAACTTCGACGAGGTGCATTGAGGTAAACCGCACAGTGCCGCTCGCCACACCGGCTAACACCAGCGTGTAAGCAACACCTGGCAAGTAAAGCAGCGGAGCGTGGATTCGCCCCCTCCACCATTTGCGCGGTTCCGGGAACGTGAGGCAGAAGTGCAGGAATAGCGTCGGGGCCAACCATCCGGCGATCTGATTGCTCCAGTAAATCACCTGGTCGAAGGTGTTGAGCTTGCCGGTGTAATGAAAACAGCAGAGGATGAACGAGCTCAGGCAGAAGACATAAAAATGCCGGGCCTTATAAGCGCTATTGCGGCGAAAGTAGATAAAGAGCCCGATGATCAGGTAGGCGACACCGACCGGGTATTGAAAGAATGTGGCTCGCGACCGGGGATCCTGGCCGATGTAGATTTTGGCCGGGAATTCGACGCCATCCCGGCGGATGGTGTAAGTGGCCGAGCCCCAGGCTCCAATCCCATTGAGAATCCGCGCGACGTCCAGCGAGTTGCGAAGTCTGACCCCATTGATTGCCAGAAGTTCGTCGCCCTTGTGCAATCCCCAGGCTCGGGCTTGGGGCGCAACTTCGACAGCGTCGACTACCGGACCGCTGGAACTGTCCGCGTCGTCCCAGATGACGCCGTCGTAGGGAAGCAGGAACCGCCGGTTTTGGTCATAGTTCAAAACTCCAGCCACCACCGCCGCGATGGTAACCACGGTTAGAATCGCCGACGAGAGCTGAAACTTCAGTTCCTGGAACATCAGAGTTCTTGAGCGGACTGATACACTTCGACGCGCTCTACCTCTAAGCACGTTCAGTGCCACCAAATCTACCGGGTTTTCTATTAGAATAGCGTATTTTCAATGGGTTACGGGGCGCGTGCCGCACCGAATTCCCGATTTTAGTATTTCGGATACGGGATAAGGTAGAGTGGCCACAAACCTCATGTTCAAAAGAGGATGCAGGCCGTCTATACGGATGTATCAAGATTCGAAAGGCACAGGCCGGAATTCATGTTTCGGCTGACGAACTAAGGCGAAGGAAAGGCGAGTTCTGAGCCTTCGGCCGCGATACAGAGTTCGGGGAAATGCTGGCGGGCAGTTTCGAAGATCTGGTCGAGGAACTGGTCGTCATGAGTCGGGTCGTGATGGAATAACGCGAGACGTCGTGCGCCGGCTTCCCGCGCGGTATTGACTGCTTCCACCCACGTGCTGTGTCCCCAGCCGCGATACCGCGAATACTCATCGGGCGTATACTGCGCGTCGTAGATCAGGAGGTCTGCGCCGGAAGCATTGTCGCGGAGTGTCTTGTCCAATTGCGGGTGCCCGTGCTCCAGATCGGTGGCGTATACGATCACGGTCTCACCGGCTTCGATGCGGTAGCCGACCGCGCCCTGGGGATGATTCAGCGGGAACGGCCGGACAGTAACGCCGGAGAAACTGCAGGGACGCGAATCGAGTTCTATGAATTCGCGCTTTGCCGCTACCGACGCGAGATCGATGGGAAAGTACGGGCGGGCCATCTGCCCTTCCAGGATCTCTTCGAGGCTGCCGTTGCAGTGCGAGTGGAACGTGACGCGGTTGCCTGGACGGAATAGCGGCGCGAAGAACGGAATCCCCTGGATGTGATCCCAATGAAAGTGGGTGAGGAAGACTTTCAGGTCGAGGTTTGTGCCATTGGCCTCTTTGAGAAGCTGCGAGCCTAAGTTGCGCAAGCCGCTGCCTGCGTCAAAGATGACCGACTGATTGTCCTCGAGGCGCAGTTCGAGGCACGAGGTGTTGCCCCCGTATCTGAGGTTCTCAAGCTGAGGCGTGGGTGTCGAACCCCGCACACCCCAGAACTTGAGCCGGATCACTTTGCGGCTCCTGCCAGTTTGGCGGTGATACGCTTGCGTGACGACTTTTCGGTCGCATGATCGAGCGCCTGCCGCCATGCGGTTCTGGCTTCCGCCGTATGCCCTGAAGTGGCTTCAAGGTCGCCGATTCGCTCATACACGGGCCCGCTCTGCGGATCGAGTTTGGCGGACTCCCGTAGCTCAACGATCGCCGCTGGGACATCGTGATTCTTTACGTAAAGATCGGCGAGGGCCGTGCGCGCGGCCGCATACTCCGGCTTGGCCTTTACTACCACACGATATTCTTCGATAGCGGCCGCGACGTCGCCATGTTCGGCGAGCAAGCCTGCCAGGCTCAGGCGAGACGGCAGGTATTCGGGATTGCGCTGCAGATTGTCGCGCCAAAGACGCGATGGCTTCCGGCTGACGACTGGCGCTTTTGGCAGAGCAGGAACGCCAGATTGTGGCGGGCGGCCAGCAGGTTGGCGTTCTTCGAACAGCGCATCACGATAAAGCTTCTCCGCATCGGCATCCTTGCCCTCCTGCGACTTCAGAGAGCCCAGCGCATTCAGCGGTTCGCCGGAATCGGGCGCCAGCGACATCGCCAGCCGGTACGATTGCTCGGCTTCCTTGCGTTTATTCGTGCGCTGATAAACAAGCCCAAGATTATAGGGCAGATAGCTATACTGCGGCGTGATTTTCATGGCCTGCTGATAGCTGCGGATCGCGTCCCGGTAATCGCCGCTTTCGACGTAGGCCAGTGCGAGATTGTGCAGCGGATACGACCATAGCGGCGCGCGACGCGTGGCGTCGCGAAACGCCGGAATGGCTTTGCGGAAATCGGCCTGCTCCAGATAGGAGATCCCGAGCGCATTGTAAGCGTACGCTGCGCCGGGATCGATGCGGACGGATTGCTCCAGCAGATCCGCGGCAGCCGGATAGTTCTTGGTGAACAACAGGGCGCGGCCCTGGAAAAAATCCTTACGGCCCTTCCAGATACAGCGATTCCGGAGTGAGCCGCGTGGCTGCTTCCATGTACTGCGAAGCCGGCATCGAATTCCTGTTCGCGTTTGCGGCTGCTGATCGCCGGTCAGATATTTGAGCAGCACCTGTTGCGCCTGATTCTCCAGCGCGATGCGCAGAGTGATTCTCCTGGAGAAATACTGTTCCGGCGTTAGTTCGCCCTTCAGCTTGCCGAGCGCCGTAAAGGCGTTGTCGGGCTGTCGCGGGCAGAAGGCGGCCGGCCTTGATGGCGTCCTGAAACGTGTTGACGTCGCGCGTCGCTTCGGAGGAGAGCGGTGTTTGCTGCGCGGCAGCCAACAGCAGCGGTTCGCCGGTCCGCGAATCGTAGAGTATGGGATAGCGGGCGAGCGCGATCCCAGGCTTCTTCAGATCGGAGAGCGGGGTGGAGTTATCCATGTTGCCGAAGTCGCGCGGATGCTGCTTGTTGCTGGTTTCGGCGGCGACTTGGGTGCGGACATAATCGATGATTTCCGTCACATTGACGAGACTGGTCGTGATTGTCATCCGCCGCGCCTTGCAGTCCCTTCAGCACCGAGTAGGTGAAGGCGCCGTGGCCGCCGCCATATTGCGGGCCTTCGTAGGAGACCTCTTTCGGACGGCTGGCCATCAACCCCAGAATTTCGCCGGTTGCTTCGCCGAGGCGTTCCACTGCAGCGTTGACGGTGCTGGGCTTGGTAGCTCCGATGGCGGCGGCGCGGCAGATATCCGCGAGCAGGACGACGCGTCCCACCTTCCTAGCTCCTGTTGGACCAGGTCCTGGATTTCCTGCATGGGAATCGCCGTCGTCGAAAGATCTTGCGGATCGCTATCGTAAGTCAGGATGTAAGAACCTTTAGTATCGACGGTGCCATGGCCCGCGACCATGATGAAGACGGTGTCCTTTTTGCCGGCGCGATTGCGGAGAAACGTCTGGAAAGCATTGCGAACTGCGGCGGTGGTGGCCTGTTCATTGGTGAGCAGCACCAGGTTCTCTTGCGGAACTCCGCCGCCGCGACCGCTTTGGAGATGCTGCGAAAAGGTGGCAGCATCGGCGTCGGCATACTGCAGCCACAGCGCCTGCGGCAGCTTCTGATACTTCGAAATGCCGATGAGCAGCGCAAAGGTTTTGGCGTCTGGCGAGATGGCCGCGGCCGCCAAGGCTGCCTGCGCGGCCAATGATTCCTCGAGTTCGAAGATGCGTCCGCGGATCCAAACGGCGTCTTTCCACTGGTCGGCAACCTTGTGATAGGCGACTAGCGCGTTGGCTTCCAGCTTATATTTTTCGAATACGGTTGCCTCGTCGATCCAGTTGGCTGGGTTGAGGGGATCGGCCGAAATGTCGCGCTCGATGGGCACGAGTTCGGCTTGGACATCGGGCGGGAGTTGATTGCGGTCGACGGGCTTGGCGTCTGGTTTGGCGAGACCGCGCGTCATGCTGACGCCGTAGTGTTGCTGGCTGGCGACCGCTACCCGGACGAGTTGCGGAAGAAAGCAGGATGCCACCGGCTTGGCGCCGGCTATTTTTCCGGATTTGATTTTGAGTTTGGCGGTTTCGAAGATTACTTCACCGTTGGGCGCGAGGCTTTCAGAAGACTTCGCCGGACAGAAGAGAAAGTTAGCCGGCGCGGCGTCAGTTCGTATGGCGTCTCCGGCAAAGAGGATGTCGCCGACGCGGGCTGTTAAAGGGGTCTCGGTGTTGGAGCGCAGCACTTTTGCTCCGGTCGCGGAGAGGATGAGGCCGACGGGCTGTTCGTGCGCCGGTTCGGCTGAGAGGGATGCAAGAAGGCATGTCAACAACAGGGCAAAACCGGCCGGACGTCGCCGGCAGGCAGACCACACGTTGCGAAGGTCTATCGTACGGTGAAACGACAGTCCACGAAATGCAATGGTGTTCAACGATCCTCCGACGCTGCCGCGCCTGCCATCTTTTCCTGTCGCGTGTCCATGAGTGTCGCAGCCGTGTAGATCTTCATGGGCACCTTCTTGCCGCGAATGGCTACGCTCCCCAGGCAATGCACTTCTACTTCGTCTGTCCAGTAACTCGCGCGTGGATTCGCTCAGCAGGAGTTTGCTCTTCTGCTCCTTATTCATGCTTTCCAGGCGGGACGCGAGATTCACGGTATCGCCCAGGACCGTGAATTCCATTTTCTCAGCCGAGCCGACATTGCCGATGACGACGGGTCCGCTGTGAAGTCCGGCGCCCGTCTTGAAAGCGTGGGGCATGGTCACCATTTCGATGGCACACCGCGTGGCCCGAGCGGCATGATCCAGCGGATGCGTCCCGGGCTGGCCGTGCAAATCATCATCGCAGAAGACGGCGAGTATGCCATCGCCGATGAACTTGTTGACGTGGCCGTGATGTTTGTGGATGATCGACACCATGCAGCCCATATACTCGTTCAGCAAATCGACCACGAGCGCCGGATCCTTCTCCTCGCAGAACGCCGTAAAGCCGCGGATATCGGTGAAAAGGATGGTGACCATCTGACGTTTGCCGGTGAGTCCCAAATGCTGCGATTCGTCCAGATGGCGAGCGACCTGTTTACCGACAAACAGTGCCACGGCAGAGCGGAAGAACGCACTCTTCTTCTCCGCGGTCGCATTGCGATAGACGATCGCGGAGAACATGGCGAGAAGCCAGGCGATGAGAAATTCGGCGGTCGGGAGAATGATGCCGGCGCGGAAGAAGAGATGCGTGCCTACGAAGATGGCTGCGCCCAATGCGGTCAGGATTGCGGGCGCACTGCCAGCGGTCAGAGTGACGGCGGCAGCGACGGTGACTCCGGTGATCAGGAACAGGCACAACAAGTGGAGCCACTGGGGGGCAGGCAGCAAGTAACGGCCGGTCAGGATGGTGTTGATGGTGTTGGCGTGCACTTCGACGCCAGGGGTCAGCCAGTCGCTGGAACTGAACGAGGTGAAGTAGGGCGTGGCGTGCCGGTCGTCGATGGAATCGGGACCCAGCAAGACGATCTTGCCGCCGACCATCGCTTTTAGTTGTTTCAGGTTTCCGGCGCGCGCGGTCATGATGAATTTAGCGAGCGAAATGCGCGGGATGGTTCTAGCGGGGCCGGCGTAATTGATGGTGATGGTGCGGTCGTCAGGCGAGATGGGAATCTCGCGGCCCTTCAGGTAGAGATGACCGTCGCGCAACTGAGCGTCTTCTCCAAAGTATTTCTCAGCCGCGCGGAGGGCCATGGAGCGAGCTAATGAAGCGTCGGCGGGCGCCTTGGGATCCGGCTTTTCGATGAGTTCCTGCTCGCGGATGAAATCGTCAGGATCGTCGGTGAGATTGGCCATCGCGGAGAGTCCCAGCGCGGGCGCCAGGATGTTAATCGGGACGGGCCAGTCGGTCGCAGCGGGAACGTAGGCGCAGACGATCGGCATGATGGCGGCGGTGTTCGAAACCGCTTCCACCAGCAGTTCATCATGATGCGGTTCCCACTTACTGACCGGAACTCCAAAAGCAACGTCGAGCACAAACACCTTTGCGCCGGCGCCGGCGGAGGCCTTGATGGCTTCGGCGTAGTAGGGGTGCCAGAATAGCTCAACTTCGGGGAAGGTGTTGAGCGAGTCCTTATCGATGGTCAGCAGGACGATATTGGAAACGGGGATGGCGTGAGGAGATAATTTGTCGCGCAGAAGGAAGTGGAGATCCTGCGCTTTGAGGTTTACGAGTTGGAAAAACTGGATGCGCGAGAGGAAAAAGGCGGACATGGCGCTGGCCACCGCCAAAGCCGCACAGATAGCGAGCCGCCTCCATTTCCTGCCCATGTTATAACTCTAGGATCTTACTACGTTACAGAGTTTTAAGCGAGTTTGGCCGGGCGTGCCGGCTTCTTCTCGTTCCGATACTCGTTCCTACCCTGGCTCATGCCCAAACAACCCAGGGCATTATTTCGGGACGGCTGGTGGATTCGCGAAGCGGCGTAGCCGATCGGCGGCGGCAACGGTCGGTCTGCCAGTTCAGAAGCCACGGACGGTTCGGTAACCGCGCGCAGCGATGACGGCGGCTTCTACTATCTGCCGCTGCTTTCGCCCGGCTTCTATTCGGTTCGCGTGCGAAGCCACCGGTTACCAGGCGCAGGAATTGCAGGATCTCGAACTCGGCGGTTGCCGCGCGGCTCGAGATCGATTTCCGGCTGCGTCCCCTCAGCGACGTCTGGGAAAGCGGCCAGTATCGCAGCGTCTTTCTTCCCGGCACCCAGACGATCGTAACGTTTTACGGGCCCGACGTCGACACCAGCCGTTCGGGCACATTCGAAGGACAACAAGGGAAACGCGGGACATTGGAATCGGCGGTGTCGGCGGTGATCGATTCGAAGGAGATCGAGCAGTTGCCGCTCGACGGGCGCGACGTCTACACGATGCTGGTCGCGCTTCCTGGAGTGACGGCTGATGCCGGCACCTCACGTGGTCTCGGGGTTTCGGTCAATGGGCAGCGGCCCTCGTCTTCCAACTACCTGCTCGACGGACTGGAGAATAATAATTATCTGGTGACGGGGCCGCTCACTGCGGAAGCGCCCGAAGCCGTTCAGGAATACCGGATCTCGACGAATAATTATTCGGCTGAGTATGGGCGTACATCGGGGTTCGTGGCCAACGCGGTCAGCCGCGGCGGGTCGAACCAGTTTCATGGCATCGGGTACGAATATTTGAAAAATGCCGTGCTGAATGCGAATGGGTTCCAGGAGAATCTTGCGGGCGTGCCTCGTCTGCGCGGATAACGAGAACGAGTTCGGGTTCCAGGCGGGTGGGCCGATTCTGCGAAACAAGCTTGTTTTTCTCCGCGTCGCTCGATCATCTGCGCAGCCGCAGCACCGAGGATCCGGTGCAGTTTAGGTTTCCTTCGACCAGCTTTTCGCTGTACACGACAGCCATCGAGCGTGGCTTCGAAATTGCTTGCGCGAGTTTCCTGCGCCGGTGGTGAAGAACGGGCTGTCGCCGACGGGAAGCTTGACGTTTGATCCGCCAGTCGTCGGTGAACCGGACGCTCTCCACCACGCGTATGGACTACGCTCCCGATGCCGAAGGATCGATTCAATGGACGGCTCTCATTCGCGCGTCTCGGTGAGCCGGATTTCATCTGGAGCCCTTATTCAGGCTTCACTTCGCCGCTTGAAGAGGATACGACGAGCTTCGCGATCACGTGGCAGCGGACGCTTACGCAAGCGTTCACGAACGAAGCCAAGCTGGGATATAGCACGGATAATCTTGTACTGGAACCGTGCGCATCCAGAGATCCCGACGCTGATTTCGGGCGACGGGACTACGTTGCCGGGCAGTCCGGCATTTTATTCTTACAAGAATCTCAGCAATACCTGGGAAGTGCTCGATAACGTGATTCGTGCGCATGGCCGGCATGTGACGACGGTCGGCGGAGGGGTGCTGTTCCGGAGCACGAGCGGCTATCTGACGGCGGGTCAGGACGGGCAGTATCTGTTCAGCAATATCGCGTTCTTCGCGCTGGATCGTCCGGCGTTCTTTTCGGCTGCGGTGGCAACAGCAGACCGCTCAGCCCAGCTCCTCCTACAATCGCGATTACCGCTACAAGCAATTCTTCTTCTTCGCGCAAGATAGCTATAAGCTCACCTCGCGTCTCACCCTCAACTACGGCATCCGGTACGAGAACTACGGAGCGCCTACCAACGTCGGGACCACGAAAGACGATCTGCTGCAACTCGGCGCGGGATCGAACTTTGCGCAGCGTCTGGCGAACGCGGCGCTTAACTTTCCGGGCGCGGGCAACGAGCAGATTTACCATGCCGACAACGGCAGATTGGGGGCCGCGTTTCGGCTTTGCGCTACGACCTGACCGGACACGGCAAGACGGTCCTGCGCGGCGGCTACGGCATCTTCTACGACAGGCCGTTCGACAACTTGTGGCAGAACGTTCGCAGCAATAATTTCCAGCTTCCCATCATTACGCTCACGGGAACGGTGAACTACCTGACGCCGGTGAGTACGATGCTGCAGTCGCTCGCCGGATCGATTTCGTCGAGCAATTTTCCCAGTCTCACTTTGATGGATCCCAACCTGCGCAATGGCTATGCGCAGAGCTTCTTCCTGGGCGTGCAGCACCAGGTGACGGACAATCTGTCGGTCGAGGTGAATACGCTGGGCGCGCTGGACCGGCGGCTCATCACCACCGATACAGTCAATCGCGAATTCACGACGGCTATTCGGCGACGGGCCGTTTGAACGAAGCGCTGCCGGATATCGAGTGGCGATCGAGCCAAGGCTCGTCGAATTACAACGCGTTCACTGCGCTCATCCGCTATCGGACGTCGCATGCGCTGTTTCAGGCGGCGTATACCTGGAGCCACTCCATCGACAATCAGAGCGATCCGCTGGTGGGCGATTTCTTCGACCTGAATTTCACGCGCGCTGGGCTCCAGTTCGTCATCGAGCCTGATCTCCAGTTTCGCGCAGCAGTTCAACAGCAGTGCGGATCGCGGGAACTCGGATTTCGATCAGCGGCAGAACCTGGTGCTGCTTTCCATCTTTGATTTGCCGGGAGTTCCGTCGGGGCCGCGTTGGATACGCGCGGTTACCGAAGATTGGCATTTTTCGGAACTTGCGGCTTTCCGGTCGGGTTTTCCATACACGGTACTGGCGGCATCGACGGCTTATCCGGGAAGCGGCGAGATCCTGAACCAGCGGGCGGATCTGGTCTCGACGGGGCCTAACCCGGCAACTCCGGTACCGGGGGGACAGGTCCTGTTAAACCCGGCAAACTTCACTTCTCCCGGTCCCGGTGAGCTAGGCAATACGGGACGGAATGCTTTCCGCGGACCCGGGTTGTACAACGTAGACGTTTCCCTTAGTCGTACTTTTCCGCTAAGATATGGCAGATTGAGGTTTATGGGCGAAGCCGGCCGCTTCACGGTCAGGGTAGACGCTTTCAATCTTTTGAATCATGCGAACCTGAATAACCCGGACGGGCTGCTGGGGTCGTCCACTTTCGGAGTGGCGACTTACGGGCGGGTCGGCCAAGCGTCAGGTTTTCCGGCGGTAGCCCCGTTTCGCGAAACCGCGCGGCAGCTTCAGTTGATCCTGCGGCTTAGTTTTTAAAAATAGACCGCGCTACGGAGGTAGGAATGAAGTCGGAGGTGATGGTGGCTATTCCAATTACGGTTGGGGAAGGCGGTCCGCGAAGTGGAGGTTGCCGGGCGGTCTTGGCGTGGCTGGTTTTGGTATTTTTGTGCGTGTTGTGGGCTCCCGCATCGCGAGCATCGCTGATTTGGAATAGCGATCTCGGCACACAACTCCCGGATTCAGGCTTCACGTTCGACTCGAGTCCAACCGATCCCACACTCGGCGGATTACAGTCTGAGACCCTGGATTTTTCCGTGCCGTTCGACGGGAGTTCTTATAGCGCCGTAAACATTGCCACCAGCGGCTTTCTTTGGTTGGGCACGTTGACCAATGGCGCGCAGTGCTGCGACGAAGGCGGCACGGACATGTTGGATCTGTTTCAGAACGGTCCTCCGCGCATTGCTGCCGGCTGGTACGATTTGCGTCCCGATCTTGGGGGCGCGATCTATTTCAACGACATTTACAACCCTAGCGGAACGAGCGAAGCGGTAATCACCTACGTGAACGTTCCTTCGAACGCGAACGGGACGGATACGGCCACTTTCCAGATGCAGTTGTTCAGCACCGGAGTGATTATCTTTTCCTATATGCAGTTCAATCCGACGAGTTTGGGTCCCGACCTGGGGGCGCTGATTGGAGTCACCTCGGGTGAAGGCGCGCCGGACGCTGCGACGGACCTGTCCAGTGTGCTCGCCGCACAGATCTATTCAACCTGTTCTCCGGGGCCGACTTGCGTTGGGGGTGTTTACGATTATTTCCAGCCCGGCGATAACTTAACTCTGACGGGACAGTCCATTATCTTCACACCGCAAGGGGCCAACGGGTTCCAGGTTGCCATTCAGGGCGCACCGGAGCCGGCCACATTTCTGCCCGCCGCCGCATTCTTTTTTCTGCTCGCCGCGAACCGCTTGAGACGAAAAAGACGCTTTACTGAGTATTAAGCTATGAAAATGCGTCGGGTGAGCAGTAGAATTGGGGTCGCGGTTCTTCTGCTACTGATGGCCGCGGTGGCCGAACGCGCGTCCGCGCAGGTCCTGATTACGAATAGTCCGCCTCCGGGAACCGCGGGAAAGACTTATGACTCGCCGTCCGGCTTCCAGTTTCAGGCCACGGGGGGGAGCGGCAGCTACACTTACACCTGGGCCTGCGCAGCGCCGTGTACGAATCCGGTTCCCGGGCTAACGTTGTCGACAACGGGACTGCTCAGCGGAACACCTACTTCGAGCGGCAGTTTCTCTTTCACGGTCACGGCTACGGATTCGAGTGGAAGCGCGTCCGGTCCGGTTCCGGAATCGATCACGATCGGGCTGCAATCGCTCGCTGTTGCTACGACATCGGTGCCCGGGGGAACGCGGGGTACAGCTTATGCCGGCGCGCAACTGGCTGCCGTCGGGGGCACCGGGAGCTACTCATGGTCGGTGTCCAGCGGGGCGCTGCCTGGGGGAATCAATGTGTCGACAGGCGGCGCTATTTCGGGAACCCCGTTACTTACGGATGCCGTGGGGATCTACACATTCACCGTCGAGGTGTCCGACGGAAAGAGCGTCGCGTTCCACCAATTGACCCTCACGCTGGACAATCCGGTGCTGACGCTTTCGGGCTCTCTGGCCGCGGGAATCGTGGGTACGGCTTACGCGACGGGATCGGGATTTTCGGCCGGCGGAGGAAATGGAGTTCCGTACACCTATTCGTGGAGCGGAACGACTCCGCCGGGCTTGAACGTCAATAGCTCAACCGGAGCGGTTACCGGGATGCCGACGAGCAGCGGTGTATTCACGTTTACGGTTACGGTTGCGGATAGCACGCCACTCTACACGCCGGCCTTTACGCCACAGACTTATTCGCTTACCGTTTACCCCGCGATCACGGTCGGGGCGCCTTCCAGTGTTCCGACGGCAGATGCGCAGTCGAACTATTTGCAACCGCTCACCTTCACGGCGTCGGGCGGCAGTGGTGCGCCGTACACTTACTCCATCAGCGGGCTGCCTTCCGGAATGAACTTCAACGCTTCCTCCGGAACGTTGAGTGGAGCACCCTCGGCGGGCGGGTCCTACTCTTTCTCGGTGACGGCGCGCGATTCAGCAGGCTTTACCGGAACGTCGGGAACGGTCACTCTCGTAGTGAACCAGGCACTTACCCTGACGCCAGCCACGATCACCGCGGGACAGTATGGGACGGTTTATCCGCAAACCAATTTCACGGCTTCCGGCGGATCGGGCGTGTATACGTACACTTCTACTGCAAGCGTGCCGGGCCTGAGTTTTGCCGCGGGGTTGTTGACCGGCACCCCCACGAAACCCGGATCCTATTCCTTTTCGGTAACCGCCAAGGACAGTCTGGGGTATTCGGTCACTAACAACTATTTACTGACGATCGCGGATGCGCCGATCACGGTGACTCAGCCGGGCAGCATCGCGTCAGCCCAAGTGGGTGTTACATACCCGGCGCTCACCTTCGCGGCGACGGGAGGGGATAGCAGTCAATATACTTTTACGGTCAGCCCGACGAGTCCGTTTGGCCTGACCTTTACGCCGGGGACGAATAGCGCAACGCTTTCCGGAACACCGACCAGTTCCGGAACGGCGAATGTGACGGTCACGGCCGCGGACGGAACGGTCACGGGACAAACGAGCTTCGCTCTGACCGTGGTGCCGGCTTTAACTCTATCGGCTCCGCCTTCGCTGCCGAATGGAGCCGTCGGGACCTCTTATCCAGCGCAGACGTTCACCGCATCCGGCGGATTTGGAACTTACGCTTTCTCCATTATCGGGACGCAACCTCCCGGCTTGAATCTGACTTCGAGCGGCGGGACGGCGACCTTATCGGGTTCGCCGACGGCCGGGGGCGCATATTCGTTCAGCGTCCAGGTGAGCGATGGGACCGTCAAGGCCACGCAGAATGTCAGCGTGACGGTGAATAATCCTGCCATCACTTTGATTCCGGCGTCGCTGCCTCCAGGAATTGTGAGCGGCGCGTATCCGCAGCAGACATTCAGTGCGTCAGGTGGGAACGGCGGCCCGTACACTTATACGATGACAGGATCGGTCCCGGGCCTGGGGCTCACCGGCGGCGTCCTTTCAGGCTCGCCGACTACAGCTGGGCCTTACACGTTCACGATCGGCGTCTCCGACGGCTCGCAATACACGCCCGCATTTACGCCGAAGAGTTATGCCGTTACCGTGTATCCGGCGATCACGATCACCCCGGCCACTATCCCGAACGCAGATATGTCGGTGAACTATTCGCAAGCATTCAGCGCGTCGGGCGGGAGTGGTTCGGGTTACAGCTACTCGATCAGCGCCGCACCTCCGGTTCTCTCGATCAATCCTACGACGGGGGTGCTGAGCGGACTGCCGTCAGCCAGTGGGTCTTCGAGTTTCAAAATCACCGCGCAGGATTCTTTGGGCTTCACGGGAACGTCTCCAAGCATCACGCTGACGGTGAATCCGGCGATCACCCTTTCTCCCGCGCCCGCCACGTTCACCGGCGCGCAAATCGGCACAGGGTACTCGCAAGCGTTCACGGCAACCGGTGGATCGGGGAGTTACACTTACTCGCTGGTGGGCTCAGCGCCGGGCGGATTAAGCTTGAATGCAGGCGTCCTGAGCGGCACGCCGGCGATCAGCGGAACCTTCAGTTTCTCGATTACGGCCACGGACAGCCTGGGTGGTACGGCGACTAATGCGTATAAGCTGACGATTGCCAACCCGCCGATCATCGTCCAGCCCCTCACGGTCGCGACGGGACAGTTGAGCGTTGCTTACTCGCAATCTTTCACCGCTACCGGCGGCAACGGGGGCCCCTATACGTTCTCGCTGACCTATGGATCCGGGACGACTCCGCCGTTCGGACTGAGTTTCTCCGGGGCGACGTTAAGCGGCACACCGACAGGCTCCGGCTCCGCGAACGTAACCATTTCGGCGACGGACGGGACGTTGACCGGGTCGCGCACTTATCTCCTCAATGTGATCCCTTCGGGCCTGACGCTGTCTCCTTCGTCGATCGCGAGCGGTGCGGTGGGCAGGTCGTACTCGCAAACCTTTACGGCGACCGGGGGGCTCGGCAACTATACGTTCACGCTGACGCCTTCCACTCCTCCGGCCGGCCTGACTTTCTCGGTCTCCGGAGCGAGCGCTATACTCAGCGGGATTCCAAATACGTCCGGCAGTTCGCAGTTGAACCTGCAAGTCACGGATGGGGTTTCGAGGGTTGCCAACAACTATACGCTGGTGATTAGCTCCACGGTATCCATCGTCAACAGCAGCCTGCCCACAGGGACCGTCGGCAACACGTACTCGACCTCGCTTTCCGCCACCGGAGGGAATCCGCCCTACACGTGGAGCCTCTCATCGGGCAACGGCTTGCCTTCGGGCCTGTCGCTTTTATCGAGCGGCGCCATCACGGGGGCGCCCGGAATTCCCGGCACATTTATCTTTGGCGTGTCGGTGTTTGATTCGACCGGCGCAACGGCGAATACGTCTCTGACGCTGGTGATTCAGCCTGCACTGCTACAATTCACGACGACCTCGCCCTTGCCGCCGGCAGTCGCCAATGCGAATTATTCGGTCACGTTCAGCGCGACCGGCGGAGTGCCTCCATACACCTTCAGCGTCAATCCTTCGAGCCCTCCTCCAGCCGGACTCACGCTCAACGGCGCCGTTCTCAGCGGGATGGCGACCACCGCGAGCACGACGCCGTACAGTTTCCCAATCCTGTTGAACGACAGCGGAACGGGGAAGGCCAGTGCGACATTCCAGCTCACCGTGCAGCCGGCGACGCAAGGCCTCATTCTCTCCGCGGGCAGTCTGTCATTCCAGGTTGTGTCCAACGGATCGACGCCTCCGCCTCAGTATGTTTCCGTTAGCTCGGTCAGCCAAACCAACACGAGCTTCTCCGTCAGTTCGGATTCTACGTGGTTATCGGCTTCTCCGAGTGGAAGCAGTCTGACGACTCCGGCGACGCTGCAGATCAACGTCAACCAGACCGGACTTCAGGCCGGCACGTATTCGGGCAACCTCAACATCACGGGTCCGGATGGTTTGCACGCCGTGTCGGTCGCCCTCAAAGTGACAGCGGTTCCAGCGATGCTGTCGGCGGCGCCGACCCTGGTTTCTTTCTCGACCGATGGCACGTCGCAGCCGATGCCGGGTGCGATTCAGATCTCGAATGCGGGAAATGGAACGGTGACTTTCACGGCGAAGATTGTCAACGGCAGCACGTGGGTCAGTCTAGGGAGCGCGCCAAGTTCGGTGACTGCCGGGACGCCGGTGACCATTCCGGTAAATGCGGTCATCACGGGACTTACTATCGGGACTTACTACGATGTGATTGAGATTGATTCGACGGCCGGTACGGCGACTGTGCCCGTGGCGCTGCTGGTGGCCGGCACGTCGACGATCAACTTATCGCCGGCGGGCGTTCTGTTCACCTCGCGGCAGGGACAGGGCGTATCGAACGGGACGCAGTCGTTCCAAGTGGTCGCTACGGGGACCAATGCTCTCAATTGGACTGCCACTCAGATGAGCGGCTCGGGATGGCTGACGCTTACCACGACGAGCGGCACGTCCGCGCCGAACAGTCCTGGCTCCATTTCTTATTCGGTAGATCCCACCAATCTGGCTTTGGGAGATTATTACGCGGAGATTCAGGTCACCGCTCCGGGCGCCACCAACTCGCCGGTGATTTTTGTGGTGGTGGCGACGGTCGCTCCGGACAGCTCTCCGGCGTTTCCCCGGCCGTCACCCGCCGGGCTGCTGTATGTCGCTTCCGCGGGTTCCCCGACACCTCCTGCGCAGACGGTGGAGGTGGATACGAGCAGCATATCGCAGCTAAACTTTTCAGCCGCCGCGAATGTCTTTGGCGGCGGCAACTGGCTATCGGTTTCACCTGCAAGCGGCGCCACCTCGACTGCATCGCCTGGCGAAGTCAGCGTGACAGCGAACGCTTCGGGCATGGCTCCCGGCGTCTACCAGGGAGGCGTAAGCTTTACGCTGCAAGGGAATGCCACAGCAGTGCGCACGGTGAACGTAGTGTTGCTCGTGACGGGGACCTCGCAAGCGTCGAGCCTGATGACCGAGCATCGTCCTAAGCCAGAACTGACTACGGCAGCGACTTGTTCCCCGTCGAAGCTGGTAGCGATCGAGACTGGCCTGGTCTCCAACTTCTCGACCCCGGCGGGTTGGCCCACACCGCTTGCAGTCCAACTGGTTGACGATTGCGCTAATCCGATCAGCAATGCGTCGGTCGTGGCATCTTTCTCGAATGGGGATTCGCCCGTGGCGCTGCAGCTTTCGAGTTCGAAGAATGCAGTTTATTCGGCAACCTGGAATCCGCACGGCACCTCCAGCCAGGTTACGGTGACGGCGAGGGCGACCGCGCCCAGCCTGCAGTCCGCGACAGCCCAGATTGTGGGTGCGATCCTGCCCAATCAGGTGCCAATTCTCTACCCGCACGGCACCCTTCACAACATGAATCCCCAGCCGGGCGCGCCGCTGGCGCCGGGGACGATCGTGCAGATTTACGGCTCGGGCCTCTCACCGGCGGCGCTGCAAACGAGCCTGCCGCTACCGGCCAATGTCAATGACACGATCGTGCTGATCGGCGGTATTGCGGCGCCACTGTACTATGTGAGCGACGGCCAGATCAACGCCCAGATTCCGTTGGAACTCGCGGCCGGGAGGCAGTACCAGATCCTGATTTCGGCTAACGGAGCGCTGACGATTCCGGATACTCTCGACATCGAACCGGTGACGCCGGGGGTCGCGGCACAGAGTGGCGTCATCATCGCGCAGCATGCCGATGGCAGCTATGTCACGGCCGGCTCTCCAGCGGCGCCGGGAGAGATTGTAACGATTTACCTGGCGGGGATGGGCCTCACCGATACCCCGGTACAAACGGGTGCGGTAGCTCCGAGCAATCCCCTGGCGCACCCGCTGGTGCAGCCGACCGTGACGGTGAATGGCGAACCGGCGCAGATCAGTTTCGCCGGTCTGACGCCGCAAGCCGTGGGACTTTACCAGATCAACTTCGCTGTTCCCACGGATGCTGCCGCGGGCAACCAGACGCTGGTGGTGGCCCAGGGAACGGTGCAGAGCAACTCAGGAACGATCGCGGTGCAATAGTTTTGAGCCGCGCGAGAACACGGCATCGTACAATCGGCGAATGGCCGTCAAGCGCCCGCAAGGGAGCCTGCCCTCTTAATCCACTGGCAAGCCTGATACTGTGCTTAGCTGGATTGTGGGAGCCATAGCGTTCCCCGGGATAGCGATGCAACTATATACACCAGCCGAGCGCTCGGGCGTCGAACCAGCAGCTACGCAGGCGGCGGCATGAATCCTTCCAATCAGCAGAGTCCCATTCCTCCTCTTCGCGTTCGAGCCGAGATGGGTGACGAGCGCCGCGTGTTCACGTTCGCTAAAGCGTTTCGTATCGGACGCACGGAAGACTGCGAAGTGTGCATCAAGAATGAGCATGTCAGCCGCAAGCACGCTGAAGTAGCGTTTGAGAATGGCTGCTGGCTCATACGCGATCTGCGCAGCGCTAACGGCATCTTCGTGAATGGGGAGAAGGTTGAGTCCGTGCCGCTGTTCACGGCGATCAAGATCCGCCTGGGGATCGAGGGGCCGTTCGTCGAACTGGTGGTAGACACACGAGCCGGCACGGGGGCCGAACAGGCTCCGGCGGCCGCGACGACGCCCCCAGCGCCGCAAGTTCCCCGGCCGACCGCAGTTCCCGACCCGGAGCGTAGCAAGGCGGCCCAATACTATTTCGGCCCGGCGGACGATCCGGCGATCGGCGAACATACCCGCATGGTGCGAACGGCTTTTGCCGAGGTACAGATCAAGCAAAAAAGAAAATATGGAGGCATCATCGCCGCTCTGGTGATTTGCGCGATGAGCGCCGGCGCGTACGCGTTTTATCTGCATCATGAGACGCAAAAGAACCGGGCTATCGCGGAGAATATGTTTTATGCGATGAAGTCGATCGACGTGAATATCGCCAACGTCGAGAAACTGGTTGCCGCCAGCGGAAATCCTCAGGGCGCGGAAGAGGTGATTCGCCTGCGCAGCCAGCGTCAGAATCTGGATGACAGTTATAATCACCTGCTCGCCTCGCTGAAAGTCTACGATCCGAAGATGAGCGAGCAACAGAAGCTGGTGCTGCGCGTAGCGCGAATCTTCGGCGAATGTGAAGTGGCGATGCCTCCCGAGTTTTTGATCGAAATTCAGAACTACATCAACAAATGGAAGTCCTCCGGCCGCTATTTGCGAGCGATTCGGCTGGCAAAGGAAAAAGGTTATACCCAGACCATTGCGCATGAGTTCCTGGCGCAGGGACTGCCACCGCAATTTTTCTATTTGGGGATGCAGGAGAGCGATTTCCAGGAACTGATCAGCGGTCCGCCGACTCATGCCGGAATCGCCAAGGGAATGTGGCAATTTATTCCGTCGACGGCGGAGAAATACGGGCTGAAGCTGGGTCCGCTGGTGGATTTGCCGAGGCCGGATCCGAGCGATGACCGGCATCACTGGGATCGCGAAACCCGGGCCGCGGCGGCTTATATCAAGGATCTGTACAGCACTGACGCGCAAGCATCCGGCTTGCTGGTGATGGCTTGTTACAACTGGGGCGAGAGGTCGGTGCTGCCGCTGGTGCAGAGCATGCCGAAGAATCCGCGAGAACGTAACTTCTGGAAGTTACTATCGCTTTATCGCAATAAGATTCCGGATGAGACTTACGATTATGTGTTCTATATTGTCTCGGCCGCAGTGATTGGAGAAGATCCAAAGTTATTCGGCATGGATTGCGACAACCCGCTTGCCGGTTTGTAATGGACGCAAGATCAGACGTCAGCCGGCAACTTCGTAATAACGTTCGCCTGCGCAGGAGCGGCACAGCACCACGGCATCACGCTCGACCTGCCTTTCGTAGCTGATTCCCTCACCACACTCCGCGCAAATATGCCGGTTGCCCCGGTATCCCGGGAACTCTTCCGGACCGAGGTTTACTTTGACCCATTGCACCGCAAACAGGTCGCCATTCGCCATCTCCCGATAGGCCGCCATCTGCTGCTGATTCTTGTTCGCAATCTCCGGATACATTTCCCGGGCATGTTCTTTGGAGGACTCTCGCGCGGAAACGCGTACGGCGCGCCCGGTTGCCAGATCGCAAAAGGTAGCCGCCATTTTCCCGAAGTCCTTGAACTTCAGCGCGCGCTTTCCCAACCGGCAGCCCGTGACGACGGGGATCGCGTCGGTGGCGCAGCGATCGATTTCGACAAAAGTTACGAGGCGCTTCCGATCTTTCCCCGCGGGATCCTCGAGGCCGAGCAACTCCATCCCATAGACGGCCATCCTGATGCCGAGAATCTGCCCAGCGCAAATGTGGCCGTGCGCCTGAGCTGCCATGTCTACGTATTCGTCGAAACTCCTCACTTCTCTATTGTTGCAATGCCGCTCCCGGTTTTGATCATGCGCAGCGACTGGGCCGGGAATTCGATGTACTGCTCTTTACGGTCCTTGGCGGATTCCCAGCGGGCGCGCGGCACGTCGACGGTGAGGCTTCCTCCATCGGAAACGGTCACACGCAAACGCACGCCTGAAGGAAGCTCCACGACACTCGACAAGGTCACCGCGATGCGATTCTCGCCGGGAGCATCCGCCAACCGCAGCTCGCCGGGACGGATGCATAGCGTTAACCGGTCGCCGATGAGGCTACCCGGGAAATAGGGGCCTGAGAAGTCGCGGCCAAACATCCGTATGGCGCTGCTATCTTCAGCCGGATTCAATCTCAGGATCTCGGCTTCCACAAAAGCGTCATATCCGAAAAGGCGGCCGACAGACTCCGACACCGGCTGGCTGAGCAAGGCTCGTGGCTTTCCTCTTTGCCGGATGCGTCCGCCCTCGAAAATCAGCATGTCGTCTCCGACCGCAAAGGCTGCCTCAAGATCGTGAGTGACCAGCAGAATGGGAACGCGGAACTCTTCACGCAGATCGCGGAGCAAATCGTAGAGATCCTCGCGCAGAGGCGCATCGAGACCACGAGCAGGTTCATCCAGCAACAGCACGCGCGGTTGTACGATCAGCGCGCGAGCAATGGAACAGCGCTGTTTTTGCCCACCGGATACCTCGTGAGGATAGCGTCCGGCGAACTCCCCCAGGCGAAACCGGTCAAGCATCTCGTTGACCCGGCGGTGCCGCTCCAGGCGCGGCAATCTCTCCGCGGCAAAGGCCAGGTTCTCGCGCAAGGTCATATGCGGGAAGAGCGCGTAGTTCTGGAAAACATAGCCGCAACCGCGGTCCCGCGGACGTAGACACACCTTGGAATCGCCGTCGAACAAGATCCGGTCATCCAGCAGGATGCGCCCGGAATCGGGACGGGCAAATCCTGCAATCGAATCGAGCGTCAGGGTCTTGCCCGCGCCGCTTGCGCCAAACAGGACCGTGACGCCTTCGCGCGCTTCGAAATCTACATCGAGGTCGAAAGCGGAGGATTCGGGCCCGGCGGGGAAACGTTTGCCAAAACGCGCCTGGATCATCCGCGTACCGTGTTTTCCAGACGGTTGGCAAGCCAGACGATCCCGATCGTGAGGGCGGAGATCACTAAAACCAGGACGCGGGCGGTCAGGGTGTCGCCCGATTCGACGGCATCGAAAATCGCTATGGATGCGGTCTGGGTCCGGCCCGGGATATCGCCTGCGACCATGAGCGTAGTGCCGAAGTCCCCGAGAGATCTGGCAAAGGCGAGCACGGTGGCAGCGATAATGGAACGGCGCGTAAGGGGTAGCGTGATGCGCCAAAAGAGACGCCATTCCGACGCGCCCAGAGTTCGCGCGGCCCGTTCCAGATTGTGATCGACCGAAAGCAGGGCGGCCCGGGCCGTTCGGACGAGCAGTGGAATTGCGTGGACAGTTGAAGCAATCACGGCTGCCTGCCACGTGAAGACCAGGGGCGAGCGAAAGAGCCATTGATAAGCCTGTCCGATCGGGCTGTGCTGGCCGATGGCGACGAGCAGATAGTATCCGAGCACAGTAGGCGGGAGGGTCAGCGGCAGCGTGACGGCGGCATCCAGCAGTTCCCGGCCCCGAAAAGGACGATTCGCCAGAACATACGCAAGGTAGATACCCACCGCCAGGGAGATCGCAGTCGCGATGCCGGCGACGCGCAGGCTAAGCCATAGCGGAGACCAGTTGAGCGGCATGTTTGGAAGTTCATTATCGCCTAAACCGAGGTCGCGCTTAGTTGGAGGGTGTCAGCAGGTCTTCCAGACGGCAGAAGCTAAAGCTGTGTTACGGGCGGCAGCAGCCCGTCACACAAGGGTTCGCTCTACGCGGCAGCCCACGAGAGGCTTTTATTCTGTCCCAGGATGGTGGCGGCGTGGTAACCCGCGTAGACGTCTTCGAAAACGCGGTCCCAGGAAGCCTGCGCGACCTGCTTGAGACCGGCTTGACGCATCTCCAATAACTGTTCGCGATCTTGCATCAATTCGACGGTGCGCGCGACGAACTCATCGTCGCCGTGCGTCACGCACCCGGAAATGCCATTTTGGACAATGAACTTCGGTCCGCCCGCGTCGGTTACGATGGAAGGCGCGCCGCTCGCCATCGCTTCCTGCACTACATTGCCGAACGTATCGGTGCGCGAGGGGAAAAGGAACAGATCCATGGCAGCGTAGGCCGCGGACAGTTCCTCGCCACGCAAGATGCCGGGGAAGTCGGCATGCTGAAGATTGCGTTTCAGCCAATCGCGCTCGCTGCCATCGCCGACAATCAGAAATCGAAAATTACGAACGCCCCGTGCCAGCAGCGCGCGCTCCACTTTGGCGAAGAGCCGGACACTTTTTTCCGGTGTAATCCTGCCGACGAAGCCAAGGCGAAAGACTCCGTCCGAGACGCGCCGTTTGGAAGGATGAAACGCGCGGATATCGATACCGCGTGTCATCATGCGCGCCGGCCGCCCGGTACGGCGGTGCAACATTTCGAGCAATTCCTGATTCGGGGCGAAGAGAATGCTTCCCATGCGGTAGAAACCCGTCGCAATCGCCAGCATCAGGCACTTGCTGACGTTGCAAACTAAACTGCGAGCCGGTTCGGGAACGCCTCGCAACGCACGCCGTAAGCGCATTTCGCCGAACTCGTGCAGATTTGTGTGCCAGGAAATGACCAGCGGGATCTTCATCGTCAGCGCGATAAAAACACCGATGACGCTGACATCACCCGGGCTGACGACGTGGATGACATCCGGTTTGAAACGTCGAATCTCCGCTCTCACGCGGGCCTGGTGCCGGCAGAGAAGCGGATCGTACATCAAGCCCCGGTCCAGGCCGAAGGAGAGTGGACCTCGTTTCAAGACCAGCGTCTGATCGCCGGATTCGGTTGCCGCTCCCCCACGAACGCACAGAAACGGGTAAGCGCGACGACGCGCGAAAGCCTCGAGGTGCCGGCTGGTGAGCGCCACGCCGTTAATTTCATCGTAAGTGTCGGTAAAGAACGCGACTCGAAGCGGCGGGTTCATCGTTAGCTTCCGGCTGGTTTCTCGTGGTAGGCCGCAAAATTCGACGCAGCCGCCTTGCCGAAGTAGCGCTGCAGGACTGCGCCCGGGGCTTGGCGCAAATCAACCATAATCAACCCATCGAGCGCGTTGGAAAATTTGGAATCGATGTTGAAGCCCAGGAGTTTTCCTCCCAGCCGCAGATACTGTTTGAGCAGAACCGGTATGCCTTTACCATCCGGCTCGATGTCCGACGTCACGGCGGAGAGTTCTTCGACATCGCGCAGCATCAGACTAATGGCTTCGTTATCCGTCCCCCTGCGGTTGGCATCGAACGGCTTCCTGGGGCGGACGAAGCCGGCAAGTTCGGTGCTCACCTGGTGAGCTTCCAGGTAACGAACCATCAAGCGCCGTGAAACCGGCTGATAGTCGTTGCTGATGCTGACCGCGCCAAACAGCACGGGATGATCCGGCCGCCGCGCAATCAGCGCCGCGATGCCTTTCCAGAGTAGCTGTAAGGGGACGTACTGCTTCTGATACTCCGGGCGCACGAAGGAACGGCCAAGTTCGATCGCCGGTCCCAGGCGGGCGAAAAACTCCGGCCGGTAGTCGAACAGCGTCGAGGTATAGAGGCCGCTTGGACCGCGGCAGTTCAGAATATCGCGCGAACTCGCGACGCGGTAAGCGCCCAAGATCTGACGTGCCTCGCGCGACCAGATGAACAGGTGCTGGTAATCGGCGTCAAACGCATCCAGGTCGCAATCTCTGCCGGTGCCCTCTCCTTCGCCACGGAACGCGATCTCGCGCAGACGCCCGATTTCCTGCAAAATATTGGGAATCCGGCCCGGTTCGGCGAGGAAGACTTCGACTTGGCCGCTCTCCACGAGGCGCTGCTCCGGATGTAATGCCGCAACCTCGCGCTCGATCATGTGCGTCGCCCGGGCGTGGACGACTGGCAGCATGGGACGGCTGGCATTCGATGAGGCTGGTGTCGAAGAACTCGTCCGGTGCGCAAGCAGGTAGGTCCGGTACCGGAGATAGCGAATCATTTCGGCGTCGGAGCCCAGACTCCGGAGATTCGACCACGGCACGGGTGCTCCTACTCGAATCTCCACTCGCTGATGATCTTTGTTGGCGAGTTCGTGGAGCAGCCGCGCGGTCCTCAGCCTGGCGTTGAGCATTCCCATCAAGTGAAATGTCAGCGAGTTCGCGCCACTGATGAACATCGGCAGAACGGTCGAGCGGGTGTGGCGGATGAAGCGGACGATGTTGTCATTCCAGCGAGGATCGGTGATCGCGCGCCGGCGGAAATCAAAGTGGGATACTTCGCCGGCTGGGAAAGCCAGCAAAGCTCCCCCTTGGCTGAGCCAGCTCAGCACCTGGCGTACGCCCTTCCCATTCGAGTGAACCGAATGGTTTTCGCCGAAGGGATCCACCAGGATCAGCCGGTGGCTCATCTCGGGCACGAAACCGAGGAGTGAGTTAGCCAGAATCCGCACGTCCGGGCGGACTTTATCCAGCAACCGGGCGAGAAGCAGACCCTCCAGCAAACCAAAAGGATGATTGGCGACGACGATCAGGGAGCCCTCACGGGGGATTCGGGCCAAATCAGCATCCGACATCACCGGCTCGACGTCCATCGCATGGAGCAGCGCGGGAAGGAACTGTTCGGGCGCGCCCGCCGACGCCTGTTCATACAAGCGCTGGATCTTGGGTGGCACCACGAACGGCTTTAGCGCCGCGGGGATAGGAAGTTGCTCAAGAGCGTTTTCCCAAGGCGTACGCTGGCGCGAAGCTGGAGTCATCACACTATCAAGCTAAAAGGAATAAGTAAAAATGCAGTGACGCCGGGGTTAATATTTAGCAGCATCCTTGCGGCGAGTGCGACGCCAGATGACTGCGACCGCGGCCATCACGGGCGTGGCGGCGAGAACCCCGATGGGGCCGCCGATCAACCCTCCCGCGATGCCTCCCAGCAGGACCAGCCAGGGACTCAAGCCAAGCTTTCGCCCCAAGACTCGCGGGGCAATGACAAAGATCTCCGTGACCTGGACCAACAGCCAGACAGCCAGTGCGGCGAGGATCACAGGCGTTTCGCCCGCGCTACCGATGATAGAGAATGCCAGAGTCAAGATCAACGAGAAAATCATGCCGAAGTGAGGAATGGCGTCAACGAAACCGCAGAGAAGCGCGAGGAGTATCCAGAGAGGAGCGCGGGCAACCGCGAAACCGAAAAGGTACAGGCCGGTGACGCTCAGCCAGATCAGGATGCGGCCTTTGAGCCAAATCCCGAGAACTTTGAGGATCTCACGCAAGGCGGAGTCGCGGCCGGTCAGTTTGCGGAGCGTCTGCCTCAATCTTCCTTTATCGTAAGTCCGGCAGTTGAAGGGCTACGCGCGTTGAGGCTAAACCGAAGACGGTGTTATTGTCCCGCCTGGCGCGAGGGATCGAGCAACTCCTCCAGCCTGTCCGCAGGAATGCCGCTCTTTTCCAAAGCCACGTCCCTCACGGTGCGTCCAGATCGGTAGGCTATCTTCACGAGCTCGGCGGCGCGATCGTAGCCGATCTCGGGAGCTAGAGCGGTGCCCATGGCAAGCGATTGTTCGACCAGCGCAGCCGTCCGTTCGCGGTCCGCTTCGAGTCCCGCGATCAACCGCTCGGCAAAGTTGCCGCTAGCCGCGGCGAGAAGTTCGATCGATTCGATGAGATCGTACGCCATAACCGGCATCATGACATTCAGCTCGAAGTTTCCCGCGGCGCCGCACCACGCGATGGTTGCATCGTATCCGATCACTTGCGCACAAACCATGACAACGCTTTCGGCAATGACCGGATTGACTTTGCCCGGCATGATACTCGATCCCGGCTGCACTTCCGGTATTTTCAACTCGCCTAAACCGCAGCGGGGTCCCGAGCCCAGCCACCGGAGGTCGTTGGCAATTTTGGTCAACGCGATGGCGTAGCCGCGTAGAGCCGCGCTCAGAAACACGACTGCGTCCCGGGAGGCCTGGGCTTCGAAGTGATTCGCAGCTTCACGAAACGGGGAGCCGGTACGCCGTGCAATTTCAGCAATGACCGCTGGCGCGAAACCCTCGGGAGCGTTCAACCCCGTGCCGACCGCGGTACCGCCAAGCGGCAATTCGTAAATTCCTTCGAGGGCAGCTTCCAGCCGCGAGAGGGACAGTTCTACCTGGCGTCGATAGCCGCTGAACTCCTGTCCCAGGCGCATCGGCACGGCATCCTGCAAATGCGTGCGAGCCGTCTTGATGACATCGCGAAACTCATCCGCTTTCAGGCCCAAGGCGCTTTGCAGCTTCCGCATCGCCGGGAATAAATGTTCGAGCAGCGACTGCGCGGCGGCCACATGAATTGCGGAGGGGATTGCGTCATTGCTGGACATCCCGCGATTCACATCGTCGTTCGGATGCGCGCCGGCGAGGTTTCCGATCACCTCGTTCATATTCATGTTGGTCGAAGTGCCGCTGCCGGTCTGGAATATATCCACCACGAATTGGGCATCGTATTTGCCCCCGGCGATCTCGGCGGCCGCTTGGGCGATGGCGGACGCTTTGGCGGAATCGAGCCAACCGCGCGCGCCGTTGACCTGGGCTGCACAACTTTTTATCAACGCCAGCGCGCGGATGAACGCACGCTGGAACCGGAGACGGCTGATGGGAAAGTTTTGGACAGCGCGGGCCGTCTGCGCGCCGTACAATGCGTCCGCTGGAACGGGCATCTCGCCCATACTGTCCCGTTCGATCCGAAATTCGCCGGCGGGCTTTTCCGCGGACATCGCGGCTACTGGTTTACCCCCGAACAGAGGAACCCGCCATCCACGGCTACGCATTGCCCGGTAATAAAGCTTGCCGCATCGGATGCCAGCAGCACAGCCAGACCGTTCAACTCCTCCGCTTTCCCGAAGCGATCCATGGGTGTCCGCATGCGCAGTTCATGCCCACGTCCGGTGCCGTCCAGCAGTTTGGCATTGATGTCGGTACGGAATACACCGGGAGCAATGGCATTGACGCAAATCCCCTGCTTGGCCCACTCGACGGCCAGTTGGCGCGTCAAGCCGAGGACGGCCGATTTGGAGCATCCGTAAGCTGTCACTTCCAGAAAACCAACGTACGAGGTGAGCGACGCGATGTTGATAATGCGGCCGCGCTTGCTCTCCGCGAGAGGTTCATAGAACGCCTGGCAGGCCCGCAGAATTCCGGTCAGATTAATGTCCATGAGGTCGGCCCACTCGGCCTCTTCGATCTTCGCCGTCGGCTTGCGGAAGATGCGGCCCGCGGCGTTGACCAATACATCTACATGTCCGAACTCTTTCAATACCGCATCGCGCAACCCGTCGATGGACTCCCTTTTGGAAGCATTGCTCGCGTAGCGCAAAGTCTTGCGGCCGGTCTTCTCGATTTCAGTGCAGACCTCATCCACATGCTGCTCCCTCCGGCCGGTGGGAACAACATCCGCGCCCGCTTCCGCCAGTCCGATCGCGATCGCGCGGCCAAGTCCCGACGTCGCTCCGACAACGACCGCGACGCGGCCCGTAAGATCCGTAAAATTTTTCATCGATCAAAGGTTAGCACGCGCGAACTCGGGTTTGGCAGCACATCCGGGAGGGCCCGCTGCGCGGAGCGTGATAAAACAGGTATTTTGGGCTTCAGGAGGAATTTTGCGAAAGAAAGTGCTGGGCGGTACGGGATTAATGGTTTCGGAAATCGGATTCGGGGCGTCGCCGTTAGGGAATGAATTCCGGGAGACAGATCCGGCGGAAGGTGTCCGCGCGGTACATGCGGCCATCGATCAGGGCATCAACTTTTTCGACGTCTCGCCGTATTATGGGCGGACGCTGGCGGAAGAGCGGCTGGGTAAAGCGCTCAAAGGGAGGCGGCAGGACGTGTATCTGGCGACCAAATGCGGGCGCTACGATACTCACCGCTTCGATTTTTCGGCGGGGCGTTTGAAAGCTTCGATCGACGAATCGCTGGCGCGCCTCGGCACGGACTATGTGGACCTCTGGCAGGCGCACGATATCGAGTTCGTCGACGCAAAACAGATCGTCGAGGAAGCCATCCCCGCAATGCGCGAAGTGCAGCGGCAAGGGAAAGCGCGGTTCATCGGGATAACGGGGCTGCAGTTGAAGGTCATGCGATGGGTTGCGGAGCGCGCCCCGGTGGATACATTTCTCTCCTATTGCCGCTATAATCTTTTGTTCAACGACATGGACGATTTTCTGACAGGATTCGCAAGGGAGCGGAACATAGGTCTGATCAACGCGTCGCCCTTGCATATGGGAGTTCTTACGGAGGGCGGAGCGCCGTCATGGCATCCCGCGCCGCCCGAAGTGCTCGCCGCGGGCGCGAAAATCGTGGCGGCTTGTGAGGCGCGCGGCCTGAAGGTGGCAGATGTGGCGCTGCGCTTCTGTGTCGATCATCCCTACGCTTCCACGACCCTTGTGGGCATGTCCACGGTGAAACACGTGGAGCGGAATATCGCCGCCGTCAAATGCTGCCCGCCGCTCGACCTGATGCGGGAGATTCACGCCCTTTCGGCCCCGGTGCGAAATCGCTGGTGGCCCACCGGGTTGCCTGCGAATTGGGATTATCCCGCAGCCGCACCGGTGACTTTGGAACTCCAAAACGCGATAAGCTAATCGTGGAACCTCATGGACCGCCGAAATTTTATCGGAAATATGGCAGCCGCGCCCCTGCTCATGCAAAGCTCGCGACAGCCTTTTAACATTGTCTATTTACATTCGCACGACACCGGCCGGTACATCCAGCCTTACGGCCACGCGGTGCCGACGCCCAATCTGCAGAAACTGGCTTCGGAAAGCATTCTTTTTCGCAATGCGTTCAGCGGAGCACCGACCTGCTCTCCCAGCCGCGCCGCACTCCTCACCGGACAACCGGCCCATACCAGCGGCATGTTGGGACTGGCGCATCGCGGCTTCAAGCTCCACGATTACAACCAGCACCTGCTTCATACGCTGAGGCCGGCGGGCTACTATTCCGCGCTTTGCGGTGTGCAGCACGTCGCGGCCGATCCCAAGTGGATTGGTTATGACGAAATCATCCCGGTGAAGAACACGCACGCGGCCTTTGTCGCGCCCGGCGCGGTCAACTTCCTTAAGAATGCGCCCAAACAGCCGTTCTACATCGAGATCGGATTCCAGGAGACGCATCGCGTCTACGCCCCTCCCGGTCCGCAGGAGGATGTACGCTACTCGATGCCCCCGCCGACTGTCCCCGACACGCCGGAAACGCGCCTCGACTTTGCGTCTTACAAGGCTACGGCGCGGATCATGGACGATGCCGCGGGAGCAGTTCTCACCCAACTCGCGGCGAGCGGCCTCGATCGCAATACGCTGGTGATTTCCACTACCGACCACGGCATCGCTTTTCCCGCCATGAAGTGCAACCTCACCGACCAGGGCTGGGGAGTGATGCTCATGATGCGCGGACCCGCTGGATTCGGCGGCGGCAAAGTCTGCGATGCGATGATCTCGCAACTCGATATTTATCCCACCCTCTGCGAGTTGCTGAACCTGGAACGTCCGGCGTGGTTGACCGGAAAATCCATGCTGCCGGTGATTCGTGGAGATGCCAAGGAGATCAACGATCAGGTCTTCGGCGAAGTCACTTACCACGCGGCTTATGAACCGAAGCGGGCCATTCGGACGCACCGCTACAAGTACATCCGGCATTTCGGCGGACGAGCCACGCCGGTGCTGCCAAATTGCGACGACGGTCCCAGCAAGGCTCTGTGGCTCTCCTACGATTGGAAGAATCAGCCCGTGGTGGAGGAGAGGCTCTACGATCTGGTATTCGATCCGCTGGAGCATAACAACCTCGCGGGCGACGCGACCTTGAAATCGACGTTGAACGATATGCGCGGCCGGTTGGATGGATGGATGAAGTCCACTAACGATCCGCTGTTGAAAGGACCCGTGCCACTGCCTCCTGGAGGTGTGGCTAACGATCCCAACGGGATCTCGCCGCAGGACCGCCCCAGGGCATGATTTCCGCATCCGAGTCGCGTCAACTTGCAGAGTGCGGCTATGTGGTTCTCGAAGACTTCATTACGCCGGACCGTTTGCGACGGCTGCGTGATCGCGTGGAACAGATCTATATCGAAGAAGGAGATCGGGCCGGTCACGAGTTCCGCCGCGAAGATCATGTCCGCCGACTGGCCAACCTGGTGGCAAAGGGCGAAGAGTTTGAGGATCTGGTCGCGGACCCTGCCATTCTGGAGCGCGTAGAGACCGTGCTCGGACCCGCGTTTAAGCTCAGCAGCCTGAACGCACGTTCGGCTAATCCATATGAGGACTGCCGTCAGCCATTGCATATCGATGCAGGAGCCATACCGGATGAACGCGGGTACTGGGTTTGCAACACGATCTGGCTGCTCGACGATTTCACTCCGGAAAATGGCGCGACACGCTGCATTCCGGGATCGCACCTGTGGCGTCAAAATCCGGTCGAGATTCTCGAGGATCCGCTGGCGCGGAATCCTGAGGAAGTTCTGGTAACGGCTCGCGCTGGCGCGGTGGTAGTGATGAACGCGCACATGTGGCATGGGGGGACGGAAAATCGAACCGCCTTGCCTCGCCGCGCATTACACGCTTTCTATTGCCGCGCCGACAAGCCGCAGCAGCAGTATCAGAAGGCGCTGATTGCCGAGGAGGTGCAGGCTAGACTGAGGCCGGAAGTCAGGAAGATTCTGGCGCTTGATGATCCTGTTAACGACGAGATCAGCTCAAAATTTTCCGGCGCAAGCGGATTTCTGAAGTAAGGCACACGAACGGAATCTGTGCTTCCGCTGACGGTCTACTGGACTGACTCCAACTCATGAATTTCGAAATGGAACCGGCTCGGCGGGAAGTGTGCCGCGGCACGAGCGCCGATATGCGACCACGTATGGTAAGCGGTATCCGCCAGGGGCGAATTTAGATAGAACAAAAACTGGTTGGAGAAACAATCGATCGGAGGAGGCTGGCGGAATGTCAACCGCATCCCGACGGCCTTGGCGAGTCCTACGCCTTTGGTCTCGATGGTCCTGTCGGCAAGCTGCTTCTCAACCAGCAGATCCACGAAGCTACTGCGTCCGGCGTGCGGCCATAGATCCTTTTTCAATAAACCACGAAGGTGGTCCCGCGTTTCAAACGTAATTTCGCATTGGCGGATCCACTCGAGGATGGAGTCTCCCCATTGCCAGTGCGACACGAGGCGGAAATATTGATCGGCCAGGTGAATGGCGAGGTTCAGCTTGCACTCTTCAGCCGACGCTGCCGGCAGGTCTTCCGCCAGCATGTCCTCGGAGTCTACAATCGCGGTCGCGAGTTCGACAACCTGCTCCCTCGGCAAAGTGCCTTGCGGCAAGCCTCTCACCAATAATGGCGGCAGTTCATGAGTACCGACGCCAGGAACATCGACGTAAATCGCTTCCCCCATCTGGCTACCTCGATATATAAGACGTATGGTGACTACAACACTGATTCAGGAATACCATGATCAGTCATAGATTTGTATAAAGAATAATTCATCGAACCGATAAATAAGACGCCTGCGGGACAAGGAGCACGTTCACCGCCAACTCTTGCTGCACGGGTGCAAGTGAATACGGAAGAGGCGGCTATTCGAAGATTTGGGAGACAGGAACGCGGAAATCGGGGAGGATTGGGGAGGTGAGATCGTCCTCGGAGGCCAGCACCACGGATGGCTGCAGGCCGCCTTCTTTGCGTTTGCGGCTGACTTCGATGGTGCGGGTTTCGGGATCGACAATCCAATATTCGCTGACCCCGCGTGTGGAATAGAGACGGCGCTTGACTTCGCGATCGCGATTCTCGTTGGAGGCGCCCGGAGAGAGAATCTCAATCACGATCTCCGGTGCAGCTTTCAGTCTGCCTTCTTCCAGGATGCGGCTCATCCGATCTGTGCTCACGAAAAGGAGATCGGGAATGACGCCGTTAAGATCGTCAAAGACGATTCCAAGTCCAAGGACAGCGCGGCCAACTGGATGCTTCTTAAGATAGATGCCAAGCGCTATGTGAAGATTGCCAAGAGCCGCTTGATGCGGCAGCCTCGGCGCATTAGACACGTACAATTCTCCCTCAATGACTTCGTAGCGATTCCCGTCGTCCGGCGCTCCGTTCAGAGCGTGGACCGTCATTGGAGATTCAGTGTAGGTGCCCATCGGGATGGCCGTCGCTAAGCCGCGCTTTCCTGCTTCATTTTCTCAGTTTGGAAATGTTGGTTTACCGCATCCAGGATAGGTTCGATCTTACCCTCCATCACCTGATCGAGTTGATGTAGCGTCAAGCCGATCCGGTGATCCGTCAACCTGTTTTGGGGAAAATTGTACGTCCGAATCTTCTCGCTGCGATCGCCGGTGCCCACCATACTGCGGCGTTCCGCACCGAGCGCGGCCTGCTGCTTTTCCAGTTCGAGTTCATACAACCGGGACCGCAATACCCGCATGCCCTTCTGTCGATTCTTGATCTGCGACTTCTCGTCCTGGCAAGACACCACCAGGCCAGTCGGAATGTGAGTGAGGCGCACGGCCGAGTAGGTGGTATTCACTGACTGTCCACCCGGACCGGACGAACAAAATGTATCGATGCGGATATCTTTGTCTTCGATCTTGACTTCCACCTCATCCGCTTCGGGCAGCACGGCTACCGTAATCGCCGAAGTATGCACGCGTCCTTGCTGTTCGGTTGCCGGCACGCGTTGCACCCGGTGAACGCCGCTCTCGTACTTCAGCTTGCTATACACTCTCTCGCCGCTGACGATTGCAATGACTTCCTTCAGGCCGCCGACCGACGATTCACTGGAAGAAGTGATGTCGACCTTCCAATGTTGCGTCTCTGCGTAGCGGCTATACATGCGGAAGACTTCGGCAACAAACAGCGTGGCTTCGTCCCCGCCGGTGCCGGCGCGGATTTCGAGCACCACATCTTTGTCGTCATTCGGATCCTTGGGCAGCAGCAGAATCTTCAGCTCGTTTTCGATCGAAGTAACTACCGGCTCCAGACGCACGATCTCTTCATTAGCGATTTCGCGCATCTCGGGATCCGAATCGCTGGCCATGGCACGAGCCTGCTCCAGTTCGCTCGATGCTTTCTTCCATTCCCGGAACTTCCCGACCACTTCGGCCAGATCGGCATAGGCTTTGGAAGCCTTACGATACTGGTCGCCGTCATTCATGACCCCGGGCGCGGCGAGTTGCTGGGTCAATTCTTCGAAGCGTTTTTCGGTTTGAACAAGCCGGGAGAGAAACTGCATTTTTTAGCCAATCAGCCGTCGTTCAGGCAATCACCAGCTGACCACCCTGCTCTGTTTCCAGAGTCATGGCCCGGTCCAGCGCCTGAATCGCGACCTCTGCCTGTTGGTCGGACGGCGGCTGGGTGGTGATCCGCTGCAGCCACAGCCCCGGCGCAGTGAGCATGGCCATAAAAGAGCCTTGCCGTTTGGCGGCGAAGCGGATGAGTTCGTAGCTCAAGCCGGTAATCAACGGAAGCAGCGCAATGCGCGTCAGGAACTTAGCCGCGAAGCCATCGAAGGGAATCCAGATGTAAATCAGCATCGAGATCACCATCACGACCAGCAGAAAACTGGTGCCGCAGCGCGGATGAAAAGTTACAAACTTCTGCGCGTTCTCCACGGTTACAGGCTTGCCGGATTCGAAATTGAAAACAACCTTGTGTTCCGCGCCGTGATATTCGAAAACCCGCCGGATGTCTTTGGCCCGCGAGATCCCGAACAAAAACGCCAGGAAGATCACGATGCGGATCATGCCGTCAACAAAGCCTTGCGCCATGTGCCCCTGAAGGGACGGGTAAACTTTGCCTAACGAGGTTGCCAGATAGAGCGGAATGAACTTATACAGAAAGAGGAAAAACGCCACGGAAAAACCTATATTCAGGTAGAGCGCCCACTGGGGAAGCGGCTTCGCTTCCTTCCGCTTGTCGACCGGCAGCTTGGCATTCTCGTCCGCCATAGCCGCATCCGCCGAGAATTTCAGGGCACGCATCCCGAGACCCATGGCTTGTCCTAAAGTTCCAACGCCCCGCAAAATGGGAAGCTTGAGCATCGGATACTTCTCGGACATCCGGGCGATAGGGGCTTCGTCAATGACGATCTCGCCGCCGGCTCTTCGCACAGCGACGCAATAGCTGTGGGGAGCCCGCATCATAACACCCTCCATAACAGCTTGGCCGCCGACGAGGGTCTCTTCCCCGCTTTCGAGGATTGGGAGCATCTGGGTGTGCGCGAACAAACGCAACAAGGTAGGGAACGTCACAATATGTCTCGTTACTTTTGATTATACGACGCCGCAGCCGGTTTCAGTTATCCGAGCGGGTGGGTAGAACTACCGATGAAAAACGGATGATAACTGACTCAACCTCAACGTACGTTCGTTTCAGGCTCATCGAGGCAACGCTTCAACGTCGCCATGAACCCGGTGATGGTGAACGGCTTGGCCAACATGGGAAAGCCACAGCGCTGCAGCGCTTCAGGATGAGAAATCCTTCCCGACATGATCATTACCCTCATTCCCGGGCGCTCTACAACCAATGTCTTGGCTAATTGCAGGCCGTCGAGACGAGGCATTTTGTAATCGGTGACCAGAGCGTTAATCTCACCGCCGTGGCTGCGGGCGACCTCCAACGCATGTTGCCCGTCTCTGGCCAGCAACACGGTGTAGAGGTCCCGTTCCAATAAGGTGCTCAGAAGCAGCCTCACCGACTCCTCGTCGTCCACCACCAGAATGACCGGTTGTCCGTGCATTGCAATTGTTAAGGTTACAATACCAAGGCGGTCCAGAGTAAACGTCGGTTACAGGTTGGGCAAAGACGTCCGCTAACCGTTATACTAAAACTGTATTCGCCGGGACCACGATGCCCCGACTCATCACTGATCTCCAATCTCGAGGCAATGCCCGGTCGCGTGCTCGACTCGAAAGCCTTCAAGGCGTACCCCCGGAAGTTCTCCATCGCATCGGAATCCTGCTCGGCAGTGCTCCGGACCAGGAAACCGTAGCTCGTTATCTTGACCAGTTCTGGCGCGAAAATCCCAATGCCTTCTTGCGCATTGGCGGTCAGGTGACGACTCTCCGCTATCTGATGGCGGTGTTCTCCTACAGCGCCTTTCTTTCCGAAGCCGTCCTCAAGAATCCGCAGTGGCTCGAACAATTGGGACGCAGCGGCGATATGCATCGCGTCCTGATGACGGAACAATACGAAACCCGCCTTCGCCAGTTCATCGGTTGGGAGAGCAAGCAGGCGCCCTCCGCGGTGGAACTCGCCCGTTTTCGCCGCGAGCAGGTTTTGCGCATCATGATTCGCGACGTGCTCGGCTTGGGCACGCTTTCGGATGTGACCGAAGAACTCTCCAACCTGGCCGATGCGATCCTCGATTTGAGCTATCGGCGCGTCCGCGCGTCACTCGCCGCAATCCATGGCGAGCCTCTGGTGAACGGTGAGCCGGCGGAGTTTTCGGTCATTGCTCTCGGAAAACTCGGCGGTCGCGAACTGAATTACAGTTCGGACATCGACCTGATGTTTATCTATGACGGCGCGGGTGAGACCGAAGGCCCGAACATCATCAGCAATAAGGAATTCTTCAAGAAAATCGCGAATCACTATACCGAACTGCTCTCTACTTATACCGGCGAGGGCATGTGTTATCGCGTGGATCTGAGGCTCCGTCCCGACGGACGTTATGGCGAAGTCTGTCATTCGCTAGGAGGCGCTCAACATTACTACCAGACACGGGGGCGCGACTGGGAACTGCAGATGCTTATCAAAGGGCGGGTGGCAGCCGGAGAGCCCGGACCGGGGACACGTCTCCTCGAGTTTGTCGAACCTCTCATCTATTCCACTACGCTCGACTTCAAGGCCGTGGAGTCGGTATCCGAAGCGCGCGAGCGGATCAATGAAAAGTTGAAAAGGTCTCCCCACTCGGGCGTGGACGTGAAACTGGCGCGCGGCGGCATTCGCGACATCGAGTTCCTGGTGCAGTGTCTGCAGCGTTTGCACGGTGGACGCGAACCCTGGGTTCGCCACGGCGGAACGTTGTTCGCCCTGTTCCGTCTCCGCGATAAAGATCGCCTCTCGGATTCGGAATATTCGCGACTCGCAGCCGCTTATCAATTTCTGCGCAATCTGGAACATCGGCTGCAATTTCACGAGGATCGTCAGGTTCACAGTTTGCCGCAGAGTCTCGACGAACTCGAGATTCTGGCCTGCAAGATGCCGGAATCGCAGTCTGGGACCAGTCCGACCGCGGGAACGCTGCAGCGGGAATTACATAACCATCTGGAAGCGGTGCGCGAGCTATATGATCGAGTAGTGCGCTCACAGCGCCCCTCGTATTATTCGATGCCGAATCCAGAGGACGCTCAACCGGCGCAAGCCATCGAAGTACAATCGAACGCTGGGGATGCTGCGCTCGGAGCCCGTACCTCCGTGCCCTCGCCTCACCTCGCCCGGTACCTGGAAGCCCGCGCTCCCTATTTTGCCGAGGCGGTCGCTCAAACTGGTCCACACGACACCCGGCTCGAATACCTGATCGAGAAACTGGTGCAACTTCCCGAGTCTCTGGACTCGCTCGAGCGCTATCCGGAACTTCGCGCCTGCACGCTGGACATTTTCAATCACAGCCGTCATTTTGCCGATCAGTTGATCCGTTATCCCGAATTGTTGCACGAAGTTCTTCAAGCCTGCGGCGATCGCCAGGGCCGGCTCGGTTTCGACGTTCCGGAAGATGGCGCCGAATTGCGACGCTATTTCCGGCAGCAAATGACGCGCATTCAAGCTGACAGTATCTACCATCGCGTTCCGATCTTCAAGACGCTCAAGCGGACCTCGCAACTCGCCGAGTCCATCATCCTCGCCGCTTACCGCATTGCGACTCAGGACGCTATCGAAACGGCGCCCCCGGAGAGTCCCGGATATCGTGCCGCGGGCCAGATGATGACGGTTGCCTTGGGACGTCTGGGTATGCGCGAGTTCGACCTGGCCTCCGATGCCGACCTCGTCTTCGTCATCCCCGACCAGGATGTTCGCGAACTGCGCTTCTGGACCTCCGTGGCGGAACGTATGATCCATGTGATCAGCGCCTATACTGGCGACGGGGTGATCTTCACGGTTGATACGCGTCTGCGTCCCAACGGCCGCGACGGCGCTTTGGTGCAGACCGAGAGCAGTTACACGGATTACCTCGCGCATCACGCCGAAGCCTGGGAAGGCATCGCCTACATGAAATCGCGGACCGTGGCCGGAGATGCCGACCGCGGGGCGCGGTTCCTAAAAGAGCTGCAGATGGTCGATTGGCGGCGGTATGGGCAAGGCGGACGGTCCCGGACGGAGTTGGCTCAGATGCGGACACGGCTTGAGCGGGAACAAGGTTCCAACAATCTGCTGAAAGCAGGCCGGGGAGGCTATTGGGATATCGATTTTGTTCTCATGTACCTCCGGCTCAAGGGCGCCGGCATGTTCTTTCCCGTGCTCAACACGCCGGAGCGCATCGACGTAATCGAGAAGATGGGGCACCTGGAACGCGAAGACGCGGAGTTCCTGCTTCAGGCAGCGGTGTTTTACCGGGCAGTCGATCACGGACTGCGCGTGCTGAATGGCCACGCGGAGGGTCGCTTGCCCACTAACCCTGCTCAGGCCAATGTCCTGGCCGAACTCGTCAGCCGCTGGACTCCCGAGCGCCTCCACGGTCCATTGCCGGCTACGCTCAAGGAGATTCGCTCCCGCACCCGCGAGTTCTACCACCGCATCTTTGGCAGCTAAACCCAAGATCGGCGAAAAGGCTATGTTGGTGCTCGACTGAGCGTTGGCTGCCAAACGCCGTTCGGTCTCGGATGCAACTTCGGCACGCGGGGTGGCCGTTCTCTCGAAAATTGTCTTGCTCGGAAGGAAAGTCGCCGGCGGATACAAAGGCGGTTGCGAATAGAAAAAGCCCGGACTTTTAGGTCCGGGCTTCACTTTATATCTAAAAGTTAAGAGTAATATTTAAAAGTTAAGAGGGCGAAGTTGCCTCCGCCCCCGGTTTGACTATCTGGGGCAACCGAGCTTCTTGATGTCGCTCTCAGGAGCCGGCTTCAACTGCTTGGCGCCTGCGGGCATCTGAGCGCCCTTCGGAACGATCCAGACTTCCACGCGGCGATTCTTCGTCCGCTGGTCGGTTTCAGAGACCTTGGACCTTGAGCGCTCCCTGACAGAGGATTCGCATAGGGCGGTCTTGAAATCGTCGGTCTGGTCGGTTCCGACCCAATCAACCTGGACGCGCGACAGTTCCAGCTTCTGGCATGTGCCAGTGCCGGCGCTGAGGACAGCGGCCGTATTCTCCACGCGCATGCGGTCATACTGCGGAGCGTTGCGGCGGCGGGCGCTGGACTGCTCGCTCGCATCTTCGTGGCCGATCAGGACGATGGTTGCATCGGCATCGGAAGCCATCTGTTGGTACAGACGCTCCAGGGTGCGCTTGCCGCAATTATTGACGCGCGCATCATCCTCAGCAAAGATGATGTCGTCAAGCTGCTGAGCCTTGGCGGCCGGCGGCGGAGGAGGAGGCGGAGGCGGTGCAGATGCTCTCACCGTCAGATTCACCGAGCAACTGGCCGAACGGGTCTTGGCATCCGTAACCGTAGCAGTCGCAGTCACAGGCTTGGTCGCTCCGGGAGCTACTTGCACGCCGGAAGAGTTATAGGTAACATCCGCACCGCTTCCGGATACGGAGCCCTCGCTGGCGGACCAGGTGTAACTCAGGTTGCCATTGCAGGCACTGGCAGTTGCCGTGGCGTGCAGGGCGCTGGTGTCGCCGAGCATGAGCGAAGTCGGGTTGGCTGTGCAGGAAAGCGTGGGAGGACGATATGGATCCACCGTAATGGTGATCGTTTTGTCTACCGCAGCCACCGGCCCAAACTTCTTCAAGCCCTTCATCTCCATTTTGTCCTTCACGCTCGAAGAATCTTCCGAGACGTGAACTTTGACGGTGTAGGATCCACCGTTGTCCGGAGCGTGGAAAGTAAATTCGCTGCCCGAACCCGGCTGACCACCCTCGGTGGTCCAAGCGTATTTGATGGTGGCGTCGCTGTAGCTGTCCGTCACCGGGACTTTCAACATGACTGAGTCACCGGGACAGAGGTGCATGCGATCAGCCGAGATGTCGCCAACCGACAACGTATGCGCCGGCGGCGGCTCTTCTTTGCCCAGATACCAGGTAAGACCAGCTGTGGCCTGCAAACCTGACATCGCGCCGCCCTTGTCAATACTCAGATAGGCGGGGACATTCGAGTGGGACAAATCGAAGGTCGGAGTCTGAATCAGATTGCCGCGAACATCGGCGCGGATACCGAAATGATCCGAAAGCTTTAACTTGAACCCGGTGCCGTATTCAACTACGAATACACCCATGTTCAGGGCGCCCTTCCAACTGCTGCCTAAGTGAACCGGTCCGGTAACGGGACCGAATAGCGCGTTGTTCCCGAACAATGGGTTAGTCGCACTATCCGCCTGATTTTGCGCGGTAGATGTCGGATAGAAGTAATTAAAGCCGCCTTCCACCTGAACGAAAGGGCGAAAACGACTATCAGAAGGGGTAAAGTAAATGATTGGCCCGATGGACGCCTGACGTCCGCGGGCGCCAAATGAAACGGTGCCGGCGTAAACACCAGGCACTGATCTCAGGTTGATATTATTGGTGCCGTAAGCCGTCACCGACTCTTCAATACCAACGTAATTCCACAGATTCTCGGTGATACGGAAACCAAACACGCCGCCCTCATCGGGCTTAATATTGATTAGATTTCCGGCCACCGTCTGAGCGTTCTTTGCGCCCCAGTAGGACATTCCACCAAAGATGTTGATTTCAACTTTGTCTCCGGTGGTCTGCGCCAATACTGAGTTTCCCCCGCAAAGACACGCTAACGTACCTACTGCAATTCCTAAGCGAGCACTCTTCATGAGCTTCTCCGTGTTGCTTGACTAATGCTGTTTCGTCGAAATGAAGCGGGACGAATCTCTCTTATTATCAACGGATCAGGTACTGAAGTACAAGTTTTTTAATCAGTTGAATGCGCTTGAGGGGTGAGCCGGTACATTTGCGGGAACCTTTTCTGGCTGCTTTGACGCGGTCAGATGATACGCAAATACACCGCGTAGAAGTGCCAGCCCGTAAAGTTGGGGATTCGAATTCGATAGATCAAAAGAAATAGTGCGAAAGGTTACGTTTCCTAAATTGGAACGGTCAAAAACCTTCCAATGCACGCCCCCATCAGTCGATTTATAGATCCAACCAAAATGCAAAGAATAGGCTTCGGCATGATTTCGTGGGTGAAATATCACCGATGTAACCTCACCTGGCGGCATACCGCCGCGATGGAATGTCCAAGTCTTACCGCCGTCGAGGGACTGATATATTCCATCCGAAGTCGCAGCCAGCACCAGATTCGGGTCTACATAGTCAAACGCGATTTCATAGATGATATCGGGTTTATAGGGAATAGCAGTGCCCATCCAGTTCGCTCCGTTGTCATGGGATAAATACAGGCCTCCTGCCGTGATCGCCGCCAACCCCCCGCTATCCCCCGGAGATACGAAGATCGCCGAGACCGACAAGTCGCGCGGGACAATCTTCATCGGCCGCCACTCGTCTCCGGATGTGGTGTAGAACAGTCCTGCCGACGTAGCCGCAATGAGATAGGGTCTCTTGCCATTTGACGCTTTCAAGGAATAAATATGGATACTCGCCGACGGAAAAGACACCGGCAGCTTAGGCCGCGGAGGAGCCGCTACCCGAGTTACGACCTTCGTTCTCGTCTTGGAATCCGCGGTTTTTGGCGCCGCGGGCGGAGCCTTTTGCGAAGCCATCTCGGTCCAGGTGTGGCCATCGTCATTCGATCGCAAGAATCCGTCGAAAGAAGCAGCCACCACGCAACTGGTTCCGCCGAGCGCCGCAAAACTGGTCAGGTTCCTGCCGTGCAGCGCTTCTTCGCTGGCCAGCAAATCCCATTTTCCCGAGGCGTCCTCTGTTCGAAACAAGCCTCCCGAGTGGCCGTCATATATCGTGCTGGCATAGAGGAACGGGCGTTGCGGATCGCCACCCGTCTGCATCGTCGTAATCGTACGATCGATAAATCCGTGATTGATTTCACGGAAAGTTTCTCCGCCGTCATCACTCTTCAGCAATCCTCTCTGGTCGACTGCCAGATACATGGTGCCTTTTGGATCGAGGACGAGGGCGTTGATGGAGTCGCCCATCGTCTTGCGCCACTCAGCGCCGCGGGTAGTGGATTTCCACAGCCCTAGAGTAGTCGCCGCGTAAAGCGTCGCTGGATGCTTGGGGTCCTGGGCGATTACGTGAGTGCGCCGGTTCGTCGCCGGGAATGCCTGCGATTTTCGCCCACTGTGCGCCGCCCGACAAACTGCCGTAAATGCCGCTACAAGCGCTGGCATATACGCGCTCCGGATTTTGCCGGTCGATGTGAATCGAGAAGACGTCGGAATCGTCGATCATGCCGGTGTGGATCGGGCGCCACGATTTTCCGCCATCGATCGTCTTCCACGGAAGGTGCGGCGTTCCGGCATAAATCACGGCAGAGTTTTTCGGGTCGATTGCGATCGACATGACGCCCTGTTGCTCCAGATTGTCCGCAGAAGAGATATGTTCCCAGGACTGGCCTGAATCCCGGCTACTGTACACGCCGTGGTTCGTTCCCGCCGCCATCACATGGGAATCTTTCTGCCAGATCGCCAGTGAATAGACCGAAGTTCCTGCCAGGGTCGGCACTCGGGTCCAGGTCTTTCCAGCATCCCGACTCACGTAGAATCCCGCGCCGTTTTGTGCGGCGGGACGCGCATTGGTGGCGGAGATACCGGCGTAAAAGGTCCGGGACTCTTCCGGATCGATGGCAACCACGTTGAGAGCGGCCTGATACATTTCCTGAGAACCTGCAAATTCCGGCAAAGGATGCCAGGACTCTCCGGCATCCTCCGACCCGTACAGGAGGAGGCTTCGAGAGCCGGCGAGCAGATGTTCAGGATGTTGCGGGTCGATGGCCAGCACATGGGCGCTGCCTCCATCGGGACCAATTGGGATCCATTGCCCGCACCCGGCGGCCACCGAAGCGAGAAAAAGTATAACGACGCGGGCGTTCACTCCCATGGCACTAGGATACCGTGTGACACGGCTGGACTCCAGTCCGTCCAGCAGCGGAGCGATGGCCGACGTGGTCTACTTGAGAAGGGTACAGAAGGAGTTATTCTATGGACGAAGATTACAACGCGGGCGATAAATGTGGAAGATGTGGTTGTGCCCGTCGTGATCATACCCCGACTTGTGCAAGTCACCCAAAGTGCAAGAGCTTTTCAGCTCCTAAAACTCAGAAAACGAAAAAGCGTTAAAAAGATAGCCACGAATGCGCACAAATAGGCGCGAATAAGCTGCGCTTTAAATGGGTCAAGCAACGCGCCCTTCGAGCAGGACCTTCAAAACGCCCTTTTCGGCAGCACGCGCAAAGGCTTCCGGCGCGGACGCGAGAGGAAACCGGTCGGTAATCAGCCGGTCCACATTAATCGTGCCGAGCCGTAATAGCTCGATGGCGGGTTCGAACCGGCCGCAGCGCGAACCGATGAGTGTGATCTCGTTGACGATAACCGGCGCCGTGTCGATTGGAACTTCGCCATGGACGGTCGACTTCAGAATGACAGTTCCACGCGGCTTCACCATCTTGATGGCGCGCGAAAGTCCTTCGGGCGTGCCGGTTGCATCCACCACAAAGTCGAACTCGGCTTCGGGTAAGGTGGCTTCCGGATACATCAGAATGGTCTCGACTCCTGCGCGCGAGGCGATCAGCAACTTATCCCGGTGCCGTCCGAATTGTTTGACTTTGGCGCCATGCGCGTGGAGCGTTTGGGAAATCAAGAGTCCGAGTTTGCCGTCGCCGAGCACGGCAACCTGCTCGCCGGCCGGAACCCGCACCTGATCGAGGATCTCGCAGGCAGCCGCTAAAGGCTCGATGAATACGGCAGCCTCGGTCGGGATGCCCGAGGGAATTATATGTAGATTGCGCTCCGGCAGGGTGAAAAATTCCTGGAATGTGCCGGGGTGCCCCACGATACCCAGAACCGTGCGGTGAGGACAGTGTCGTCCTAAACTCCGCCGGCAATAGACGCAATTTCCGCACGCCAGGTTGATCTCACCCGCAACACGTTTGCCGAGCAACCCGCTCTCATCCGCATCCACCACCTCGCCCGTGAACTCGTGGCCCGGCGTTCCGCAAAATCCGTAATAGCCGCGTTGTAGCTCGAGATCGGTATTGCAGATCCCCGCGACCAGCATGCGGATCAAGGCATAGCCAGGCGGACGCTCCGGCTTCGGAACCTCACGCACCGAGACTTGTCCTTTCTCCAGGTGGACAGAGAGCATGACCCCATCTTAGAGCACAGGCTCGAGCATCCATGTCTCGCAGGCGCGGTATGGCACAATCGAAGTTCCTAATGAATTCCGAGTTGATCTGTATTCACCCGGCGTGCCGCGCGCGCTACGCCATAACCGAGGTTATCTACAATTGTCCGAAATGCGGAGGCCTGCTGGAGGCCTTATTCGTGCCTCCGTCCGCGAGTCCCGCCGAATTGATGAAGCTCTGGCGCGAGCGGCGCACGAGCAACCGTCCGGCGGATCAGAGCGGCGTGTGGCGATATCGCGAGATGCTTCCTTTTCCCGATGACGGTCTCGAGATCGTCACGTTGCGCGAAGGAAATACTCCACTGCTGCCGGCTCCGCGCGCGGCAAAGTACGCGGACCTAGACGGAATCGTTTTCAAGCATCAGGGTTTCAATCCGACGGGCTCCTTCAAAGACAACGGAATGACCTGCGGCGCCACGCAGGCGATGCGGCTGGGCATGGCTCGTGTCGCTTGTGTTTCCACCGGCAATACTTCGGCTTCCATGGCAGCCTATGCGGCGGCCGCCGGACTCAATCCGCTGATCTTTATCCCTAACGGCAATATCTCGTACGGTAAACTCGCGCAGGCGCTGGAATATGGCGCGCGGACATTTCAGGTGGACGCCAACTTCGATCAGATCCTCGCGCTGGTTCGAGTGCTGGCCGAGCGTCTCGGCATTTATTTACTGAACTCGATCAACCCATTTCGTATCGAAGGGCAAAAGACCATCATGATCGAGATGCTGGATCAACGCGATTGGGTGGTGCCCGACTGGGTCGTGTTACCGGGCGGAAATCTGGGCAACGTTTCGGCATTCGGCAAAGGGCTGCGTGAGCTGCGTGATGCCGGCTTCATCGACAAGCTGCCGCGCCTGGCGGTAGTTCAGGCCGAAGGATCGGCGCCATTCTATTGCTACATGCAAACGGGTGGTGAGTTTCGCGCAGTCCATCATCCCGAGACGCTCGCGACCGCCATCAAAATAGGCGATCCCGTGTCGTGGCCGAAGGCTCAGCGCGAGATCGAGACGACCCATGGCGTAGTGGAGAGCGTAACTGAACAGGAGATCGCGGACGCGAAAGCGGTGATCGGACAATGCGGCATCGGGTGCGAGCCGGCATCGGCGGCAACGCTCGCCGGGTTACGGAAACTTCGAGCCGCCGGTGTCGTGGCGAAGAATGCTGACGTAGTTGCGGTCCTGACCGGAAACGTCTTGAAGGATCCTGATTACATCTATCGCTATCACACCGGAGCTTTGGACGCGCCCGATGGCCACCGCTTACAGAGCACCTTCGGCAATGCGCCTGTGGTAGTTCCGAACAACGCCGATGAGATCGCGCGCCTGATCAGTTAGCGCAAGCCGGCCAATGACGTTATCGTCCGGGATACTCGAGCGGCCACGGCGACCCTGCCGTGAAGCCGCCATCGACGTAGATAACTTGTCCGGTCATGAAGTCGCTGGCCGCGCTTGCGAGAAAAATCGCGGTTCCGACAAGATCGCGAGGCTCTCCCAACCGCCTCGCCGGAGTTTGCTCTTCGACCCAACCGCGCATGGCCGGGATCTCCCACAGCGCCGCATTCAGATCGGTGCGGATGAACCCGGGAGCGATCGCATTCACCTGCACATTCGAGCCGGCCCATTCGACGGCGAGCGCGCGCGTCATCGAGCCGATGGCGCCCTTGCTCGCGGCATAGGCGCTGATGCCAGGCAGACTTTTCATGGTGTGCAGACTCGCGATATTGATAATCTTGCCGGCGCGCTGACGGACCATGATCTGGCCGCAGGCCGCCGCCATGCGGTAGTTCCCCCGCACGTTGACGGCGAGAATCTCCTCCAGCTTATCCTCGGGGAAACTCTCGGCGGCATGGCGGAAGTTGATGCCGGCAACGTTAAACAAAACGTCAATCGTGCCAAAGCGCTGCGCGACCTGATCTACCGTACGGATGATTTGCGCGGAGTCTGCGATATCGCAGACAGCATACTCCATCCCGGTCGCTTGCAGCGCCACCTCGTTGCGGGCGGTCACGATTACGCGAGCGCCGTCATCGCGAAAGGCTTCTGCAATCGCACGACCGATGCCTCGCGATCCGCCACTCACCAAAACCACTTTGCCTTCGACTGAGAATAGCTTGGACATACTTGCCTAGGGTTCGATCATGACCTTGATTCCGGTCTCCGTGCCGTTGAGGATGCGTCCGATCAACGCGGGCGCTTCGGCCAGGCTTGCGCGGTGCGTGATGATCTCCTTCACCTTGACGCGTCCATCAGCGACCATCTCGATCGCCGGCGCGAAATCGGCGTCATAGAGACGACTGGTCGAGAGCGTCACGTCCTTTGAGAACGCAACGCGCAAGGGATAGACAATATCGCCGGCGGGAACTCCATAGACGACGATGCGTCCTCCGCGGGAGCAGCAACCGAGCGCCTGCCGCACGGTCTTTTCCGCGCCGACGCCATCAATCACCACATCGAAGCAATTCTGGAACTCCGCAGGCAGTGTGTCGGCGGCCGGCAGCGCTTCGTCGACTCCCAGTTCAGAGGCGAGCTTGAGGCGTTCCGGTATGAGATCGGTCACCACCACACGGGCGGCTCCCAGCGCCTTGGCGACTTGGACAACCAGCAAGCCAATATTGCCCGCTCCCAGAACGAGGACGCGGTCGCCTCGCACCAGGTTGGCCTGGCGAACGGCTCGAACCGCAACCGCGACCGGTTCGACAATAGCGGCCGATTCGAAATCCATATTGGAGGGAAGCCTGCGAAGCATGTAGTCCTCTACGACAACTTCTTCCGCATAGGCTCCATTCCGCGACACGACGCCCAGCACCTCCGTGGAGGTGCAGTGATGCACCTGACCGGTCGAGAAAAGAGGATCGTTGCGATCGCAAAGGATGGGGTGGATGAGGACGCGATCTCCAGGCATCCACTCGGCTGAACTGGACTCGATCACTTCGCCCGCGGCTTCGTGTCCCGGAACGATGGGATATCGCGTAAAAGGGAGCTTGCCGGCGATGCTCGAATAGTCGGAACCGCAGACGCCGACGTTGCGTATGGAAAGCCGGACCTGGCGAGGCGCCAATGGGGGGCTGGGGAGTTCTGTCAGGTCGAGTTGCCCGGGGGCTTTGAGTAGGAGTGCTCTCATCGACCCAGAAAGAATATCACACGCCGGCGCGGTCGTCGCTTCGGGCGGCTGTGGCATTAGCAGCCGGCATCGGCAGTGCTGGCGATCCCGAATGACGGATAATAGGCAAGTCAAATTGCGACGCTTCGAAGATAAGATTGCGTTGATTACCGGAGGGGCGGGCGGGATCGGACTCGGCATCGCGCGCCGCTTCTCGGCAGAAGGCGCTGCAGTGGTGATTGCCGATATTAACGCTCCGGCTGGGGCCGCGGCTGAACGCGAGCTCACGTCCGGTGGCGGACGAGCCCATTTCGTGGCGATGGATCTTGGCCGGTCAGAGGATTCAGCAAGAACGGTTCGCTCGGCACTGGACGCGTTTGGGCGAATTGACATCCTGGTGAATTGCGCCGCGGCTTTAGGACAACGCAAACCGATTGTCGAAATCTCATTGGACGATTGGGAACAAGTCATTCGAACGAATCTGACCGGCACCTTCCTGCTGACACAGGCGGTGGTTCGACAGATGCTGGTGCAGGGCGGTGGCGTGATTGTGAACATCCTGGCCATTCAGCCCGCTATGCCTCTTCCGGAGTACGGCGCCTATATCGCCAGCAAAGGAGGGCTCCACGCGTTCACTCACGCGCTAGCCGTGGAATTATCGGACAAAGGCATTCGCGTGAACGGAATTGCCGTTGGCTCGGTTTATACGGAAGGCTCACGAGTGGGTCTTGAGCCGATGCCCGCCGCGGCGCTCGACCAGTCTACCGCCGCGCTAGTGGGGCGCATGGGCCGGCCCGAGGACATCGCCGGAGTAGCCGCGTACCTGGCGTCGGACGATGCCTCTTATCTCGCAGGCGCTATCATTCCCGCGGATGGCGGACGGTTGATCAGCCGCAAACCGGATCCGTTTTTCGCGGCCCGGCAGAAACAGTAGGCGACGCATGCCAATCCCCGGTAGCCGCAAATGGTGGATGGCCGTGATGCTGTTCCTGCTGTCGACGATCAATTGCGTCGACCGGTTGGTGCTCGCCTCGGTGGCGCCGATCCTGCAATCCACGCTTCATCTCACGAACACCGACTATTCCTATATCGTCTTCGCCTTCATGGCCGGCATGACTCTCGGCCAGCTGCCGGCGGGCGTCATGCTCGATCGCATTGGAGTGCGGCTCGGACTGCCCCTGATTCTGATTGGCTGGTCAGTGGTAAACGTGCTTCATGTCGGCGCGCGGCAGGTCTTCCAGTTCTTCGGATTGCGGTTTGCCATGGGCATTTTCGAGAGCGGTAATTATTCAGGCGGCCTGAAAGCGATCGGGCAAACCATGCCGGCCGGCAGCAGGGGGGTCGCGCTTGGCCTGTTCAACAGCGGCTATCTTCTTGGCTCCGTGCTGGCTCCGCCTATTGTGGTTTACACAGCCATGCACTTCGGCTGGAAATCCGCCTTCGTGCTTCCCGGACTCATTGGAATGGTCTGGGTGATTCCATGGTTCGCTCTCTCGCGAGACCTTGGAATAACGGAAAAGGATGCCGTTCGTTCCGCGGAAGACCAACCGGCACTTAGTGCTCTGCTCCGTATGAAACAAACCTGGGGAGTCATCGCCGTGCGGGCAACCTCCGGTCCGGTTTCGCAATTTTATTGGTACTGGCTGCCGCTGTACCTCGTTCGCGGCCGGGGCGCCTCCATGGAGGAGATGAGCCGGTTCGCCAGTTTTGCATACGTCCTGGGAGGCTTGGGAAATCTGGCCGGAGGCTATCTCTCGAGCCTGCTGATTTTCTTCAACGTGCCGGTCGACCGCTCGCGTAAGCTCACTTTTGTCGGCGGTGCGATTCTGTGCGCCGCCTGCACGGGCATGGTAACCGTCACAAAATCCGTCTTGACCGCGGACATCCTCGCAGGCGCGGCGATCTTCGGCGTGAGCGCCATGAGTTGCATGTTACTCGCGGTGATGAGCGACACCTTTCCCCAATCCGCCCTGGCGCGTGTCGGCGGACTCACCGGCGTCGGGGAAGGCGTCGTGAACATGACCCTGACGCTCGGTACGGGAATCATCCTCGACCGGTTTTCGTTCGGCGATGTTTTCGCAGCCGCGACCCTGCTACCGCTATTGAGCATCGTCTGCCTCTACGCGCTGGTCCGGCCGGCGGCGAAACGCGAGGCGCCTCTGACGGTCGTCCTCTAGGCGGTTGTCCTAATTTCCCGCGCCTGACTCCCTCGCCTTCCGCTTGTGCTAAAGTTCGCTTTGAAACTGTAATCCAATGTCGAATCTTACCCGGCGCGCATTTCTGGGGCAGACCGCGGCGGCAGCATCCCTGGCGCAAAATCGCCAACGCCCCGCGAACTTGATCTATGTTTTCGCCGATCAGCTACGCCGCTTCTCCTGTGGTTTTGCAGGGGACGAATTTGCTCAAACGCCCAATATCGATCGTCTGGCGCGGCAGTCCCTCGACGTACGGAATGCCGTGCCGTCGACTCCCGTATGCGCGCCGTACCGCGCCTCGTTGATGACCGGCAAATACCAGTCCAGCACCGGCATGGTGATCAACGAATTGCGCCTGAGCCCCGAGCACGAGTGCCTGGCGCAGGTCCTCACGAAAGGTGGTTACGACACCGCTTACATAGGTAAGTGGCATCTCTGGGCCAATCAGTTAGGGCATCACGATGAGACCATCAATGGCTTCGTCCCGCCCGGACCCTACCGTCTGGGTTTCGATCAATACTGGGCTGCCTATAATTTCAATCACACCTATCACGACGCGCCTTATTTCCGGGATACTCCCCGGCGCGAGATTCACAAGCTCTACGAACCCGATTCGCAAACACGCATGGCCATCGATTACCTCAAGGCGCGTAAGGGCGAGACGAAGCCTTTCGCACTTTTTCTTTCCTGGGGTCCTCCACACGATCCCTGGGATTGGGCCAACTGTCCCTCTGACTTCACGGAGCATTTCCGCAATGTCAAGCTCCCACTCCGGCCGAACTACTCGGATACGCCGGACCCTTATGCCGATGCCTGGGCTACTCCCGGGCCCGGCTATCGCTCCCACGTCGACCAATACCAGCAGGGCTACTACGCTATGTCCGCGGACGTCGACCGCGCGCTCGGCCGGTTGCTTGACGCCATTCGCGATCAAGGTCTCGAAGAGGACACGTTACTGGTCTTCACCTCGGATCACGGTGAGATGTTCGGCTCGCACGGACGCCGCGCGAAGTATATCTTCTACGAAGAAGCCTGCCGGGTTCCCTTCCTGGTGCGCTGGCCGGGACGCGTCCAGCCAGGCTCAACGGATACGCTCCTCAGTACTCCCGATATCATGCCCACTTTGTTGGGCGCGCTGAACCTTCCGGTTCCTCGCGCCGTGGAAGGCGTGGATCTCAGCGGCCAATTTACCGGCCACTCCACCCGCGGTCCACAAGCCACTTACATGCAAGGCATGGGCACCACGGCTGCCTGGAAAGACGGGACCGAGTGGCGGGCGCTGCGGGATCACCAGTTCACCTACGCCATCTACCACCGCGACCGGCACGAACTGCTCTTCGATAACCTCGCCGATCCTTATCAGCTGAAAAACCTGGCCGGCGATCGTTCCCAGGCTGTTAAGCTGTCGCACTACCGCGCGCAACTCCAAGGCTGGATGAAGGACCACAACGACAACTTCGAGACTTGCACGTGGTATGGCGATCACTGGACGAAGGACCGAAACATTGTGAATACCGCTTCCGGCGTCAAGCATAATCTGCAGGATCTGGACCGTATTCTTGCGCGCACTTCGCAAGAGATTCGAGCTGGAGAAGGCGGCACGCCGTAGTTCGCCGCCGGTAATACCGAAGAGGAGCGACAGACCTTGCAATATTTGATCAGACTCATTCCGGCGCTTGCCATCCTCCCTCTTCTCGGGTCCGCCGAGACGCCGAAGTGGAGCGAGAGCAAAGCTAATGCCTGGTACGCCGACAGCCCCTGGCTGGTGGGCGCGAACTATATTCCCGCGTCGGCAATCAACCAGCTGGAGATGTGGCAGGCCGATACCTTCGACCCGTCGCGCATCGATACCGAATTGGGCTGGGCCGAGCGCCTCGGTATGAACACCATGCGCGTCTTCCTTCACGACCTGCTCTTCGCGCAGGATCCGCAAGGCTTTCAGAGCCGGATCGAGAGATTTCTCGCCATCGCGCACAAACATCACATCCGCCCGGTCTTCGTGCTGTTCGATTCCTGTTGGGACCCTGCCCCGCAGCTTGGCCGTCAGCGCGCTCCCAAACCCGGAGTGCACAATTCTGGTTGGGTACAGAGTCCCGGCGCCAAGGCGCTTCAGGATCCATCCCAACGCACCCGCCTGGAAGCCTATGTCAAAGGCATTGTCGGCGCATTTGCCGCGGACAAGCGCATTCTGGCATGGGACTTGTGGAATGAGCCCGATAACCCCAACACCAGCAGCTACGGCAGTCTCGAGCCGGCAAATAAGGTGGAACTGGTCTACGCTCTCTTGAGCCAGGTGTTTGCCTGGGCGCGAGAAGCAGGACCTTCGCAGCCGCTGACCTCCGGGATCTGGAAGGGCAATTGGTCCGCGGAAAGCAAATTGTCACGGATGGAAAAGCTGCAACTCGACAACTCCGACGTGATCTCCTTTCACAACTACGGAGTCCCGACTGAATTCGAACAGCACGTAAGATGGCTGGAACCCTATCACCGACCCCTGATTTGCACCGAATACATGGCGCGCGGCAACGGCAGCTTCTTCGAGGGAACGCTACCCGTCGCACTAATTCATCACGTCGCCATGATCAATTGGGGCCTGGTACAGGGTAAGACCCAAACCAATTTGCCGTGGGACTCGTGGCAGCACCCCTATGTCGACCGTGAACCGTCTATTTGGTTCCACGAGGTTTTTCGTAATGATGGATCGCCCTACCAGCGGGAAGAGGTCGAGTTTCTGCGTCGAATTACCCGGTCGGGGCGAGGGACGGGACGAAGCGCTGCCAAAGCGTCGCTGCCCGCAGCCGGATTCGCACCCGCGGGTCAATGAGCACCGTTGCCAGCCGCTCATTCCGCGTGAGTTACCATAGCGTCTAAGATGCTAAAGTCGTGGCGCGGATGGGGGTGGGAAGTGTTCTGCCTCCTGGTGTTTCTGGTCCTCGTCTCTTACCAGATTTTCGTGCCGCCGGTAACCGGCCTGGCCAATAACTCCGACTTCTCGTATGTCCTGGGCAAACTCTCCATCTGCCCCGCGGATCGCGAGAAGCAGGACAACATCTATCTGGTTACGGACTACTTCGTCGACCCCGTGCAGTGTACTTTCGACATCGGACTGGTCTCTATCGAAGTGCCTTTGACCCTCGCGGCGACGTACATTTCCGCACCTTTCACGGGAGAAAAGAAATTCGATCTCCGCGCCCTTGCCGCCTTGCACCTGGCGTTTCTGGTGATCGCTTTCGGAGTGCTTCTATCGGTCACACGCCGCGCCGGGCCGGCCGTCCGTCACGGCATTCCGATTTTGTTCATCCTCATCTTCAGCGACATCGCTTATACGTGTTATCTCAATTCCGTTTATCTGGACGCCCCGGTGTTCGTCTTGCTGCTGGCCACTACGGCTTGCGCCGTGGCGGCATCTTTCAATCACGGTTCGCGATGGGTCTCCGCCGGTTATCTTGTGTTTGGCGTAGCGATGGTATTTGCCAAATCGCAGCACGCCATTCTCGGGATCATCTTTGCGGGGTTGGCACTGGTCTTCGCCATTCGTCCCGGGAAACGCAGTATACGGGTGGAATGGGCTGTCATCGCCGCGCTCCTCGCCGGGTCGACTGCGACGATGTTATCGGTGACGCCCTCCCACTACCGGCTCTTCGCCCTCTACAACGTGATCTTCGGACGTCTCGCACCGCACAGTGACGCCCCGTGGGATGTCTTGAAAGAAGTCGGTTTGGGCGATGACGACCTGAAGTATTTGAGCACTCATGCGTACGTCCCGAGTGCGCCGGTGTATAACGACGCATGGTCGGCGGACTTCCTGCGCCGCACTTCTTTCGGTAAGCTGATCTGGTTCTATGTGCGGAATCCGGATGTCGCCTTCAGCGAAATGAATCGAGATCTGACGACATCGGCCAACGTCCTGCGCCCCACGGACATGGCCAACTATCGTGAAAAGGACGGTTTCCCGCCGCGTACGATGGCGACGCGTTTCAGCTTGTGGAGCACTTCGCGGAGCGCGGTAATGAAGGTATTTCCGTACCACATCGTGCTGATCTACCTGGCTCCCTGGATGGTCGCGCTCATCGCATGGAAACGGGCACAACTGCGATCGCCACTGATGCCCCTGGCGTTGGCGCTCTCCGCTGCCGGGATGATCGAATTCGCGATGGCCTCATTGACCGACGCGCTCGACACCTCGCGCCATCTCTTCCTGTTTCAGGTGATCACCGAATTGATGATCCTCATGATGGTGGCGGCTCTGCTTCATCTTGTAGACCTGCGGCGAGCATCGCGACGAGCCGGCAGCTCACCGGTCGGGAGAGAACCGGTCGTGAGAGAACCGATCGCAACAGAATCGATCGCCGCCCCGCCGCGAAGGATTGACTATCGGTCCCTGTTGCCGGCGGCCTGGGAATCACTTTGCTTCTTAACGCTTTTAGGTTTCATCGGCTATCAGCTCTTCGTCCCGCCCATCACCGGCCTGGCCAACAATTCGGATTTTCTCAAAGTACTTGGCCCCTGGTCTATCTGTTCAGATCATCAGCCGCAAAACAATCGATCGCTGGTGACAGACTATGTCGTAGATCCGGGGTGCGATTATAACCTCGGAATCACCACCCTCGAAAGGCCGCTGGTCGGTGCGGCGCTTTATCTCTCGACGATCTTCGAAGGCCAGAAACATTTCGATCTGCGTTTTCTCGCCGCGATCCACCTCGCGATTCTCATGCTGGGGTTCGCTATTTTATTGCGGCTGACCCATCGTGCGCCGGCGCCCGTGCGTTACGGCCTGCCACCATTGTTCATCCTGATTTTCAGCGACGTAGCCTATACCTGTTACTTGAACTCCGCGTACATGGACGCACCGGCTCTTGTTCTGCTGATCACGTCTACGATCATCGCCATCGCGGCCTGCTTCAGCCTCAATCACGGTTCCAACCTGCTCGCTTTGGGTTATCTGGTCGCGGGATTAGCCCTCATCTTCTCCAAGTCGCAGCATGCCTTGCTGGGCGTCTTCTTTGCCCTGGTGGCGGCGATGTTCGCCTTCCGCTCCGCGACACTGCTGCAGCGTGTCCGGTGGATCGCCATCGCTCTACTCTTGTCCGCCGCCTCGATCGTCATGGTGGCCATCACTCCTTCCAACTATTCTCTGTTCGCAATCTATAGCGTCATCTTCACGCGTCTGGGGCCTCACTCCCCATCGCCCGTCACGATGCTGCAGGAACTTGGCTTGGGAGAACAGGATATGCAGTACATGAACACCAACTCTTACACGCCCGGGGCTCCGATTTATAACGCGCTTTGGGCGGAGGATTTTCTGCGGCGGACCTCTTTCGGCGACCTGATCCTTTACTACCTTCGCCACCCTTCCGTGCCGCTGACGGAGATGAATAATGACCTGAAGCTCGCAGCGCCGGTACTGCGGCCGGTCGACATGCCGAACTTCCGTGAACAAGACGGGATTCCGCCGGGTACCATGGCGACGCGTTTCAGTCTGTGGAGTAATCTGCGCAGCGCAGCGCTGCGAGTCTTCCCTTATCACATTTTCTTTTTCTATCTCGCTCCCTGGGCGGCTGCACTTGCTGCCTGGAAGCTGAAATTCGATCGCCTGCCGTTTTCGGTGATCTTCGTGGCTCTGATGCTCTCCGCCGCGGGCGTTATGGAATTCGCTATGGCGACGCTTACGGACGCGCTCGACAGCGCCCGTCACCTGTTCATCTTTCACGCGATCACGGAACTGCTCATTTTGATGCTCGCTGCGTCGCTGCTGAGCCTGCTGGCCAAACCGAGGGCCAAAAATCCGGTTGCCGGCGACCAGGTCCCCTTGCACAGCGGATCGTTCGCGCAAGTGTGATTAAATCTGTAGCGTGATCACCAAGCATCGTTCAATTCTTCCCGTGTCTCTCCTTACGGCGCTTTTCGCGTCCTGCGGTTTCTTCACCGGCGTGGCGACCGCCGCGCCGCGTGAAATTCTGTTGATCGCCGGACCGCCCAGCCACACTCGTTTGGCGCATGAACAAAACGCCGCCGCGATCCTTTTCGCCCGGTTCCTAAATCAGGTGCCGGGAATCCATGCCACCGTCAGCAAGAACGGTTGGCCCGCCGACGACAACCTGATCGCCAAAGCCGACGCGATCTGGGTTTTCTGCGATGGAGGCGAGAAGCATCTCATCGCAAAGGACGGACACACGGCCCAGATGCAGGCGGCGGCCGACCGCGGCGCGGGTTTCATGTTCTATCACTACGGAGTCGAACCTCCCGACAAATCTCTTCACAAGGAATTTCTCGACTGGATCGGCGGCTACTTTGAGCTGAACTATTCGGTCAATCCCGAATTCGTAGCCGATTTCACTTCGTTGCCCACGCACCCCATCACGCGCGGCGTAACGCCGTTCAAGATCAAAGACGAGTGGTATTACAACATGCGCTTCCGCGAGGATCAGAAAGGCATCACTCCGATTCTGGTCGCGATTCCTCCCGCCAGCAGCCTTTCGCGCAAGGACGGACCGCACGAGGGCAACCCCGACGTCCGCACAAAAATCGGACAGCCGCAATGCATGATGTGGGCCTATGATCGTCCTGACGGAGGCCGCGCAGTCGGGTTCACGGGCGGCCACTTTCATATGAACCTGGCAGACGATAATGTCCGCAAATTGATTTTGAATGCTCTTGTGTGGGTCGCCAAAGGAGACGTGCCCCCGGACGGCGTCGCTTCTCAGGTGACGCATGACGACCTGATGCAAAACCTGGACCCGAAAAAGAAATAGCGCGTTCTGTAAAAGGCGTGCCGTCTACCGGCCGAAGACGAAGCGCCCGCGTCGTGGGTCGGCCGCGCCTTCCAACACGCTATCCCGCATTCGAATGACCGTCGGCGCCGACATATTGCTCCATGGACCGGTCACGTTGACCACATGTCCCAGGCCGCGTAATGCCTCTATCGTCGCGATAGGCATGCGATCTTCTACATTCAGCTTGCCCGCAATAAACTCGTGATTCGCGAAGGAGCCATAAAAATGTTCGGTCTGGAATCGCGGCGACTCCACAGCCTGCTGCGGGCGTCATGCCGAAATCGATGATATTCAGCAACACCTGCAGCATCGCCTGATCCTGGTTGTCGCCCCCCGGAGTCGACATCGCCATGTACGGCTTTCCATCCTTCAGTACGATGGTCGGACTCAGCGTGACGCGCGGCCGTTTCCCGGCGGCCAGCGTATTGGGATGCCCGGCGAACGGTGAGCAAACACTGCAGGCGCGTGCCCAGCGGAATTCCCGTATCGCCCGCGATCACCGAAGGCAGCCACGCGCCGCTGGGCGTCGCGGAGACGACATTGCCCTGGCTGTCGACCGACATTCACGCACGTCGTGTCGTTGTTGCCGCTGGTGGTTGTGGATGCCGGCATGGGAACGGCCGGAGCAAAAGTACCCGGCCGCGACTCCATCGAAGCCTTTCGCGGATCGATCAGCTTGCGCCGCTCCGCGGCATATTCCTTGGAGAGCAGCGTCTCTTCGGGAATTTTGGAAAATTTGGGATCGCCGTAATAGCGGTCGCGATCGGCGAAGGCCAGTTTGACCGTCTCGATCACGGTGTGCAGATACTGCGGCGAGTTGTGGCCCATCGCCTTCAGGTCGTAGCCCTCCAGGATATTCAGCGCCTCCAGCATCACCGGACCCTGCGTCCAGAAGCCCGGTTTATTCACCTCAAATCCGCGATAGGTGGTGGTGCGCGGCGTGTCGATCTCGGCATGGTACCGGCTTTGAGATCCTCGTAGCGCATGAGGCCGCCATTATTCTCGGAAAAATCGGCGATGCGGTTCGCCAGTTGGCCCTCGATAGAAATAATTGCGGACAGCCTGCAATTTCTTGTCGCGCTTGCCATGCGTCTTCTTTTCGACCGCGATCAGTTCATGGAGGGTGCGCGCCAGATCCGGCTCGCGGAAAAGTTCACCGGCTTGCGTCTCGTGCCCGTTTGGCTGGAAGAAGCTACGCGAAGTCGGCCAGGGCGCAAGATATTGCGCGTCGAGTGAATATATGAGGCGAAGATTTCCGGCAGCGGAAATCCCTGTTCGGTATATTCGAGCGCCGGCGTGACCACCTGCGCGAAGCGACATCGTGCCGTACTTCTGAAGCGCCAGAATCAGGCCGTCAAAGACGCCCGGAACGGTCGCGGCCAAAATACCGTTCGCCGGAATCGGCGGACGGTCGCTCGCTTTTTCCCACGGTTCCGGCGAACGCTTCGTGAAAAATTCGGCCGTCGCCAGGGCCGGAGCCGTGCCGACGCCGCTGATCGCCACCACGGGTTTGCCGGCCATCTTGACCAGCAGCGGCATCTCGCCGCCGAGGCCGAAATGATCCATCTCGGTGATTGCGGCAGCCAGCGCCGTAGCGACCCCAGCGTCCACTGCATTGCCGCCCTGATCCAGAATGCGTGTCCCCGCTGCCACTTCCAGGCTGTTACCCGCGCCGACCATTTGGTGTGTCCCCCGCACCGCCGGGAACATACTTCCGTGCGAGGACTGCCCGAACGAAGCGGGGATAATGGCGAGGAACAGCAGGAAGTTTTTCATACGTTATCCTTCGAAGCGGTAAAGCGCGTCGGCTATCGGTACACCCAAGACCTCGATCCGCTTGAGGTCCGCAGCGCCAACGCCAGTTGGCTTCAGCCAACAGGAGCGTGTTATCGCAATTGCGGAACGGCGGCGTATCGCGGGGCGCACGAGGATCGTAGCCCATGGCTGCAGTCGCCACGGTGTCGGTACAAACGGCATTGGTTCCAGCAATGAGCATGCCCGGCTGTACGCTGCGCACTCCCTTCACCCACGGACCTTCCCCGGCTGCGATGGATTCGACGCCATCGATGATCGCCAGATCGATCGGGCGGGTCGCGGCGAGATCGGCCACAATGCGCGGCATCCGGTATCCCGGTTCGCGACTGGACGCTGGATTGATCTCCGCCAGCGCCGATTTCGACGGCTGCCGCTTGCCCATGTGACAGACATTGACACGCCCGGCAGTGGGCGTTTCATTGGGTTCATCCACGCCGGCATTATCGCCATAAATTGAAGCCGGTGTGATACCGAAGCAGTTCTTCATGGAGAGCGTCACACCGCAGGTCGCATGATTCTTCAGCTTCGCCATGCTGACGAATACGTCCGTATCCTGGTAAGCGTGATTCAGGTCGAAAGCCGGGAAGATGTACCCGCCCGTCGGCACTTTCAATCGCGTATATTTGCTGCCCTTGCCCAGATTATTGGTGTTCTCGAACTCAATGTCCGGGAGCGATGTTGGAGAGCGCGCGTACGTTCCATCCGGAATCCAGCAGATATTCTTCGAGCGGCCCGCTGAGCGCCCATGCGCTCTCGACGAAGCGGATGCGCTTTGGCTCCGGCCTTGCCCATCAGGGCCGCGGTCGCCATCACCACTTTGGGATGCGTATAGTGGGTCAGCCCCAGCGGCTTGCCCTTCGAAGCGCAGGCCCGGACTGCCCGTCAGATTGAGCTTCACGGTTACGGTCTTGTTCTTGACAATTCGTCCCAGTCCGCCCAATTGATCGAACATCGTGTCAAGGATGGCCGTCAAGTTCTCATTGTAGGAGGGGCACTTCGCGATGGACACCGGCGCAACCGGGGCACTGTTGGCGCGAAGCAAACCCGGAAGAGCGGGAGTCGCGGCGATCAGCGCCAGGAGTTCTCTTCTCGTCATAACCGCTAGTGTAGCGGTTTTGGGTGTTCAAGAAAGGGACCACCGGTTGCGCGACAGACGTATGCCGGCGCTCTATCGATTCATCTGCACCGGCGACCGCGAATCGCGATAAATGCGAATGAGGCCGCCATCACGAGCTGCCATGCCCAATAAAATCGCAGCCCGTCGTGAAGAGGTTTTACCACGAACACCAGCCCTAAAAGAAGGTGGAGGATCGACAAGCCCGCGAAAAGCAAGCTGTAATGGCGGGATAACCACACCGATATGAAATCATCCTACCATCGTCCGGGCTGCTATCGCTTCGCCTGGAACTGCAGAATCGACAGGGCCCCGAATCCAGCCGCAACGACGAATCGTAACAGTGCGCCATCCCCATGGAGCTTGATCACACGAAACAACCCGAGTAATAAAAAACCTAACGCGATGCACGCGTACCAGATGGCGTAGAGTCTAGATTTCGACATGCCCTATCCGCCATACTAGACCACATGCCGGTGGCCGTCGCGGCGGGAACCCGTTATTGTTTCGACGATCTGAAGACGCTTCTCGCCAAAGCAACACCCGCGCGGTCCGGCGACGAATTGGCCGGCATCGCCGCAGGCAGCGCCTCGGAGCGTATCGCCGCGCAGATGGCGCTCGCCGACGCTCCCGCTCCAGCGCTTTCTCGATGAACCGATCGTCCCCTATGAAGCCGACGAGGTCACGCGGCTGATCTTCGATTCGCACGATGCCGCCGCTTTTGCGCCGATCTCGCACTTGACCGTCGGCGAGTTTCGCGACTGGCTACTCGGCGAGGAAGCGACAGGCGACGTGCTCGCTGAAGCTCGCGCCCGGTCTCACTCCCGAAATGGCGGCCGCCGTTTCGAAGCTCATGCGCCTGCAGGATCTGGTCGCCGTCGCCGCACGCATCCGCGTGGTCACCCGCTTCCGCACCACTGTCGGCTTGCCCGGCCGCCTCTCGACGCGCCTCCAGCCCAATCATCCGACCGACGATCCCGCAGGCATCGTCGCCAGCGATCATCGATGGCTTGATGTTCGGAAGCGGCGATGCCGTGATCGGCATCAATCCCGCCTCCGACAATGTCGGCACGCGTCGAAATGCTGCTCCGCATGCTCGACCGTCTGCGCCAGACTATCGACATTCCCGACGCAGACCTGCGTCCTCGCGCACGTCACCACGCAAATGGAAGCCATGCGGCGTGGCGCGCCGGTCGATCTGGTCTTTCAATCCATCGCCGGAACCGAAGCCGCGAATGCCTCCTTCGGCATCAATCTCGCGATGCTGGAGGAAGCCCATCAGGCCGCGCGCGAACTGCACCGCGGCACCGTCGGCGAGAACGTGATGTACTTCGAAACGGGTCAGGGCAGCGCGCTTTCGGCCAACGCCCATCATGGCGTCGATCAGCAGACCTGCGAAGCCCGCGCCTATGCCGTGGCGCGCGCGTTTCAGCCGATGCTGGTCAATACCGTGGTCGGCTTCATCGGACCCGAGTATCTCTACGATGGCAAGCAGATCATCCGCGCGGGGCTGGAGGATCACTTCTGCGGCAAGCTGCTCGGCCTGCCGATGGGCTGCGACGTCTGCTACACCAACCACGCCGAAGCCGATCAGGACGATATGGACGCGCTGCTCACGCTGCTCGGAACGGCGGGGGTGAACTACATCATGGGAGTTCCGGGCGCGGATGACGTCATGCTCAACTACCAAAGCACCTCGTTCCATGATGCTCTGTATCTGCGAGACCTTCTGAACTTGCGTCCCGCGCCGGAGTTCGAAGCGTGGTTGGCGCATTCGGAGCCACTGCTCGAACGCGCCGCGGAATTGAGCCTGCCGTGAAACTGCTCCGGGATTTCACCATGGCGCGAGTCGCGCTGGGACGCGCGGGCAATGCCCTGCCGTTGAGCGAAGTTCTGAACCTCCGCAAAGCTCATGCCGCTGCGAAAGACGCGGTCCACGAGCCGCTTGACGTCGACGGTCTGCGCTTCGAATGCGAAGGACGCGGCTGGAAGTGTGTAACGCTGCACAGCGCCGCCGCGAATCGGGCTGAATATCTGCGTCGTCCGGACCTCGGCCGCAAGCTGCGTTCAGCATCAGCCCAGAGCCTCGCGCCGGGCCCGTACGATGGAGTCATCATTCTTGCCGACGGACTTTCAGCGCTGGCCATCCATCGGCACGCGGTCGCGCTGCTGGATCAACTCGTACCCAAACTGATTTCTGCCTGGACCCTGGCGCCCATCGTCTTAGTCGAGCAGGCAAGAGTCGCGATCGGCGACGAAATCGGAGCAGCCCTCGGAGCGAAACTGACGCTCGTCCTCATCGGCGAACGTCCGGGCCTGACCTCACCTGATAGCTTGGGAGCTTACCTTACCTGGAATCCCGCCCCGGGCAAGACCGACGCAGAGCGCAACTGCATCTCCAACATCCGCCCGGAAGGCCTGCCGTACGATCAAGCCGGAGAACGGCTCTTCACACTCATGACGGAATCGAGCCGGCGACAACTCTCAGGCATCCTGCTCAAAGAGGTAAACCGCTCCGTGCTGACCTAGCCTTCCGTCTTGGTGTGCATGCGTGCGCATTTCGCGGCCAGATGTTTGCCTTCCGTTCCGCGCTCAATATAATGTAGTGGTCTTGAAACTCGAACTGATTGACTACTGCATCCTGTCGCTGTACTTCCTTTTCGTCATCGGCATCGGATGGCGGCTCCGGAAGTCAGGCGACCACGGCCGGCGAATTCCTCACTTCCGGCCGCAAAGTGCCGGTGTGGATCACCGGCCTCGCCTTCCTGGCGGCCAATATGGGCGCGCAGGAAGTGATCGGCATGTGCGCCTCGGGCGCCAAGTACGGCATCATGACGGCGCACTTTTATTGGATCGGCGCGGTTCCGGCGATGATCTTCGTGGGCGTGTTCATGATGCCGTTCTACTACGGCAGCCGCGCGCGTTCGGTGCCCGAATATCTCAAACTGCGCTTCGACGAGAAGACTCGCGGCCTCAACGCCATCACTTTCGCGGTGATGACGATCTTCTCCTCCGGCATCTCGATGTACGCTCTGGGATTGCTGTTCCAACTGGTGCTGGGCTGGAGTTTCACCGCGTCCGTGCTGCTCTCCGCGACGATCGTCTTGACGTACACATTCCTGGGCGGCCTCACCAGCGCGATCTATAACGAGGTGCTGCAGTTCTTCCTGATCATCCTCGGCTTTGCGCCGCTGGCGATCATGGCGGTGGCGAAGGCTGGGGGCTGGGCCGGTATGGCGTCGCGCGTCCCTGACGTCATGACCCACACGTTGGAGGTACGTCGGCTCCTCGGCCGACAATCCCATGGGCGTCGAAGCTTTCGGCCTGGTCGCCGGTCTCGGCTTCGTGCTCTCCTTCGGCTACTGGTGCACCGACTTCCTCGTCATCCAGCGCGCCCTCGCGTCGGACTCCATGTTGGGCGCGCGCCGCACTCCGCTAATCGCCGCTTTTCCCAAGATGATCATCCCGTTCATCGTCATCGTCCCCGGTATTGCGGCCCTCGCGCTCATGAAAATGAACGTCGGCTACGCCCTGCCGCTGAAGCCGGACGGCACCTACAACTACGATCAGGCGATGACCACCCTGATGGCGCAGTTCTATCCGTCGGGTATGCTGGGCGTCGGCCTGACGGCGCTGATGGCATCTTTCATGTCCGGCATGGCCGGCAACGTCACAGCCTTCAATACCGTTTTTACCTTCGATATCTACCAGAGCTACATCAAGCCCGGGCAGTCCGACCATCACTACCTGACCGTAGGCCGTGTCACGACGGTGGTGGGGACCGCTCTCGCGATAGGAACCGCCTACCTGGCCGCCAGCTACAACAACATCATGGACTTGCTGCAACTGGTCTTCGGCTTCGTCAACGCGCCTCTCTTCGCTACCTTCCTCCTGGGGATGTTCTGGCGTCGCGCGACCCCCAACGGCGCCTTCTTCGGTTTACTGTCCGGCACCGGCGCGGCCGCGCTGACCTGGCTGCTGACCATGGCTGAAGGCAAAGGCGGAATGATCTCGGTAGTGCATACCTTTCCCTCTACCATGGCCCAGAATTTCTGGATCGCCATCTTCGCCTGGAGTGCTTGTATGCTGGTAACGATTTTCGTCAGCCTGGTGACCCGGCCGAGGGCCGAGGCGGAATTGCGTGGGCTGGTCTATGGCTTGACGGAACTCCCCACCGATGAAGGGGTATCCTGGTACCGGCGGCCTGGCGTTCTCGCCTGTATCGTTGCTGCAGTCCTGGTTGTACTGAATATCTGGTTCCGATAACATGCTTGATCTTCGACTACCCTCCGGACTTTTCTTCGTGCTGACCGGCGCGATCCTCACAGGCGCGGGACTCTTCTCTTCCGGTAATCAAGCGCCCCTGCAGCAGGCCAACGTGAACCTCTATTCCGGCATCGTCATGCTGGTATTCGGAGGCTTCCTCCTGCTGCTGGCGCGACGGGCCCGCCCATGACAGCGAGCGAACTGGTACCCAGGTTCGCAGCCTATTTCGGCCCCGCGGAACATGGCCGGATCTTCCGCGCGCCAGGTCGCGTCAATCTGATTGGCGAACACACCGACTACACCCTCGGTTTCGTTTTGCCGACGGCCCTCGAAATGGCCTGCTATATCGCGTGCGCCGAACCCGCGGCCGGTGACGACGCCGGTGCGCAGCGCATTCGCGTCTTTTCCGAGGAGCGCAACGAAGAGAAAAGCTGGGATGTAGCCGAGACAGCCGGCTTGCACCCGTCGCACCACTGGAGCGATTATTTCGTGGGCGTCGCACAAGGTCTATTGAAAGCGGGCGTGGAGTTGGAACCCGGCCGCTTCTTTGTACACAGCGAAGTGCCGGAAGGTTCGGGACTCAGCAGTTCGGCGGCTTTCGAAGTTGCCTCTGCCCTGGCGCTGCTGCACGGCCGTTCCTTCGATCCCTTGAAGCTGGCTCAACTGTGCCAGCGAGCGGAAATCGAATTTGTCGGCAATCCTTGCGGCATCATGGACCAATATATTTCGGTGTTCGGCGAGGACCATAAGGCGCTGAAACTGGATTGCCGCAGCCTGATGCACGAGGCTGTCACCATTCCCGCCGGTGTCGCCATCTACGCGGTCAACAGCATGGTGAAGCACGAATTAAGCGGGTCGGCGTACCGCGATCGGGTCGACGAATGCGCGACCGCGGCCGATGCCATCAGCCGCGAATACCCCGAAGTGAGAACGCTGCGCGACGCGACGCCGGCTCAACTGGGACACGTAAAGATGCCCAGGGTAATTGCGGCGCGCGCCCGGCACGTGATCAGCGAGAACCTGCGTGTCGAACTCTGGACCCATGCTGCCGAACGCGGCGACCTGGACCGAATGGGCGCTCTATTCGTGGAATCTCATCGAAGCCTTCAACACGACTACGAGGTAAGCGCGGACGAACTGGACTTCCTGGTCGATGTGGCGATCGGGATTCCGGGTGTTTATGGCGCTCGCATGACCGGTGGCGGCTTCGGCGGCTGCACGGTCAATCTGGTCCGTCCGGATGCCGCGGAACGCTTCCAGCGCGAAATCAAAAGCGCCTACAAAGAGCGGTTTGCTATCGACCCCGCCATCTATCACTGCCGCCCCTCCCAAGGCGCTCGAGAACTGTAACATCTTCTCGACTTCTTCACCCGTCAGCGCCCCGCTTCCGTATTCTGCGGTCCGCGAGGCTGCCCGGCAGCTGCAGATTTACGTCGCGAGCTAGCGGCCTGGGGCGGAAGTCAATGCAGGCCAAAGGCCTACTCTACAAGGCTTGCAAGCCATTGATTCTTCTTTGTGGAGTAGGCGTTTTCGCCTGCTCCTGCCCGTTGGAGAGACTTCTGTCACAAGTTAAACGGAATTGGCTTTGAGGGCCGTGAGTACGCGCGCATCGCGAAAAGGGACCCTGCGGATCCGAACGCCCGTCGCATCGAAGATGGCGTTGCCAATGGCGGCGAGCATCGGTTTGAGCGCCGCCTCCCCGGCTCCATAGGGGGGAAGATCGGGACGATCCGGCTGTGGATCGCCGTTGACCAGAACGATCTCGATGTGATCGGGGATGTCGGCGTGGCGGAGCGTGGGATGTGAGACCCAGTCGACGCTGGTGACTTTCTCCGTGTCGAACTGAACCTCTTCGTGAATCGCACGGCTCAGCCCGTGCAGCAGCGCACATTCCACAGTGTGACGCAGGGATCTGGGGATTCACCACGAGACCGCAATCATGCGCGCATACGAGCCGCTTCGCCCATACGTGGCCGGTCTGACGATTTACTTCAATTTCGGCGACGACCGCCACAATCGTGTGCCCGCGGAAGGAGTAGGCGATGCCGCGACCGGTCAGGATGTTTTCGCCGGCTGACTGCTTCGCCCGCGGCTGTTTGGGCGAAGGACGCGAATCCCAGCCATAGGCTTCGGCGGCGGCTTTCAGCACGGCAATGGAACGCGCGCGGCGGAATCCGGTGTCGTCAGCCGCGGTGGCCATCAGCATCTTCAGCCGGAATTCCAGCGGATCGGTTTTCGCTGCCGCCGCAATTTCGTCGATGAACGATTCCGCGGGGAACGTGGATTGCGGGCCATTTGGATCGCGCAGATTGCCGGTGCGGAGGGGCGTCTCCCACACGGCAGGCAGACTGACTACCTCGCCCGTCATGTGGCGATGGGGAATCGCATACACATCGGAAGGGAGGGAGAAACTTCCGGCGGCGGGTTTGGCGCGCCTCGAGCCCATGAGTTGTGCGATGAGCACGGTGTCGGGCTCGTTGTAGCCGAGATGATTGTAGTCGCAGGAACGCGCAGCGTATTCGTAGGCCACCAGACGCCCCTCGCCGTCTAACGCTCCGCGCATTTTCACCAGAAATGCGGGACCCTTGGTATCCCACGCCGTCTCCTCTTCCCGCATCCACTGCATACGGACGGGCCGGCCGATCTGGCTGGCGATCCACGCCGCCTCACAACCGGCGTCCTCGGCCGCGGTGCGACCGAAGCCCTGCGGACCCTGCATCCAGACGACACGGACTTTGTCGCGCGGCATGCCGAGAAACTGAGCGACACCGTTCCGCATGCCGTAGGACTTCATGTCGTTCGAATAGATGGTCATCTGACCGTTGGACGGGTCGGCTGTGGCGTGAGCGCCGGCGAAAGCGGTGTGTCCCTGAAAGGGGATTTCGTATTCGGCTTCGATGATCTTCGCGGCGCCGGAAAATGCCGCGTCGGGGTCGCCCACCACAACCGGCTTGGACGCGGAGGTCGGCCTTCGCGCCGCGCATGTAGTTGAAAAGATCCTCGGAAGCGGGGAAAGGAGCGGTTGCCGGCTTCTCCCAAGTTGTTTTGAGCCGCCTCGCGGCGGTGATGGCCTGTTCCTCGCGTTCGCACACAACGGCGACGTAGTTGCCTTTGCTGACCACTTTGATGAAGCCGGGCAGTTTTCGCACCGTCGAATCATCGATGCCGGTCAGCCTGGCGCACGCGAAAGGAGGTTTGACGTTGCGGGCGTGGACCATGCCGGGCAGTTTTACATCCGACTGCCCATTTCAGGGAACCGTCCACCTTCGCCGGGATGTCGTCGCGCGGCGGAGATTGCCCGGTGTATTTGAGTTCCTGTACGGTCTTCACTTTGGCGACGCCGGTGACGGCGTTGACATTGGCGCCGGTGAGAGTGACGTTGAACTTCTTTCCGCCGATGAGTTGGCCGTAGGTGATGCTTCTTTGAGGGATCGGCTTTCACGGCGATCACGGCGTTGCTGACGGTGAGTTGTTCGACCGGAGTGCCAAGGCGGACAGAGGCCATTTCGAGCAGCACCCGGCGGGCTTCGGCGGCGGCGCGCCGCATGGGCCAGGAATCTCGCTCCATGGCCGTGGATCCGCCCGACCCGCCCTGATCGACCGTGATGTCCGTGCTGCCCATGATGCAGGTAGTCCGGTCGAACGCAATGTCGAGTTCGTCGGACATCAACTGACGGAAAGACGGTGCCGGTGCCCTGACCGAGGTCCGTCTTGCCGACATAGAACGTCGCCGTGTTGTTCTCATGAATGACGATCCAGGAATCGAGCTGCCGGAAATCGAGGTCGGGATAAGGACCGCCAGGCTCAGCCCCCGAACTGCTCCGGGCGGCGAAGCCTACCAGCAGCAGGCCCGCGCTTTTCATGAAGTCTCTGCGATGCGTGGTCAGGACTTCTTCCACATGATTGGGAATTCCGGCGGAGGCAATCATGCAACCACCTCTTTTCCCGATGCCGGACTGGTATCCGCGATCGCCTTAGCGGCGCGTTTGATGGCGGCCTGAATCCGGTAATACGACATGCAGCGGCATAGCGTTGCGTTCATCGACTGACGGATCATGCGCATCGGTCGGATGCGGAGTTTTGTCGAGCATTGCCTTCGCTGTCAGGATCTGTCCGTTCTGGCAAAACCCGCATTGCGGGACCTGCTCGTCGATCCATGCCTGCTGGAGTGGGTGCAATCTGCCGTTCGAGGACAGGCCTTCGAGAGTGGTGATTTCGCCTCTGACGGCAGATGCGGGGAGGATGCAGGAGCGAACCGCTGCGCCGTTGATGAGGACCGTGCACGCGCCGCATTGACCGAGTCCGCAGCCGAAGTGAGGGCCCTGCAGGCTGAGATCATTGCGGAGGATATACAGCAGCGGAGTGGAGGGATCGATGTTCAGCGTATGAGTGGCGCCGTTCACTTTGAGTGTAATGTCGCTCATGTCCGTGCTCCTTACAGGTAAGCGGTTCCCGGTTGCCGGATGTTTCTATGGTATCGGAATGGGACGCGGTTTTTTCGAGCGCGGCGCGCTTTACAGCCACATCCGCCATGCAAGGTAAGCACGGTCAAAGTAAGATTGTCGAGGGAGTTCGATCAACCATGAAACGCAGAACACTCTTATGTACCCTGACCGTTCCGGTCGCCGCCCTAGGGATTGCGCTCACCGCCAATGCGCAGCACGCCGCCAAAGGAACGATCGCAGCCGTGTTGCAGCCGTTCGTCGAGCAACACGAACTGCCCGGCGCGGTCACGCTGATCGCGTCCCAGCAGCGGGTCCTCGATATCGAGACAGTGGGCTATGCCGATATTGCGGCCAAGAAGCCGATGGCTCCGGACACCGTCTTCTGGATCGCGTCGATGAGCAAGCCCATCACCACCACGGCTTTTATGATGCTCGTCGATGAAGGCAGAGTGAAGGTGGACGATCCGGTTGAAAAGTACTTACCCGAGTTTAAAGATGAATGGGTGCAGGTGGAAAAAGATCCGGACCATATACTGCTCAAGCACCCGGCTCATCCGGTGACGGTAAAAAATATTCTGAGCCACACCAGCGGCTTGACCCCCACCCTTCCCAACGAAAAGCCGACACTCGATCTGCTGCCTCTCTCGAATGCCGTCCGAAGCTATGCCATGATGCCGCTCATGTTTGATCCCGGCACGCAATACCGTTACTCAAACGCCGGAATCAACACGGCCGGCCGTATCATTGAAGTGATCAGCGGGATGCCGTATGAAACCTTTCTCGAGACTCGTCTCTTCGCGCCGCTGGGCATGAAGGACACAACGTTCTGGCCTACCGCTGACCAGGTCCGGCGCCTGGCGAAGTCTTATAAGACCGGCGCCGAGGGAAATTCGCTCGAAGAGACGCCCGTCGACCAGCTCTACTATCCGTTGACGGACCGGCACATCCGTCATCCCATGCCTGCCGGTGGTCTTTTCTCTACCGCGGACGATCTCAAGCGCTTCTGTCAGATGATTCTCGGCGGCGGCGTTTTCAATGGCAAGCGTCTCGTCTCCCAGCAGGCTCTCAAAGAAGCGACCAGTATTCAAACCGGCGACATCCCGAAAACTGCCTATGGTTTCGGCTGGACGGTTCAGAGAGGACAAGCCGCCGACGGACGCAGCGCCGGCAGTTTTGGGCATGGCGGAGCGTATAAAACAGCCATGTGGATCGACCCTCCAAGAGATCGCATCTTCATCCTGCTCCGTCAACAGGCGGGTCAGGCGACACCCGAGATGCGGCGCGTCGAACAGGCCTTCTACAAGGCCGCCATCGATGGCTTCAAGGATACAGCCTCGCGCACGCGAAAACGCCTGCTCCACGTGGAATAGGCCTTCGGCCTGCGTTGACTTCTGCCACAGGCGGCTAGACCAGGCTAGCCCGGCTGCTGTTGTGTCATGCAATGCAAAGTGCCGAGGCCCCACACCAGTTCGATGCAGTTAATGCCGATGATGCGCCTCCCCGGCATCGCTTCCGCCAGCAAACCCAACGCAACACGGTCGTTGGGATCGTTAAACGTAGGAACCAGCGCGATGCCGTTGGCGATATAAAAATTGGCATAGCTGGCCGGCAGACGCTGCCCGTCGAAGACGACCGGCTCAGGCATCGGCAACTCAATCACCCGAAACGGATACTGCTTCAGGATTTCACGATTTTCCCGCAACGGCTCGTAGTTGGCATCGCTCTTATCTTTTTCGGACGCGATCACGATCGTGTCGCGATCCACAAAGCGGGCGAGGTCGTCGATATGGCCGTGAGTGTCGTCGCCGGCAATCCCGTTACGCAGCCACAGAATTTGATCCACGCCGAGATAATCTGAAAGGAGTGCCTCGATCTGCGCGCGGGATTTGTCCGGATTGCGCGCCTGGATCGGGCTGAGAAGACATTCTTCCGTGGTCATGAGCCATCCCTCGCCATTCACCTCGATGCTGCCGCCTTCGAGGACCAGCGGGGCGGCGAACGAGCGCTTGTTGACCAGGGATGGGATCTGCGCGCCTGCAGCGTCGTCCCGCTGCCAGTTGTCATACTTGGCCCAGGCGTTGAAGTGCCACTTCACTCCACAGACTAAAGTCTGCGCCACGACGAAACTCGGCGCGAAATCTCGGGTCCAGACGCGATCGGTCTCGACTCGATAGAACTCCACCGCTCCCAGGTTCGCTCCCACATTTGCTAACCGCTGAGCCGCGAACAACTCGACCTCTTCGTCCTGCACCAGGATGCGTACGCGCTCCACGGCGGCAAGCTTCCGAACGATCTCGCTATACACCCATGGGATCGGTTCGAAGCGGCCGGGCCAGTCTTCTGCATTGTGCGGCCACGCGATCCAGGTGGCTTCGTGGGTTGCCCACTCGGCGGGCATGTGAAATCCTTCTTGCCGCGGCGTCCCCATCAGATCAGCAGCCGGCTCGTGATGGGGCTGTAGGCGTCGATGCGGCGGTCCCGCAGGAAAGGCCAGTTACGCCGCGTCTCATCCAGCTTGGCCGGATCGATCTCCACGATCAAAATCTCTTCTTTGTCATGTGAGGCTTCCGCGAGGATGCGGCCAAACGGATCGGCAACAAAGGATGCGCCCCAGAACTCGAGACCCCGATCCGGCGGACCCTCGAAACCGACTCGATTGACGGCCGCAACATAGATACCGTTCGCTATGGCGTGTCCTCGCTGGATGGTACGCCATGCATCATGCTGTGCAATGCCGAATTCGGCTTTTTCGGACGGATGCCAGCCAATCGCTGTCGGATAAAAAAGGATATTGGCGCCGCCTAAGGCTGCCAGACGCGCCGCTTCGGGATACCATTGATCCCAGCAGACCAGCGTAGCGATGCGACCCACCGCGGTGTCGAAGGTTCGAAAACCCAAATCGCCGGGCGTGAAGTAGAACTTCTCGAAGTACAGAGGATCGTCGGGAATATGCATCTTGCGATAGATCCCGAGCAGCGCACCGTCGGCATCGATGATAGCCGCCGTATTGTGATAAACTCCCGCTGCGCGCTTCTCGAACAGAGACGCGATCACCACTACATTCTTCTCCCGTGCGACCACGCTCAACCGTTCCGTCGAAGGCCCGGGGATGGACTCCGCCAGGTCGAACAGCCGCGCGTCTTCTTCGCGGCAGAAGTACTGGGAGCGGAACAGTTCCTGCAGACACACGATCTGTGCGCCGCGGTCCGCAGCTTCGCGAATCCGAGTTTCCGCCTTGGCCAGATTCTCATTTGAATCGGGCGAGCAGGACATCTGCACGAGACCGGCGCGAAAAATTTTGTCGCTGAAAGGTTTTTCTGGCACCTGTACCATTGTAGATTCGCCGTGCTGAAATACGCCTCAGAACTTCTGTTACTTTTCGATATCGACGGCACCCTGCTGCGCCGGGCCGGACCACACCACCGACAGGCGCTGGTGGATGCGGTCCGACACGTTACCGGTTTCGAAACCACCACAGAGGATATCCCGGTACACGGCATGCTCGATCCCGACATCCTGGCTGAAATGCTGCGCAGGGCCGGTGCGGAAGCGGAACTCATCGCTTCCTCCATGCCGGCGATTGAAGAGGAGGCCCAACGAATCTATGAAGCCATCTGTCCGGACCTGAGAGGCCGCGCCTGTCCGGGCGTGAAGCAATTGTTGCAACAACTGGAGCGCAATCGCGTTCCATGCGTTCTGGTCACAGGAAATCTGGCGAGGATCGCCTGGAAAAAACTCGGCTGCGCCGGCCTTGACCGGTATTTTGTCTTTGGATCCTTTGCCGGGACCGCGCACACCCGGACTGCCCTGGCGAGGAACGCGATTCGCATGGCGCGAAGGCGCGGCCTGATCAAGAGGGACACCGAGATTTGGCTGATCGGAGACGCCCCTCAAGACGTCCTGGCGGCCCGAGCCAACCAGATCGGCTGTGTTGCCGTCCACACGGGAGTTTCCGGACCGCGCGACCTGGGAAGGCTGAAACCCGCGGTGCTTGTGAAGGATCTGTCACGGGTGTGGAAAAAATATTGGGCCACGAATGCACACGAAGAATACGGAAACCCTGAAGAATGATTCGCTTCCACTCGACTTTGGGCTTTTGAAAATTTCGACCACCAGATCCGCCAAGCCTTGCAACTGCAACTCCCGAACCATAGCGCGATCGGAAGGCTGAAACCCGCGGTGCTTGTGAAAGATCTGTCACAGGTGTGGAAAAAACATTGGGCCACGAATGCACACGAATTCACGCGAATACGGAAACCCTAAAGAATGATTCGCTTCCACTCTACTTTCGGCTTTTGAAAATTGATCAACAAGGCCAGCCTTAGTCCTGACGCCCGGAGGTAGTTCAGAGCTTGTGCCACTCAACCAGGATCCGCTCCGGAGCTATAGTGACATCGGAAGGCTGAAACCCGCGGTGCTTGTGAAGGATCTGTCACAGGTGTGGAAAAAACATTGGGCCACGAATGCACACGAATTCACACGAATACGGAAACCCTGAAGAATGATTCGCTTCCACTTGACTTTGGGCTTTTGAAAATTGATCAACAAGGCCAGCTTCAGCCCTGATGCCGGAGGTAGTTCAGAGCTTGTGTCACTCAACCAGGATCCGCTCCCGAGCTATGGTGACATCGGAAGGCTGAAACCTGCGGTGCTTGTGAAGGATCTGTCACAGGTGTGGAAAAAACATTGGGCCACGAATGCACACGAATTCACGCGAATACGGAAACCCTAAAGAATGATTCGCTTCCACTCTACTTTCGGCTTTTGAAAATTGATCAACAAGGCCAGCCTTAGTCCTGACGCCCGGAGGTAGTTCAGAGCTTGTGCCAGGTGTTCGTTAGCAGAAGCAATCGACACACTTCAACTCGACGATGATTTTCCCTTCCACCAGTAGGTCAGCGACATAGTTGCCGACAGGGGCTCCTTTGTATTCAATGGCATACACAACCTGGCGTTGAGCTCTTACTCCCCGCAGTTGAAGTTCGCGAACCATCGCGTGCTCGTAAACCTTTTCCAAAAATCCGCACTTCAGCGTATTCGAAACCTCGTAGGCGGCGCCGATCACCGTCTTCACTAATTCATCGTTTCCGTATTCGTGTGCATTCGTGTGCATTCGTGGCCAAATAACTTAGTGCCCAGACCGAACCCCCCTTCTCGCTTTTTCTTTTTGGACCCGAATTTGCCACACCGGACTTAGGTTACAATCAAAGATGCAAAAGGCGGTCGCCTATGAAGTTGAGGTTCCTCGTACTCTCCCTGACAATCAGTTCGTTCCTGCTCTCTGGTTTTCAGAATCAGTCCGGCAATGGCGAAACGGTCTCCAGACCGCTCACTGAAAAACAGAAAAAGAAGAAGCAGCAAGAGCTCAAGAAAGAGCTCGAGACTCCTTATAAGAAGTGGCTGCAACGAAGACGTCGCCTACATCATCACCGACGAAGAGCGCAAGGCGTTCAAGCGCTTGAATACCGACGAAGAGCGCGAGCAGTTCATCGAGCAGTTCTGGCTGCGCCGCGACCCCACTCCCGATACCGTCGAGAACGAATACAAGGAAGAGCACTACCGCCGCATCGCCTACGCCAACGAGCATTACGCGTCGGGCATCCCCGGCTGGAAAACCGATCGCGGCCGCATCTATATCATGTACGGTCCGCCGGACGAAATCGAGTCCCATCCCTCGGGCGGCAGCTATGAGCGGCCCGCGGAAGAAGGCGGCGGCGAGACCTCCACTTATCCCTTTGAACAGTGGCGCTATCGCTACATCGAAGGCATCGGCACCAACATCATCATCGAGTTCGTCGACACCACCATGTCGGGCGAATACCACATGACGATGGATCCGTCGGAAAAGGACGCGCTGCTGTACGTTCCCGGCGCCGGTCTCACGCTGAGCGAGCAGATGGGTCTTGTCCACCAAGACCGAGCCGCTTCAACGACACGGACGGCACCCACCTCGGCACCCCGCTCGGCGGCGCAGCCCGAGAGCATGAACGAGTTCTCGCGCCTGGAACAGTTCGCCAAACTGCAGAAGCCGCCGGCCATCAAGTATAAGGATCTGGAAGCCTCCGTCAATACGCGCATCACCTTCAACATCCTGCCCGATGCGGGTGCAGGTCGATTACATCCGCGTGACGAATTCCACCGTCATCGCCAACATCACGATGCAGTTCGAGAACAAGGATCTGCAGTTCACCAAGAAAGAAGGCGTGCAGAAGGCCATCGTTCACATGCTCGGCCGCATCACCTCCATGACCCGGCGCCCCATCAACACCTTCGAGCACGATAGTCGCTATCGATTCGCCCAACGAGATGTTGCAGAAGGTCGCTGCCCGGCAGTCGATTTATCAGGAATCGGTGCCGCTCACGCCCGGCCGCTACCGCCTGAACATCGTTGCCAAGGACATCATCGCCGGCAACATGAACAACTACGAATTGGCCCTCGACGTTCCTCATTACGATGAGGAGAAACTGGCCCAGCAGCCTGATTCTTGCCGACATCATTGAAAAGGTGCCGACGAAGAGCATCGGCACCGGCATGTTCGTCATCGGCGACACCAAGGTCCGGCCGCGCCTCAGCGACAGCTTCTCGGCGCGATGAAAAGATGGGAATCTACATTCAGTTCTACAATTTCGGCCTGGACGACAAGACCCACAAACCGAACGCGGACATCCAGTACGAGATCGTAAAGGTCGGGCAGCAACGAGAAGATCATCGACTTCACCGAAGACAGTGAGCCAAGATCCCGGGCGCCTCCGGCAGCCAGGTGACGATTGAAAAGCTGCTTGCCGTTGAAGACTCTGGCCCCTGGGCAGTATGAATTGAAGATGAAGGTGACCGACAAAATTCGTAACCAGACGCTTGACACCGTCTGCGAAATTTACGGTAACCTAGGGGTATTGGTGAGTAGCTGAGTGTAGTATGGGCGTCAGCCTGTTTTGAAGGATTTGAGATGAGTCGGGTATTTCACCCGGGCGCATTCCGCGGCTTAACGAACCGGTTTTTTCCGGTAGTGGCTCTAGCTCTGTGCCTGACGCCTGCTTTCGCTGCTTCCCCCCTCGTCACCTCGGGCGCACTCAAAGGAGTGGTGGCCGACCTGGAAGGTCATCCTCGAGTTGGGGCCATAGTTCAGCTTTTCAACCGCCAGGATAAACCGGTCAGGCGAGTCTTCACTAACCTTGAAGGCGGCTTCGCCTTCGCTGACCTTCTGCCCGATGTTTACTCCGTCCGTGTATCGCTCGCTTCCTTTGTACCTGCCCTCCGGACGAACATCCAGGTGCAGGCCGGCAAGATGCGCATGCTGGAGGTGAACCTCTCCACGCTATTCAGCTTTATCCAGTTTGTGCCTCTTACCAACGGTGATGCGCGAGAGTTGATGAGCGACGACTGGAAGTGGGTCCTCCGGACATCCAGTTCTACCAGGCCGATTCTGCGCTTTCTTCCCGGCTCTCAGGTGCAAGCGGCTCAGCCCGATATTTTCAGTGCGACTACCGGCATCGTGAAGGTGTCGACCGGCGACTCGATCGATGGCGGGAACGATACAGGCGACTTGGGAACCGCGTTTGCGCTCGCCACCTCGCTCTACGGTATCAATCATTTGAAGTTCAGCGGGAACGTGGCTTACGGTGTGGACAGCGGGTTGCCTTCCGCCGGCTTTCAGACCTCCTACAGCCGTGAGTTCGCCACTTCCGATCCTGAGATCTCCGTCACCATGCGCCAGTTCTATATTCCCAATCGCATGGGCACGGGTCCGATGGCAACCTCCGGGATGTCAAATCCGGCCCTGGAATCGTCGTTGCCCCCGCTCCGCATGATCTCGATCAGTTCGAGCGACAAAAACCAGCTCTCCGATTCTCTGCAAATCTTCTACGGCTACGAATTCGATTCTGTATCCTTTATCCAACATCTGCACTATCTCAGCCCTTACGCGCGAGCATCCTGGACAGGTTTGGGCGGCAAGGTCGACTTGAGCTACACCTCCGGCAACGCTCGACCGGGACTCGACTCCGATGCCCGCGACACAGATCCGGAATTGAGCCGCGACATTGAGGCTTTCAGTATGATGCCGCGGGTGGGCTTGCTGGATAATCAGGCGCAGGTGGAGAAGGGCGTGGATTATGAGGTCGCCTATTCCACGAAGATCGGCTCACGGGAATACCGTATCAGCGGATTTCGCCAGCGGGTGTCCAACACCGCGCTCCGGCTCTCCAATGCAGGCAACGATTTCAGTGGGGATCTGCTGCCTGACGTTTACTCCAACAGCTCCATTTTCGATGCCGGGACGTTCACCAGCACGGGTTACACGGCATCGGTAACTCAGCATGTCGGCGAGCACGTGAAAGTTACAGCCATGTACGGCTCGTCGGACAGCCTGACTCCGGAAACGAACACGCTTGCCGCCGACACCGCGGACGATCTCAGGAAGATCTTGCACACGGTGCGCCGGGATCAGGTAACGTTGCGAGCGTCGGCAGTCGTGCCGCTCACCGGGACACGGCTAAGCGGAAGCTACCAGATCACTGACTACAACACAATCAATCCGGCTCAGATTTATTCCACCCAGCCCATCTCTCCTACCCCGGGCCTGAATATCTCGGTGCGCCAGCCGATCCCTGCATCCTTTGGGCTCCCGTGGCGCGTGGAAGCGACTGCCGATATCCGCAACATCCTTGCGCAAGGCTATCTTCCCATTACCGGACCCGGTGGACGCCAGTTCATCGTGGTGCAAAATCCCCGCAGTTTCCGTGGCGGCCTGGCCTTCATTTTCTAACTACGCTCTAAGGAATGTGGTCCCGACTCGCAGTTCGCTAATCAGCGCCTTTTAGCCGGTTTTTCGAAGGTGCTATAGCGAAAATCATTCGGCCGTACGAAAAATAACAAAAGCGAGTATAATTGGGCTACACCGAAGGACAACTCTTTCCAAACATGAAACGCCTGCTGCTCATTGCGATTACGTGCTCCATTTTTACCGCGGTGGGTTGGCCCCAAGCTCCAGACCCTGATCCTGCCACCTGGGAGAGCAAACTGCATTATCACGCTATGACAGCCTATGGTCCCGACGCCATCGCGGGCTCGGCTCTTTACGATGGTCTGCTGCAGGAATTGGATTATCCCAAGGAATGGCGCCAAGGCACCGTGGGATATGCAGAGCGCCTGGCTTCGACACTGGCTTACTCCGGCATTCGTAACACCCTGGCGTTTGGTCTCGATACCACCCTTCACCAGGACCCCAGATATTACCGCTCCGGCTCTACGGGTCTGTTTCAACGCGTGGGGCAGGTGATTCGCGGAACGATTTTGACGCGTACCGACGCGGGTGGAGAAACCCTCGCTACCTGGCGGCTCGGCAGCGCCTACGCGGCGGCATTCCTTTCCAACGAATGGTATCCGGACCGTCTCAACACGGTGAAACTCGGCTTCGTTCAAGGTTCAGCTCAGATCGGATTTGATCTGCTGGCCAACCTTCGTACCGAATTCTGGCCTGACGTGAAGAAGAAGCTGTCGCACCGCAAACCCTAATCTCAGCGGCGTACAATTAGACGATCGTTTTTTGTGATGTGCCGGGATGGCGATTGCCGGCCTTTTTTTCAATGTCGCTGGTGCCCGCGCCCCGCAAAAGTCCAATCGCGTATACTTGCGAGAGAGCCCCCGAATGTCACGTAAAGGTCTACTTTCAACGGTTGCACTTTCTCTTTTCCTCTTGCGCTGCGCCGCCCCAGAGCACGATGTAGACGAGAAATACTATCTGATCTCAACGAACAACACGCTGCCGTACTGGCAGGAGGCCCGTGCCGGTCTCAGCCGGGCAGCCGGAATGATGCACGTCAAGGCCGAGATGGCAGGTCCGGATAGCTACGATCCCAAGGCCGAACGCGACGAGTTCGTGGCGACCACAAAGAAGAAACCTACTGGGATCCTGGTCTCCGCCAGCGATGCCACGCTCTTGAAACCGGCGGTCGATGCGGCCATTGCGCAAGGTATTCCAGTGATCACGATCGATTCTGACGCTGCCGATAGCAAGCGCCTCCTGTTTATCGGCACCGATAACTATCGGGCCGGCGTGATGGGCGCCAAAGTGGTCGCCTCCAAACTGGAAGGCAAGGGCAACGTCGTTATCTACACCATGCCTGGGCAGGCCAATCTCAAGGATCGGTTGCGCGGCTATACCGATACCTTCGCCGAACACCCACAGATCAAGATCACGGAGGTGGTGGACGTTCAGGGCGATCCTCGCGTAGCCTTCGACCGCACCGTGGCCATGCTTGAGAAGAATGCCAAAGTGGATGCGTTCGTCAGTCTGAGTTCCGCTGCCGGACCGGAGATTGCCTCCGTACTCGAGCGCAAGAATGTCACCGGTAAGGTGGTCGTCGTCATGGATACCGACGCGCGCACATTGGAGGGCATCCAGAAGGGCACCATCACCGCGACCATCGGGCAGAAGCCGTTTACCATGGCCTACCTGGGCGTCAAGGCGCTCGATGACTTACATCATCACCCGCCAAAAACGCTGACCATCGACTGGGCGCAGGATTCCTTCTCCCCGCTTCCCGCCTTTGTCGACACCGGCGCGACCCTTATCGACAAATCCAACGTCGATGCCTTCATTACCGCCCGGAAATCTGAAACCGCTAACAAGTAACTTGTGTGAACTCGTCACGATGCCGGCCGCACTTCAAAGCTTGTCGCACAATTGCGGTCGTAGTTCCCGCTCGATCAGGTGATTGATGTTGCCCTCGGCAAATTCCTTAGCGCCGCGGATCGCATTCTTGATGGCGTGTGCGTCCGACCGGCCGTGACAGATCACCGTCGCGCCCTTGACTCCCAACAGAGGAGCGCCGCCGATCTCCGAGTAGTCCACGCGCTTCTTAAAGTCGCGATAAGCGGCTTTCGATAGCGCGTAACCCAATTTGCGAGTCAATGTGGCTTCGAGCGACTCGCGCAGCATGCTCCGGATCGTCTCAACCAGACCCTTCGCTCACCTTCAACGCCACGTTGCCGATAAAACCGTCGCAGACTATGACGTCCGCGATCCCGGTATACAAATCGCGGCCTTCCACGTTGCCGATAAAATTGATGGGGAGCATTTTCAGGAGCGGTGTCGCAGCCCTGGTCAATTCGTTCCCTTTATGCTCTTCTTCCCCGATCGAAAGCAAGCCCACGCGAGGTTTTTCCACCTTCAGCACCTTGCGCGAATACAACTCTCCCATTACGGCGAACTGTGCCAGCATCTCGGGCGAGCAATCGACATTGGCGCCGACGTCGAGCAGCACGGCCGGGATGCCCGGAGCAGTGGGAAATACGCCGGACAGCGCCGGACGATCGACACCCGCGATCTTGCCGCATACCATCTTGGAGATGGCCATGCACGCGCCGGTGTTTCCCGCCGACACAAATGCATTGGCCTGACCGTCGTTGACCAGCCGGCACGCTTCATGCATGGAACTGTTACGCCGCGAACGCGCCGCTTTGGCCGCACTGTCCTCCATCGTGATCCTTTCGGATGCGTGGAGGATTTCGATGGGCAGTTCGCGCCATCCATCGTGCTGGTTCAACTCGCGGCGGATCACTTCCTCGTCACCCACCAGGATGACCCGGACATTCATGTGTTCTCGCGGCCCGTATCGAACCCTCCACTTCCGGTTTAGGGAAAGTGGTCGCCGCCCATCGCGTCGAGAGCAATGGTCACCATGGGCTGGTCCGTCACCTACTGTTCGGCGACTTCAATCACTTCGCGTCCTTTGTACTGGCCGCAATGCGGACAAACCCGGTGGGGAAGTTTGGGCTCGTGGCAATTGGGACATTCGGCTTTCGATGGGCTCTTCAGGCTGTCATGCGCCCGCCGCTTACCAGTGCGGGCTGCGGAGTGTCGTCGTTTGGGATTCGGCATTCTGGTACCTCAAAAAATTCTTACCGCCTCAGCGGCTTTTGTCAACTTAGGATTAAATTGGGCGCTCTACAGATCGCGCAGCGCGCTCCAGCGGTCGTCTGCCGGCACTTCCGTGCAGCGGCAGGATGTTTCATTGCGGTTTGCGCCGCACATCGGGCAGATCCCTTCACAATTCTCGCCGCAAACCCTCTGCATAGGCAACTGCAGTTGAATGAGTTCGACCAGAATGTCTTCCAGGATCATGCCAGGTTCTTTGTAATAAGCGATCTCGGCTTCACCCTCGTCGATAGCGAATTCATCTTCGACGGGAAGTCGGCTTCCGGCCGGTAAAAGAGATCGAACGGGGAATCAATGGGGTATCTCGCCGTCCCGAGACAGCGGTCGCAGACAGCTTCTACGGTGGTCGTCATCCGGCCCTTGATCCGCACCTCGCCGCCCGTGTTGTGCAGAATCTCTGCGACACCCTGGACATGCAAGGGAAGAACCTGGGTAACCTCAGAACCGGAAAAATCGATCTCACCGGGCGGGAAAGTCTCGTCGAAACGGACTTCCTTTACTTCCATCTCCTTGATACTGAGCAACATGGCGCACCGGGAACAAACTAGTCAGTATAGCAGGTGAGAGAAAGGACTGTTGTAGGGCGACTCACTGCTTCTTCAGCCTCTCCAACTCCGCCCGGCACTGGCCGGCCTCGGGAGCAATTTTACACGCCGTTTCCAGCTGACTGCGCGCCTCTTTCACCAACCCCAAATTCTTATCCGCGATGCCTAATTCAAAATGCGCCACGTAATCGTTTGGTGAAGCTGCCAGAACTTCTGTTAACGCCTCTCGCGACTTGCCGTACATCTTTTGATCCAGGTACGTGGAACCCAAGTCCCGCCGCGCCAGCAGGTTCTTCGGATCGTTCGCCAGCAGTCGCAACAGCAGTGCAATCGCCTCGTCGAGACGCCGATGGTAAAGCGCCAGCTGAGCCTCCTCGTACAATTGATACTCCTGCAGTTTGTCCTTTGGATCCGCCCCTGCACTTTTTACTCCCGTCCGCGGCCCTCCCGCCAGATAACCCAGCGATCCTAACAACGCACGCGTCGCCGGACTCAGGTCGTCAGGCGCCGCCGGATGTTTCGGCGCATACCGGATCAACAGCTTCTTTAACGTGCCCTGCAACTCTGACGCCTTAGCCGCATCTCGCGCCGCCAGGTTCACCCTCTCCTGCGGATCGTTCCCGAGATTGTAGAGCTCCGGTTTCGGCGCGTCGACATATTTCATCGCCCCCACCCGCAAACTCCTGAGCGGCGCCCAGCCGAACGCATCATGCGCATGCACGCTCTCCGCGTACACGAACCGGACTCCCTCCCCGCCGGGCAGCAAGCTCTTCCCTTCAAAAGAAGCCGGCAGCGGAATGTGCAGAAAATCGAGCAGCGTGGGAGCGACATCGATCAAGCCGCCAGGTTGCTCCATCTTCGCGGGAGCCTGCGGCGAACCAGACGGCCAGTGAACCAGTAGCGGCACATGGATCGTGCTCTCATAGATGAAATATCCGTGGCTGGACTCCCCGTGATCGCCCAAACCTTCGCCGTGATCCGAAAGCACCACGACCACCGTTCTGTCCCATGCCCCGCGCTTTACCAGCGACTCCTTGAGGACACCCAGTAAATGGTCGACATATAAAATTTCGTCATCGTACCCGGCCAGGTGATACGGCTTGTGCAAGTCGAATAAGTGAAGAAACGCGAAAGCCGCTTGACCCGAATGCGCGTTCAACCAACGGCTCGCTGCCCCCACGACCAGGGCGCCATCGCGCCGGTCTCTCACTCCATAGGGATTCTGTCCCGCCCCGCCGAAAAACATCGATCCCGACATCGGCGAGAAAGCCTCGAAATGAAAGGGACTGTCGTAGAAATCAAAACCCCGGTCAAGGCCCATCTCGCGCTCCAGGAAGACGCTGCCGATAAATGCCGCCGTCTGGTATCCCTGCGCCTTCAGCACCGACGCGAGCGTCACGGCGCCGCCCCCGACGTGCTCGGCGTTCTCTTCAATCTGGTTCTCGAACGGATAGGTCGAGGTGAGCAGCGAAGTATGTGACGGCAGCGTCAGCGGGACCTGTGCGTCGATCCTGCCGAATACTGTCCCTCCCTGCGCATAGCTGTCGATATTCGGCGTCCGGATCTTGCGATAGCCATAAGCGCTCAAATGATCCGCCCGGAGCGTGTCGATGGAAATTAAAATGACAGACGGCTGCGCGCCAAACGCCTGGCCGACCGCCAACAACAGCAAGCTGCGTAGCACAGACTTCAGTCTGCGCAGTTTTTCCGTCGCCCCACTCACGCCAGCCTCAGCAACTTCATGCCGTTATCCCACGCGATCATGCGAAACACTCCCGGAGACGTCATGCGTGTCATCATCGTAAGAGTCTCGCGAGCGATGCATTTGCCGGCCATCGCGCCGCCGGTCTGCCCGGCGCCCATCCCATCGCGGCAGGGACAATCGCTCCCGAATAACAGCTTCGTCTTATGCCGCTCCAAAAACGCCGCGGCAAAATCCGGATCCCGAGCCAAAGCGTTCCGTCCCGAGTTCGCCGACAAATCCCCATAGACGTTTGGATAATCGGCCAAAACCTTATCCGTGATCCCGCCCGCCTTGATCGGTCCGGTCGGGTAGCCGACCTTGTCATTCACTTCCGCGCTGATATGCGCCCACCAGGAGTTGGCATGCCCGATGAAAGTAGTCCTCGGATAAGCGGCCAGCAGCGCCGGCAAACGCGCAAACCCCGAGTTGAAACTGCCTTCCTGATAATGCATTAACACCGGAACCCGGAACTCCGCCGCGACATCGTAAACGCGCCTCATCTCCGGACCGTCGATCTGCACCGGATACTTCAACTCGCCCATCCCGATGGCGCCTCCCTTCAACTGCGCGCGCAATTGAGCGACCGCATCCGGCAACCGCACGTCGGCGTTACAGAAGCGAACAAACCGGTCGGGTGATTCGGCTGCGAGGTGTCTGACGCGTTCCTCCGATCCCAAACCGGGCAGAAAAACCGCCTTCGAAATCCCGGCGCCCTTCAGATGATCGATCTCGCGAACCTCGCCATGTCGCGGATGAAAGTGGACGTCGAGGACCGGAGAACTCCACGAAGCCGGAGCCGCCTGCTGCGCCCCCAGTCTCACGGCGGCCAGAGCCGCTCCCACGAATTGTCGTCGATCAAGCATTTCGACGCTCAGTTTAGCAGCAGCCGGTGTAGGATGGATGCGACACGAAAGCGGGGTAGCCGGTGGTGGACGTACCCACCGGTGAAGCGGCTTCCTCGCTGCCTGGATTTTGTGACAACATAACTGGTGTGATCAACCGATTGACCGCCTGCGCCCTATTGTTGTCGTCGATTGCCTTGGCAGCCGAACCCAAGCCTGAGGTGAAGGCTGCCGTCTTGGCGGCCGAGCAGAAGTGGGTCGACGCCGTCATCCACGGCGACGCCCCAGCACTCGAAAAACTGATGGCCGCAGACATCATCTATACCCACTCGAGCGCCCAGACTCAGACTCGAGCCCAGTTCATCAAAGCGGCGTCATCCGGTTCCACCAAGTACACCGCGATCGACTTCTCCGATGTGGTCGTACGCCAGTATGGCCCAACGGTCATCATCACTCATAAGGTCGTGACGAAGACCGTGCAGAACGGCGAGGCACATCTGTACGTCGGAGAGGTTTGGGCCGAACAGAACGGCGGCTGGCAAATGGTCTCTCGCCAAGCTACCAAACTACCGTAAGTTTTGGGTGCGAGAGGCTGCATTCGCGCAAACCGGACGCTTCACCGGGATCACGCTTCCCTTCACGATAGAATAATCGCAAGCCTACATGAATTTCAAAAGAGCCTCTGGACGGCTTCTCTGGACGGCTCTTCTCATGGGATGTCCATCCCTCTGGTGTCAATCCGCAACTACAGGCGCTTTAGCCGGTACTGTGCGCGACCGCGCGGGCGTCGTCCTGCCCAACGTTCAGATCGCTTTGGTAGACGCCGCGACCAACCAGTCGTTGACATCCGCGACCGGAGCCGGCGGCGATTACCATTTCTCTCTCCTCACTCCCGGAGCCTACGAAGTACGGTTCTCCGCCCCTGGTTTTAAAACCTCCCACATGCCCGCGATGGTGGTGAGCGTTTCCGAGGCGCCGGTCCTCGACGCGATTCTTGAACCCGGCGAACCCTCGGACGAAATGGAGTGCCGCTGCCACATCAGCACCGTAACCTCCTCGACGGGTGACCTGGTCGATGCCAAAACCATCACCGCAGTCCCACTTACCACCCGCAACTTCACTCAGGTGCTCTCGATGTCGTCCGGTTCCGCCGCGGACGTAAACAACGCCGGAACTCTCGGCCGGGGCACGCGCAACTACAACGTCAACGGGAATACCAATGGCGGCGCGTACAGTCTCGACGGATCGTTTGCGCCCAGCGCCGTACCCAATCCAGACACCATTTCTGAGCTCAAGATTCACACTTCGCAATATGACGCGATCTACGGCGCCCAAGTCCCCAGCACGGCCCTCATCACCAAGAGCGGGGAGAAAGATTTCCACGGCGACGCCTGGGAGTTCGTGCGGAATAACATCTTCAACGCCAATTCATTCTTTCTGAATGCCACGGGTCAACCGAAAGCCGACCTGAAACAGAATCAGTTCGGAGCTACTCTCGGCGGCCCCGTCTTACGGCAGAAGCTGTTCTTCTTTACTTCCTATCAGGGCACCCGGCAAGTGAACGGTCTCGACACCACATCCACCTCCAATCCCATTCTTCCGCCCCTCACCAATGATCGAAGCGCGGCGACGCTGGCTGCCGAATTCTGTCCCGGCAACCATCCGGGAGATGCGCGCTATCTGTCTTTCGCGGGTGGGAAGCAACTGGACTGTCACAATCAAACGACATCCACCACCGCGCCCATCAATCCCGTGGCGTTGCGCCTGCTCCAACTCAAGAATCCCGACGGCTCTTATTACATCCCCAATCCACAGACTCTTTTCACCAGCGGCGCCAACGCCGGACTCGGCTTCTCGTCCTACAGCCAACCTTCGACCTATAACGAGAATCAGGCGCTGGTCAACACCGACTATCTGCTCTCCCCGAAGAACACGCTCTCCACGCGCGGCTATCTCGCAACCATCGACCAGTTCCGGACGTTCGGCTCTCCGCAAGGTTATCCGGGCTCGCCGATGGTGCCGGGTCCGGGAACGCCTCAAGGCCTCACCGCCCGGGACTACGTCGCCAGCGTGAATCTGAGTTCAGTCCTTTCGAGGACCCTCGTCAATGAAAGCCGGATCAGTCTGACCCGCTCGATCCAGAGCGCCACCGGCTACGATACTCCGACGGCCGCGTCTTTGGGTATGACCGCGGCCGACAAGCTATTCGCGGAACCGCCCGAAATGACCGTCCTGGGTCCGCTCGGAAGTTTCCGCCTGTTCGGCACTCCGGGCAATGACTTCGCGACTGCCAACAAATACTACTCCTGGTCTGATACGTTGTCCTGGGTGCATGGCAAACAAACCCTCCGCTTCGGAGCTTTCTTTCTCATGCAGGACAACTGGCGCAATGATAACGGCACCGCCCGGGGACGGCTGTATTTCCAAACCTTCGAGGATTTCCTCATCGGCTTGAGCGCGTCCAATAATCTCAGCCCGTTCGGACGCAGCAACGTCCAAACCATTCAAGCCAACGAAGGCTCTGGACCCAACGGCGAGTTGGAGTACAACTATCGCAGCTATTACGGCGCGCCCTTCCTGCAGGATGATTTCAAGGTGAACTCGCGCTTGACTTTGAATCTGGGCTTGCGTTGGGAATATGTCGGACCGGCCATCGACACCACCGGAACGATCGGCAACGTTTCTCCTTCGCTTCTCCAGCAGTCGCCGATTCCGCCGGCCGCGGGAACTTTTGCCGGAAACACCGTCGCGGCGAATTACAATCCGAACCTCATCAATCCCTACACAGGTCAACCGTTTGGAACGCTGCCGGCCGGGGTCGTGGTGCGTTCGACCAAAAGCTTTTACCAGAACAGCACGCCGCTCGACACTTTTGCGCCGCGGTTCGGACTCGCCTGGCAACCCTTCGGCGTCGACCGGATCGTAGTGCGCGGCGGTTACGGCTGGTTCTATCAAACTCCCACTTATAGCGGCAACGCGTCAGGCACTCCCTTATTTACCTCCGCGCCGTTCGCGCAAGGCTTTAGTAACTCGGACTCCAGTAATAACCTATCCAGCTTGCAAAATCCCTTTCCCATGACGACTCTCGGCTTCGTCGCGCGAACTCCCACTTCGCAGCTCTCCGACCGGGTCGCCGGGCCGGACTACCGTATCCCGCGGCTCCAACAATGGAATCTGAGCGCGCAATTGCGGCTGACTCGCTCCCTATCTCTCGATATCGGCTATGTCGGCTCGCACGCCGATCATCTGCTGATCGCGGTCGGCCTGAATCAACCGCTGCTGGCCAGCGCGAGCCATCCGGTCAACTGCGGGTATAACGGCATCCCGGGAGATTGCATCACCGGCAACACCTCCGGCAACGCCAGTCTGCGCGTGCCGTATCTCGGCGAAACTCCGACTGCGCTGGCAGATAACGAGTTTGCCGGTTCGTCTTCGTATGACAGCTTGCAGGCGACGGTGCGCAGCCAGGTGTGGCGAGGACTTTCATTCCAGGCGAATTATACCTACTCGCGCGCTGCCAATAATACCGTCGTCGACAACGACCAAAACAATCTCGGCCTCGATTGGGCGCGTGCCTCTTTCGATCGAACCCAACGCTCCACCGTGAATTTCGACTATCAGCTTCCCGCGCCGTTGCGCGTCCGCGGCCCTGTCGCTGCGGCATTGAAAGGATGGTCGCTGACTGGCATTATCATTATCCAGAGCGGTTTGCCGCTCACACTCACCGACCCCAATGGAGGCAGCGTCTATGGCAAAGCCGCGACGTCCACCGTTACGCTCTGCCCCGGCGCGACTTACAACAGCCTGATCACTACCGGGAACACCGGCGCGCGACTGAATAACTGGATCAACACCGCGGCCATCTGTTCCACCACCCCCATTGGCGCCGACGCATCCACGGCCTACGGGACGACGGGTCAAAGCATCATGAACGGCCCGGGACAGTTCAACACCGACTTCTCCCTGGGCAAGAAAACCAGGGTAGGAGGCCTCCGGGAAGATGCCGTTTTGGCCTTCCGCATGGAATTCTATAACGCGCTGAACCATCCGCAATTCTCGAATCCGGGAACCGCACTCGATAGCGCCACCTTCGGGGTGATTACGCAGCAGTCTGTCGCACCGAGGCTAATCCAGTTCGCGCTGAAGTATCTTTTCTAGCTTTTTTGAATCCGTACGGAAAACGCCTGCAAACGGTAGTTACACGAGTGCTGAGGATGTGTCGTGCCGCGCCCATATCTGCGGCAGCCTATGTATAGATGGTCCGCGGTGAACTGGTCGACAGCGTGCAAGGCCGCAGTGAAATTCAGGGGTGGCGCTTATGCAGACAATGAGCGTCTATGTGACGGCGCACATTGGAACTGCGCTGTTCGCTTGCCTGACACCTATGGAAGTTAATTTCACCCCCGAGCAGGAGGAGCATCTTGCGCAGCTTGCGGCGAACGCAGGCACCCACACCGAGCGGCTCGTGAGGGATACGGTACTGCGTCTACTTGATGCCAGTGCCGGCGCCGGTGCCATGTCTCCTGGCAGCGTGGTTGTTGCTATGCGTGCTCTACGAGCCCGTGTCAAACCCGACTCCGAAGGCTGGACGACCCGCGACTACGTCCGCTTTGGTCGTCGCTAGATGCCTCTGGTCGTCGACGCCTCTGTCGCGCTTGCATGGGCGCTACCAGACGAAAGCAGCGCCTACGCCCATGCCGTTCTAATCGTCGTCGAGCGGGAAGGTTTGCGTGTTCCCGATCTTCGGCCGCTCGGAATCGCGAACGGGCTTGTCGTCGCCTACTTGCGCAACGCATCACATCTGCCGACGAGCGAGAGTTTCTGGCATGCCTGTCCCACATTGCCATCGACGTGGAAAAAGCTCCCTCGCGTTAACCACCATTCGTGCTACCACAGCAGCAGCCATGCGCTACGGTCTTACGGCTTACGATGCCGCTTATGTCGAGCTTGCCGCGAGGGAGAAATTGCCCCTTGCCACTCTCGACGCGACGATGCGTAAGGCTGCCGAGCAATCAGGGATTATGATTTTCGGACATTCATAGGTCGATCGCAAAAATAGCAACATTGTCAGGGGTCGAGGACGGTATCCTCAACCCAGCTATCTTACAAACCGCCTCGAAGCTCTCACGCTCCAGCGGAAGACAGCTCGAAGTAGAAAGCCGGGAGTGCGCCTTCACTGAGTCGCTAGTGGCACCCACGACACTTTTCAAATCTGGGAAGGGCTAAATTGCCGTCAGACCATCTCGTCCCCATCACTCCAGTTCCGTCCGCACAATCCCCCACTCTGCAGCCGTCATTCGTGTGTATTCGTGTGCATTCGTGGCCCAATGTTTTCCCTGACTCGCTAAACTGTAATTTCATGCGAATTGCCCTCGGGCAGATCAATCCTACGGTCGGCGACCTCGCGGGCAACGTTGCTCTCATGGCCCGCTTCGCCCGCGACGCTGCCGCACGCGGACGCCGAACTCATCGTCTTCCCCGAGCTTTCCGTCACCGGCTATCCTCCTCGCGACCTGGTCGAGAAGCCCAGCTTCCTCGTGCGCTCCGAGCAGGCCGTCCAGCAGCTTGCCGCCGAAACCGCGCACCTTCCGCTCACCGTCCTTGCCGGCTACGTCGGCCGCTCCCACCAGACCACCGGAAAGTGCGCCACCAACTCCGCCGCCGTCCTCCGCGGCGGCAAGATCATCTTCCGCCAGACCAAAGTCCTCCTGCCCACTTACGACGTCTTCGACGAAGACCGCTACTTCGTTCCCGCCGATCACCAGGACCTGCTTCCATCGGGTAACGACCGCCTCGCCATCGCCATCTGCGAAGACGCCTGGAACGACAAGCAGTTCTGGCCGCGCCCGCTCTACTCCCGCGACCCCGTCGAGGAACTCATCTCCGCCGGCGGCTCGATCCTGATCATCCCCAACGCGCTCGCCCTACAACATTCACAAGCGAGCGTTTCGTCAGGAAATGTGGGCTGCCGCGGCGCGCCGCCACGGCGTACCCGTCATCGCCGTCAATCAGGTCGGCGGCAACGACCAGCTGGTCTTCGACGGCAGCAGCTTCGCCATGAATGCCGCGGCGAAGTCATCGCCTCCGCTGCGTCGTTCTCCGAAGATCTCGTCCTGGTCGACACCGTCACCGGCAAAGGCGATCTCCACGCCAACCTCGCCGACGAAAACGAAGCCGTCTATGAAGCGCTCGTCCTCGGCACCCGCGACTACATCCGCAAATGCGGCTTCTCGCGCGTGCTCATCGGCCTGAGCGGCGGCATCGATTCTTCCCTCACCGCGGCCATCGCCGTCGAAGCGGTAGGCCGCGAGAATGTCATCGGCGTCGGCATGCCCGGCCCATTCTCCTCCGACCACAGCGTCGCCGATGCGCGGGACATGGCGCAGAAACTCGGCATCCGCTTCGAATTGATCTCCATCACTCCCGCCTATCGACGAAATCGTCGACACGCTCGCCCCGGTCTTTGCGGGAGCCAAAGCCGACGTCACGGAAGAGAATATCCAGTCGCGGCTTCGCGGACTCACCCTGATGGCGCTCTCCAATAAGTGGGGCGCGCTGGTCCTGACCACCGGCAATAAGAGCGAGATCGCCGTTGGTTACTGCACCCTCTACGGCGACATGTGCGGCGGACTCGCCGTCATCAGCGACGTCCCGAAGACCATGGTCTACGATCTTTCGCGTGTCGCCAATCGACGCCTGAACAACGCCATCCCGCGAAAACGTCTTCGATCAAACCGCCCTCCGCCGAACTCCGGCCGGACCAGAAAGACACCGATAGCCTGCCTCCCTACGATCTGCTCGACGCGATCCTGCGCGGCTATATCGAAGACTACAAAGCTCCTCAGCAAATCGCGCGACGAACTCGGCGCTCCCTTCGCACTGGTGAAGGACATCGCCCTGAAAGTCGACCGCAACGAATACAAACGGCAGCAGGCTGCTCCCGGTCTGAAGGTAACCACCAAAGCCTTCGGCATCGGCCGCCGCTTTCCCATCGCACAGAGATACTCCGAATGAAAAAACGCCTCCCATTACGCCGCCCTGCTCGCGCCCATACTCCTGATCCTCCTCGCGGCCACCGCCGTCCTCGTCTCTCAAAACGGCCGCCGCGAACAAGTGGGACCACTCCCGGAGGAGGCTTTCTGCTGAACTCCGGCTGGAAGATCCAACCCGCCGGCAAGCAGATCGCGGTCGATACCCTCCCTATGTCGAGCGCCCTCGCACCGGACGGACGTTATCTGCTGGTGCTGAACGGCGGCTATAAGCCGCCCTCCATCAGCATCATCGATACCCAGACGATGACCGAGACTTCGCGTGTTCCCGTAGCAGATGCCTGGTTAGGCCTGACCTTTTCTCCGAAAGGCGATTTCGTCTATGTCGGCGGCGGCTCCCGAGCCACCGTCTACGAGTTCGCGTACTCCAAAGGAACGCTCAGCCCCGCGCGCCAGTTTCCCATCGTCGAAGAAGCCAAGCGCACGAACAAGGACTTCGTCGGCGACGTCGCCTTCGACCAGGTCGGTCACCTGCTCTACGCCGCCGACCTTTATCATGACCGCCTGGTGATCATCAATCCGCAATCCGGCATGCTGATCGGAGAAGTGAAGACCGGCCGGCGTCCCTACCGCATTCTCTTTCCCAAAGAACTGAAAACTTTTTTCGTCTCGAGCTGGGCCGATGGCTCCGTTTCGCAATTCCAGACGTCAGACAATTCCCCCGCGGGCATCATCCGCTTGGGCGCTCATACCGTCGACATGCTCTGGACCTATGGACGTCCGGAAGGCATGGGCGACCCCATTCGCGACGCGGCCAATAAGGACATCGTCGGCCGCCTGTTCGTGGCTGCCGCGAATACTAACAGCGTTTTTACGGTCGGCCTGGCCGAGTCAGGCGACCTGCGCCGTCTGGAAACGATCAACGTCGCCATGACGCCGAATCAGCCGCTCGGCATGACGCCCAGCGCTCTCGGTCGCAGCCCCGACGGCAAGCGCATGTACGTCGCCTGCTCGGACGCCAACGCTGTTGCCTCGGTCGACATCTCGCAGTCCCGCAGCGTGGTGCAAGGTTTCATTCCGACCGGCTGGTATCCCACGGCCGTCAGCACGCTGCCCGACAACCGGATCATCATCCTGAACGGCCGCGGACTCGGCTCGCATCCCAACCTCGATGGACCCAATCCCAGCAAGCGTCCCGAACCGGTTCATGAAGGCGGCAAGAACCAGGAGTACGTGCTCCGCATCCAGACCGGAACCATCTCCGTCGTCGATATGCCTTCCGACAAGGATCTCGCGGCGGACACCGACGCCGTCATCGCCAATTCTCCTTATCGCGATTCGCTGATGGATAGCGTAGCCATTCCGCAGGGCAACCCCGTGCCGTCACGTCCCGGAGATCCCTCGCCCATCAAACACGTGATCTATATCGTGCAGGAGAACCGCACGTACGACCAGGTACTCGGCGACATCAAGAAGGGCAATGGAGATGCGTCGCTGGTGCTGTTCGGCGAGAATACCACGCCCAACCATCACAAGCTCGCCAATGAATTCGTCCTCTTCGATAACTTCTACGTCAATTCGGACGTCAGCGCGGATGGCCACAACTGGGCCACCGCGGCGATCGCTCCGGACTACACTATCAAGCTTTCGCCCAACAGTTACGCCGGGCGACGCAAAGGCGGCTACGATTACGAAGGCCAGGAGATCGCCAACCGCCCTCCCGCCGGTTATCTGTGGACCAATGCCCATGAAGCCGGTGTCACGCTGCGCAATTACGGCTACTTCGCCGCCAATCGAAAGACCCCGGGACCCAACGGCGAGCAGATCGAAGGCGTGCGCGATCCCATCCTGGGACCGGTGACCAGTCCCTACTACCGCGCTTTCGATCTCGACTACTCCGACATCGATCGGGCAAAGGTGTTCATCAAAGAACTGGCCGGTTTTGAAGCCAAGAACGAGATGCCTCAACTGCTGCTTCTGCGCATGGGCAACGATCACACCTACGGGGCGGCAGCAGGCAAGCTCGCTCCAAAATCGCTGGCGGCCGACAACGACGAGGGAATCGGCATGCTGGTGGAAGCCGTTTCGAAGAGCAAGTTCTGGAGCCAGACCGCGATCTTCATCATTGAAGACGATGCGCAGAACGGCTGCGATCACGTCGATTCGCACCGCTCTCCCGCGTACCTGATCTCGCCGTATGTCCGGCGAGGTGCAGTCGATAGCTCGATGTACAATACCACTTCAGTTCTGCGCACCCTCGAACTGATTCTCGGCCTCCGCCCTATGACCACTTTCGATGCAGCCGCCCGGCCGATGTTCGCGGCGCTGCAGAATACTCCCACGCTGACGCCCTTCGAAGCCGAAAAGGCGCGTATCCCGCTCGATACGCGAAATCCCGCGGCCACCGCCGCCGCGCGCCGTTCCGCCGAAATGGACTTCTCCGAAGAAGACCGCAACGATGACGACGAATTGAACGATGTTCTCTGGGTCGCCATCAAAGGCCCCAACGTCCCGCCGCCGGCCCCGGTCAGGAGCCGCTTTGCCCACTAGTCCTCCTTGTGTGACAGACTTGAGTCAGCTTTTTCTCTCCCGGCTTCTACTCTCTGGCAGCGAAGCAGCCGCCTGACCCATGCCCAAAATCTATATCGCGTTCCTCTGGCACATGCACCAGCCCTTCTACAAGGACCTGGTGACGGGAGAGTACAAGCTCCCCTGGACTCGCATGCACGCCCTCAAGGATTACTACGGCATGGTGCGCATCCTCGAAGAATTCCCCAAAATCCATCAGACCTTCAACCTGGTGCCCTCCATGATGGTGCAGATCGAGGAGTACGCGGCCAGTCAGGCACGCGATCCCTTCCTCGAACTCGCCCTCAAACCGGCCGAACAATTGACCGAGGAAGAGAAGCGCATCATGCTGCGCAATTTCTTCCTGGCCAACCCGTCACGCATGATCCACCGTTATCCGCGCTATCGGGAGCTGTTCCAGGCGTGGGAAGCGCAGAAACACGGCGGCGGCTGGAAAGGCGTCTTCAGCACGCAGGATTTCCGCGATCTGCAGGTCCTCTCGCAGGTCGCCTGGTTCGACGAGGAAATCCAGGCGAACGATGTGGAAGTCCGAAAGCTGATCGAAAAAGCTCGCGACTTCTCTCCGACGACCAGGCCCTGATGGGCCGCAAGCAGGTAGAAATTGTGGGACTGGTGATCCCCGAGTATAAAAAGCTCGCGGCCACCGGCCAGATCGAAATCTCCACCACGCCCTTCTACCATCCGATTCTTCCGCTACTCTGCGATTCCGACATCGCCAGAATCTCGCATCCCAACGTCCCGCTGCCTCGCAAGTTCAGCTATCCCGAGGATGCCCGCTATCAACTCACCCGCGCCCGGGAGTACATCACCGAGACGTTCGGAGTCGCGCCTGTCGGTCTTTGGCCCTCGGAAGGTTCCGTCTCCGACCAGGTATTCGAAATCGCGGCGGAAGCCGGCTTCAAATGGGCTGCCACCGATAACGGCGTTCTCGATCGCACGCTTGGCCGGCCCGCCGGCCTCGACGGAATGTATCGCACGTGGTCCTGGCAGCGGGCGGGTCGATCTATGGGTGTCATTTTCCGCGATCACATGTTGAGTGATCTGGTAGGATTCGTCTATTCCGGCATGCAGCCCGGGGATGCGGCGAACGATCTCCTGCGCCGTATCCGGGAAAATTGTGGCGGCATCCTTCACAGCGGCCGCGATGCCCTGGTCCCTATCATTCTCGACGGCGAGAACGCCTGGGAATATTACGATCACAACGGACGCCCTTTTTTCCGCGAGCTCTATAGCCGAATCGGCGGCGATCCGCAGATGGAATGCGTCACCGTCTCGGAGGCCTTTGAGCGTTTGACCCCGGCAACCGTGGATCATATCTTCCCCGGTTCCTGGATCAACTCCAATTTCGACGTCTGGATCGGCGCGGAAGAGGACAATCGCGCCTGGGAATATCTACTCGCGGCTCGGAAGGCTTATCGATGCCGTAGCGGCAAAAAGTACCCATGACCGGCGCAACCTGGCTTATGAGGAACTTCTGATCGCAGAGGGAAGCGACTGGTGTTGGTGGTACGGACCGGAACACGACACGGCCAATCGCGTCGAATTCGATGAACTCTATCGCGCGCATTTAGCCAATGTTTATGCGGCCTTGAATCTCACGGCGCCCGAAGAACTCTCCCGTCCCATTATTCTTATCCGCGAAGATTCGATGGTCTCGCAGCCGACCGGCCGAATTCGTCCGAAGATCGATGGATTGGTTTCTTCGTATTTCGAATGGATGGGGGCGGGCCAGTACAAAGCAGGGGCGCGGGGGGAGCGATGCATGGCAAAAGATTCATCTTCTCCCAGCTTCAGTTCGGATCGGATGGAGAAAAACTCTACCTCAGGATCGACTTCGTTCCGGATTCCGAGGACATTCTGAAATCTGGTGAATTGCGTGTCACGGTTCGCGTCAAGGGGGACGAACAAAGAACCGCTATCCGGCTCGCAAATCCCAAGGAACCAGTAAGCCTGGTTCCCAATGGAGAAGCAGTTCTATGGGCAGCCAATGCCATTCTTGAAGTGGCAATCCCAGTAATAAAAGGAAGAGAATTTGGACCCGTCGATGTCTGCCTCTCGATTTGGAAGGACGGCCTCCCGATTGATGCCGTCCCCCAACAAGGCTGGCTGACTATAGCGGCCGAATCTACTTGGTCGTCCTAGCAGCGCTGACTCTTCTTAGCTCTTAGCGGGTGCGCGCCATTGAGGTTTTGTCGAGCATCGCCTCTAACGGAGCTGCCGCCGGCGGTGTCTTTACGTCACCAGCCAGAATCGCCCGATTCGAAAGTCTGCTCCCGTATAGCTCCATATCCGCCTCCTCATCGCGACGAAGGGTGGCGCCGGTAAGCGATATCCCCGCAAAAATTCCTCTCGATCTCGACCACGACAACATCTCGGCATGCATCATAGCATCGGTCTGTGCCGAAGTATCCCGACCGACTGGCCCGGCCGCTACCGTAGCATCTCCGCCGAGAGTAAATTGGTCCTTCAACAGCTTACTTACGCCATCACGGTTCATCACTAACAGGATTACGTCCTGTTCTGATCCACCGATCTGAAATCCTACGCTGCCGCCTTCAATCCTAATCGCCGCAGGAGCGCTCCAGCCCATTCCGCTCGCCTTGCGGCAAACGATAAACCCTCGTCCATATTTGGCGCCTACGATGAACGCGCCCTTCTTTAATCCAGGAACGATAACCATGCACTGGGATTTATTGATTAAATCCTGTGGAATACCTTTGTCAGAAGCGTGCATCATGTCGGCCAGGACGTCGGTCGCCGCATGTAAGCGTTCCTCCGCGTCTTTTGCCATCATGATGGGCGCCGTTGATAGTAGAGCCATAGCCATTACAACCGATACTCGCATCTGTCAGTCTCCTTCGTCCATGTTTGACTGCGCGTCGCGTGCCAACGTGTTAGACATCACGGCACCATGCGCGGGCCGGTCATCATGGAACCGGCTACTATTCTACCGGCTGCCGGGTTGTCTGACAGGGTAATCTGGTAAGAGATGAACATTGAAGTTCTGTTGACGGAAGCAGAGATAGCCCAGGAGTTTACCGAAAGTATCGAGGCTCGGGATCTGCCGGAGAAGTTCTTTTACTGGTTTCAACAGTCGGTGAGAAGCTGGCGCGCGCTGGCCCAGGATCCGGCCCATCAGAATCTGCAGAATATGTGGGACATGTGTTCGGAGCGAGTGAAGGAATGCACCGGTCACTTTAAATCTCAGATTCCGATCGTGAGCTTTGGAGCCGGAGATGGTCTAAAGGATAGACGGCTGATCGAATCGCTCCAGACGGCGGGGCGTGCGGTGCGGTACTTCCCCGTGGATGCCAGCCAGGCGCTGCTCGAAACTGCCTGCGAAGCCGTGGAGAATGATGAAGCCGACGTGACAGGAATTAAGGCCGATATCTCCAGTCCCGTGCACCTTGTGCTTGCCTCCGACGCCTGCGAATCTCCGAAACTGGTCCTGATGGCCGGGAATACGCTGGGCGGCTTCGATCCCATGGAACAGATCCGCCACGTGGCGTCCGCGCTGCATGACAGCGATCGCCTGGCTCTGGACGTCGAACTCTATTCCGAAGGAGCCAAGGATGTTGCCGTTCAGCCCTTGCAGCACGCCTTCGCTTTCTCTCCGCTGCAGGCGATCGGGATCCAGGAAGAGGATGGTGAAATGCGTTTCGAAGTGAAGCGCGACGAGCGGCACGTGGGCCTCTACATGGTCGCCCGGCACTTCCAGGCTAACCGCGACCTGCGCATATCGGTGTTAGGCAAGGATATCCTTCTCGAACGCGGCGAGCGCATCTTTATGAACTTCCGCTACCTGTTCACGCCTGAGGCCTTCCGCTGGTTACTCGAACGCCACGGCAAGTTGAAGATCCTGGAGATCAACGAAAGTTCCGACCAGCGCTTCACCCTGGCGATCTGCGCCAAGTAACCATTACATGCGAGGGAAAAACGGTTTCAAAGCCGGATATAAGTCTCGATAAACCTGGTAGCGGCTCTCGTAACTGCCATCCTGAGGCTCCACTTTATCGACCTCACGAATTACGGCGCCGCACACTTCTGGTACGGAGCCATATGCCCCCGTGCCAACCATCGCCAGCAACGCCGCGCCGTAAGCCGAACCCTCCTGCGACTCCAGGGTAACGACGCTCTTCTGCAGAATGTCCGCTAACGTCTGACGCCAGAACGGACTCTTCGCTCCGCCTCCGCTCGCGCGCACCGAGCGTGCCTGCGCACCCAGTTCCTCAATGATCGCGAGGCAATCCTTCTGGCTGTACGAGACGCCCTCGACAATCGAGCGAATCAGATCCGCGCGGTTGTTCCTGGCCGTCAGGCCGATCCAACCGCCGCGAGCCTGCGCATCCAGATGAGGTGTGCGCTCTCCCATCAGATAAGGCAGCCAGAACAAGCCATTCGAACCGGCCGGGGCCGTTGCCGCCTCGTTCATCAGATCGTCATAGGCAACGCCGGTCGCCAGATTATTGCGGAACCACTGCAGGCTCAAGCCTGCGCCCTGCGTGACTCCCATCACGTGCCACTTACCGGGGACGGCGTGGCAGAACGTATGGACACGGCCAAGCCGGTCGTAGGCCACTTTCTCCATATGCGCGAACACCACTCCCGATGTGCCGAGCGTGCACGACACCAGGCCCGGTTCGACAATCCCGTTGCCCACAGCGCTGGCCGCCTGGTCTCCGCCGCCGCCGACTACTGGTGTACCGATCGCAAGACCGGTAGCCTCGGCTGCCTCGAGTGAGATGGCGCCCGTGACTTGGCTCGATTCGTGGACCTTCGGAAGCATGCTGTGATCGAGTCCCAACCCGTCCATCATTTCGCTGGACCAACGGCGGTTGACGACATCGAAGAGCGAGGTGCCCGAGGCGTCCGACACATCACTCGCGTATTCGCCAGTCAGCTGAAATCGCAGATAATCTTTCGGGAGCAGCATCTTCCGAACGCGTTCAAAATTGCGCGGCTCATTGTCCCGAACCCAAAGCAGTTTCGGCAGGGTGAAGCCGGTCAGCACCGGATTGGCCGTGTATTCAAGGACCTTCTCCGCGCCCAATTTCTGATTCACGAAATCGACCTGAGCCTGACTCCGCTGATCGCACCAGATGAGCGCCGGCCGGATCACCTGGTTGTTCTCATCGAGAAGCACGAGCCCGTGCATCTGTCCGGAAAGTCCGATGCCTTGCACCTGGCTTCCCACGATGCCGGCGAGGCCCAACGCGCCGCTAATCGCGGTCTGGGCGGCCTCCCACCAGTTCTCCGGCCGCTGCTCGGCCCACATCGGCTTGAGCATTGCCATATCGTCATGAGCGGCGGTATGGCTCGCGCGCACCTTGCCCTTTTGGTCGACCAGGAGGGCACGAGTCCCGCCAGTTCCTACGTCAATCCCCATCCACATGGTTGGTCTCCCGTAACTTATCCGTTGTTCGTCATCCGTTATCCGCCAAAGCACCGCCGAAGCCGGACACGACGACGGATAACGGAGAACGATCTCCTAGTTTTCCATCTCTCCAGCCCAAGGCAAATACGCCGCGCCGAACAAGCCCGACTGATTCCCCAGTCCGGCTTTCTCCACGCGGGTATTGGTCGCGCGGAAGGTAAAGGATCGCTGTTTGATTTCCTCGATCATGGGCGGAGCGAAAAGATTCCACGCCCCCAGCACACCGCCGCCCAACAGGTACAACGGGAAGTTGAAGGCGTTGATCAGCGTCGCCAGGGCGATCCCGAGATAACGTCCCATACTGACGAAGATCTCGTGCGCGCGCGAATTGCCTTTCATCGCGAGTGTGTAGACGTCCTCCGAGGTCAGGTGATCGCCGAGGCCCATTAGTTTGGCCATGGCGACAACGGCAGTTGCGGATGCATGCTTTTCGAGACAGCCATGATTCCCGCAGCCGCAGGGATTGCCGTTGGGCACAACCGTTATATGACCCAGCTCGCCGGCCATCCCTAAGGCTCCATGCAGCACCTTGCCGCGGCAAATGATGCCGCCGCCTACGCCCGTCCCGAGCGTCAGGAGAATGAGATCGTCGACGTCGCGGCCGGTGCCAATCCACTTTTCGCCAAGAGCCGCGGCGTTGGCGTCGTTTTCCAAAACCACTTTCGCGCCGAGCCGCTTCTCGAGGTCGTCACGCAGTGGATAGTCTTCCAGCGCCGGGATGTTGTTCGAATTTCTTACCACGCCTTCTTTCAGAAGAATGAAGCCCGGCACCGCGACTCCGATTCCCGACAGACCCTCCCTTCCCTGGCGTTCGCGCAGGGTTTCGATGGCCGTGGCCATGTCGTTGAAGAGCGCCTCGCGTCCGCCGGGAAGCTGACTGCTTCCCGATACCTTATCCAGCATCCGGCCGCTGCGATCGATCGCAGCCGCCCGCAAATTCGTTCCGCCGAGATCGAGACCAATCGCGTATTCAGGCATGCAAGATGTATTGTAGGCATAGAAGTCCGCGCCGGTTGCAGCCCGCTTGACGAGCACCTGTGAAACGCGGGACACTTCTGGGATATGGCCGCCCCGTCTGCCGTCAAGGGAACAAGCAGACAATGAAAAAACTCAACAATCTCACAACCTGGATTCTGACGGCCCTGGTGGCTGGAATCGTGTTCGGTGCGGTTCTTCCCGGGCCCGCCAAGAACTGCGCGATTCTGGGAACCATCTTCCTGCGTCTGATCAAGTCGATCATCGCGCCGCTGCTCTTCGCGACGCTGGTTCATGGAATTGCCGGAACCGGGAATGTCAAGACCATGGGACGCATCGGCGGCAAGGCGATCCTGTACTTCGAGATTGTCACCACTATCGCGTTGTTTGTCGGCCTGGGCGCTGCCAACCTGGTTCAACCGGGCGTGGGGGTAGAGTTGCAAAAAGGCGCTGCGCCGGGGGTCGCCGCCACCAATACCAGCCTGCTAGGCATTCTGGAGCATACTTTTCCGACCAGCATTATCGACTCCATGGCCAAGGGAGAAGTGCTGCAGATCGTGGTGTTCGCGTTCATCTTCGGAACGGCCTGCGCGTCGATCGGCCTGAAGGCTCGCCCGGTGGTTGAATTCTGCGAGTCGCTGGCGGAAGTAATGTTCCGCTATACGAACTATGTCATGCTGTTCGCCCCATTCGGCGTGTTTGGCGCGATGGCCGCGACCATCGGAGACAAGGGCCTCGGAGTGATGGTCAACCTCGGCAAACTGGTCGCGACGCTGTATGCGACGCAGGCTTTCTTTGTGATCTTCGTCTTCGGCGCGGTGATGATGGTGATCCGTATTCCGGTGGGACGCTTTATTCATTACGTTCGCGAACCCTTTCTGCTGGCCTTCTCCACGGCGTCAAGCGAATCCGCCCTGCCTCTGGCGCTGAAGAATATGGAAGCCTTCGGCGTGCCCAAACATATTGTCTGTTTCGTGCTGCCGACGGGATATAGCTTCAACCTGGATGGGTCGACGCTCTATCTATCGCTGGCGGCCATGTTCATCGCGCAAGCCGCCGGAGTGCACCTGCCATTCACTACGCAGCTGGTGATGATGCTGACGCTGATGCTGACCAGCAAAGGCGTGGCCGGAGTGCCTCGTGCGTCGCTGGTGATTCTGGCGGGAACGCTGTCGACCTTCAATTTGCCGATCGAAGGGATCGCGGTGATTTTGGGAGTCGACACGCTGATGGATATGGCGCGCACCTCGGTGAATCTGCTGGGCAACTGTCTGGCGACGGCAGTTGTCGCTCGCTGGGAAGGGGTCGATCTGGCGAATGCCGCCGAGATCAGCGCATTGGGCGCGGCGGCCTCGGCGGACTAACGCGTCACCCTCATTTGCGGCACGGCTGAATTTCCGTTCCCAATAGCCCCTTCGCGCAAGCGCTGGACACGCGAACTATGTAGCCCCTCGGGCCCCACGTTAACAGCCTCGCCATGATGTCGCGTTGGTGGGGGAAACCTTCATCCATCGAGCTAACTAGACCTCATCGTGTTGAAACGATCCATAACCCAGGACATTGCCCCTCTGGTCGAGATTGCCGGCAGCACACTTGCCTTCGATCTCACCCGTTTCCGGCAGGTAGCCAAGTGAAGGTTGCTACTGAAGTGGATGGTGTCAATCGGCCCGCCGTGCCGGCCGTGGAGTTTTGTGCCGCGTTCGCGTTTATAGATTAAGAGATCGTCCGGTGGATTAGAGTGGCGGAGGAAGAGGGATTCGAACCCCCGTGCGAGTCACCCCGCAAACGGTTTTCAAGACCGCCGGTTTCAACCACTCACCCATTCCTCCGTTCATTATCTTAACTGATTCGCTGCCCTCTCCGCCGCGTCTGCTAGCTTGGAATTCCGGATGATTTCATTTTCCAGCATCAACAAGCAGTACGGTAAGCAGTTAATCTTCGTCGACGCCTCCTTTCAATTGAACCCCGGCGAGAAGGTCGGGCTGGTGGGTCCGAACGGGTCGGGCAAGACCACGCTCTTCCGCATGATTGTCGGCGAAGAGTCTCCCGACGAAGGCACGGTGTCTGTTCCCAAGAAGCTGACGGTCGGTTATTTCCGCCAGGACGTGGAGGAGATGGAGGGACGATCGGTCCTCGACGAGGCCATCGATGGCAGCGGGCGCGCGGGCGAACTGCACCATGAACTCGAACGTCTGCAGCACGCCATGGGAGATCCCGAGCAGATCGACGACATGGACCGCATCCTGGAACGTTTCGGAGAAGTGCAGGAAGAATACGAACATCTCGGCGGCTACGGACTGGAGGCGCAGGCGCGCGAGGTGCTCCATGGCCTCGGCTTCCAGGACGACCAGATCGATGGCGATGTCGGCGCTCTGTCGGGCGGATGGAAAATGCGCGTGGCGCTGGCGCGAGTCCTGCTCGGCCGGCCGGACGTACTGCTGATGGACGAGCCTACCAACCACCTCGATATCGAGTCCATCATCTGGCTGGAGCAGTTCCTGAAATCGTTTCAGGGCGCCCTGCTGATGACGTCGCACGATCGCGAATTCATGAACCGGCTGGTATCGAAAATTGCCGAAATCGATGCCGGCGAAATTATCAGCTATTCGGGCGATTACGATTTCTACGAGCGGGAACGCTCAATTCGCGAGACCAATCAGCAGGCGGCGTTCGCGCGGCAACAGGCGATGCTGGCCAAGGAACAGCGCTTCATCGAGCGCTTCAAAACACATGCGGCCAAAGCTGCGCAGGTGCAGAGCCGCATCAAGGCGCTCGACAAGATTGAGAAGATCGAATTGCCCAAGAAGCGCGTAGTCGTAAAGTTCGATTTTCGCGTTCCGCCGCGCTCTGGTGATCTGGTGGCTGTGGTCGAGGACTTGCACAAGAGCTATGGCCCGCGCGTGATCTACGACGGCTTTAATCTGACCGTACGGCGCGGGGAGCGTTGGGCCGTGATGGGACGGAATGGCGCGGGCAAAACGACGCTGCTCAAAATGATCGCCGGCGTGAGTCCGCCAGATTCCGGCAGCGTGCGGCTAGGCGCCAGTCTGAATATGGGCTACTTCGCTCAACAGTCCCTCGACGTTCTCGACGCGGATCTTACCATCATCGAGCAACTGCAGAACGATTTTCCCGGCGATGGATTGGGCGCGCTGCGCAAACTGGCGGGCGCTTTCCAGTTCTCAGGGGACGACGCCGACAAGAAGATCCGGTCGCTATCCGGCGGCGAGAAATCGCGGCTGGCGATGGCCCGCATGCTCTACAATCCGCCCAACTTTCTGATCCTTGACGAGCCTACCAACCACCTCGATCTGGCCACCAAAGAGATGCTCATCGAAGCTTTGAAAGATTTTGAAGGCACCATGATTTTTGTTTCGCATGACCGGACGTTCCTTCGCGGTTTAGGCTCGCGAGTCCTGGAATTGGGCGGGGAGAGCGGCAAGGATCGCAATCCGCGTGTTTATCCAGGGTCCTATGTCGAGTATGTGCAAGCGCTCGGACATGAAGCCCCGGGAATTTATGCGTAATCAGAGTAGCTTCTGCAACTCCGGCGGAGAGGGGGTCAAGGCTGACGAAGCATGGGCATTTGTACAAGCCACTCGGTGGCAATCGAAACGCCGGCTTCTGGCCGCGTCTTTGCTCCTATGGACGGAACTCGGCGTATCCCAGATCGGCACTGGACCGGCATAACAATCGGCGGCGCGCAGGAATAAATGTTTCATCGTGGCGAGTTGCTATCCCCGATGACGACGAGGCAGGCCCCAATTCGGAATTCGCGCGTCGCAGGTTCAGTCAAAAGATACGGACCTTTCTTTTCCAATCCAGTGCTTTGCAGTCCAGTGCTTTGCAGTCCAGAAGCCGTGACCCTCGGCGCGGATTTACCAAGTAGCAAAGCTACTCGCGGGACGGCGGCGATTTGCAGAGTCGCGGCTCCATCCGGACAGCCAGATGCGAGGTTTGCGTCCGTGGTCAGGAAGACGTCCTGCGGGAAATAATAGGCGAGTTGATGCGCACCCACCGGTAGCTGGCTTCCTTGCCCGGTGGATTGAGAGGAACGAAAAAGAGGAATGCATTCAGGGCGGCCACTACGGCCGCCAGTGCCGTCACGGAGAATTGCCGGTGGGCACGATGATATAGCGTCAATGCCCACCCGCCCGCAAGGCAGACGACTGGGATTACGTCGAGAAGATGATCGGGATCGTCGCTGTGGATGAAGGTATGAAAGACGAATGGGGGCAGAAACCAGACGGCGAGGAAAATGAATTCTTCTCGCACTTCAACCAGATCGTTGCGGAGGCGAGCGAAGGGGACGGCCCAAATCCAGGTAAGCCCACCGAGCCCGGTCCAATAAACAGCCAGGACGGCGACCTCCGTCGAACAAAGGAGTTTACCGCCAAACAATAACGACGTGTCACTGGTGTGCTGGCGGAAGTATGGGCCAAAGACGTTGAGCATGGAATGCCAGCCGCCACACTTGACGATCATTACGACCAGCCACGGCAGGACCGAAGCTCCAAGAGCCGCCACGCCGCCAACGATCGATCGGAGCGTAATCTACGCCGGAAGATCGAGGAGATCCAGAGAGGGGCGAAGAGAAGCAGCAGTTCGGGACGGAAGCCGGCCGCAATTCCCAGCGCGAGACCGGTGTAGGCGAACCAGCGATTCGGACACTCCGCATCCCACGTGCGCCAGACACAGATTCCCAGGACGATTGGCCCCGCAGTCAGAAATGTGCGGACATGGTTTCCGATTCCGGCGAGCCAAAAGACGGGATTAAATAGGAGCAGCGCTGCCGCGAGTATTCCGGCGGGCGGTCCGAAGAGGAGATTGCCCAGATACCAAATTGCCAGTAACGCGACTACCGATCCGACCGCGCCGGCGGTCAGTTGGGTGTACTTTACCGAAGGAATGAAAGTGTGGATCACCTGCTCCAAGCCGACGAACAGAGGATAACCGGGGGGCTGAGGCTGATGCTTCGCCGGGTTGAAATGTTCGAGCGCTAAGGCAAAGTTAATGTTGTCGAAATAGAAGAGGTACTTAGGCGCGAGGGTCCAACGGGTGGCGATCACGAGCGCTAACAGAGCGAGAACAAGGAATGCAGCCCGCAACGTGGATAAGGAGTATAGTCGCGCCGAACTTTCCAATTCACGAGGATAGCCTATCGCTCCAACTTGGGTTAGCCTTGAGAATTGATCCGCTCGCTGCCTTTGGCTATCTTATGTCTCGAAATCTGCCTGCTAATCCCGGCCCTCGACCTCCTGCCGGTCTGGACCGACGAGGCATTCACGGTCAGGACTGTCGCGCTTCCCTTGCACGAAATCATTCCCGTCGTCCAGCGTGATATTCATCCGCCGCTTTATTTCATCCTTCTTCACTACTGGGAGGAGCTTCCGCTGCCGTGGAACGGAGTGGCCGCTCTACGGGCGTTCTCCGTCCTGTGGGCGTTGCTGGCGACTTTTCTCCTGGACTGGTTTTGGCTGCGCTCGTCGAGCGATCGTCTGGTGCGCTGGCTGACGCTTTCGCTTTTCGCTTTCTCGCCCTGCCTCCTTTTGTACAGTCGCATGGCGCGGTCGTACTCGATGCAAGTTGCGCTGGTACTGCTCTCATTGGGCCTGCTACAGCGCTGGATGAAAGAGCCGCGGTCCTGGCTGACGGCCTGCGGAGCATGGGTCGCGGTATTGAGTTTGCTCTACACCCACTATGTTCCGGGTGTCGCGTTGATGGCGGGGTTCGTCGTAGTCGCGTGGAGGCCTTTGGGTAGGCTGCGCGTGGCGGCATTCTCGCTGGCAGTTCTGGCCGGTTATGCGCCCTGGTCCATTAGCCTTTTGGATGCGCTCCGCCGGTGGGGCCAGGGTGGAAGTTTCTCTGCATCCTACGCGTTGACCGGGAGCGCCTTTCTCGAACAGTTTCTCAAACTAGGTTACGGACTCACGTCGCTCACTATCGGCGAGTCTTTTCTGCCGATCTCGCTTTTATTGATTCCCGTTTTCTTGCTGCTCGCAATTCGCGGTGCGCGAATGCCGGCATTTTCTCGCCAACTCACGACGCTGCTGGCGATCGCTGCCGTCGTGGGTTATCTCGGAGTGCAGCGCTGGGTGAGCTTTCCGTTCATTCCGGCTCGCCTGCTATGGCTGCTGCCGTTCCTCGCTCTGGCAACCGGATCAGGCATTTCGCGCCTCGAGTCGCCGCTGGTGCGCAACGGCATCATCCTCACCATACTGCTTTCGTACCTCTCGTCGGACATTCTTTACTTTCGTCGCGAGAACTATTTGAACCTCGGTTATGCCGCGCCGATCCGGGAAATTGCCACTACGCTAAACGCGCAAGCGCGGCCGGACGACCTCATTCTGATGGACCCCTACAATACCGACTGTCAGGCTCTGGAGGTCTATCTGACTGGCACGGCTCCAGTCATCGTCCTGGATGAGAAAGGCGGTCCAGTGGCGAGCGGCCGCATTCCTGACGCGCACAGCGTCTGGATCGTACGCAATACCAGGGACATCTCTCCTGGACATGCCACTACTGCCATGGAGTCCGCAGCCTGCGCCGGTCGATCGCGATGGGATACTTTCCTCGAGCCCTACCCGTCGTGGGAGCATGCAGCGATGAAGCTTATGAGAATTCAACCAGCGTCTGATTATTTCTATCAGTTCACGCGCTGTACATCGAATAATCCGAAAGAGAGGAACAAAAAGTGACACTCCAGAATGCGCTGGATTTTGCCCGCGGAGAGCGTCTTGCCGTTCTCTCGACGGTAACTGCGCACGGTGAGCCCCAGGCTGCCCTGATGGGCATCGCGGTGACGCCCGATTTTGAAATTGTTTTCGACACGGTCAAGTCTTCGCGAAAGTTTGCCAACCTGTGCGCGAATGCGCGAGTTGCCATGGTGATTGGCTGCAGCGGCGCAACCTCCATCCAATATGAGGGCGCAGCGGAAGAGATTGCGGGCGAAGCGTTGGACCGTTATCTCCCCATCTATTTTGCCGCGTTCCCCGAAGGTCCGGAACGGCGGAATTGGCCCGGGATCGTGTACTTCGTGGTGCACCCCAGCTGGCTTCGCTACTGCGACTACGGCCAGCGTCCGCCGGCTTTGCACGAGGTTCACTTCTAGAATTGCCGTACCTTCCGCGATTTTTCAGCAGGGGCTACGCGACGGACGACAGACGCTTTTCAATCGCCGAGCGCTTCGCGAAGTTTGCGAGTGAGTCCTTCGAGCGTGAACGGCTTATGAAGCAGAATCGTGTTGTCGAAAACTACGCCTTCCCGAGCTACGATGTCGTCGGTGTAGCCCGACATATACACCACCTTCAGCCCGGGCGATTTTGCTTTTAGCCGTTCGGCTAACTCGCGGCCGCTCATCTTCGGCATGATGACGTCGGTCAGGAGCAACTGGATTTCGCTGCTGTATCTGGAAAATACTTCAAGCGCGTGCCAACCGTGCTCTGCTTCGTATACCCGATAACCCTGTCCCCGGAGCATGTTACTCACCAGGCTACGCACGCCTTCCTCGTCCTCGACTAATAGCACCGTCTCCGAACCTCTGGCAACCTGATCTCCTTTCTTACGTTCCTGCCGGGCGGACGGTTCGGTGCTGGTCAGCGGGAGGTAGATACGGAACGTCGAGCCCGCGTCAGGCGGCGAGGAGACTTCGATCTCTCCTTGATTCTGCGTTACGATCCCATACACGGTAGAGAGTCCCAGGCCGCCAAACCTTAATGGATTCTTGACCGAAAAGTAAGGTTCGAAGATGCGCTCGCGAGTGCTTTCGTCAAGTCCGTTGCCCGAATCGGTGAACTCCAGCAATGCAAACCGGCCTTTGGGGCGCTGCACTTTGGAGAGGCTGATCCGCAGATAGCCGCCGTTCTGCATCGCATCGCGCGCGTTGATCGCAAGATTCAGGATCAATTGCTCCATCTGGCCGGAGTCTGCCTTGACGTAGCAGGGCAGGCGCGGTAACTCAATGGCGATTTCGATGTTTTCGCCGAGCGTCCGCCGCAGCATCTTACTCAACCCCTGCACGGTTTCCGCAAGATTCAAAACGACGGGCTGGATGACTTGTTTGCGGCTGAAGACCAGCAGTTGTCCGGTGAGCGCCGCCGCACGTTCGGAAGCTTTGACGATTTCGTTCGCGAAGTCGGGAAAGGAATTGGTGATTCGCCCCTTGCTGAGTCCGTCCTGGAGCATGTGGCCATAGCCGGAGATAATCGTCAGTAAATTATTAAAATCGTGAGCGACGCCGCCTGCCAGGCGCCCGATCGCCTCCATCTTCTGCGACATTCGAAGTTGCTCTTCGAGCCGTCTCTGCTCCGTGATGTCGATCAGCACTCCGCCGATCATATTCGGCTTTCCAGAATCGTCGCAGATGGGAAATTTATTGATCAGGAGAGTGTAACTTCCCCCGGCGGATTCGAGCGTACGGATCCAGGCTACGCGGACACCCTCCTCGAGAACGATCCGGTCACCCTCGGTGAGAACATCTGCGATGGCTGCCGGGAAAACTTCGGCATCGGTTTTCCCGGTTGTGGGTTCGTACCCACATCTTTTCCAAAATTGAGCGGTCTGGTTGTGGTACACATACCGGAAAGACGAGTCCTTCAGAAACGCGCCTCCGGGTAGCGACTGCATGAAGGCTTCGAAACGCCGCTCGCTTTCGTGGAGCGCGGTTTCCTGCCGTTTTCGTTCGGTGATGTCGACAATCGCGGCGATGACGTTGCCGCCAATCTGTCCGGCCTGGGGGGCCAGAAGGCGCATGCGGGCGAGAACATCGACGGGCCTGCCGCTCGAATGGCGAAAGGCAATCTCAGAATCGGAAATCTGTCCGTTCAAAAGGAGCCCGTGGACCACCAGATCACGGGACGCACCGTCGTAATAGAGCTCTTGCATTCGCATAGCGCGCAGTTCGAGCCGCGAGTATCCCAGCATCCGCGCAAAGGCTTCGTTGGAGTCAAGCAGAGCCCCTTCGAGCGAGGAGAGCACGATGCCGGCACTGTTGTCTTCGAAGAGCGCGCGGAAGCGTTGCTCGGATTCGCGTAAAATTTCCGCGGCTCGCTTCTCGGGCGTAATGTCGCGAAAAACGGACACGGCTCCCCAAATGTCGCCTTGTTCATTGCGTAGCGGGCGAGTGGTGGCGCTGAGCCAACGGCCCGCGACGTTACGATTGCGAACGTAAAAATGCGCGTTCGTGCAACTCTTGCCGCGCAGAGCCTGGAGTAAAGGAGTCTGACCTGCCGGATAAGGAGTTACGGTATCCGGAAGAAAGAAGCCGTAGAAGGTGGTCCATTCGCCGTTCGGGGGCGGGACCTCACTGGTTCCAAGCAATTGCGTCGCGACTTCGTTGATAAAGACAACTTCGCGGGCAGTGTTGATGACGAGGACGCCCTCGCCCACCTGTGACAGGATCAGGCGGAGCAAATCCGCAGTCTCAGAACTCGAGGTAAATGAGTCGAGCGGACGAGATGAAAAATTCGTGGCCTCCGGCATGGCTCAACGCTGCTAAAACTTTGACCCCATTCATTCTTATTATGAAGCCTCAGTGAAGGCGCGTCAGCGAGTCTCTCCGGACCTGGCGTTATATTGCTTGCGCGCCCAGCAATTCTACTAGTTTGACACTCAGATGTTAACACAGCACGGGAAAGGGGCTGCCGGTAAGAGTTGGCAGCATGGGTGCGTGCAGTTGATAAACTTAAAACTCGGGACAAAACGCCTTGCCTTGCAATACGGCCGTCATCACGCTCGCTGCCCTTCTCACTGCCGGCTATGTCCACGCCGCGGAAGGCAACCAACTCGACGCGAATATCCAGCTGTTTACGGTGATGGCTGCGATCAATGCCGCCGGGTTCGATAGCGGTCTGGACTCGGCGCTCTACCAAGCCGATCCCACGGCGGGTTCGCCCAATATCGCGAAGTTGCGCCTGGAGCTTCGCCAGAGGCTTTCGGCGATTCGGATTCCGGTTCTTTCGGAGTTGAAGAGGACTTACGCGCAGCACAAGCCCAGGCATTCCGACGCCGAAGATTTCTCGCAGTATGTCTCGCTGGCGCTCTCCATCACGGGACCGCCCGATTTCAATTGGAAAGGACGTCAAGTCGACATTCCTCCTGACGCCCTGGCGCTCGACGAGTTCCGCGCCATGCTACCGGATTTCTACGATCAGGCCGATATTGGCGAACTCTGGAGGAGAGCGCAGCCTGCGCTGGAACTCATGATGACTGCGTACCATGCTCCCGTGTCAAAGATGGCGTTCGAGATCAGTACTTATTTCCGATCGCCTCTCATGGGTAACATGGACCGCAATTTTCAGGTTTACGTAGACGCGCTGGGTCCGCCTAATTATGTCCAGGCGCGCGCCTATGGCAGTTCATATTACGTAATCGTGACTCCGTCGCTGGAGCCCAGGATCAAAGACGTGCGGCACTCGTTCCTGCGGTTCACGGTGGACCCGATCGGTACCAAGTACGGCCTCGCGCTGATGGAAAAGCGGTCGCTGCTCGATATCGCGATCGGGGCGCCGGCGCTTCCTGATATCTACAAGAACGATTTTGTTTTGCTGGCTACCGAAAGCTTGATCAAAGCCATCGAAGCGCGGCTCGATCGAACGCCTGAAAGCGTTCAGGCGGCACTCCAACAGGGTTTTGTGCTGACCCCGTTTTTCTTCGAGCAACTTCACACGTACGAGAACCAGCCGCAAGCCCTGCGTTTGTATTTCCCTGAGATGATCGACGCGATCAACCTGCAAAAAGAAACGCAGCGGCTGCAGAATGTCCAATTTGCGGCGGCGGCGTCGGGCAAAATCGCGAAAGCTCCTCTGCGTTCGGCCGTATCCGCCGCGCCGGTTCCGACTACGCCCGCGGGCAAAATGCTCAGCCAGGCGGAGGAGATGTACGATAACAAGGATTACGCCAAGGCGAAGCCGCTTTTCTTGAAGTCGCTGGAACTGGCGGGTGAAGGCGGGGAGCATGCCCGCGCGTACTATGGATTGGCGCGTATTGCGGCGCTGCAGAAGGATCCGGATTTGTCGGAGCGGCTGTTCAAGAAGACTCTCGAATCGTCGCCCGACCCGCAGGTCATGGCCTGGAGCCTGGTGTACCTGGGGAAGTTGTCTGATATCGCGGGTGACCGTGAGCAGGCGCGGAAGAATTTCGAAGAAGCCTTGAACGTCCCCGGAGTTTCCAAAAGGGCGCGCGAGGAGGCCGAGAAAGGATTGAAGCAGTTATCGAAACCATGAGGAGCTTGTCTATGAACCGATTCGTTCGCCTGTTTATTTGCGGTGCGCTAGCCCTTTCCACCGTATCCGCTTTTCAGAAGCAGCCCAAACCGAAGTCGAATAAAGAAGTCGAGGCGATCAACGCCATGTTTCAGGCAGCTCCGGGACCGGCTCAAATTGAGGCCGCGGAAAAGCTGCTCACCACTTTTGCCGATACCGAGTTCAAATCCATGGCGTTGTTCCTGGAGGCCGATGATTATATGCGCATGGGCCAGTTTGAAAAGAGCATTGTGTTCGGAGAGCAGTCCCTGGCGGCCGATCCGCAAAATTATCAGGCCATGCTGCTGCTTGCCCGCCAGTATGCAAACCATACTACCGACAACGATTTGGATAAAGAAGAGAAGCTCGCCAAGGCGACCAAATATGCGAACGACGCGATGGCGACGATTCCCAATGCGGTCAAGCCGAATCCGCAGATGCCCGATGCGCAGTGGGACGGTTTTAAGAAAGACTATATGGCGCAGGCCCACGAGGCGCTCGGCATGGTGGCGGACGTGCGCAAGAAGTATGACGCCGCGGCTAACGAATACAAAACGGCCATAGACGGCGCCGGCACTCCTGATCCGTCGACGATGGTGCGCTACGCAACTGCCGAAGAGCATCTCGGCAAGTATGACGAAGCAATCGCCATGCTCGATAAGGTTATCGCAGATCCGAATTCTCAACCGGTGGTCAAGCAATTCGCCACCAAAGAGAAGGCCAATGCAGCCGCAGCCGCAGCCAAGAACGCAGCAAAGAAGTAAACGCTATTTTGATCGGAGGTCATCCTACGGATACCGACGGTGTTACGAGTTTATCGACGCGTGTTGCCGCGCAGCTCGAGGAAGCCGTGGCTTACAGCTTCCGCAATCAGGAACTATTACTGCGCGCTCTCACGCACAGCTCGCACGTTCATGAGACGCATCGCGTGCCGGTTGATCCGGGAGACTTGGCCCAGCTCAGCAACGAGCAGTTCGAGTTTCTGGGCGACGCGATTCTGGGTTTCGTGATCAGCGAAGAGCTGGTGCGTCTGTTTCCGCAGTACGGGGAAGGAAAGCTGTCCCGCTTGAAGGCGCACCTCGTCAGCGCCAGCCACTTACATGAAGCGGCGCAAAAGTTGGAATTGGGACGCTATCTTCGCCTCGGTCGCGGAGAGGAGCTAAGTGGCGGACGGGATAAGCGCACGCTCATTACCGATGCCCTCGAGGCGCTGATCGCCGCCATCTATCTGGATGGCGGAATGGAACCAGCCCGGCGGCTGATTCTGGAGTATGTCACCAGCGGTGGCCTGGAGTTCATCGAGAGCCAGTTCGCCGCGTCCCAATTGGACTACAAGACTGCGCTGCAGGAATTGGTTCGGGCGCGGAAACTGTCCCAGCCGCGTTACGTGATTGCACGGGAACGGGGTCCGGAGCATTCCAAGACCTTCACGATTGAAGTCCGTGTGGGGAAGGATTTGACAGCCCAGGCGGACGGGCACTCGAAGAAGGACGCTTCGCAAAAGGCGGCGAAAGAGATGTTTCTGATGATGTCTGACGAGTTGGCGGGTTCGGAAAGCGACGAGTAGATTAGCCGCTGGTTGTGGGCGCGGCGGTTTTCGCGGGAGGCGTAGCCGCGATCGGGTCCGGTATCACGGCAGCGCGAATCGCCTGGGACGTAAATCCGAGCAGGACCAGGTCTTTGATGGGCAGGCTGGCATTGGTGTTCAACTGCGTGACGATCACGGTGATCACCGGAACCATTGCCGTCAGGGATGCGTCGAGAAGGCCTCGTAAGAGGCGCGAGCGCCAGGTATTCGAACGAGGAGGACCCACGTCGAACTCGTCCACGCCTTGGTCTTTCTTGCTTTTTCGAATCTCGATCTCGATGCCGTTCGAGTCCTGCACCACGGGGGTAACCTTCACGCTTCCGCGCCGCGGAATGAATTGAATTTCCCAACCGTTCTCCCAGTTCTCCTCTTCATTGCCATCGGTGTCTTTAGTGCAGACTTGCCACGAACACTGGAAGCTATCCCTGGCAGCGCGGCGATTGTAGTCCCGGTTACGAAAGATGAAACTGCAGCGAAGCACGTCCTGGTCGGTGACGGTCGCAGGCTCGTAGAAAGCATCCCATTTGCCGGACGTGAGAGCCTGCTCGATATCGGAAACGGAAACGCCTTGCGCGAGCTTCAAAAGATCGACGCGGGCGTCATTGAGGGTTACCGGATCGGTAGACTGTAGTTTCTTCAGTAGGGCTGCCTGCGTAGTTGCGTCGACCATAACCCCAAGAGCGATCATCTGATGAATTATCTCCAGCCGCACCGCGGCCAGGTCACGGGTGACGAGTTCATCGATGGTCCATGCCACGTTGGGATCGGCAGGAGGAGCCGACTTAAGTAGTTCGGCGCAATCTTTGAAGCCCGTGAGAATCTGTGGTTGACTCGATTTCCACGGTTCGGCTTCAAACTGGCGGCGAAGCCCTGCAATGCGCTTCTCCAGGTCCGCCGCGAAGTCTTTCAGCGAGGCTGCGTCATCCGCCAGGCGGTCGAGGGCCGCCGTAGCGCTTTTCTCGTCGAGGTCCGTAACGAATTGCCGCGAGAGGATCTCCTGCACGTTGAGCAGTTCCTTGACGCGGTTCCAGCAGAAGCTTGGGGGCATGACGCCGGAATCAATGGCCGCAGCCTGACGTTCGTTTAACTGTTCGGTGAGGAAAATCCGGGATTCTATTTTCGGCAACACGCTTTCCAGCCGGGCCACTTCGGCTGAGTTGCCGGAAAGAGCCCACCGGTCCCAGGCCCGGAATTTAGGCTTGGTGTCGGTCTGGTTCATCGCCAGACCCACTCGCACGCTAGATAGTTCCTGATCACAGCGCGTGTATAAGCGCGTGCCGACCCCCGTCCCGATAGCGCGGAGGCGCTCCTGCAGGCTCTCGAGCTGCCCTTCCATGCGGAGGCATTTTCGAAAGTTGGGCAGCATCACCTGGGCCAGCATGAGGAGTACTGCGCCCAGCGTGATCCAGAAGGTTACGGTGAGAAGGTTCAGGGCCCCCGCAGATGCGCTGGGGAGCCAGGCGTTGAGCCACAGGCCAGGTCCGTGGTCGAGGTGCAGCTTTAATTTCGTGCGGAAGAGCGGAGCATCTCCGGCGGTACCAAAGCGAAGCTCCAGCATGGCTTGGCGAACATCGTCGCCACAGATCTTCCAGGGATTGAATAACCAGACCGGGAGCACGAATTCGATCGCGTCGCTGCGGGCCGGTCCGAGCGTAGTCTCCGACCAGCGGCTCACGGAACTACAATCGCGGCGCGGCTGCCAGTTGGCGTCGACCCCGCACACGGCTTCCACTCCGGAGACAATGCGCCACCTCGCCTGAACCGGCTGGCCTTCAAAATTATAGAGCCACAACTGGGACGGAATGCCTTCTTCGACAGACACATCGTTCGAGGCGAGAAAGGGTCCCCGGCGCAGCGTGTAGGTGTACAAAGGGCCTGGGTAAACCTGCACCAGGAGCTTCGCGTCTCCCCAGAAATAAATTTGACTCAGGTGAAGCGATACGGCGGCGGAGGCGAACGTCACGTCGCTGATCGACGGCTGGCTGGAGAGGTCGCCGCCTTTGGAATCGACTAACGGCAGGACGCGAATCTTAGCGTCTTTCGGCGGGACGACAGGTAGCAACAGCGTGATGACCGCATCGGTTTTGGCGGCAGGAATCACGATCGGAGTGGACGTGGACGATTGCGCCGATGCGGCCAGTGCGCAGCAGAGAGAAAGGGTGACCAATGAAGGAAGATGCACGCGCGACTCCGATCGAAATATTGCTAGATCGTATCACGGCATGCAGTGGAGATTTAGCGCGACGGCTGCGGCGAGAACAAGTCCGTGAGACGAACGGCCAGATCGCCTGCGTGAAGGCTGCCGTTCGATTGAACTTTCACCGGATCGCATAGGGCATCATACTCCCAAGCGGATTGTTTCGCGGGGTCGATAACCCAGCAATGGGGCACGCCCCAGGCACGGTATTCCTCGCATTTCGAGAGTGTTGCGCCAAGACGATCTTCGGGAGAGAGAATCTCCACGCAGAGCAAAACCGGCTTCGTCGGATAAGGATCTTCGATTACGGGATCCGCAATCACGTCGGGATCAGGAACTTGGTTGGACTCATCCGAAGAGTCATCTCGGCCAAAGCCTCAACGCCCTGCGAGCTCAACATCTCCATGACACGTCGCGCAGTGACGGCATGGGCTTTGGTTGGGATCGATTTTGGGCGTAAAACACCGTCAATAGACTCGGCGTTGGGCTTCGACGAATATTTCAGGTAGTCGTCGACCGGCATCAACGCGCTCGCGCTTCCATGTTCCTGCTATAGCGGCTGAATCTCTTCGCGCGTGGTATCGAAATTGATACGGCGCTTTTGTTCGTAGGAGATGTTACCGAGGTGCGAAGCCTGCGCGCTGCGGTGGCCGATCAATACATCACCATTGGGACGTTTCCGCGACTTGACACACTCGAGGAAGTTGTTCACGTGATCGTAGGTCAGCCCGTCATTGGTCCCCGGGTAATTGGTCGCCGGGACCGTTACCGCAGCCTGTGCCGCACCCCTGCGCCCACCGCTCCCTCTGGGGTAATATTCGAAGCGGCTCCGGTCGATCCAGAGACGCCCTTCGGTGCCGCACATTTCGATCGCCGCGCCGGTAACTCCGGGGGCCAGGGTGGCTTCGAACGTCGCGGTATACTCCTGCGGATATTCGAGCAGCACGTTGATGGTGTCCGGGGCCGTGCGGCCGTCCTTGTAGTTGTAGACTCCGCCCGCCGCCGAGGCCGCTGCCGGAATCTCGTGACCCATGAACATGTGGACCACGTCAATCCAGTGAGTGAAGAGATCGGTGACCTGGCCTCCACCGAAATCGAGATAAGCACGCCAGTTGTAGTATTGCTGCGGATCGTAGTCGCGCCATTTCAGCGGTCCCAGAAAGTGAGCCCAATCGAGATTGGAAGGTTGCGTCTGGAGCGAAGCCGGCGCTTTGCGGAGGTGATAACTGTTGCCATGCCACCAGGTACGCGCGAGCGTGATCTTACCGAGTTTGTTCGTGTCGAAATACTCAGCCTTAGCCTGCAGGTAGTGTTTGCCCGAACGCTGCTGCATGCCGACCTGACAGATTCGATCGTTCACGCGGGCAGCTTTCACCACCAGCGGTCCTTCTTCGATCTTGAGTGTCAGCGGCTTCTCGCAGTAGACGTCCTTCCCCGCATTGAGGGCGTCGATAGCGCAGCGCGAATGCCAGTGGTCCGGAGTCGCGACCAGGCACATGTCTACCTCCTTTAACTCGACCAGTTTCCGGTGGTCCTTAAAGGGCTTGGCGTTGGGGGCGGCTTTCGACTTCACCTGGTCGATCTTGTCCGCATAAACGTCGCAGACCGCGACGACTTCCACGTCCTTGTTCAACTGGAATTGGGACATATCATGCTGGCCGCGTTCTCCGGCGCCGATCAGGCCCAGATTCATCTTGTTATTCGCGCCGAGGATGCGGGAATAACTGGCTGCGGTGGTAGTGATGGCAGCGCCCCGCAGGAGTTGGCGCCGATCAAAAATGGGGGACATAAATTTCCTACTGTAAACCTATCACAACGTCTCCTGATGCGCGCGCCTCCGTAAGTGAATTCCAACCGTAACCGGGCAACGCGTGGATCGCGCCCCGGCGTTTCGGTTTACCGGAAAAAATCGGAGAATTTCTCTACGCGCCGGTATCCGTCAGGCGGATGAAAAAGTTTATCCGGCAGCGGGCTTTCTACCAGATCGATGACTTCCCTGACGCTGTCAAAGTTATGAAGTGAGCCGCCGGGCAGAACGATCGAAGAGGTTGTTCTCTGCCATACCGCAAGTCCCTGAGGCTTGGGGCCGGTCTGTCTCAGTTGGATTTTTGGTTCCGCGGGTTTCTCGCCGGGCCGTGAAGTGGTCAAGATCGTGACCGCACTAGGACCTCCGAGCTTGGGGTCGGGCAGCCCGGGCGCCTCCACGTACCACCCCTCGATGACACTTTCCGGGCCGTCGCTGCGTCTCGTCCGGCTAATCAGATGGCGCGCTGTGCGGCCGAAGAACTGTTTCCGGTCGCCCGTATCGGTGGTGGTTTGTTCAATGACGATTTCCGGTGAGCTCGATGAGTTTTTCGCGCGCTGGGGAGGCCACTCCAGAACCGTATATTGCCGCAGATCGCTACGCCAGGTGACCTGTCTCCGATGGCCGAAATCCAGAACAGTGGAATATACGGGAGAGGAATCGGTTCGCATCAACTCGCCCTTGAAGAATTCGGTCACGGTCTTCGAACCGGTTTTCGTGACGATCTTCCAATCGGCGCACAGCCAGTTCGCGAGCACCGGCATCACGGCAATCAGACAACAGATCCGCTTCACGTGGCTTGCCTAGACGAAGGGTAGCAGAGGCCGCCGCGCGATGCCAAGAGCATGCGGCCGGTAGTTACTTGCAGCTTCAGTCGGTACCTTTTTCCGAAACTGCCTTGTGTCGAAGGGCCCAGTCGATGAAGCCCTTGGGGGCGTTGCGAACCCCGTAGATATTGGCCGCGTCGATCGCTTTGATCTCTTCCCAGCGGGTATCCGCCAAGTCCGCGAACCGAAGATCTGAGTTCGTAAAATCCGCGCCCGCGAGATCTGCGCCACCCAGGTGGGCGCCGTTCAAGTCGGCATCGCTCAGGTCGGCATTCCGCAGGTTCGCCCGCCGCAGATCGCTGTTACGAAAGTTGGCGGAACTCAGGCTGGCGAACTGGAGGTTGGTCGAAGCCATGACGCTGTCGCGCAAGTCGGCGCCCTCGAAGTTGCATCTCAGCAGGTTAGCCTTTTTCAGACGCAGGCCCTGTAGTGCAGCCCCTGACGCATTCACCCCAACGAGCGACTCATGATCATCGTTGAGCTCCTGCAGGGCTTCCACCCTTCCGCCGCTGCCTCCCTTGCCCTGCGCCGTATTGATTACCTGCCAGGCCTGATAGTGTTTCTGCTTCTTACGATCGCCCGACTCCGCGAAATAAAAAATCACGGCGATCAAAACGGAAAACGTGCCGAGGTACTTCAGAACTTCGAGCAGCGCCCAGCGGCTCAAGTAGTGGGCCAGTAATCCCAGCGTCCAATCGCACCGGTGCAAGGGTATCGCCCACGCGTGGCGAATGGCCGCTCTGTGTTCCGCCCATGGCAGCGGACGAGGGTATTCATCGCGAACGGGCATGTTTGATTATCGCGCCCCCGCCGTCCTGACTAACCGTACGGCCGTGAGGTTCGCGCGGCCGGCCCGGCTGAAGTAAAACGGACCCGGCGCGGGCGTATGGCGCCCGGCGAGATATTTCGTTTCTGAGATATTGTTAATCCATGCGGTCGCGACGCCTGGAGGCCCTCTTCCTGCTTTCCTTCACCTCTGCAAGCAACGTGGTTGCGCAGGAGTGGCAGTGGTACGCCGGCGATGCCGGGGGTTCGAAGTATTCATCCATGAAGGATATTAACCGCGACAACGTGAGGACGCTGCGTCCGGCGTGGATTTTCCATACCAACGACGTAAGCGACGGCACGAAGTGGCCGACACGTTCAGCTTTCGAGTCCACTCCCCTGGTGATCGATGGCGTGATGTATGTCACCACGCCTTTCTCGCGTGTGTTGGCCCTCGATCCTGAAACGGGTAAAGAACTCTGGAGCTTCGATCCGCGGCTCGATCTGACCGAATCGACGAACCTGTTTATCAATCGCGGCGCAGCTTATTGGCACGAAGGGAACAAGCACCGCGTGTTCCTGGGGACGATCGACGGGCGCTTGTTTTCGCTCTACGCGGAGAATGGCAAGCTGGACGATTCCTTTGGCTCGGGAGGTTGGATCGACCTGCGCAAAGGCGTAGCGGACAGTTTTCCGAAAGCTAAGATGGGCATGACGTCCGGCCCCGTCATTTACAAGAATCTGGTGATCTGCGGCTCGCTGGTGCCCGACGGTGAACCGCTCGGCCCATCGGGCGACGTACGGGCGTACGACACCCATACCGGCAAGCTGATGTGGACGTTTCATACGATCGCGCGCGCGGGAGAGGCGGGCAACGAAACTTGGGCGCCAGGGTCGTGGGAACATCGCGGAGGGGCCAATGCGTGGCCGCCGATGTCGATCGATCTGCGGCGCGGAATCCTGTTCATTCCGTTGACCTCTCCGGCCACCGATTTTTACGGTGGTGATCGCCGCGGTGCGGGCTTGTTTGGCGATTCACTGGTTGCAGTCGATGCGGCGACCGGCAAGCGACTCTGGCATTTTCAAACCGTACACCACAATCTTTGGGACTATGATTTGCCGGCGCAGCCGGTATTGGTTGAGGTGCGCAAGAACGGCAAAATGATCGACGCCGTGGCGCAGGTTACAAAGACGGGATTCACTTTTGTATTCGACCGGGTGACGGGTGAGCCGGTGTTTCCCATTGAAGAAGTAAAGGTACCGGCAAGCGAGATTCCCGGCGAGAGCGCCTGGCCCACACAGCCGCGCCCGGTGAAACCGCCGCCGTATGCCCGGCAAACCATCAGCGCCGATGAATTGGGTAATGTTCGTCCTGAAACGCGCGCTTATTGCAGCAAACTGGTGGAGGGTGCGGTGTTCGGCTCCATCTTTACTCCTATCGGGTTCAAACCGACTGTAGTGTTTCCCGGAACCAACGGCGGCGCGAATTGGGGCGGAGCATCGTTCGATCCGGAGACGCACACGTTATATGTGAACTCGATGGATGTGGGCATCATTACGCAGATGGTGAAACGGCCGGAGGATTCCAAGATCCCTTACCGCCCAAAAGGATTGGGCTCGCCCAATTCCCGCTTCTGGGATCCGGATTTGATTCCTTGCCAGAAACCGCCCTGGGGATTTCTCACTGCGATCAATTTAGATGAAGGCAACTTTCGCTGGCGGTCTGTGCTCGGGGTGGTCGACAAGCTTATCGAAAAGGGTTTGCCCCCAACCGGCGCGCCCAACATCGGCGGCTCGCTGGTAACCGGCGGTGGTCTCGTGTTCATCGGCGCGACGAATGACAGCCGCTTCCGCGCGTTTGACAAAGATACTGGAAAGGAATTGTGGGCCACGAAGCTTCCCGCAAGCGCGCATGCCACCCCCATGACATTTCGTGGACGCAAGAGCGGACGTCAGTTTGTGGTCATTGCGGCAGGCGGCGGGAATAAGTACAACAGCACTTATTCTGACTCGCTTATAGCATTCGCACTCCCGTCTGGTACGGTTTCCCCTCCGCTGATTTCCAGCTCGAAGGAGATCTCGCGCGAACCTGAGCGGGATCGAGTGAAGACAGAACCTGCAGAGGCTCGGACCGACCAGGTGTTTAGCCATGCCACGCATGAAGCCGCGGAGTTTCAGTGCTCGCGCTGCCACCAGAACGCAGCCACCGGCGATCGCGCCGGATTTCCGACCGGCAAGTCGTGTTTGCCGTGCCATCGCGAGGTCCCGCAGAATAAGGTAATTTTGCCGCCCTCGCCCGTCTATCGCTTACCCGACTTCGTCTTTTTCCGCCACAGCCGGCACGTTGCCAAAGGCATCGCGTGTGCGTTCTGTCATGGCGATGTGTGGAAGCAGGATCCGATCGTTCAGGTGTTGCCGATGAAGATGAAGGCATGCGTCGACTGCCATCAGGCGAGCCATGCGCCGGTGACCTGCACCATCTGCCATGAACTTAGCCAATAATAATTGGCCACGCAGGCTGCCTACAGACAGGATCCGGTCACCCCGAGCTTGCGTCGCAGGAAGTGAGTTCGCTCGCTCGGAGGCTTGGCTAGCAGCCTGCGGATCTGGTCTTCCAGGGCGAGTTCACTTTCCTTTTTGAGAGCCTCCAGAATCTCTGCCCGGTTGGGCCTCTTCTTGCTTTTGTTTGAGAGTGGCTTCGAGGACATTGAGTACCGCGCGATCCTGCGGGCGGTCAGCCGCCCGCTTACTGTTGATGATATCAACCAGGCCCGCTACCAAAATTTTTTCGCCTCCCAGGTCCATTTCAACCGCACGGCTAAAGAGACTATTGAACGAACGGACTCCGTGGATTACCGTCATGAAATCGAGTTGCAAAGCGTCGCAATCGCGCATCACACGAAAGAGCCCGGAAACCGGATAGAACGGCGTGAACACTACGGCTCCTAGCGCCTCAGCCACGCGCTTGAGCCTGGCGATATTCGCCGGCGTCCTCCGCATCATGAAGTCGATATCGAGAGTGGTCACTGGAGCGCCTTGAACCGCTGCGGCGGAGTTGCCGATCAGCACCACTTCCAATCCCTTTTCGCGCAGCGCCCGCGCAACCTCCAGGAGGATGGGTCGAGCATCCATCCGTCAGGCCATCGCCAAGATGCGATCCAGCTTCTCCGACAACGTCTTGACATAATCCGGCTCGTCTTTGTAGCCGTATTCCGGCGATAGGAAGCCGCGATAATTGACTGCCACCAGAGCTTGCATGACGCCCTTGAAATCGACATCGCCTTCGAACAGCGGGACGAAACGTCCTTGTTCAGCCTTCGCGGAAAGTTTGTAGTCCTTCACGTGGATACGTTTGATTCGAGATCCCAGCGTTAGTATCCAATCCTGCGGATAGCCGAACTGCATTACGTTCCCCATATCGAAATGGCTTGCCATCCACGGGCTGTGAAACTGGTCGACGAACGAGCGCATCTCGAGGGGGCTGAGCAGGAATTTGTTCCACACGTTCTCCATCGTCAGGGTGACCTGCGCGCGGCCGGCGTCGGGGACGACCTTCTTCAGTTCGGTGGTGAATCGATCCCACGTATCCTGGTAGCCGACGTCAAACCTCGCGCCGGTGCCCACTCGTCCGGGATAGAGCAGAATGGCTCCGCAGTGCAGCTTCTGCGCAAAGTCGATCGTCTGCCGGATGGCCGCAACTCCCTGTGCGCGCAGCGCCGGATCGGGACTGTTCAAGGGAGCTTTTGACAGCTGGCTGGAAGCCCACAGGCTCACGACTGTGACGCCGGATTTCCGCGCGGCATCCGCGAGGCGTGCGAGATCGTCCGCCGTGGAATCGAGCGGGATCTCGTCGCCCATGCGAAGCTCGATGCCCTCAAAACCATTAGCCTTGGCTTGCACGATCTTCTCGGCGACAGTCATCTTCGCTGAAAAAGCGCCGGAACAAATGCTCTTGTGGAAGCGTGGTCCAGACTGTCCCGCGGCGGTTGCAGCCGCACCGGCGAACCCGGCGAGAAGTTGCCTGCGATTGAGCATGTGGACATTGTACCGTCAGACGCGCAGGAACCATTTTCGGCGGTACAGGATCCACGCCAAAAGATACATCGTCAGAACGTACGCGATGGCATACAACAAAGACGCGTTGTAAGCAGACGCGGGCCAACTGAATAGGTGGTCGAATAGCCAGTGGTGGAAATGGGTGGCGTTCAGGGCTTCATCCAGAAACTCGGACGCTAGATACACGGTTATGGCATTCATGCCGATAATGACAAACGGCTTCACGGCGCGCCGGAAACCGAGGCCATCCACCAGCCAGAGGAACATCGCGAAAATCACGAAGTCCAATCCGGCCATGAACAGGGCGAAAGAGTCGGTCCAGAGCTTCTTGTTTATCGGCAGCCAATTGTTGCAGATCAGCCCGGACGCGATCAAGAGCGTGCCAGCCAGCAGCAGCCATTTCGTCCGTTCGGCGAGCGAACGCTCGAGACGCAGAATGTGTCCCGCGAGAATGCCGAATAACACGGTGGTAATGGCGGGGATGGTGCTGACGATGCCCTCCGGGTCCCATGTCTTGGTCTGGCGGTAGTTGTGCGATCCGAGGACGATTCTGTCGACGTAGTGGGCTAAGTTACCTTCTACGTCCAGGTGTCCCGGCCCATAGCCCGGGACAGGAATGAGCTTCATCATCAGCCAATAGGCGGCCAGCAAAGAAATGATCCAGAGGATCTGGCCGCGGAGACTTGTTGTCAGATAAATTGCCGCCGCGATAAGGTAGCAGATCGCGATGCGCTGCAGAACTCCCATTAGCCTCTGGGTGGAGAAGCTGAAATTGGGATAGACGTACACCAGCAATCCGAGCCCGTAAATGATCAGCGCTCGCCGGAATGCCTGGGAGAAGAGTTGGGCGCGTGACACTCCTTGCGCGAGTCGTTTGGCAAAAGAGAGAGTCATGGCTACGCCCACGATCCACATGAAGGATGGAAAGACGAAGTCGGTCGGAGTCCAGCCGTTCCATGCGGCGTGTTCGAGCGGCCAGTAACTATGGCTTCCGTCACCCGGATTATTCACCAGGACCATCAACGCCATGGTCGCGCCGCGAAAAGCATCCAGCGAGACGAGTCGCTCCGTGGGCTTAGCTGTCATGTAAACTACTGCTTCACGACTTTCACCACGAAATAGCTGATCGACTGAGGTACTGCCTTAAACCAGTGAGGCATCCCGGCGGGAATGACGATGACGTCGCCCTTCGTTAGTTGGTGAGTTTCCCCGCCCTGGATATCCGTTCCCGCCATCTGGCCGGGAGTGGTCTTCTTGCCCCCCACCATCGTTCCGCCGGTAATGAAAGTGGCTGCGCCTTCGGTGACGTAGAAGACGTCGGTTTCTTTTTCATGCAGTTCGACGTGTCCGGGCCCGGTGCGGTGGGAGCCTTGCACCAAGAGGTCGGAGGCAGTGACAAGCGGGCCCCCCTTCGCCAGCGCAGCCGCCACTTTGTCGTGGCCGACGAACGTGGCGGCCGATGATCCGGCGGACCATGCGACAACTACCGCAGCGATCAGGATTGCCGTCGATGCGAACAATAATTTCATAAATTCTCCTTTTGGCTTCGGTCCATCTTATGCTGGCCGGGTCCATGAGTCAAATTCTTCTTGGGTTCTCGACGCCACTTAGCGCAGCCTAGCACCCGTAACACAGACTCTTCAGTCCGTACTGTCAGACTTCCCACGCCTCACCCCACAAAGCCCTGTGATACTTATGAAAGATGTCGAAGAGAATGGCCGCTCTCCGCGGCTCGCGCAAGATCCACATCAAAGCGCACGCCTGGGCCCCGCCGGAGATCGGTCGTCCGAAGCTACTCGAAGTGATCGCCGATGGAAAAGTCATTCGCTCCTCTCCCTCGGACCTTGACTTCCCGCTCGTCGTGTCCGGGAGCCAGTGGATTGCCGCTCGCGTAACCTGCGAAAATGGCGCAGTGGCGCATACTTCGCCGATCTATTTTCTCGCCAATGGAGCAAGCTTTCGCGATCGCGAGCAGTTGTCCGCAATCGCGTCCAAGCGCATGGCCCGACTGGATTTCATTGAGACGCGCTTGAAAAGTCCGGCCTTGATCAAGGAATACGGCCCGGAGGAAGAAGCGCTGGAGAATCGGATCGCGGAGGCGCGGGTAGAGTACCAGAAACTAATTCGCGAAGGGAAGAGATGAAGTTCTTGTGGCTGTTCGTCGTGACTGCCGCGATAGGCTCGGCGGGGATGCAAAAGGATATCGAATTTGCCAAGGTGGATGGCGTCAGTCTGAACATGGACGCCTGGGTTCCTGATGGCCCTGGCCCTTTTCCCGCCGTTATCCTGGTGCACGGCGGAGGCTGGCAGCACGGAGATAAAGAGACGACATTTAACCCGATCTTCGAACCCCTCACCAAGGGAGGATTCGTCTGGTTCACCGTGAATTACCGGCTGGCGCCGCGGTACAAATACCCGGCTGCGATCGACGATGTCGTTCTAGCGATCAAATACGTCGAGGCCCACGCAAAACAATTCAAGGTGGACCTGAATCGCGTCGCAATCTCAGGCGAGTCGGCGGGTGGACATATCGTCGCTTACATCGGCGCGCGCTACGCGAGCCAACTCGACATCAAAGCCGTAGTTCCCTTCTATCCCGCAGTGGATTTTGATGCGCTAGTGGAAGGTCCGCACAAAATGCAAGCCGCGTTTGGACCCGTCATGCAGTTTGTCGGAGTTACCGAACTCGATGACTCTTCTCGTAAGTTACTGAGGGATGCTTCCCCGGTAACTTATCTGCACGCCGGAATGCCGCCGTTCCTGGTGATCGCGGGAACTGGCGACCAGACGGTTGGCTTCCCTCAATCGGAAGAACTGTGCGACCGCATGAAAGCCGCCGGCAGTTCGTGCGAAATCTTTGTACTGAAAGGCGCCCCGCACTGGCTCATGAAGTGGGAGGACCATCCCGAGTGGCAGGGCTACAAACAGAAGGTCGTCGACTGGTTGAAAGAAAAGCTGCGGTAACACCTCGCAACCCTCCTGTCGACGCTCCTATATAATCGCGGCGTGAAGAAGTTCCTGCTTTTCTTCCTGGTTGCCGCGCCTGCTTTCGCGCAGCAGTCCACTCCTCAAGCTGCCAAGATTCAAACCCTCATCATCACCGGCCAGAATGGCCATGATTGGCGCGGCACCACCCCCGTACTGCGCAAAATCCTCGAAGATACGGGACGTTTCGAAGTTCGGGTGACAGAGGAATTCCGCGGCGCAGGTCCGGAGACGCTCGCGCCGTATGATCTCGTCATCCTCAATTATTACGAGAAAAAGAAGCCGGAGCTACGGTGGGGCGAGCGCGCCGATACGGCTCTCCTCAATTTCGTTCGCTCGGGAAAAGGCCTGGTCGTCTACCATTTCTCCCTGGCCGCTTTCGAGGGTTGGGACGAGTTCGAAAAGATGTGCGCCGCCAACTGGCGTCCCAATAACGGCCATCACTCGGCGCGACACGACTATACCGTTACCATCGCCGATCCCAACGACCCGATCACGCGCGGCATGAAAGTCTCGTTTCCGCAGTCAAGCGACGAACTCTACGCCAATCTGAAATGGCAGCCCACTGCGGCTTACCATGTGCTCGCCACCGCCTGGGATGATCACCAACTGTACAACGGCAAATCCAGCCAGCCCATCCCTGGCGCGGGACTCGATCAACCCATGGTATGGACGGTGAACTATGGCTCCGGACGCGTCTTCGTCACCGCGCTCGGGCACGATGCCGCCGCCATGAACAGCGCCGGTTTCATTGCGTCTTTGCAGCGCGGTAGCGAGTGGGCGGCTACCTGTCGTGTCACCCTCCCGCTTCCCGCGGAACTCAGAAAATAACGAGTCACGATTGCGCGGCGCGTTCGAGTTCGGCGATGTCCAGCTTCTTCATCTGAAGCATCGCCTGCATAGCTTTTGGATGCTTGACGAGGTCGGGTAAGCGCCCCGGAACGATCTGCCAGGACAGGCCGAACTTGTCTTTTAGCCAGCCGCATTGCGCCTCGCGGCCTCCGTCCAAAAGCTTCGACCAATATTCATCCACTTCCTCCTGAGTGTCGCACCGCACCACGAAGGAGACTGCTTCAGTGAAATGAAACGAGGGGCCGCCGTTGAGCGCGGTGAACTGCTGCCCATCGAGCTCGAAAGCGATGGTCACAACGGGGCCGTCCGGGTCAGGCCGCAATTCGCCCAGGCGGCGTGAGTTCTTGAACACCGACAAATAGAAATCGACAGCCTCTTCAGCGTTCGAGTCGAACCAAAGAAACGGAGTGATGCGCGGGAAATCTTGGAGAGAGCTCATTTCGTGATTATCACCTCCCATTGAGGGCTGCGCCAACAAAATACGATTGTCGCTACAGCGCGAGTGTTAGGGTCTTGACAGCTATTGCAATTTGCAATATGATTATTGCAGATCGCAATATGAGCCTCGGTGAAAAGCTTCGATACTTGCGCGAGGTGGAAGGTACCCTCCGTGGTCTCGGCCGCGAGATGACCCAGCAGGAGATCGTCCGCGCGATCGCTAAGGAACAGAAGAACTCCATCTCGCAATCTTATCTTTCGCAGATCGAAAGTGGCGCGCGTCCGCACCTTACCAATGCGACACGCATGTTATTGGCGCGTTTTTTCAAGGTCCATCCCGGCTATCTGGTGGATGACCCCGAGGGTTACCATACCGAACTGGTTTCTGATGCGGCGGCTCTCGAAGACCGTCTCGATCTTTGGCTGATTAATGGCGCGGAACGTTTTAGGACCGATGGGGAAGTTAGCCGCGCGTTGGTGAAACTGGCGCGCCATGACGATTCCCGTTGCTGCCTGGTGCTGCTCGGCGCGATTCTGGAAAATCCCGGCCTGGCGGAACGCCTGTTGCAGGTGCTGCGGCCGGAGAAAGAAATGGGAAAGCCCCCGAAAGGAACCTCTCGTGACCTGGCTTGACTTTTACCTCATCTGTTTTGCCATCGGCGGCGGCTTCAGCCTGATGGCCCTTATGGGAGGCACGTTCCATGCCCCTCACGTCCACCTGCACCACGGCAGTGGAGCCGCCGGGGGTGCTTTCAATATGGGCACCATCTCCGCGTTCCTGTTATGGTTCGGCGCAGGTGGGTACCTCATCACCCGTTTCGAGACCTGGTGGTTTCTTTGGGCGCTGCTGATTTCCGGCCTGCTCGGCTTCGTCGGCGCGTCGATGGTGTTCTGGTTTATCGCGCGCGTCCTGATGCGCAATGACTTGCCGCTGGATCCCGCGGACTACGACATGATCGGCGTGCTGGGCCGCGTCACCTGCACCGTCCGCGAAGGAGGGGGCACGGGCGAGATGACGTACTCGCAACAGGGACAGCGATGCGCCGCGCCGGTGCGCAGCGAAGACGGGCGGCCCATCCCCAAGGGAACTGAAGTGATTGTGACGCGTTATGAAAAAGGCATTGCCTACGTTCGCGGCTTCGACGAACTGGCCGCGTCGTGATGCCGCTTGGATGCAGTGAGATATGACTGACAGACGGAAGTCTGTCACACAAGGGAGAGTATATGGACATCGGATTAATCGCCGCCATTACCTTGGCGGTTCTATTGGGCACGCTGTTTATCGTGAGCATGTTTGCCCGGCTGTTTCGGAAAGCCGGGCCACATGAGGCGCTGCTCGTTTACGGTTTCCGTGGCACGCGCGTCATCAAGGGCCGCGGAACCGTTATCTTTCCCCTGGTGGAGACCTGCAAGTCACTTTCGTTGGAGCTGATGTCGTTCGACGTCGCTCCGCAGCAGGATCTGTATACCAACCAGGGCGTCGCTGTTAACGTGGAAGCCGTCGCGCAAATCAAAGTGAAGTCGGATCCCGAGTCCATCCAGACCGCGGCAGAGCAGTTTCTGACCAAAACGGATGCCGACCGTCTCGCACTGATCCGCCTGGTGATGGAAGGCCACCTGCGCGGAATCATCGGCCAGCTTAGCGTCGAACAGATCGTCAAAGAGCCCGAAATGATCGGCGAACGGATGCGCTCCACCTGCGCCGACGACCTCAACAAAATGGGCCTCATGGTCATTTCCTTCACCCTGAGGGAAGTCCGTGACAAGAACGAATACATCACCAATATGGGTAAGCCCGACGTCGCACGCATCAAGCGCGATGCCGATGTCGCGACTGCGGAAGCCGAGCGGGACACCGCTATCCGGCGCGCCGACGCGTCGCGAGCCGCGGCCATCGCCCGGGCACAGGCCGACCAGGAACGCGTGCTGGCGGAAACGCTTTCGCAGGCCAAACAGGCGGAATCCCAGCGCGATCTGGAAATCAAGAAAGCCAGCTACCTGGAAACCGTCAACCGCCAGAAAGCCATTGCGGACAAGGCCTACGAGATCCAGGAAAACATAATGAAGCAGCAGGTCACGGCCGAAGCCATCAAGATTCAGCAGATCGAGAAGGAGCAGCAGATCAAGGTGCAGGACGCCGAGATCCTGCGCCGCGAACGCGAACTGATCGCCACTGTCCTGAAGCCCGCCGAAATCGAACGCAAACGGATCAATTCGCTGGCCGAGGCCGAGAAGGACAAGCTCACCCTGGAATCGGAAGGACGGGCCAACGCCATCCGTACGCAGGGTGAAGCAGAAGCCGAGATCACATTCAAGAAAGGTGACGCCGAAGCGCGTGCCATGAATGTCAAAGCCGAGGCTTACCAGGAGTGGAACCAGGCCGCGGTGGTCGACAAGCTGATCACCGGCCTTCCGGAAATCGTACGCGCGCTGGCTGCGCCTCTGGCCAATGTCGACAAGATCACTATCGTTTCTACCGGCAACGGCGATGCGGCCGGAATGAATAAGATTACCGGCGATATCACCAAGATGGCAGCGCAGATACCGGCGCTGTTCGAGACGCTGTCGGGCATGCAGATGTCTGAGTTATTTGGAAAGGTTCGGGCTATCGGCGAAGGCAAGCCGGACCCGGAAGCGAACAAAAAGGCCAAAGTCGCGACAGGCGAATAAAACGCCCAGGATTTAAAGGAGATCACAATGGCACTCATGGAACGGGTCAGCACTCTGTTGCGGGCCAATCTCAACGACCTGATCGACCGCGCGGAAGATCCCGCCAAGATGATCAAACAGGTCATTCTCGATATGGAAAACCAGCTGATGCAGGTTAAGACTCAAGTGGCGATTGCCGTCGCCGACCTGCACGTGCTGGAGCGCAAGCGCACCGAGGACGCCGAGAAGGAGTCGGCGTGGATGCGAAAAGCGGACTTGGCATTGGCACGGGAAGATGAGGGTCTGGCGCGCGCCGCCATCGAACGCGCGATCAGTAGCCGCAAGATGACCAGTGCCTTTGACGAACAGATCGCGGACCAGAAGGTACAAGTCGAAAATCTGAAGTCAGCTTTCTCTAAGCTCCAGACCAAACTTGCCGAAACCAGGGGCAAGGCCGAAGTCCTGGTGGCGCGCCAGCGTCGGGCCCGCGTAATTACGACGGCCGCGGACGCCCAGATAAATCCGGGAGCCATGTCTAACTCAACGACGTTCGATCGCATGGAAGAGAAGGTCCGGCACAACGAAGCGTACGGCGAAGCCCTGCACAGCGTGGTGGAGGACGATGTCGAGAGCCGCCTCGCCTCGCTCGAAAGGCACGATGAGGTGGAGAAACTGCTGGCTGAATTAAAAGCCAGGAAAATCACGGCGATCACTTCATAGCTCTTGTGGGCGGCCCGCCCGGACCGCCCCGGGGCTCCCAACCGGCATCTTGAAACTGCTATCGTGATGGCGAAGGACCGTCGCTCATGAAGACCCCATTCTACGCAGTGGCAGGTTTGCTGGCCATGCTGAACTGCGGCGCGATGGGGCAAACGGATGCTCGCCCTGAATTCGAAGTTGCGTCCATCAAACCGGCCGCGCCTGACCAGCGCGGGATGTTCATCCTTCCCGGCCCCGGCGGAGGAATTCGAGTCACCAACATGACCCTGAAAGAGTTGATCGTGATGGCCTATCGCATTCAGCCCTTCCAGATCTCCGGCGGGCCTCCCTGGCTGGATTCGCTGCATTACGACATCATCGCGAAGCCCGAGACGAAACCCAAAAGATCAGAAATTTGGCTGATGCTCCAATCGCTGTTGGCCGACCGGTTCCAGCTCACCGTTCGCCGCGAGACCAGGGAACTGCCCGTTTACGCGCTCGTGATGGCCAGGAAGGACGGCAAGCCGGGACCCGGACTTACCGCAGCGAAGGAGGGTATTTGCACCCCGCCCGACCCAACCAGGCTTCCGCCTCCGCCCGATCCTGGTAAGCCGCCTGAGCTCTCCTGCGGCCAAATGATGATGAGCCCGAAACATTTGACGGCGATCAGCGTCCCGGTCGCAAATATCATTCCCATGCTCTCCCGCCTGCTCGGGCGCACCATCATCGACAAGACTGGCTTGACGGCCAAATTCGACATCAGCATGGATTGGACGCCCGATGTAGGTCAGGCCATGCAACTTCCGCCCGACATGCCAAAGCCCTCTCCCTCCGACGTCTCCGCGCCTTCGATTTTCACTGCGTTGCAGGAACAACTCGGTCTCAAGCTCGAATCGCAGAAGGGCCCCGTCGAGATCTTTGTCATCGAGCGCGCCGAAAAACCTTCGGAAAATTAAACCTGCCGATTGCTCGTCCGATTGCTCGTCCGTTGTCGTCCGCGTCTGCCGACGAACGGGATATGATATCTTGCAGCCAGTGCGGCAGCACTCGCCACAGTGCTTCCGAAAAGGATTGCGCCTCAGCCGGCAGAAAGAAGACCACGCCACTTCATGACAGGAACCGAGTCCGATCGGCGGCCTGATTCGCCCGAGGCTGATTCGACCAAGACAGCGTCACCGCTTGAGCTTGGCGATCTGCCCGCCTCCTACGGTAAGGACAGACTGGTCCTGCTCCCAGTCGATCCCTTCCTCATGCACGTTTATTGGGATGTCGGCGTGCCCGTTCCGCCTGCTGCCGGAGCGCGCGCCATCTTGCGGTTCTACGAATCGCCGTCCCTCGATGACGAAACGCTCCAAAGCCGCCCCTTCGACATCGCCGTCAATCTCGCGGTTTCCAGATGGTATGTGAATCTCTGGAGTCCCGACAAAACATACTACGCTGACCTCGGCTGGGAAATCGAAGATGGGACCTTCATCCCCTTGGCTCGATCGAATGCGGTTCGCACACCGCCCGCCTGGCCGCGTGCCGCCGGCCCGATCGAAATTGTGGAGGAGAACGCGCCCCCGCCCAACGGTGCCATCGACGCCTCGCCCCCGCAACCGTCAGACGAAATCGTTGGCAGCCCCATTGCTGAAGAGGTTGCGCCCGCGCCAATCGAGATCGCTCCTCCCGTCCATGAACCGCTGGACCAGCTCGTGCCCTTCGATGAGACGCAGGAAATTCCGGGCGAGCCATCCCAACTCGACACGCCGATGCCCGCGCCCTGGAGCAGCTACCAGGAAGTTGACCTCACCCAGCTAAGCGAGGAACGCTTCACGCCAGGTATCTCCTCCAGGTGGGAGCCTCTTGGCAAGTAATCCGGATGGCGTAGCCACGGGCTACCTCGCCCTGGTGCTGCACGCGCACCTTCCCTTCGTTCGCCATCCCGAACATGAAGTGGCGCTCGAGGAGAGCTGGTTATTCGAAGCCATCACCGAAACCTACGTGCGGCTGTTCATGGCGCTCGAAGGCCTCGTCGAAGACGGCATCGATTTCCGTCTGACTTTTTCGCTCACCCCCACGCTCGCGACCATGCTCCTCGACCCTCTTCTGCGGGAGCGCTATCTTGCGCGGCTCGATAAGTCGATCGAACTCGCTCGCCGGGAAATCATCCGCACCCGCGACCAGCCTCAGTTCCAAACTCTCGCCTGCATGTACGAGAAGCTCTTTCTGCAGGTGCGGCGCGCCTATGTCGACTGGTACGGCGGCAACCTGGTGAACGCGTTTAAACGCTTTCAGGATCTCGGTAAAGTCGAGGTGATCGCCTGTGCCGCGACGCACGCGTACCTGCCGCTGCACGCACTCAACGAATCTGCGGTGCGCGCTCAGATTCGCATCGGAGTGGAACTCTATACGCAGCTTTTCGGGCGCGCGCCCAAGGGATTCTGGCTGCCCGAATGCGGCTTCTACCCGGGTGTCGATCGCATCCTGGCCGACTTCGGCATCCGCTATACCATCCTTGAAACCCACGGCATCACGCATGCCACCGTGCGGCCCAAGTATGGCGTCTATGCCCCTTTGCGGTGTCCTTCCGGCGTAGCCGCCTTCGGACGCGATCCGGATTCCTCCAAACAGGTGTGGAGTTCCGTGGAAGGCTATCCCGGCGATTTCGATTACCGGGAATTCTATCGGGACATCGGCTTCGATCTCGATCTGGATACCATTCGAGACTATATCCATCCCGATGGAATTCGAGTCGATACGGGCATGAAGTACTACCGGATCACCGGCCCGGATCGGCAGAAAGAGCCATACGTTCCCGAATGGGCCGGGATCAAAGCCGAACAACACGCCGGTCATTACCTTGCCGAGCGGACCAAACAGATCGAATTCCTCTCCACCGCTATGGACCGGAAGCCTCTCATCCTCGCGCCCTATGACGCCGAATTATTTGGCCATTGGTGGTGGGAAGGTCCCCTCTGGCTCGACTACCTGATTCGTAAAGCTGCGTCCGGCGGGAATGCCGTTAAGTTGATCACGCTGTCCGAGTATCTGAACGAGTATCCGGAAAACCAGACCGGACAGCCTTCCCAGTCCAGTTGGGGACACAATGGGTTCAGCGATGTCTGGCTCAATAGCCAGAACGATTGGATCTATCCGCACCTGCACGCCGCCGCTGAGACGATGGAGCGTCTCGCGGCCTTGCAGGTCCCCTCCCCGCAGGCCGCGCCGCTAATGAATCGTGCCATCGACCAGGCGGCGCGTGAACTGCTGCTCGCCCAGGCCAGCGACTGGGCATTCATGATCCACAACGGCGCCATGGTGCAGTACGCGGCTGGGCGCACCAAAAACCATCTGCTGCGCTTTCGGGAACTGGCGCGCCAAATCGAGCACGGCCCCATCGACGAGGATTGGCTCGCGCGGATTGAGACCCAGGACAACATCTTCCCGCAGCTTGCCGTGGCATCCGAGTATCGCAAAGCGCCTTCCGTCGACGCGCCCGCGCCGCCTGTCGTTCGCACGGCCGTTCGGAAGTCCGAGCCGTCTGCGCATCGCCATGATCTGTCCGGAGATCGTGCCGTTCGCCAAGACCGGCGGCCTTGCCGATATGGTGGGATCGCTGGCCAAGGCTCTCGATCTCCTGGGACATCATGTCACGCTGGTGATGCCGGCATACCGCCAGGTTCTGCGCAACACCGCGTCCGTCAGCGATACCGGCTTGCGGTTCGAAGTTCCTGTCGGACGGGCGGAGGAATCGGCTGCGATTTCCAAGGGGGAACTGGGTAGCGGCATTCCCGTCTACTTCGTTCGCGCGGACCGCTATTTCGATCGCGACTCTCTCTACGGAACGGCCGCGGGCGATTATCCTGACAACGCCGAGCGCTTTGTCTTTTTCGCGCGAGCCGCGCTGCAGTTGCTTTCCCAATTGGGTCCGTTCGACATTCTGCATTCGCATGACTGGCAATCGGCGCTGGTGAATACCTTCCTCAAAGCGCAGCCGGAGTTATATCCGCGCCTCTTCAACTCCGGTACCGTCTTTACGGTTCACAATCAGGCGTATCAGGGCTTGTTCCCGGCTTCCGACTGGCCCGCCCTGAATCTGGACTCGCGGCTCTTCAGCGACCGTTATCTGGAGTTCTACGGCAAGATCAATTTCCTGAAGGCAGGCCTCGCCAGTGCGGACGCTATCAGCACCGTGAGTCCGACTTATGCGCGGGAGATTCAAACCGCCGAGCACGGCTGCGGGCTGGAGGGCCTCCTCCAGGAGCGCGCCGGGTATTTGTCGGGCATTCTCAACGGCGTGGATTATAGCGTCTGGAATCCGGCGACGGATTCTCTCATCCCGCGAAACTTCAGTCCGGACAATCTTGCGGGCAAAGCGCTATGCAAGACCGATCTGCAGAGGAGTTTCAGACTGGCACTGCGGCCGGACGTCATGCTGATCGGCATGGTGTCTCGTCTGGTCTCGCAAAAGGGCTTCGATCTGCTCGAACAGATCATGGAGCAATTGATGCAGCGGGACATCCAGTTTATTTTGCTGGGAACCGGCGATCCGCATTTCGAAAAAGTCTTCCTGGAGATCGCCGATCGATTCCGCGAACGGGCGCGTGTGCGGATTGGTTTTAATGATGCGCTCGCGCATCGTATTGAAGCCGGCTCCGACGTGTTTCTCATGCCGTCGCTGTACGAGCCGTCTGGACTCAATCAGCTTTACAGTCTCAAATATGGAACGATCCCAATTGTTCGAGCTACCGGTGGATTGAAGGACAGTGTGCAGGACTTCGATTACCGGAGATCCCGCCAAGGAAACGGCTTCGTCTTCGAAGCGTATGACGCCGCTGCGCTCCTGGCGACCGTCGATCGCGCCGAGGCGCTCTTCCACAGGAAGACCCAGTGGGCCCGTTTAGTGAGGAACGCAATGGCCGCGGATTACTCCTGGGACAAGTCGGCGTTAGCGTATGTGGATCTGTACAACAAGCTTTTATTGCGATGACAGACTTGCGTCTCTCCGTGCGCCGTCTCTTTAACTATCGCGGTTAAACTGGTAGCAGTCCTTCCGTGTCCAAGACCCGCGCTAAAGTCGTACCCTCCAAAACTCCAACCACGCCGTCGAAAGCGCCGGGAAACTTGTCGCTAGTCGACCTTGCGATCCGGCTCGGCCTGCTACTCGCAATTTTCCTGGTTTACTTCGATGTCGGACGCTTCGATTTCACCACCTACGACGACGATGTATATGTCACCGCCAACGCGCATGTACGAGCCGGGCTGACCGCCGGCAGCCTCAAATGGGCGGCGACCGAAGTGGTCGACTATTGGGTCCCCGTGACGCTTCTTTCTCATATGGTGGCTTGCCAGTTCTTCCAGCAGGAGAGCGGCATGCACCATCTGGTTAACTTATTGCTTCACGCGCTGGCGACCCTCTTGCTCTTCACGGCGCTGGAGCGTGCCACGAGGGCGCGCTGGCCGAGCGCGTTTGTCGCGATGATGTTCGCGGTGCACCCGCTACACGTCGAGTCGGTAGCCTGGATCACGGAACGGAAGGATGTTCTCAGCGCATTTTTTGGTTTCCTGGCTCTCTATTGCTACGTGCGCTACGTCGAGGCTCCCTCCCTCCGCCGCTATCTGCTGGTAGCGATGACCTTCGCACTCGGCCTCATGTCCAAACCGATGCTGGTGACCTTTCCGTTTGTCCTCCTGCTGCTGGACTTCTGGCCGCTTCACCGCGCCCAATTTCCCAAAGTCCTGTGGGAGAAGCTACCGCTGATTGCGCTTTCCATCGCAGCGTCCTTCACCACTTTTCTGCTGCAAAAGTCGATGGGCATCGTGCAGAAGGTCCCTCTACCGGTGCGCGTCGAGAACGCTCTCATCTCCTATATGGTTTACCTGGGCAAGATGTTTTGGCCCACCCGGCTGGCAGTCTTATATCCGTACCAATATTCGCCATCCCCAGGGGCAGCGGCGGCGGCGGCAGCGCTTCTCCTTGCCATTACGGTGGCCGTCATGCTGGTATGGCGGACCCGTTCCTATCTTGCAGTGGGCTGGTTCTGGTATTTGGGAATGCTCGTCCCGGTGATCGGGTTCGTGCAGGCCGGATTGCAGGTCCGTGCCGACCGCTACATGTATATCCCCATGGTCGGTCTTCTGATGATGCTCGCGTGGGGCGCAGCCGGGATCATCGAGAAATGGCCCCGCGCCAAACTGGGAATCGCGCTGGCTGCGTCCGCCTCCTGTATCGCGTGCGCTTCCGCGGCTCGCATTCAGACTCAGTACTGGCAGAATAGCGAGACGCTGTATTCGCGGGCCATCAACGTGACGCAAGACAATTATGTGGCGGAGTATAACCTCGGCAGCTATCTGATGACCGTACATCGAGGCCCGGAAGCCATCCCTTATTTGGAAGCGGCGCTACGAATTAAGCCGGACTATCCGGAAGCCGAAAATAATTTGGGTATGGCGCTGGGCAATATCCCTGGCCGCCTGCCGGAGGCGCTGGCCCATTTCGAAACGGCAGTCCGCATGAAACCCGATTTGGTTCAAGCTCAATTCAACCTGGCGGTCGCACTGCAACACACTCCCGGCCGCAAGTCTGACGCCCTCCGCCACTATGAAGTGATTCAGCGCCTCCAGCCCAGTCCGGAAATCGCCGGCATCATCGAGAAGCTGCGCAAAGAACAACCCTAACGGACGACGGAAAACGGATAACGGATAGCAGACGCCGGAAGTGGTAAAACAACAACGTGCAGTCTCTTCGCTTTGCTCTTGGGCTCATTGCCGTGTCGTACCTTCATGCTCAGGACACACGGACCGTTGCGGAACCTCGTTTCCCGCCGGCTTGCGTGACACTCTCCGCACATCTTTCAGCTCCGAAAGGAGTGCTTTCGGACGCGGCCGAAAAAATGCCGGATACCGCGCGTATCCAGGAAGCCATTGATCATTGCATCGCCGGACAAGCTGTCGAACTGAAGTCTTCCGGCGCGAACCACATCTTCCTCTCCGGGCCCATAACGCTCAAACCTGGCATAACCCTTCTGGTGGACGCGAATACCGGTGTCTTCGCGTCTCGGAATCCGCGAGATTACGACGTGGAGCCTGGAAGCTGCGGCGTGGTCACCCGCCAGCGCGGCCGTGGATGTAAATCGCTCATCACCGTCACGGACGCACCCGGTAGCGGCATCATGGGGGATGGCTCCATCGACGGACGCGGCGGAGCTACCCTCACCGGTGAGAAGGAATCCTGGTGGGACCTCGCCAAGCGCGCGAAGGTCATGGACCTGTCGCAGAGCGTTACCCGCTTGATCTCCGTCAGCCACTCCGACAACTTCACGCTCTACCGGATCACCCTGCGCAATTCGCCTAACTTCCATGTCTCGGTCCAGCAGACCAACGGGTTCACCGCGTGGGCCGTTAACATTCTCACTCCCAAGATGGCGCGGAACACCGACGGCATTGATCCCTCTTCCTCCACCAACGTCACCATCACCCATTGCTACATCTCGACCGGCGACGATAACGTGGCCATCAAGACCGGCGCTTCCGGCGCTGCGTCCCATATCACGGTTGCCGACAATCATTTTTACTACGGACACGGGATGTCGATCGGCAGCGGCACCGCCGGGGGTGTCGATCATGTACAGGTCACCGGCTTGACCGTGGAGGGCGCCGACAATGGCATCCGCATCAAATCGGACCGCAGCCGGGGAGGGCTGGTCGAGAATGTCTCGTACCAGAACGTCTGTATGAAAGATGTGGCCAACCCCATCGTCCTCAACTCCATGTACACCATCTTCCCCGGCGATCTGATTCCGGTCTATCGCAACATCCTGCTGAAGGATGTCCGCAGCGTGACGCCGGGATATGTCACCGTGCAAGGCGTCGACGCGGACCATAAGGTCAGCGCCCGCTTCGACGACGTCACCATCAGCGGCATCTCGCCGAAATACATCTCTGCCGCGAACTCTGATTTTGACGGCGCGTCCCTGCACGATGACGCAGCCGCTGCGGCCCGCGCATGCGCGAATCGTTTTGTTCCGTTCCCGAAGCTAACCACTGCCCCTTCCGCCGCGGTTAAAATTCCGGAAGACGACCATGTCCTCTATGTCGCCGCCGACGGCACGGGCGACTATTATTCAGTCCAGCGTGCGATCGACGTTGCGCCGGATACCGGCGCAGTCATCTCCATCGCGCCCGGAACGTATCGCGAAGTCTTGACCATCGCCAAGCCGCACATCCATCTGCGCAGTCCCTATGAGGATGCCAGTAAGACCGTCATCGTGTTTGACAAAAGCGCCGGCACGTCGGGAGGTACGACTCACTCGGCTACCGTCAATATCCCGGCCGACGATTTCATCGCCGAGAATCTAACCTTCCAGAACGATTTCAACGCGCGCCATCCTCAATTGCAGCAAGGCTCGCAGGCGCTGGCAGTCAGCGTTACGGGAGATCGCGAAATTTTCCGTAATATGCGACTCCTGGGCAATCAGGATACCCTCTACGCTGCGACCAAACGTTGCGCCGCGGGTGAGAAGTGCCCGACCTCGCGTCAGTACTTCACGCACTGTTTCATCGAAGGCAACGTTGATTTCATCTTCGGAGACTCCAAGGCTTTCTTCGACCGCTGTGAAATCCGCAGCAACGCTCATTCCGGCGGCTACATCACGGCGCAGAGCAAGGTCCGCCCGGAGCAGGATAGCGGTTATGTATTCGATCACTGCACCCTCACTGCCGACCCCGGAGTTAGTCGCGTGTGGTTAGGACGTCCCTGGCGTCCCTACGCCAAGGTCGTGTTTCTCAACACGGAGATGGGCTCGCATATCGAAGCTCCCGGCTGGCGCGAATGGCATCCGGGAGAGACCAAATCCTTGGACACCGCTTATTATGCGGAGTACAACTCAACCGGTCCGGGAGCCCACCCAGGCGAACGTGACCCGCACACCAAGATCCTCACCGCGGCTCAAGCTGCCGCCTACCAGCTGAGCAAGTTCTTCGACGGCTGGGTACCGGGATCTTAACGCTCCATCCCGATTACGGAACCTTGCGTTTGAAGACCGCCAGAAATTGCCTCGACTGCGGACGATAGGACGCAACGTTCTCCGCGCCTTCCCAGTGAAATTCCGTGTGTTCCGCCGAGAGGATATCAGCGATCCCGGCGAGCCGGTAGTTCTGCGCGCCGTAACTGGTCCACCAGTCGTTGATGCTGGTGGGTGAATCGGGGCGGGCCGCCCAGGAAGTCCGGACATCGACGAAAACAACATATTCGGGACGCGCGTTTTCCAGTTCGTGAATCATCTCTTCCTGCATGGTCTGGGCGAAGGGCTGCGGCTCCATCATGCTGTAGGTATAGATGTAACCGGTAGCAGAGTGCCGGTGGGCGTAGAAATAAATCTCGGGCTCCGATCCCAGGACGGCGACGCGCGCGTCTGCCCGGGTGTGAGCCCGCAAATACTCGGCAATCTGGATGGCGTCCGGGAAAGGATTGAGACCGTTGAGTTCGCGGCTGGCCTCCCTGGGACTCAGGCGGAACAGAAGATCGCGCTGCGGCACAATCGAAACGATCAGGACCACCGCAAACAACAGCCACGTGGCTTTCGCGTCGAACTCACAGTCGACCCGGCCAGAAGCGCCATCGCCGGCAGCATCAGAACGAAGTAATGTTCGCGAAAGTAGAGGCCGGGACAAACTGCGAGAAAAGAGAAGAGCAGGAACACGGCCGCGAAAATGGCGGAGGCGCGAGGGATTTTCGAGTACCCGATCGTGAGCAGGCCGACGCCGGCGAGCAGCCAGATCATCAGGTCGCGCCGACTGCGCGGGGGAACATGAACCGGAAGAACACGATCCCAACCGAAAAAGGAAGCTCCCGGGCATAGTCGCTGGCATAGGTGACGGTCCAAAACCAGAACTTAGGCAACACTCCGGCGTGCCAGAGAGCCAGCACCGTTAAACCGAGGGGAATGACTGTGCCTAGTAGGAGCAACCACAGTTTGCGTAGAACCACCGTCCACGAACCGCGCCGCCGCAGCCAGTGATCAAGGGCAAGATAGAGCCCCCCGAAAACAGCGAAAATTGCGCCATGCTGCTTCATTAGGATCGCGATCCCATAGAGCAGCCCGCTGCAAACAAAAGGGCAGATTGTCGGTATCAAGGGCGCGCAGCAGGAGCAAGGTGGCTCCGGGGGCGGCCGCAACGACGAAATGGGTGGCATGGGCTTGCGTTCCTAAGACTCACTCCGCCCAGCGAGAGCAGCGCGTATGCTGCAGCGGACGCCGCTCCTGCCGCGGGCGAAAAAACGCGCCGTCCCAGCAGGAACATCAGGACAATAGTGCCGGCATTCAAGAGCAGTAGTCCGAAATGGATTCCCGCGATGGTCTGTCCGAACACTGCCATGATCGCCGCATATGCGCCATAGACGCCGGGAAACTTCATATTGAAAGCTTCCTGGTAGGGAGGTATGCCCTCCAGAAGCAGTTGCCCGGCATAGGCATACTCACCCTCGTCGCGCTCCAGCGGAACCTCGAGCAGCCGGAAGCGTACCGTAGCGGCAAACAGGATCGCGAGCAGCACTACCGCCCAAGGAGTCAAAAACTGGAGTGTGGACAGTACGGGCGGAGCAGGTTCAGAGACTGCTTCAGTAGGCTTCATTGAGGGGCGCGCGATTTTATCAGTCTGCCACAGTGCGCGTAAAGCGAGGGCTACTCAACTCTCTCGATCATGGCGCATTTTGCTGGCACGCACCGCCGCGCGTGCTTCGTCCTCAGCAGTCTTGGCCCGTTCGGATTCCCGCTTGTCATGCATCTTTTTGCCTTTGGCAAGTGCGATTTCGCATTTGATGCGGCCGTCTTTCAGGTAGATCTTGGTGGGGATGAGGGAGAGTCCCTTTTCCCGCGTCTGGCCGAGCAGTTTGTCGATCTCGCGGCGATGCAGCAGCAGTTTACGGCTGCGGATTGGAGTATGGTTCTCGCGATTTCCGTGGGAATACTCGCTGATATGGGCGTTGTTGAGCCACGCTTCATTCTTGTCGATCAGGGCGTAGCTCTCCCGAAGCTGGATCTTGCCGCCGCGCGCCGCCTTCACCTCGGTCCCGGTAAGCACCATGCCGGCCTCGAACCGGTCCAGGAGAAAATAGTTGTGGCTGGCTTGCCGGTTATCGCTTAAAATCTTGATTCCGCTGGTTTTATCTGCCAAAATCGCGTTCCCTGTGACGTCCTTCCAACCGCTTGGCTATCCGTGCGCCTCTAAGACCGGCGAACCGGACGTAAAGGCAAGACTTTACCAAGATCGGCCTCCACGGGCCGGGCACTTCAAACGTCTACTATTCAGATGATAGTTCCGAACGCCACAGCAGCGCACTCCCGCGCACCTCAGGAATCCCGCTAAAATGATGTCCTCTCATCGCTTAACTATATTTGCGGCGGTAGTTTTCCTCCTGGCGCTGGTGAGCCGGCCAATGGGCGCGAAGAAACCTGAAAAGCCGGACAAGGACCTGGTCGCCGCCATCGAGGCCGAACACGCGGGTGACTTCGAAAAGGCGCTCGAACTGATTAACGCGGCAATGGCCAGGAAGCCCGGAGAACTGGTCTACCAGATTGCATCCTACCGGATTCACTTCGAGTGTGGCGCAGCCCGCCTGCACCGCGCCATCAAACTCCGCAATACCGGCGACCTGAAAGGCGCCCTACAGTTACTCGAGAAGGCTGCCGAAGTCGATCCTTCGTCCGATCAGGCGAGGCAGGAAATCAACCGCACGAAAAAAATGATCGAGCGGTACGAAAAGGGTGAACCCGATGCCGCCGTTCCTCCGAAAAACGACCGGGAGGAAAACAAGACTCTGACACCCGCGGAATTGGAGCGCAAGAGGGAAGCCGAAAAGGTGGCCAGCATTCTGGGTGTGCCCGAGTTAAAAGCGCTGAATCCCGAGCCCATCAATCTGAAAATGACCAACCAGAAGCCCCGGATCCTCTTCGATACGGTCGGCAAACTGGCAGGCATAAACGTCATCTTCGATCCTGACTACGACACCACCAATACCATCAAGGCGAGTTCCATCGAACTCGGTAATGCGTCGCTGGCCGAAGCCTTCGACGATATTGCGCTGGTGACCAAATCCTTCTGGAAGGTGCTTACTCCAAATACCATTTTCGTGACGCTCGACAGCCGGCAGAAACGTCAGGAGTATGAAGAGCAGGTAGTTAAGGTGTTTTATTTGCAGAATGTTGGACAACAGGCCGAATTGAACGAGGCGGTAACCGTACTGCGAACCGTAGCCGACATTCAGAAGATCTTTACTTCGACGCCCATGAATGCGATCGTCATTCGGGCGTCCGCCGACAAGATTCCCCTGGCTGAGAAACTGATCGCCGCCATCGACAAGCCGAAATCCGAAGTGATCATGGACGTCATGGTTATGGAGGTAAATCGCAATTATATGCGCAATCTTTCCGCCGCGATCGGTGTCGGCGGAATCAACTCTTCCATCAATTTCACCCCGCGAACGACCCTGCAAGGCCAGTCCGCGTCGACCACCTCCGGAACCACCGCAACCACCGGCACCACGACGACCACCACTAGCACCACAGGGACTACGACCAGCACCAATAATACCCTCCTCTTGCCGTTCATCAAGCACGTCTCGACCGCCGATTTCACTATCAGTAACGTGCCCGGTGGCTTGATCGAAGCTCTGTTGAGCGACTCCTCCACCAAGGTCCTGCAAGCGCCCCAAATTCGCGCCCTCGACAATTTCAAAGCGTCGCTCAAAATCGGCGAAAAGATCCCGACCGCGACAGGTAGCTTCCAGCCGGGCGTGGGAGGTGTAGGAGTGAACCCGCTGGTCAATACCCAATTCACCTATCTCGACGTCGGCGTCAACGTGGACATCTTGCCGCGTGTGAACAGCGCGACCGACGTCTCCTCGCACGTCTCGGTGGAAGTCTCTCAGGAGGACAGCACCGTCAGCATCGGCGGCATCGACCAGCCGGTGATCGGACAGAAAAAGCTGGAGATGGATCTCCGCATGAAGGACGGCGAGATCAACATCATCGGCGGCTTGATCGACGATGAAACCGATAAATCAATCTCCGGCATCCCCGGTGTGGCCAACATTCCTCTCATCGGAAACTTGTTCAAGAGCACCAACTTGACGAAAACCCAGCAGGAATTATTGATCGTCATGGTGCCGCACATAATCCGGTCTCCCGATATCACCGAAGACGATCTGCGGGCGGTCGCCACCGGAAATGAGACCTCCTACCGGTTGAACTATGCCGTGGCCAAGGCTGCGCCGGTTGAAAAGATTCCCGTCGCGGCAGCGCTTGCGCCGCCGGCGACTGCTCCTGCCATGCCGGCTACGATCGGAGCTCCTCCGCCAGCGCCGCCGACGCCTCCTCCTGCTCCCGGAGGACCTGTTTCGGTCTCGTTTGTCGCGGCTCCGGCTGACGTGGCGGCGGGAACCACCGTAACTGCTAGCGTTCAGGTCAGCAACGTGACCGATCTGGCGGCTTTGCAGATGGGCCTGAAGTTCGATCCCAAGATCTTGCGCATCAACAATGTGATCGGCGGAGAACTGATCCGACGCAACGGTCCTGAACTGGTCCCTTCGCGCAACATTTTGAACGATAGCGGCGATGCGACCATCGGAATCGCCCGCGATCCTGCCTCGGGAGGGGTCTCCGGCTCAGGCACGGTCTTATCGATCGTGTTCCAGGCGATCGCCAAAGGTTCGACCACGCTGACGATACCGCAGTTTACGCTGACCGGAGCGTCCGGCCAGCCCATCCAGGCGCGTCCGCCGGCACTGGCTATAAACGTGAAGTAGAGGATGAGGACAGAAGTTAGTATGAGACCCGTTCCCACCCGGCGTCAGGCTGGACTGACGCTCGTCGAACTAATCGTCGCGTTCACCATCATGATGACGCTTTCGGCCATGGCGGTGCCGTTGGTTCGAGGTCAGCTCAGGCGTGTGCGGGAGAAGGAATTGAGGATCGCTTTAGAGCAGATTCGTAAGGGTATCGACAAATACAAAGACGCGGCCGATAAAGGCCAGCTCTCGCCGCTGGCTCAGACGCCGGAAAGCATGGGCTATCCGCTCAAGCTGCAGGATCTGGTGGATGGCGTGAAGGGCGTGGGTCCCACGGCGGATGTGAAGGTCAAATTCCTGCGGCGCATCCCGCTCGACCCGATGACCAACTCGAAAGACTGGGGTACCCGCAGTATGCAGGACGATCCCAAGAGCAGCGGAGGAGGTACCCAGAATGTGTTCGACGTCTTCACCAAGAGTTCCGACAAGGCAGCCGATGGCACACCCTATTCGGAGTGGTAGCCGCCGCGAATTCGGGTTCACGCTCATCGAACTGATGATCGTGATGGCGATCGTCGTCATTCTGATCGGCATCGCGGTTCCCTACTACCAGAAGTCCGTCCTGCGGGCGAAGGAAAGCGTCCTGCACAACAACCTCTTCACTATTCGCCAGGTGATCGACGAGTACACCTACGACCGGCAAAAGGCGCCGCAAACGCTGCAGGATTTGGCTACCGATGGCTACCTGAGGAGCATTCCCGTCGACCCGGTCACCGGCTCGAACTCCACGTGGCAGGTCATCATGGAGGACCCGAACACCGCCGCCAATCAAAATGAGCCCGGGATCTTCGACGTGAAAAGCGGCTCGGACAAAACCAGCCTGGATGGCACGAAATATGCCGACTGGTAAGTAGAGCAGGCCTTTGGCCTGCTCTCGCCGTCACTCGAGATGGAGCGGGGAACCCGCCCAGCCACTGGACCAGGGCCAATCCTCGATGGCAGGGACAAGACCCGCCCGGACCGGATACCTTTCTATATACCGGATCACGCGATTAAGTTCGTCGCGGTTGCGAATCACGTGATCATAAGATTCGTACTGCCAAAATGGCTTCCCGGTCCGTTGCAGCAGCAAGTTAACCGAGCGTGCAGTCGATCCCTTAATCCATCGCATTACTTCTGGCAACCGTCGAAAGGGCCGCAGGACAACATGCACATGATTGGGCATAATTACCCAAACAAATCGCGCGTACATACGATATTCCCTATCTCCTTTTTCGAGCGCTGCGGCCACCATTCCGGCTAACGCTGGATCTTTCAACCAGAGTGGACCGTCTATGGCCCTATCGAGCAAATAGTCGTTCTCCGCAAAGGCCTTGCCCGGATGGGACGACGCCCCCTCCGGCTCTGAGAGGAATTTGCAAGAGCCGAAGAGTCGCCAGGTCACGAAAATTGTGGCGTCGGGCGGGTAATAATGGGGGAGATTTCTTCTGTGATAGTACATTGCGCCGGCAGGCCGAAAGCCCGCTCTACGTCACTCCTTCCAGGTACTATGCCCCGGAGTCTCATGGTTATACGCTCGGAAAAGGATTCGCAACTCCTTCCGCCAGCCCGCATTCACTCCAATTCGTTCCACGCAAATAGAAGGCGCCAGAAACCCGAGAAGATTTTCGCTCGTGGGATGAAACTCCAGAGCCGGCGCTACCAGCAGAAGCCGCGGAGGCTCCGGACGCAGTTCGACGCCGGGGAAATAGCCCGCAGCAGCAAATTCACCGCGGTCCAAATGCCACTTCACCCGCAGCCAGTAGTCGAGAGCCTGCAGCGGAAGTTGTAGATCGGCCGTAGCCTTGATCTCGATGACAGTTAGACGACCGTGCGTGTCGCAAGCCAGCAGATCCATCACCGCACGATCGCCGGCCGTGAACGTCGGCGCCTGTTCATAGATGGGAGCCACCCGTAAACTGGGATCGATGAGAGGAAGGTTTGCTCGTACTACCGCCTCCAACCAGGACTCCGGCCGGTTCTGATAAAGCGGATTCAGCGAATTCTCTGCGTCTTCCGAGCGCATCCGCGACACTCCGCGGGCCATCGACTCAATCTCCCTCATGCGGTAATCGCCCGGCTCCTGAGAGATATTCGCAATCTCCCAGCCGTTCACACGCAGGGACAAAGACCCGTCCGGTTTCTCAATCGACGCGAGCCCTCCGATTCCATTGAGGCACTGCAAATTGGTGGAGCGCACGTTCCGCGATGACGGCCGGACGCATGGGTCGAGAATCGTCTGTACATTGCCATAATCGGCCGGATCGAGGCGCGCTGCGAAATCCTCGTCCGTGTAGGTCAGAATGGCGAACTGAGCCGCATCGTGATTCAGGAAAGGAATTCGCAGGGAAACAGCGCGTTCTTTCCCCGCGGGCACCACAATGGCGAGCCCTTCTACGGTGACCTTCGGTTCGCGCCGTCGCAGGTAGTCCAGCCAGACGAGGCCGTACGCCAGACAACCCGACACATCCCCCACCTCAGGGCCGGCCCCGATGGCTGCCCATCCGGTCGCCCCGCGGCGCAGGAAAGCGCGTGGAAACGCCGGTGAAAGACTATGTTCCAGGTCTGCTTCAGAAGTCACCCCGGCAATTCTCCACCCTGGAAACTCGCGCGAGAGGAACATCCGCAGCCTCTCCCGAAAGACTCTTCTCGAACTCTTGCGCTGTAGCTCGCGAGTCGCCGGCCGCGCGCGGTCAACCAGTTCGATCAGGCCCTCGCGCCGCGCGAACTTTTCGACCGCCAGAGTCAGCCGTCCGCGCTGCTCCTGCTCGATCCGCAGAATCCGCCGGACCAGATTGCGCTCATCGTCCCAAACCTGTAGGGTTAGCCTTTGTCCGCGCTGTTCCAAGGCATAGCGCTCTTTCACCAGCGCGATAAACGGCTCGCCAGGCTCCAGGACCGCCGGGTCCAGCGACCCCGACACGAACGTCTCGATCGCCTGCCTTACGCTGTCCATGGCGCCCTCAAGTTAGCACGCGGAGCGCTGGAAATAAATATCTCCACGGGATCGGGAGAGGTACGCCTCACCGGCCCAGCATCAACACCGCAGCCAGTACGACAATTCCGATTGCGGTTGTGGCAGCGGAAAGAACGATCAGCCGGCGGAAGGATTTAAGCCCGTGAGTCGTGCGATAGAGAATCGGCAAATTAATTCCGGAGCTGGCAATCGAGGTCAACACCGTGGACGTAGCCGCTGTGCGGGTAGAAATCTGGTGATGAGCCGCCAGGCTGCCTGTCGCGGCCGTCGCGCTGGCGCTGCTCACGAAGCCTCCCAAAAAACTGACCACCACGCTGCCCGCATCGCCCAGGCAACGCTGGCCCAAGGTGCTCAACCCCTGAATCACTACGAAAAACAATCCAAAACTGAAAACTTTGCGAATCGAAATTGGCGACGAGATCTTCGGGGACACACCGGTGCCCAGCTCTTGCTTCTGTCCAAAAACAAAAATGGCCGTGAACAGGCACATGGCGGCGATCGGCCAAAGCGCGATAAAACCCGCGGCAGGACTAAAAATGCTCACCACCGCCAGGTTTCGCACGAACATCGCCAGCACCGTGATCAAAGTGATGCTCACGATCATGGCACCGGAACCCGTTTCCTCACCTTTTATCGAACTGGATAGTTCCGCCACCGCTGCAGTGCTATTAACCAGACCTCCGAAAAGCGCCGTATAGTAAAGTCCCCGCGTGCTGTAAACCCTTAACAACACATAATTGACGAATCCTAACCCCGCAATCAGGATCACCGTCAGCCACGCCTCCTGCGGGTTGAGAAGACCCCACGGGTCCACTGGATGGTTCGGCAGCACCGGATAGATGACGAAGCCGATTAATCCCAACAACACCGCGCCGCGTAACTCTTCGGCGGTCACGCCGCTTGCAAAGCGAGCGAACTCCGGCTTCAGGCCCAGCAGGAGAGTCATCACCACGGCCGCCGCGGTAGGCGTAAAGACGTGTCCTTCGCCGACCAGCACGCCAAGCGTGAAAACCACCAATAGCGCGACGGAGGTGGTGGTTCCAAGTTCACGCCGGTAGACCAGATTTGCTGCATTCAGCATCGTGACGACCACCACCACGGCCGCCATTCCAATCCAGGCAAACCCCTGCGATTCGAGCGAGCAAAGCATCCCCAGCAGGCTGACAATTGCGAACGTCCGCACCCCCACCTCTTTGCGGGACCATTCGCGTTCGAAGCCGACGAGCAAACCGATTCCCAGAGACACGGACAGCTTGGTCGCGACTTCCAGAGGGATGAATCGCTCAATCGCCACTGTTCTCATCATATGGATCACGGTCTGGCGTGAATAGCGCCATAGGCCTGCGGTTGTACGTTCGCCCACGCCTCATCCGACGCTCTGGTAAGCTCGTCATAATCGATCCGGAGCGAAAGAAGGGCCATACAATGAAATTTCTCGCCACGAGGTGCTTGATTCTGGGAATCGGCACATTTTTTCTGCTGACATTTTTCCTGACAATATCCACCGAACTGCCGGTCGAAGCGCAGGTGTTATACGGATCGATCGTCGGTTCGGTGGTCGATTCGAGCAATTCTCCGGTACCTGGCGCTGAAGTGGCCTCGCTCGAGACGGCCACCGGGCAAGCGCGAAAAGCCTCCACGAACGCGTCCGGTGAGTACAGCTTCCCTGCGCTCGCGGCCGGCACCTACAACGTCACCATCACCAGGAACGGCTTCCAGACCTTTGCCGCGACGGGGTTGCAGGTCGGGGTCGACCAGATCGCACGGCTAAACGCCACTCTTCAGTTAGGTTCGCTCAGCCAAAGCGTGCAGGTTTCAGCGCAGACCGCGCAACTGCAGAGCGACTCGGCCGAAGTTAGGGACGAGGTTTCCGAGCAAAGTCTGGAGAATCTTCCCGCGCCCGCCAACCGGAGTTTCGAGAACCTGTTGATTACGATTCCCGGATTTTCACCTCCCGAAAACGTCGGCTCCGGGGCTGCCAACCCGTCCCGGGGCCTGACCTACAGCGTGAATGGGGCGTCACGCAACTCCAACAATGTTCGCATCGACGGAGCCAGCGCGAACAATACCTGGGAGTTCAACGTCGCGGGCTATGTTCCGGGCTTGGAGGCGATTGAACAAGTCAGCGTCGTCACCAATAGCTTCGACGCGTCGCAGGGGCTGGCCGGTGGCGCCTCCATCAACGTGCACATGAAAAGCGGCACCGATGACATCCACGGTTCGCTCTTCGCCTACGTCCAAAATGGGTCCCTCGGCGCTCGTCCGTATTTCCTGCCCGCCAACCAGCAAAAACCCAAGAGCATTCAGGATCAGTTCGGCGGGACGGTCGGAGGTCCCATTCGCAAGAATAAGCTGTTCTACTTCGTGAGCTATGACGGCAATTTCATCCGCCAAACGGCAACCGCAACCGAGACCGTCGCCACCGCCGGTAACCGGCAAGGGAATTTCTCCAACACGACCACGCTCATCTACGATCCCACCACGGGAAATGCGGACGGAACCGGCAGGACGGCTTTTCCAGGCAATATCATCCCGGCATCGCGCCTCGATCCGATCGCTCTCCTGATGCAGACGCACGTACCGCTGCCCAACTTGACGGGAACATCAAGCAATTTCTACGGCACCGGAAGTTATCGCGTCGACCACGACACGACTGACGCCAAAGTCGATTGGCGCGTGAATGACAAGCTTTCGCTCGCTGCACGTCTGGGGGTCCTCGACTTCGATGCCAACAATCCGGCCGCATACGGCGACAACGGTCCTCCGCTCAGCAGTTCCGGAGGACGCGTCGGGCACATCTTCGGGACCGCCTATAACTCCACCGTCAACGGGACGTATATCGTGCGCCCGAATCTGATCGTCGATTCTTACTTTGGTTTGACTCGCCTCAATACCAGTGCGGAGCCTCCCGGATTAGGCCAGAACCTGGGCTCCACTTATCTGGGGATTCCGGGCAGCAACGGCGCGAGCCGCGAATATAGCGGCTGGCCGTGGTTCGACTTCAGCAGCTACGCGACCATCGGCACGGCCGGCAACTCGACCGGCGGCCCGATCTACTATCTGGACCAGCAGTTTCAATATGCCTTGAACACCACGTGGGTGAAGGGCACGCACAGCCTCCGCTTCGGCTTGGAGATGGGCCGTCCGAGTCTGGATCATTTCGAGATCGGTAGTTCGTCGACCTCGTCAGCTGCCGGGGAACTTGTCTTCGGGGGTGGCACCGCTGCCCGGAATGGAGGAACCGCGCCCAATCAATACAACCAATACGCCAGCTTCCTCCTGGGATTGCCGACCGAGATACAAAAGGGCATGCTTCCCTTCAATAACCGCGCCGAGGATCATTCGCTCAGCTTTACCCTCTATTTGCAGGATCAGTGGCACGCTACGGGTAAGCTGTCCGTTTCTTACGGCGTTCGCTGGAACTATCTCCCCTTGCCGACCCGCGATACTCACGGCCTGGAGCAATATAACTTCAGCACCAACCAGGTGGAGATTTGCGGCGAGGCGGGCAATCCGGCGGAGTGCGGCTATCACGTCAGCATGAAGGAGTTCGCTCCGAACCTCGGCGTCGCCTATCGGGCTACCGATACTTTGGTGATTCGCGCCGGCTTCGGCATCAATTTCGATCCCGCTCCCCTGGCCTACACCAACACCATGTTAGGGAACTATCCGGAAAACCTGAGCCTGACCCTGGACGGTCCCAATAGCTACACCGCCGCGACCACTTTGGAAAAAGGTTTCCCGGCGATTACGGCGCCCAATATTAGTTCGGGCTTTGTCGCGCTCCCTCCCGGCTTCAGCGTGAATACCCTCGAGCCGCACATTCGCCGGGACTATTCGGAATCTTGGAATTTCATCTTGCAGAAGCAGTTTGCCGGAGGGTTCATGGCGCAGGCGGGTTATGTGGCGACGCGCGGCGTGGCGATTCCTCAGCAGATGAACCAGAATCTGGGACAACTGGGAGGCGGCGCGGCGAGCCAGCCGTACAACCAGCTCTACGGAAATACCGCGGCGTTAAACCTGATCGGACCGGAGACTCACAGCCAGTACGATTCCCTGCAGACGCGCCTCTCCCGGCGCTTTTCGAACGGACTGCAATTCAACGCCAGCTATACCTTCTCCAAAAACATCGGTATCTGCTGCGACGATACTGCGTACAATGGACCCGCGATTCCGCTGCCTCAATATTATTTCCTGAATCGCTCGCTCGAACCTTTCGACCGGACGCATAATTTCACCATGAGCGGAATCGGTCAGTTGCCGTTCGGAAAAGGCAAGCGCTGGCTCAATCACGGGCGGCTGCTTCCGTCCGTAGTGGGTGGCTGGCAGGTCAACGGACTCTATACCGCGGCCACCGGCAAGCCTTTCAATTTGTCAGCGTCGGCCACCCCGTTAAACGCGCCGGGTGTCTCTACACAGCGGCCGGATCTGATTAAGCCGGATGTGAAGATTTTGGACGGGATTGGTCCCGGCCAGCTCTATTTCGACACGTCGGCTTTCGCCGCGGTCTCGCAGGCTCGCTTCGGGACGGCGGGTTTCGAAATTCTGCGCGGCCCGCCATCCTTCAATCTGGATGCCTCTTTATTCAGGCAGTTCACCATCACGGAGCGGATCGCTCTACAGTTCCGGGCCGAAGCCTTCAACGCCACCAACACGCCGCACTTCGCGGCTCCGAGTGGCAACGCATCGTCAAGCGGTTTCGGACAGATCACCAGCACGCTGGGAACGGGCAGAGAAGGTATCGATCAGCGGATGCTCAGACTGGGACTGCGCGCCAGTTTCTGACGCCGCCGGATAGCGGGTCCGGGCGCCCGCCCACAAAGCAAATCAGACGGTCATCTCGCCGGCAATTTTTTGCGCAGTGGCCGGAGCCATTAGAATACCGTTGCGGAAGTGTCCGTAGGCCAGCCAGAGCGGGGTGTCTTCGAAGCGGCCGATATGCGGTTCGCCGGAATCGCTGGCCGGCCGGAATCCTATCCAGCTTTGGGTCGCAGTTCCCTTGCTGAATTCCGGCCATAGCGCTTCCACTCCGCTGATGACTCCCGCGACCGCTTCTGCCGCGACAGACCGTTCGAAGCCGATCTTCTCCGACGTCGTGCCCGCGATCGCCAGACCGGACTCGCGCTGCAGCACGTAGCTAAGCCCCCGCCGCACAAACGGTCCTAGAGTCCGGCGCGGGAACTTTCTGCCGACCAGCACGCCGCGCACCGGATAGGTTCCCGGTAATTGCCGGGGCAGTCCTGCAACGGTGAGCGGGATCGAGCCGCTCGAAGCTCCTGCCGTGATGGCCGCGCGATCGTCCTCGAACACGCCCTGCGAAGTGTTCACCTGGACGCCGGGCCCGATTTGAATCGAGGTGGCTTCGCACTGCTCTATGATCCGCACCCCCAGCGCGCGGCAAGCCGTAAGCAAGGCGCGGCAGGTTTCGCGCGGATCGACCAGCGCGTCGTCGGGGTAGAAGCGGAAGTCGCCGTCGACAGGCGCCATCCCCTGGGCCAGTTGCATCGCTTCCTGCAAATCCACCGAATAAGAGCGGATGCCGTGCTTCGCCTGATGTTCGGGATCCGCGTCCGTATCGATCTCGAGCGTTCCGCAAATGCGGAAATCGATTGGGCAGCCAGTGCTTGTCTTTAATTCCTCGACAAACCGTGGATACATGCGAAGGCTGTTGACTGCCAGATGGGCGGTGTCGCCGCTTTCAAATTCGCCTCCGGGCGCGAGCATGCCTGCCGCGGCCCAACTCGCTTCTCCGGCCACTCCCGACCGATCCAACAGAGTGACACGTGCGCCGCGCTGCGCCAGCCGCCATGCCAGTGAGAGTCCTATGATTCCTGCTCCAACGATGATCACGTTTTCATGTTGGCACAGAGGAGAGGGTTGCTCACGCGAGCAAGTCCAGCGGTGCAAAATCGGAACCCAGGATTGGGGCTGCGGCCATCCCCAGCCACTTTTCGAGAACCGTGGCATAGACCGAGCGAAAATCGGTGTGCGGTTTCAGGGCATCGTCTTCGAGCTCGGTGAGGCTGGGGTGCTTGCCGGCAAGTCCGCCCTTGACCCGTCCGCCCGCGAGAAAGACGGGCGCCGCAGCTCCATGGCCGGTGCCGTGACGGCCGTTCTCGGTGACAGTGCGGCCGAATTCCGAGTAGGTCATCAGGAGGATGCGGTCGAGCAGGTGGTCGTGCCTCAGTTCATCGCAAAACGCGGTTACCGATTGCGAAACTTCGCGCAGCGAGACGGCATGGTTGACCGCCTGGTTGCGCATGATTGTCGAACGCTCCCGCAGGCCTCGCCCGTCTTTATGGCGAATGAACTGTTGATCTTATTATCTCCGGCTCCCGGCGATCCGGGTGTAAGGATTGGTAAGCTTTCCGTCACACGGCAGGGACGCAGAGAGAATAGGTTCCGGCAATATTTACCCTCTTGTTTTTGGCGCGGCGTAAGACATCTGCTCGCCTATGGAGACGGAACGCTAATCTTCCTATGTTGCAAGTACCTAAGCTGCGCGCAAATACACAGGAATGTTAAGCTCGTTCACTATGAGATCAATTATTGAAAAGAAGTTTTCCAGCACAGCAGTGCGACGACTCTCGTCGCTCGCCCTCTTCGCCCTCTGCACCTTCGCGAGCGCGTCGGCTCAAAATAAGGCAATCGATTTCAAAGAGGGTATGCCCTTCAGTAACGGCTACGTCGCAGGGAAAACGCTTTACGTAGCAGGCCAGCAAGGACCTGACGCGAATGGCAAAGTCACGGATCTCGATATCACCCAGCAAACCACCAATACCATTGCTGCCATCGAGAAAGTAGTGAAGAAGGCCGGCTTCCAAATGACGGACATAACTTCCGTCACGGTCTATGTCACTGACCTAGGCGACGTGCCTAAGATGAACGAGGCTTACAAGAAGCTCATGCCGAACCCCAAGCCCGCTCGAGCGACAGTGCAAGTTGCCGGCCTGATCGGCGGCGCAAAAATTGAAATCTCCGCCATCGCCGTCAAGCATTAACTCTTTCTTAGATTGTCATCGCGTGTTGAGGCGTCGGTCACATGCGGCAATCGCCGATTCCGCTTCTTTTAAGCGCTTGGCAGTCTCGGTAGTCTGAGGTTTCCAGTGTTTCCAGCGAGCGGCATTCTTCTGGAATTCAAGCCTCGCCCAACCGTAATTGCGATTAGAAAGCAGCATCTGACCGTAGAGTTCATCAAGGTCAGAGGCTGCTTCCATCGCCGCAAGACTAGGCCGGGGGACCGCCAACAACCGCTGGCTAAGATCCCCGCCTTTTTCAAGGAGTGCCGCGGCAGCGTCCGCTTTTCCGTTCTGAAGGGAAGCTTTTGCTTCCGCATTCATTGATATAAGTGCAGCCACGGTTTCGCCATACCAAGCTTCCTTCGTCGGATCTTCTCCCGCGCGAACTCTTGGGCCTGACGAAGAACCGCAACTGACAAGAAGCATTGCCATAACCAAGGCAAGTACCTGCATTCCTAAAAGGATATGCCAAATTGAGTCACAACGTGCTCGCTACCGGCGATCGTGCGGCGCTTCGTGCCCATGGGCATCGTGCATCGCCTCGCCATGAAATTCCCGGCGGTGCTCCATCGGATGTTCACCCCTCGCGGGAAACCCTCCGTGATAGCCTTCCCGAAAGTCAAAATGATGATCTACATGCCCATAGAAGTGCTCTGGACCGTGGAACCAGGGTCCAGCACCGATGAACAATCCACCGTGAAACCACTCCGGACCATAGTAGCCGTCCGGCGCGCAATTGTAGGGCGGAACTTCGTAATATCCGTAAGGACAAACCGGAGGGGGCCCAATATTGATTGAAACCTGCGCCGACGCATTATGGCTGGTAGCGAGGAACAGGCCCGCCGCGATGGCAGCGAAACCAAGGTGTTTCAATATTTTCATAAAGTTTCCTTTGACCGTCAAACACCACATTTGGGGGAGGGTGTTTCTTACCTTCCCCTATGTTCCAGGTGCACTTCGCATTCCAAAATGAGGCTTCGAGCTTCGCTCATTCCGCAGCATCCTGAAAAGCACGGTTTGATACCGTCTGTGTTCTACGCCGCCCCGCGCAGCCGGACGGCTTAATGCTCGTGCATGCAAGCCGGAAACGCCGCCATCGCAGTGTTTCCTGAGTAGCCCAGCTCTTGCATGAGTCCAATCTGCGAAGTGTAGTAGCCGTCCGCAGTCATGTTCTTCAGTAAATGAAAAAATTGCACATGACGCTCCTTCAAATCTCCCGCGTCCGATGCTTCACACAGTGAATGCAGAATCGCGAGCTGTCCATCTTCCTGCAAGTCGATGAAATTCTTCTCAGACAGCCAATCCAATCCGTCTACCACCAGCTTCTGCTGAGCTTTGTTTTTTCCAATCACCGTATCGATATAGATCGGGACTCCCGCGCCTACCGCCCCAGGCGTGTCGGTGGCCGGGATAATCAGGTCGGTGATGCGGGAGATCACGCGGAATTGCGCGGCATTGAAGAACGAGGGTTCTGCCGGCACAGGCGCGGGAGGAGCGGTTTCGTGATGATGTTCCACCGTCTGGCCATACAACTCGTCACCCGCGTAAGGATAACCGCAGGTCGCGCCGATCGCGCCGATAATCTTCAACGCGCCGCGACGGTCGGTCGAATACGAAGCCATTAGACTTCTCCTTTCTTAAGCCGGTCCGCGATATTGTCAGCGGCGCGCGAAGCCATCGCCATGATGGTGTGAGTGGGATTCTTCTCGGACGCCGAAGGAAACGCGCTGGCGTCCACGACGTAAAGGTTGGGAACGTCATGCGCCTGGCAATACTGATTGAGGATCGAACGCTTCGGATCGGAACCCATCCGGCAGCCGCCCACTTCATGGTTGGTTGTGGGATTCTCGCCCACGCTCAGAATCTCGGATTTACTCGATATCAGGATCTGGCGTCCCCAGTCCTGCACGGCGTGAAAGCGTTTCCAATCCTCATCGGTCAGCTTCCAATGACGGCGAGCGCTCGGTAGTCCGTAATGGTCTTTCACCTTTTCGTCGAGATCGATGTAGCTGTCGCGGTTGGGAGTCATCTCCATGTAGCCGGTAAACGTGATATACGCGGGATACCGCGCCTTCACCGATTCCTTAAAAGATTTCCCCATGCCTTTCATGCTGCGCGCCCAACCCACCGCGCGATGATTCTGATAATTGAATTGATATCCGAAGCTGCGCGGATAATCGCGCTTCCGGTCGTGCATGAATGACGGGATGTAAGCATGATCGAGAAAGCCCTCGTCATTCACTGGCGCAATACCAATCCGATCCTCCAAAAACGCTGAGATCCCGCAGGTGATGTGCGGAATAAAATTACGGCCGAGTTCGCCGCTCGAGTTGGCGATTCCGGTAGGAAATGCCGGCGACTTGGACATCAGCAGCAGCGCCACGCTCTGGGCGCACGCGCAAGCCACCACCACGATGCGTCCGCGTGCCGAGCCTTCCTCGCGCGTCTCGCGGTCGAAATAATGAACCTCGCTCACCTTTGGCGCGTCCGGGGCCACCGCCAGTTCGTGCACGATGCTGTTGGGCCGGATCGTGAGCGGCTTACCCGCGCGAATCGCCGGGTACATCTGGACGTCCGCGGAATTATACTTGGCGACCACGTCACAGCCGGCCATGCAATTGCCGCAGAAGTGGCAGGCGGGACGCGTGCGCGATGCCTGGCTCAAAGTCGCCTTGCGCACATGGATCACCTTCACGCCGATCTTCGCCGCGCCTGCGCGAACAATTTCGTCGGTGCACTTCATCGGCACCGGAGGAAGAAAGATGCCGTCGGGCAGATCTTCAAGATGATCCAGGTTGCCGCAGACCCCCACCTCACGCTCGATGCGCTCGTAATAGGGCGCCATGTCCTTGTAGTCGACGGGCCAGTCCTCGCCGGCTCCGTCGTGCTGCCGTCCCTTGAAATCCCGCTGGCTCATACGAAGCGCCACCGCGTTCCAGGTCAGCGTCTTGCCGCCAACGCCGCGAGTGCGTTCGCTATCCATGCCCTGTTTTCCCGGCTTCATTACCGGGATCGAACGATTGGGAAATTGAAACGGCAGGCCGTGGGTGTTAAAGTCCGTCCGCGTATCGATCTTCGGGCCACCTTCGAGGACCAGCACTTCCGCGCCGGATCGCGCGAGTTGTGCGGCGAGTGTTCCACCGCCCGCGCCCGAACCGACGACCACCACGTCATAAAGCTTGTCTGGCATTGTTCCCTTCTTGTGTGACGGACTTCAGTCTGTCAGCTGTTTCTTCAACGGCAACGAAACAAAATCACAGGGCGATCGGCAATCGGCGTATGCGCTGGCCCGTCGCCGCGAAGATGGCGTTGCAGACCGCCGGCGCGATAGCCGGCACGCTGGCCTCGCCAATCCCCGCCGGTGCAGCATGGCTGGCGACAATATGTACTTCGATCTCCGGCATCTCGTCGATTCGCAGAACGTCGTAATTGTTGAAATTCTGCTGTTGCACGCGGCCGTGATCGATCGTGATCCCGCCTTTCAGTGCTGCCGAAAGGCCGAAGACGATTCCGCTCCGAATCTGCTGCTCGACACCCGAGGGATTCACCACCTGCCCGCAATCCACGGCGCAAACCACGCGATGCACCCGCACTTTGCCCTGCCTGACTTCGACCTCGACCACCTGTGCGGTGTAGCTTCCGACGTTATTTACCACCGCAACACCTCGTCCCGAGCCTTTGGGAACCGCCTTGCCCCAACCGCCCTTATCCGCCGCCAGATCGAGCACCGCACGAAACCGGGGCGTATCCGCGAGCAAACGCCGGCGCAATTCCACCGGATCTTTTCCGCCCGCAGCGGCCAGTTCATCGAGGAAACATTCCGCAAAAAAGGTATTCTGCGAATAGCCTACCGACCGCCAGTAACTCACCGGAATGCCGGGATCGATGTCATGATAATCGACCAGCATGTGCGGGATTGCATAATGCAGGTCGGCAATGCCTTCTACCGCGACGCGCGATAAACCGCCCCGCCCGCCGCCAAACGGAGGGCTGGCAATACGCGCAGTCAGCACCGACGGGAAACCCTCCGCATCGAGCGCGGCGATAAAGCGTGTATACGATGCGGGACGATAGTAATCCTGCTGCAGATCGTCCTCGCGCGACCAGGTCAACTTCACCGGTGCTCCAACAGCCTTTGCCACCTCGACAGCCTCGCCGATATAATCGGCCCGCGCCCGGCGTCCGAACCCGCCGCCCATGTATTCGGTATGGACCTGAACGCTTTCAAGCGGCAACCCCGTAATCTTAGCCGCCGCGGACCTCGCTGCAGTCTGGCCCTGCGTCGATGCCCAAACTTCGCAGCTACCCGGCTTCACGACAGCCGTACAATTGAGCGGCTCCATGGGAGCGTGCGCGAGATAGGGGACCTCGTAAACCGCTTCGATCTTCTTCGACGCCGCGGCGAGTTGACCTACTGCGTCGCCGGCCTTGCGAGCCTCCACGCCCGGGTGCTCCATGCTCTCCGCGAATGCCTTCGTAATCCCGGCAGTATTCACCGGCGCGGTTGCGCCTTCGTTCCACTGAATCTGTAAAGCGCGGCGGCCTTGCATCGCCGACCACGTGTTGTTGGCCACCACCGCGACGCCGGTCGATATCTGCACGACATCCTTCACTCCCGGAGTCGCTTTCGCTTTGACGGCATCGAACCCTGCAACCTTGCCGCCGAACACCGGGCACCGCGCGACGACGGCATACAACATCCCCGGCAGCCGGACATCGATTCCGAAGCGCGCGCTGCCATCCACTTTCGACGGTGTGTCGAGACGTTTCGTAGCCTTACCGATCAGCCGGAACTCGCTGGGATCCTTCAGCGCGACGTGAGCCGGCGGCGCGAGTTTGGAAGCCGCGTCGGCGAGCGCCCCGAACGTAAGCCGCGCGCCGCTCGCATTGAGCACTACTCCGTTCTCCGCGCGGCAAGCCGAACGCTCCACGGCCCACTTCTGCGCGGCCGCGGCGATCAGCATTTCCCGCGCCGTTGCCCCCGCCTGCCGTAGTGGCTCCCAGGAACTCCGGATACTCGCACTGCCCACCACCCCTTGATTGGCGCCATACTCGCGACTGACACCCGGAAACTCGGTGTGGATGGTCTTCCAGTTGCATTCCAATTCCTCGGCCAGCAGCATCGAGAGCGACGTCACCGTGCCTTGCCCCATTTCCGCTTTGTGGATAAAGAGGGTCACGCGCTCATCGGGAGCGATATGGACGAAAGCGTTGAGCTTGGCGTCGTCGGTCGAGGCGTACACTGCATCGGGCAGATAGAATCGGACGAGCAGGCCGCCGGCTGCGACCGCAGTCGACTGGAGAAAACCGCGGCGGCTGAGTGTTGCGCTCATGCGGCGCCTCCTTCATTCGCCTTGATTCCGGCAGCCCGGTGAATCGCGCGGCGAATGGTGTCGTAGGTTCCGCAACGGCAGATGTTGCCTCGCAAGGCTTCATCGATGTCGCGGTCAGTGGGACGTCCGGCTTTATTGAGCAGCGCCACCGCCGTCATGATCTGTCCCGATTGACAATAGCCGCATTGCGGGACGTCCTCTTCGATCCAGGCCTGTTGCACCGCGCTGGCATGTTGTGCGGACAGCCCTTCGATGGTGGTCACGCTCTTGGCCTGCACGTTGCCAATCGGCGTCACGCACGATCGGATCGGCTGGCCGTTCAGAAGTACCGTACATGCGCCGCATAAGGCGGCTCCGCAACCAAACTTGGTGCCGGTCAACCCCAGGGTATCGCGTAACACCCAGAGCAGCGGCATTTCCGGAATCGCGTCGACCGATTCAGACTTGCCATTCAAAACGAACTTCACTGCCGCCATACACTCTCCTGTCTCTGCCTCGTTACTTCGAAGTATAGAGGATGAGGCTTATGTCATGCTTTCCAGATGAGGAGCGCCATGCCGGCGAGGAATCCCAGCAGCGCTTCATACTCGCGGTTCTTCCGGTAGAGGCTCGGGCTGAAGCGTGGCCCCGACGGGACGCGGGGTCGCGGCAGCAGCGCCGGAACCTCTCGGGCGTAAGCGGCATATTCGGGAAAGAGCGAGCGAAGATGCTGCTCTTCCAACTGGATTACCGGCAGGTAAATCAGTCCGAAGACTGCAGCGAACAAAACGCCCAAGCCAATGCTGCGGGATGCCACCACCAGCCCCGCGGCGACCAGCAAAGTCCCGATATAGAGCGGATTGCGCACCGACGCGTAGGGTCCCGATCGGGCGAGACTCGAGTTCTTGGCAAGGTGTCCGGCGGCCCACGCCCGCAAAGCCAACCCGCAAACGCTGATCGGCAGCCCGATAAGCAACGAATTCACGGACGGATGGGAGAACCACGCGAACGCCGCGACGAGCAGGAAGCCGAACGGTACGCGAAGTTTGGCTACCCGGTCAGCGTAGGGTTTTGGAAAGTTGAGCATCTAGTTTGCGCCATACCTGCTGCGGAGTAATCTCGCGCATGCTGCGTGCGATGGAAGCCTCACGTTTATAGGACGTCGCAGCGCCCGGCGAACGAAGCACGTCCAGCGTACCACCGTAGGGGCCGTTGATGGCCGGATCGGTAGGTCCGAAAATGGCGATGCCCGGCTTGCGCAAAGCCGCCGCAAGGTGCATCGGCCCGCTGTCCACCCCAATCACCGCAGTGGCGCGGCGAGTCGCATGGATCAGGCCGGTTAGTCCGCTGAAGTGGGGCCGCACGTGAGATAAGTCGATCTTCACCGATGGCGCTGCATTGAGCACCAGGGGGATTCCTGCCTCCTTCAGTAGAATTTCGCCCAGTTCATCAAAATATTCGAGCGGCCATTGCTTGCTGCCCCATCCGGCAAAAGGGCTCGCCAGAATAAAGGGCGAGTCCGGTAATGCTCCTTCGGACTCCCCGGCGGGAATCGGCGACTCATGAGTCAGGATCCGCGCGCCGGCGGCAGCAGCCAAATCGAGCGCCCGGTCGACCCGATGAATTGAGGAACTGGAAATGGCATCCGTATAAAGTAGCGCCGCCGGACTCTCACGCACTTCTCCCCAAACAAAGCCGAAAAGCCGTTTGGGATCGGCTAAACGGGCCACCAGCGCCGACTTGATCAGCCCCTGAAAATCGATCGCGCTCCCATACTTCCATTCGCGCAATTCACTCCGCGTCGCACTCCACGTCTCCCGCCGCCTCGGCTCTACGCACACGATGCGATCGATGTAAGGATTGCCCCTGAGCAGCGGCGTCCAGACCGGCTCTACCACCCAAGCCAGCTTCCGCTCAGGAAAGCTCAGCTTCAGGGACATCGCAGCCGGCAGCGCATGGAGGATATCGCCCATCGCGCCAAGACGAACCACCAGGATGGCGTTAGACTCGCGAGCGGCTTCGGACATGTTCCATCAATTGGCGGGTACGCCCCCGATCCTCTTCTTCGTCCTCCACCGTGACGCTCGCCTGGATGGCGGCGAGCACCGGCCCAGCCCCTTCCGGCGAAGGGACCACGTAATCCACGGCGCGCAGCGCTGCAGCCAACTCAGCACGGGCGTCCAGCGGTACGAGCGGCGACTCGGGCTCGGTCAGGATGACAAACAGCGGTCCTGCGGACGTCGCCGCGAGTTCTTCGAGTTCCTGCACGTGACTGGCGCGCAGAACCTCCATATGGGTGACAAACACAACTGGGGCCTCTCCACGGTGACGCGACTCTTCCGCCAGAGCGACGGCCTGGCTGGGCGTAACAATTTTTGAGCGGGTATCGAGAATCAACGAGTTTTCTCTAATTGGATCAGGGATCCGGCGGATTCGATCACTCGTTCGGCAGTGACAGCTTTCATGCAACGGTGATCGATGGGGCAATCGCGCTTAAAACACGGACTGCAGTCCGCTCGCTCCAGGACGACGGCATTGTTGGGTCCCGCCGGTCCGGTCGTCTTCGGATTGGTCGCGCCGAACACCGCAACCGTCGGTACGCCCAGGGCGGATGCCACGTGCATCGCCCCGGAGTCGTTACTCAGAAAGAGCGAACAGGCAGCGGCCAGATTCATGAACTGACGCAAACTGGTTTTGCCCGCAAAATTGACCACTGGAATCGAACGTTCTTTCAGCGCTTGTTCTACTGCCAGACATTGAGCGGCGTCATTCGAAGCGCCGAACAATGCGACCGTACCGTTTCGCTGGGATGCCAGGTGGGCAGCGGTTTCGACGAACCGCTCGGGCAGCCAGCGTTTGGCATTTCCATACGCCGCGCCGGGACTGACACCGAGCACCCAGCCCGTAACCCCCTGCGCGGCGAACTCCTGCTCGCCGTCGCGCGCCGCTTCTGACGCGCATTCCAGAAGGATGTGCCCGTCGGCGCCATGGTATCCGTCGATCAGTCGCGCTTCCTGCAGAAGTTCAAGATAGTAGAAGCGTTCATGTACCGACCCCTTCCAGCGCGGCACCGGAATCGGACGCGTCAGAAGGAACCGCCGCACATCGCAGTCATAGCCTACAATTTGGGGGATCCCGGCCAAACGCAACACCAGCGCTGAATCAAAAGAGTTGGGGAATAAAATGCCCAGATGAAACTTACGCTTGCGTAAGGCCTGAGCGGTTTGCCAGCGGCCGTAGTCATAAACAATGACCCTGTTGATACTACTCTCTCGCGCATAAAGATCGGCGACGGATCGCCTGGCCAGCAGACTGATTTGGCTCGTGGGATAGTTGGCTCGCACCGCGCGGATCGCCGGAAGCGACATTACCGCGTCGCCCAGCCAATTAGTCGCTCGTATCAAAATGCGCATGCGATAAAAGGTGGCAGCCGTGAGAAGCCGGACAATCTGCTAAATGAAAACTAGTTTACTTCTCCGGACGAAGCGCTTCAAGCAACTTCGCTCCGAAAATTGAATCGGGTTTCGCATTCGGAACCGCTGGCGGCCTCGGCGCTACGTGGGCCGGTATCACGGGAGCCGGTCTGGCCGGCACGGGCCTTGGTACCGAAGCCTGGGGCTGTACCGGCGGAACCGGCGGCGGAGGGGGTTTGGGAACCGCACTCGCCGGAGTAACAGCCGCCGGAGTAACAGCCGCCGGAGCTACAGCCGGGGGAGCTACGGATGCCGGAGCAGCCGCCGCCAGCGATCGAGCCGCGGGTGTCGGTTCGGAACATGGAACTGGCTGAACCGGAGCCGCGGTAGGCTCCAGGAAGAGCTTCTTTCTCAACATCACGCGTTCCAACGCATTGTTGAAACTCGTGAAGGGTCCCGGCGTGTGGTCGCGTTCGAGCAGGGAGCGGCTGCACTCCATCTTGGAGTCGAGATCGTCAAGGTAATGGAACAGCAGAGCCTCCGGAAACTGCGGGACCTTGGGAGAGCCGTAATCCAGTTGACCGTGATGGCTGATAATAATGTGCTCGAGGAGTGTGCGGAGAGGCGTCGGGAAATCCGGAAACGCCCGGATCTTGTCCGCCACAATCCGCATCCCGATCATCATATGGCCAAGCAGTTGCCCTTCGGCGGTATACGAGAACCCGCGATCGAAACTCAGCTCCCAAATCTTCCCGATGTCATGCAACACGCATCCCGCAATCATCAGATCGCAGTCGATGAAGGGATAGAGCGGGGAAATCGCTTTCGAAAGACGGCAGAGCGACAGAACATGTTCCAGCAGGCCGCTCAAAAAAGCATGGTGGATCTGCTTGGCTGCCGGTGCCAGCCGGTATCGCCGCGCGATTTCCGGGTCGTCCAGAATGGCGTCCAACAATCCCCGGATATGCGAGCTCGAAATATCATTTACGTAGCCCCGGAGTTCTTCCCACATCGCTGCCGGGTCGTGTTTAGAAGCGGGGAAGAAGTCGGTGAAGTCCACCTCGCTATCCGTCAGGGGCCGCAACCGGTGGATCACAAGCTGGACCCGATTATGATAGATCTGCACCAGCCCCTTGACGCGGACGAAATCATCACGCTCGAAGAGGTTGAGCACCTCGACGACGTTGTCCCACATCTTCGCATCGATGTCGCCGGTCTTGTCGCTGAGGATCAGCGATAAATAGGGGTCACCGGTCTTCTTCTGGCGTATTTCCTTGGCTTGCACGAGCAGCGAAATGGAGGGAGTCGCGTTCTCCGTGAGTTCGCTGATGTATGGGGACTTCATTGAACCGAAGCTCCCGAAAAAAGGCACAGACGTAAGTCTGTGGTACGTTTTGAGTCGGTCATTTCGCTGGGGGTGAGGTTGGGTCCGGCGTGGTTGGCGCAGCGGGAACCGTTGGTGCAGCAGGAGCGGGTGGAGCAGGAGCGGCGGCCGGTGTCGCAGCGGGTACTGCTTCAGGAGTGGTCTTGCCGCTGAACGGCACGGCAACACCCAGCACATGCTTCTTTTTCTTGGTGTGTGCGGCGACTTCTTCCTTCGTGGTGGTCTCCGGCTTCAACGTCGCGGGATCCTTCCAGCTGGTATCTTTCCCCGGGGCAGCGCCGCTGTCGACGAAGCCGCCGCGAATCTGGATAAACGCATCCTCCCGCAGCTTGGTGAGATACTTCCTCAACTCCGGCTGCATTCGGGGAGTGTATAGTTTTTCCATGATTTCGTCTTTCACGTCCTCGAGCGCCGCCTGGCCGGCCTGGTAATGCTCTTCCACTTTCAGAATCTCGAAACCGACCTTGATCCGGATCGGGTCCGTGATAAAGCCTTTGTTGGCCTTGAATACCACATCTTCGAGCGGCTTCACCAGATCGCCCTTTTTGTAAGCGCCGAGTTCGCCGTCATTCTTGGCAGTCTCGGCATCGGAATACTGCTTGACCAGATCGACAAACTTCTCGCCTTTGCGCGCGCGCGCCGCAATGTCCTTGGCTTTCTTTTCCGCCGCTGCCACCGCGTCCGGACTGCCATCGCCGGTCGAAATCAGAATCTCCCGCAGGAAGACCTGCTCCTGGCGAACGAAATCGGCCTTGTGCTTGTCGTAGTAATCCTGAATCTCCTCTTTAGGAACATTGATGTGCGAACCCACCTCCTGGCCGATGACGCGCCGGGTCAACTCGCTGTCCGTCATCTGCTGCTTCCAATCCTCGAAAGTGATTCCGATCTGCTCAAACACCCACTGATGGAACTTGTCGGGATCGGCAATGCCGCTTTGGCCCTGGACTTGCGCGATACGCCGCGTGATCTCCGCGTCGACCTTCACATCCAGTTCTTTGGCCCGGGCCACCAGCAGCAGTTGATCGATCTTATCGCGCAGCGCGTCGGCTTCGGCAGTCTTTGATTCCTTCGCCAGTTCCTCGCCGCTCTTACCCTGCTTGCGCAACTCCGTCAGGATGTAGGTGTGCATCTTTTCCAGCTCACCGCGAGTGATGATGTCGCCGTTGACCTTGGCCACAATCTCCTCCACCACCTTGACATCCGGCGTGTCGGTCGACGCGGCGGAAAGCATACCGGTAGCCAGCAGCGCCGCAGCGCCGAAAGTATAAATCAAACGCATAGTCGTATTATTGCATCCTGAAGCTAACGGTTTTTAGATAGGGAGACGCCGGAGCCCGCCGCCATTGCCGGATCTCTGGCCGGGGACGGGGCCACTGCCGTCGGAAAAGTTCGCGGGCGTGGGGCTGTTAGGCGAAACCAACTCCTCGGAATTAAAGCTGATCGGCCGGTCAAGGACCATTTCAATGGTGCTTCCGCGGGGAAGAGTAGCTTCGGGTCCGCGAGTCAGCAACGCCATCATGAGTCCAGCGGCGACTCCCGCACCCGCGCCGATGGCTGCCCCTTCGCCCATATGGCCTGCTTCACCACCCAGGCCGGCCCCGATCAGCCCACCACTCGCTCCGGTAATCGCGACCGTTTTCGCATCGGTCGTTTTACCGCTTTCGGACACGATCTTGCCTTCCGTCTTTTCCAACTTCTCGTCGCCGCGGCCGTCGACCGCGCCCACCCGTGCCCGGAAATCACGCGTCACGCCATTGGGCAGAGTCAAGGAGTCGAACCGGACGAACAGCATGCCCCGGCCCTTCACACGCCCCGGGCGCTTGACTTCGGTAACGGTGCCCTCGACATAGCTGCCGGGTGGAATGACAATCTTCCCGCCGGCCAGGATGGGAAAAACGGTCTGAAGATAGACACGGTCGCCGGCCGTGGAACTCTTGGTGTTCACGCTGTTGATCATGCTGAGCGGAATGTGGGTGCCAGGCTGCACAACAAACGCCGGTTTGTCGGCCGGTGGAGCGGCTGCTGTCTCTTGCGCCAAGGCAGCTCCGGACGCGACAGAGGCCGCCAGAACGAGAGTTGGAAAAAAGGAACGGTCCCGCATATCTTGATTATCCTGGATTTCCACTCACCTGACGCAGCAAATTGTGGGCCGGTTTCGAAATGTAGGCGATAGCAGGGTTTTTCCTACCCTCGGAGTGGCGGATCGGGCACAGGTGTGGGCGGCAGGGGCCGTTTACGGAAGTGTCGCGCCACACCCGGTGAATCTGGCACAATGGAATGAATTGAAGACCCACGGGCGCGTAGCTCAGGTGGATAGAGCATCGGCCTTCTAAGCCGAGGGTCGCAGGTTCGAGTCCTGCCGCGCCTACCAAAACAATCAATTTAGCCGGAGGGAACCAGCCGGTGCTATCCAACTCTGACGGGACTGTCGGATCAGGGGACTCGAAAACGTATTAGCCGCCGACAAACGCCGTAAACGCCGATCAGAAAGCCGTTGAGTTCGATTCGCGTTCATCGGCGTTTATCGGCGGCCATATTCTCTTTTGTATTAACGTCGGCCCCATAGTCCAAGGTGATAAGATTACGGCCGGGCTGGAGATGAAATGGTCAAAATCAGTCTGTTCGCCATTTTGTTGATGGCAGTACCCTGCCGCGCAACTGTGGTCGTGACATATAGCTTGCCCGCTGTAGGGTCCTGCAATGATAGCGGCGTATGCATACCCGTCACACAAACTGCCCCATTGACGTTTACCGATAGCGTAGGCGACGTCCTTGCCCTCGCCTACAGCTATTCTGGCTCGACAGTGGTTTCCGGGCCGTCGTCTCAGAATGACACGATTGGCGCTGCCATTGTCTTTCAGCTTATCGCTTCGGCAACGGAAACGCCTCAAAACGAGAGTAGCGGCTATTGTTCCGGATTCTGCTTCATCGCCAATTTCAACGTAACAGCAATCCTCGGCGGATGGGTTACGATCTACGGAGCAACTGGGCAGGGAACGGCTGTCTGGAGTGACGTTGCTCCGGGGTCGGGTTCCTCTTATTGCCGAGTATACGGTCAGGAATGTAACCTAGAGTTCCCCAACATCAGCCCATTCACGTTTGGCGTGCCATTTTTTGTACAGTTCTCCATACTTGAAGACGTCCTTCCAGGGTCCGCTGATCTAATCACCGGCTCTGGAGACATCGGGGATGAAACCATCAATACAATCGTCGGTATGACCCCCTCCGTAGTGGACAGCAACTATAATCCGGTTAATGCGAGCTTCACCTTTGTGGCATCGCCCGAACCATCCACTTGGGGAATCGTCGCAGCGGGGCTCTTTGGGCTGGCGTTCTTTCACAATAAACGCAAGTCGCGAACTCGAATGACCTAACCGCTCAGGACCGACTCCACCAAAGAAGCACTGAGTGTTATCAACCGACCCGTTATATGACAACTCTGCTTCCATAACCGCCCGCTTGTTGTCCGTGGGCGAATACTCGACAGCGTCCGCGTCGCCACTAAGACGTTCGGCCCAACTGCGACACCGGCCGGTTTTCATTCAACTCGGCACTTTTACGACGCAGTAAAAACCGTGCGCTGAGCAGCAGCAAAAGCGGGAGCCCGCCTAGAATCCAAGTCGATGGCTCAGGCAAGAGTATCGCTACGGGGGTCACTCCATCTGCTTCATAGAACGCCACATTGTAAGAAAGGTATGGTGTCGGCGAGTTATCTCCGAACAGATAGATGCCACTGTTCCCTTCGAGGTCCATGTAGAGAGTTGTTTTGATAGATGCGGCCACACCAAGTTCGAATGGAATCACGTTCAATCCACCGGTAAGGCCAGTTAGACTTAGACCATCGTCACTTTCAACGACATCATTACCCGTGGAACCATCGAAGATAGTGTTGTTATTTTCTTCAGAGAACTCTACTAAACCGTACCGTACCGGGCCTGCGGTTTGAAACGAAATCGTCTGTGAAGCTTGCAGCTCAACGTATGCTTCACACTCATCGAACGTGGAAGGCGGGGAAGTCGGGCAAGAGTAATCGGCCTGCGAATACGACGTCCCGATCATGCTCCCCGAGATGGCATTACTGCCTACGATCTGAACGCTGGCGAAGAATGACGCGGACGCTTGTCCGAATCCTGGATTAGATGCGGAACACCCGCCACTGTCCGTCGAGCCGGATGCCGACATGGAAATTAAGTTCCCCGTAGTACCGGCACCCGCCGAGCAGGTATAGGTTGTCACGACATCCGCAAAAAGAGAAGTTGCGAGGCAAAAAACTGCGATGAGGATCTTGAGCATCTCTTGCGGCACCTCCACATGCCGCGCAGCCTACGGTTGGCACAAATTGGAAGACGGTTCCTGCCGAGATTGACAGGAAGGGTTCAAGGCGTCGCGATAGGTTTGAACTATTCTATGCAGTGTTTTTGGCCGGACGCAGCAAGAATACAGATTCTTTTCCTAATCGTTAAAAACGGGTACTATTAGCGAACGCTAACTTACGCAAAACGCACACCTGAAGTTTGGACCCACTGCGGATACCGCTAGCGCGCCGGGCTAAATGCCTTTCCGCGCCAACCTCCCGCGCCCAAATTTCCCTCACAGTATCAATCCATCCCCGGCGGATTGCGGATACTTGCACCTTCGTACGAATACCAGTTGCGCGTTCCCGATATAGGCCTTCACTTGTCCAACCGCTATGTTAGACTTTTGTCAGAAAGGGAAGCATGGCCGTGCGATCCCGCCACTTATTTCTACTCGCCGTCATTGGCATTGCGTTTAGCGGATGTCTCTGGGCGCCCGACGAAAAGTCTCCGGCGTCCGACCAGAACCCTGTCAATATAGAGCCGCGCGTAAAACCGGCGGAGAAGGCCGAAGCTCCCCTCCCCAAAGCCAATATCCGCGTCGATACCACCGTCGTCCTGATCCCTGTCACCGTAACCGACCCGCTCAACCGGTTCGTAACCGGCCTCGAGAAAGAAAATTTCAAGATCTTCGAGGATAAGGTAGAGCAGAAGATTCAGCAGTTCTCGAGCGAGGATGCGCCGCTCAGCGTCGGTCTCGTTTTCGACACCAGCGGAAGCATGGGCAGCAAACTGGAGAAATCTCGCCAGGCCGTGGCGGAGTTTCTAAAGACCATGAATCCGGAGGACGAGTCCTTCCTGGTGGAATTCAATGACCGGGCGGAACTGGCACTGGGGTTCACGCGAAGTCCGGAAGAGATCCAGAATAAGCTGACCTTTACCCAATCTAAAGGGCGTACCGCCTTGCTCGACGCCGTCTATATGGCGCTCCACACCATGAAAAAGGCGCATAACTCGCGTAAAGCGCTGCTCATTATCTCCGATGGCGGCGATAACAGCAGTCGCTATACCGAGACAGAAATCAAAAACCTGGTTCGCGAAGCAGACGTCCAGATCTATGCGATCGGAATCTTCGAACCGGTTTCGCAGCGCGGACGTACGGCGGAAGAGATGGGTGGCCCCGGCCTCTTGCAGGAAATTTCGGAACAGACAGGTGGACGCGCCTTCGGTGTGGAAAATTTGGCTGAGTTGCCGGATATTGCAGCTAAAATCGGGCTGGAACTCCGCAATCAATATATCCTGGGCTACTCGCCCTCGAATCGGGAGCGCGACGGGAAATATCGTAAGGTGATCGTGAAGCTGGTTCAGCCCAAGAGCCTGCCGCCGCTCAAACCGTTCTGGCGGCTCGGTTATTACGCGCCGACACACTGAAGGGTCTGGGCTACCATGGGACGAAGGCACGGGTCGTTGCCTGTGTTACGAGAAAGCATGAAATTCTTCGATATCAATTTTTGCGCCGGGTTTTGCGCAGTGGCGCTCTGGGTCGCTATATTTCCAGGACCGGTGATAGCGCAGGCCGCGAAGTCGGCTGACGAAGACGTCATTTTCAGCACTGAGACACGCCTGGTGCCGCTCAGCGTTACCGTCCAGGACAAGAGCGGGCATTTGCTGACGAATTTGCCCCAGTCTGCTTTCCAGGTTTATGAAAATAATGTCCTGCAACCCTTGAAGATGTTTAAGCGCGAGGACGTGGAGATCTCGCTCGGCTTGATCATCGATAACAGCGGCAGCATGCGGGAGAAGCGTAAGCAGGTGGCGATCGCCGCACTCGATCTAGTGAAAGAATCTAACCCGCACGATGAAGTCTTCATCGTCAATTTCAACGATGAGGCGTTCCTCGATGCGGATTTCACCAGCGATGCCTCTAAAATGGAACAGGCGCTGACCAAGATCGATTCCAGGGGCGGGACCGCCATGCGTGATGCCATCCGGATGTCGATCGATCACCTCAAGGCCGGCGCGAAACGCGACAAAAAGGTGTTACTGGTGGTAACGGACGGCAATGACAATGCCAGTATCATCAATCTCGAAAACCTGGTGAAGGAAGCGCAGAATAGCGGCGTTCTGATTTACGCCATCGGTCTCCTGACCGAAGAAGAACGCAGCGAAGCGAAGAAGGCCAAACGTTCGCTCGACGCCCTGACCGAGGCTACAGGCGGCGAGGCCTTCTACCCGAAAGATCTGGAAGACGTCGATCGCATCGCCCACCAGGTCGCTCATGACCTGCGGAATCAGTATTCGCTCGCCTATAGTCCCACCAACCAGAAACTGGACGGCTCCTACCGCCAGATTAAAGTGGTGGTGAACGGTCCGGGTCATCCCATAGCCCGCACCCGTAGCGGCTACTACGCGAATGCGAATTCCACGGCCAAACGGTAACTCCGCCCTGCAGTTCTTGCTTATTCCTGTAAAGCGGGGAGAAAACGGTTGATTGATTCCTGATGCGCCGGACGGCTCCGCGCGACACCGCTCGTAGCTTCATAGAGCGCTACTAACTCGAATTCGTCCACATCTACCGCGCGCGCATACTGCCGGATGTAGCTGGTATTGTAAATACCGCCAGGCAGCTTTCGAAAATCGCCTTCTTCGATTGCCCGCAGTGACCGGATACTGATTTTAGTGGCGCTCGCGATCTGGTCGAGAGAAATTCCTCTCTCCCGGCGCTTCGCGGCCGCTATGAGAAACAGACTGAAATTACGCATCCGATTTCTTGTTTCGCGACACAGACTTGGTATCGAACCTGCCAGTTTACCATCCCCTGCCACTTGAAATATAGCGGTTGGGGTAAACTTTTTTGTGGTGCCCTCTCCACAAAACATCTACGCCCGGAGAACCGTTTGACTCGACTCTCAGTCGAGTTGTGCGGCATCTCCCTTCAGAACCCGGTCATCGCCGCTTCCGGAACTTTCGGCTACGGCATCGAATTCGAAAAGCACGTTGATCTGAATCGCCTTGGCGGCATCGTCGTGAAGGGTTTGTCCCGCGACCCCATCGAGGGGAACGCTCCGCCCCGGCTTTGGGAGGCGCAGGCGGGGATGATCAACTCCATCGGCCTCCAGAATATCGGCGTACGGGCCTTTGTCGCCACCAGGCTCCCTTTGCTCCGCCGGTATCGCACCGCCATCTTCGCGAACGTCTTCGGCTACGCGGTCGAGGATTATGTCGAAGTCGTCAGAGTCCTCAATGACCACGCAGGCCTCGCGGGATACGAGCTCAATGTCTCCTGTCCCAATACCCGGCACGGCGGCATCTTCTTTTCGAGTGATCCCGGTTGCCTGGCCGGACTCGTTGCAGCGGTGCGAGCCGTGGCCAAGCGTCCATTGATCGTTAAACTTTCGCCTAACGTCGCTGCGATCGAGCCGTTGGCGCAAGCCGCGGAGTCCGCCGGCGCGGACGCCATCTCTCTGGTCAATACCTTCGTCTCCCTCGCCATCGATGCCCGCACCAGGACGCCAAGAATCGGCGCGGGGTTCGGGGGCCTCTCGGGTCCCGCCATCAAACCGATCGCTCTGCGGTTGGTGTACCAGGCAGCCAAATCAGTCAAGATCCCGGTGATCGGTTTGGGCGGCATCGCTTCCGGAGAAGACGCCGCGGAATTCCTGATCGCGGGCGCGACCGCAGTGGAGGTCGGTACGGCAACGTTCTGGGATCCGGCAGCTCCTTTAAAGATTGCGGAAGAATTGCGGCAGTTTTTGCATCAGAACGGAGTGGAGGATGTATGCCGTCTAGTCGGAACGCTAAAGTTTTGATCCCGTTTGTCATCGGTACGGCACTGCAGGCCGCCCAATCCGGTCCGGTGCTCGTCGAGCTCTTTACGTCCGAGGGATGCTCCAGCTGTCCTCCCGCGGACGTGCTGCTCGAAAAACTCGAGCGCAGCCAGCTCGTTCCCGGCGTGACCGTCATCGCCATGAGCGAACATGTCGATTATTGGAATCACCTCGGCTGGAGCGATCCCTATTCCTCTGCCCAGGTGACGGCACGCCAGCAAAGTTATGTCACCAGATTTCACGCCGACGCGCCCTATACCCCGCAAATGGTGGTCGACGGGGAATTACAATTCTCTGGCAGCGACTCTTCTCTGGCCACGCGCGCCATCGCCATGTCAGCCGGACGTCCCAAACTCGCGATTACGGCCGAACTTGCCCCGCCGGGGAAGCTCCGCATCAATGCTCCGGCGAGCGCCGAACCTGCCGAGATCTATCTGGCACTGGTCTATGATCCTGAGCCTTCCCAGGTTTCCAAAGGCGAGAACTCTGGAAAACGCCTGGTACACATCTCGGTGGTGAAGTCGCTGAAGAAAGTGGGCGACCTCTCGCGCAACAAAGCGTTCGACGCCCAATCCCGCCTACCGGATGCCGCCACGCTGCCCAATCCCCGGGTCGTTGTTTTTGTCCAGGAGCGCGCTCAGGGACGCGTGCTCGGCTCCGCGGAAGTGAGCTTGCGCCAGAGCGCCGGCATGGTGGCCCGATGGTCGCCGCAGAAGTAGAAGCTCTCCCCGCCATCTGCCACGGTCCTCACCAGAATGGTCTTCTGCGGCCGGAAATAATACCCCGGATCTGTCTTCGGCAGCTCTTTATGAATATCGCCTTTGATCGGGACCAGGTCGAATACCGCGGTCGAGAATTTGCGGATCTGGCGTCCCTCCTGTTGAGCGACATTGCGCGACATCGCCAGCGCCTTAAGATAAACCTCAGGAGCCATAATCGCGGAGCCGAACGAGAGCAGCACTCCGCCTTCCAGCTGCTCGACGGTCGAGGCGAAGATCAGGAAGTCGCGATAACTGGCCGCGCCGACGGCTGCACCGTCGCAATTGGGATGTTCGTGCAAAATGTCGTAGCCAATACCGGCATGGATGGTTGCAGGCACGTTCAGCCGCCAGGCCGCGGCCAGGACGCTTAGATCGCGGTAGGGATAATCGCTCTCTTCTATATGACGGCCGACCCACTCGCCCAGCCCGCATTCATTGGCGGCGGCTTCACGAATCAGGTCGTTGAGTTCACCCGTCTCGCGCCACAATCCGAACTCGCCGGTCTGAATGTAGCGAGCCACGCTTTCCGTAGTGGCCCCGATGCGGGCGATCTCATAATCGTGGATCGCGCCGGCTCCATTCATCGCCACATGGGTGAGCAGCCCGCGCGACATCAGGTCGATGATGTGCCGGTTGACGCCGGCCCGGAGAACATGCGCGCCCATCATGAGGATACGGGCTGCGCCGCTGGCCCGAGCGGCCAGAAGACGCTCGCTTAGCAACGCAAGGTCCGGAGATTCGAACGGCGGCGTGGCATCGTTGAGTGCCAGCCATCGCGCCAGCGGAAGATCGTTGACACGCTCGGCCAGCGGCTTGACAATCAGACGGGACCGGTCGAACTGCGAATACTTACTCGGCAAAAATGTGCTCCTTTAGCTCGTTCCAACAGAGGAAGTTCGGAATAATGTAGTCCGCTCCGGATTCTATCAGGCGCTCGCGTTTCCACGCGTCGACACGAACGCACTCGGGCTCCAGCGTCGCGAGCCCGACCGCTACGCCTCCCACGCTCTTCACTGCCTCCATCTCTGCATTCCCATCGCCGAAGCTCAGGATCTCATCGCCGGTGACATCGCCTGTCGCGACCACCTGCTGTGCCAGCCCGCGCTTGGAGAAGGTGGAATCGTCGCCAGGGGATCCATAGACGCCGCCGTCGAAATAGCGGTCGATGTCAAACAGCCGGGCTTCCGCCTGCACGATCTCGTCGTCGGTCCCGCTGACCAGGTAGAGCTTCACACCCCGGTTGCGTAGATCCTCGAGCACAGCGCGCGTGCCGGGAACCATGTGGATGTCGGGCGAAAGTTCGCCTCCGCGCAGATCCTTCACTCGATGCTCCGTCTCTGCATCCAGAGCCTCCAGGAAAATCTGTTTGTAATGCGCGGGCTCGAGTGGAGTTCCCCCGCGCTTACGGACATTCTCGGCCAAAGCCGCCATCTGCAGAACAGTCGGTTGGCCGGTGAGGCGGAAGATGTATTCCTCAATAATGGGCTGAAGCTCCGCGTCGGTTTCCTTCGTACCCGTGGTGTGCAAAGCCTCCAGCGCTTGACGGATCATCAACTGCATCCACCCGGCGCGGACCAGCCCCACGGTACCGTCAAGATCGAAAAATGCGAGGCGCGGACGCACGCGGCGCGGAGGTATTGTAACGACTTCGACAGAAGCCTTTTCGTTAGTCATGAATCTTCGATGTGGATGGAGAGCGAAGCCAGGGTCGCCCTTACCGGCTACAGCCGCTGTGGCGCAGACCCCAAGGTCACCTTGACCTTCATCGTCCGGTTGCCGCGGAAGATAGTCAGCTCGATCACATCGCCGCCATGTTTGCGGTTCAGCGCTCGCTGCAACGCATCGGCGTTCGTTGATGGCTCACCGTCGATGGCCACGATCAGGTCGCCGCCGATCCCCAAAGGATAATTGCCGACGATCACGCGCTGCGTCGGGCCGTGCAACCCGGCTTCGTCCGCCGGAGACCCGGCTTCCACCCGCTGGATCAGCAGTCCGCCCTCCGCCGGTAGTCGCAACTCCTCGGCGAGGTCGCCCTGCACCGGAACCACCTGTACCCCCAGCACCGGACGCGAGATGTGGCCGTTGCGGCGGTACTCATCGAGCATGGCCTTCACGCGATTGACCGGCATGGCGAACCCGATACCGATGCTGCCCGCTTCTCCACCTGCGGTTTGCTGCCCGTAGATCGCCGTGTTGATTCCAATCACATTGCCGTGCGAATCGAGCAGCGGACCACCGCTATTTCCGGGATTGATCGCTGCATCCGTCTGAATCATGTCTTCGAGCGTATTGCCGCCTTCCGACTGCAACGACCGTCCCAGTGAACTGACGATTCCCGTAGTGAGCGTGCCCTCGAGGGCAAAAGGATTGCCGATCGCCAGCACTTTCTGTCCAACCTGCAAAGTGTCGGACTCGCCGAGATGCAGGAACGGCAGCTTGCGGGGAGCTTCGATCTTGATCAGCGCCAGATCGTTGGCCGCGTCGATTCCCTTGATAACGGCTTTATACTTCTTGTGGTCGGATAACGTCACTACCAGTTCTCGCGAACCGCTCACCACATGGTTGTTGGTGACGATTTCACCTTGCTCGTTGATGATGAATCCCGAACCCGTGCCCTGCGACGGATACACCTGGAAGAACCAGGTCTCGCGCAGCACGGTGCTGGTAATATTGACGGTCGCCAGGCGTGCCGATTTGTAAATCTCGATATTGTTTTCTTCATCCGCGGTATAAGTCGGAGCGGAGTTAGCCGTGACCGGGCCCGACCAGGATCCAGCCACGCTGGCGAACGGCCGTAACAGGCGGCTCAAGGTGGAGGCTGGCGTCGATATGACATAGTAAAACCCAGCCACGAGCATGACAGTCAGAACGAGTGCGCGGGACCTCATATTACCATTGTCGCCGTTAATCCCATTTTGGCAACTGGCATGACTTCGCGCTCTGCCGCGCCAAAACGGTAGCTCGGAACCCTACCGGGTTGGCGCGCTACTCCCAGCGCACATTGCGGCGACTCAGTTCCCGCATCAGTTGTTCCGGTGACTCGAATTGGACGGCGTCCATACCGAACTTGCGGGCAGCTTCCACGTACTCCAGAATGTCATCGGTAAAGAAGCATTCGCCGGGAAGGCAGCCGGCGAGCTCGACTGCCTTCTGGTAGATCAGCGGACTCGGTTTGAACGCTCCCACTTCGTGTGACAGCGCGCGCTTTTCGAAATGGCTCAGTATGGGATAGGTGCGCTCCAGCATTTCGAAATGCATCGCATTGGTATTAGACAGCAGTACGAGAGTGTAGCGCTTCTTCAGGCCGGCAATGAGCGACTCGGGAACCAGCGGACCGGGTAGGAAGATCGAGCTCCAGATTTCACAGAATTGCCGGTAGTCGAAAGTGGCCTCCAGCGCCGTGCCCAACTGAGCGATAAAATCTTCCGAACCGATTTTGCCGGATTCCAGTAACGGAACCAGGCCCGTGTCCATCGTCCGCTGACGGATCTCGGCTGCGGGATATTTGCAGAGTGGCTGCATGCGATCGTAGGCCCGTTGAAAGTCAAAGGGAACTAAAACTTTACCCAGATCGAAAATCACGGCCTTCGGTGTCGACAGCATTAACGCGACCGGTAATCTCTCGCCTTACCGCTGGAGGGCCACGCGCCGATGATTGCCAGGAATGCGCCGGCCACCAGCAGGAGGGAGTTGCGGCCGCCTTCCGGACCGTCGAACGAATTGGTAGTGAAGAAAAGGCCTTTGGCTAAAAGCGCGAATGTCGCGGCGGCAAAGAGAAAGAGTAGAATGCGGAGGCGCCCGAACACCGCCAGGAACACGAAAAGCAAGCCCAGAATTCCCAAACCGATGAGCCACGCGGGCAGGGCCGTCGCGCTCCAGGGGAGCCAATCGACTTGCACCGGATCAGGCCTGCCCACGGTCAGCGACACGATGGCCACTCCGATACCCAGCAGGCAAAGGAGGGTTTCAAAGATCCAGCTATAAACACGCAGCAAGCCACGCAGAAAACGCAATTCGAACTCCTTCAGTATTGTGGATACTCGCGCGGCAGGGTAACAGAACTCCCCCCATCCTACGCCGCAAGGGGTAAGTTTATCAGGAAAGCAAACAGGGCTAAGCAAACTACCAGGCATAGGGTAGACCATCGTAGCGCGTGCTCTGCCTAAGGCTGCGCACCCGCCCTCAGAGCCCGTAGAAGCGGGTTGCCGTATCGCCCAGGATCTTCTCCCGCAATTCAACCGGCTGCGGTCCAAGCGCCTGAGTGAACGCGGCGAGCACTTCTTTCCAGGTTCCGGCAAGCAGGCAGACCGGCCAGTCGCTTCCGAACATCAGCCGCTCAGGACCGAATCCCTGCAGCACAAAACTCACGTACGGGTGCAGGTCGGACGCGCTCCAGTTGTGCCAGGCTGCTTCCGTGATCATGCCGGAAACTTTACAGTAAAGGTTCGGCATCGGGAACACCGCTTCCATCCCGCGGGCCCAATAATCGAATTCGCCGGTCGAGATGGAAGGTTTGGCGATGTGATCGATCACCATGCGCAATGCCGGTAATTCCTCGGCGAGGATAGGGACCACTCCAAGATGAACGGGACGCAACAGGAGATCATAAGGTATGTCGCGCCGCTCCAGTTCCTTCAGCCCCCGGAGAACCTCGGATCGTAGGAGCCAGCGCGGATCGGGTTCATCATGGACCAGGTGACGTACACCCTTGAACGCCTGATGGAGCTGTAATTCGTCGAGCGTTTTCCCGACCTGTGGGTCAGTGAGGTCGACCCACGCGACCACGCCTTTGATGAAGTCGTTCTCGTCAGCCAGTTGAAGCAGCCAGCGCGCCTCGTCGAGCGACTGGTGCGCCTGCACCACCACACTACCGTCAAAACGATGAGCCTGCAGGATCGGACGCAGGTCGGAGGGAAGATAATTGCGGCGCAATGGCGACGGGTCAGCGGGCATCCAGGAATAGGTCAGGCGGCTCGTATCCCAGAAATGCTGGTGCGCGTCGATTCGCATACGTTCATAATAGGCTGAAGGGAGTTGTCCGCCATCGTTTTCCGTCATCCGTACGGACAACGAACGACGGACGACGGACAACGTTGTTGATGACTGACTTCGCAATTGAATCTGAAGGTCTCGTAAAAATATTCCGGTCGCGGTGGAGCAAACGCGAAGTGCGAGCCGTGGACGGGATCTCCTTGAGCGTGGCGCGTGGGACTACCTTCGGACTGCTCGGACCCAACGGCGCGGGCAAGACTACGTTCGTCAAGATGTTGCTCTCCGCAACTCATCCTACCCAGGGCCGCGCTACGGTCTTCGGGCAGGACTCACGCACCGCGAGCGCGCGCCTGCCCATCGGCTATCTGCCCGAAAATCACCGCTTCCCTACCTATCTCACCGGCGCCGGGATGCTGGATTTCTATGCCGCTCTTTCCGGCATGACAGCAGCGCAGCGCAAGACCAGGATCCCTGAGCTAATGGAAAAAGTTGGCCTCGATAAGTGGGGTTCAATCCGGTTGGGAAAATATTCGAAAGGAATGCTGCAGCGGGTCGGGCTGGCGCAGGCGCTGATGCATTCGCCCCAACTGCTGGTCCTCGACGAGCCAAGCGACGGCGTGGACCCCATCGGGCGCAAGCAGATTCGCGACATCCTTCACGAACTCGAAAATCAAGGTGTAACTATTTTTTTAAACTCGCATCTGCTCGTGGAGGTCGAACTTTTCTGCCGCGACGTGGCGATCGTCAATCGCGGCAAGGTTGCCGTGCAAGGTTCGGTTCACGACCTCACCGCGGGGAGCGGTTACAACGTGGAAGCGGAGAATGTTCCGGAGCAACTCCAGACCGAATTGCGGTCGAAAGCGCGGGAAGTCGCCCTTCGGGACGGCAGCCTGCGTCTCACGTTTGCGACGCGGGAAGAGGCCAATTTCGCGGTCGACCTGCTGCGTGCCGGTCGCTGCGAGATCGAGAATCTGTCGCGCACCAACAGCACGCTCGAGGAGGTTTTTGTCAGGAGTATTGAGGCTACACAAGCCGCGGAGGTGGTGAATGCAGGCAAATAGCAGCACGGCGTCTCTCGCGCTGATTCGGGATACGTTTCGCGAAGCTTTTGCGCGAAAAATCTTCTGGGCCTTCTTCGCCTGTTCTACCGCGTTGATTCTGTTCTTCATCTTTATCATGCGAGTGGATGTCGTCGAAGGAGCACTCGCGACCGCCTCCATCTTCGGACGCAGCGGCCCATCGCAAAGCGTCGAGAAAATGGTCGCTGGCGTCCACTCCGCCATCGCGAATTTCATTTACAGCATCGGCATGTGCCTCGCGGTGTTTGCCTCGGCCGGCCTGATCTCGGCCGTCTTCGAGCCGGGGCGCATCGAACTCCTGCTGTCCAAACCGGTCACCCGGTATCACATTCTGCTGGGACGCTATGCCGGAAACGTTCTGGTCGTCGCGTGTAATCTCGCTTACCTCATCCTCTCCATCTGGATAATCTTCGGGATCAAAACTCAGGTCTGGCACGCCGGTTTTCTGTTTGCGGGCCTCTCGGCCCTTTTCGTCTTCTCCGTGCTGCTGACGGTTTCGCTGTTGGTCGGCGTGTTGTGGGAAAGCGCCGCCGTTTCCATCATTGCCACGTTCGGCGTCATGGTGATCAGCCTGATCGTGTCGGCGAAAAGCACCTGGGAGCGCCTCCTCAGTTCGGAATGGTCGCGTGATATCGTCCGGGGAATGTACTACGCGCTGCCGCGCATTTACGACATCGGCCGGATCAATAACAGCCTGATCACCAACCAGCCGGTCACCGATTGGGCCGCGGTCTGGACGACGGCTGCATTCGGCGTCGTGATGCTGGCCGCCAGCTTGTTTTTCTTCGCTCGCCGCGATTTCTGACCATGAGACAAACGACAACCTTGTGCGGGTTCCTGATCTCGTTTTCGCTGGGTTGCGCGGCCGCGGAACGAGTCGACAATGTTCTGGCGCAGATGGTGCCCCCGGATTCCACCTCGTTGATCGGCATGCGCATGGAACAGTTGAAGTCCACCCCGCTGTTCCAGAAACTCATCGCTCAGCAAAAGATCCCGCAAATCGACGACTTCGCGCGGCAATCCGGATTCGATCCCCGGCGCGACGTCCGCGATCTGCTGTTCGCGTCCTCGGGTAAACAGACGGTCTTGCTGGCTCGCGGGTCTTTCCATTTGAATGCGCTCGACAAGACGAAAAAATTCAATTATCACGGGTTTGTCATTATTTCGAGCACCGGGAACGCGAGCGCGGATTCCCCAAAAGGGCCTGGCGGATTTTGCGTGCTCGATTCCACGCTGGCTGCGGCGGGATCTTTACCCGCTCTCCAAGCGGCGCTTGATCAATATAAATCGGGCAACCGGCAAAATGCCGCCGCGCTGTTGTCCAAAGCGCGAGCCATTCCGGAGAATTACCAGATCTGGGGCGTCACCGTCGGGAACGCCAATTTCATTTCCGGAAATCTGCCGGACTCCCCGGGTGGCCCGGACGTGGGCCGCATCTTCCGATCGTTGCACGATACCCTTTTCGAAGCGGATCTGCGCAATGGATTAAAAGGACAGGCTGAGGGCTACTGCGCGTCGGCCCAGGATGCCAAGGTGCTCGCGGACGGCGCCCGCGGCATGATTGGAATGGCGCGACTCAAGACGCCCGACAACCAAACCGATTTGCTGCGCGTGTGGGACGGCATCAAGGTCGTGCAGGCCGACCGCAAGATTACTCTTACCGTGGATGTCGGGCAGGATCTCGTGGACGAGGTTTTGAAACTGGTCCAGACAGGGAACGGCCGCCCAAATCCCAATCGATAGTCCGTGGGCATTTGTGAGTCATAGTATCGTATTAAGCGGATGGTGACGTGTCCTATTTGCAGAAGCCGGGCCGTTCGGCGCTCGACGCGGCGCAACTTTGTCGAGCGGCTGCGAAGCTGGGTCGGCCAATATCCCTATCGCTGCTACGATTGCCAGACGCGATTCTTCGCTTTGAGGGTGCCGCATGAAGCGGGACAGAAGGAACAACAGCCAACCTCTGGCGCAGCGGAGCACGAAGAGGCGGTTCACGACGAAGAAGAAGTAGATTAGGCGCCGTGCCCGGTGTGGCTTGTCCTCTACAATTGAAAAAAAACCGACCGCGTTTGTAATTCTCCTTCCTGATAAAAACCCTGGCTTTTCCCGTTGAAACGGCGTAAGTGAGCCCGGCCGACAAAGTAGCTCACGATTCGCGCTAACGGAAAAAATAATGCCAAAAGTATTTCACTCGCACTTCGCACGGCGCTCGTGTCAAACCGCACTATCCGACTAAGTTTCCCGCTGTTCCTCGCTGGCGAACGCTTCCCGCTGCGTGTAATACTTAACCACAAATCGGGTGAACGGTCGCCTATTTCGGAGGAACTAATTGATGACAATCAGAACACTTGTCTATTCGTGCGCGCTTTTTCATAGCGTCCTGCATGCGGGCACCACGGTGCTGTTTCAGCCGTCATTGCCTGCAGTCGGACCCTTTCCAACCAATGCACTTACTGTCGCAGCCCCATCGGAAAAAACCGGTATCCAGGTGGCGATGCCGACTTCTTCGTGCGCCAATCCCACGCTCAGCAGCTGCATCAACGCCCAGTTGCTCAATCAACTGGATGGCTTCAGTGTTAATTCGCAGATCGTGGTTTGTTTTTCCGGACCGGTGCAAGTCGGCACGCTTCAAGCGGCGATGCAAATTTATCCCGTGACGAAATCTCCGTCCGGTATCGCAATTAACCAGATCCTTTACGATCAGGCCAGTAATTGTATGTTCGCCAAGCCCGATCAGGTGCTGGCGCAGCAAAGTCAATATCTGCTCGCGATCACCAATTCCGTGCTGGATGGTTCAGGAAATAAGGTTACAGCCGATCCCGGATTTACCACTTGCCTGAAAGGAGGAACCACCTATTGCAAAGCTCTTGAGAATGCCGTCTCCGAAGTCGGACTCAACAGCGGCCTGGTCTCGGCCTCATTATTTACAACCATGAGCACGACCGATTGGGTCGAAAAAGCCTACACACTGGTTTCGGGCCTGTCATCGCCTGATATCGCGGCGCTGCCCGCCGGAAGCCCGACGCAGTTTTCGCTCTCCCAATTGTCCGGCATCAGTTGGATTCCGGATTACGGGAAAACCTCCACCGGGGGCGCTCAACCGACCACCCCACAGCCCATCCCGTTAAGCGACCTCTCCGGAGTGGACAGCGTCGCTTTCGGTCTGTATCTTTCGCCGAATTTCGTCAACGTCAGCGGCCTGCTCGCCGGAATGATTGCCGTGACTCCGACGGGAGGGCCTATCGCGGGTCCGGTCTCGGTTGGGGCGACCGGCTTCCCGCCCGGCTTTGTGCCCGTCTCTTACCACGTGTTTCTGCCGCCTGCCCGCTACATGCCACCCGGCGGCTTTCCTGTTGCTATTTACGGCCACGGCCTGGGCGACAGCCAGTTCGGCGCGCCGTCGTTTATCGCGTCGACCCTGGCCTCCGCGGGAATCGCGACGCTCGCCATTGAAATCCTCGGACATGGTTTCGGACCCGGTGGAACCGTGGAACTCACTTACAAGAACAATCAGGCGCCCTCGTTTGTGTCCACGCCGGGACGAGGTATCCAATTCTCCACCGCTGCGCCGATCGGTGAGACGGACGGCTGTATTGCACCCGGCGCCATCGGTGTTCGCGACTGCACCCGGCAGTCAGCCGTCGACCTGTTTGCCATGGTGAAAACCATTCAGGCGACCAAGGGTTTGGGAGTGGGCCTCAATCCTTCCCGTATTTACTACATCGGGCAATCGTTCGGATCGATCTACGGCACCTTGTACCACGCCATCGAGCCGGCCTCCAAAGCGGCAGTTCTGAACGTCGGCGGCGGAACTTCCGTTGCGGTGTCGCGCCTGGCTCCCCTAGGCCGAATTCTCGCCGCGGAATATCTGGGCACGAACAACCCCGTGCTCCTGAATGTGCCGCCGGCCCCCCCTGAACCATATTTCCACGACAGTTTCAACGACCTTTACGTCTATCGGAACACTCCGCCGGTCTTGAATTACACCGGCGCCGCGGGAACATCCGTGCTCGCCGTGGACAATGCCCTTGAACTTGCCGATTGGCTCGATATGATCGGCGATCCGCTGGGCTTTGCCTTCGAACTGCAGAATCAGCAGCTACCGGGACTGATCGGCAAATCGACGCTCGTGCAATTCGCCTACGGAGATCTCGAAGTGCCCAATCCGACCAATTCGGCCTTGATCCGAGCGGCCGGATTGCAGAGTTCATCGTGGTATTTCCGCTTCGATAAAGCCGCGGCGCTGCACCCGGAATTGTTGTCGGTAGCCTTCGGATCGCCGCTCCCGGCTCTGCCCCACGCTTACTTGAGCAACCCGACGCTTTTCACCGGCATCGCGGCGGAAGACTCCATCGCCATCGCCGCGCAGCAGCAAGTTGCGGTCTACCTCGGGTTGGGCGGGCTATTAATCCCGAACCCAAACTGGTTCCTGAACGGTGTCTTCGCCGGACAAACCTTGTTCGAGATCCCCACTACACTTCCCGAGCAGCTGAACTTTATTCAGATCCAGCCGTAACCCGCCGAATCCGCCCATGGGGCAGACCCTCATTTCTTAGTGGTCTGCCCCGCTTTGCAGCCGTCGCCTTCACCGCATCAGAACGTCTTCAGCCGGATATTTCGCGATTCCATCTTCATCGCCGCGGTCGTCTTATGCAATTGAATGCCGATCTCGCCTTCCATCTTTCTATTGGCCTTATCGTCGTCGACCACGATACACATCACCCGGCCGTTGATTAACTGAATCAGCGTATTGCCGCGGGCGATGATGTGCAGGTCATTCCAATCGTCGTTCTTGATGAGGCCCTTCAACTGCGCATCATCGCCCAGTGTTCCGATTGCCCCCGGTTTCTTGCCGTCGCCCACGTACACGATCTGCCCGCGCAACGCCACGAACCCGCGGCCGCGTTCCTCGTAAATCTGCCCCGTATATTGCTGCTTGCCGTCAATGTCCGCCTGATAGCCCTTCATCACCCACTTGGCGACGTTGGGAAGTTCCACGCTGCGATACTGCACCCCGCTGTTGCCGGTCTCGCCAGTCAGCTTGTACTGCATCTTGAATTCGAAATCACCAGGCGAACCGCCCTTCCAGATGCAGAAGATGTTTTGCGGCGGTTGATGATCCGCGCGCGTCTCCCCAATAATCTCGCCGTTCTCGACGCGCCAGAAATCGGGATCGCAATCCCATCCCTTCATGGAAGCGCCATCGAAGATCGGCCGGAAGCCGGTCTCTTCCAGTTCAGGAACGGCAGGGCCTCGCGGGCCGCCTTTTTTCTTCCCGGCGCCCTGTTGGGCATGCAGGCCAACTCCCAGCACGAGAGCCAGTCCAGTGGTGAATACGATTAATTTGCGCTTCATATGATGATCCTTCAGGCAGTTACTTTAACCCAGCTTCGCTTGGCGGCCGATTCCAGCACCGCGCTGGTTACATAATCGGTCTTCATCGCGTCCCGGAAAGTGGGAGCCGCGGACGTGCCTCCGGCGAGCGCCTCTAGAAAATCGGCGGCCTGGTGGATGAACGTATGCTCATAGCCGATCTGCAGTCCCGGAACCCACCAGTGCTTCATATAAGGATGGTCGCCGTCGGTGACGTGGATGCTTCTCCAGCCTCGCAGCCGGCCTTCGTCGCGATAATCGAAGAACTGCAGCCGGTGAAGGTCGTGCAGGTCCCACTCGATGGAGCCATTCTCGCCATTGATCTCGAACGTATACTGCGCCTTGTGCCCCCGGGCGTACCGCGTGGCTTCGAAAGTGGCTAGCGAGCCGTTGCGGAAGCGCGCCAGAAATGCGCTGGCATCGTCGATTTGGACGGGTTCTTCCTTACCGGTCAGATTGTGCTTGCGGCTCTTGATGAAGGTCTCCGTCATCGCCGTGACTTCATCGATCTGCCCGTTCAGCCACATCGCGGTGTCGATGTTGTGCGCCAGCAGATCTCCCGTGACGCCGCTGCCCGCGACGGCGGCATCCAGCCGCCACAGGCCTTCGCCGCCCTGCGGAAGGTCGCTCGAAATCGTCCAGTCCTGTAGGAAAACGGTCCGGTAGTGAAAAATTCTGCCCAGCCGGCCTTCGTCGATCAGTTGCTTCGCTAGCATCACCGCGGGAACACGCCGGTAGTTATACCAGACCATATTAGGGACACGAGCGTCCTCCACGGCTTTAACCATCGCTTCGGACTCGCCTGGATTCCGCCCCAGCGGCTTCTCGCACATCACCATCTTCCCGGCCTGCGCCGCGGCGATCGCAATCTCCGCGTGAGTGTCGTTCGGGCTGGCGATATCGATCAGGTCGATATCCGGCGAGTCGATCAGTCTCCGCCAGTCGGTTTCGAATGATTCAAACCCCCACTGTTCGGCGAAAGCCTTGGCCCGGTCCGCCTTTCTCGCGCAGACAGTCTTGAGGACCGGCTGGTATGCAAGATCGAAAAAGTTCGCGACTTTGGCAAACGCGTTAGAGTGAGTGCGGCCCATGAATCCGTAGCCGACCATACCGATCTTCAATTTCTTGTGCATCCCTGGAAGCTCCGGAGAATTATATCAGCACCACCAAAAACCGTGGGACTGGCCCACAACTCTCGAACGGCCGCTCGATCGTCGCCTGCACGTAACCGGGCGCATGAGTTATAAAGAATGAAGGTTCCTCATGCTAAACTCCTCTACCTACCGCTTGACTTTCTGCGCGGCGTTGCTCACGGTTGCGGCCAACGCGCAATCGCTAAAACTTCCGGACGGCCCCGGGAAAGACGTCACTCAGCGTATTTGCGGAGAATGCCATGGCGCAGAACTGGTGCTCGGGCGCCAGGAAGAGCGGGAAACTTGGGGTGCGATCGTCGAGGACATGATGCAGCGCGGCGCCACCGGCACCGACGACGAGATGTATCAGGTGGTCGATTATCTGGCAACCCACTTCTCCAAGACTTCACCCGTAATCAAGATTAACGTGAATAAGGCCACAGCCAAGGATTTACAAGCCACGTTGAGGCTCACCGATAAAGAAGCGGCCGCGATCGTTCAACGGCGTCAGGATAAGGGCGACTACAAATCCGTCGACGAACTGGAAAAGGTTGCGGGCGTCAGCCCGGCCAAGATCGAAGCGAGCAAGAACCGGCTGGCGTTTTAGGTTCGCCGGTTGTCGGGCTGGTGAAATCCTGGCTGTAAACCACTCGTCAGGCGGCTTTCGCATTGTTCAGATCGGGATGCACTCCCGTTGCGCGTAATCGAGCGACATCGTGACCGTCCGGCCAAGTGAGATGTAAGTCACCTGGCTATCGGCAGCAGGGATATGAGCTTGGCCTCACCGGTGTCACCGTATATTGGATAATAACGTCCACATTCTGTGACGGTGGGGATCCAGTGAGATCAGGGGAGACGTTCCTCTTCCAGGCAGAAGTTACTGTTTGAGCGTAAAAGCTTCGAGGATGCCGCAATAGTATCCATGAGAATACCCACCGCATATGCGCCCCGCGTAAGTACCCGTGAGTACCGTGAGATTGCTCCCAAATGGGCTACGTACCGGGTGCTCTAGGCCTTCGCCTGAGCGCCACAGTGCGGCGCCCACCACAAAGCTGTTATTTTAGGAACTTCCACGCTATGAGAAGAACAACTGTCGTGATTCTGATTGCCGCAGGCTGCGCCTTGCTTTGGGGAGCGGAATGGCCGACCGACGGCGGCGATACCAAGCGGGACAACTGGCAGCGCAACGAGAAGATACTGACCCCTGACAACGTCAAGAATCTCAAGATCCTCTGGAAGCTCCAGCTCGACAACCGGCCGCAGGAGATGCACGCCCTCTTCCCGCCCTTGCTCGTGGACGTGAAGACTCCTACCGGCTCCAAACAAATTGCCATCGACGCGGGCATCTCCGACAACCTCTATGCGATCGATGTGGAGACCGGAAAGGTCATCTGGAAAAAACACTTCGAGTATCCCGAGCCGGCCAGGAGAGGCAAAGTCGACGATCCGCTCTGTCCTCCAGGACAGACTGCGACTCCGGTCGTCGGGCCGCCCACTGCAACCGGCGCGAGGACGGTCTACGCCATGGCGGGAGACGGTCAGGTGCATTCACTCAATGTCGCCGACGGCGAGGATGTCGCCACGCCCTTCAAGTTCGGTTATCCCAATGGCAAGTCGTACTCGCTCAACCTCTGGCACGACTATCTCTTCACCACCACCTCGCAAGGCTGTGCGGGAAATCCTAACCAGATGTGGGCCGTAAGCATCACCGATCCGGAGCACAAAGTGATGACCGCGAGTCCGCACAGCGGCGGCCTGTGGGGACGAGCCGGCGCGGCAATCGATTCCAACGGAGTCGCTTGGGCGCCCACCGGCGACGGCCATTACGACCCCGCGAAAGAAATGTACGGCAACGGGCTCATTGGCGCAAAAGTGGAAGGAGATGAGCTCAAAATCAAGGACTGGTATATTCCGTCGAATGCCGTGTGGCTCCAGAAGCGCGACCTTGACATGCAGGTCACCCCGGCAATCTTCCCCTTCAAGGGCCGCGAACTGATGGTCACCGGCAGCAAAGAGTGCCGCGTGTATCTCCTGGACACCCAATCCGCGGGAGGCGAAAATCATCAATCGCCCCTCTACCGGACGCAGCTGCTCTGCAATGAAGAGGCTGATTTCCAATCGGCCGGCATCTGGGGCGAAATGGCCACGTGGGAGGATACGGACGGTACGCGCTGGACCCTGACACCTTTCTGGGGCCCGGTCCATCCCGACTTCAAACCTCCGATTTCCTACGGTCCGGTAACACATGGCGCTGTCGTGGCATTTAAAGTGGAAGAAAAGGATGGCAAAACTGAGTTAGTGCCGGCCTGGATGTCTCGCGATATGGACCAGGCGGAGCCGCCGGTGATCGCTAACGGCGTGGTTTACGGCTTTGGCAGCGGAGAGAATACCCGGCAGGCCTACGCCGATCGCGGATTGGCCGATAAGAGTTCTGAGCGCATCAAACATTCCACTCACGCGGTGCTCTATGCGCTGGACGCCCGCACCGGTAAAGAGTTGTTTTCGAGCGGCGACCAGATCAAATCGTTCAACCACTTCAGCGGATTGTCGATAGCCAATGGCCGCGTCTACATCAGTACCTTCGACAGCGTGCTCTATTGCTTCGGTCTGCCGGGGAGTCACGAATAATGAAAAGGACTTCGGTTCTAATAGCAATTTCGCTGGTCGCCTGCCTGCTGGCGAGCCCCCAGGGCCGTCCCATCGATTGGCCCTCTGATAAGGGAGATGCGCAGCGCAGCGGTTGGGAAAAGGTAGATACCAGGATTACGAAGGACAACGTCAAGGATTTCCAACTGGTCCTCAAACGCAAGCTGGAGAATGCCCCGGCGGGTGCGTATTCGCTGACGCCTCCCGTGGTGATCGGGCTGTTGATTTCTTATCGCGGCTTTAAGGAGCTGGCATTCGTCGCCGGTAGTTCCGGGAGTATGTGGGCCCTCGACGTCGATATGGATCGCATCTTTTGGCAAAAGCAGCTTGAAGTTCGCAATAAGGCCAAAGCTTCCGAGGCTTGCGCCGGCGTGATGGCGATTCCGGCCCTGATACCGCCAATCAACTTCGGGTTGCGTCCCCGCCCCGCCGGCGCGGCTCCAGTCGCTCCAGCCACCACTGCCGCTCCCCATCCTGCACCTGCCAAACTAACCGTCGTGCCGCCTCCGGATGTGCCCGCGCGTCCCATGAGCAGAGGCACGCTAGGGGCCGGCGGTTTCGGCGCACCTCGTCCGGTCTTTAGCCTTTCAGCCGACGGCAAACTTCACGTGATGAATACCTCGACAGGCGAAGATATCTCACCGCCTCTGCCCTTCGTCCCGGCAAAAACAAGAGCCTCCAGCTTGACCGTTACCGCCAACACGGTCTACACCACAGCCACGGATTGCGGCAATGGAAGCAGTGGCGTTTATGCCATGGATTTGAGCGCATCTGACAAGAAGACGCCCACAGTTGCGAAATTTGCCCTCAACGGCGGCAGCATATCCCGTAACGGTGGCCTCGCGATGGCGAACGACGGCACGGTCTTTGTCCAGACCGGACCCGGAGTCATGGATCCCGGCGCCAACAAGTGGTCTAACACGCTGCTGGCCTTGACGCCGAAGACGCTCAAGCTGGCCAACTACTTCACGCTTCCCGATGCGGGTTCGGAGCCGAAAAGCGCGGCCAGCCTGTCGACGCCCGTGGTGTTCACGTATAAGAACAAGGAATTGCTGGTGTCGGCCGGCGCTGACGGACGGCTCTATCTGTTGGATGCCAAGACGCCCGGCGGAGAAGATCACAAGACTCCGTTGTTTCAAACCCCGCCGGTCACCTCGCCCGGCGCAGGCATTTGGGGAGGGTTGTCCAGTTGGCAGGAACCGTCCGGCACACGCTGGATCCTCGCTCCCGTCTGGGGACCGGTGAATGCCGCATTGCAGCTTCCGGACGACAACGGCTCGGCTCCAAACGGCGCGATCGTCGCGTTCAAGCTGCAGGATCGCGGCGGCAAACTGTCGCTCGTGCCGGCCTGGGTCTCACGGGATATCAAATCTCCGGAACCTCCCGTCATCACCAGCGGTGTGATCTTTACGCTGTCCGCGGGAGATTACGGCTTGGACGAGCATTCCAAGAGCTCTTCGGGCGCGACTCTCTATGCGCTCGATGGCGCCACGGGTAAGGTGCTGTATTCGACCGGCGACCAGGTGGCTTTGCCCGCGAATTTGACAGGCATCACCGTAGCGAATGGCCGCGTTTTCTTCTCCACCACGGACAATACCTTATACGCCTTTGGAATCTATCTCGAACGATAAAACGCGGACTAACTCGCCAGCGCCAGATTCAGGTTCTCGATCGCTTCGTCGATCTCGGCTGTGTTCTTGTAGCCCACGGTTACGCTATCGACGCCCGCGTGCCTGAAGGCGAATCGCATCGCCGCCTGCCGGTCCTCACGCGAAGTGAACGCGCCTTCTCCCACCAGCTTCATGCTGATGACGCCCATGCCTTGATCGTGGACCTGCTTGACGTGCGTGACCACCTCGCTCACATTTCCCGGCCCGTTCGTGTTGAACTGCTCGGCGTCCATCTTCGTGCCCTTGTGGTTCATGCGGATCATTGCGATCTCCAGCCACTTGTTGTCCGGCATCTGGCGCAGCGCAGGCAGGCCATGTACCGACGCGCCGCGTCCCAGGATCACTTTCTTTTGCGTCGCTTCCAGAATTCCGTCCTGCCATCTCACGGTGTCTTTCGGCCACGTCGCGACATGCTGATAGTGCAGCAGCATCACGTCGAAATAATCGGTATTCGCCAACTTCCGCAGCTCGTCGATCTTCTCTTGCGGGTCTACCCCTTCGTGCGTCGTCACCTTGGACATCAGCCGGTAACTGTCGCGAGGAACCCCTTTCAACGCGATGCCTAACATCTTGTGCATCTCGCCATACGTTTCGGCAGTTTCAAAGAAACGAATCCCTCTGTCATACGCGTGACGCACCAGTTTGGTGAACTCTTCCTGCCCCAAATCACGCTGCACCTTGCCGCTCATGGTTCCCGTGCCGAAAGCCAGCCGTGTTACTTTTACGTCGGACTTTCCCAGTGTGACCCAGTCTGTCGCCGATCCGCCTGACGCCCGCAACGGCAAACGTCCGGCGCCCGCCAGCGCCCCCGCGGCAAGCCCAGCCTTCAAGAAATTACGTCTGCTGCAATGCTTCATCTCTTTCCGCCTCCATTTGGTCGAATGCTACCACGAGTCGAGTGCCTCGCGCCAGAGCGTCTCCCAATGGGACTTACTGTCTTGCCGTCTATCTATCGACGACTGCAGTTGCACGCAGGCGAACCGGATGTCAGCTTGATCTAACTCAACGTACTTACTTCTTCAATTCCGAAGTACACATCGGGCAACGCACCGCTTTCAGCGGAATAGCGCTGGCGCAGAACGGGCATTCCTTAGTGGTCGGAACCACTTCGACGACCGGCGCAGGCTTCTTCAACTTATTAGCCCATTGCACAACCAGGAAGACAAAGAACGCCACGATCAAAAAGTTGACCACCGTGTTCAAAAAGTTGCCATATGCGATGACTGGCGCAGCCGCCTTCTTGGCGTCCGCCAGCGTGGCATAAGTCTTCCCGTCCAGGGAAAGGAAGAGTTCACTGAAGTTGACCTTGCCCAGCGCCAGGCCGATCGGCGGCATGATGACGTCATTTACCGCCGACGTTACAATTGCCCCGAAAGCTCCTCCCACAATTACCGCAACTGCGAGGTCGAGTACGTTTCCTTTCGCAATGAACGCTTTGAACTCTTTTAGCATAGGGTGGTTTATATCTTAGAACATTCGCTCTATTTATGCTATTTGGAGAAGCTAAAAACAGTGTTCTAAACTTGGCAGAGTAGTTGCTAGAGGAGGACTCATGGAATGGACCCCCGGCGGTAGCAGCGATGACATTGAGGATCGTCGCGACCAAAGCGGTGGTGATGACGGCGGTGGCGGTGGCGGCTTCGGCTTGGGAGGGGGTTTCGGCGGCATCCACTTAGGCCTCGGAGGCACGCTGCTGCTCCTCGTGTTGAGCTTCTTCTTTCACACGAACTTATTTCAGTTCTTCGCCGGATCTCCGTCTGCCTCCGTGGCGCCATCCCAGCCGGATAGCGCACGCGACGCCCAGGAGCAGCCCGAGGTCGAATTCGTCAAATTTGTTCTGAACGACGTGCAGGGCAATTGGGATCGCGTGCTGCCGGCGCAAACCGGTGTCCCCTACCGGCACGCCAAGCTGGTTCTCTTCCGCGATGCCTATCCCTCGGGTTGCGGCCGCGCCGATACCGCGACTGGACCCTTCTACTGCCCGGAAGATCAGAAAGTCTACCTGGACCTCGGCTTCTTTGAGGAACTGGCCACCCGCTTCGGAGCTCCTGGACAGTTCGCCCAGGCCTACGTCATCGCCCACGAAATCGGCCATCACGTCCAGCAACTGCTCGGAATCGAGTCAAAGATCCGGCGTCTGCAAGAGGCCAACCCGAGAGAGGTGAATCCACTTTCGGTGCAATTGGAACTGCAAGCCGACTGCCTCGCTGGCGTTTGGGGAAATTCGACCGAACAACGGAAGATCGTCGACCAGGCAGACGTTGAGCAGGGACTCGCGGCCGCCGCGGCCGTCGGCGACGACCGGCTGCAACGGGCCGCGCAAGGCTATGTCAGTCCCGAGAACTTTACCCACGGAACCTCGGCCCAACGGGTAGCTTCTTTTCGAAAAGGATTGGACAGCGGCCAGGTCTCCGCGTGCGGCGCGACCGCCAATCCCTAATCTTCAAGTGTCTTACGTTATAATCTGAACAAACTCTCTCGAAAGGGTGTTCATGCGCATGAAATCCGCGCTCCTCGTTTTCGCTACTCTGTTTTCCACCGTGCACGCTCAAACTCTACCCTCCGGTGTGCAGAAGAAAGCTTCGATGGGAGGCATCACCGAATACGATTTTCCTAACGGATTGCGAGTACTTCTATTCCCTGACGCGTCGAATCCAAAGATCACTGTAAACATGACTTACCTCGTCGGATCGCGCCACGAAGGGTACGGCGAATCCGGTATGGCGCACCTGCTCGAGCACATGAACTTCATCCTCACTTCCAATGGGCGTGAAATCAAGAAGGAGTTGACCAGCCACGGCGCCACCTGGAACGGCAGTACCAACGACGATCGCACAAATTACTACGAAACCTTCACCGCTACCGACGACAATCTGCGCTGGGCCCTCGGCCTGGAAGCAGACCGCATGACAAAAATGCGCATGGAAAAGCCGCTGCTCGACACCGAGATGACCGTGGTGCGCAATGAGTTCGAGCGCGGAGAAAACAGCCCGCAGCGTGTCCTGAGCGAACGCGTCGCCGCGACTGCATACCTCTGGCACAACTATGGAAAATCCACCATCGGCTCGCGCGAGGACATCGAGCGCGTGCCCATCGACCGCCTGGCCGCCTTCTATCGCAAGTACTACCAGCCGGACAATGCGGTCCTCGCCATCGCCGGCCAGATTGATGAGATGAAGACGCTGAAATTTATAGCGGATACCTGCGGAGAAATTCCCCGCCCCACACGCAAACTCGATCAGGATTACACCGTCGAACCCGTTCAGGATGGACAACGCTATGTGGAACTTCGCCGCGTCGGTGACGGCCAGGAAATTATGATGGCGTATCATACTCCTGCCGCCGCGCACCCCGATGCTGCTGCCCTCGATGTGCTTGCCGGCATTCTTTCCGGCGGAGGCGGACGTGGCGGCTTTGGCGGTGGCATGGGAACGGGCCGTCTCTACAAGGCGCTCGTGGACAACAAAAAAGCCATCTCCGCGCGCGCGTCCGCCGACCAGCAGCACGATCCCGGGTTGTTCATGGTTTCGGCCGGACTGAACAACCAGCAATCTCTTGAAGAAGCGCGTAAAATCATGATCCAAACCGTCGAAGGACTCGCCGCGGAACCCCCTACCGTGGAAGAGGTCGACCGGGTCAAACAGCGTCTGTTGCGCGCGGCCGAAAATCGCATGACCGATTCACAGGCAGTTGGCCTGAGCCTCAGCGAGTGGTCCGCGATGGGCGATTGGCGCCTCATGTTTCTCAATCGCGATCGCATCGCAAAGGTCACGCCGGACGACGTCGCACGGGTAGCGAAGGCCTATTTGAAGGAGTCCAATCGCACCGTGGGCGAATTTATTCCTACCGCGCAGCCCGATCGCGCCGCGATTCCTGCGACGCCCGATTTTGATGCGCTCTTCAGGGATTACAAAAGCACGGTGACGGTCTCGCAAGGCGAATCTTTTGACCCAACGCCCGCTAACATCGAAAGCCGGATTACTCGCTCACGCCTTGCCAATGGATTGAAGCTCGCAATGCTTCCCCGCAAAACCCGTGGAGGCACGGTCGAAGTCCTTTTGGAATTGCACTTTGGCGACGCCCAGTCGCTGGCAGGCCAGAACGCTGTGGCACAGCTTGCCGGCGGTCTGCTGATGCGCGGGACGAAGAATAAGTCGCGTCAGCAGATTCAGGATGAGATGGACCGTCTCAACGCCCGCATCATGGTTTCCGGTGGCGGCGGAGATGCCGGAGGCGGACGTCGCGGACCGCGTGGCGGCGCCACTACAACAAGCTCGATTTCGAGCGCCGGCGCCACCATTCAGACGACCGCCGACAATCTTCCGGCAGCCCTCCGCTTGGCCGTCGAAATGTTGCGCGAGCCGGCATTCAATGAATCCGATTTCGAACAGGTCCGGCAACAACGGATCGCCGCAATCGAAGCCAATCTTAAGGAACCCGCTTCCCTCGCCACCGAGGCTTTGCAAGCCCATATCAGCCCGTATCCCCGTGGAGATGTGCGGCACGTCCCCACGATGGCGGAGCAGATCGAGGACCTCAAAGCCGTCACGCTCGACGCCGTCCGCAAGTTCCATCGCGAATTTTATGGCGCGTCTCACGGCGATGTGGTCGCGCTCGGCCAATTCGAACCCGCGCAGCTCGAGAAGGCTGTCGCCGAATTGCTGGGGAAATGGGATAGCCCGGCCCCGTACAGTCGTATTATTTCCAGTTACCAGAAGATTCCTCCGGCAAATCAGAAAATTGACACTCCCGACAAGACCAACGCTACGTTTGAAGCCGCGATTCGCCTCAAAATGTCCGAGCAGGATCCCGACTACCCGGCCATGGTTCTCGCCAATCACATGTTCGGTGGTTCCCTGGGCTCGCGCATGCCCAATCGGATTCGCAATCTCGAAGGGCTGAGTTATAGCGTTTCATCGCGCTTCACCGCCCCCGTCGAAGGCGACGCCGCCGTATTCTCCGCGTCTGCCATCAGCGCCCCCCAGAATACGGCGAAGGTAGAGTCGAGTTTCGTCGACGAGTTGCGTAAGACATTAAAAACCGGCTTCACCTCCGACGAGGTCGCGACCGCCAAGAAGGCCTATCGCGATGAACGGATCGTCTCGCGTTCGCAGGAATCCGGGTTGGCGCGCACGATTTTGGCGCACGAACAGTACGACCGGACCATGAAGTGGGATCAGGAACTCGATGCCAGGATCGAAGCCTTGACTCCGGACCAGATCAACGCCGCGTTCCGTCGAAACATCGATCCCGATGCGCTGTCCATCGTAAAAGCCGGCGACTTCAAGTAGCCGGACGGTATCCTGGACTTCTGGGTCTGCCCCGCTGCCCGGCAGCATTTTTCGACCGAACCGCCTACCGCAAAGGCGCTTCCTCGCCAAACGTAATGCTTGAATCCACGCGGTAAACTCTCGCCCCGCCGCTCCCCGGCCTGAGCATCTGCAAAACAATCGATTCTCCACGCGTGGCCACCGAAAAATGCGAGTTCCCACCGCGGGAAACGGGAAACTGCCGCGTCCCAAACGGAGGCACCAGTTCCTCGATAATCTCGGAACAAAGCGGCGTCAGTTCGCCCGCCCGGTCGCCGCGTGGAACCGAATACAGCGACCCGGATGAATAGCATCCCCTTACCGAGACCGCGCGTTCCGACGCATTGATCAACGCGATCACCCCATCGTCACTCGCCTTCACATCTCCCGAAAAGTTGGGATTGCGAAGCGGCCACGCGACATCGCGGACTGTCGTCTGCAGGCGATTGCCGTCGACGCACTCCGTCGCACCGCTCACCGCCAGTACCGGCGTCAGTTGCGGCGCAGGAATTCTCTCCCGTATCCGCACCCACGCTCCGTCCGTCTCCTCCGGTATCTCCAACTTGAACTCACCGTGCTCGCCTTTACCGAGACGAACCGTATTCCCGATCCGTCCTGCCAGCTTTGCCAAAGCGCCAGTGGCCTTATGCGCCTCCACTACCACGTCGACGTCCCGGTCACCCAGGTTCTGCAGGTCGATCACCGACGAACACGCCGAATTGTAAGCCAGCCATGGCACGACACTCTCCACCACACGCTCGCCCGCAGCCGTCTGAGCCAGGATTTCCCAGCCCGGCCACGGACAGACGAGTAGCAGCAGATACATCCGCACATCTGGTTTATCGGCTGGATCCCGGATGAGAGGAGAATTCTGCCCAAATTTTGTACCTGCAAACGCTACGGAATTGTCGCCGCGCACTCCCGCCAGTGGTCCACCAGGTAACGCACCACCTTATCGCCGACGATCTGCGCGGCTTCGAGCGCCGGCATGTAGGCCGAGTAACTGCCCGTAACCAAAGCGCCCAAATCGTCGATGGCCGACACCCCCTCCGGCTGGCGATCGAAATTGCTTACCGTGCGCAGCACCAGGACGCGGCGCAGGTCGACCCTGGCCGCGTGACTCAGCAGCGAGAGAGCTTGCAGCGTCCCCGTATCTTCCATCGCGGAGATCATATAGTTGCCCTGGCCGCCGGTATAATAACGGGTCCACGCGTTGGCCCACTCATTGAAACGTGCGCCGTGCCAAAACGTGCTGGAGGACATGGTATCTCCGCGCGCCACAAACGGCGGCCTCAGCGCGTTCGGGAAGCCGGTATAGCGCTCCCGAGCCGTGCGCAGTTTCTCGGAATCGAGGAGCGCTGTCACCTTCGTCAGCTGGAACGCCCACCCGACAAGCTCCGGATTCAGCGTGTAGATCTCGCCTTCCAGATCCCGTTTTAAAGGAAGTTCATAGGGCTTGGATCGACGCAGCGGAACATATCCCGTCGGCCAATCGGCGGGTATTTCACGCGCGTCAATCTCGTACGCCAGGTCGCCGTCGATCACGCGATCGGCCCAGACCGCCGTTCCCAGGGATACATCCGCCGGATCGCCGCCCCCGATTCCCGCCACCACCCAGTAAGCCTTCGTGAGATCGAATCGCGAATCGAGGCCCAGTGCCATCACTGAGGCCGCCGCCTTCGCCGTTCCCACGCCGGTCAGCATGCCCAGAACGCCGTCTTTGTTCAGCCGCACGTGATGGTAGCCGGCAGGCATCGGCATCACCTGGTCGAGATGTTCCCGTTCCACCCACAGCTGATACTCTCCCGGAACGTCTCCCGTATCTTCGCCGCGCTCGAACATCGCCACCACCACCACTTTGATTGGAATCGGTCTCGGCGCTGCAAAGAGACTGGAGCACAGAAGGCCCAGGAGCAAGGTTTTCTGCATGGCGATCTCACCATTATGGCGGTTGTTGCGTTACGGCTGCGCGAGGCTCACAATACAGTTATGGCGCGCGGCTGGGAAAGTAAATCGGTCGAGTCCCAGATGGATGAGGCGGAAACGAAACGTGCCGCTTCACAGCAGGTACCCCGGACGAAAGAACAACTCCGCCTGGACCGGGAGCGGGAGAGTCTTCAACTGTCCCGTGCGCGCGTTGTGCATGACATCGAAGCCGCCACCCACATCAGGCATCGCCTGCAACTGGAAGCTGCGCTCCGCTTCCTCGATCAGCGATTGAAGGAATTAGACGGCAAGTGAAGTTTTTCTTCTGGCTGTTGACGCCACTCTGTGCGTGGAGCCAGTACAACGTACTCACCTTTCATGGCGATCCGCAACGCACCGGCTGGATCTCGCATGAAACAGTGCTGACTCCGGCGAACGTGGCCGGCCGGATGTTCGGTCCGATCTGGAATTCGCCGCAATTCGATTCGGTGACGATCGATGGCGTCACGTATCCTCCCCATCTCTACGCATCTCCTCTTTACGTCGACAGCGTCCCCATCGGCGGAGAGCCGCGGCAAGTCGTGTACGCCGCCTCGAATAATGGGTTCGTGTACGCCGTCAGTGCGTCCGCGCCCGCCGGAGAGATCCTATGGCGCAGGCAATTGACCAATCCCATTCCGACGCTCGACCCTCACCTTCCGATTGGCATTCTAGGCACTCCGGTCATCGACCTCTATGCCGCTCCGCCCCGCCTGTACGTTGCTTCCGCCGATGCCGTCAATGGCTGGGAAGTTTTCGCCCTCGACATCACTACCGGTTCGGTCTTGCCCGGTTGGCCGCTCAGGATCAACAACACGACCCTCGCGCCCGTCAATCAGAATGGTCCGGCCACGTTTCAGGCGACCCTCGAAATGAGCCAGCGCGGAGCCTTGAATCTCAGTCCCGGCGGCGCGCTCCTCTATGTGCCGTTCGGGGGCTATAACGACCGGGCCGCGGGATGGATGATCGCCATCGATACCAGGACACCCGCTTTGGCCAGCGCGTTCTCCGCTGCCCCATCTACGGATCTCCAGGCCAACGGCGGCATGTGGGCATCGGGAGGCCCCGCGGTGGACTCGCTCGGCAACGTCTACTCCACCACCGGCAACACCACCACCAACATCACCAATGCTCCGGGATATTGGAGCCAATCGGTCTTGGTCTGGGGGCCCGGAGTTCCGTTGCGCCTCACCGGAACGTACACGCCCTGGAACTATTGTCAGATGGATCAGGACGATGCTGACCTGTCGGGTGGCGCAGTGGTAGTTCTGCCGGATCTGGACGCGAACCATACCAGCACGCCGCATCTCATGACTTTTGGGGGCAAGCAGGGCAATCAATATCTGGTGGATCGCGATCGCCTGCCGGGCAGCCTCGCCTCCCATCCTCCCTGCAGTGCGGATCCCGCAACCGAGACTTCGCTGCTCCCCCCGGGCCCGCAGCCGCAATTTGGACAGCCGGGCCCCCTGAATGTTTTCGGTCCGTACTCCGAACTGTACGCATCGGTGGACTACGCGAAGGGCCGCTCTACCGGAGCATTCTTCCGCGCAGCCGACGGCAGCAATTTTCTTTTCGCGACCGGTTCGAGCAAGGCCGCGGCCGCTTCGGTCGCTACCGTTCCGCCGTGTATCGTCAAGTTGCGCATTGTTTTGACCCCGGGCGCGCCGGCCTATCTCGCCGTGGAAGCGTCGGAAAATACTTTGGGCTTTCTCTCGCCGGGTTCGCCGTGGGTCACGAGCAACGGAGCGGACAATGCCGTTGTATGGGTACTGGTGGCAAATGTTCCAAGAGGGGCATCTCTGGCCGATCCCGATGCCGCGCATCCCATTCTCTATGCGCTCGATCCGGTAACGCTCCAGGCGCTATGGACCAGCTCGCCTGAAATGCTCAATGTCGGGGGGAAATACAACACTCCCGCCTTTGGCCTCGGCCGCGTATTCGTCGGTACAGACCGGATTCAGGCGTTCGGCCTTCGCAGTCCACACGCCCCGCGGAGACGCTGATCTTCATTCACCCCAGTGACTTTAGATCCATTGAGAGATCGGCGGCTTGCTCCGGAGTCACCGGCGTTCCCGACCCGATCAATTTCCTGCCTGCCATATGGTCCGCGGGCCGGTTGATCGAATCGATTGCCGCCAACTGCCCCGCTTTGAAATAAAGTACCGAGAATTTATGGCTCTCGGGATCCCCTCGCGTCACCGCCTGGTCGAAACCCTGCGATAGCCCGGCCATCTGCAGCTTGGCGCTGAATTGATCCGTCCAGAACCAGGGCACGGCATCGTAACGTTGAGTCCGCCCGGCCAGGCTCGCGGCCACGCATCGGGCGTGGTCGACGCTATTCTGAATGGATTCGATGCGCACCGCCCCTCCCGCAAAACGATTGGGATGCACGGCGCAATCGCCGATCGCGTAAATATCAGCCGCGCTGCGCAGGTAACCATCGACCACAATTCCGTCGGCAACATCCAGTCCGGCCCCCGACGCGAGTTCCGTGTTCGGAATTACTCCAATCCCCACCACCACCAGATCGGCCGGGTGCACAGTCTCGTCGCTCAACACCACTTCGGACACTCTGCTCCCTTTACCCGAAATCTCTCGCGCCCGCGTGACAAAAGCAAAAGTGACGCCCTGACTCAAATGCAGCCGTTGGTAATAATCCGAAATGGGGGGCGCCACAGCTCGCGACATCACGCGTCTCATCGCTTCCACCACCAGCACTCGTTTGCCGGACGCACTCGCCGCCGCCGCCACTTCCAGGCCGATAAACCCTCCGCCGATGATGACGATGTTCTCCGCATCCTCCATCCGCTGCCGAATCTCGACAGCCTCTTCTCGAGTGCGCAGGTAACACACACCATCGAGTTCCGCGCCCTCCACCGGCAGCAGCCGGTTGCGCGCTCCGGTAGCCAGCACGAGTTGACCATACGGAATGCGACTGCCCGACGCCAGCGCAACGCGGTGATTCGACGGATCGATTTCGGTAATCCGCTCGCCCGTCATCAGGTCGATCCGGTTGTCGACATAGAAAGCCTCGGGCCGCAGCTGGGTGCTCTCCACCTCCTGTTTCCCCGCCATGAAGGCTTTGGAAAGCGGAGGCTTTTGATAGGGCGGCCCCGCCTCATCTCCAATCAACGTAATGCTGCCTTCGTAGCCTTCGGTTCGCAATGACGCCGCAACCTGGAAACCGCCCTGTCCAGCCCCGGCGATCACTACGCCCGGAGGCATTTACTGTTGGGCCTCGGGAGTCGTGACGGTCAGCCCCTCGAGTTCTTCGGTAATGGGAATTTGGCAGCCGAGACGGCTATTCGGTTCACGTTTCGCAAACGTGTTATTCAGCATCTCTTCTTCGTCCTCGGCGATGGGTTGCAGCCGGTCGAGCCAGCCCGGATCGACGTAGACGTGGCAGGTAGCGCACATGCACGCGCCGCCGCATTCCGCCACGATCCCGGGTACACCGTTGTTCACGGCGCCCTCCATCACGGAAGAGCCCACCGGGACGCCGACGTCGCGCCTTTCGCCGGAGGCTGAAATGTAAGTAACAGTTACTGTAGGTTTTGGACTTCGTTTGAAAAGGCTCATCTCGAATCCGCCAGCGTAGCACAGTACCTCGACGCAAGCTCTGGCGCCCTCAACTACTTCCCAATGCAAAAAGTAGAAAATATGCGATTAAGGATGTCGTCCGCCGTGGTAGCCCCAGTGATGCCATCCAGGGCGTGAAGAGCCCCATACAGATCGAGCAGCAGCATCTCATGAGGTATCCCGGTCGACGCCGCGGTGTGCGCCTGCTCCAAAGCCTCCTGACATTCGCGTAGCAGCCGCTCCTGGCGCAAACTGGTGATCAGCCCCGATTCTATACCGGCATCCTGGGCTGGGATAATGGCGCGCCGTAATTCGGGAATGCCCTGGCGAGTCTGAGCCGAAACGACGATCGTTCCTGCGGTATCGCGCCGGGCGGGAAGATCGCATTTATTAGCGGCAATTAGGTAGCGCCCAAGCATCTTCGCGCGGTCAATCAGCTCCGCATCCCGTGCGGACTCCGGCTGCGAGAGATCGACCACCACCAGTGTGAGATCCGCGTCGGCCATCGCCTGGTAGCTGCGCTCGATCCCGAGTTTCTCCACCAGCCCTTCGCCTTCTCGGATCCCCGCCGTGTCCACCAGTCGCACCGGGATCCCTTCGATGGCGGCGACCTCGGAAACCAGGTCGCGTGTTGTGCCGGGTATATCTGTGACTATGGCGCGCTCCTGTTCGAGTAGCGCGTTGAACAGACTGCTCTTGCCCGTGTTCGGTTGGCCGACAATGGCCAGCGTCAGTCCTTCTGAGACCAGTGAGCCGAATTCGAAGCTGCGCACCATGCTGTTGACGGCGTCCATCACTGGCCCAAGACGCCGCAGAATTTCTTCGGGCGGAGCGACGCTGATATCGTCCTCGGCGAAATCGATGCCGGCTTCGAGCAGCGCAATCAGTTCGACGAGTTGCCCTTTCACTGGGGACAGACGGCGCGAGATAGAGCCGTCGAGCTGCTGGACAGCCACCCGGGCTTGATAGAGCGTCGTCGCGTCGACCAGGTTGCGCACCGCTTCGGCTTGCGGCAAATCGATCCGTCCGTTGAGCAGCGCTCGCAGCGTGAATTCGCCCGGCTCTGCCAGCCGTGCCCCCGCGCCGATCGAGCGGTCGACACAGGCCCTCAGGATCACCGGCGCGCCGTGACAGGAAATCTCGACCACATCTTCGCCGGTATAAGATCTTGGACCCTGGAACCAGGTAACCAGCACCTGGTCCAGCGTGTTCCCTTCTTTGTCGGTTAGTTCGGCAAGGCTCGCGATCCGGGGACGCCATGTGTGCGGCCGGCGAAGGATCTGCTCCACCACATTCCGCGCATTCTTGCCCGAGAGACGGACCACCCCCAGACCCGATCGGCCTGGCGGAGTCGAAAGAGCGACGATATCGTCGTGAGGATTCAAAGCAGAGGTAGAGTAGGCCTTTGGCCTGCGGGTCTCGAATCCATTTTCTCAGCTCCTGAGCAAGCAGTTGCGACGCCGGTAATGCCTTCCTGAGAACCCTCTCTATAAAGACTATCGCGGCGGCCGCGGACCACGTGGGGGCCCGCCGCGGCGATCTCCACGCCGGTCTCCGCCGCGTCCGCCCCTGTCCCGATCTCCGCGCGGTGGACCGCCGGCCCGCATTCCGCCGCCATGTCCGCCATAACTTCCGCTGGGACCCTGCCGATGATCACGATAAGCTTCGGGCCCCGGTTTGGGAGGCTCGGGCAGGCTCGCCATGGATGCCGGATAGACGATTACATGCCGCTGCGGTCCCCACCCCAGGCTTTCACTCCGTACCGCCGCATCATTGCGCAGCGCGATATGGATAACCCGGCGTTCCCGGCTGTTCATCGGATTGAACTCGAAATATTGCCCGGTTCTATGAACCTTTTCGGCTGCCGCGAGAGCGCTCATCCGGAGCTCCTCGATGCGCAGCATCCGGTAGTCGTTGGCGTCGAAGGACAGCCGGCTGTGATCTTCCGACGGAATCGCCAGCGCCTCCATTGTCACGTGCTCTAACGCCAGCAGGAGTTCGGCCCGGTTGGCGAGCAGGATATCCACATCCCCTCCGCTGAACCGCACAATCACTTCAGGATTCTCGATCTCCGGATCCGGAGATGCGCCCGCCGCAATCTCGAATTGCAGGTTGAACCCTCCGTTCTTCAGCACAGGCCGCAGGAACTGATCGATCTTGGGTCCGGTCTCAGAAAGGGTGTACTTAGCTTCGCTCAACGGCTATTTCCTGTTGTTTTTCTTAGTCACGACTGCAGGGACCGGTGCGTCCGGCTTGGGCATTGCCTTATTCAATAACCACTGCTGCGCAATCCCCACCAAATTACCAGTGAGCCAGTATAACACCAGCCCGCTCGAAGCCTGATAGAAGATGAAGCCCATCATCAGCGGCATCAGCATCATGGTCTTTTGCTGGCTGGGATCGACCGTAGTCATCGGAGTCATCTTCTGCATAATGAAACCGGTGATGACCAGGACAATCGGCAGAATGCGGATGGCGATCTGCTCGGGCTGGGAAAGATCGCTCACCCATAGCCAGCTCGCGCCCGCGAAGCGCAATCGAAACGGCCAGCACTTTATAGAAAGCGAACAGGAAGGGCATCTGAATCAGCATCGGGATGCAGCCCGACATCGGGTTGGTCCCGGCCTTCGAATACAGCGCCATCATCTCGGCATTTTTGTCCGCCTGCTTGGGATCGCGCATCGGCAGCGTTCTTATACTTCTCGTTGATCTTGGCGATCTCCGGCTGCAGCGACTGCATCTTGCGCATGGACTTCAGGTTGGCCAGCTTCAGCGGGAAGAGGAATAGGTTAATGATCACCGTCGCCGCGATAATCGACCAGCCGTAATTGTGGAACCAGTTATTGTTCATCCAATGCAGCGATATGAAACAGCGGTTTGGCGATAATGGCGAACCAGCCGAAATCGACGATGGATTCCAGCTTTGGGATTCAGCTTGCGGAGGGTCTCCGGATCCTTGGGGCCAAGGTAAAGCGAAAGGCGATTCTCGCCATCGCCTCCCACCGCCAATCCGACAAAGGCTTCTTCGCTGTTGTTAAACGGCGTTTTCGACCTGGTCGTCGAAGATAGTGGTCTGCAGCGATGGCGTTGCCCGCGGGCAGAAACACCGCGGCAAAATACTGATCCTCCACGCCGACCCATGCGAAAGTGCCGTCCTTCGTCAGCGGACCGTTTTTGGCGGCTTTCGCATTTCTCGCGATCGATCTTATCCGATGCGCTGTCGTAATAAACTTCGTTCTCCTGCGAAGCTGCGTTGGGCACCGCCATATCGCCGAAACCACCTCGCCACGCCAGTAGGTGAGGCAGCGGTTGGCCGTTCACCGCCACCGCGGAATCCACCTGAAGAAGATAACTGTCGCGTTGAAATGTGAATGACTTGCGGGCCGTGACGCCGCCGTTTGTGTATTCGAATGTGACGCCGAGCCCGTCCGGCGATTGCGTCGCCTTGTACAAGGCCTGGTTGAGATCGACCGGCGGCTTCGCGTTGCGGAACTGGTACTCGAAAGGATAACCGGCCTTCTGCACGGCCGCGGTATTCACCACATCGAGAGGCTTGCCCGCATGGTCGGGAAATTTCTTAAGCGTCCAACTCTTCGCCACCCCTCCCCGATTGGAGAAGACCACGCGATACAGATCCGTGTCCAAAGTGACCGCTTCTTCGGAAGACGCCATGATCGATCCGGCGCTCGCCGCGACAGGTTCGGCGACTGCCTGGTGCTGAATCCCGGAACTGCCCGCCAGCGGTGTCCTGGCTGCAGCAGGAGTTGGAGCAGGCGATGCCGGCGTCACGGCGGGATTCTGCGGCGCGGTCGCGGGCTGCTCCGTCTTTTCCGGTACCTTGATGCCGACGGCTTTGTAAAAGTAGGGCGTGCCGAAGATAACCAGACCCGTCAGTGCGAATGCCAGCAGCATGCGCATGCTGATCGCCGGGTCTTTCGAATCGGGCTTGTTGGGTTCAGTACTCATTTTCAATATGTCTGGCGGAGGTTCTCATTAGAGGTACGGCTGGCGGGGTGGTGGGGTTCAGGCCGCGCCCGCTCGGGTACCGGATCCAAACCGCCTTTATGGAGGGGATGACACTTACCAAGACGCTTCGTTCCCAACCAGAGTCCTTTCAATACCCCATGCAACTCAATAGCCTGTCGCATGTACTCCGAGCAGGTGGGATGAAAGCGGCACGCCGACGGCAGCCAGGGGGAGATCAGGATTTTGTAGCCGCGGAGCGCTGCGACACAGACTGATTGCATCGCCGAAAGAGCTTCTCGATCTCCCGTTCCAGATCCTGAAATGGACATTGGGCCAGGGGCCGGCGCGGATTGATGACGATATCCCACGGTGCAATCAGTTCCGCAAACCGCAGGCGCACAACTTCGCGGACCCGTCGCTTGAGTCGATTGCGAAAAACTGATTTGCCAACCGCTCTTGGCGTCGTAAAGCCAAAACGCGGACACGCACCGCTTCCCGCCAGGCAGAACGCCGCGAACAACGGTCCGCTGTGACGGAAACCGTTGTCGTAAACTTTGCGGAATTCGCTGGGTCGTAGCAGCCGGACACGCTTTGGAAAGCCTGCGATTCTGGTTAACCTTCGGAGCTGACGGAGAGCTTCACGCGCCCCCGTGCTCTGCGGCGCGAGATCACCGCACGGCCATCGGCGGTCTTCATGCGGGTCCGAAAACCGTGGGTTTTCACGCGATGGCGGTTATTCGGCTGAAATGTACGTTTAGGCATTGTCTTGGAAAGTATTATTGTAACGCAAATCGGATTTCGCGTGGGGATCCAGGTAGAGTAGGCCTTTGGCCTGCGATCCATTTTTCGCAACGAGGTCGGAGCCTTCTCAACTTCAGTTTCAACCCCTCTCAATCGCCCAATAATCTGAATTTAGCGGCGACTATGGACATCTCCCTACGTTCTCTTTTGTATGCGAAACACCAGTTTCGTTAAAAATCTCACCTCTTCCGCGCTTCGGAGTCAGATAGAATTGGCGTATTGAAAGATTCGGCGGAATCTCGCTCTAATCTGAAGCGCTACGGCTTGGCGGTGCTGTTCGTCGCACTGGCTGCCGGGATTCGTTATGCGCTCACTCCGATCGTCGGCTCCATCACGCCTTTTCTTTTCTTTACCCTCGCGCAGGTCGCGGCGGCTTTATTCGCCGGACGAGGTCCCGGACTTCTCGCCGTAATCCTCGGCACGGCGATCGGTTTCTATCTCTTCCTACAACCGGGTGGCCGCTTATCGGGAGCCGCGGAAGCTTATTACGTCGTTCTGAATGTACTGGTGGCAATTAGCCTGATCTGGATGGCCGACGTGATGCATCGCAGCCGCAACCAGGCCCGGCGCAGTGCTGCGGAAGCCCGCTCCGCTCACCAGCGTGTGTCTGACCTGCTCGCACGCATTGGAGACGCTTTTCTCTCTTTCGACCTCGAATGGCGCTGCCTCTACGCCAACCAACGCGCTTCCACCATGTCTGGAAAGCAGCCCGAAGAGATGATCGGTCAGACTTTTCGTGCTCTCCTGCCCGGCATCTTTACCGCCTCTCGCGCACCCCTTCTGCAGAACGCCCTCGAAAGGAAGGACTTCATCGCCCTCGACGGGTTGGTTGAACCCGAAGGCATCTGGTTCGAATTGAGCGCCTATCCTGGAACCGAGTCCGTGTCGGTGTTCATCCGTGACGTTACTGAAAAGAAGCGCGCGGCAATCGCCATAGCGCGCAGCGAAGAACAATTCCGTCGAATTTTCGACGAGAGCCCGGTCGGCATGATCATCATCGGCATGGATGCCAAAATTATCCGCGTCAATAATGCCATGTGCCGGATGCTCGAATACTCCGAAGAGGAATTAATTAATCGCACCATCACCGAAATAACGCCCGGCGAAGACCTGGAATCGTCGGGCTTCTATTCGCGCACCCAGCAGATGCTCATCACCGGACGCACCGACCACCTGCAGATGGAGAAACGCTACGTCACCAAATCCGGTAAGGTGGTCTGGACAAATTTGAATGCGTCCATTCTCCGCGAGGGCGTGGACCGCTCGTACTTCCTCGGCATCGTCGAAAATATCACCGAGCGTAAGCAGGTGGAAGAGCAGTTGCGAGAATCCCAGAAACTCGAAAGCCTGGGCGTGCTGGCCGGCGGTATCGCCCACGACTTTAATAACCTGTTGACCGGTATCCTTGGCAACGCCAGCTTAAGTCTCGACATGACGCCCGCCAACAGCCCCATGCGGCCCCTGTTGAAACGCCTCGTCCAGGCCAGCGAACGCGCCGCTGATTTGACCAGGCAGTTGCTGGCCTACGCCGGCAAAGGACGCTTCGTCTTGACCGTCATCAATCTCTCCAGTCTCGTCATGGAGATCAGCCGTTTGATGCGCGCCAGTTTTCCCGGCCACGTCGGCCTCGATCTGCAGCTCGCGCCCGATATGCCGGCCATTGAAGCCGATCCGGCCCAGATCCAGCAGATCATCATGAACCTGCTGCTCAATGCCGCCGAATCCGTTCCCTTGGATCGTGCCGGCGTAGTGCGCGTCCGCACCTACGCTCTCACCGCAACCGACGAGGACTTGCGCGGCACCCTTCCCAGTTCCCGTCCCCTGCCCGGACGCTATGCCGCGTTGGAGGTCATCGACAACGGCTGCGGTATAGATCCCGCTACTCAAGCCCGCATCTTCGAGCCCTTCTTCACCACTAAGTTCACCGGCCGCGGCCTCGGACTTTCCGCCGTACTCGGGATTGTGTCCAGTTATCATGGCGTTCTGCGGGTCGAGAGCCATGTGGGAACCGGCACGCGTTTTCTGGTGTTGCTGCCGGTCAGCGAAAAGGTCGTGGAAGTCCCCGTCCCCCATCTCCCCGAAGATCTGCACGGCTCCGGTACGATTCTGGTCGTGGATGATGAGCCGTTGGTCCTCGCGCTCGCCCGTAGCGCATTGGAGCGCGCCGGCTACCATGTCTTCGCTGCCGGCAGCGGTTTGGAAGCCCTGGAGGTCCTGAATCGCAGCGCCAAAGATATCAATCTGGTAATTTTGGACGTGACCATGCCCGGGATGAGCGGCGAGGAGACCTTCAAGCGGATGAAAGCGATCCAACCCAATATTCCAGTGATCTTGTCGACCGGTCACAGCGAAATCGAAACGGCGAACCGCTTCGCCGGCTCGGGCCTCGCCGGCTTTCTTCAGAAACCCTACACAGCCTCACAACTGGCGGAGAAGATCAGATCGGCCATGCAGCCGCTCTGACGCGTTCCCCCACTGTGCTGATCGCGGCCGACGCAACCTATACGCTCGATCCCCATCCAACCGGCGTGGCCGTATATTCGAGCGAAGTGCTCAACGGCTTGGTGCGCGCCCATCCCGACGCCAGTTTTCTGTTCTGTTATCGACCTCATCGTTTCTTAGCCAGTCTCGCGCAGCCATTCCAATCCACTGTGTGGCGATGGCCGCTTTTCGAACGCGGCCCGCGCCCTGGACCGCTTTTCCATGGCTTGAACCAGCGTCTGCCGGCGCGGCGCTGGCCCTTGCAGATCGCCACCTTTCACGACCTCTTCGTGATGAGCCACGAATACAGCACGCCGGACTTTCGCGCCCGCTTCACGGCTCAGGCGCGGCATGCCGCCGCAACCGCGGATCGAATCATCGCTGTCTCCCGCTTCACCGCCCGTGAAGTGGAACGCCTCCTCCATGTCGATCCTCAGCGGATTCGCGTGATTCCCCACGGGGTCCATTTCCCATTGACCGTGAATGCCGGAAGAGACAACCTGGTTCTCTCGGTTGGGTCGATTCAAAAGCGTAAGAACACCGCGCGTCTCGTCCGGGCATTCGCATCCATGCCGCCAGGTTGGCGTCTGGTGCTGGCCGGCGGGCGTGGCTACGGCGCTGAGGAGACTCTTCTCGAAATCGAAAACAGTCCTCGCCGCGAAGCAATCGAGCTCGCGGATCATGTCAGCCCCGCGCGTCTGGCGGACCTTTATCGGCGTGCCGCCATCTTTGCCTTTCCCTCGCTCGACGAAGGCTTCGGCATTCCGATTCTGGAAGCGATGGCCAACGGAGTGCCGGTCATCACCTCGAACCGTTCGGCAATGCCGGAGGTCTGCGGAGATGCAGCGTTGCAAGTCGATCCGGAAAATGAACAAGAATTAGCCCAAGCCTTGCGTCACCTCGCCGCCGACGAACCCTTGCGCCAATCCCTCGCCGCTCTTGGCCGAACGCGGGCCCAAGAGTTCACCTGGGACAAAGCCGTATCAGCCACCTGGGCAGTGTATCGGGAACTGGTGTAACCGTCATCCATCGTCAGTTGTCCCCTTGTACTCATCCTCGCTAAGCTGAAACGGATAACGAATAACGGAAAACGGATAACGATGAGTGTTTGTGTCTGCGGAAATGTAGTTTTCGATGTCCTCGCCCGCCCGGTCGAGCAATTGCGCTGGGCGGCGACCACCTTGGTCGAATCCGTCACCCAGCAACTTGGTGGAAATGCCGGGAGCACCTCTTATACCCTAGCCAAGCTGGGCATCCCGACCTTTGTGGTAACGCTCGCCGGAAGGGATGCCGCAGCCGACACAGTCATTGCTCGTCTCCAGTCCGCCGGCGTCGACACTTCGCGGCTGATGCGTACCGCCGCGCCCACCTCAGTCGCCATCTCGCTCGTCAATCATGCCGGCGAACGAGCCTTGCTCTATCAACTCGGCGCCAGTGCGGAACCCTTTCCCCACTTCCCGATCTCCGGCGCGGATCATTTCCACCTGGCCGCCGTCTTTCGTATGACCCACCTGCGGACCGCCGCCCCGGAAGTCCTTCGCCAGGCCAAACAACTCGGCATGACGACCAGCGTCGACACCCAATGGGATACCGAAAACGAATGGATGAAGGTGCTCGCCCCCAGCTTGCCTTCCACCGATCTGTTGTTCGTGAACGAGGATGAAGCTCGCATGCTCACCGGCGCCGCCGAGATCGATGACGCCGCGCGTATGCTGCTTTCCGCCGGCGCCAAAACGGTTTGCGTCAAACTCGGGCCCCGCGGTTGCCATGTGTTCTCGCACCACGTCAGTTTCTCGTCCCCCGGATTCCCCGTGATTGCCGTCGATTCCACCGGCGCGGGCGACTGTTTTTCAGGAGCCTACATTGCGGCGCTGCAGCGCGGGCGTTCCCTTCGGCAAGCCGCGCAAATCGCTAACGCGGCAGGAGCATTATCGGTTCAACAACTCGGCGCGACTGCCGGAATTCTCGGCTGGGAAGAGACTCTGGCTTGGATCGAACACCAGCCCGGCGTGAATTTGCTTTCATGTTAAAGAGCCCTAACCTCGGTATCATACTCTTATGCCGGCTGCGTCTATCCGGCGTGGAGGATGTATGAAAATGAATCGAATCGTAACGGGTTTATTGATTGTTTGCGGCTCGCTCAGCCTGACAGGCGGAGCCTTTGCACAGGATTATGGACGGCCGGGCGCCTCCAATTTTCAAGGGGGTGGCTGGGATCGCGACCGGATGATGCATGAGTATCGGACCGCCTTCTACGATCGGCTACAAATCGATCTGGATCGTGCCGAGCATGCTCGCTATCTCTCCGGTGGCGATTTCAAACGCTTTGACAGGGCTCGCCATGAGGTCGGGGAGTTCGCTGCCAAGTGGTCCCGAGGGATCTTCGATCCGCACGAGATGGACAACGCCATCGCCTCGGTTCAGCGAGTGGCCGAAATCCCCTCGCTGCATCGCGAAGACCGTGACGCCTTGTTTCAGGACCTCGCTCGCATGCGCAGTTTCCGCGCGCATATGGAAGGCCGCCGCTACTAAAAACAGCGTCGTTCGACAACAGCCTCGCCGGCTGAACCAATCCGGCGAGGCTGCGTCACTTGACTCTTACTGGACCTTCTTGGACCACGGTTTGGCCGACTTGATGGCTTCGTTGACAGCGTTGATATTCTTCACGCCTTCGGTTGCCAGCCAGTCTTCTAGAGCATGAACGCCCTTCTTGGCATATACCGGAATGCCTTCTTTCCACGTTGCGCGGCCGCACAGCACTCCTGAATAGTCGGTGCCCGATTCGGACGCCATGTTCAGCGACTCGATAAATTGCGCGTTGCTGACACCGGCGCTCAAATAGATAAACGGCTTCGACGCGACGGAAGCAGCCTTCCGGAACAGGTGCAAGGCCTCTTCCCGCGTGTACGCCTTCTGTCCCTTGTAAACGCTGCTTCCCTCCACATACTCCGCGTTGATCGGAACTTCCACCTTCAGGATGTCCACTTTGTATTGCGGCTTGGAAAACTCCATCATCGCGCCCATGACGACGTCGGGCTTCTTCTTCGCGAATTCCAGCCCTTTTTCGTCTCCACCAGCCGGATCGTAGCCGACGAATTCCAGGAAGAACGGAATGTCGTTGTCCACGCACTCGGAACCAATGCGTTCGATAAAGGCATGCTTGATATCGTTGACGCCAGGTTCGTCGAAAGGCGAATAGTAGATCAGGATCTTGACCGCATCCGCGCCCATGTCCTTGATGCGTTTTGCCGAACAGTGAGGCAGCAGGTCAGGCAAGCGCCCAGGCTGAGTGTTGTCGTAACCGCTCTCTTCGTAAGCGAGTAGCAGGCCCGCGTTGGACGAACGCGCTTTTGCAGCGGGAAGTCCCCACTGAGGATCGAGGAGAATGGCGCTGGCATGCGGCGTCAGAACCTTTGACACCGCAATCTTGAACTCTTCCATCATCGCGTCTGGAATCTCTTTTTGCGGAACGCCCTTGGCAGAGGCGAGCGACTTCTGGAGGCTTCCACGCTGATCCATTGCCGCGGCGGCGATAACTCCGTCCTTATTGGACAGAGCTTGCATGTGCTTCAACTTACCGGCTGATAAACTCATAGGTTATTTCCGATTGGAAACCGTAATTATCTCACGCCGGTCGACGCCGCTTCGCAAACTCCCGCAGCTGGCCGTGTAACGATTGACTTCGGTGTGGGCCTCTCTGACCATCCAGCCGCACGCCCGTATGACACAAACGTCTTCTCGTCGTGCCCATCACCTCACTTCGGCGACCGCACCACCAGAATCGGAATCTTCAACGCATGCCGGACCGGATTAATCGTATCCCCGAAAATCAGATCTTTTAATACCCCATGCCCGTGAGCGCCCATTACCAACAAATCGGCCTTGATTTCCTGGGCATACCGCACAATTTCCCGCTTCGGATCGGACGAATGCCGGATTGCAGTCTCCACGTCGATGTCATAATGCCGCAGAGACTCCACCACTTCGTCGATATACTCCCGGCCGGCTTCCACTTCCGCCGTCGACGAGAGTTGGCCGTATACCTGGCTGGTCACGCCTTCCTCCACGTGCAGAAGAAACAGCCGCGCGCCCTGCGCCTTGGCGAGCGCCGCCGCGTGGGACAGCGCGTCGCGGTCTAGGCTGGTATGGTCCAACGGCACCAGGATGCGCTTATATTGCATCACCACCAGCGGTACCTTTTGCGGCGGCTCTACCAGGTCGGACGCCGCTCCCGCGCGCACCGCACGGCGCGTCAGCGCTGGCTCGAACGTAATCCATAAGAGCAGTAGCGAAACCATCGCGATCGCTGTTCCCGAGACCAGCCAGATCGTGCCTTCGTAGCGCGGCGCAGCCTTCACCCAGTCCTCCAGGGATTGCTCGATCAGCCACGCATTCGCGCCCACAATCGCTACGGTGCAAGCCCATGCGCTCAGCTTGACCCATTGCGGGCTCGCAAACACCCCCATCCGGGTTCGATCGCTGGTAAAGTGAACCAGCGGAATGATCGCGAACGGAAGGTTCATGCTGAGCACCACTTGGCTGAGAATGAGTAACTGCCCCACCCCCCCGTCGCCCGCGACGTAGATCACCGCGACCGCGGGAAGAATTGCCAGCGCCCGGGTCACCAACCGCCGCAGCCACGGCCGGACTCGGATGTTGAGAAAACCCTCCATCACAATCTGCCCCGCCATGGTCCCCGTCAATGTGGAGGACTGCCCCGCCGCCAGCAGCGCGATCGCGAACACTCCCGAGGCTGCTGTCCCCAGTAACGGAGCCAGTAGCAGATACGCCTGCCGAAGATCCGTCACTTCCTGGTGATGCCGGAAAAACGTCGCGGCTGCCAGAATGAGAATCGCGCAGTTTACCAGCATCGCCCCACACAGCGCCACGGTGGAATCGATCAAATTGTATTTGCAGGCCTGCCGGTGCGCCGCCTCCGACTTCTCGATGCTCCGCGTCTGCACCAGCGCCGAGTGCAGATAGAAATTATGGGGCATCACCGTCGCGCCCAGCATCCCGATCGAGATGTATAGCGTCTGGCTATTCAGGTGAGGAATGAGTCCGGCGGCCAGCGTTCCCAGTTCCGGCTTCGCCCAGAAAACTTCGATACCGAAACACACCGCAATCACCGAAATCAGCGACAGGATCACTGCTTCCATTGCGCGAATCCCCAGCCGTTGCAACGCCAGCAGCAGCAGCGTATCGAAAGCCGTGATCAACACCCCGGCCAGCATAGGAAGATGGAAAAGCAGGTTCAGCGCGACCGCCGCGCCCAGGACTTCTGCCAGGTCGCAAGCCACGATCGCCACCTCACAGAAAAGCCATAAAGCGATGTTCACCGGCCGCGGATAGCTTTCGCGGCACGCCTGCGCGAGGTCCCGTCCGGCCACAATTCCCAGCCGGGCGCTCAGCGTTTGCAGCAGGATGGCAATTGCGTTCGACAGCACCAGGACCCACAACAAGCGGTATCCAAAGCTGGCGCCGCCGGAGAGATCCGTCACCCAGTTGCCCGGGTCCATGTAACCCACACTGACCAGGTAAGCAGGGCCGCCGAACGCGAAAATCCGCCGCCACAATCCGATATGCGACGTGCTGACGCTGCCGTGGACCTCTCCCAGGGATCTGGGCGGAGTCTCAGTTTGGTTGCTCGAACCCACTCGCTACCATGTATAGCAGGTTGAAGGCGCCAATCGACTAAAAGGTAAACCGGGCCCCCAGTTGGATGGTACGCGGCCGGTTCGCTTGGGTCGAAATCAACCCGAATGCGGCGTTCGTGACCGTCGTGTTCGGCGGTCCGAACGTCGGGTGATTGAAGACATTGAAAACCTCGAACCGGATCTGGAACACCGTCCCTTCCCTGGGGACGAAGTTCTTGATCAGCGATGGATCGAACTCGTTGATTCCGTCCTGACGCAGGTTGCCGAAGGTCGTGTCGAATGTCCGGATGTGATACTGCAATTGCTGTGATGCGTTCGTATTGAACGCCGCCGTATTGAACGCCACCGTATTCGTCTGCCGGTTGTTCAGATCGAGTGCGCCGCCGTTGTAAATGTAATCGCCTGGAGTGGTCGTGCTGCCGTTCGAGAAAACAATCGGCTGCCCCGTCTGGAAAGTATAGACGCCGTTCAAAAGCCAACCGCCGCCGATCGCGTTCGCCCAGCGCGAGCCTAGATCCAACCGCTTGCCGTGTCCGATCGGCAGTTCATAAACGTAAGCTGCCACAAAGCGGTGCGGATGATCATAGGAGGAAACGCGTTTTTCCGGTGCCGGGTCGGTATCGTTCAGGAACGAATCGCGCTCAATCAGCTTCGAGTAAATGTAATTGCCAATGATGTTCAGATCCTTCGACAACCGCTTCGTGATATGCACGTTGAGGCTCTCAAAATAGGACTCCCCGATCGAATCGTTGTTGATCAGCACGCCGCTGCTCTCGCTGCCCGTTCCTGTCGGATACTGCGGATAGCGCGCCAGCAGTTGCGCCACCGAGGTAGTCGTGCCGGTTAAAGAACCGCTCGTGATCACTCCGTAGAAAGGGTTCGAAACCGACGACGTCAATGCGTTGATAGTAGTCTGGTCGCGCACCGGCAAGGTGCTCAGATATTGACGTGGAATGCTGTTCAACTGTACCGCGTAGATCGGCAGATGCACCGAATGGTTGCCTAGATACACTACCTCGATTACCGTATTCGAGCCCAGTTGATGCTGCACGCCGAAGTTCCAGCGAATCGAATAAGGATTGCTGACATTGGGATCGAAGACCGACAGAGTCTGCCCCGCGAAAGTCGCCAGACCCAGCTTCGAGCCGACCGGCTGCTGTATCCCATTCGGAAATGGATTGCTCAGCGTCGCTGCCGGAGTGAGATAGTTATTGCTTGTCGGATTGTACGCAGTCGTCTGGCTGAAACCCTCTTGCGTCAGAATCGGATTGGTCGAGTAAGCGCCCGTGATCGCCAGCGACGCGATCGTCACCGGAGAGACAAACATCCCGAACCCGGCGCGTACCACCGTCTTGCCGTGCAGTTTGCTGGGCGTCCACGCCATGCCGACGCGCGGGCTGAATAAATGCGACGTCGTGTGATAGATCGCGTTATTGCTCGGCGTCGCAAACGTCGGTCCGCCGATGACATTGAACGAACCCACCGGAATCTGCGGAATTGGATTCTTGTTATAGTTTGCGATCGCCGCCGCGGCCAGCGGGCTTTGATCGGTCGTATCGAAGCCGTCTACCGTGCGGCCATACTTCTCGTAATAGGGACTGTCATGATCGAACCGCAGCCCCAGATTGAGCGTCAGGTTCGATCGTGCCCGCCAATCGTCCTGCACGAACCCGGCGACATAGTATTCGTAATATGACCCCGCCGCGTTGATGTCGAAGCCTCCGCTCGTGGGCAAGCCGAGCAGAAAGGACGCGAGATCCTGCCCCGTCACCACGGTCGAGGATGCGTTGCTCGCCGAGCGTACCCACGTATTCGCGGAAAAAGAGTAGTCCCCGGCAGAGTTGCCGTAGTTGGTTGCATTCAGCCGGTATTGCCTCGCATCCACGCCCGCCCGGATATTATGGTTTCCCTTCATCGTCGACCATGTGCCATAAAACTGCATCGATTGGGAAGGCAAAATGCTCGCGCTGTTCTGCCCCAGCGCCTGGAACCCCGAATTAGTGCTGAACGCGACATACGGCAGCTGCGGATAAATGGAATTCGCCGCGATATAAGAAGGAAAGCCGAGTGTCGTCGGATTGAAGCCGGCGGTCGGCGAAGGATGACGCTCATCCATGCGGGTGAAATTCAAGTGAAGATCCAGGATATTCGTCGGATTGATCGTAACTACATCATCGAGCATCGAACCCCAGTTGTCCCTCGTCAGTAGCGATGATGTCGAGTTATTCATAAAGTAGTTATTCTTCACCTGGATATAATCCGTGCGGCGTACGTCGAAAAACAACTTGTTGCGGTCGCTCATGTTGTAATCGAGCCGGCCCATATAGTTGTTGTAGTTATCCGTGGTCGGCACGATACTGCCATAGTTGTCGTACCCGTCGGCGCGCTGCGGCGCGATGTTAGGCAGCGGATAGTAATTCAACATCGCCAGCGCAATGGGATTCAGCTCACTCGTCGGAATGATGTTATTCGGATAAGGTGACCGCGTGATCACCGTCCCGTTCTGCACCGCGGTGTAAGGATCGTACAACTGGTAAGTCGAGCCCAGCGCCAGCAGCGACGAGAAGTTACCCTGACGCTCCGCCGCGGTCGGAACTGTAACGAATGTAGTATTAGGCTGGCTGTCCTTTACCGATTCCCATGCAAAAAAGAAGAACAGCTTATTCTTGCCGTTATAAACTTTCGGGATAACGATAGGGCCCCCGACCGTCGCGCCGTACTGGTTGAAATGCGTCACTGGATTGGCAAGCCCGGTCTTATTGTTGAAGAAATTGTTGGCCGTCAATGAATTGGGTTGATTCAGTTCCTGCAGCGTGCCGTGAATCTGGTTGGTGCCGCTTTTCATCACCTGGTTCAGCGTGCCGCCACCGGTGTGTCCGAATCCCGCGTCCGTATCGAACGCCTTTGCCACCACTTCGAGAACCGCATCGCGCGGCGGACTGTAAGCCAGTCTTCCATCCCATGTCGCATCGGGCGAGCCGTTGATCAGAACTTCGTTGGTCTGTGCGGCCGATCCGCCGATCGTGAATCCTACCGCTCCCCCCGAATCGAACGGATGAATGAGGCCCGGCTGTCCGGTTGCCAAAACGCCGATGGAGAGCGCCGCGAGCGTAATCGGCGTGCCTCCGTTCAACGGCAGATCTTCCACTTCTTTCGTCGTAATCGCCTGCCCGACGGAAGCATTCTCGGATACTAACAGGGGAGTATCGGCAGTGACATCCACTGTTTGCGCCTGCTCTCCCACTTCGAGTGTGAAGTCGATCACCGGACGTTCGCCCGCGCCCAGATGAACCCCATGCCGGTTGACATCCTTGAAGCCCGGCTTCGAAATAGTGATGTCATAGTCGCCGGGTAAAAGCGCGGTGGCTGTGTAAGCGCCGCTTTCATTGGTGACCAGATCGACTTTTGTATTCGTGTGAGTCTCGGTGACCGTCACCTTCGCCGCTGGGATCGGAGACTTTGTTGAATCCCTCACCACTCCGGAAATCGTTCCGCGATATTCCTGCGCAAAAGTAACCGAAATCACGCTGAGACAAAGGACGGCAAACGCTGCCGGAAACGCTTTATACATGGCCCTGTAACTCCCTGCTATGCAGTATTCCACTGGAATCGCATCCTGCCAATTCGCCCGTGGGTTAAAAAGGACAGCTGTAGGTTTTTTTGTGACAGACTTTACTCTGTCGGCGTTAAAACAGACCTCAGCCCGTGCCTTGTGCGCGATAGCAAGTACTCTAATCGACCCTGCAGCGAAGTCAATTCTCGGTGGGAACCTTATCCGCGTGCTCGACAATCAGTGTCTCGATCGGCGCTTTCCGGGATTCCAGCTTGAGCCCTAATTGCTCCTGCAGCGCATTTTGCCAGATGGTAAATGAGTCGCCGCCTGCCTCTGGCCTGATCTCCACGCTCAGGTCGTAGCTGCCTTCGATCCCTGTCTTATCGATGACAGGGATCGGTGCGCCTCTCGCGTGTGAGGGAACCGTTGGATCCTCCAGCAAAGGGATCGTCAACTGAATTGCCAGCATACCGGCAAAGTGCGCCATGTCGCCGTGAAATCTAAATCTGCCAGGAGCTTCTTTGGCTTCTGCTCCGCCCAGTCTGGGACCACCCTTTCCCACCACGAGCGCATAGACCCGGGCCTCATGCATTTCGCTGCGAACCACCAGCCGGAAGCGTTCCGCCAAGAGTCTTCGAAGCATGAGTCGGATCTGCGCCGTATTCTCCGGTTTCTCCGCCTTGGCATCGATATCGTATTCGGCAATGTCCATCCAGGAAGGTCCCCCGGTGATCTGCGCGTACGGAACCTGGTAAGCCTCAAAAATAAGTCGCTTGAGAGTCGCATTTCTGGCGGTAAACCTCTCCGGCTCGGACGTGATATTTCCATCTTGTCCGGCCGGCGTTTTGCAGCCTTTAATCGAAGCAATCTCAAACGACGGAGACTGCCCGAAGGCGCTGGCGGCCGCGAGCCACGCGACCATTCCCATAACCTCAGACAGTCTGCCGCAGATACTCAAAATCCTCGTCATCCGTGAAGAAATTCCGCCCGCCGCAGTTCATGCAGGTATAAACATCCGGCATCCAGCGCCGCCGCACGACTCGTCCCGAACTCCGCAGCAGCCCCGAAGGATCCGCCGAGCCACAGTATATACACACATTCGACCAGGTCGCAATCTCAGGTACCAGGGCCTCGCCGAAATAGTATGCCCAGCCATAAACGCTCGCCCGCCCATGAAAGACACGGTCGAAGGTTCTTAAAAGCCAGGTCAGGGTCCGAATCACAGCCTCATTGCCGTTGCCGAAGAGCAGCAGCTTTCGCTGCGGCCGCGTGCGCAGATTCCTGCGATTGAGAAAGGATAATGAAGTGCAAAGCACCCGAGTCCCCGCATGCTTCAGACCGGTGGCCTCGACAATCCTGCGCGGCACTTCCGACGCGTCTGAAAACGGGTTGACATGTCCGCCGCCGCGTCCCAGCCACCGGTAGACACGGTCCGTGAAAGTCGATGCATCCGGCACCGCGATGTACACCAGACCCTTCCGGCCAAGTACTCGCGCAATCTCCTTGACACTGTCGTCGAGCCGCTCGAAATGCTCCAGGCTGTGATTCAGGATCACCGCGTCGAACACCCGCTCAGGGAAGGGCAGGCACGCCGACGAGCACACCACAAATCCCGGCAAGCCCGGCTGCTGAATCGCAGAACGCCCCGGAGCGTCAAGATCCGCTCTCACTAGCCTCAGCGGAAAACCCGTCGCGTCGAAACTGCCTCGCCCGCTCCCTAGATCCAAAATCCGCGAACCGGGCGGCAGCCTCCTCAGAATCTGCTGCATCTGTCAGGTTTCATGACACAGAGTTCAGTCTGTGCCTTACCCGGCCTCTATGTGAATGAGTACTTGTTCGTCTTCTCGTCCCAAAGAATCTTCTTGCTGTTCTTGAACGAGAGAGTCGCCAGATGCCCGGAAATCGCCGCCTGCTGTCCCACCGGTGGTGGAGCGATCGGCTTCTCTTTGCCCTGCACCGAGCGGATGAAATTGCGGAAATGATTGATCGCCCCATCCGCTTCGTTGAAATCCGCGCGCCCGTTCAGGTGGATCGGTTTGCGTGAACTGATCGACAACGGGACTGTACCCTTGCTATGCGTAAACGTCTCCGGCGTGAAGTACAGATCCTGCCGGTTCATCACTTCGATCGTGCCTTCGTTCCCGCACAACTGCTCGCCGAAACCATAATGGTCGTTGCCGAAGTAACAGCTGTAATTCAGTTGGAAGTTGTCGCCGTATTCGTAAATCGCGCTGAACGTATCCGGAGTGTCCCGATCGTCGTGCCACCGGTAAATGCCCCCCGACGCCATGCACGACATCGGCACCGTCTTGTTCAGCATGAAATTGACGATGTCGGTCTGGTGCACCAGCAGATCCGTTGAGATGCCACCCGAGTAATCCCAGTAAAGCCGCCATTGAAAATATCTCTCAGGACTCCAGTCCCTCGTCGGCGCCTCCCCCAGAAATTTAATCCAGTCCGTATTCTTCGGCGTGGCTTCCGCGGGAATCACATATCTCCAGGCAGGGTCGTTCGGCAGCGAATTTCGATACCAGAACGCCCGCGTAAAGTGAACATCCCCGATCATCCCCTGCTGCACCAGTTCCTTCGCCTTCTTGTAAAGCGAGGAACTCCGGTTCTGCGTCCCCACCTGGCAAACTTTCCCCGATTCCTCCCACACCTTCACGATCTCGAAGCCTTCTTCGATGGTGTGAGCCAGGGGTTTCTCGACGTAGACGTGTTTGCCGGCCTTCAACGCCGCGATCGCCATATCATGATGCAGATGCTCCGGCGTCATGATGTACACCGCGTCTACGTTCTTGTCCGCCAGCAGTTTGTGATAATCGTTGTAAGTCGTGGGACTGGTGCCCCACACCGTCTTCATGATGTCCTTGGCGCGAGCTATGTAACCCTCGTAGGTGTCGCAAATCGCCGTGATCTGCGCATCTTCCGGCGCCGCGGTGTGCAGCCAGCCCAAGCCCGCGGATCCCCGCGTGCCCACCCCGATCCAACCAACGTTGACTCGGTCATTGGCGCCCAGAACTCTTTGGGGCGCGAGCGGTCCGGCAAGCGCGACGGCGGCGGACGTCTTTAAAAAATTTCGGCGGGTGCTATCGGGGGCTTCAGGCGGCATGTTGTTCTCCGTGCAATTAGATGTTATCGCAACTCCAAACCCCAGACCATCGCATTCTGTAGAGTAGGCCTTTGGCCTGCGTTGACTTCTGCCATACGAAGCGCGCTCCGCGATTTCCGAACAACACTTGCCGAATCAAACCACCAAAGTCGTCGTATCCTCGCCCAGCTTAGCCGCTTCGGCGCCTGAATCCTGTTTAGCGTGTTTCCGCGGACGTCCACGACGGCGCTTCGCTGGTGGGGCGTCATGAACTTCCGGCTCCGTAAGGACCCGCTCCGGCTCACGCGGGCTGTCCATTCGCGCGGCCGCGTCTTTCATCTTCTGGACGCGCGCCAGCTCTTCAATAGAGGTAATTGCAGCATCAAAACACTGCAACTCCTCTCTTAATTCGGCGATGATCTTTGACAGGTCCATTTTCTTATACACCCACAAAACGGAAGGTTTACAGATTCCGTAATCGAAAACAGCACGTTCGATTGACGAATGCTCTACTGAGATTCTCGCAAAATGCCGATACTAGAACTGTGTCGGTTCTATCCATTCGCAGATATTTGAACGATTACGGTAATGATAGTACTCCCCCACTCCTCAAGGTCTGCACGCTCTTGCTGGAGGGTATCGCCAGGCATGCCTTGGCCTTTAACCGGGAAGAATACCAGGAGCTATCTTCAAACCTCCAAAACCTGTCTACAGTCTTGAAGACACAGAAAGAACCTGCTGAGATGATCGCGACCGCCGATGCCGCCTGCGAATTCCTGGCGGACTATAATCGGCAGGCCCAACAAGTCCATGCAGCTCAAACTGTCGAACTTCGCTGCATGATCGAAATGCTGAGCCAGACCCTTGTCGCCTTGGCCGAAGCAGGCGGACAGTCGGTACAGGCGTTGCAGACGATCCAGAAGCAGGTGGAAGTCGCCAGGCAATTGGACGATATACGCCTTCTCCGGGCCCGCCTCGGTAACTCCCTGAAAGCTTTGTCCGAGGAATCTCGCCGCCAGCGCGAACGCAGCGCCGAAATGTTGCGGCATGCGGAGGAGGCGGCCCGGGTCGCCGCCGGAAATAGCGAGAATCAGGATATCGACCGGGTTTCGGGCCTGCCCTCGTTCGACAAAGCGGAACGCGAAATCGCTTCGCATGTCGGCGCGGACTCGACGTATTATGCCGCGGTTTTTCTGGTCGAGCGCCTCGAAAACGTCAATCTTCGATACGGTTGCGCCACCGGCGACCGGATGTTGCAGGATTTCAGCCGGCGCCTGGCGTCCACGTTCTCCCCCGACGACCAGGTCTTTCGCTGGCGGGGACCCGCCTTCGTGGCGCTGTTAAACCGCACATCTCCACTCGAACAAGTGCGGGCTGAAGTGGCCCGGTTCGGTTCCGAACGACAGGACCGCCCCTTGCAGGTCGATGGACAACCGGTCAAGATTCCGCTCAGTTGCGCCTGGACGCTCGTTCCCTTGGCGAAATGCCAGCTCCCACAAGATGCCTCTCAACAAATCGACCGGTTCGTGGCGGAGCATGGCGCTTTGAAAGACAAAAAGCCATAGTGCAACGCCCTACATTTCGTTGTCGCAGATATGCTTGACATCCCGGCCCAATTCCGCAATTCGGGCGCGCGTATAGATCATGTCGATCAACCCGTCGTGGTGAAAGCCGATCAGACGTTTCAGATCGCTCTCCCGGTTATGCCATCCCCGCCCATCCGTCACCACGAAGAAGTACATATGGTACGCCTTCGCCTCGCCGATCTTCAGTACGTCCCCCAGGAAATCGGTTAACTTACTCCCGGTGGCTTCAAATCCCTTGGCCTCGATTACCACCTTGGGATGATTCTTGCCCGGGATCGCAAAATCGCACTTCGCCTGCTTTCCTTCTTTTCCCGTAAACGTCTTCCGTTTCTCACAGGGAATCGCCAGCTCCGCCAACACCCGGTCGACGTCATTCTCGAGCGACCGCCCGCGGCTCTGACCGGACATCGCCCGCCCCCGCGTCATCTGGTATCGCTCCACCAGGACATCCTCCGCATGCCAGACCCGGTTCAACTGTTCCCCTAGAATGCCCGGAACCTCCAGCGAAACCATTACCTCGGCCATCCTGCCGGGATCCCGCCGGGCCACTTTCTTCAGCTCGCCCCAATTGCCCGACGACCGCCCCAAATGCGCGCAAATCTCGTGTGCCACCGGCTCCTGCGCCTTCCCGATAAACAGCCGGCAAACATCCAGAAATACCGGATTCACCCTGAATTCCTGTTCCAGATCCCCGGCCGTCAACGGGTGAATCCTCTGCCGCAGACGTTCGAGACAGGGAGGAATCGCCGCCACTACCCGCGCGCTCAACTCATCCTCGCCGCCCGCCGGCAGTTCCGCCACTTCGGCCAGCAATGTCGCCAGGTGCACCGCAACGAACTTCACCGCGTGCCCTGCCCGATGATCAGATACTCCTGCACCGAAGCCCGCGCCGATGCCACTTTGTCGTGTGTGCCGAAGTGATACCGGTGGTCGCGTTCCCGAACCTCTACCGTGCGTTTGTAGCGCTTCATAATCTCGATGATCACCGGCAGGTCCGGATATCCGTTCGAAGAATAAGACAGCACCAGCGTGCTTTCACGAAATCGCTTGAGCATCCGGTCGAACGCGTCGGCAGCCGTCCGCCGGTAAGAAAAGGGTGTAAACCGTTTGGGGATCTTCTTCACCAGGCTCGTCTCCACAATCTCGGTCCCTTCGTCTTTCCAATACGAGGCCAGGCCTTCTAGAAAGTGATACCGCTTGACGTAGCAGTTATCGTCCGCCCTCGGGACATACGGCGGATCCATGTAAACCAGGTCGACCTCCGTAGGAGCATCGAATACGTCGCCTTTTTGCGCCCGGTTCTTCTCGGCGTTCTCGAAAACTACCGCGTTGTAAGCCGCCGCCGACTCCAGAAAATGCTGCTGTAAAGACAGCGTCTCGTCTCGCCGCCCGTCTTTATATCGGGCCGGATCGCCCGCCACCGTGAACACTCCCCGCGGCTGCCGCTTGATGCACGACCGCACCAATGCCGCCAGTGCAATCGCCCGGTGCGTCGACGATGGCAAAAGCGGCAGGTTCGCCCAGGTGTTGTCGAGAAAGCGCAGGTCTTCCGGAGTAAAGAAAATCCCCGTGAAAGTCTTCTGAATGAACCGCTGGCTTTTGCGATTCCGGCCGAGCAGCATTTCGCACTCCGCTTCGTTCAGCCGCACTCGCCCATTCTCGATTACCGCCGCCGCGATCTGATACGGAAAGTTGAGAAAATCGTTCGCTATCACCCGCTTGCCCATCGACTTCAAAAGGTAAGCGACACTCCCGCTGCCGGAGAACGCATCGAGAGCGGACCTGAACGTGAGCTCGTCCAACGTCTCGCCGATCCAGGGCAGCAATCGGTGTTTGCTCCCCATATAACGCAGTTGCGGAAATCTCTTGGCCCGCGCGATGGCTTCGATGCTCGTCAGTTCTCCCCATTTTAGCCCTTGTGGAACAGCCTTCAGGCTGTCAGGTTCCATGCCTTCCGCATTTCGTGCCCCGCTACCCCGTCAAAAATTAATCTTCGCGGCAACTTGCATCCGCCGCGCCGCCCGGAAGCCGCTGATCTGGCCGAACGTCGTCGCCGTGATATTCGTGCTCGCGAAGGCATACGGATTCACCGAATTCAAGACATTGAATGCTTCCCCGCGTAGTTGCAACCTCCAGCGCCCCTCCTTGCTGATATTGAAATTCTTGATGAGCGATGCATCCAAATTGAAGAATCCCGGCCCGATAATCGTGTATCGTCCCGCATTCCCAGGACGCACTACCCCCTGCGGAACATTGGCAAAGCATGCCGTATTGAACCAGACCAGGTTCTGTGAGGCTTCCTGCGTCGCCCCGCCGTATTGGTGCCGCGCATTCGCATTTGGATTGCAGATCTGATTCGGACGGTTGGGTAGCTGACCCGTGTTGGCGAGCAATCCCAGGCCGGCGGGATCCACACTCGAAGTCGCCACCGTCGACGGCTGCCCTGTATAGGCGCTCAAAATGCCCGAAAGTTCCCACCCGCCTAGCGCACTCGCGGCCAGGCTATGTCCGTGGGTGAATACCGGAATCGTATAGACGTAATTCATCGACAATACCTGCGTTCGGTTAAACGACGCCAGGCCGCGGTCCAGCGTCCAGTTGTAAGTGTCCTGCGGCGGGTTGGACCGGTCGGAGGCGGAGTTGGTCATGACTTTCGAAAAAGTATAGGCCACGCCAATCAGCCCCGCGGCGCCGAAAGTCTTGTGCGCCTGCGCCTGCAGCGAATTGTAACTGGAATCGAAACCGGTCTCAATCGCGTTGATATACCCGAAACCCAGGTACGGCCGCGCCGCATTGATGTGTGCCTGGTCCGCCGATGTGAAGATCGTGTTGGTCCCCGCTGCGTGCAAGCCTTCGGCCAGCGCCACACCAGGGTACGCCTCGTTGATATCCACCTCGCCCAACAGGTGCGTTCCCTTGGAACCTACGTAAGCTACGTCGACGACCACTCCCTTCGGAAGACGTCGCTGAATGTCGAAGTTCCACTGCTGGCTATAGGGAACCTGCGCCGGAATCGCGGTGGCGTGCAGGTTGAGAACCGAGGTCGCCTGCGGTCCAAGCGGATTGATGCCCGCCGTCCCCCCGGTTACGTTCGAGAAGTTGGTGTTCGCGTAACTGACGCTGGAAACGAACGGCGGGTCGGCGAAGATGTTCTGTTCATAGGTTCCGAAGAGCGTCGAATCGTAGAACATGCCATAGCCCATCCGGATCGCAGTCTTGCCGTCGCCAAAAGGATCCCACGCCAGCCCCAGGCGTGGCGCGAAGTTGTGATAAACGTCGTTGGCGATCTTCGGGCCGAAGGGTGAATTCTTGCCGCCCACAATGATGCCGTTCGCCTGCCAGTTGCTGGTTCCAGGAATAACATTGCCCGTCGTCGGATCGATCTTCGGCGCGTTAGCTCTGCTGTACAGCGTCGGATCGAAATTGTCCATCTCTCCATTTCCGTCAATCGGTTGGCCGAAATAGGACCACCGAATGCCTACGAAAACCGTCAGTCCTGGACTTACTTTGTAATCGTCCTGCACATACGCCTCCGATTGCCATGCCAAAATATTGGGCGTCACGTCTTCCGATGGCTGGCTGAACGTCGCGACGTTCCCCAACAGAAAGTCCGCCCATGACTGCTGGAATGCCGACGTTCCGCTAGGCGTGGCCGTGTTGGTGAACCCGAACGTCCCCTGTCCGCTGTTCGCGTTCTCCGTCTTCTGGTAATGATTGAGGCTGAAACCGAACCGCACCGCATGCCGGCCCTTGTTCCAGATCACATTGTCGAACCAAGCGTAATTGCGATTGTAATCATGATAGGGACCTGCGCCGTTGACGCTCGACCCTCCATTGATCGTGATGCTCGGGATCACGCCTTCCGGATTCGGAAACGCCAGTTGCGGATTGATATCCGGACTATTCGCTTTCGCCGTCAGGCCCACCGGCACCGTGACAATCGCGCTCTGGGAGAAGTTGAACCCCGCATCGTTATAGATCGTCGGCGTAATGTTATTCAATACGTGAATCACCGCCTGCCGTCCGGGCGAATTGGTTTGCGTCGTCGCCAGCAAAGGCACCGTGGACTGGCCAAACAAACCGCCGGCCTCCGTCGTGGGAATGTCGTCGATCGTGAACACCCCCCAAATATTAAATCGCTCGTTAAACTGATGATCGATGCGTCCCACTTCCTGTCGGCTGTCATAGATGTTCCGCACCGGAGCGAAAACCGACGTCGTCGCCGAGATTGCCGTACCGCTCATCAACGGCAGTTTGCTGAAAATATCTTTGATGTAGGCCGCGGAATTTGGGTTGAACAGACTCGGCGCGATCTGCGTCCCCGTCAACACGCACGTGCTTCCCGAAAATTGCACGCAGACCGTCTGGAGCATGTTACCCGTCAGCATGCCCGTAGTCGGTAGCGCCGTCGGATTGAACGTCGCGTAGTTGATAATCTTTCGCCACTCCTGCGAGTAAAAGAAGAAGGTTTTGTTCTTGTCCTTGTTCAGCTTGCCCGGAATGTAGATCGGTCCGCCGATCGTGAACCCGTAATCGTTCCAGCGCACCGGAGTGATTTTGGCGGTTCCGTCCACCAGATTGACGCGGTTCGCATTGTTCGACCAGAGATTCGCATTCAGGGCATCGTTCCGGAAGAATTCGTAGACTCCGCCATGGAACTCGCTCACGCCGCTCTTCGTCACCACGTTGATCTGCGCGCCGCCCGCGCGTCCCGTGTCGGCCGTGTACAGGCTCCTTTCCACTTTGAACTGCGCAATGCTGTCGACGCTCGGAAATGTTGAGAGCGTCTGGTTGCTGCCGCGATCCACATTGTCGGCGCCGTTCACTGTCCAGTTGTTCGATGAGTTGCGCATCCCGTTCACCGAGAACGGAACCGTGCTGGCCGCCCCCGATGGAAGTGAATTGCCGACATACAGATCATCCACCGCGTTCGACGCCACTCCAGGCATAAGCGCCACCAGAGACTCGTAGTTCCGTGTCCCCAGCGCGAGTTCCGAAATCTGCTTGCCTTCTATGGTGTTGGCTATGGCCGGTGACCCGAGTTCCACTGAGGCGGCGTCCGCGGTCACCTCGATCGTCTCGGCCGCCGCGCCTACCTGCAGCTTGATATTGATCTTCAAATCATCGTTGACGTTCAACACGATCCTGTCTTGCTCTTCAGTCTTGAAACCGGACGCCTCTACCTTAAGCGAATAGATGCCGACCGGGATCTGCGGAGCAAAATAGGTGCCGCTCGCATTCGTCTTTACCGTGCGCACCACCTGGTTTCGATCGGTATTGGTAATCGTAACTTTGGCGGCCGGCACCGCCGCACCGGAAGGATCCAGAATCGAACCGCCGATCGCTCCCGAAATATCCTGCGCGACCACAGGAAATACCGCCGCAAGCGCCACACAGGCGCTCACTAAAAGCACTTTTTTCATTTCACCCCACCCCCGTGCGGATTAGCACTAAAGGTAGCGCGTTTCGAAGCTTGAAATCAAGAGTGAATGCGAGCTGAATAACTTGTTCTGAGCTTTCCGGTCGTGGGTCGCGTGCCGTCCCAGATCCCCCAATTGCGCTCAGAACAGCGACAGCTGTTCCGTAGGAGGCAGCCGGTAGTGGAAACGCAGCGACTCCGCTTCATCCAACTCGTCCCAGTACTCGCAGATCCATGCCAGTTCCCGCGCGCAATCCGCGGGCGAGATATCTGCATCGAGCAATCGATAAAGCAGTTCGTAAGCCTCCGCGTACCGCCGCACCGAAATAAGCTTTCGCGCTTCTGCCAGTGACTTCGGAGTCTGAACGATCTCCACCGGATCCGAGGTCACCAGGGTCGAGGTGCGGCCGCTCGGAATCACCGCGGCTGCCAATTCGGTCGCAGGCGAATCGAGCACCAATAGACACCGGCGCGAAGCCAGCAGATCCTGAACCCTCCGGCAGTTCTGAGCTACCGGACCCTCGAGCGGCAGCCCGAGTTGCGCTCCCAGCTCACCCACAATCTGCGCCAGGCTCCGCTCGTGACACGCGATCCAAATCACGGCCTCAAATTCCTGACTGGCTTCCTTCACGAAACGCGATGCCTCCGCCCCGCTGGTTCTCAGCGTTCCCGGCTGGTCCGCAAGAATGGCATATAGATCCTCCAGGTCGCCGGAAAAAGCGGAGTTCAGGACCTGCGGGTCCGCCGCTTGCCGGTTCCACAGCCAGCGTTTCAAGCTGCGCATCGCGGTCAAAGGATTAGGCATCGCATCGACGAAGTTTCGCCGCCGCAAAAGAGGAGGGAAAGCACAATCCTCGAGCAGTAAGCTGAATAGCTCCGCGCCGGCCTCCTGCGTCTTGTCGAAGAGGATAGGTTCCCATCGCTCCCGCGGCCAGCGGCCCGGCCATGAGCCTTTGGAAAGCAGCAATACCACCACGTCCGACGCCAGGCCCTCCTCCGCTTTGGTCAGCAGATCTTCTCCCTGCGTAATGAGTCCCTCTTCGGCTGAACAGGTAACGTTGCATCCCAGTTCCAGGAACTTCGCGAGACGGCAAGCAAACGGATGATCCTTGCCGGAATGGGCTAAGAATATGTTTTTCAGACTATCATTTTACCCTTCCCGCGTAGCACGAACCTCAGTCTGTGCCATTTGCGGGTCGGCACAAAAAAGGGCCGGCCGTCATTCCCGACGACCAGCCCCAATCTTGCCCGACAGACTTGGTCTGTCAGCCAGTCACCCGTTTAGAACTGTCCCCGAATGCCGATCTGCACCACGCGCGGGAAGTTCGCCTGCAAAGCGATCTGTCCAAAGGAAGAAGCGCCGACTTCGTTGCCGCTGTTCGAGCCGTCTGCGCCCGGAGCGTAAAACTGAGGCGTATTCGTCAGGTTGAAAACTTCCACCCGGAATTGGCCCTTATAACGCTCCGTGCCAAAGCTCTTGAACATCGAGAAATCCGTGTTGTACATACCGGGACCGCGCACCGGAATCGTACGAGACACGTTTCCGTAGGTGTATTGAGCTGCCGTCGAGAACGCCGCCGGATTCAGGTAGCTGTACAGTCGCGATTCCACCGAGCCCGAAGTCGCCGCCGCAACGCCCGTGGCATTGGGCCGCTGCACGCCGGTACCGATCGCCGAATTCAGATTGTTCTGATAGATCGCCATCGGGAAGCCGGTCTGCATCACGAAATTCGTATTCACCGCCCACCCTCCGACCGCGAGGTCCAGGACTCGGCTGCTATTCAGGAACTTCTGTCCTTTGCCGAAGGGCAGCTGATAATTGATAGCAGTCGTCCAGCGGCCCGGCGTGTTGATGGTCGCGAGACCCCACTCTGCCGCGCGATTGTAATTGTCCTGCGAGTAGGCCTGCTGCGCGTTGAAGGTGACGCTCTGGCCGTTCGACTCGTCCATGTTCTTCGACCAGGTGTAACTGCTGAGAAAATTCAGTCCATGCGTCAGCCGCTTCTGCACCTTCCAATAAACCGAGTTGTACCGCGCGCGATTCTGGTCCGACGAGTTCGACTGGTAGTTGATCGTTCCGAACTCCGGAAACGGCAGCAGGAGTTGGTACTGAGCGACCGTCGGAGCCGCCAGGTTCAGGACCCCGGCCGGTGTGCCGTAAAAGGGATTCGGCACCTGTTTGGTCAATGCGCTGCCCATCGAAAGATACTGATCCGGCAACTGGTTGATGTTGATGACGGGCGTGCCCTGAAGCAGGTTGTGTGTCACCGATCCCGAGTAACCCACCGCCACCACGAATCCCCCCGGTAGTTCCCGTTGGATATCGATCGAATATTGGTGAATGCGGGTCGAATGTGCGGTAGGGTCGAAGAACGTGATCGTCTGATTTGCGCCGAGTCCTGTCGCGGCCCCAAGCGCGCTTCCGGACGGCTGCAGGATTCCGGCCGGGAACGGATTGGAAAGCGATCCGGAAGGACTGAGGTTGCCATTCGTCGACGCAATATAGGAGGTTGAATTCGTGTAGCCGAGCGGCGTAAACGAGGCGAAGTAGAACGGGGCCCACATCAAGCCGTAGCCGCCGCGAACGGTGGTCTTGGAATCCAACTGGTAAGCGGCGCCGATCCGCGGCGCGAATTTGTTCGAGTTCGGATGAGTTGCCGAGGTGTAGCCGGGCTGGCCGTCAAATACAACTTCGCCCGGTGTCTTGATCCCTGTCACCTGGGACTGAACCGGATTGGTCGCAGTCGTATTGAAGGTGAGCAGCGAGTTGATCGGCGAGGTGATCGGCGTTTCGTAATCGTAGCGAACTCCCATGTTCAGGGTCAGCTTCTTATTTACCCGGAAATCGTCCTGCACGAAAAAGCCCCAGTAATGGGTCATCTCGGAGATCGGATCCGCCGTCGGCACGCTGCCCGCCGAAGGGAAACCAAGCAACATGCTCGCCAGACTTCCGCCAGTCCCCGAAACGTTGGACGTCGCCGAAGCGCTAGTGAACGCCGAAGAGAACGTATAAGATCCCGGGCTCACACCGGAGGTCAAACCGGACAAGTGAATATCGCGATAATCCATCCCGGCCTTCAGACTGTGGCGGCCCTGGAACTTGGAAACGGTTCCGGAGAAGCTATGCGAGTAATACGAATACTGAGAGTAAGTGGTGCCCCCATAGCTCGACATGTCGTTCGACATCGTGATAATCGGAAATCCATCGTAGGGTAACTGCGACACCAGCGCAGCGGGAAAGCCCAGCCCACCGGGTCCAAGGTTCATCCCCTGGCTGGCTAAGTCGTAAGTCCGATTCGGGAAGCGGTTAAAGCCCCAGCGAAGAAACACAACCGTTGTCGGAGTTGGCGTGAAAGTCATGTTCGCCTGCGTCGTGTCCGCGTGGCGGACGAGCATGCTCTGGTTCGGCGTTCCAGGATCGGCGTAGCCGAAATAAGGAGCGGATTCTTCGCGGCTTCCATAATGCAAGTAGGAAATACTGCCGCGCCACCATGACGTGATCTGATGATCCAGCTTGCTGGTGAACTGGTCCGCCCGATCGTAAATCACCGCAGTGACCGGATCGTCCGGCGCGCCGTAATAGGCTGGCGTCTGGCTGGGAGACGGGTAGTAGGAGGCGAGGTTAAGCCCGATCGGATTCATGACGCTCTGCGGGATGATGTTCCCGGCGAAAGGCGTGCGAGTGCCGTCCGCATTGGGATAATACATCTGCTGCAAGGCGCCCTTACTGGTAAAGCTCTTGGAGAAATTGCCCACTTTTTCGAGAGCCGTCGGAACGGCTTCATCGGCGGTTGCCGCTTCTGTCTGCCGGTAAGATTCACCCGAGAACCAGAAGAACGTTTTGTTCTTGCCGTTGTAGACTTTCGGGATCACCACTGGACCGCCGATCGAAGCGCCGTAATTATAGAAGGGCTGATTGGCAATCGGCTGATTCAGCTTTCCCGCCGAATTTCTGCCATCCGAATCGGCGAAGAAAGTATTCGCCAGCCAGGGCTGAACCCAAGAATAACCAAAGAGTGATCCATGCAATTGGTTGGTACCCGACTTGAGATACAGATTAAACGTTCCACCACCCGTGCGGCCCACTTCGGCGTCGTAGGTGTTCACCTGAAGCTTCACTTCCTGCACGGCTTCAATGGACGGGATGATCACGGCGCGATTGGTCGAATCCGTGATCGGAATACCATCGAGCAGATAATTGTTTCCGGAAACCGGTCCGCCGGAGATCGAAATCGTAGACGATCCCGATTGATCTTCCATACGATTAAACTTCGGATCTCCGCCTGGCGTCACGCCCTGCGAAACTTTTACCGCTTCATAAAACGGATTGCGCCCCATATTCGGAAGGTCCGATAGCTTTTGACTGTCGATCACCTGCCCGGTGGACGCGTTCTCTGTTTCCATCAACGGAACTTCTTCCGTGACGTTCACGCTCTGCGTCACATCGCCGACTTCCAGCTTCATGTCGACGGTTACAAATTCCTGTGTATTGACAACTAATCCCTTTTTGTCCAGCTTCTTGAATCCGGGCGTCTCCACCACAAGCGTGTACGTCGCCGGATTTACCGCGCTGAACGAATATTCGCCGCCCGTATTGGTTACGGTCGAACGGGACACCCCGGTGGCTTCAGCGGTCAGCGTCACCTTCGCCGTCCCGATAGCCGCCCCGGTTGAATCAGTGACCGCGCCGCGAACGCCTCCCTGAAAGGTCTGCGCTCCCACCCAAGAGCAACCCAAAAGAGAATAGGCCAATGCCAATAACTTCATAGACTGTTTCATAAGTAACCCCTTATTTACGAATGTTGAGAGATAGCTGGGTATACCAGGAAATGAACCAGACGGCGAATGCGCACCTCTCTGGTTACGCTCAAATCGGAGAGCGATGCACTGGCAAACGGGGCAAAAAGGAATCGGGCTGTCGTTAGCCCTGATTACAAACTTGGTGAAACGTCAAGAATCAGCGAGAAGAACTCAAGTGAAGTGTAAGAAATCCATCGAGATCAAGTCAAATGAATTCAGCGCGATTCAAATTTTCTATCAGCACTGTTGACAAACGCCACAGCTTCTTCTTACCCGACAATCGCTTTACCTCCTCCTCCGAAGTTTTACGGTCACAACGCTTTCGCGATGCAGTCAAACAACTTAGCCCTCCGGCTCAGCTGGAACCTTTTACCCTGTAGATGAAAGATATGTATTCCGCTTTCTAGGAAGAATGAGATGGCCACACCCAATCAAATCACCGCCAATAGAGTAAACGCCCAAAAAAGTACTGGACCGAAGACACAGGAGGGCAAAGCCAGATCCCGCATGAATCGTCTCTCCCACGGCTTCGCTTCGAGCGCCACGATCATGCCGGGCGAAGACCCCAACGAGTTCAAAGCTCTCCTCGACAGCCTCATCGAAGAGTTCCAGCCCGCCACTGAAACCGAGCAGATCCTCGTAGAAAAAATGGCCACCAACAATTGGCTCAGCCAGCGCGCTTTCCGCCTGCAGGGCTACGCTTTCTCGGCCCAGGACCGTAGCGGCGGAAAGTTCGGCATCCCGCCCGAGCTAGGACTCCTGATTCGCTATCAAACCGCCGCGGAACGAGCCTTCCACCGCGCCCATAACGAGCTCGTAAAGGCCCAGAAAGAAAGGAAAAAGTCCGAAATTGGCTCCGAACCGCAAAACCTGTCCAAGCCGGCGTCCAACCCGCCCGCAGCTCCCCCGCAATCCTTCTCCGCGGCCGCAGGTTCCGCTGACGGCCCGGTTGAGCCGCCCGCCTGCACCCTCACCGACGAGGAACTCGAGGCTGAAATCCTCCGCGACGCTCTCGAATATCTCGAAAACGCTGCATAGTCTGCGTTTCCACCTCGAATCCTGCCCTCTTGCCGCCCGCCGCGCCCCCAGTGTGCCTACCCGCGCCTCAATAAACGGACTTGACTCTCCGATTTCGAAATTCGCTCCGCCGGCCGGATATAAGTCCCGTCAGCTTGCTGATACCAGCTCTTCGCCGTATCCGCCAGGTAAGTTTCCAGAATCTCGTCTTTCAACCGGGTCAGCAGGTTCTTATTTTGGATAGGAAACGCCAGTTCCACGCGCCGCGTCAGATTCCGCGGCATGAAGTCCGCACTCGAAAGATAGATCTCTTCCTCGCCCCCATTGGCGAAATAATAGATCCGGCTGTGCTCCAGAAACCGGCCCACGATGCTGATCACCCGGATGTTCTCGCTGATCTCCGGTATCCCCGGCCGCAGACTCGATAATCCCCGCACAATCAGGTCGATCTTCACCCCCGCCTGCGACGCCTCGTAGAGCAGCCGGATCATCGGCGGATCCTCGATGGCGTTCATCTTGAAGATCAGATGTCCTCCCCGGCCCGCTGCCTGATGCCCGATCTCCCGCCGGATCAGTTCCGCGAATCGCTCGCGCAGCGTCACCGGAGCCACCAGCAGCTTGCGATAATCCTGTTTGCGCGAATAGCCCGTCAGATAGTTGAACAGGTCCGTCACATCCGCGCCGATCTGGTCGTCCGCCGTAAAGAGCCCGATATCGGTATAGAGCCGCGCAGTGGCCGCGTTATAGTTGCCCGTCGCCAGATGCACATACCGGCGGATCTCGTCGCCTTCCCTCCGCACCACCAGCGCGACCTTCGAATGGACCTTCAGACCCACCAGCCCATAGACTACGTGCACGCCCTCGCTCTCCAGCTTGCGCGCCCACTCGATATTGCTTTCCTCGTCGAACCGTGCCTTTAGCTCCACCAGCACCGCCACCTGCTTACCGTTCTCGGCAGCCTCCAGCAGGGCTTCGACGATCGGCGAATTCTTCCCCGTTCGATATAGCGTCGTCTTGATGGCCAGCACGTTGGGATCTTTCGCCGCTCGCCGGAAGAACTCCACCACCGGCTGGAAAGACTCGTATGGATGATGCAGCAGGATGTCTTCCCGCTTGATCACCGCGTAAAGATCCTCTTCGGGTTTCGGCGCAAGCGCCGGAGGAATATAGGGAACAAAAGGCTTGTCTTTTAAATCTGGACGCTCGAGCGACAGCAACTGCCGTAGCCTCCCCAGATCCAGCACGCCCTTCACTGGATAGACTTCCTCCCGCCCGATCTCCAGATTACTTGTGAGGATATCGATGACACTCTCCGGCGTCCGCGATTCCACCTGCAGCCGCACCACGTCGCGGAACCGTCGCGAGTAAATCGCCTCTTCGATCGTCTCCAGCAGATCGTCGCTCTCGATCTCCTGGATGGCCACGTCCGCATCCCGCGTCACATGGAAAGGGTGGGCGTCAATGATGCGCAGGTCCGGAAATAGATATTGCAGGTTTGCCGCAATAATCTGCTCCAGCCAGACGAAGGTATAGATCGAAGCGCCGCGCCGCTTTTTTATCGAAGGGAGCTCCACCAGTTGAGACAGCGCATCGGGAACTTTGACCCGCGCGAACCGCTCCTCCCCGTCATCTACCAGTACCGCGAGACTCAGCGACAGATTCGAAATGTGAGGGAACGGCCGGCCTGTATCCGACGCGAGCGGCGTCAGCACCGGAAAGATGAGACGGTGAAAGTAGTCGTCGGCCGCCGCGGTCTGCTCGTCGTTCAGATCCGAGTAGTCGATGATGTGGATGCCTTCCAGGCCTAGCGCGGGCTGCAGTTGCTCCCGGTAAAGTTTATACGCATCCGCCACCAGCGGCCTCACCGCATCCCCGATGGCGTTCAGCTGCTGCTGTGGCGTCTTACCATCCGGGCTGATCTCGATGACGTTCTTCTCCACCTGTTGCATGATCCCAGCCACCCGAACCATAAAGAATTCGTCGATGTTGGAGCTGAAAATGGAAAGAAACTTAATTCGCTCCAGCAGCTTGTTCGAAGGGTCGGCCGCTTCGGCGAGGACGCGCCGCTGAAACTCGAGTAAGCTCAGTTCGCGGCTGATAAACAGACTCGGATCGCGCAGATTCAGGACTGGAGCGGGTACGCTCTTTAGGGCCGCCCGCGAAGCCCGCTTCTTAGTCATCTAACTTGTAGTCTGCCCGGCTAAACTGTCGCCATCGCGCAAGTATACCAACTTGCCATCGAATGCCGCCTTACCTCGCAGCGTTCGTCTTGCGAACCAGCGACGAACTGAAGAATGAGAACGCCGCGTCGCCTAACGTATCCATGCACTGCGTCGGATTATGTGACTTCACATTCGTAAAGAAACAGTAGTCGTGCTGGATCATGTTGTCCGCCAGGATCTTATGCATCTTCTCGCACTGCGGAGCCAGCCAGTGCTCGTTCTCTGAGTGCGCCACAATGCGGATGTACGTGCGGTCCCGCAATTTGCCGGCATTCTTCACCGCCAGTTCGAACGGATTGTTGTCCTTCCAATACTCCATGTCGCCATCCATTGCGGACGGGAACAACCGGCCCCAAGCCTGCGCGGGCAGACCCTTGAGGCCGGGCTCAACCAGCGGCGGAGCCATGATCGAATCCACGCCGAACACGTCGGGATACTTGAATCCCAGGTGCGCCGCGCCGAAGCCTCCCATGGAGAACCCGTTCACCCCGCGGGCCTCGCGCGCTGCGATGGTCCGGTACGTCTCATCGATATGGGGAATGAGGTCTTTAATAATCACGGACTCCAGCGGATATTGCCCGTCGTGCGTGTCGCAATACATGGTGTTGCCGGCCAGGCCGTTGACAACCACCACAATCATCGGCCCGATACGCTTCTCGAGAATCGCCTTATCGATCCGCACCGTAGCCTGTGGACCGTCCCGCCGGGGCGTGCCTCCGCTCGCCGGAAGCTGGTAAAGCACGGGATACCGGGCCTCTCGCTCCTGTTCGTAACCCGGCGGCAGATAGATCATGTAGCTCACGTCCGCCTGTATCGTGTTGCTGTGGAACGTCTTGAATTTCAGATCGCCCAGGTCGGAATGGTCAGGATCCACCCATTTGAGCGCATCGACGGAACCGTATCCATATTTCCGGTGCGCCGGAGGCGTTTGCGCCATTGCCCAAACAGCCAGCATCGCCGCCGCGCCAATCAGTCGCCTGAACATAGGTTTATCGTACGATACGCAATCCCGCAGGACTCTGCGCCAGTGGCTCCGTGGCAAAGCCGCTCACGCACTTCAAAGTCCTGCTCAGGCCACGGATCGAGATACTGCACGTCAGCTGGAGCAGCCCCCTGCCTCCTGACGCCCTTCTTCTACAATAAAAGTTCATGCCCACTGGAACCGAACAGTTTGTAAATGACAACCGCGAGCGCCTGCTCGAAGAGTTGAAAGAGCTGATCCGCATCCCGAGCATCAGCACCGCTCCCGAACACAAACAGGATGTGCACCGGGCCGCTGAATATGTCGCCGCCAAGCTGCGCGACGCCGGGCTGGAGAACATCGAGATCATTGAGACCGAGCGCCATCCTCTCGTCTACGCCGACTGGCTGCATGCACCCGGCAAGCCTACCGTCCTCTGCTACGGCCACTTCGACGTTCAGCCCGCCGATCCCCTGGAGCTCTGGGAAACGCCGCCGTTCGAGCCATCCATCCGCAACGGCAATCTCTACGCCCGCGGCTCCGCTGACGACAAGGGCCAGATGTTCATGCACATCAAGGCTATCGAAGCCCTCCGAGCCGTCAATGGAACCCTGCCGCTCAATATCAAGTTTCTGGTCGAGGGCGAAGAAGAGGTCGGCGGCGTGTCGATCGCGCAATATGTCGCCGCCAATGCCGAAAAGCTCAAGGCCGATGTCGCGCTCGTGTCCGATACCTCCATGTATGAACCGGGCATGCCCACGCTCGATATCGGCTTGCGCGGCCTGATCTACATGGAACTCGAATCCCAAGGTCCCGCGCGCGATCTGCACTCCGGAGTCTATGGCGGCGCTGCCCCCAACGCTGTGTTTGGCCTCATCGAGTTCCTGGCGAAGGTCAAGAACAGCAAGGGTCAGGTAAAGGTGCCTGGCTTCTACGCTGACGTCGCGCCTCCCGCGCCCAGTGAAAAGGAGAGCTGGGCCAAGCTGCCTTTCAGTGAGAAGAAGTTCCTGAAGGAAGAAGTCGGTTCCACTAAGCTCACCGGCGAGCCAGGCTTCTCAGTCCTCGAACGTACTTGGGCGCGCCCCACCTTCGAAGTCCACGGCATCGGCGGCGGCTTTACCGGCCCCGGCAGCAAGACCGTGATCCCCGCGAAAGCCCTCGCCAAGATCAGCTTCCGCCTGGTGCCCAACCAGGATCCCGACAAGATCATCGAAAGCTTTCGCGCCTTTATCAAGAAGAACACCCCCAAGGGCATTACGCTCGAACTCCGTGTCCTCGGCGCGAGTCCCGGACTCATGGTGAATCCCGATCATCCCGCCATCCGCGTAGCAGCCAAGGCCTTCAGCGATATCTTCGACGCTCCCACCGTGTTCACCCGTTCCGGAGGCTCCATCCCCATCGTCGGCGATTTCGCCACGCACCTGAAGATCCCAACCATCCTGATGGGCTTCGGACTGCCTGATGACGGACTGCACTCACCCAACGAAAAGTACAACCTCGAGAACTACTATAAAGGCATCATGACGATTGCGCATTTCTTGGAAGAATATGGCGCCTGAAGCGCTGACAGACTTCGGTCTCTCAGCCTTTCGCCATAGGTCAGTCAATCCTGGCCGTAGCGGGCTTTTAGCCGTTCTCGGCGTGGCAATCGCTTTCATCCTCACCACCCCCGCCCAAGCCGCGGATATCTCCATCAAAGAACTCGTCGAACTCGTCCGCACCGGCCTTCAGCAGCACACGCCCGACAAATCCCTCGCTAAATCGATCCACAAATTGACGCTCGGAGAGAAGATGAACCTGCGAGTCGTCGAGGAACTCGAAAGTGAGGGTGCTGGCCCGGAATCGGTCGCGGCTTTGGACGCGCTTCTCGATGCTTCCCAAAAGAAGCCGGAGCCCACCACCCTTCCGCCCTTTCAATCCCCCGCCCGTCCAACCGTGGAGGAACAAAAGCAGTTCTTCCACCTCCTGAACGTCAATGCCATGCATTACACTGCCTCGCTCCCGGATTTCATTTGCACCCAGATTGTCCGGCGCTACCAGTTGACGCCCGCTCTTCCACCGGGGGCGGATCGACGGCGCGGCCAGCCTCCGTCGCCCATCGGAGCCGGCTTCTGGATCCCGACGGACGTTCTCACCGTCAAGCTCAGCTACCTCGATAATCACGAGAACTACCAGCTCATCCTCGTAAATGGAAAGAAGACCAAAGGAACTTATGAAACCTCCGGAGGAGCCATCTCCGAGGGTGACTTCGGCAGTACCCTCCTCGAAATCTTCTCGCCCGAAAGCGGCACCAAATTCCAGTGGGATCATTGGACCCACTTGCGCAAACGCCTGACGCGCGTCTATGCGTTTCGTACCGATCGGGACCGGTCCCACTATAAAATCGGGTACGCCCAACCGTCCGGCGAGCGAAAAACCGTGATTGCCGGCCGTCGCGGCTTCATCTACGCGGACGACACCACTCAAATGGTCATGCGCATCGTAGGACACGCCACCGAGATCCCGCTCGGCTTTCCTGTCACCGGACAGGCGACGATCTTGGACTATGATTACGCCACCATCAGCGATAAGCAGTTCCTGCTTCCGTTGCGGGCCGATGAGCGCCTGTTCTCTCCCCGGCTGCAATTCAAGAACGTAGTCGAGTTCCACGATTACCGCAAGTTCACCGGAGAATCGTCCATATCGTTCGACATGCCCGATCCCGACGCCGGCAAAAAAGCGTCTCCCGATGCACCGAAGCCAGACGATCCGAAACCGGACGCTCCGAAACCGGACGCTCCGAAATAGCCATATGGCGAACCGTCTGCTCCTCGCCTGGCATCTCGCCAAGGGCTATCGCCTGACGCCCTGGCGCAGCCCCTACCTCCGATGGCGGATCGAAACTTATTCGGGTCTCCACGCCGAGTCCCTCACTCCCCAAACTTTCATGAGATATTGTTGGACCCATCGCCGCGAACTCTGGCGCTACCTTGACTGGGCCGCCCGAAAAGGCTGATCAGGCACGAACCTCCCCTCGCGCGGTCTATAGCCCTGTTCTCCGGCGGGCGCGGCAGGTCTGCGCGTCCATGGTGGCGACGTTATTTGGCGGTTCCCGGCGCTGGCGGCACAATGCACCTCCGGAAGTTGGCGGAGGGTGTGGCGCTCGATGACAGAATCGTGCCCTGACCCGGGGCGGGCGGCACGACGCGGAGGATGCGGCCTGCCGGCGCGGGGGCCGCGCCCAAATCGCTGATATAAAGCGCCCCGTCGGGACCGAATGTCATCGCTGTCGGAACTGCCAGGCCATCGATGACCAGCTCTACGAGCCCGTCGGTCACGCGCAGGACACGTCCCATGCCTGGCGTCGGCAGGCCGTTCGCCGCTGAGAACTCCAGCACATAAATGCTCCCGAGCCCGTCTGGCGCGATACCCACCACCGAGGTAAATCCGTCCCAATAATCCGAAACGCACCCTTGAACGCTGATCTGATAAAGTTTCTCCGTGCCGGTAGTGATAGGAAACAGTCCCAGGTTTCCCACCCAGAAGCGCCCGAATTCGAAAGCTACGGAGGTCGGGACAACGTGTCCCAGCGGGGCGGAAATGTCAATCACCTGGCGCACACCACCTCCGGGGGTAACTTCCAGTAGCCGCCCTTGATTAGGTTCGACAACGTAAAGTTTGTTGTCATGTTCGATCATGCTGTAGGGCACGTCGTCCGGTTCAAAGTCCCCGGCATTCGGATGGCTTACCGGATACTGGCGCACGAACGCGCTTAGATCCGCAACGATACTGACGGTGTGATTCGACGGGTTGACCTGGTACACTCCGTTTGGCATGAAGCTGCCGTGGGAACACCCGCCCCCGGCGATCAATGCGTAAAGATTGTTGCCGGCAAACGCGACTGCGGCGACTCCCAGGACGTCCCCCATAGTATCCAGTGCGGAGGGTAGACCGCCCACAACCGTAGTGACAGTTCCGTCCGCTGCAACGGTCGACAGACGCGCCGTAGCCCCATTCGTATAAGGGCCAATTGGGGCCACTACCTGCGTGCATATGCCGGCAGTAGAGCCGCTACCGCCCGTACCCGCCTCTGCAACGTAAAGGAGGCCGTCGGGACCAAAAATCAGGCCGCGCGGACCCTCTAGTCCGCTGGCATAGAGCGTGGCGCCAGCGGGAATCGGTGGTGCCTGAGCCTGTAAGATGGTTGAAAAAAGCGCCATTGCACCGATGGCCGGGAGCCGTATCAACCTGCCTGTGGAATTGATAATTGAAGGAAGACGAAGGGACATGCCAGAATTCTACGGCCGCTGGTTTCTTTCTCTCAAATGAAAAGCGGATGAGGACCTCCTCAGGTCAGATGAGGAAGCGTAAATCGTTGAGCTGAAGCCACAAACGAGGACACGCGGCAATAAGCGTGAGCGCTAGGCGCCAGCCGTTCATGGAAGGGTAACCCGGAACAGGTTCCGGTGCACCGAAGATTTCACGTACGCATAAGAGGATACACCCGGTACTAGGTTCGCGCGCTCCACCGGCTGGGATCCCGGTATGGAACCGGAATCGGCATTCGTCGGAACTCCGCCGGCAGGCAAAGTATCAAGACTCTCGCTGGGTCCGAGCGGGAGCCTCAAGCTTCGTCCCAAGCTAGTCCGCGTCTGCTCTT
>CAVZRE010000011.1:0-205644 GCA_963777595.1 Terriglobia bacterium
GCTGGCACATCAGAATACTTCTCATCCACCACCACGGGCCAGTCCGTCAACGCGACCGGGCTGCCGTCGGGACAAACGACAGTTTACGCCACACTGAACTCTCTCGTCGAGAACGTTTGGCAACCGAGATACTATAATTACGCGGTGAACACGAACGCGAGTTCAGTCGCGCCAGACGATGCGTCGACCTGCGTCGGCGGAGCGCCGCCAGTCGTCGTGTACAACGACAACCTCAGCGGCAAGTACTCCGGTACATTCTGCATTGACCAGGGAGACGCGAAATATATCCAAAGCTGCACGGCAGGCCTCGGCGTCTCAGCAACGACATCCTCGCCGTCAGGCCTGTTCTGGACTACTACGTTCACAGCCGACTATTGGGCCCCGGCTGGCATCGACCAAATGTTTTGCATTTGGGGGCAACGGGCTTCCCGGCGGCCGCGTGCAGCTAACCATAGCTAACGCAGTTCAGGTTTACGACGCGACGCCGACCATCACCGAAGTTGACCAGTTCTCCAGCCTAGCCCCGGGCCGCACAGCGTATATCACGATCTGGGGAACTGGCTTCGGCGCACTCGGAAGCGCCAACACCCAACGTTCACGCCCCAGCCAGGATCATGCGGCCACGCTGGCGACATCTCTTACCTGCAGGGCGCACCGCTTTTCTGGCAACCACCATTGCAGGAGCAAAACAGGAATCTCGACCAAATTAACGCGTTGTTAGTCGCCTCTTCGGCAGCCTGCGGGACCTACGACGTGCAGGTCACCTCAGGCGGCGAGACCGGCAACGGGTTTCAAGCGGGGCCGCAGGCCGGCTCGCGAGCGCAGAGCAACAAGTCCCCTCAACCTGTCGTTGTCACGACAACGTCGGTAATGGACGGCAGCACGAATGTAACCGGGCTGATAAGGCCGATGGTCGTCGGTCAGCGGGTGTCCCTTGCCGCTGGCCAAGTGGCGAACCTCCTGCCGGGGCGTAGCTGTCTCGTCTGACGGCTGGTCGGTCACGGGCGCATCTTACGTCGGCGGCTTTCCGGGAGGCGACCCCCAAAATACCGGCGGCCCCGTTGCCGCTGACCTGTCAGGCAGCCAAACCTACTTCTACTTCACGAACTCGGGCGCAGGCGTCGTGACCTACACGGCGAATCTTAGCGACGGGTCCTCGGTGTCGGCTACCACGAGCTACGGCGTTGTACGACCGACGGGCAACGCTATCGTCGGAACGCCCGGGACAGCGAGCGTCATACAACTCACGTCCCTGCCCCTCGAGCCGCCCGTGCCCCTGGCGCTCACCTACGGGAACACAACGGACCCCAATCCCGCCGACACTGGGATGGTGTTCACGGCTCAGTTCACCGAGCCCAGCGCCTACCAGGGTGGGTCCATTGAGTGGGTCCAGCTTGTGAACTCGGGCGTAGTTAACGTCGTGAACCAAAACGCTAACAGCACGGAGACGTGCTCCGGATTGGACACCAAGTACCCCAACGCCACCGAAAGCCCAACCAACGACTCCCCCTACCAGGCGGTTGTGGTTGGAGTTGGTAACCTATCGGTGGCCGTTTCGAACAGCTTCACGATGTGGCTCATGTGGATGCCCCCGCCGGGCCCAGCCCCGTCGATATTTGTTCCCTTGGCCCAGCTGAGATGGTCGTGGAGCGCAGGGGCGAATTCGTCCGACGGCGGAAATACGTTCAGGCTGGTATCCCCCGTGCCCGCAGGAAACGTTACCTCTGCGGACACTTCCGTCTATCCGGCTTGGACGCAGAACGCAAAGGGCACAGGCGGCTGCGCAGTCACAACCAATTAGGTAAAGAACATGAGACATCTAGAGATGATAATCGTAGCCGCCCTGATGGCGGGTGCCAGCATGGCCCAACAGGGCGATCGTGCGGCAGATCTGCAGGCGCAGCTTTGGCGCCTGCAGATCTCGCAACGGGTCACGCTGACCGCCCGCGTGATCTCCCGGGCCGCCAAGGTCGGACAGCCGGTGCTGGTTGAGCTCACCATCAAGAACGTGTCGAACGGCCCAGTCGGGTACGGGGAGGAGATGGGAGGTGTAGAGCGGAGCTTTGGTCTGACCGTGTTTCGCGAGGACGGCACCGCCGCACCGAGGGTTCCCCCGAAAGGCGGCATCTTCGGAGAGCGTGGAGCGGGGTGCGTAGGACACTCGACCCCGGCAAGGAGGCCACGGCCACGTTTACGTAAGCAAGGTCTTCGACCTGACGCGCAAAGGCAAGTACTATGCTCGATTTGCGCATGTGACTTCGGAGCTGCGGGTGTGCCCAACGAACTCGCCGTGTCCGACGTCGTGACGTTCGTGATCTCGGAGTGATCGGCCGCACGCTCGCTTGCACCCTCAAACCGGCGTGGCCGCGCGGGTAGCCAGAGCGGCGGCGTCTGTCCCATAAGGCTCCCGCAGCAACCCCGGAGACATCGCCCGCAGTACGCGACGGCGTGAATACGTGGGCATCGGTGAATCTGGCGCCGTCTGCGCCTGTTTCCTTCTCGGACACAACCGCCTACCCGAAGTGGACTGCGAACGTCAAGAACTTGGTAAACGGCGGTACAACTTATCAATAGGCGGAGAACATGTCACACAAGCACATCATCGTCGCGTTTGCCCTCGCGGGTAAGCGCAGCCACGGCGCAACAGCAGGCCGGGTGGGCCTCGCGCCTGCCCAGCCTCACTCAGCGCCAGCCTCACCATCCAGGTCGCTCCCCAGACCTCAAGACCTGGCGAACCCGGCAGTGTCAACCTAACCCTCAAAAACGTGTCAGACGTCCCCAGCGGGTACGTGCAGTAGGTGGCGGAAATGGAGTATGAGACATCCTTATTCCGCGAAGACGGCACCGCTGCGCCAAGACTCCCCATCGGAAATCGCATTTATGGACTCGGGGGGAGCACGTGGAAGAAAACCCTCGCGCCTGGCGAGGAGGTCAAGGGCACACTTGAGCTAAGCAAGATTTTCGACCTCAAGGGCAAGGGCAAATACTACGTCCGGGCGTGGCGCCCAGTCTCCACTGAACGGGCGGGCTCGCCCAGGGGGGCGGCCACGTCCGACATCGCGACGTTCGTGATATCGGAATGACCGGCTGCACGCTACCGCCAGGCGGCCGAGCGACTAGCAGAGTGGCAGCCCAACAGCTCCACCGCCACCCCTTCAAAAATCAGCAACCTACCGGCGCTTTCTCTGCGTCTCCGCGCCTCTGCGTTGATCCGGTCTCTTCAAGGCGCCGTAGTGCCGATCCCGACGTTCCCGGTCGAGGGAAATGTCTTCTCGCTGCATAGCGGCACGGCGAAGAGCACGAGCCCTGCGGCAAGGGTGTAGATGATGCTCTTCCGGGGAGCGCTCCGGGGGCTACCGCCGTTCGCTGAAGGCGAGCTGGTTCTGTTGATGTGGTGGGGGTTCATCGTGACTCCGAGGGATCACCGGAACCTCCTCGGACGGCACCTGCACCATCAACGCCGGTGCATCCTCCATCAGCGTCGGCTCCGAAGTCGTCACCGTCAACCTCAACGTCACCTTCCTCGTCGCCGGAACCTACACCGTCAACTCCGACGCCATCGACGCCTCCGGCCTGCTGTTTCCCTGGCAAGCCGCCGGATCGTGGACGGTAACCGCAACGCCAGCGATCAGCGGTTTCTCGCCCATCTCAGCAACGCAGAATACGCCCCTCAGCATTTACGGGAGCGGATTCGGCGCTACCCAAGGCACCGTCAAGTTGGGCAGCGCGCAAGTCCCGTCAGCCAACATCACCAGCTGGACCAACACCGCGATTGTCCTGACCGTTCCGTCCACCGCAGCGAGCGGCGACGTCTCCATTACCGAGGGCAGTCTGACCGCAACCAGCACCGCTCCGTTCCAATTCGTCCCGCCGGACTTCACCATGAGTTCGCCCTCCCCGTCCTCGGTCACTATCTACCCTAACGGCAGCCCGTCCGGCAGTTTCACCGAGATCGTCGCCGGCGCCAACTTCTCCGGAACGATTAACTTGTCCTATACCGTGCCCTCCCAAATCTCAAGCTACGTGACCCTTTCGCTGCCCTCATCCGTATCCCTGCCCGGCACCGGGACCTTCACCGCAACGATAACGGCCGGTGCGGAGCGCAGCAGGGTAGCTACAGTCTCACCGTCGTGGGTACCGCTACCAAGTCCGACGGCACCATCAGCACGCATCAGGTCGCCATCCCAATCGTGATAACTGCCCCACCGACCATTACGCTGAGCTCGCCGTCCCCATCGCCAGTGATCGTCTCGTCTAACCAAACTGTCAAGTTCATGGTGACCGTCTCCGCGGTGAACGGCATGACGGGAATTATCGGGTTCACAATCCCGCCGAATTACCAGGCATGCTGGGGAGGACAGGTCACGAGCCTCACCCCCCAGTCAGCGAACCTCACCGCCGCCAATCCGACTCAAACCCTCACCGGCACGATTGCTGCCGGCAGCAACTTGGGCAACTCCCCGGCCGTTTACGGCTGCCCTATTGAAGCGGTCAACGGCATCCTGGGCTACGATGGGACGCTGACGCTCCAAGTCCCAGTCCTGGTGACCGCCGGAAGCACGTTCACCGTCACCGGCCCGACTGCGCCAATCACCCTCTACGCCAACTCGACCGCGACCCCCGTGAACCTGCAGATCAATCCAGTCAACGGCTTCACCGGCAACGTCACGTTCACCACAACAACGCCGAATGTCACCGTGCAAGGTTCCACGGTCTACGTGAGCGGGGCGCAAACCCCAGCGCCGATCAACGTCCAATGGGCCTCCTCCACACTCCCAACGCCCAATCCTATCCCCATAACAATCCTGGCCAACGGGCAAGCCGTACTTACGATAGGGGCCAATGTCCTGTCTAACCCTGGCACTTCCTTCACGCTTACGTCGTCCCCGGCGAGCCAGACCGCAAACTCCTCCGGCGCGGCAACCATCCAGATCAACGTAAACGCCTCCAGCGCATTCACCGGTTGCGTCTCGTACGCACTGGACCAGATCGGCCAAAAGCACTACGCCCCGGCCGCTGAGATCGTGGTCAGGTACGTAGACTACAAGATCCGCGACCTTTCGCACGAGCAGAATTTCCGGGCCAAATACGGACTGGGCCGGTCGGATGGCGTGCTGCCCGCACCCGACGCAATTTTCGGCGTCGGGCGCCCTGCAACCCCTACCTCGTAAAGAGGATCGCGTCGGAGAGCGCGCCCGGCGACGCCCGCGATTTTGCGATTTTATCACTGCTTTTCATCTGCAACCCCAACAAAATTGAGGCCACCACCATTCTTGCTGAAGCTAGCCATGACACTACGGACCCGATTAAGGCGCGCAACCTCGCGGCTGCGGCGAAGATCGTGGCGGATAAGTGCACCGCCCCGCAGAAAACCGCCTGCGCGAACGCACTGTCGCAGTAGTTCTGCGCTCGTTGCCGTCGAGCGCCTCCTCCGGGCGGTCCGCACGGATGTCTTGCGGCGGTTAGGCCCACGACCCGACCACCCACTCGGCTTCGTCCCGCGAAATCGAGTGGTCCGACTTCACCGGTGGCTGAGGCAGCCTCGCCCGTTGACGCCGGCAACCCAAAAATCCACTCTTCAAAACCAATAGCCTACCGTCCTCCACTCACTGTTCAGCTTCGACCGCCAGCTATCCTGGAAACAAGGAGGGGAAGTGCGCAATTTGGGTTCGATCCGCAAAATCCGCCTCGTCGCAGCCAACAAATGGAAGAACGCAAAATCCGAAAGCAGGCGCGAAACAATTTTTCCATTGAACCCACTTTACGTTACCCTTACATCCTAAGCGAATGCCTCAGCCAAGCAAACCCGCGAATCCGCCCACGCAGTTCGTTTTTCAGCCCAGCAGAAAATCGCCAAATTCTGCACAATGGTGCACAATTCCCCATCCCAATTGGCTTCCTTCCGCAAAATGCTCCTCTCTGCGACAATCATGATCAGATGCCCCCTCCCTTCATCGCCTACATCGGACCCGGCGCAGGCTTCGCTTTTCTGGGCGGCTTTCTGAGTACGCTCGGCGGCGCATTCCTCACCGCTCTCTCCTTCCTCCTCTGGCCCATCCGCACCGCCCGTGCCCTCATCCGTCGCCGCCACGGCTTCCGCAAAGCCAAAATCCAGCGCCTCATCTTCCTCGGACTCGACGGCCTCGATCCCCGTCTCACCCAGCGCTTCATGGCCGAAGGCCGGCTGCCCAACCTGCAGCGCCTCCAGCAACAAGGCTCCTTTCACCGCCTCCGCACCACCTTCCCCTCTCTTTCCCCCGTCGCCTGGTCCACCTTTGCCACCGGCGTTAACCCCGCCAAGCACAACATCTTCGATTTTCTGAACCGCAGCCTGCAGTCCTACATCCCGGAACTTTCGTCCTCCAAGGTCCGTCCGCCGCGCCGCATTCTCCGCATCGGCCGCTTCCGCATCCCCTTGTCCCGCCCGGTCGTCGAGCTTCGCCGCAAGAGTCAGCCGTTTTGGAAAATCCTGGCCGAAAGCTCCATCGGCAGCACCATCCTCCGCGTCCCCATCACCTTCCCGCCGGAGAAGTTCGACGGGCGCCTCCTCTCCGCCATGTGCACGCCCGACCTTCGCGGCACCCAGGGCAGCTTCACCCAATTCACCACCCGTCTCGACACCTGCGACTACCAAAGCGGTACCCGCTGCCCTCTGCGCCGCAACGGCGAGTATCTCGAAGGTGTGCTGGAGGGCCCGCAAGCCGGCGATGCGACCCTCTCAGTCCCTTTCCAGATCCACCTGGGAGCCGACGCCATCACCCTGGAGATCGCCGGCCAGAGCCATCTTCTGCGGCCCGGCGAATACTCGCCTTGGATCAAAATCGCCTTCTCCGCCGCGCCCGGCGTCCACGTCCATGGCATTGCGCGCTTCCGCATCACCGAAAACGGCTCGGAGTTCTCTCTCTACGTAACCCCCATCCAGATCGACCCCGAAGCGCCCGCGCTGCCCATCAGCCATCCCGGCTATTACGCTGCGTACCTCGCCAAACTCCTCGGCTCTTTCGCGACCGTCGGTATGGCCGAAGATACCTGGGCGCTGAACGAAGGCGTCATCGACGAGCAGGCTTTTCTCGACCAGGCCTGGTCCCTCCTTGCCGAACGCGAAGCCATGTTCGACAACGCTCTCGCGCACACCCGTCGCGGCGTAGTCGCCTGCGTCTTCGACACCAGCGACCGCGTGCAGCACATGTTCTATCGCCATTTCGAAGGTCGCGGCGATCCCCAATGGCAGGGCGCCATCGCCGACCTCTACGAACGGATGGATCGCCTCGTCGGAAAAGCCATGCAGCACATCGACGACAACACCATGCTTTTCGTCCTCTCCGACCACGGCTTCTGCAGCTTCCGCCGCGCGGTGAATCTCAACTCCTGGCTGCGCCAGAACGGCTATCTCGCGCTCACCGGCAATGTCGATCGACTGGACCCGCACCCGCGCCTACTGTCTCGGCCTCAGCGGACTGTATCTCAACCTTTGCGGCCGCGAAGCCCAAGGCATAGTTAAGCCCGGCGCGGAAGCGGAAGCTCTCAAGCACGAGCTCATCGCCAAACTCTCCGGCTTCCGCGACGAGGAACTCGATCAGGTTGCCATCCGTCAGATGTATTTGACCAGCAATCTCTATCGCGGACCTTATCTTGACGCGGCGCCGGACCTGATCGTCGGCTACAACGAGGGCTACCGCACCAGCTGGGACGCCGCGGTCGGCAAAGTCCGCAGCTCGGGTGATCGAGGACAATCCCAAAGCCTGGAGCGGAGACCATTGCGTCGACCCCCTGCTCGTCCCAGGCGTGCTTTTCTGCAATCGCAAAATCGACTCCGAGGATCCCGGCATCGAAGACATGGCGCCCACCGCGCTGCATCTTTTCGGAATCGATCCGCCCGCCTGGATGGACGGCAAGCCGCTATGCACGTCCGCTTAGCCCACGCTTTCGTCTGTGCCATTCTCCTCACCGCCTGTACTCGCCCACCCCAACCTCATCACCGGCTCATCATCCTGGGTGTCGACGGCATGGACCCGCACTTCGTAGAAAGCCACTGGAACGAACTGCCCAACGTTCGCCGCCTTTGCGCCCAAGGCACGTTGTCGACGCTCGCAACCACCACGCCTCCGCAAAGTCCCGTCGCTTGGGCGACCTTCAGCACCGGTCTCGACCCCATCGAGCATGGCGTCTTCGACTTCGTTCATCGCGATCCGGCCACGCTCCAACCCATGTCTTCGTTCGCCGAAACCCTGCCGCCCGCGCACCAACTCTCCATCGGTCCTTATTTATTGCCGCTCTCCAGAGCCCAAGTTCGTTCTTTCCGCCACGGCCGGACTTTCTGGGAGATCCTCGCCGGGCACGGTATTCCCACCACGGTGATCCGGATGCCCGGCAATTACCCTCCTATTCCAGGAGCAGGCGAACAACTGGCCGGCATGGGCACTCCGGACCTCGAAGGAACCTTTGGCACTTTCACCTACTACACAGACGATGCTCTCGAAGTTGCCCACGACGTTCCCGGAGGCCGCTTCGTCCCGGTGAGCGCCAAGCAAGGCCGCGCCATCCTCCCCATCGAAGGACCACCCGATACCCTCCGCCGCGATCAGGCCCGCACGCATCTCGATCTCGTCGCCGACATCGACCCGGCCTCAGCCGCTGCCCGCTTCAGCATCGACGGCCAACAATTCATCCTCAAACAAGGAGAATGGTCGCCGTGGATTCGAGTCACCTTTCCCCTGATCAACCATGTCGCCGGCGTTCACGGCATGTTCCGCCTCTACACACGCCAGTTGCAAGGTGGAATCCGCATCTACCGGTCGCCCCTCAACATCGATCCTTTCGATCCGGCGCTCCCGATCTCGCAGCCCTCCGGCTTCAGTCGCGACCTTGCCAATCGCATAGGTCCCACCTACACTCAGGGCATCGAAGAGGACACCGCAGCGCTGCGGCAAGGCGTGTTCACGCTGCCCGAATACCTGACGCAAAGCCGCATCGTCCAGTCCGAGCACCAGGCGCTCCTCCGCGATTCTCTCGCGCACTACCGCGACGGGCTTCTCTTCTTTTACTTCTCCGAAGTCGACCAGAACTCCCATGTGCTCTGGGGCAAGCACGAAGACGAGTTGCTCGCAACCTATCGCAGCATTGATGGCTCGATCGGGGCCGTCTTATCAGCCGCCCCCGATGCGACCATCATGGTGATGTCCGATCATGGCTTCGCAGCCTTCGATTATGCCTTCAACCTCAATACCTGGCTCGAGAAGAACGGCTTCAAGAACCGGGCATATGCCATGGGACTGAATGCCCTGTACGTCAATCTGTCCGGACGCGAGAAGCACGGCATTGTGCATGACGGGCCCGAACGCGAGGCCTTTCTGACGGAATTGAGCCGGCGCCTGTTGGCCGAGAGATTCGAAGACGAGCCCGTGATCCAAAGCGTCACCCGTTTGCCCCGCACCACGAACCGTTTTGCGCCCGACCTCATCATCGGCTACGCACCCGGCTATCGAGCCTCCTGGGAGACCGCGCTGGGCGAAGCTTCGCCGGAAATCGTCGAACCCAACACGGACGCCTGGATTGGCGATCACTGCATCGCAGCGGAAGCAGTACCGGGTATCCTGGTCACGAATCGGAAGTTGTCGCTTTCTGACCCGCGATTGAAGGACCTCACCGTGACCATCCTTAAAGAGTTCGGAGTGCCCGCTCCGCCGGAAATGAAAGGACGCCCGATCTACTGACATGCCCAAATCCATTAAGTTGAATTCCGACCTCTGGCAGCGCGTCGAGCAGCATGCAAAGAAAGCTGGCTACAGTTCGCCCGAAGAGTTCGTGGAGCATGTACTTGAGAAAGAACTCTCGAAAAGTGAGGAGGCAGCGTCGCAGGAAGAAGTGGAACGGCGGTTAAGAGGTCTGGGTTATCTGGAGTGATATCTGGAATGATCCCGCTCGCCATCCTCACCGGGATCCTGACCACGTTGATTGTGCGCGGCACCACCAATCAGTCCGCGCTGCGAGCCGTCATCAGAAAGATTCAGGCTGATCTTCTGGAGTTTCGTCTTTACTTTGATGAACCACGGTTGATCTGGCAAGCCCAGATGAACCTCGTTCGCGACAACCTCCGGCTCTGCCTGCTCTTCCTCCCGGCGACGTTGCTTCTTGCGATCCCCATGCTATGGCTGATCCTGCAACTCGACCTTGTCTACGGGTTTCGACCGCTACATGTCGGCGAGACCGCCGTCTTCACGGCGAAATTAATACGTCCTCTCAATCCAGCGGATCAACTCGAGGCGCGGGGCCTGCCCGGGGTAAAGATAGATTCTCCTCCAATCCGAATAGCAAGCGACCGTCAAGTCGTGTGGCGAATCCGCCCTGATAGCGAGGGTCGAAGCGCAGTCGATGTGAAGCTGAACGGTCGGACGGTCCGGAAGGTCATAATGACCGGCGATTCCCGGCTAATCTCCCCCCGCCGCTCAACTTCGCTCAGCGACTTCCTGCTACATCCCGAAGAGCCGCGCCTGCCGGAGGGGGACATAGCGTGGCTCGAAGTCGACTATCCCAGAAGGAATTCTACAATCCCCTGGCTGGTCTGGTTCCTGATCGTCTCGATGGCAGCCGCATTCGTATCGGCTCGCGCCCTGAAGATGCTTAACTGAGCCCGACGGTGAGGTGGCAGAGTGGTCGAATGCGGTGTTGTCTCCTGCATCCCTGCCCGGCCATGTTACATTTCACCGATGCCCCCATTGTCCGAATGGCAGACCTACCTGGCGGTGCAGGCCGGTGCCGCCGCGACTTTGACCGGCCTGGTCTTCGTGGCGGTTTCAATCAATCTGACACGCATCTTGTCTGTTCCGGGCCTACCTGGACGGGCATTTGATGCTTTAGTCCAGTTGTTGCAGGTGTTTTTCATCGCTTCCTTTGCCCTCGTTCCGCACCAGTCCGCTGAACTCCTCGCCGCCGAGATACTGGTGATCGCTCTGGTTTCGTTGGTCTGCCAGATGGTGAGCCAGGTTCGTTATGCCCGGCTGCAGCCGGATCATCCGCGGGCGTGGCTGGTTACACGGGTCATCCTGAGCGTGGCCGCGACGTTGCCCTTCTGCGTATCGGGCGTCATGCTGCTGCTCGCTGCCCCGGCATGGATGTGCGGTGTCGTCGTTGGGACGGCCATCTCCTTCATCGCTGCCGTCATGGGCGCTTGGGTCTTGCTGATCGAGATTCTGAGATAGCCCCGCCGTGTTTCCGGCGAGGATGGACGTGTCTGCAGCCGAGGTCTGCTAATTCTGAAACTTGATGAGGCCGTGCAACAGGTTGGATTGAAACGGGCCTAACCTGTAACTATTGTCGCTTCGGCCAGCGCACACCGAAGCAGAATTGAAAGTTGCAGACACTTGCACCAAAACGTCTACAGGTCCTGGTTGGACCGCAACGTTGAGGTATAATCTCTTGCAATCCATGTAAGTGACGGCCGATGAGTAAGTGGTAGCCAAGGCCGGCGAACTCACGAGTCTTCCCGGCCACACTCCAGGTGGAGAAGGTTTTGAGCCTCTCCAGTTGGATCGTTCAGCGCGGTTGGAGAGACGCCCGCGTCTGTCTGCAGGCGGAACTCGAAAGGCAAAGGGAATGAGTCCCGAACAATGGAAGCGGGTGCGCGAGATCTTCGACGCCGTCGTAGACTCGGGACTGAAGGAGTTTCCGCATCCGGCGCGCGACGGCGATGAGGAGTTGTACCCGGAGGTCCGCTGCATGCTGGAGGAGCATTCGCGTAGCGGATTTCTAGATCGTCCGCCTGCGGAAGCGATAGCGGCTGGTGCAGCTTCAATGAGTCGCGAATTCTGGGATACAACAGTAGAGTCACCTGGGAGAAGCGATCTAAAGCAAGGAGACTCACGCGTTCAAACTCCAGAGAAGCGGACCGTCAAAGGCTACCAGCTAAAGCAGCGGCTGGGACAAGGAGGCTTTGGTGTTGTCTATCTTGCGACTCAATTGTCGGTTGGCCGCGAGGTGGCGATCAAAGCAATTCTGCCGGTTCATGCCAATAGGCGGGAGTTTATCCAGCGTTTTGAGAACGAAGCGCAACTAGTTGCGCGCCTGGAGCATCCGCACATCGTTCCTCTCTTCGATTATTGGAGGGAACCGAACGAGGCGTACCTGGTCATGCGCTATTTGCGGGCCGGCAGTTTGCGGGACCGGATGAAGAAAGGCCAACTGTCCCATGATGAGGTTCTGCTCCTTCTCGAGCACGTGGCATCGGCGTTGGATCTTGCACACCGCAGTGGCGTGATCCACCATGACGTGAAGCCGGCCAACATTCTTCTCGATAGCGATCAAAACGCTTACCTCTCCGATTTCGGTATTGCTGAAGAGACCACAGCGGCACAGAGTAGCGGCATCGAGGGAACGCCGGATTATATGTCGCCGGAGCAGATTCGGAAAAATGCTCCCTCGCCGCAAATGGACATCTATTCGTTGGGCATGATGTTGTACGAGATTCTCGGAGGCAAGCATCCATTCAATTCGCGAACTTCGGCAGAGAAGCTCAGAAGCCAACTCTTCGAGACCTTACCCGCGCTGGAAAATGTCTCGCCGGCCATCAATCGCGTCATCCTTCAAGCAATCTCGAAGGACCCGGCTGCCCGGCAGGCGACGGCCATACGGCTGTTTGAGGATTTTCAGAAGGCGCTCAAAGGTGAGCGGTTCTCTGCCAAACGGGCCGAAGCGACGGCGCTAGTTGTGAATCCCTATAAAGGATTACGGGCGTTTACTGAAGCCGACGCCAGTGTTTTCTTTGGCCGGGAGCGCCTGGTGAAGCACTTAGTAGCCCGTCTGCAGGAAGCTCATCCATTAAGCAATTTTCTGGCGGTGGTTGGGCCAAGCGGGAGCGGCAAATCCAGCGTGGTGTCGGCTGGCCTGGTGCCGGCCCTCCGTAGAGGTCTTCTGGATGAGATGCAGGTGGGTTCCGCACATGTGAGCGACACTACCTTGCCGCCGGCGCTTCCTTCGCCCGGCCCGACGCCGCAAATCGAGTTCATCATACAAACCGTTCCCGGCAGTTCTCCGTTGCAGAACCTGGCGGCCGGATTGTTGAGTATCGCCAGCCATCCGCTCAGCGGTTTGGAGGGGCATTTTGAAAAGGATTCATCCGCCCTTCTCAACGCGCTGCGCGAAATCGGAGGCAGGACACTTCTCATCATCGATCAGTTCGAAGAGGTATTTACGCTGACCGAATCGGAACAACAGCGTTTCCAATTCCTGGAACTCCTGCGCGTGGCCGTGACAGCCGCCGGGAGCCCCTTGCGACTGATCATCGCGTTACGGGCGGATTTTACGGATCGCCCGCTCCATTACGTTCAATTTGGCACTTTAATGCGCGAGCGCACGGAGTTTGTGCTCCCCCTGGCCGCCGACGAATTGGAGCGGGCCATCGCCGAACCTGCGCGTCAGGCCGGTCTCGAGGTCGAACGCGAACTGATCGCGACCATCGTGCACGACGTACAGGACCAGCTAGGAGCCTTGCCGCTGCTGCAATACGCCCTGACCGAAGCCTTCGACAGGACTACGGGAAGAACCATCTCGTTGGCGGCGTATCAGGCGAGTGGCGGAGTGTTCGCGGCGCTAGCACGGCGCGCGCAGCAAGTCTATAGCGAGCTAGAGCCCGAGCGGCAAGACACCGCACGTCAGGTATTCCTGCGTTTGGTCACGTTGGGCGAAGGGGCGCGTGCCACCCGCCGCCGCGCCCGCCAATCGGAGTTGCTGAAGTTGGGCGCCGACGTACAGCCCGTCCTAGATGCATTCAGTAGATATCGGCTGATCGCCTTCGACGTGGATCCCGCCACGCGTGAGCCAATGGTTGAATTGGCTCACGAAGCGCTGCTGCACGCATGGAGCTCGTTGCAGGAGTGGTTGGATGCCGGCCGCAACGATATCCGCATGCATCGCTGGCTTGTGGCTGCGGTTGCCGAATGGGAAAAGTCGGAGCGCGATCAGAGCTATCTGTTGATCGGCACTCGCCTGGCGCAGTATGAGGACTGGCGCTCTACTGCCGGCTTCCTGCTCACCCAGGAAGAGCTTCGCTTCCTCGACGACAGTTCCTCCCAGCGGCGCTCACAAGAGCAGGCCGAACTGGAACGTCAAGCGCGCGAGCAGCGTAAAGTCGTGGAGATGCAGAGCCTGGCTCTTACGGCCAATTCGCGCCAGACGAGCCTGCAGAATTTACCGGATATCGCCTTGGCGCTTTGTGTGGCAGCCAACGCGATTTCGACGCCGCCCGAGCAGTCCTCTCAGCTTCTTTTTGAGCTCGCACCAATGCCCGGCACTCGCCGGGTGTTCGTGGGCCATACGGACACGGTATGGCACGCGGCGGTGAGCCCGGACCAGCAGCAGGCGGTATCCGGTTCCGGTGGGTTCAGTCCCGGGTCCAATTTTTACAGGAAAATGCCGACCTACTTGCCGTTGAATACGCGGACGGCCCAGTTTTCCGACAATACCGTCCGCTTATGGGACCTGAACACCGGGCAAGAGGTTCGGGTTTTTAGGGGGCACGCGAATACAGTCTCAGCAGTCGCTTTTAGTGCGGACGGAAAATACGTCATTTCCGCTTCTGCCGATGGCACCATCCGTATTTGGGACAAGGAGAGCGGAGACGAGCAGCGCACGCTGCGACACATGGCACCGGTCTTGGGCATCGCCGTGTGGAACGACCTGCTGGTGGCGAGCGATTACGATTTTGAAAGCGCGGGCAACCATCTCGTCCTATGGAACTGGAGAACCGGCCAGGAAATAGCCCGTTTCAAGGGACAGCACGACGTCATTTACTCGGTTGCCATCAGCCCGGATGGCGAGCGAATTTTGTCCGGTTCGGGTCCGAGCGGACCGTTTTCCCGAGGGTCCGGCGATAACGATCTGGTGCTCTGGGACCTGAAGAGCGGAGCCATCTTGCGGCGCATGCGGGGACACAGAGATGCGGTTTTCCACGTCGCCTTTCGCCCTGGTGGAGAGAGCGCGATTTCTTCGTCCGCCGATTCCACGCTGATGGTGTGGAACTTGAACGATGGAGAGCTTGTCACTACCCTTCGCGGCCACACGACGTTTGCTTATACTTTTGCCGTGTCTCCTGACGGCAACCGTGTGTTTTCGGTTAGCTTCGACCTCTCGATGATCCTGTGGGATATCGACCGGGCGCAGGAAGTCCGGCGCTTTTATGGGCACGCGGGCTCGGCAACGGCAGTGCATTTTCTGGCCGACGGCCGCCGGGTGCTCACAGGGTCGATGGATCAGACAATGCGTGTGTGGGACATCTACAGCGCCGATGAGGTCATACGGGTCGGAGCGCCTTCCGGTTTAGGTATGTGGGCGGTCGCATCGGACGGCCAACGCGCCGTCACGAGCGCGGGCAGTGGCGCGGTGTTAGCTCCGCAGTCTCCCGTGAATCCGCTGCAACTGTGGGACCTGCGAACGGGGGAGATGTTGCGTCATCTAGGGCAGCAGAGGAATACCATATTTGAGATGGCTCTTCTGCCCGACGGGAAGCATTTTCTGTCTGTATCCGGCGATTTCTTTATCCCGGACGCGGAAAACTGCATGGTTCTGCGCGAGATTGCCACGGGAAGAGAAGTGCGCCGATATGCGTCGCCGGGTTCAGCTTTGTCCGGGTTAGTTCTCATGCCGGACGGGCATCATGCCGCGACAGTGGTCTTCGGCGATGAGGTGGTGATCTGGAACGTCGATAGCGGAGCGATTGTGCGCCGCTTCACGGGCACGGTGCCAGGGTTCCGCGCGCTCGCCGTCTCTCCGGATGGGCGTATGCTCCTGGCGGGTTCCGCGCTCGGGACGGTAACGGTCTGGGATCTTGCGACGGGCGAAGTCGTGCGCGAGCTGCAGGGACACGCGGTGCACGTCTGCGAACTGGCTGTGACCGCTGACTGTCAAAGGGTAGTCACCGTCAGTGACGACACAACCGCTATCGTATGGGACATCGCTACGGGCAGGCAGATCTTGAGATTCCAGCAACACGCCGCGGCGCTTCAGGCATTGGCCCTGCATCCACGGCGCGACTGGGCGATGACTGGCGACGATAAAGGGAACTTGCTGCTCTGGGAGCTTGAAAGCGGCAAGGTCCTGCGGCGCATGGTGGGACATACCGGCGGGATCTGGGATATTGCGTTTATCGAAACCGGCGATTTTGTTCTCACTACCGGGGGCGACGGCAACCTGATCAAGTGGAAAATCGCACCGCAGTCAATTGAAGAGCTCGTCGCCTGGACGCAGGCCAATCGGTACGTGCGCGACTTTACCTGCAACGAGCGGAAACTATATCGCGTCGAACCGCTGTGTCCGGAGGAGTAGTGGGCTTCCGGCTCTCATTTCGACGAGTATCTCTTCGCTCGAACGCACGGGCAGCGGCAGTTGGAAGAAGCTCAGCCCCTTCGCATGGCACGGCTCAATTCGGCGAAGCTGCGTCCTTCGGTCTTGTGTGGGCCAGCTCCAGCCTCGGGTTCATGATCGAGCTCGAGAAATTTGTAAAGCAAAGCCCGCTTGCCGGCACTCATATCGCGAGTTACCGGCATGAAACGGTAATTCTCGAAATTGGATGGGTGAGTCAGAGCCCTCAGGATTTGAGCATGGGCCTTTATCTGCTTCGGATCGTCGAGCTTCAACCAGTTGTCCATGCACGGTGCCATTGCATTCCAGTTGGCGAGGACATGAGCGTAGACGTTCGCCCAGCTGGGCTCCAACTCGGCGAGAAGGGCGTCGGCCGGGCACATGCGGACGTACATGTAGGTGTTCTTTTGTGGGTCTATGCTCCCAATCGGCTGATCATCATTGCTGAGCGAGGGCACCCAGGCGTTGATCCCACCCGAGCTGCCAGTGAGCGGCAGGGCCAACGTGCCGTTTGCATCTGTGGTCACATGAGTAATGCTGTCTATGTTGCTGCTGCTTGAGTCTGTTTGGAAAAGAGTAACAGCCACGGACGACTTCTCCAGACGGCCGCGATTGTAGAGTTGGAAAGCCGCGGTTACGGTCTCGTGCTCATTGAGGTAGAGGTTCGGTGTTCGAGGAATGGCACGAAGGGCCATTTCGGTGAGCAGAGGTTTGCCTGCGCCATCGAGCACTTGGATGTCTTTGTTCGCCGCCGCTTGTGCAACGCCCTGCTCTAACCGAACGGTCGCGATTCCCGCGCTCGCCTCATACGCGGCCCGGTTGTAGTGGTCGTAAGGGAGATAGCCGAGACGGGTAAAAGTCTGGCTGGCCGGGTCCACCGCAACAATGGTTAGCGTGCCCAGATCCTTCTTCTTGAGATTCTCGTCGATCTCCGGCACGGAGTTGGCAAGATCCAGTGTCAGGGTGGTTTCGTCGAGCCGGGCCTGGGCGGCGCCGAGCGGTGAGTTGGCTGTGGCGATCAAGGCTCGGTCGCCCGGCTCATGCGCCGGCTCGTCGGGGCGCCAAAGACCGATCGCACCCACGAGCAGGCTGCGCGCCGGGTTTGGCTGGAACCCCCCGCCCTTCAGTTTCGCTGTCAGCGCTTGAGCCGCGGCACGCACATCCGGCGAGCCGTTTCTGAGCTTTGGATTGTTGTAGTAGATGGTGCGATACGTGTTGAAGCGGACGGTCAGGCCGAGGACATCGTCCGGCTCCATCGCCTCGTCCAATCTCCGCAGAATCAGCGAATCAAATGGGTCAACGCGAAGACGGTCGGCCTTTGCGAAGGAGGTCTGCCAGACTACGGAGGCGACGCCAGCTACGAATCCATTCGCCGAATTACGGTTGAGGTTGATGCAACGCGCCGTTACGCGTGAAGTGCGAGGGGCAAAGATGCGGTAACCTCCGTCTACCCCGAATCGCATCCAATCGAAGAAAAGCTGAGAAGAGAAAGAGCCGAAGGGGTCGAGGTCCACCAGCATTCCGGTGAAATTGACTGCTGCATTGACGAACGGGTCGCACACTTCGACTCCATTTCCCAAATCAAAACCGCAGACGGTGGTGTTAAAGAACGTCGACCGATGCGTGCCATGGGGATTCCAGTTTCCGCCACGGCCACCGGTGACAACGGCGTCGATGGCTTGTTCGCGGAAAGCCTTTACTTTGTCGGCGACGCCCGGAAAGATCGTCTCACCCGAGTTTTCGTTGTAATGGTTGTCATAGTTGTTGGTGGTGATGGGGTCCCAACTGATCTCTCCCTTGAAGTAGATGCGAGGAAACTCAAGCATGCTCATGCTGCTTCTCCTTTCGGGGGCCGATAGAGGAAGGCCGGACCCGCAACACGCGACGCATCGGAAAGCCGCACGGTGAAGGCATCGAGAGCAGCGATCCGCAGGCGCATCATCTGTTGCACTGCCTCGCCCAGCGCCCCATCCTGGCCAGTGAAGGCTCGCTGTAATGCGTTCACCATCGCCGAAAACGAGTTGTTACAGGCGTCTTGCGCTGCCTGCGCTTCCGGCGGCTCTGCCGAAAAGTCGTGAAGGCCGGGATCGGAAATGGCCGGATAAACGCTTGCCCAGTCCACCCCGAGCCTCTCCGGCCCCCAGGCATAGCCGAGGGGATTCTTCGCTTTGGTCAACAACTTATCGTGAAAAATCTCGCCGAAGCGGAAGTAATGCGCAACTTCATCCTGGAAGTCGAGTGGATTGATTTCTGTGCCTTCAACGGTTCCCTCGCCTTCCGAAACAATCTCCTGAATCGCCTTGTGGGCATCCGCATAATCATTGACTGCAAAAAGCCGACCGGCAAAGAATTGGTTATCCGCGATCTGGTTGCGCCCCGCAGTCCAGTCGCTCGCGGGTAAAGTGGAGAGGAAGCGATCGAGCGTCCTGTAGAAAGTCCCGACCGTTACTGCCCTTCTCGGCGCCATTTTATCCAAAAGGTTCATATCTAGAAACTCCTCCGGAAAATCGGGGGGATTTTCCGGCTGTTCGATTTCCATAGCCTGCTCGATCGCGTCGCAGGAGAACGGGTACAGATGCAATGTCAGCGGCGTCCCATCCGGCCCGATGTCGCCCGGTAGCGGACCCGGATAAGTTTGCGGCCGCAACACCGGATTACCGCCTATTGAATTCAGGATGTTCGCCGCCAGGCACATATGAATCATCTCCTGAAGAGCCACAGCTTTTATTCGTTGTGCTGCCTTTCGGTTGGTCCCTGGGCAGATGGAATAGAGGGCGTAGAGATATGGAGGCATCGTTCCAAATTCGACACCAACCGCCGTCTGCAGCAAAGAGTGAGCATCTTCGATGCTGTTTAACGAATCAATCTTTAGATAAATCATGATGCCCTCCGGCGCGCAAGCCCCAGCGTGGCACTTTGGTGATCTTCACATTCGACCGGAGTTGACTCCATCATCGCCCCTTCCTCACAGTCTGGCCCGCACGGCGTTCCGCCTTCACGGCACGGCTGGAGCATACGGCAGGCGCACTCTCTGGCGTCTGCCGCACTTTCGCATACAATTCGACATCACTCGACCACCCGTCGACACCGACCCGGAGTCATGGAGTAGCCTTTCGAAGCTCTGCCTGAAGCCACGCACGGGCCGTCCTCCAGTCGCGTCTGGCAGTTCGAGCGCACACGCCGAGCACCGCTGCTGCCTCCTCCGCCGTGAGGCCGCCGAAATAGATGAGTTCGACCAAGCGGGATTGCCGCTCGTCACATTCCGCCAACCGGTTCAGCGCGTCGTCCAAGAGCAACCAGGATTCGTAGTTTGGCGTGATCTGTCCAAAATTTTCCTCCATGGGAACCTTCTGCGCGCCGTCAGTTCGTTTCGCTGCCTGCCGGCCGCGGGCATAGTCGACCAGAATGCGACGCATTACCGTCGCAGCGGTCGCGAAGAAGTGGGCGCGATCGCAAAATTCCACTCCTCCCTCGCACATCAAGCGAAGATACGCTTCGTGTACGAGAGCAGTAGGTTGAAGCGTATGGTCGGGACGCTCCTTGCGCATATATCGCCGCGCCAGCGTATGCAAATCATGGTAGACAGCTGCGATCAAGCTCTCGCGAGCCTGCAAGTCGCCGCTTTTTGAAGCCGCTATTAAGCACGTAATTTCCGCACCGGAAGACCCCATACTGCCTCCTACGATCCCGCGTTCGGGCCATTGCTGCAAACGTGTTACAGGTTCTTTACCAGCGGTCTAACAGGCGACTACGTACCGCTCGGATCCTACAATACACGTCCCATTAGCATAAGCGCAGAAACGGCGATGAACAGGACACGCAAAGAAACAAAAAAAACCAGTGCAGACTGGAGTCACGAAAACGGGATCAACCAATACCGTGTCTCGGGTGATGGTAACTCCAAAAATAGCCTCTCTCAGTATAAAGTTAATTTCCGGTTCCTTGCAGGACTGCTGGAGTTGCGTGAGGAGATTCGGTTCGGACGATGCGAGTGCACGTTCCACTTCTTGCCGCGGGCTGGGATTCCAGTGATAGCGCAGGAGAAACCGGCGCCGGACGGCAAATGCTCGAGGACGGTATGCGCATCTATTGGGAGGGAGGATGGGGCAGGGGTGCTGGAAAAGGTTGACCCCAGCGCGATCCCACGAGCAAGTCGACCCACCCCTCGTGTTGGGATCGGCGTACCTGCACGTCAAGGACATGACGGCACAGCGCAAGAAGGTGCTGCAAATCGATGTCAGAAATATCCAGGCGATCCGCACGCGTGGCCAAGGGTATTGGACTCTCGGCGGCGAGGCCAAAGACGGACGGACCAACATCGGTTCTTGGCATCGGGCCGCTGAATAACTATTTGAAACTGTGGGCAACTTACGACCTGATGACGGAATCGGACGAATCGAGGGTCAGTATTTTCACCGGCAAGGGAAGCCGAGCAGGCGCAGAAGTTACGGCGGAAACAATCGGGGATGTCAGAAACCGAAACACTGGCCACCTACGTCGCAATCTCGGGTGGCCGCGCAGTGTGCTCGGCGATCCAGCGGTTTCGACGGGCTTGGAGAGTTTATATGCCGCACCCGCCAGAACAGCGCGTTTGGCGAGTGTGAGGTCCGCCTGACCGCGTGAGGAAGCGGTGAGTTCGGCATCCTGACCCCGCGTTCGTCGATTCAACACAGGATCTTACTGCCCTTCGAAATAGCTCTTCAGCGAACTGTCCGCCAAAACAGTGCTGGAGGCGATCGCCTCATTCCATCTTAGGTTCTGAGGATGCCAGGTTGCGCAACCCAAGCTGTAAGTCATATCCGCCGACCCCGTGCAGCAATAGTGGACGCCGGCCACTTGCAGAGTTTCGAAATCCAGAACGGGCGATCCCGATTGCCCCCCTCGCGTGTTGGCGCTGTAGGTGAACACGCTGATTCCGTCGTGGGAATTTGAACCGTAAAGATTACCGGGTGACGTCACCTTGGCGGCCGCTGGATAAGCCGTTCGAAACTGACAGAAGTAGAGAGCGGTCGGGTCCTGCTCATATTGGCACACTAGCGGAGTCAGGTCGCTCAATTGTGGATATCCTAGAACCAGTAGGCGTTTCGGCGGGGATTGTGTTTTCGAAACGCTAAGGGCGGGAACGGAATCCGCCCCAGAGATCTGAACCACCGCCACGTCGCATCCCTTCGCCGAGCCTGCGGCCAGAATTTTGGAAACGGGATACGTGACCATGTTGCTGGGTAAAGGACCGGTTTTAGGCAAAGTCATTTCGGAGAAGTCCACAACTGCATGCCGGTCATTCCTGAGCACGAGTTGACCATCGCTCACATCCGTGAGTTCGCTGATGACATGGCATGCCGTCGTTACAATATTCGTCTTTGTGACAAACCCCGTGCCTTCAAAGTGCCAGTTGCCATCGGCGGGATTCGACCAGAGAATGCGCCCTACCGATTTGGCGATGTTGGGTAGCTGGGCGAGTCGGAGTCTAAGCGCTTGGATCTCCGCCGGTGACAGCGGGGATGACGACTGAAAGGTTGAAATAATTGCATCCGCCTCCGCGGCCGGGCTGGGGGTTAGAGCCGGATCGACCAGTTGCTGCGTACGTTGTATTCTCATCAAGAGATCGTTCTTCTCCGTCAAAGTCAGCTTGTGCGGATCGAGCGTTACCAGCGAGTTCAGGTTTCCTGCGACCTTAAAGGATAAAGGCACAGACATGAGCTGGCTTTGCAAGGCGTCGGAGATCCTGGTTTTCCGGTCGATAGGAAAATTCTTAAGTTGCCCCTGGACCGCGGACACCGCCGTTGTCGCCTCTCGATCCAGGACGCTTACATCCTCCTGCGCCCTGGATGCCGGACGTTGAGCGCACGCGCAGACGCATAGAATCGAGACCAAAAGCGCGCGACTCCATCGATCGGTGACCATGTTAATTTCCACCTGTAGCTGGGGTCTTCGAAGGTGTAACGCTTCCATTCAGACCGAACTGGCTGAAGTCTTTCGCTTTGTAGGAGAGCCCAAAGCCAAACCTCCAGGTCCACCGGTTGGTCGCAGTCGGGGTGGCGAGACCCGATGGTATCGCCTGGTTCACCTGCGAAAAACCTGCAGGAAAATCAGCGAACTGTCCGAGGTGGAACCCGGGAGTGATGTAGAACCGATGATATAGATGGATACTCACCCCGGCAAAGTACCCAAACGAGGAGGTATCGGAGTTGCTGCCCAATCGGAAGACCGGACCCGTAGAAAGCGCAAAGCCGATACGCTCCCAGTCGGCAAACGGTATTTCGTAGTTTAGAAGTGCGACGGCAGTGGGGCTAAACCGGGAGAGTCCGTCCACGCTGAGAATATTGGTCGTTCCTGTTCCGCTTGCGTTAGGCGCGCTCTTGGAGGAGTAGGAACGATTTTGAATTTCACTGAAAAGCGCTCCGGCCGAGAGGGTCAAACGATTATTGGCGGGCTGAAGATCGACGGAATAAGTACCGTTAACGGTTGGCGTGCCTAACCACAATTCGTCGACTTCCAGTGACGTCGTCGCTTCCGGGCTTAATTCAATGGCTTTAGATTTAACAATCGAATGAGGCCCATTGAACTTTGCCAACGCCGCTGAGATGCTGTCGTTAGCTGACTTCACGGCTGCTGCGTAGGTGGGCGAGGTGCATGTCGCCGTGAACGCGCCGAGCGCGGTCTGTGCAGCGCCAATCTTCGGATCCACCGCTGTATGCCACAGATCTTGTGCCTCGCCGAGCGGGATGCTACAGGGTTTCGCCGCCGAACAGCCGGACTTTGTCGACGGAGTTTTTACGAATGCGTCTTCGGCATCGGTCAGCGCCTTTTGTGAAGCCAGTACGTCGGAGAAGTCACAAGTCGAAACAGCTTCCCCCGCGGCCCCGGCCGCTCGCCCGGCAATGGAAAAGGCCTTACCAATATTGTCGAAATCAGAAATTGCCAGAGGTTTTAACTGATAGGAAATGGAATAGGTGAACATCAGATCATTTATGTTGTCCACTCTCATGTTAGCCATAACGTCCTTTTCGACAGAGGACGGTTGAGACGTAATTTTCTTGGATGCCCAATCGACGATGATATCCTGTCCAAATAAGTTCCATGCCACCATGAAACAAATGAAATGCTTCGCGATAGTTCTCATTTAAACTCTCTTGATTTGAATTGATCTTGGAGCCTGCGATCTCATAATGTTTAGCGGAATCAGAGCTAAAGGGTGGACAGTAAATAACGCAATTTCCCAAAGTCGGAGAAACCGGGACATCAGAACTTAATACTCTGATGTGCCGACTTGACCCCACAGGACCGCATGAGTCGCCCAGCGTCACAAGCCTTGCTGAGACGCCTTGGCTGGACCACCTTTAGCGCCTCGATCCACAGAACCGGAAGCGCCAGCGGTTCCGATCGTCGGTGAACCAGAAACCGGATACCGAGGCGTGGATTTCCTCCAGGGGCAGAACCGCCCGGTTGCGGGGTGCACGTACTGCTTCAGAAGACGCGAAAAACGTCGATCATCTTTGAGTTTGTGCTGTAGGGACGGGTATTCTGGGAACTACCAGCGATGGAGACGATTTCTACAATTTACCTTGCACGATTCCAGTGAACGGAACTGACGCGCAGAGCGAACTCTGGTTTCCACGCGGCTGTCAGCGCCGGTGCAAAAAAAACCATAGTGCCGGTTGAAAATCCCCCAGCTCACGCGAGACGGAATGAGCGTTCTCGCAATCAGCAACCTGACCGGTTACGACCGGAATTACCTTGCCGAGCCGACGGTGGTGCCGGTTTTGACGCGCTTTTCGTGGAGGCAGATAAAGGCTCTTGTGAATCGTATGATGTTCACACGTCTTCCATCCTACGCGGAGAACCCGTTTACGTTCTAGGGCTTCTTCGAGCACCAGTCGAACCGTCCAGCCAGCGCAGCCTTCCTTGTGCAAACGATGGCGGTTTCCGCGCTGGTCAGCATGGATACACCGGAGGCGGTCGGTCAGTCGGGTTCTCGGCGTCTGCGTGCGAGGGCCAGTTCCAGCGCCCGACGCGAAGGCAGATCGACGCTAGCGGGTATGAAATACCCGTGGTCTTCTTCAACCGGCACGCCATCGACTGCGCATGTTCATGGTTCGGATCGAGACGTTGGACGCAGATGGTGACTAAGCCCGCATCGCCGCCAAATCGTCGAGCAGTCGCTTAAAACACCTTACTCACCCTTTAGAGGTTTTGATGCCAACCGCCGGGATTTCGAGTCTTGTTCTTTCCCGCCGACCGCTGCCTTGGCCTGTGGCAAGATGTCTCCGTCCTTCCGTCTCGTCCATCAATGACTTCGTTAAGCGGCGGAAGTAACGTTAGTGGAAGATACCCAGCATGTAGGCGACGAGCAGAATCAAGAGTATGGTGCCCAATCCAATGCCGGCGCCGCCACCATAACCCCAGCGACTATGGCCATAGTAGCCGCCACCCCCGCCTAAGACCAGCAACAAAACGATAATCAGCAATAACATCATTGAATCCTCAATTTCTGTCAAAGCAATTTGTGAGCCACGGTTTATATCCCCGCGCAGCCCCGACACCTTGGTTCGTGCAGCCGCCATACTTGACCCCGGCACGGCTGCGTGCAATCGCCTCGGTGCAGTAACTGCATCCGTAAGTGCAGAATCTGCGTACCCGCGACATGCCTCCGTTCTTTGATGAGCCCGTTCGATATCTTTGACGTCTCTCGGAGTTCGGTCCGGAATAGCTTGAGTCGTTCTTCCTGGCCATCGTGAATCATCTTGCTGCCCCTATCCTTGTCACGGACAACGATCGCAATTACCGGGAAGCCAGCACTTTCATGGAAAGGTCGGTCATCCTTTCGAGATGTCCCGGCCTGCGCGCTTCTGTAGTCGAGATACAGCCTGATGCCATGCTGAGCGCTGGAAGTTCGGCGCTTGAGCAGGTCGAACGGCAGCATAACATCAAGGTGTTGAAGGAGAGTGGGGGTAATTACCATCGCCGCACCAGCCTTGCGCTGTATCGGACGACCCTGAACGCCATGATGCGCACGCTCGGCATCTCTCGTAAGGACCTATTGCTACAGAGCAACGGTGATCGCCAGGTTAATTTCCGGATAGCGGCGATCGTGAAGATAGTAGCAATTCTCGTAATCGATATAGCATTCGTTGGAGGCATACCAGTTGGAGGCCCAGTTTTGGCTCCCGTTCTGCTGCGGGGTAGTGTGTCCCTGCCATTCGCCGGCCTTCACCCAGCCACGCTGTTGCTGCCACGCTTGTGCCACCGCTCGAGTCCGCTGCGGTTGGGCCTGTACCTGAGGTTGCGATTGCCGTTCTTGCACTTGAGCGCGCTGTTGCGGCTGCTGCGCGTGCTGTTCCTCTGGCCTCGCCTGCTTCTCTTCGTGTTGTGCCCACATTGGCGAAATCGTTTCCAAAAACAAAAAGACTGCGGCTGTGGCCGATTACTGTCATAAATTTCATGATATTGACTCCTGCGTTTCTCACGCACGCGTGCGGCCACAAGTTCGGAAAAAACAGATGGTCTGCTCTGTGCGCGCAGGAATGTCAATACCGGTTGAAATCCCCTAAAGTTCCGGTCGTAGATTCCCCAGCCCTCGCCGGGTGGTGGTTTACAGATTCGGCTGGCGAATGATACATAGTAGTCAGCCGGTGAAGCGGAGGCAGGCAATGCAGGAGTGCAACCTGCCAAGGAATAACTGGCTGCAAACTCATCAAGACGATGGGCCACGTGGCGTTTCACAACCGCTTACAACGCCTGAAGCAGGGTTCAACACGGATTCCGTTCGAGCTGCTGGAGAACCTTCGCTTAGAGTTATAGCCCGACGTCAAGAATAAGATATTGCGTCGCAAACCAGTTTTCTGGATCGGAGAGTTGCGACCACGCTCCGTCATTTGACTACCGTGGTCATCATCGGGTAGCTCACCGCTATCCGAAGCGAATTGGTCCAAAAGCTGCGGTTGGCGGAACGCGTGCAACTGCGAATGGGAAAGGTAAATCGTTAATGGCTAATCTCGAAACCAAGAAGTGTGCGCATCCGGCCTGCCGGTGCATCGTGGAAGATTCAAAGAAGTACTGCAGCCAGCGCTGCGAAGACGCGGGATCAGAGGTAGAGATCTCGTGCGACTGTGCACATCCAGGCTGCTCGCTTTCAGAATAGGACCCGGCTCAGCCCGCAGGCCGATTTACAATCGGCTCTGCGGGATAGAAGAATGTCTGCTACGCGGAGCACGAGCCCATTGCCCGTGACGCCGACCTCCTCCGTTTCCAACCAGCCAGCTTCTCTCGAGCTCCAAAAGAACTGAGGTTCACGCCGGTTAGCAGAAACAACCGTGGCGGCCTTACTCCTCCTTCCGTCGACGATCCAAAATTCAGCAATCGTGTGAAATCAGAAGCGGTGAGCGTCACGCCTCTGTTTCAAGCCCATTGAGCAACACGGTGATGCTCCCCATTGTTGTTTGTACTGCAACGCTTATCGTGACGCTGGGAAAATTTGGCGACCTGGAACGTCACCACACCGGGCCCCCGCGCGACGCCCCCGGGGTGGTAGACGTAGCTGCGGATGCAGGGCTGCTGTGCGACTCGGTTCGTGTGGAACTCAGTTCATTGGCACCGACTCGACTCAGGAGACGGCGATGAGCGCATTAGGGACTTTAACCTCAGAGCATCGGAAGGCGGAGCGGCCTGCGAATCTGGAGTTCCCTTCCAAGCGCTCCTCGATTCGTAGAAACTGATTAAATTTCGCGATTCGCTCACTTCGGCAACCGGAACCGGTTTTGATGTGGCCGGCGCTAGTCGCCACGGTCAGGTCCGCGATGAAGGTGTCCTCTGTTTCCCCAGATCGGTGCGAGACGAAGCAACGATAGCCGTTTTTCGCGGCCAGTTCCATGGTGTCCAGAGTCTCAATCACGCTGCCGATCTGATTTAGCTTGATCAGGATCGCGTTTGCGATACCCTTATCGATTCCCTCTTGCAGAATGCGAGGATTCGTGCAGAAAATGTCGTCTCCGACCAGTTCGATTCTCTGGCCGAGCACTGACGTGAGATTGGCCCAGCCCTCCCAATCGTTTTCGCCCATGCCATCCTCAAGCAGCACGATCGGATATTGGTTTGCCCAGGATTCCCAAAGCTTCACCATTTTGTCCGACGAGATTTCCTTCTTCGTCGACTTGAAGAAGACATATTTTCCGTCGTCCCACATTTCGCTCGCGGCAGGATCGAGACAGATTGAGACGTCGATAGAAGGCCTATAACCCGCCCTCGCGATCGCTTCCAGAATGAGTTCTACGGCTTCCTCGTTCGATTTTAGATCCGGAGCGAAGCCGCCCTCGTCGCCGACCGCAGTGCTGTAACCCTTCCCCTTGAGAACCTGTTTGAGCGTGTGAAAGGTTTCAATGCCCATTCGAATGGCTTCGGCGAATGAGTGGGCATTGTGGGGAGCGATCATGAACTCCTGAAAATCGACAGTGTTATCGGCGTGCTTGCCACCGTTGAGAACATTCAGACAAGGCACGGGCAGAGTGCAAGCGCCGGCGCCGCCGAGGTACCGATATAGGGGCAAGGAATGGGCGATGGCCGCAGCCCGCGCCGTCGCCATAGAAACGGCAAGAATCGCATTCGCCCCGAGGTTCGATTTGTTCGGTGTCCCGTCAGCTTCGATCATGGTCTGATCGATGGTCCGTTGATTGGTTGCGTCCTTGCCTATGACTGCGGCCGCCAGCTCTTTGTTAACGTGAGCGACAGCCTTAGATACTCCCTTGCCGCCAAACCGCTTCTTGTCTCCGTCACGCAACTCGACCGCTTCTTTTTCTCCGGTAGAGGCACCGGAAGGCACAGCAGCAACGCCTACTGCACCACCAGCGAGCCGAACTTCGGCCTCAACTGTCGGATTACCGCGGGAATCGAAAATCTCGCGTCCGTGTACGCTAACGATGTTGGTCATAAAGACTCCTGCCGCGCGGCCGAGGCTAGCAAAAAAAGAAAAGCTCCTACCTTGAGGTAGGAGCTATCATTCCCGACGTGTGCCGGGACGGTTAGTGGTGACGCCCCATCACCGCGCAATTGAATTCCAACTCCACTATACGCCCAATGCAGTCGCGGTTAAACAACATTCCTAAACTTACAATGGGCGACGCTGTAGGAGATTGCCTTCCTTGGGTTGGGTCGAATCAGTAATCCAGACTTTGGTGGCCCAGGTAATTGAACGCGCGAAGGGTTGGCGCCGCGCGGATGGCTTTTCCAAGTACCTGGCGAAGAAGGGTAGGACGAAAGCGATGGGAACTGCCACCATCGCTTATGACCCTCGCCAGCATTCCAACCTTGTAGCCACCGTGATCGGCAGGGCCGTGCCGGCATTCGATTCACCGTCGCTCTCGGAATCAGATATAACTCGAAGTTCAAATCTCCGGGGCCGCTTTGTGGCGCAGGTGACTTCTTTCAAGAGCGCAATGATTCTACGCGATCGCCTAGATTACTATTGTGCGGGAGAACGGTTCAAGTCATGAACCCAGCCGGACACAAGATGCGAAAGCTGGTTCCCTCATCCATTTATTCAATACATCGTTTGAGCTGATTGCACGAACCCTTAGGCGCGGCCAATCAGAGCGAATTGCAACTGTGTTCCGGGGAAAGCGGCGATTCCTGACTGTAAGTTCGTTTTCGGCCGGTGAGGACGGGTCCTTTCAGGACAGTCCTGAATAATCGTGGCGCATAACTCCCTAGCGGCGGACATCGACAGACCGAACCTGCCCAGTATGGAAGTCAGCCGAACAAGAAAATGAAAAGCGCGTCACTGCGCTTCCTCGTCGTCCTGTCACCGTACCGATAACCCAATCTTTATTTCCTGGGCCGTTATCGGGGACGGTCCGTTCAAATTTCACGTAGCTGTAGCCATCTCCACTGAGCCGGCTAGTGACCGAATCCTGGCAGATACGAATTGCCGTCGCCATACCAGGCCCTCCGTGGCCAGGCCCATGACCCTGTTGAGGAGGTTGGGGCATCTGGGGCGGTACGGACGGTGTTGCCGGTGGCCAAGCCGCAGCTCTGCGCCATTGAAAATCGAAATTATAAACGCCACGCCCGGGCTGTGGATCATTGATATGAATCACGGCACTGCCAGTGTTGGTGCGAGGGTCGCGGAGAAGTCGAATATTTCCCCTGCCCCGGACCCCCAGCAGCTGAAAATCAACGGGATTCCGGGGTATTGGTTCGTTGCACTGGAACCTCTGCCAGGCGGAAGGCATGCCCGACAGGGTTCTCAATACTCCGACGTCCCCGGAAATCTCAGCCTCCGCCACGCCGTCCACGTTAAGCTCTATGCTGCACATCCCGACGGGCCCTCCGGTGTGAGTGATTGTAGCCTGACTGGTGATGGGCATGCCATATCCGGGCTGCATCAGCCCATTAAGAAGCACAGTACAGATGAGTAGCTGTTTTTTCATCTTCGTTTCTCCGGCGTCTACTGTTCCGCCACTACACGCAGATGGTCGGAGACATGTGGAGTGACTTGCAGTGTTCGAAGGTGAAGCATGTCGCGGTCGGCATCCGAAGTCACTACACCCTCGAGCGTGACCCACCCGTTCTTTACGATGATGTGAACTTGCTGCGAAGAGTTAGCCCCTAGGGCATCGTTCCTTTCTCTGATAGCCCGATATAAATTCATTCGGAGTGCGTCATCCCTCCGGGACGAAGGTAGAATTTCGATTTGGTTAACTACGTTGTCGATTCCTTTTATCTGCCCGATTGTGCGACCCGCACTCTGCTTGAGTCGCTCTCCTATTACCAGTCCCGACAATCTGACCGTCTTGCCCTGCACTTCGAAATCGATCGTGTCGAAGACTCCATAGGAGGGGAGTGCGGACAATTTCTCATGGATTGTCCACTCCATGTCGTTGAGAGATCTGCCGGCCCATTTATGTTCCTGTGCGATAGCGTAAGCTGCGGCTAACAGTACCGCGCCCACGACGGTAAGAGTTCTTTTTAGTAAACAGTTTTTCATGTGTTGTGTTTTTGCCCTCGCACGTCAATGGGCATGCTTTGCGCCAAACGCTGCGCCAATCAAGTTATCGAGGTGTATCAAACTTATCCTTAATAAGTTAGGAACTAACCGTAGATCGACCGACGGCGTCGTGGCGCGGCCTTTGCGACGAAACTTTGCGACGCGATGGTGGCGGGCCGTCGCTTTGAAGAACGCTAGCCGAACTTCCGCCGAACTACTTATAGAGCCGCGGAGTTACATTGGACTCGCGATTGCGTATGAGTGTCCTATGAGAACACCTAAAATCTTACTCTTGTTCGTTCCGCTGGTAACCGGCTTGGCTCAGTCAACCGACCCGTCGGCTCCCGCCTACTTTACCGTCTACAACGTAACTGGCGACAGCACAGTCTCCCAACAATTCGTCGTCAAGATAACTAACGCGTTAACAATTCAGCAAGCTCGCACGGTGTTGACGGAGCCGGAATCGGAGCGGCCGCATGTCAGGGGCATTGTCGTCAAGGCTCCGGCCTACTTTAACTCACCCTGGAGTTTCCACGTTGATCCGGCGACAGTCGGTTTTTTCGACGCCAGTGTCGAAGTCTGCGATGCTTCCACCTCCGAGGTAGAGAACCACCTGATGCAAGTAGGAGAGGCATTCCTTCCTGACAGCGTCTGGTGTCCTTGGAGTTCCAGCCTTTTGGCTGAGATTCCCACGCCGGATGCCGCGGCGACTTCCCTCCGAATTGCTTCGGCAGCCAGCGACAGTGAAGCAGCCATCAGTCCTGGTGCGCTGATTTCCATCTACGGCCAGAACCTCACCGGGCTGACGGAGAGCGCGACCACGGCGAATCCGGTGGCTACACTGGCCGGCATTACCGTGCAGATCAAGGCCGCCTCTGAAGCAACCAGTCGCCAGCTTTCCCTACTGTTGGGCTCTCCTTCGCAAGTGAACGCTTTGGTTCCCGCCGACATGCCTCTCGGGCCTGTAACGGTCTCCGTAATTTCCAACGGACAGACGTTCCAGGGAGCCTCATATGTGGAGCCCATAGCGCCCGCGTTATTCTCTGTTGATCAGAATAATCGTGACTACGCCGCGGCGAGTTTGCAGCGCGTCCATCCGGACGGGACGAGCTCCTTTGAATCGCTGGTCACGGTCGACCCAGGTTCGGGCCGGATGGTGCCAGTACCATTGGACTTTGGTTCGCCCAATGATGAACTGTACCTTTCGCTCTATGGAACCGGCTTCGTGAACTCCAACGCGTCACAGGTTACGCTTACGCTCGCGGCGGAGTCGACGCCGATTCTTTTTGCCGGCCCCCAAGCCAAAGGCGTCGGCCTCGATCAAGTCAATATTCCTATTTCGCAATCGCTCAGCGCGCAGCCCTTCCTCGACCTTCAACCCATTGTCACCAGTCCTGGCGGATTTCCAGTGAAGACGAATCTCGTTCGTATTCTCATTCAAAGTTCAGCGACAAACGCGGTCAAGTCAGCGGCCAGGTAGTTGCGCGCATCGCCTGTTAAGGGGCTCGCAAGTCTGAAATGGCGCGAGCCTCTTGCAGCCGGTAGTAGTGAAGTTCCCGCGGCAAGCCGGGCAGGTGGGGCGCCCAGCAAATTGGTCCGCTATCGATCTGACCTCCGCGGACGGCCTTCCAGTAAATTATCCCGTTCACATCCCGCAGTACAATCTCCAATTCTCCTGTACCGCCGCGCCAGCCTGTCGGCTGGTTGGTCGATCCGATGACCGTCGAACCGAATGGAATTGTGTCGGTGACCCTCTGATCGCGAAGCGCCGGAGGTGCGCAGCCGAGAATCGTGCCGTCTTGTTCCACGGTAACAGGCAAGCCCCAAATCGTGCCGTGCCCATCCCGGAAAAGCCCCACGCGCTCCCCAGTCCCGTTCTGATCGGGTGTTGGGTGGTTCCCCGCGGTCACCAGGTTGCCGTAGGTGGCTTCCACTTCCTCCAGCGTCTGATAGGACGCGTGTACAGCATCGTGGCTGTCGCACGAGAGAAATGTTGCCGCGGCACCGGCGACGAAAGCGATTAGACAAATACGGGCTTCAACTCGGCTCATTCCAGCACCCGATGCACGCCCGCATCCAATGCATGTCGGCATGATTCCGACAGAGTGCCGCATTCCGGAAAGGCATTTATGTCGTCCCAAGGTCAAAGTAGTCGCAAGGTTTCGACATAGCCTGCGGACCGCGTTTGAACTTCTGATGGAATGCAGCGTAGATATGCGTTGGCGAATGCATTGCATACATGACCACCGAAATGCAGCCTCTAATGGTTTTTATTCAGGCTTGTTTGACTGGAGTGCGGTTGTGAACGAGCCCATGGTCATCTTTCGAGACATAGCCATGGTTTTCGCCTGTGCGTTCGTCGCGGCCCTGGTGTTCTGGCGTCTGCGCCAGCCGCTCATTCTTGGGTACGTATTCGCAGGTTTGATCCTGAGTCCGTTTACGCCGGGCCCCCAAGTCCACGAGATTCGAACGTTCGAGACAATGGCGGAAGTTGGCGTGATCCTCCTGATGTTCTCTGTGGGCATCGAGTTCTCGATTCCCGACCTGCTGCGTATGAAACGAGTGGCCCTCGTTGGCGCGCCGATCGGAATCTCCCTATCTATTGGTCTAGGTATCATCGCGGGCATGGTTGTGGGCTGGCCGATTCTTCAAGGAATTGCCGTCGGCTGCATCATCTGTGTGGCAAGCACCATGGTTCTGATGCGTCTGCTAATGGATCGCGGCGAACTTACGTCGGAAGCTGGCCGGCTCATGGTGACCCTCACACTTGTCGAAGATCTCGCCGTGATGATCCTCACGGTGTTGCTTCCCAGTCTCGGCTCCGCCGGCGGTCCGGACTATGGTCACGCTTTCTGGAAACTTGGCAAGGCGTTGCTTTTGTTGATCCCGGTCGTTCTGATTGCCTGGAAGGCGGTGCCGCAGATACTGACGCGCGTGGAGAAAACCTGCAACGATGAGATTTCCCTGCTTCTCGCCCTCACCATCTGCCTCGTGATTGCGGCGATCACGGAAGCCGTCGGTTTGTCTTTAGCATTAGGCGCCTTTGTTGCGGGCCTGCTTTTCGGAAATTCCGATTACGCCCACAACCTGGCCGCCAAGGCGCTGCCAATTAGGGACGCCTTTGTCGCCCTCTTCTTCGTCACTGTCGGTATGCTGATCGATCCACGCACCTGGGTCTCGAACTGGCGGCTCTTGGCCCTCATGGTTGGGTTGATCCTGGTCGGAAAGTTCGTCGTTTGGTTCACCGTCGCCCGGATGTTCGGTTATCCGGCGCAAACGGCCCTCCGAGTGGGCGTGGGCCTGACGCAGATCGGCGAGTTCTCTTTTATTCTTGCCCAGGTAGCTCTACACGCACAGCTCATAGGGTCCGACGTATACAACGCCACCCTGGCTGCTTCTCTCGTCACCATCCTGGTCAACGCCACTCTCTTCAGACTGATGTCGCCCGCGCACTCCGCCGCACAACTACGAGGCACGAACGATTTTGCAATTGTTTCAGAAGCTAGCTAGGAACTGAGGAAGTAATTTTACCTCGAGGAGAAACGAACAAGATGAAATGGTCATGGAAGATTGGACAACTCTCCGGAATCGAGATCCGGATTCACGCCACGTTCGTGGTGCTGCTTGGCTGGATAGGAGCCAGCAATTGGATGGCAGGTAGAAGCATGCTCGCCACGCTGGCTGCGTTGGGGTTTATCCTGGCCTTGTTTACCTGCGTAGTATTGCACGAACTAGGTCACGCGTTGGCCGCCCGTAGATTTGGGATCGGGACACGGGATATCACGCTCTTGCCGATTGGCGGCCTGGCCCGGCTCGCACGTGTGCCCGAGGACCCGCGACAAGAACTCTGGATTGCTCTAGCGGGCCCGGCGGTGAACGTCGGAATCGCGTCGGCCCTCTTTGTCTGGTTGACTCTGACTCACGGATGGGAGCCGTTCAGTCACTTAGGAGTAGCGGCCGGACCCTTTCTGGAGCGTCTCATGGTGGTGAACGTCTGGCTGGTCCTTTTTAATCTCATTCCGGCATTTCCCATGGATGGCGGCCGCGTGCTGCGTGCACTACTGGCGTCGCGGATGGCCTACCCGAAAGCTACTCAGATTGCGTCGTCCGTCGGACAGGGGCTGGCCTTCGCATTTGGATTTTTTGGTTTGTTCACAAATCCGATGCTCTTGTTTATTGGTCTGTTCGTCTGGATCGGCGCCACTCAGGAAGCCGGCGCTGTTCAGGTCAGGTCGGCGCTTTCCGGCACTCCTGCGCGTGCAGCCATGCTCACCGACTTCCGGGTACTGCTCCCGGAGGATACCCTGGCCGACGCTGTGCAATTGACGCTGAGAGGATCGCAGCGCGACTTCCCAGTGATCGACCAGGGTCGGGTGGCCGGCATCCTCACCGGCTCCGACATGCTGGCAGCGTTGGAACAGTATGGTCAGGAGCAGGTGGTCCATCCCATCATGCGCCGTGAGTTTCCGGTCGCGGAAGCCGTTGAGATGCTGGATGTCGTCTTTCAACGGCTGCAGGAGTGCGGCTGCCAGACCATTCCGGTCGTGCATGACGGAAAGCTGGTGGGTTTGGTCACCAACGACAACCTTGGTGAGTACCTGCTCATCGAGACTACGTTGCAGAAGCGTGGAACCCACGTCCGGCTTCTCGATCGAGCGGGTCTGCTAGCCGGCAGTCGCAGCTCCCGGCTATGATACGTCGATGATTCCCCGCTTCACTGCGATCATGACGGCGTGAGTACGATCGTTCGCGCCGAGTTTCGCGATGATGCTTTTCATGTGGGCCTTTACTGTCTCATCGGAGACGCCGAGTTGCGCTGCGGCCTCCTTGTTTGCGTTGCCGCCAGCGACCAGGCGTAGTACTTCGACCTCGCGCCCGGTCAGGTCGTCTCCGGCAACGTGATCGATAATGTCGGCGGCGATCTCCGGGGGAATTGATCGCCGACCTGCATGTACGGCGCGAATGGTTTCCGGCAGTTGCTTCCGAACCATACTTTTGAGCATGTACCCGCAGGCTCCGGCTTTGATAGCGCGAAGCGCCTGCACGTCACCGCCGTAGGTGGTCAGCACGATAATTCGCGCATAGGGGAATTCGCCGCGGATTGCGCTGATCGCCTCAACGCCTTTCATCTCCGGCATCTGTAAATCCATAAGCGTGATGTCCGGACGATGAGCGCGAAAACTCTCGATCGCCTCGCGGCCATTGGAAGCCTCGGCCACCATCACGATATCCGGCTCACCCTTAAGGACAGCCGCGATTCCCTCGCGCATCAACGGATGATCGTCCACGGTCAGCACTTTGATCGGCGCGTTCATCTACTCGCCTCCTTTCTGCGACCTGCATATCGCGCTCGGCGCGGCCACCGGAACAGCGAGCCACTCACTCTGGCCCGGTACGCGACCGTGGCCGGAACTCTTAACTCGATTTCCGTCCCTGCTCCATGGCGGCTGCGAATATCAAGGTGCGCCTTCATTTTTCGAGCGCGCTCCCGCATGCCCGTCAGACCCCAGTGTCCCGGGCGCGATCCGGTATCCAACACGTCGGGATCGATGCCGCGGCCGTCGTCGCGAACCCGCAGTTGCAATTCGCTTCTCTTGTACGCCAGCTCCAGTTCGATCTCTTGCGCCTGGGCATGAGAAAACGCGTTTACCAGCGCTTCTCTACCGATTCGGTACACATCATCTTGCACCAGCGCATGCAGTTCTTCCGGACCGCCTTCTGTAACGACACGAAACGCAGTGGCCGGACAATTGGGCAGCAGTTCCTCGCCAACCAGGGTGAAAGCTTGCGAGAGCGCATTACCGGTTTCGGTAGGTGCGCGGAGGTTTCTGACGCGATCTCTTCCCTCCAGCATCACCTCGTCGGCGCGATCCAAAGCCTCCTCCATCGACAAGCGCGCCGGTTCGCCTGGCGACACTTGTTTGGCGGCCGCCTGGAAGCGCAGAATCAGACCCTGGATGCCCTGCAAGAGCGTGTCATGCAACTCCCGCGCAATTCGTTCCCGTTCCGCCAGACGCTCTTCCATTCGGCCTTGCATCTGCCACGCCATCTGCCGCAATCGCAGCAGATAAAACCCGTAGAGCAAGCTGCCGCCCGCCAATGCTTCCAGCGCTATGAACCACGATGTCTGATAAAAAGCCGGCGGAACGACCAGGTCCAGCGCTGCCCCTGCGCCATTCCACACGCCGTCGTTATTACAGGCCAGGACATGGAAACGATACCGTCCGGGCCCCAACCGGGTGTAGAAAGCATCCCGGCGCGTCCCGGCATCCTGCCATTCCTTTTCGAATCCCTCCAGCCGGTAACGAAAGCGCACCCTTTCCGGGATCGACAGGCTCAGCGCCGTGTACTCGATCTGCACGTTGGAGGGCAACACCGGGAGAGTAGAGGCGGCGGTATAAAGTTCCCCATTCACGTAGATAGATCCAATGGCCACGGGCGGCGGCAGTTCATTCCTGTAAATCCGCGCCGGATCGATCCATGAAGCTCCACTCGTTCCGCTCAACCATATGCGTCCGTCGGTAGCCATTATTGCCGACGGCAGTGGGCTGACAGGCGACGCCGTCCCCAATACGCCATCATGAAAATCAAATAACTCATAACGCAGCTCATGGCGAAAATCTTTTAGGGCGGCTTCGATCTCCGGGCGAGCAATGTGGACTAGTCCACTCGCCTGGTTCAACCAGAGATCTCCATTTGCTGTCGCGACGATGCCGGATACACCTCGAAAGCCCGCACCGACGCCGGTCATCATGCGAAACTGTTTTCCGTAAAGCATCGCAACACCGAATTCCCCGCCGACCCAAATATGACCGAAGTCGCTGGCAATTGCCGTCACGGCTCCAACCCTCAACCCCTCCGCGGAGGAAAACGTCTGGACTTGGTTTCCATCGACTACCGCCACCATGTCGACGGTATATCCGAACCAGACCCTCCCAGCGGGATCCGTCCACGCGGTGACTGCGGTACGCCTCGGCAAAGCCGATAGACTTCCCCAATGAGTCCACACGCCGTAGTTCAGCCGGAAAACACCGTTCTGCGTTACGGAAACCCAGAGGCCGCCAAGAGCGTCACGAGTGATCGCCTGGACCGGCCAATAGCGATCCGGCCTGATCTCTCGCGGCATTTCCAAATTCTCCAGCCGGTTTCCGGAAAATCGCGTCAGGGTGCCTACGCCGCCGAACCATAGAATGCCATCGGGGTCACGATAGGCGCAAGAGATGCTTCGGGGACCACCCACGAATGAGAGCGCATGGTTTCGCACCCGCATCAGAGGTTGATCCATGTTACCCGCCCAAACCGCCCCGTCGACGCCCGCCACAAGCGCGAGGTCCCGTCCACCAATTCCATATGGAAAGAGGCCGGGAACAACATTTCTTCTGCGCAAGCGATCCAGACCGCCCCTTGTGGCAATCCATATGTTTCCCTCGCGGTCTTCCAGTGCGGATGTAACGCGGTTGTCGCTGAGGCCGTCGCGCCGAGTAAAATGCTCGAAGGCGTCGCTGTCAGCGGCCACTGACGCGCCGCCCAGCTTTTCCGGTTTCGCAATGCGGGCGATTCCATCCGCTTCAGTCAAGATCCACATACCGCCGTCACGATCGACCAGGAGTTGATCCGCCTCCTGACCGATGACAGTCTTAGATTTGGTCGGTTGACGCGTGTTCAAGCTAGAAAGAGGCCGAAGAATGTTGTCCGATCCAACGCTCCAAATGGCGCCGTCTTCGGATTGACCCAATCGCATCGATCCCCCGGAACGTCTTTGAAAGAGGCGCGCGTGCGGCAATAGGCAGAAGAGGCCGTCGGCAGTCGATACCCAAAACCTGCCCTCTCGATCCAGGAAAAAACTTTCGATCGAAACTTCGGGAAAACCCCAATCAGCGCCAATCCTCTTCCAGGCCGAGCCAATAAATCGGCTGAGGCCACGCGATGTCCCTATCCAGATCGCCCCCTCCGCGTCTCTTCCAAATGCATACACTGGCGCAGTGGGCAGCCCTTCCCCCTCACCGTAAAGGACAGCCTTACCTCCTTTCAAAAAAGCCGCACCGTGCGGCACGAAACCAATCCACAAACCTCCGTCGGGGACGGCCATTAATGCCGAGATCGTATTCGCGGGAAAGGTACAATTGACCGGCTCGTAGCGCTCGAAGCGAACCCCATCGAAACGGATCAGACCGGTTTGCGTTCCCAACCACAAATAGCCGTCCGAGGTTTGCGCCATCTGCGTTAGTCCCGCAGGACCCCCTTCGCTCACCGTCCATGACGTGTGAAAGAATTCGCCAATGGTTCGTTCGCGGTCCAGTCCATAAGCGCCACACGCGAGTAGCAGAAACAGTAGCATCCCGCCGCGATGAAACTCCGCATTCATTTGGATTGCCATGACTCACAGTTCCGCGGGATGTTTTCAGTTTACTCCTTCGGGTCGGTTCCGGCCTCCCCCATTTGGGGAAGAGCAGCTCTCCTCTAATTGGATAGTCGATTCCTTGATTTGCAGCTACCCTGTAATTTGCTCCGATTATTCTCCACATTCCCGGATCGCGCGCCCGGGATTGGTCTGCTTCTCTTGAGAGCCTCTCTCGCCATGATGATTATTCTTGATCTCCTTGGCGTCTCGCACCAGCCGTGGGTATTGTTCGGTTTGGGTTTGCTGGCCTTGTCAGTGGCTCTCGGTTTTCTCACGCCGGTCTTGTCGATACTCGGCTGCGTCGTCCAAGGCGCTAGTATATTCGGAGCGGGGCATACCGGCCTGGCGGTCATGCAAGTCCTCAATTTCTCTGCGCTCGCTTTGTTGGGACCCGGCGCCTATTCGCTCGACGCCCGCTTCTTCGGACGGCGTGTGATCGTCTTTCCCGCGCCGAAAAAACCCTTCTACCATTTATAACCTGGACTTGCTATTACCCCATGAAGGAACTTTTTCCTTCCCCAATTGGGGATAGTCTTAAAAGCTGCTTCACGGCACAATGCCAGAGTAGATTGTTACTGAACCAGAACAAAGGAGAATTCGTCATGTCTACTTGCGGCTACGCCATAGCCAGATCGACGCGGTACTCAGAGGGAAAAGAACGTGAGCTCATCGGCTCCAGTCAGGGCCTTCAGCAAACCTGGGACGCCGTACAAATAGTGGCTCGAACCGACTCGGCTGTTATGATTCAGGGCGAAACGGGCACCGGAAAGGAACTCGTGGCCAGTGCCATCCACGAGTCCAGCGCTCGCAGGCCGTTCCCGTTCGTAAAGATCAATTGCGCCGCCATGCCAGCCGGCCTGCTCGAGAGCGAACTGTTCGGACACGAACGGGGAGCATTTACTGGCGCTGTCACTCAAACCACGGGAAGATTTCAGCTGGCCCATCAAGGTACCTTGTTCCTTGATGAGATTGGTGAGTTGCCCCTCGAACTCCAACCCAAGCTCTTACGAGTTCTTCAGGAGCAGGAGTTTGAGCGGCTCGGCAGCAACCGCACCATTCGCATCGACGTACGCGTGGTGGCAGCGACCAACCAAAATTTGGAGCGCATGGTGCAAGAGAATAAGTTCCGCGCGGATCTCTTCTACCGGCTCTGTGTTTTTCCGATCATGCTTCCTCCGCTGCGAGAGCGTCGGGACGATATTCCCCTGCTGGTGCGCCATTTCGTCAGCCAGTTCGCGCGTCGCATGAATAAGGAGTGCACCAACATTCCGGATGATGTAATGGAAGCCCTAAGACTGCGCAACTGGCCGGGGAACGTTCGCGAATTGCAGAATGTCATCGAACGGGCCATGATCATGTCTAGTGGAGCGGCCCTCCAACTCCCTCAGCCGGACCTCAATCAGCCATTGAAACCAACCGCCCCGTCAGTCATTCGGACGCTTGCCGACGCCGAACGCGACCACATCCTGAACGTCCTGAGACAGGTTAACGGTGTGGTTGGAGGACGCCATGGCGCCGCTGCACACCTGGGAGTGGCGCGAACATCCCTACTCTCCAAAATGCGCAGGCTTGGTATCGAGCAACGAACAGAACGCGCGGCAGCAGTCTAGATACGACCGTCGTGCGGCACGCCATCGCTTGGTTCACAGCGTGCCTGTAGCGGTTCGGCCGAGCGTTGCCAGCATCGTTATCGTTCATAGAGCCTAAATGGTTAGTTAGACGCGCTCAACGGCAAGTCGACGGTGATCGGCGCGTGGTCTGAAATGCCATCCGGCACGGCATTATTCAGGGCGCGCATCGTCATCGGAAAGTGCGGCGCGAACCAATAGCTCATCCCATCGCCGCGCGGCTGCGGAATGAATGGCTTAATCAGGAGCCAGTCCAGCTTGTAATTACCTACCAATCCGCCGAAGTCGCGCTTCACCGTGAATGTGGGTTCGAATCCCTTGCGGGCTCGTTGGTTACTATTCGCCAACGTCCCCTCCCGACCCTGCCGGCTGCGGTCGGCTTGCCCACGAAAATCAAAGGCATTCCTATCCGCGAAGCGGAACCGCTCGACGTGCCGGAAAAGAATCGCTTCCTTGTTGCTGCCGATAATCGGAAGATGCGCCGCCGTGGGATCGAGAAAATTCCGGAAGTAGTTCACCGGAGCCAGAGCCGTCAAAGGCAGAGAGGCCGGAGTTCCCCACCTGAGCGCCTGGGCCACCCAAAACTCATAGTTCTTGACTCGTTGCAAGAGCTCCCGCCGAATCGAAGTCGGAGTGCCGTCGGCCCCGGTGGAATTTAAGTCGCCCCCCACGATGACCGGATGCTGCACACTCGCGATATGTTCGAGCAGCGCGTCGATCTGTCTCGTCCGGCACTCGGGTTTGCATCTATTTTCCAAGTGAACGGAGATCAACGTGGCCGCACCTCCCGGCAATTCCGGAATCCTTACGTCGGCCACGATGGCCATCCGACCGCCCTGACGCACTTCCCTGTCGATTCTCTCCAGAAAAACCTTCCGCGAGGCGAGACGCTTGCCCTGCTCGAGCCGTGAAATCTCGGCCTTCTCTGTCCCATACCAGTCGTGGCAAGGCGGAAACCGAAAAATCGTGACGTTTTCTAACGGGTATCGGCTCAGAATCGCGTTTCCATGGAGGCCCCGGTAACGATCTGGACTGGGTTTCAATTCATTACGCATTTTCCGCGTAACGTCCGGCGCGTCCAGGTCGACCTGCTCGATTCCGAGATCGGTCAACTGGTCCACTTCAACAAACTCAACCCCGAACGCATAATTCATATGCAAAGCATGAGCTAGGTCGCGGGCGACATCGCGGTAGTCGGTACGCTTCATTCCGAGGTCCACTTCATTCAGCAGTACTATGTCGGCGTCGCAGAGTTTGCGCAGCTGTGTCTCGATCTGGATCTGTTTGTCCGCGTCGACGGCCCCAAGCTGGAGCGCGGCCTGAGTGAACCGCTTTGGGTCCGACAGGGCCAGCCGGATGAGATCGAAATTCAAGCCCCTCTCAATGTTCCAAGTTGCGACGCGAAGCGCCGGCCCTATTCCATCAACCACGGGCCGATGGGGCTGTGCGCCTTCGCGCGTTGCAGCGTTGCTTACGAAAGGAGTCATCAAAATGCGGTCGAGTTTCTCCGCCAGTGAAGCGGCCGGAAGATCAGTGTTCGACAGGGTGACCAATTCATCGAAGGTCAAAAGCTGCGGCGCAGACGTCGACTCATTGTCCTGGGCCGGCATTAGTAATGGGACGATCAGCAATGCCACTCGTACGGTTTTAAACATTTACTGCTCCTGCCCCAGGCCGGAACCAACTTCGGCACTCTATCTCAACAATCCACTTATCAATTAACCTCGCCGTGGCAACGTCATTCTGTTCGTCACAGATCCGCTTTGCAAAACGGAGCAGCACTATTAACTCAAAATCGCAGGAGCGAAGGACGCTAAGGACATGATGCGGTGTGCGCCTGTTCAAATGCCAGTAGAGGTTCGTTGTTTCCATGTAAAGAATAATCACGTTCGCCAGTAACAAACTTGTCATCCGGGCTTCATACTGTTGTAGGTTCATCATGAACTCCTCTATACACGATCAGAGCCGGTGAGTCGGACAGCTTAGTCTGTCCGACTGTCGCACGTGCTGCGGAACTATTTTGCAGCTGGAACCCAGACACCGTCAGCCGACACCAATTCAACTCCCGCTACCTCCGTGGTAAGTTTGATAGGCCGCAAGCCGGCTTTGTTTTCGGGGTTGACATGGAACGTAAGAAGGTATTGATTTTCAAGTATGCCTTTGATCCGATCGAGGTATGGCTTGAAACTCACTGGAGGCTGCAGCCCGAGGAAAAAGGACTCGCCGCCTGTCTCGTCTGATAACTTGGCAATCCCATTCTGACCGTTAGTAGCTTCCCAGAAGTTACGATGGGAGCGGCCTACACCAGGAGAATAAATGGAATGGATAATCGTGCCGGTGCGTTGCGCGATAGTGCTCGCGGAATCCACTTCCGGGCTGACGGGTCCAAGACCGTAATAACGCATACCGCGACGGGCTCGATCGATTCCATCGGTTACCAGAATCACTTCGCGGCGGTTCGGGGATTCAGGCCATCTCTTCATGAAGTTGGCTACGGAGAGGTACGGGCTTCCATAAGCTCCCATGGAACCCATCGGAAGGCGTAACGCCTTGGCCGCCGCTGCATGATCGTTGGTGAGGTCCTGCGCGATTTGCACAGTAGCGTTTTGCATGTATCCTACGCCGATTAAGGTAGTCGACGGCTGTTCGTTGATGAACTCGCGTAAGTCGGCGAGTTGCAGTCCCAAGCTGGAATCGGAAGCGTCGTCGATCAGGATGAAGAGATTCAGTCCCGCCCTATCTTCACAGGCAGCGACCCAGTCGATCACTTTCAAACGATTCTTGCCCTGACTGACTAAGACATCTTCGGGGTTTACCGTCGGGATGCGTTTACCATCGCCCAAAACATTGAGCGTGACCGTCATCTTCACTGGAATAGTTGACGATGGAGTCTGCCCCTTGATTAAAAACATGCTCGTCACTGCGTAACTCAAAATAACGAGCGCTCTTGTTGCAAGTTTGTAGTTTTTCATATGAACCTTTCGTTGGATGGCCGGACATCTCGACATGCGCGTCGTACCGGTCATTCTGCATAACAGCAAGTGTCTGTCCATCGGAATTGAAGGCCGGACCTTCATGGGATCCAACCACAAGTTCCGCGGCGCGACAAGTTGGGGTAAGCGCCTCATCTTGTAGAATCAGAGTCTTACCGGATAGCCGGGACGCAGCAGTCCCGTCCTCCATCCCGGAGGTGACGGTGCAATTGTGTTCATCGGAGTGTCGCGCCGCAGCCATTGCGTCGCATAGTTCCGGCACGTCTGTTTTTTGGCGGCAACCATTCAAGGTGTGGCGTTGTGGCCTCGATCGTTCCAGCTGCCTGATTGCTCCAGGTTCGGCCGTACTGCAACGGCGTTAGATTTGCCGAGGTCTTGCTCTGCTGTTCGTGATCGGGAATGAGAGTGCGGGTGGCGAGCGATTTACCAGTGCGAGCCACCTCGCCGTTAAGACCTTACATCCGCAGTTCGCATACAGTGATGTCCGCGCCCCGACCGCGGGGGTCCTATTTGTGTTCGGCTATGACTTCAATGCGGGAGCGAATTTGCGTGCCGCCGCGTGACGCAATAGAGCGACACAGTTGGCGATTCGGCCAAATTGCGCGGACCGGCTCTTGCCTGCCGCAAAGAGCATCTCTCCAGGTCCGCGAGGCCCTTTGGAAGGCGACCTTCTTGTCCTACATTCGGTACGATTCGACTGGCATCTCGAGCACCACACGCGCGTAGCCATCCCTGCTGCGAAAATCTTCCGATGACGCTCACCGAAGAAATGCCGGCGCTCTCCAACAGCTGCGCGATCCGCTCGGCAAGTTTTCGGATCAGCTAACCTAAAATCTGCATGGAATGCGTTCGCCGCACCCTCCGGCCAGCATCCGCGCTCCTATTTGACGCGCTGGCCATTGTACTCGTAGCAACCGCTCTGAGTGTCACGCTCCTTTTGCAAGGTGTCGTATCGACAGCCGGGTATTTGTTTTTCTACACAGCCGTCGTTGCCAGCGCATGGTTCGGCGGGAAGAGGTCCGGGTGGTTTGCGGTCCTTCTTAGTATGCTGGCAGTCGCATACTTTTTCATGCCCCCAGTTCATTCCTTCAAGATCAACGGGGATTCTTTGTCCGTGTTTATTGAGTTTGCAGCGTCCGCGACGATCGTGAGTTGGTTCAGTTCGTGGCGCAAGCAGACAGAAGCCGCACTCAAACAAGCCCGCGATGAGCTTCAGACGCGAGTAGAGGAGCGGACCGCCGAACTCAAGCAGACCAATGAGCAATTAGTGGCTGAAATGGCCGAGCGCAAGTATGCGGAAGAAGCATATCACGCGGCGCAGACCGAACTCGCGCGCGTAACTCGGGTCAGTGCGCTGGGCGCGCTCGCGGCTTCCATCTCGCATGAAGTAAATCAGCCTCTCGCAGCGGTAGTTACCAACGCCGATGCCTGCATGATGTGGCTCACCAGTGAACCGCCGAATTTGGAAGAGGCTCGCGCGTCGGTGGACTCGATCGCGCAAGAGGGCACACGCGCCAGCGAGGTGGTCCGGCGCATTCGCGCTATTTTTACTAAGGCTCCTGCGGAGACCATCCGAATTCAGGTGAACGGGCTGATTCGCGAGGTTTGCGTTCTCATGGAAGCGGAAGCATCCCGAAACCAGGTAACGATCGAGACCGAACTGGCCGAAGACCTTCCCTGTGCGTTGGGCGACCGGATCCAATTGCAGCAGGTGATCGTGAATCTGATCCTCAACGGCATCGAAGCGATGAGCGGTATTACTGGCTGGCGCCGCCGGCTGGTGATACGGACCCAGATGCGGGACTCGGATAGGCTGCTGATCGCGGTGCAAGATTCAGGCACTGGGATCAGCCCCAAGGACGAAAGGCGAATTTTCGACGCCTTCTTCACGACGAAAATCCAAGGGATGGGAATGGGCCTGTCGATTTGTCATTCCATCGTCGAAGCCCATGGTGGCCAACTGTGGGCCAGCGCGAATAGTGATCAAGGCGCGACGGTGCAATTCACGCTGCCGGCCGATCTTGAAAACGTATCATGACAGAAGCAATTGTTTTTGTAGTTGATGATGACGCGCCGGTGCGGGACGCGATCAGGAAGCTCATTTTGTCGGTGGGCCTGCGGGTCGAGACCTTCGGATCAGCGCGTGAGTTCCTCAGTTATCAGCGTCCCGAAGCGCCTGCATGCATGGTGCTTGACGTGCGGTTGCCGGACCTCAGCGGGCTCGAATTTCAGCGCGATCTGGCCCAAGCAGCCATTGAGATCCCGATCATTTTCATTACGGGCCACGCGGATGTGCCAATGAGTGTGCGCGCTATGAAGGCGGGAGCGGTGGAGTTCCTCACCAAACCGTTCCGCGGTCAGGAGTTGCTCGACGCAATCCAGGAGGCGATTGCCAAGGACCGTGCGGCTTGGAGCGACCGCGCACAGATGACGGAACTTCGCGCGCGCTATAGCTCCCTGACGCCCCGCGAGAAAGAAGTACTACAGCTGGTCGTCTCGGGGTTGCTCAACAAGCAGATTGGAGCAGAACTGGGCACCAGCGAGTTGACTGTAAAATCCCATCGCGGACACGTGATGGAGAAGATGGGAGCGGAATCGCTGGCAGAGTTGGTCAAAATGTCCGAGAGGCTAAAATCTTCTGTCGCAAAATTGAAGTAATGACCTCCTACTAATGGAGGATAGACGTTCGGCCGAAAGACCGCCTAAGATGAAAAATAGATGCGCACTGTGCAGCGAAATGCCGGCGGAACGCCAAGCGAAAATACGCAACTCAGCCGCATTTCGATCGTCGACGACGATGCATCCATTCGTGAGGCGCTCAAGAGCCTGATGAGGTCGGTCCGGTTCAACGTGGATGCGTTTGCGTCCGCCGAGGAATTCCTGGCATCCGAACGCGTCAATGACACGACTTGTCTGATTCTGGACGTTTACCTGCCGGGAATGAGTGGTTTCGACCTTCAAAACCGTTTGAACGCGGAGCGACGGAACATTCCGATCATTTTTATCACTGCCCATGCGGATGAGCTGTCGCGCCAACGAGCGTTAAAAGGTGGAGCCATAGAGTTGTTGGCTAAGCCGGTTCGCCGCGAACCATTGTTCAAGGCTATTCAATCCGCCATTGAACCGGGCAAACGACCAGTGGGCCCAATCGTTTAACTACGCTTCCTCGATCTTAAGTACGCATCCTGCAATCCTCCTTTCACAAAACTTGTCTTCCGGACGATCGACAACTCATGCTCTCCCCTCCTCATGAATCAGGAAAATAATTCTCTGCAAAAAGAGCAGCCATCTCCTACCAAAAGAGGATTCCATTCCGGCCGTCTTGCCGCTTACTATAGCGAAAGAAGAAATTTACTGCGAAACCGAATCGGCGAGAAATTAACAGGAGCGATCAACAATGTGGAAGAGCATTAGCGAAGACGAGCAGAGAACTGCTCCACACGGAATCATCGGAACGAGCCGGCTTATGACATCCGTCATGGAGCAGGTCGGCATCGTTGCGCCCACCACCTCTACTGTTCTCATTCAGGGCGAAACCGGGACGGGAAAAGAATTGGTTGCACGGGCCATTCACGACCTGAGCCCTCGGCGAAATGCCCCGTTTATTAAGCTGAATTGCGCGGCAATCCCGGCCGGATTGATCGAGAGCGAGCTCTTCGGTCACGAGCGCGGCGCCTTCACCGGAGCCCTGAACCAGCGTCTCGGCCGCTTCGAAGCTGCTAATGGCGGAACATTGTTCCTCGATGAGATCGGTGAGATTGCGTTGGATTTGCAGGTGAAGCTGTTGCGTGTACTCCAGGAGCAGGAGTTCGAACGCCTCGGCAGCACGCGGAGCATTCGAGTCAACGTACGTTTGGTGGCGGCGACTAATCGCGACCTGTTGCAGATGGTCGAACAGAAGGAATTCCGGGCCGACTTATACTACCGGCTGGGTGTGTTCCCCATTTCCCTGCCACCGTTGCGTGAACGGCGCGACGACATACCCGCATTAGTACGGACCTTTGTCGCCAGGTACAGCGAGCGCATGAAGAAAATAGTGGATGAAATTTCGCCAGCGATAATGGATGCCATGGTTGCGTACGATTGGCCGGGCAATATCCGCCAACTCCAAAATTTTATTGAGCACGGCGTGATCGTTTCTGCGGGTCCCGCATTCCAGCCGCCCCTTGGCCAGTTGCGGGATCAGAGGCAGATTCACAGCAATCGTAACGTTGTGTCCAATGACATCAGGACTCTTGAAGACGCCACGCGCGACCATGTTCTACAAGCTCTTGAGCAATCGAAGTGGGTTGTAGGAGGACGCTATGGGGCTGCGGCCAGATTAGGAATTGCACGAACCACCCTGCTAGCCAAGATGCGTCGGCTTGGGATAGAGTTTGCGCGGGATCAGGCCTATAGCAAGAGGTCAGACGGACAGCGCGCATTCGAAGCGCTGGCATAAGCGGCTTATCACCTTTCTCAGTCCAGGACCAGGGTGGAGCGGCAAGAGCTTTCTTGATGTCCGCCCAGGCAGGCTTGGAAATGAATTCGTCCTCTCGGTCATGATATGCGACCGCAGCGCCGACCCCGTTCGGAACGGCTTGTCAGGAAGGTCATCGGGCCGTCGAGGCAATACCCGGGGACGGCAACCTTCGCCGCTGCATTCTGGTAACTTCGCGACAACCCCGCCGGGGTCCGTAGCCTGGCGCCGACCTCTAGAATGGCCGCTTGCGGGCGGCACTTGCGCAAATCAACAGACCGCAACCGTCAAAATGGCGTCCTATGGGAGCGAAGCTTAGACAAATCACCGCTCTGCCGTTTTCCCTCCACCCTTGTAATAATTCGGAAATGCGGGGCGCCGCATCTTCGGAGGGGGATTTTTGGCGAGTTCCGCCAGCACTAGCTCTACCGCCCTCTCCAACTGGGGATCGTGACCTTTGCGAACCAACGCCGGGTCTTGCTCTACTGGGACATCCGGTGCGACACCGATGTTCTCCACTTCCCACTCGCCCGACAACGGATTATAAATCCCTGAACTTGGCGCGCCAACGAAGCCCCCGTCCATTAGGCCGGGGCCTCCAGCCATTCCGACTAGTCCACCCCATGTCCGTGTACCCACCAATTTCCCGACCCCAGCACGCCGGAAGTACCACGGCATGGCATCGCCGCCCGATCCCGCGCTTTCGTTGATGATCATCACCTTTGGCCCGAAGATCCCCTGCGGTTGCACCAGCGGTTCGCCCACGCGATTGGAGGCCGCGCTCAGCGGCTTCCTGTTCAGGATCTCCGCCACATCTGTCGCCAGCAGACCTCCGGCGTTGAACCGCTCGTCGACAATCGCCGCCTCTTTCCCGATTTGAGCGTAGAAGTAACGATTGAACGCAGTCAAGCCGCCATTCGCGGTATCCGGCATGTAGATGTATGCTACCTTTCCTCCGCTCAGTTGATCCACTTTTCTCCGGTTGTCTTCGATCCATGCCAAGTTCCGTAACCGGGTTTCGTCGGCGATCGGTACGACCGTCACCTCGCGCGCATGCCCACCGTTCGCGTCCGGCCCGACTCGGACCAGAACCGATTTGCCTGCGAGTTCCTCGAAAAAGCTATAAATATTCGTTGGCGGACGCACATCCCGCCCGTTCACTGCCAGCAGATACTCTCCGGCTTTGACATTCACTCCCGGTTGAGTCAATGGGGCGCGAAGTTGCGGATTCCAGTTCTCGCCATTGTAAATACGCGTGAAGCGGTAACGCCCATCAGCGATCTCGTAATCCGCACCCAGCAGTCCTGTTTGAATGCGCTTCACCTCCGGGGTGTCGCCTCCGCCAGTTCCCATGTGGCTGACCACCATATTGCCGAGCATCTCTTGGAACAGATATGTGAGGTCTTGTCGCGAAGCCACGCCGCTGAGATACGGCTCGTACTTCTTTTCCGCTTCCTTCAGATCCAGGCCGTGAATGTTGCGATCGTAAAACCAGTCGCGTTCTACGCGCCACGCTTCGTGGTACATCTGCCTCCACTCCTGAACCGGGTCGACTAACACTTCGATATTGGCGGTCTTCAATGCGCCCATGGCTCCACCAGACGCCGGGGAAGCGGCCGGCGGCCCTCCTCCAGGACCGCTCGCTATCGGCCTGAGAGCCGCAATATACCAGTTCTCTCCCTGCCGATAAACCGCCTTCTCGCCGGAAAACGACATCTGGAATCCGTTAGCTCCGGTCAGCGGCACGTCGCTTTTGCGTGTCTTGAAATCATAGCGGTGTACGGTCAAGCCGAACGGCATCCCGGGCGTGAACTCAGTCGGAGGCGCCGGTGCTTCCAGCGCAAGCAGAATCCCCGCCTTCCCCACCTGCAGGCCGGCATAACGCCGGGGCGGCATGGGCATAGCAAGGATGCGCTGATCGATTCCGTCCAGATCGACCTTCACCTGCACAGGCCCCTGAATCGGCTTCGATGCGTCGGCCGGCTTGGGCTTCTCGGAACCGGGTTCCCTTTCCTCCACCTTGGCCTCGTCGCCGGGCTGTTTGCTCGCGCCTGTCTTCTCCTCATCGCTCTCCGGAGCAAACGGTGAAGGCTGTGTCTTGTCGAGAACAATCAGGTAAATAGAACTGGTCACTGCGCTCTCGATCACATGGATATCGAGTCCAAGTCCCTCACCGGAATTGGTGCTCGCCGTGAAGTAAATGTACTTGCCGCCGTTATCGAAGACAGGGTTGACGGCATCGCTCAGCCCGTCGGTGACCTGCGTGGATTTCCCGTCCGCGATGGAATAAAGATGAATCGCGCTCAACTGGTTGGATAACACCTTCGAATACGCCAGCCACTTGCTATCCGGCGACCATCTGCCCTCAATATTGGCGGTTCGCATCTGATAGGTGTCCTGGTCCACTTGCACTTGCTTTTTGGTCGCGAGATCCACGTACCAAAGCCGCCCGAGGCTGTCCACCAGCGAGATTTTCTTGCTGTCCGGCGAATAACTCATCCCTTGATAGAAACCCGGCTTCAATTCGATTTTTGTCACCTCTCCGGGCCCGCTTTGGGGATGAATGTGAAGAGCGTATTCCCGCGATTCGTCCGAAAGGTAGGCGATGCTTTTGCCGTCGGGGGACCATTGCGGATCGCGCTCCATCACTCCGGGTGTGTTCGTCAGGTTGCGCGGATCACCCTTCTCCGCCGGCACCGTGATGATTTCACCGCGAGCCGCGAACACGGCGCGAACGCCATTGGGCGAGATAGCCGGCGAGCCCAGTGCCCTCCCCACGTTGGTGAACTTTGCGCGGAGTTCAGCGAAATCGCCGCGTACGCGGATGGGGACCTGCTTGGTTTTGCCCGTTTTGAGGCTGTAGAGATAGATTCCACCGAACTGCTCGTAGACGATCCCGTCCGGTCCGACCGACGCGGACTTGATGTCCAAACCGGGGTTGGCGATCGCCTCGTGCACCGCATTGTTCTTCAGGTCGTAAGAGAACAGCGTGAATGGGCCGTTGCGATCGGAGAGGAAATAAACACGGTCTCCGGCCCACATAGGATTGTAGTCGTTCGAATTGGTCCGGGGAATCCTGGTGATTGAACTGTCGGAAAGCTTAGCCAACCAAATGTGCGCAGTCGTGCCTCCACGGTATTTCTTCCACATAAGAAAGGCGCGGCGGATGGGCTCATAGGCGATCGATTGCCCGTCGGATGAAATCGACGCATAGTAGCCGCTCGGCAGCGGAAGCTTCTCTTCCAGCCCTCCCCCAGCGGGCACGCTGAAGATCTCTGAGAAACGCGAATATGCGCTTCGCGTCGAGGAAAAGAGAATGCGCTTGCCATCCGGCGTCCAGCCCGTGACGCGGTCGGGCGATGGGTGCCACGTTAACCGCTTCGGCATACCGCCCGATGCGGGAATCGTGAATACGTCGATGTTGCCGTCGTACTCGCCGGTGAAGGCGATGCTCGTCCCGTCGGGAGAAAAAGCCGGATCGGTTTTGTTCCCCGCTCCGCTGGTGAGACGCACCGCGTCGCCGCCTTCCCGGGGAACGGTCCAAAGGTCCCCCGCATAGACGAACACGATATGGGTCTTGTTCATGGTGGGTTGTTGCAGCAGCAGCGGCTCTTCGCCGCGAGCTGTCGCGAGGAAAAGGAGAAGCGCGAGCGTCAAGCGCATAGGGCCTCCAATTGGTCCGACGAATAACAGGATACCTGAGTTTGCGTAGCATATCCTTAGATGCGAGCGCAGTCGGCGCGAATAAGCAAACCGTAGCGGCCATTTGCGCACTGGCCGGATACAGCCCTCCTGATGCTGCTTCCCGTTACAACATTTGACGCCTTCGTTTGCAAATGACGCAAAAACTTGTTTTCGACAACACCGCCGCACCCGATCTTGATCAAGCGTTACACTTTCGCGATTCGCCGTCGCCGTCATTCGCGGCCGGAGTTGTCGGGGAGTTGTCGCGGAGTTTGACAGCCATGACACGAATCGGCTAATCTTTATCTGGCGCGCCCTACGCCCAACCTCCATGAACTGCCCCCAGCGCAGTTTTGACCGGAGGCAAAGGGAATCATTCTCAGGGTCGCTGTTTAGGTCCGACCGTCTTGGATGCGGTTGCTGGGGAACTTGTTCCGGGACTGAAAGGCCAAACAGATGACAAAGAACGCAAACTTTAAGCGCAAGGTGCGATCTCGCGTTGCGAAGACTGGCGAGTCTTATACGACCGCCCGAAGCCTCATACTTGCTAAGTCGCAAGAGAATCTAATTCCTGAAGTCAATCGCCTGCGCCTCGCGGTAGCGCAGACCGTCGTACCCGACGACCCTCGTGATAGAGAAAGCCTGCGTGAGAGTGGCCGTGAGATAAGGCGTGTGATGCAGGAAGCACGTGTAAGCGGCGCTAAGCTCATTCAATTCGCTGAGGGCGCTACGTGTTCACCTAACAAGCGTGTGATGTCTGGCACGGGTCCCCACAATATTGGTCCAGCGGATTGGAACCGTTTCGAATGGGCTGTGCTGCGAGAGCAACTAGATGAGACCCGGAAGTTGGCCCGCGAACTCGGCCTCTGGACAGTCATTGGCTCAGTTCATCGACTCACGCATCCAAATCGGCCTCACAACAGCCTGTATGTGATTTCAGATAAGGGCGCTCTGATAACGCGATATGACGAGCGTATGCTGTCAAACACCAAAGTTTCATTCATGTATACCCCAGGGGCTGATCCTGTTACTTTTGAGATCGAAGGTTTCGTCTTTGGCTGTGCGCTTGGTATGGAATCTCATTTCTCAGAAGTGTTTGTCGAGTACGAGCGATTGAATGTTGATTGTGTTCTATTTTCGAGTACCGGCGGGGCAATGTCCGATGGCCCCGTATTCTCCACCGAAATACGGGGGCACGCGGCAATGAATAGCTATTGGGCTACATTCTCCGTGCCGGCACAATACAGCTTGATCGATCCGGCGCGGATTGTAGATCCAAGCGGTGCTTCGGTTGCTTGGTGCCCCAATGATGGGAGCTCTTCGTGGGTAGTCGCCGATATCGACAAGAATCCAGGAAACCAGGCACGCTCTTGGCGGCGGACGGCTCGTGCGGGTCTATATGGTCCCTATTTGGCGCGACAAGATCAGCGCAGCGAGGACCGGAGAACCCCTTTGTCGAGTTGAAGATCATTGGGATTCGGATTGCACCGGTTTTTGTTGACGAATCCGGCCCTGGAATCCGCTTGGCGGACGGGTGCGAGGCCGCCACGGAAACTCCAAAGCCCTGGAATGGCATTCCAAAATTCCATTCTTCCCCGCGAATCGCGATGCGTCCATTCGGCGTGATGTAGCCGGTACCGCTAGGTCCGCGCACAGCCGCTAGACCCTTGCAAAAGGGTTGGTTGGAATGTAAGCGTTTGGCGAAGGGCGCCTTTACTTTCAATCGAAAATGAGCTGGCAAATGGAAGAACGGGGATCAGGCGACCCTATTTCAGGCTGAAATACCCTATAGCTGGTTGAAATAGGTCAGGCGCAAATGGCACAAAAGCGATGGTGGGAAAATGTGACAGGAATTCAGGAGATCAGGCGGCCCGGAGTCGTGCGAGGCGTTCGTAGCGGAATTGGTTGCGGATGTTGGAGAGGAAGTAGCGGCCCCGAGACTCTGCCTGAAGAAACTGCTGATATTGCTCCGATGGGACATAGAGCAGCACTACCACGATGATGCGAAGTGGCGAGCAGTCAATCAGCTGACCAGGGGTCAATGATAATATGAATCCGACGCCGCCAGCGAATGAGAGCGGAGTAAAATGGGACAATGATAGCGGTGCGAAGCCAAAAGGCGGTATAATATTGATACATATACCACAACTCGTTGGAACTAGGTGGGTTAGACGCGGTGAGGTGGCAGAGTGGTCGAATGCGGCGGTCTCGAAAACCGTTGAACCTTTACGGGTTCCGTGAGTTCGAATCTCACCCTCACCGCCACTTTAGAATCAATAGGTCAGATTTAATCAATGAGGGTCCGTGGGTTCCTGCCAGTCCGCGGACTAAGCTAAGGTATTGAACCTCCTAGATTTGCACCTTGTAGCTGAGTACTAATTATCTTACCCGAGTTTGCCCGATAGAACTCACGGGGCCTGCTAGCCGGGCACGCTAATTGAATTGACATGAAGATTATTCAGGCGCTTTCGTTGTGAGTCTCCTGAATCCGCAACGCCTCGCGCATTAGCCTCAGGTTTGACAAAGAGTAACGGGCTAAGCGTCGAGAACCTGCATGTGCGGGCCTTTGTCTTACGTAAGCGTCCGCTGAAGGCCGTCTTTAGTTTCCGCGAATTTTGATGGTGAGGGAGGAGTGGATTAGGCCGCTTGAAGTCGTGCGAGTCGCTCATACCGGAACTGGTTCCGGATCTTGGCAAGGAAGTAGCGGCCTCGGGACGCGGCGTCGAGGAACTGCCGGTATTGCTCGGGCGGAAAGTCGAAGTAGCGGTAGACGTCGCCGCTTTGGAATCGCAAGTACAGGATGTAGTTCTCGGAATCGTATGCCGACGATGTTAGGAGCTTCGAATCGAGTAGTTGCCAGGTCATCGTTCAGTTCCCTGTGTCATTCCGGATCGTGTCCACAATTGACGTTTGTGGACACGAATCTAATTGAGGCATTTTTGACAGTCACGCGGCCTCGGCGGTCGAGGCTGCCGGAAAGAGGTTCCAAGGCAGCAGTTCCTCGATCCGGTTGATCGGATGATCGGCGATGCGTCGCAGCACCGTAGTCATATAAGCCTCCGGATCGATCCCGTTCAGTTTCGCCGAGCCGATTAGGCTGTAAATCGCAGCCGCGCGCTCCCCGCCGGCATCCGAGCCGGCGAACAAATAATTCTTGCGACCGAGAGCGACAGCGCGTAATGCTCGCTCTGCTGCGTTGTTATCGATCTCGATATTCCCGTCGTCGCAGTATCGCACCAGCGCCGCCCAGCGTCCGAGCGCGTAGTTGATTGCCAAAGCTACATCTGATTTTTGGGACAGTTTCGCCAACGTTGTTTTAAACCAAGTCTGCATGGAGTCAAGCAACGGTCGCGCCCGCTCGGTTCTTATCTGTTGTCGCTCGGCGGGTAATCGTCCGCGGATCTCCTTTTCGATCCCATACAACTGGCCGATGCGTTCCAGCGCTTCCGCTGCAATGGGTGAGCGATGCGCCTGATGCAAATCGTACATCTTGCGCCGAACGTGAGCCTTATCTGGCTGACCAGATAAGGCTCATTATCTCGACTCTGGCTTTATCCAGAGCGATCTTCGGGAGCCCGTCAGCAGGGCGTTTTATCGTCACAATCTCTTGATAATTCCGAGTTCCCTTGCGCGTATGCGCTCATCTGCGCGTCGAAGATGATATGAAGGTGAAAGTTCGTGACGACCGCGAACGTGCAGTGGTTGCGCTATGGCGCCGAGGCAATCTTTCTTGGAACACGATCCAGGTTTACCTGAATTGGATACGCCGATTTAGGCGTTACTGCGACCAACGCGAGCTGATTGAGCCAGATCAACTGTCATTAGCAGGAGCGCGACTCTTTATGCGAAGGTATGCCGGACCCAGATTGAAGGGAAGGCGGAGCGCACTTAAGTATCAGGACGCGGCACGAAGTGCGATACATGCATGGGCCTGCGCCACGCGATCTCTCGGTATCGCTGTTCCGGCGTGGAGTAGCGCGCCGGCGACGCCATCTCTGTCGCCTCTGTTGAATGAGTACCGTGAATATCGCCGAGCCCACAGCGGAGTTTCCGAAGGTTCATTGAAGCGGGACACCGATACGGTCCAGCAACTCCTTAGACATCTACAACACCGGCGGCTCACGCTGGCAAGGATCGCGTTGATCGACATCGACCGGTTTATCCAGAAGTCCGCCGAACATCTTTCGAAGGCCAAGGTCGTCGACATTTGCAGTTCATTACGGGCATTCCTCCGGTTTCTGCATACTACCGGACGGCTGCAGACAGATCTGGCGAGAGGCATAATGGCGCCCAGGTTTCGCATTTCTGCGAGACCGCCACGAACTCTACCGTGGCAAGATGTGAGGCGCATTCTGCAAGTCATAGATCGCTCCGAACCGCCGGGCAAACGCGATTTTGCAATGCTGCTGCTTCTTGCAACGTATGGCATGGGCGCGGCCGAAGTGTTAGGTCTGCGGATGGAGGATCTTGACTGGCAGGCTGGCATCCTCATAGCACGCCGGCCGAAGACCAACGTGCGCATCGAATTGCCACTGTTGCCACCAGTGGCAAGGGCGTTAACCGTTTACCTTCGGTGGGAGCGTCCACCCGCCAAGGGCACGGATCGACTATTCCTGAGTAAACGCATGCCTTACAAGCCGATAACCAGCGGCGCGATTCGTCACCGTATCCGACTGTATGCAACCAAGGCTGGTGTTTCGGCCAAAATAATCGGGGCTCACGCTTTTCGTCATAGCCACGCGAGTAGGCAAGTTGATCTCGGCGCAAATCTAAAGATAGTCAGCGAGATCTTGGGGCACCGCAGTTGTTCGTCCACGTCCGTCTACGTGCGGGTAGCATTACGGCGACTGCGCAGCGTAGGATTGCCGGTGCCACGATGAATAAGACCTTCTTCGGCCCGATAGCCGGGGAGTTGCACGGCTTTCTTCAGTTCAAGCGGAGCCTTGGTTACGGATATCGACGCGCTGAGTTTGCGTTGCGCGAGTTCGACCAGTTTCTCATCAGCTATGCCGGCAAAGATCGAAACTGGCAGCTTGATCGGGCTGCCATTGCTTGGTTGTCCAGTAAGCCAGACCGGAAGCCGGTGAGCGTTTCGATGGATGCAGCGGTCCTCCGACAACTCTTCGCCTATCTACGGCGAGTCCCTCATCTCCGCATCACTGAGCCGCGTTGGCCGCGACTTCCGACAGCATCGAGTTTCGTACCGCACCACCTTTCCGAGAGTGACATTGTGAAATTGCTCGCACTCTGCGCAGACCTCAGTCGCCCTGTATTTCGAGCAAACCTGTATAGGGCGTTGGTACTCGTCCTTTATTGCACGGGCATTCGTTTCGGAGAGGCGCTGCGACTCCGTATGCAGGATGTGGACACAGAAACCGGCGTTCTCTTTATTGAAACGTTCAAAGGGCGCGCGCGGTGGGTTCCTTTCCATCGCACACTATTGCGTGAGTTAAGACGGTACTTGACCGATCGAGTGGAGTACGCCCCGTCTGGACCTGAAGCTCGATTCTTCGTTGGAATTAATCGACGAGTGTTGCCGGTGAGCACTGCGCAAAGCACGATTCACGGGTTGTTTGAAAAGGCCGGATTAAAGCCAGAGAAAGGCCGCGTTGGACCGCGCCCCTACGATCTTCGCCATCGTGCCGACTCCCCGGTCATGCCGAATGTCTCCAACGGGATTCGCCTGCGTGGCTTCCAGCACGTAGTTTCGCAGGTGGTTACCGATTGAAAGTCGGCATAATCCGGAGGTCTTCTCGCTGCTGGCATGAAGCTAGAGGAGGAGAAGATCAATGCCGAAAGATACTTTTGAACGCCTCGAAACAGACCGACACCCTCGAGACAACCCATTGGTGCCGCACCTCGCGCCGTTTGCAACCTCCCTGGTTGAAAACGGATATACCAAGTCGACCGTACAGTCGAAACTATGTTTGCTCGCGGGTTTTGGCCATTGGGTGGAACGACGACGATCGTCAATCGGAGACGTCGACGAAGAGCTTGTTGCAAGATTCATTGCTTACAAGCGGCGTACCGGCCGAGTCCACAGGGGGAATCGAGAAACACTTTTGCAGTTTCTGGATCATCTTCGAAAGCGTGAGGTGATTTCCCATCCGACTCCGACTTGCGATGACTCGCCATTGGCCGCCATTCTGACACGATACGAAAAGCATTTGCGGTCCGAGCGCGGGCTAGCTGCCGCAACAGTCATCAATTACCTGCCATGCATTCGCAAGTTTCTGATGGAACGATTTCGAGAGAAACCGTTATTCCTACGTGAAGTCACATCATCTGATGTTTCGAACTTTATTTTGCGGCATGCACCGACCATGAGCCCCCGAAGGGCACAACTGGTCACGGCCGCTTTCCGCTCTTTCTTCCGCTTCCTTTTTCAAAACGGGGAACTGCAGGTTAATCTGGCTCTTTCGGTGCCTTCCGTCGCCGATCGTCGCCTCTCCACCATACCCAAGTACCTGAGCCCCGATCAGGTTGAACGTGTGCTTGGTACTTGCAATCGTCTAACCGGCACCGGCCGCCGCGATTACGCCATCCTTCTCTTGTTGTCCCGCCTCGGCCTTCGTGCCGGAGAAGTCGTGTCCCTGCAACTCGATGACATCGACTGGCGAGCCGGTGAGTTGCTCATTCGAGGTAAGGGGTTATTGCACGATCGGATGCCCTTGCCGGTCGACGTCGGGGAAGCCCTCACATCCTATCTGCGCATGGATCGTCCCCCCTGCAAAACGCGGCGCGTGTTCGTTTGCATGAAAGCGCCGCGTTCTGGCTTTGCTGGACCCTCGACATTAAGTACGATTGTTCGCCGGGCGCTCGATCGAGCGGATTTACATCCGGCAATGAGGGGAGCCCATGTGCTAAGGCACAGTCTCGCAACGACGATGCTTCGTTCTGGTGCAAGCATGAATGAAATCGGAGAAGTCCTTCGACATCGAACCCCCAACACAACCGAAATCTACGCCAAGCTCGACTTCGATGGTCTGCGCACACTGGCGCACCCTTGGCCCAGCGTTGGAGGCGGACGATGAACTCGCTCGACCTGGCATTGAACGAATACATCGCGACTCGACGCGCTCTTGGGTTCGAACTCCGGGAAGTGGCTGGCTGTTTGCGAAACTTTATCGCCTTCCTCAATATCGAAGGTGCCTCCTACATCACGAAGGAGTTGGCGCTCCGCTGGGCGACCCAACCGGCGGACGCTCAGCCTTACACGTGGGCTTGGCGTTTAGGTATGGTCCGGCGCTTTGCCGCGTGGCACAGTGCGATGGAACCTCGAACAGAGGTTCCCGCTCCTGGGCTTCTTCCCCATCGGTATCAACGAAAGACGCCACACATCTATAGTGACGAAGAGATAGCGAACCTGCTCCGCAGCGCAACGCAGCTTCCATCGCCGAAAGGACTTCGTGCCCCAACCTACACCACTCTCTTCGGCCTTCTCGTAGTGACTGGAATGCGGGTGAATGAGGCTTTACATCTGGACAAGTCAGATGTGGACCTCGAACAAGGAATTCTCACCATACGCCGCACAAAGTTTGGCAAGTCGCGCCACGTGCCGGTTCATTCATCTACGGTGTGCAGACTGAAAGAATACGCCAAAAAGAGAGATCGGGTCGTACGCACGCCACCGAGCCAAGCCTTCTTCATCTCGGAGCGTGGCACGCGGATCACAGAATGGATAGCGCGCTACACCTTCGCCAAGCTATCTCAACAACTCGGTTTCCGTCGGATGGCAAAGGGCCACGGACGTGGTCCCCGACTCCATGACATGCGTCACCGATTTGCCGCTCTCACATTGGTCCGGTGGTATCGACAGGGACTCGATGTGGAACGAGAACTCCCGAAGCTAGCCACCTACCTCGGACACGTCCATATAAATGAAACGTATTGGTACCTGGAGGCGGTGCCTGAACTCCTTCAGTTGGCGACGGCTCGTCTCCTGGACAAGGGGAAGGAGGCCCGACGATAGTGGCTACCGGCCTTCCTTCTCTGCTTCAAGCATTCTTTACAGATCGACTGCTTCGACAACAGCGAGCAAGTCCCAATACAGTCGCGGGGTATCGCGATTCCTTCCGTCTGCTCTTCCATTTTGCAAAAGAACGGCTCAGTAAAGCACCCTCGAATCTCACGATCGAGGATTTGAATGCGTCCTTCATTGGTGATTTTCTCGATCATCTCGAGAAGCGCCGAAAGAATAGCGCTCGCACCCGAAACATACGCCTGGCAGCGATTCATTCTTTCTTTCAGTACGTGGCTTTCGAGGAACCGGCCCATGCGTTACTTTGTCAGCGAATCCTCGCGATGCCTACTAAACGCCACGAACGACGGCCCATCGAATTTCTGAATCGGGAGGAGATCGACGCCCTTCTGGGGTCAGCCGATCTTTCCACCTGGATAGGGCGCCGCGACCGGGCCTTGCTTCTGCTCACCGTGCAGACGGGCCTCCGGGTCTCCGAGTTGATAAGCCTGACTTGCCAGGACGTTGTCTTGGGAACGGGTGCGCATGTTCACTGCCAGGGGAAGGGCAGAAAACATCGGTGCACGCCTCTCCGCCCAGAAACGGTAAAAATGCTGAAAGTCTGGATGCGGGAGCGCCATGGTCGTCCGGACGATCCGCTTTTTGCCAGCATCCGAGGCGGAAAGCTCAGCCGCGATGCCATTGAACGCTTGGTCGAGAAATACATCTCCATCGCCGCAGGAAAATGCCAATCCCTCAAGCGGAAGAACGTAAGCCCACATGCGCTGCGACATTCCGCTGCCATGGACCTTCTCCAGAATGGGGTCGACCGTTCTGTTATTGCCCTCTGGCTTGGGCACGAATCCGTCGAGACAACTCAGATTTATCTTCATGCCGATATGAAGTTGAAGGAAAAAGCGCTCTCGCGCACCCCGCCCCTTGGGGTCAAACCAGGACGATACCGGCCCGACGACCAACTGCTGACCTTCCTGGAGAGCCTCTGATTATGCCGACTCTTAACTCCCCGCGGGCACCTCCTACAAGGGCGCCGTGTGAGAAGTCGGCATGATCGGGGAGTCGGCACGATGGCGTAGATCATGAATCCGGCAACCACCAAGCCCCGGACCGGGGCGTAGCCCAGCCGTACGTGCCAGATGCAAAAACGTCTGATTCATCGTGGGATACGGAATCGCTGTGCCGTGTTTGGAAACGAACACCGTGTTCGCGGTTGTTTTCATTCGTTCACGGATGTTGAGGTACTGCTGTAATCCGCTACTCGCGGTCGGATGAAGTGGAACAAGACGACTCTTCTGGAATTTCGTGGCCCGAATGAGCAGTCCGTTTTCAGTAATATCCGAGAGTTGGAGCTTCAAAGCCTCCGAGACCCGGAGCCCAGTGGAGGCGATCAGAGACAATGTTGCCTTGAATGTCACCGGCTGTATCGATCTCCTGCATGTGAGTTGTGCGGCGGTTTGCAGAAGACGATCGAGTTCGTCCTGAGTAAAAATATGGCAGGTCCGACGCCTCTTTTGCGCGTGGCCGAAGACATCAATCGGAGGCACCTGATGTCGCTGGTCTTCCGCATTGAGTGAACAGGCCAGGCGGCGAACCGTTAGCAGGCGATCATAGCGTTGACGGGGCGACGGAGCGCTTTTGGCCCATTCCAAAACGGTATCCGTTTGGATGAACTGCTGAGATCGGCTTTCGGCGAAATCAGCAAAACTGTGGAGCATGTAGGCCTGGATCTTGTACTTGAACCCCATACTCCGATAGAGCTCGATGTGACGATTGACAGCATCGCTCAGCATGATCGGCTCTCCTCTGGCCAAGGTTGCGCGATCTCCTGGAGGGCGGCGATATCGACCTTTGCATAGTGTGCCGTCGTATCCGGCGACTTATGTCTCAGAACCGTTCCGATCGTGTCCAATGTGGCCCCGCCCCGTAGCATCATCGTTGCGACCGTGTGCCGGAGCAGATTTGCGCCATGCGAGGGGGGGTTCTCGATCCCAGCACGCCGTAGTGCAGCACGAACGATACCAGAAACAATCATTCCCGCTCGGATTGGGCGGAATGGTGCATTTAAACAGAGGAACACGCGGTCAATGGCAACCTGGGGGCGTGCATGGTCTATGTAATCCAGAACCGCGTCTCCGGCATCCTGTGGTAGAGGCAAACGGACATCCCTACGTCCCTTCCCTCGCACCAATAGCGTGCCATCCTGCCAATCGATATCTGTTGGACGCATGCCCGCAATGTCGCCGGCACGAAGCCCAAGCCGGAGCAGCAATAATACGATCGCTCGGTCCCGCAAACCTTGCGGTCCGTCTTTGCTACACGAGTCAATAAGCCGGGCCGCTTGATTGGCGTCCAGGTACCGTGGAAGAGAGGAAAGCTTCCACTCCGCCACGGTCGGCAGCATATGGTCGAGACCAGGTTGACATGAGCCATTCATGGCGAGGAATCGTAAATAGATGCGAAGCGCTCCAACGATCGTTTTAGCTTGAGCGGGCCGACAGCCGCGTATCTGGCCCAGGATGACTGTGCGCACCGAGGCTGCGTTGTATGCACCCACGTCCGTGCCGAGCGCCGGCAGCATTCGTGTGATCAGGCGTTCGTGGCGCTCCACAGTAACCGGCGCCAGTCCTCGATGCCGCAGGAGCCAATCCCGGAAGCCGGTCAGGGGTGAAGGAGTTACGACCGTTGATCGCGGAAGCGTCGCGATGACGCCCTGTTGCCGTAAAGAATCCGCGAACCTCTGAACACGTTTTGTGTAGGCTCGCGAAACTCCCATGCCCGGGCGGCCTCCAGGGCAATCGCAACGATGTGCTCCGAATGCCCCAATGGTCTGTTCATTCATGTTTGCGAAGTCAAGGCCACTCGCTTCCAACCATCCACCGAAGTGAATTGCAGAATCCAGGTAGCCACTGATCGTCAACGCAGTGTGGCCGACCCCCGCCAGTGCGGTGGCGAAACCTTCAAGATAACGAGCTGCACTCCCCGGATTCATGTGATGGGGGTGTGACAGAAGTTCGGAAATGTCCATGTAGTCCTTTCTGGGCCGCCAGTCAGGCGGCTTTCCGAAAGCCTACGTTATGCGGCGTTCGATGTTCCGGTCAGACCGTCTACAGTGAACAAAATCCGGAAATCGCGAGCCCCGGATTCCCACAACTCCGCATATCTATGGACGGCGCATAATTGCGCCCGTCGATCGACTCGATCGCCACCAGGATGCGCATCTGTGGCGTGATCTGGATCAGGACGTGGCCTCCCACAACGCCCGGCTCAGCACTGCAAGATCCGATGTCGAAGCACCCTTTAACTGGATTCGTACCGTGCCACGCCGCCCTTCCAGTTCAATCGTACATTCCGGAACAGAGATTGCCCGAGGAGTCAGAAGTTCCACGAACGTTGGGGCCGGTTTTCCAGAAGTTGCTTTCGCTCCCATCAGCCGTTTCAGTTTGCCGCCGTCGAGGTGGAGTTCGGCAGCCGTTCGATTGATGCCATCCTTCCGGGCCAGTTGGGCAGCCGCCGACCACAACTCGTCGGGTATAGGGCTCTTCCCCTGACGATTCTTTCTCCACTCCTCGAAGCGGGCGCGGACTTCATCGATTGTGAGTGCCCGGCTATTGCTGCGCATTGCCATTCCTCCTCCCCGGTATACCCGGCCGAAGAACGACGTTAACAACTATGCCGACCAGATTTCATGCAGCCTTGCGGAAAGCTCACGATGCTGTTCATCGGCGTCTCGATGGTCTCATCGCTTGGAAGCTACCATCTGCTCGTATCCATCCACCAGCCGCTGGGAATCCTGATTCTAACTCTGGGGGTCGTCCGATTGGTCACGCGCTGGTTGACTAACCCACCCGAACCTCCATTGACCATGTTGCACTTAGAACGAGTTATGGCGAAGCTTTCTGAGCGCTTGCTTTACACTCTGTTCCTCGCCTTGCCGATCGTGGGCTGGGCCATGCTGTCGGCCGGGAACTATCCTATCGTCATGTTCGGTGAGGTTCACCTGCCACCGATTCTCCCGGCGAGCCCCGTACTGTACGCGACGCTGCGCAGAACGCACACGATACTCGCCTATCTGCTATTTCTAACCTTTCTGACCCATCTGGGCGCCGTCCTGTTCCACACGCTGGTCTTGCGCGACGGGCTGCTGAATCGCATGACGCTCTGGTCGGTTCGTCACGCCGAAAATAAAATCAAGCCTGACAGAAGCAACACCCTTCTCGCGCGGCAAACGGTCCACGTACCGAATGCAACAGAGTCCTCGGATTGTTGCGACGCTCATGGCTGACTGGTTCGTGGGCCGCCGGCCCGCCAGATTGGGATCGGCGATTGCATGAGGACCATCGGTCAGCGCTGGGGTCGCACTTCCAACCGTTAGCCTGTCGGCTACTTAAAATACTGATGCCACGCCAGCGCCGATCGCCAATAACAGCACACGCAAAACGACGGTGGACCACAGCGCCACGCCAACTCGTGTCCGAATGTCGACACGAACTGCTGCAGGCAGCTCTGCGGACTGCTCAGAACACTCTGATTTCCTTCGCTCCAAGGCGTGCATTTAGCAAACGGCGGATCCACCGCAATTGGGACATACGATGGAAACGAACTCTACCGTAGCTGTTTACCAATCTCATGAACACGCCACCGGCGACGTGGCATTGCTTCGTCAAGTTGGCATTGATGTGACCAAGATCTCGATCATAGGCAAAGATTATCACACCAATGAGCATGTGACGGGAAACCACAACACCGGGGATCGTATGAAGTATTCGGGGAAACTCGGGCCCTTACGGGGCGGCTCTTGGGGGCTTCTTCTTCATTCCGGGAATCGGACCGGTGCCGGTCGCCGGGCCAGTGGTTGCATCCATCAAGCGGGACTGAAGGTGCCGCGGTGGTGCAGACTGACAGTGGCTCCGTTGTGGCAAATATCACCTGCAATCGCGCGCGAGGTGTCAGACGGCGTGGCTTTCCACGCGCTGCGCGTGGATGTATAGTCTCTAGTATGAATCGTCGCGACTTTTTGAGGGCCACTGCCGGCGGTGCCCTGTTTACCCGCCAGGCTATGCGCGCCTGGGGCGCTTCCGACATGGAGTCCGAAATACAGGACTATAAGAAGCCAGTCTTCAACCTCCACAAGTTCTTCGATGCTCCGGTGAAGATCTCGTCCATTGAACTCCTCGAAGCGTATGGACAGTACTTCCTTCGCACCCGTTCGTCCGATGGCGCCGAAGGCCTTATACAAACCAAAGATATCGTCGACTATGTTCAGATTCTGGCCCACCGCGTCATGCCGCACTTCATCGGCAAGGACGCGCGTGACCTGGAACATCTCGTCGACGAAGTCTACGCCACTAATTCCAACTACAAACTGGCCGGGCAGGAGTTCTGGTGCCCGGTCGCTTATATCGAGCAGAGCCTGTTCGACCTGATGGGCAAGCAGCTGAAGAAGCCAGTCGGCGAACTCATGGGTGGTATTCTGCGCAAGGAGATCCCGGTATACCTTTCAGGTTCGGGCCGGGACACCACCGCGGAGGAAGAAGTCGAAGTCTACGTGCGCGGCGTCGAGAATACGGGGGCCAAAGCCGTGAAGTTCAAGATTGGCGGCCGCATGAGTGACAATCGGGATGCCTATCCGGAGCGGACCGACAAGATGTTGGAACTCGCCCAGAAGAAGCTCGCCGGCAAGGTCACGCTTATGGCCGACGCCAATGGCTCCTACGATTCAAAAAATGCGATTGAAATCGGCAAACGGCTTCAGGACATGAAGTATTTGTGGTTTGAAGAGCCGTGTCCGTGGGAGGAGTTGAGCGAGACGAAGAGGGTCGCGGACGCGCTCGAAATGAAGATCGCGTTCGGTGAGCAGGATTCCAGTCTGTGGCTCTTTCAATGGATGATCGACAACAAAGTTATGGACGTGGTGCAGCCCGACTTGAATTACAATGGCGGCTTCATTCGCGCGGCGCGGGTAGCGAGAATGGCGCGCAAGGCGAACATGTGGATCTGCCCGCACGACACGCAGACCGGCGCGGCGTCGGTAAACATTTTACAATTCGCCGCCACCACCCCGAACATCGGGCCGTGGATGGAGTACGTCTCCCGGAAGCCTCCGAAGAAAGAATCCTGGTACTCACCGAACTTCCAGATCAAGAACGGGGTCATTCCGGTTCCTACGGGTCCTGGCATGGGCTTGCAGTTCGACCCGGAATTTTTCAAGAACGCGAAGACGATCAAGCTCGCGTGAGGCGAGTACCATCCGTTCAGGTACCATCACAACTCCAAAGAAAGCCCTCGCGACTTGAATACGTGGGTGTAAGTGCGCGAATATGGATGATGCTCCTCCCTGCAGATGGGCGTACATTATTAAATGGCTTTCACAATTCGTCCCAAACAGGAGTTCCTGGTTCGTCCCGATGTACCCAAAGCACTATTGAGACTGCCAGAACTGGCTTACAACATTCTCTGGAGTTGGGAGCCGACGATCCGGGCGCTTTTCCGACGGCTGGATCCGGCTATGTGGAAGGAGTGCGGCTACAATCCGGTAGCGATGCTGGGTCGTGTTTCGCAAACCACGCTCAACCGCGCCGCTACCGAACCGCGCTATCTCGCCCTTTATGCCCACGCCTGCGAGCGATTCGACGACCACATCAGGCGTCCCGTGCCGCCCGAAGCGGAAGGGAAACTGATCGCTTACTTCTCGATGGAGTACGGGCTCACCGAATGCCTGCCCATTTATTCCGGCGGCCTCGGCATCCTTTCCGGCGATCATCTGAAATCGGCGAGCGACTGCGATATCCCGCTCGTCGGCAATCGCGCTGCTGTATCAGCAAGGATACTTCCGCCAGTTTCTGAATCCCGATGGCTGGCAGCAGGAGCGCTACCTGGATAACGATTTCTACACGCTGCCCATCCAGCCGGCGCTCGACGCCCAAGGCAATAAGATCAGAGTGGAAGTGCAGTTACCGGGCGGGCCTGTCGCAATCAAGGTCTGGTCCATGGATGTTGGTCGCGTGAAGCTGTATCTGCTCGACACCAACATTCCGGCCAATGACCGCGCGGAAGATCGCGCGATCACGGCCCAACTCTATGGCGGCGACAACGATACGCGCATTCGGCAGGAGATCGTGCTGGGCATCGGCGGGACTCGCGCGCTCGACGCGTTGGGCCTCAATCCGACCGTCTTCCACATGAACGAAGGACATTCGGCATTCCTGGCCGTGGAACGTATCCGTCTGCTGATGTCGAAGGAGAAACTCAATTTCGACGAGGCGCTGGAGGCGACCCGAAACAACAACGTCTTCACTACCCATACGCCGGTTCCTGCGGGGATCGATCTTTTCGATCCGGGCATGATGCGTCATTACTTCGACCGCTATTGCGGCGAGGCGGGTATCCCACTCGATCGTTTCATGGCACTGGGGCGCCGCAATCCTTACGATCAGGGCGAACCGCTCTCCATGGCGATTCTGGCGCTCAATTGTTCGGCCTACCGCAATGCGGTCAGCAAACTGCACCAGCATGTCTCGCAGGAGATGTGGTCGGATCTCTGGCCGCTACTGCCGAGTTGGGAAACGCCCATCACGTCGGTGACGAATGGCGTTCACCTGCCGAGCTGGCTCAACGGCGACTTGGCGGAGTTATACGATCAGTACCTGTCGCCGGACTGGCGCGAGCGTTGGACCGATAAGGAAGTGTGGAAGCAGGTCAGTTCCATTCCCGACGAAGAATTGCAGGAGACGCACCGGCGCAGGAAACGCCGCCTGATCTCATTCATCCGCGACCGGCAAACGGCATCTGCATCACGGCGCAAGGCAGCGGCCTCGGAGGTCCGTTATTCAGCGGAGGTCCTCGATCCCAATGCACTGACAATCGGCTTTGCGCGGCGGTTTGCCACCTATAAGCGCGCCACGTTGCTCTTCCGGGATATCGACCGGCTGAAGAAGATTCTGTGCCATCCCGAACAACCGGTGCAGGTCATCATTGCCGGCAAGGCGCATCCCAGGGATACGCCCGGAAAGGGGTTCATTCGCGAGATTGTGCAACTGTCACGCGATGCGGATCTGTGGAAGCATGTGGTGTTCGTCGAGGACTACGACATGAAGGTGGCGCGCGAACTGGTGCAGGGCGTGGACCTGTGGTTGAACACTCCGCGGCGCGGCGAAGAAGCTTGCGGCACCAGCGGGATGAAGGCCGCGATGAACGGCGTGCTGAATCTGAGCGTCCTCGATGGGTGGTTCGACGAAGCTTATGAGGAGTCGGGTTGCTGGGCAATTGGAGATCGCGAGCCCTACTCTGAGGAGCAGGATGCGATTCACGCGAGCAACATCTATTACCTTCTCGAAAAAGAAATTGTGCCGACCTTTTACGCACAACGTTCAGGCACTCCGAGCGAATGGATCCGGAGAGTGAAACAGTGCATCATGAACATCTCGCCCCAATTCGACGCGCGGCGGATGGTGAAGGATTATCAGGATCATCTCTATAACCCGGCGCACCGGCATGCCGTTGAGTCTGCGTCTGACCACTATCAAGGCGCCCGGCAACGAGTGAGCTGGAATAACAAGGTTCGCCAGGTTTGGGACCGGGTGAATTTTGTGGATTCCGGAGCAAGTCCCACCGGCGCGGTCACCAGCGGCCGCCCCGTGGCGATTCAGACATCCATCGATCTGGCGGGTCTGGCGGCGGATGATGTGCGTGTGGAAGCGGTAGTGGGTCCAATTGGAGCGACCGGATATCTGGAAGACGCCGAAGTGCTGGTGCTGAATGCACTGGGACAGAATGGCCAGGCAACGCTGTTCTCTCGGGATATGACGCCGGCTCATACGGGCAGGTTGGGATACGCATTCCGCATCAGTCCGAATCACTTTGAAGATCCGTTAACGCGACCGTGTTCCACGTTGATGAAGTGGGCGCGGTAGAATAACTTATCCGTTGTCCGGCATCTGTCTTCCTTTAGCGGAGCCGGGAATGCGTGTATACTAGCGATTCACCCTGGAGACAATCAATTGCTAAAGTCTGGAGCCGCTTTGCTCCTTCTCGCTTCCGCACTCTGTGCCCAGAATCCGCCGACTTTGCGCGCAGTCCACAAGATTTTCGTCGATCCCATGGCAAATGATCTCGATAAGTTCATTCGCGAAGAGATCATCAAACAGATGAAGGAGCGAGTCGTCATTGTTGTCGACAAGAATGATGCGGACGCGATTCTGACTGGCATCGATCAAGAAGAGACCGGCGCGGGAGCCAAAACCAGCCGTTATTTTGGTCTCCACGACGTCGCGAAAGGAACGCTGACCCTTCTGGACAAAGACGGAAAGATTCTTTTATGGTCGGACGACGCGGGCGATAAGTCGATGATGTTCACAGCCTTGAAAAAAGGCGGCCAGCGCAAGGTCGCTAACCGGCTGGTGGGCAAATTCCGTAAAGCCATGATGAAGGCGGATTACAAGTAGTTTTCCGGTATCCGTCGGCCCGCGGGCTTTGTCGGCGGGCTTTCCGCTGAAGACCGAACAACTGATAAACTTGTGTCGTGATACTCCCTCGCAGAGACTGGATAAAGAGTTCCCTGGCGTTGGCGGCTGCGGCTGTTGCTCAGTCCCGGAGTAAAGGGGCGGTGGCGAAGCCTGGAATGCCGGGCGCATTTCCTGGACGCGTGATTGCAGTGGATCATCCCGGATGTATCTCGGGCAATCAGTATCAGGCGGAGCCAATCCGCCAGATGATGCAGCGCGGGATAACCGAATTGACGCAAGCGCCATCCTGGATCGACGCCTGGCGTTCGTTGTTCGTCAAGGGCGACGTTGTCGGCATAAAAGTAAGTCCGGTGGGGGGCAAGAAACTTTGCTCGGATGCGCTCGTACTCCAGGAGATTCTTGCCGGCCTCGGCAACGCCGGCGTGCCTGCGCGCGATGTGATTGTCTTCAGCCGGTACCGCGAGGAGATCATCAGCGCCGGAATCGATAAGTGGCTGCCTCCCGGTGTGCACTGGGATGCACCCTCCGAAAAATACGACGAAATACAGCATGATATGGACGGATACGATCCCGACCATTTCATGGAAATGGCGCTCATCAAGCCTGGCGAAGATTTGAACGATCCTCATATGCGCCGGTCTTACGTGGCGCGAGTGGTGACCCGGCAGATCAATAAACTGATCAATCTGCCGGTACTTAAGCACCATCAATCGGCGGGTGTGACAATCGCCCTGAAGAACATGTCGCATGGCATGGTCAATAACGTCAACCGAAGCCATGTGACGGCTACTTTGAATGCGTGCGGTATCTTCATTCCGAGCGTAGTGAGCCTGCCGGTTATTCGGGACAAGGCGGTCCTCCACATTTGCGATGCGGTCAAGGCCGGTTATCATGGCGGTCCCGGAACAAACCCAAAATACATCTGGGAACAGAAGACCTTGTATTTCTCGACCGATCCAGTGGCTCTTGACAAGACTGGTTTGAAGGTAATTGATGCGAAACGGCAGCAGATGGGTATGCTGCCGATCGCGTTGTCGAAGCCCGATAACGATAGCCATTTCCTGAATTGCCAGGTGGAACATATCGAAATTGCCGGGAATCTGGGACTAGGTGTTTTCGATGATGAAAAGATTCAGGTGAAGTCGGTCTCGCTTACGTAACGAGCGCGGCTTGGCGCCAGGGTGTAGCCTGAAGTGTGGACAAAAGATTAGCCAAACAACATAAGCGCCGAGTGGCTCGTGCCAAGATGAATCCGAAGCAGTCGGAGCCCGACGTGCGAACGCAGGAGCAGATCGAAGCCGCGAGAGAAGCCAGTCGGCCGGATTCGGTGAGGGGTGAGAAGCCCCGGGTCGGAGTATCTTCGCACTGATTTCGACTCTTCATGGTGCGCAAGAAGAGAGCACGGACCTCAAGTCTGTCTTACAAGTCCAGGTTGTTGCGGGCGTACTCGATGCATCTCTGGTTGTAAGTACTCTCCGCCTGCACTTGTGCGGCGGGAGTTAGTCCGGAGATGCGGGGGAGCGGCGTCTTTGGAGGATGGTCATGGACCAACTTCAGAACCTTTGCCAAGTCGCGTCCCGGCAACGGGCTATAGGCATCGTCGAACGTTACCCAGTATTTATCGGTGAAAACCGGAATCTTCAATGGGTCGCGTGTGATCATCTCCAGACAAAAAAGCATGCCGGGATCCCGTTGCCGCAGTGTTTCCACCATCTGCTTCAGATCGAGGATACCCTCGCCGAACGGGACCTCGGACAGGAGAAAGCCATCCGCGTAGGCTTCGAGCCCTATGTCTTTTATGTGGCAGAAGATTGCGAGAGGCGCCAGCAGGTGGAAGGTCTCTTCCGGAGTTTCGCACAGCGAGAGATTGTTGCCGAAGTCGAAACAGACTCCCACATATTCGCTTCCCAGTCGCTTGATCCAGGCGGCTTGTTCGGCTGCGCGCCAGCCTTTATGATTCTCGATGGCCAGTTTGACCCGGTGTTTGCGCAGGATCGGCTCGGCTAGGGTCACCGAGAGTTGGTTCTGTTCGAAGCTGTGGCGGAAGGCTTCGAAGTTGTCGAACTGCTCGTAGCGGCGCGGCGTCAGGGCGGCGTGCAGCGCAATCGCGCCTGTCGCTTTGGCGGCCTGAACGCCTGCATCGAATGTGTCGATGTCTTCCTTTTTGCGCGGCAGCGGGACGTTGAAGATCACGCGGAGATTGTAGGCTTCGAGCCTGGCACGAAAGGATTTTTGCAATTCAGGCGCAGCAGGGGGCTTTCCGGTTTCCACGCCTCCCAGTCCGAGGTTATGACAATGCTCGACGATGTCGAAGGAGGGAGTTGCGTGGGCTCGCACGGTGAAGGCCGTCGGTGATCCTCCCATGCGGGGTGGCTTGGACTGGGATCGAGCGGTGCTTTCCGCGAGCCATGCGGCCGTTGCTAGCCATCGGCGTCTCGTCATCATGGACTCTCTCCGTGGGCGGCGCAAAGTGGACAGACTGAAGTCTGTGTTACGCTAGCGCCTCGTCGCTTGCTTAGGGACCTTCCCCGACTGCTTGATCAGTTTGGTCAGGAGATCAACCGCCTTATCGATGGGCAGTTGATCGGCAATCATAATAGGCGTCCTGCCGGTGGAATCGGACGGATCCAGTTCAGCGCCCTTATCGGCGAGAAATTTAACCACTTTGCAAATTTCGGGTTGCGTGGAAGTGGCCATCGAGCCCAACACCGAAGAATGCATGACGGTGCGTCCTGAGTCGGTCACAGCTGTGACGTCCGGATCCAGGCCGTAGGCAAATTGCACGGTCTCAATATGGCCGCTGCCCGCTGCCGCCATGAGCAATGTCGTGCCATCCTGCGCTTTGATTTGCGGATCGGCGCCGGCAGCGACGAGCGCTTGCATCACATCCAGACGATTTGCTTTCGCCGCGAGCAGTAGAGGTGTTTGTCCACCGGCCGCCCGGAAAAAAGATCCGCCATTCCCGCCGGAAGTGCGTCCACTGCTTTGCACAGTGTTGTTCTTGACGTTGGGATTGGCGCCGTTGCTGAGGAGTATTTTGACTAACTCCAGATCGCCCAGCTGCGCCGCCACGTGAAGTGCGGTATTGCCGGTCTTATCGGCAGCGTCCACTTTGGCGTCGTTGTCGAGCAGAAGTTCGGCGGCCCTGTCTTTCGAACCGAGCGCCGCGATTTCGAGCACCGGGAAGCCGGTGGGCACGGTATAGTTAGCGTCCGCACCGGCTTTGAGCAGGCTCGATACTGACTTTGCATCACCCTTCTGCGTCGCGAAGACCAGCGGGGTGAACGCTGCCTTCGACGCCGCCTTCACATCCGCGCCGGCTTGTAGGAGAACGTCGATCACGTCCGAGTGACCTTCGGCAGCGGCCCACATGAGCGCGTTCTGGCCTTTGCGCGGCTCGATGGCATCAAGTTTTGCGCCGTGCGCCAGGAGCGCCTTTACCCCGGCGGCGCTACCCGAACGGGCCGCGATCATGAGCGCCGTCTCGCCATTCCAGCGTGCAGCGGTTGCATCTGCGCCGGCCTCGAGCAATTTCAGGATGACGGCGGTATCTCCGGTGGCGCAGGCCAGAGTGAGCGGCGTCTCGCCATACTCATCGGCTGTGTTCACCTGAGCGCCAGCCTTCAGTAACGCGTCGGCGATATCCGCCTGGTCGAGGTAGACTGCCCACGCGAGAGGCGTCGCGCCGTCAGGCTGGGCGGCGTTGACGTCCACATGCGCGACGAGGAGGGAGTGGACCGTCTTGTGATCCTGGTCCTTTACGGCTTCGATCAGGCGCATATCTCCCGCCGTCAACAACCGGGCTGACAGCAGGAGGAAAAAAGTGAAACCCATCCTACACTCCGGAGAGCTGATCGATTTCGCCGGTGGCGTCGCCGAATTTTTCACCGGGTACGCCAGCCTTATCGAGCATGGTGAGCAGCAGGTTATTCATCGGCGTCTCGGGCGCATAGCGGATGTGCCGCCCGCCCTTCACCTGACCCGCCGCGCCTCCGGCCAGCACCAACGGCAAATCATGATGCGTGTGCGCATTGCCGTCGCTGATGCTGCTGCCGTAGAGAATCATGGAATGGTCGAGCAGCGTGCCGTCGCCATCCGGAGTGGATCTCAACCGATCGACCAGATAAGCGAAGGACTTCACATGCAACTGGTCGATCTTCATCGTCTTCGCGATCTTTTCCGGATCGTTCTGGTGGTGCGTCACCGAGTGATGCCCGTCCGAAACGCCGATCGAGCGGTAGCTGCGGTTGCTGCCTTCGCGCGCCATCATGAAGGTGACCACCCGCGTCATGTCGGTCTGGAACGCGATCACCATCAGGTCGCTCATCAGTTTGGCGTGATCCTCGAACTCATCGGGAATGGCGGTCGGACGCTCCATCACCGGCAGCTTCATGGTCGCGCTCTGCTCTTCGGCCTTCTGAATGCGGCGCTCGATGTCGCGAATGCCTTCCAGATATTCGTTCAGCTTGCTCTTGTCGCGCGCGCCCAGTCCGGACTGCAAGACGCGCCACATCCTCGCGGACGAAATCGAGAATGCTGCGATCCTCCTGCATGCGCTTCATGCGCGAGGCGGCATCGGTGCTGTCGCCATCGCCGAAGAGCCGCTCGAATACCGCGCGCGGATTGATCTCCATGGGGTTCGGCGTGGTCGGAGTGCGCCAGGAAACCGTATTGGTGTACGCGCAGCTATAGCCGCTATCGCAGCCGCCGGCGAGGTTGGGCTCTTCCAGGCCGATCTCGAGCGACCCTAACTGCGTGACCTTGCCGAATTCCTTCGCCGCAATCTGATCGGCGGAGATGCCGGCGGTGATATCCGAGCCTTCAGTCTTCTTCGGATGAATGCCGGTGAGCCAGCTCGCGCCCGCACGCGCGTGGTCGCCCGCGCCGTCGCCGAGCGCCCGTCCGCCGCGCTGCATCAGGTTGCTGAGGACCAGCATCTGGTCGCGGAACGGTTCGAGCGGCTTCATGGTGGAAAGAAATTCGAACTCCGTGCCGGTAGTTGTCGGGAGCCAGCCCTCTGGGATGATGCCATTCGGAACGTAGACGAATCCCAGCCGGACTGCCGGCTTCGCGGCTGTCAGGCGGGTGGCTGCCATCGCTGGAATCATGGCGTCGAGCAGCGGCAGAGCCAGCGACGCTCCCAAGCCCCGCAGACAGCGCACGGCGCGAGACGGATTTCTTGGTGATCATCATGACTCGGGCGTTCTCCTCATTTGAAATTGCGGGCTCTTAACGATGGCCTGGATTAAAGACTGGATGGTGCAGTTGTCGCGCTCGGCATCGCGCATGATCGCGCGGACTGCCGGAGCGTCGTAATACTCGAGCCCTCGACCGAGGGCGTAGGTCAGAAGCTTATCGGTGAAGGTGGTGACAAACTCCTCGCGATACTTGGTCAGGAACAGGTTGGTGAGTCCGGCGGGGCCTTCGAACAATGTTCCGTCGGGCAGTTTTCCGGCTGCGTCGATGATGCTGCCCGCATCTTTCGATCGCCAGGCGCCGACGCCGTCGTAATTCTCCAGCGAGAAGCCGATGGGATCCATGCGGGAGTGGCACGACGCGCAAACCGCGTTCGTCCGGTGCTGCTCCATCTGCTGCCGCATGGTGAGTTGCTTGCCATCTTTCGATTTGGCTTCCAGAGCCGGAATATCCGGCGGCGGCGGAGGGGGCGGAGAGCCCAAGAGATTCTCGAGCACCCACTTACCGCGCTGCACAACGGAAGTGCGATTGGGGTATGAAGTGACGGTGAGAATGCTGCCCTGGCCCAGCAGCCCTCCGCGGCTATTTGCCGGCAGCGATACACGCCGGAATTGGGAGCCGTAGACATTCGGAATTCCATAATGCTGCGCGAGGCGTTCGTTGAGGTAAGTGAATTTTGCCGCAAGCAGATCGGTGACCGGCCGGTTTTCGCGCAGGATCGCGTTGAAGAAGAGCTCCGTTTCGCGCTCAAAGGATTGTCTGAGCGTAGCATCGTACTGCGGGAAGACGTCGGGATCGGGCTTGACCTGCGCCAGGTTGCGTAGATACAACCACTGGCCGGCGAAGTTGCTGACAAAGGCTTTCGATTGCGGTCGTCGAGCATGCGATCCACTTGCGCGGAGAGCACGGCGGGATCGTGCAGTTTGCCTTGTTCGGCGAGCGTCAGCAGCGTCGTCGTCGGGAATGCTGCTCCACAGAAAGAATGACAGCCGGGAGGCGAGTTCGAAGTCGCTGACGCGATGGATGCCGGACGGAAGACCGCCGGCGGGATCGCGCTCCACGCGGAACAGGAAATCGGGCGAGACCAGCATGGCTCGAAGCGCCATCTCGATGCCTTTTTCGAAACCGGCTTCGCGCTGCCCCATTTGATAAAAGCCAACTAGCGGGCTGATGTCCGCCTTGCTGACAGGCCTACGATACGCCCTCCGCGCGAGCGCTGTCAGGATTTGTCTTGCGCACGCTTCGGTCTCTTCATGGCACCCGAATATGCGTTCGCGACTGGGCGAATCGCCGACGCCCGTAACATTGAACGGTCCCGAAATGGTCACGCTGGTGAGCTGCGGAGAACCTGTATAGGAAACGTCAAATAGCTTCAGCCGCGCGCCGTCGAGCCGCAGATCCAGTTTGCCGGGTGTAGGCGCCAGGGCAAAATTGCTTGTCCCGCGACGTCCGGCAGGGAGACCCGTGACGAACTCCGGTACTTCACTTTCGGCCAGGAAGGTTACGCCCACTGCGCGTGTTCCGGCCTTCACCGGCAGCCGCAGCTGAGACGTCTTTCCTCCCGGACCCTTGATCTTGATGTCGTACTCCGCGTCGACCGGAAAAGTGTAGGAAAGCAGCATACCTCCGGTCGAGTCGAATGGCAATTCATCGCTGACGCGGCCGCGCGGCGCATTTTTACCTTTCACCGCGTCGAACTCGGTCACGTCCGGCTTGGTTGCGGGGTCGCCGACCGCCATCCTGCTGACCATGCGCGCGGCTGAAATGTAGCGCTCGATGAGCATGGGCGACAGGGAAAGGACATCGCCGATGTTGTCGAAGCCGTAGCCGCTATCGTCGGGAGGCAACTTCGAGCCCGGGTGAATATCGAGCGCGAGGAGGTCGCGGATGGCGTTGCTATATTCCGCGCGATTGAGACGGTGAATGGTAGGGTGTCCCGGATTGGGATGAGCGGCCGCGGCTTGATCCAACTGGCTGCTCAGCCATTCCGTGAACGAGGCCGTTACCGGCGCGGCGGGGCGGGGAAGTCCGGGCGGGGGCATCTCTCCCGCGCTTAGCTTGCGGATTACCTTTTCCCAGAGTTCGGCTTCATTTTCGACCTTGGCCAGATCCGGAGTATCCAGCGCGACTCCGCCTGATTTGAGTTTCTGGTTATGGCAGCCGGCGCAGTATTGATTGACCAGGACTCGCGCGGCCGGGGCTCCCGAGACTGGCCCCTGGGCCGTCGCTTGTGCAAGCAGGAGGGGCGTGAACGCTGCGAGGATTGCGAGTTTAGGGAGTTGTAGCAGGCGCGGCGATCGGTCGTCGTGGTCAAGAAACATTGGGTTGTCTTGGAAGCGGGATCCGGTACCGCATTTCCCACTATACAGGAATCCTAATCTGATTGTGAGGTGGGTCCCGGACTACCCTCCGGCCGCGAACAAACTCTAGAATAAAACCTTGAGTCCCAACTGGATCTGCCGGGCCGAGTTCGTGGTGCCGCTGACGGAACCGAAAACAGGACTGGTAATCGTCGTTTGCGGCACGTCGAACGTGGGGTGATTCAGCAAATTGAACGTCTCTGCCCGAAACTGAATGGTAATGCGCTCGCGGATCTTGTTCTCGCGAAAGAGCGACAGATCCAGGTCTTTCAGCGCATCGGTCCGGAGGATATTGCGGCCGGCCGTCCCAAACGTATACTGCGGCGGCGAGACGAACGCGCTGGTGTTGAACCATTCTGAGACGGTCGGGTTCGCGAGATTCGGATTCCCGATGAGATTGGGGCGATCGCGGCTGGACGCATCGAGCGCGCCAACGTTCGCGATATCCAGGTTGGTCACGGGGGTGAACGGCGCTCCGCTACGCAGCGTCAGGATTCCGTTGAGCTGCCAGTTGCCGAACACGTGCGCCACAAAGCCGTGAGCTAAGAGTCTCTTTCCCTCCCCGAACGGCAGCGCATACACCGACGCGAGTGTGAACATTTGTGGAATGTCAAAGCCGGAAACCGACCGCGAGGCGTTCGGATTGTAGGCGTTCTCAATCGAGACATTCTCTTCAAACTGCCCCGACGATCCCGTATCCATCGACTTACTCCACGTATAGGAAAGCAGGAAGGAAAGGCCATTCTGCAGGCGCCGCTCGGCTTTTATCTGCAGCGCATTGTACTTGCTCTGTCCGATGCTGCGGTCATAGATCGTGACTGGAGCGTAGGAAAAGAGCTGCCGTGCAGTGATGGGACCTGGTCCGGGAACTTGTGCGGTGTTATAGTCGCCTGAGATCGCGGTATGTACGGTATGCGACCCGACGTAACCCACGCTCAAGCTCAAGTTTGGGATCAATTCCCTCTGGACCTCCAGGTTCCACTGTTGTGAATAAGGATCCTTAAATCCCGGATCGTACATATTTGAATTGATTGTGGCCGGCGTCGCGGGAGCCGGAAAAGAAGCTCCTCCGAAGGGCGCATCGGCGGTTGCGGTCACGAAAGTGGAGTTGAAATTGAGCATACCGCCGCCGGTTACAGGCCAGTTCGCGTTGCCGTTTTGCGCCTGTTGATTCACGCCGGCCATCAAATCGTAGAAGATCCCATAGGAGCCGCGCAGCACGGTCCGCTCCCCAAGCCGGTAGGCCATGCCCAACCGCGGACCGGGAAGAAATTCATTCGACCGGAGCCGGGAGGAGCCGGTGAAATCGACATACTGGCCGAGATACGGATTCGAGGGATCAGGCAGGCACGGGGGAGCGCTCTGGCTGCATGCGGGAAACATCTTGGCGCCCACCACGTACTTTCCGGTAGTGAAATCCCAGGTCGACGGGAAGCTGGTGGAGAAAGTCGGCGCACGCATGTAATCGAACCGGATGCCGTAATTGACCATGAGCCGGTCGGTGACTTTCCAGGAGTCCTGGGCCCAAAAGCTCCAGATCTGGGATTCCAGAGTAAAGGAAGAGTCCACCAGCTGCGACTGGTCCATAAGGCCCATCATGAAGGACGCGAGAGCCGAGCCGGTGGAACCGAGATTGTTCAAATCCGCAGTCGGGCGATTGCTGAAAGAAAGCTGGTCGGTAATCTGCGCGTTGCTCCACGGTTGAAGAATGATTTCTCCTCCGCCCTTGAAGTTGTGTCGGCCCTGCGTGTGGGTCAGGTCAGCGTGATATTGACGCCCGATCTGGGGTCCCAGTTTGCGATTCCGTTCGCTGAGGGTGAAGAAGCCGGGGATAGAAACTCCGGCGATGAGGGCGCGCGGGTCGACGGGGAAGCCTTTGAAGTAACCATCGCCGATGAGGTTCTGGCTGGTGAATGTCGGCGCGTCGAAAAACGTAGTGTCGGCCAGTCCGAAGAGAGCGCTGAAAGTGGTATTCGGACCGAAGTTGTGAACATAACTCGCGCCCAGGTTCTTGGCGGGGATGCGGGTGCGATCCACGGTGCCGGGAAGTTGCAACGCCTGCGCCTGGTTTCCGGTGCTCCAGTTGTATCGAAGCCAGATCCAGTCGTGGGTGCCGAGATAATGATCCAGGCGAATGCCATAGTTGTCGTCGGGAAAGGTTTGCGAATCGGTGTTAATGGAATTGTAGCCCGCAAAGCCGGTATTGACGGGCTGCGGAATAATGGCTTTGGCGAAAGCCAGAATCGAAGGACTGAGATCCGACGAGGGAATTTTATTGCCGGCGAAAGGAGTGCGCAGGTACATGTTGGCGTTGGACGGAGAAACGGAAGTGGAATAAGGGTCGTAGAGGACCTGTTTGATGCCGCTGAAATCCCCGTTGATCTGCGCGGGAGTGGGGATCAACGCGAGCTGTGAGGCGCCACTAATCTGGCGGAATCCCTCGTAAGAGAAAAAGAAGAAGGTCTTGTTCTTGATCACGGGTCCACCCGTCGTGCCGCCAAATTGATTCTGCCGCAGTTTGGCCTTATTGGCGAGAAAGAATCCACGCGCGTCCATCGCGTCATTGCGCAGAAACTCGTAAGCGGAGCCATGAAAGGCGTTGGTTCCGCTCTTGGTGGCGATGTTAACGATGCCGCCGGTGACGCCTCCGAACTCTGCCAGATCGCTATGCGACTGCACCTTGAACTCTTCGAGCGTGTCGATGCTGGGCGCGATGGCGTAGGTGCTGGTGAATGCTCCGTTGTTGTAAACGCCATCGAGCGTAAAGGAATTGCTCCGATTGGTCTGGCCGTTGAGAGCCGGGAAGACCAGGACGCCGATGCGCTGGGTGGTCTGGCCGCCGGCGCTATTCTGTGCGACGCTGATTGGCGAAGCGCCGGGGGTCAGCGCGAGTAGCTGCGAGAAATTGCGCGCGTTGAGGGGCAGGTCGGCGATCTTCTCCTCGGTCATGACCGTGCCGAGTTGCGCGGTGTTGGTCTCAAGTGCGGGGACTTCGCCGGAGACCTGAATCTTTTCGCTGAGCTGCCCTATCTCCAGCGCGAAGTCCAGCCGAAGCGATTCGTTCACATCCAGTTTCACACCGGTTCGCAGGACCGATTTGAATCCGGACCGCTCGACGCTGACCTGGTAGCTGCCGGTGTCGAGCGAGTTAAACGTATAGTAACCCTGCTCGCTGGTGGTCGCGGTTCGGTCAGTTTGCTTATCGACATTCAAAGCGTGGACCGCTGCGCCGGGGACTGGAGCATTGGAGGGATCCGTCACACGGCCAGTGATGACGGCGTTCGTCTGTGAGTAGGCCAGATTGGCGAACCCGACCGTGAGAGCCGCGACCAGCGCACAAATGTTATTAAGAGGTTTCATTCCGATCACCGCCGGGCAGAAGTATATCATCGGGCGCCCCTTCGATTCTTGAAGGGAGTGAGACGATGACTAAATGAGATTTGCGGTGCTCTTTGCGTTCGCTCTGCTCTTACAGGCTGAAGGGCCGGGATGGAAACAGAATCTTGGCTCCGATCCGGTAATGGCAGCGACCATCGATCGTTACCTGAGTTCCGCGGGCACGCTCGTCAGACGGCTTCCCGATCCCTCGCAGCCGCCGGCGCATGACACGTGGCAGCCGATGTCGGACACTTGCTCCGCGTTGGTGAACGTGTACCGGCTGTCGGGTGACCCAAGGTATCTGGCTCAGGCTCGTCAGCTTGCCGATTGGCTCATCCAGTCCAACGATTACCTGGTGGCTCATCGGGAACCGGGGTTGCCTTATTTAGGATGGGGACCGGAGACGCGCGAGGGTTATTTCAGATGCCCGACGGTGAGCGGGTACCATGCTGACGATTTGTGGGATACCGCGTCCGTGCTCCGGTGCCTCCTCAAAGTTGCCGAGGTCGATCCGGCTCAGACGAGTTCGAAATACTTCCAGCGCGCGAAGCAGATCGTCGACGCGTGGCCGTTTGTTGAACATAAATCCTCAGCCGATCTCTATTCGGCTGCGGGTCTACGGTGGTACCGGAAGTCGAACGAGCCTTGCGAGAACCGCTATGTCAAAAACACCAATATCGCTATGGCCGAGCAACTGTTCAGAATTTATAGAATGACTCGGGATCCTCGAGATTTTGACCGCGCCGTGAAGACATTCGATACGCAAATCTGGGACGTACTCATCCGGCACAATCTGGCCTACACGAGTTATATGACTTACCTCGACTCCTCAGAGGACTATCCTGCGCAAGTAGCGCATAACGAACACAAAGTGATTCATACAGAGCGCGGGATCGGATGCGGCGAGAAAGATGTGTCGTGCTGGAATCATCTCGGCTACGAAGGGTATGCGATGTTCAATATCCAACAACTAACGCGCGACATCCCCGCCAGCCAGTTCCCGGTGGCGACGACGAAGGACGACCTCGCCAGGACGATTCAGCTGACAATGGACGCATGGCATACGTCCCGGTTTGGGGATGCAGAAAAATTCGACTGGTCGAGCGGCGAAAGCACCACTCATGTGACGGCTTACAACTGCGCGCTGCGATATTCCGGAACGTCGTTCGACCATCGGTGCCGCATAGCCCTGCAGCATCGTAAGCCAAGTGGCACGGTTTTTTATTCGCTGGTTCCCGAGTCGCTGTTCGCGCGGTAACGCCGGTCACACCCGACTTATACGCCGTCGCTCTTCTTGCGTTCAAAGGGCTTCTTCAGGAAATTTTGCACTTCGTCCTGGGCGCCTGCCGTATTGTCGCGGGTGCGCTGCGCCTGCTGGTACTCGTTAACGGCGCGGTCGCGCTGACCGCTGATGTCGAAAATATTGCCCAGTTTGATATGCGACCACACTTCGGTCCATTTGGGCTCCTGGTTGCCGTCGAGCGCTGAACGGTATTCGTTGGCGGCAGACTGATAGTTGTTCTGGAGGAAGTAGACTTCGGCAATCCGGTAGTGCGCCAGCGAATTGTTGCGCTGCGTTTCAAGCGCTTTCTGGTATTCACGCAAGGCTTCGCTGAACTCGTTGATTTCGGCAAACTGCACGCCCCGGCGGATCGCCACCGCGACGCGAATATCAGGACTGTAGCGCAGTACATGATTATCCGGATCGATGGTTACAGACTTCGGCTTGCCGAAAGTGTCAATAGAAAATTCGGTGGAGGTTCCGACGACATCGACGCGCTGCTTTTCCGGATTGCCCTCGGTTTCGATCTTGATGTCGACCGGCATACGAAAGGTGTCGAGATCCTGGGAGACTTTGCCGGTAACGCGGAACCCTTTTTGTGTCCGGAAGACCGTGTATTCCAACTTAAACTCGGGAGCGCCGCTGGACTCGATCCATTGGATGAAGAAGCCGCGCAGATCCTGCGCCGACACCTTTTCGAACTCCTGGCGCAGATCCTGGGTGGTTACGGACTTCCATGCGTGGTCCTGGACGTATTGCTTTAGAGCCGCATAGAACTTCTGGTCGCCGACGGTGAAGCGCAGCATATTCATGACGACCGCGCCCTTACTTCCGGTCAAAGCCCACAATTCGGGCGAATAGTCCTCCTCACGGCCTGACTGGATGATGGGCACATTGTCGACCGTCAGGGCCGCGGTGGCTTCGTCCTTCATCTGGGCTTCGAATGCTGCCGCGCCTTTGTCGTGTTCGGTCCAGAGGGCTTCGCTGTAATTGGCAAGCCCGTTCTCCAGCCACAGATGATTTCGATTGACCGGCGACAATTCAACCTCCCACCACTGGCGCGAGATCTGGTTCGCCAGCAGGCGGGGGTTGACCGAATGTCCGATCGCGCCGGGGTTCAGGAACAAGATTCCGGGAGCGGCGAAACCGTTTGGCGAACCGGCCTCAGTTTCAACCACAGTAAGGTTGGCATAAGGCGCGATCCCGAACAGGCCAGTGAAGTAGTTCATGATTTTGGCAATCTCTTCGCCATAGCTGCCGGCCATGTCTTTTTCGCTGTTGTGGAAGTAGATCGTAGTAGTTATACCATCGGCGTTGCTCTTGACCGGCGTTCCCGAAACCACGGCGATACTCCCGGGGAATGAAGCGCGCGAGAACTGGAAATTGTAGGTGGTCTTATCGCCGGCGGGCGTGGAGGTTTCGATTCCGGATGCGATGGCTCGCGATCCCGTTGGGACGGTGAGATTCAGGTCGGCGGAGAAGCGGTCGGTAGTGTAGCCGCTAATCGGAAACCAACGGGCGGGATAAAGCAGGTAGGCGTAATCATCATGGATTGCAGCGAACTTGATGCCATACACCGGAGAATCCTCCGTGCCGGTGAGGTGCCCGTCATAGGTGAAGATCAGGGTGACGGGTTGGCCTTTCGCCAGCGGGGGATCGAAGGTCAGCCGGACGGTATTGTCCTGGTTTGAGCGGGAGAATGAGACTGGCGTGCCCTTGTCGTCGGTAACCTTGGAAACGTTCAGCGAACCGTTGAGTTCGAAGATCGCATATTGGGTGCGGTCGTCGAGCGGCACGAACTTCATCGCCGCCTTGGCGGTAATCGACTGTGTCTTCAGGCTGATATCGGCATCGATGGTGTAGTGTTCCACATCGATGCGCGATTGCCTGGAGGCGTCGGTGCTTTGGGCATGACCGGCGCCAACCAGAGAAAGGGCCGCGAAGACCCCGATCAAATGATTACTAAACCGAAATTGCATCCTTCATCCTTAATTATTCACGAGAAATCGAACTCAACAAACGATCGACTTCGTCCGCCGCCTCTGAAATCGCATCCCGGTCTCCGGAAAGCTTGCCGGCAACTTCCGCCAGTTCCGCTTGCATCGAAGACGCCGCCACGGGATCGAGCAAACGTCTTACCTCACCAGTCAGGTTATCGGCCGTCATGTCGTCCTGCATGAATTCTTTCACGATCAAACGGCCAGCGATCAGATTCACCATGGAAAGAAACGGCACCTTCACCAGCCGCCTCCCTACTAGCCAACTTAGCGCATTCACCCGGTAATAGGTAACCATGGGAGCTCCCAGGAGCGCACCTTCCACCGTCACGGTACCGCTTGCCGCCAGCGCTACATTCGAGTGAGCCATCGCGTCCCAGGATTCTCCTTCAATGACCTTGACCGGCGCGTTACCGATTCGCTGCCGGAAAAACTCGACTGCCGGTGGTGGCGGACGCCGGCAAAATACAAGTGCACCGCCTCCTGATGGATCCGTCGCGCAACCTCCATCAGGACGGGTAGATGTCTTGCCGCCTCACCTTGTCTGCTACCGGGAAGTATCGCTATCAATGGACGGTCTGGAGGCAGGCTGTGTTTCCTGAAAAAGTCAGGTTTCGACAGAGTTGGCCGGACGCGCCCTGCCAGAGGATGTCCAATGTACACCGCTGCCACTCCCCTCGCACGAAAAAACTCCTCTTCGAATGGGAAGATGCAGAGCAGGCGGTCGATGATGCGGCGCATTACCTTCGTGCGCCCCTGCCGCCACGCCCAGACTTGGGGTGCCACAAGGTACACCACCGGGATGCCTTGCTTACGAAGGTTTGCGGCCACGCGAAAGTGGAAGTCGGGTGAATCAGTCAGGATGGCGAGTTGAGGTTTTCGCTGTCGAGCGGCATGAATTAATTTTCGAAACTCCTTGTAGATACGTGGGATATGGTGCAGCACTTCGACCAGACCCACAACTGAGAGGCTCTCACCGCGAACCACCGCCTCGACACCCGCTTCGCGAAGTCTGGCTCCCGCGCAACCAAAAAATTGCGCTTGGGTATGACGCCGCCGCAATTCGTCGACGAGAAGTGCCGCATAACGATCGCCAGAGGCTTCGCCGGCTGAGACCAGGATGATCGTGCGAGATTCCACTCAGTTCAAGGGTACCTCGCGGGTTGAGATTCAGGGCCGAAGGTTCTACCAACGACCGATTTCGTGACGGTCGTAAGCTTCGCGCATGCGGCGAAGCTCGTCGACATCGCGGGAAAGAGCGTCGCGGGCTTCGCCGGAAAGATGGTTATTGTCCAGAACATGCTGGACTGCGGAGATGGAATCGTCAAGATCCCCCTTGTCGAATTTCCCGCGACTCCAGTCTTTGGCGAAATTGCGGAGTTGCTTTTCGGCGTTGTTGAGGCGGTCGCGTTCACCTTTTGAGAGGTGCCACTGATCGTAACCGCGGTTCAGGTCGGAATGAACTTTATCGACCAGCGAATTAATCCGGTCAGGATGATAAGGGCCTCCAGGCGGACCGTATTGGGCGGGCGACGGGGTGACGAACTTCAGAAAAGCGCCGGCAAAGATGATTGCCTTCAGCAGGGTTCGCATCGTTTGGTTCTCCTCCTCGGCGGGAATAGCAAACGACTTGCCAGATTTGAGACCGGGAGTGAGGTTTGCCCCGGTATGGCCGCTGATGTATTACACAATTATTACGGTTGTACCGGTTGGCGAGCGCTAGGATCAACCCAGACGGGAATTTCAAGACAAGTGACTGTTCATCCTAAGGGCACGTGTGCCCGTGTACTTTTGACCTCAGTTTTTTCTCCTTACGCCCAAGACGATGAGTTCGGCAGCCGGCGCGTCAATCCGATGGAGCTCTACCATAACCAGGTGACGCGCGCTCAGGGAGCCTTCTCGCTACGCATGTTCCACCGTTCGTGGGGCATCATGATGATCCAGGAAAATATTTCCGCGCCGTCGACGTTGCTCGACTTCCCGACGCGGGACGCGTTTCGCCAAAGAACTCACCAGCCACGAATACGATATCGTCGGCATCTCTTCCATCATTGTGAACGTCGGCAAGGTGCGGGAGATGTGCCGCATGGTGCGCCGGCTGTCGCCGGGTTCAACGATCGTGGTGGGGGGACATGTTGCTGCCATTCCTGGGATCGAGCAAATGATCGATGCGGATCACATCGTACGTGGTGAAGGGATCGTCTGGATGCGCGGCTTTCTCGGCGAGGCCGTGACCGCGCCGATCCGCCATCCCCGTATTGTGTCGGGTTTCGATGTTCGAGCCTTGGGAATTAAGATGCCCACTCCTGCGGGCCATACGGCCGCGACCATTATCCCTTCCGTCGGCTGCCCGCTGGGCTGCAATTTCTGTACGACCTCCGCCTTCTTTGGGGGCAAGGGGAAGTTCATCAATTTCTATCAAACCGGCGCGGAGTTGTTCGAAGTAATGTGCGAAATGGAAGCTTCCATGCACGTGCGCTCGTTCTTCATGATGGACGAAAACTTTCTGCTGCACCGCCGCCGCGCCATGGAATTGCTCGAGTGTATGAGGGCGAACGGGAAGTCCTGGGCGCTGTATGTATTTTCTTCAGCCAACGCGATCAGCAAGTACACCATGCGGGAACTGGTGGAACTCGGCGTCTCATGGATCTGGATGGGCCTCGAATCGCCGCATTCACGCTACGCGAAGCTGCAGGGACATGACACGCTGGCGCTGACGCGGGAGCTTCGACGGCACGGCATCAAGCTGCTCGGCTCTACGATCGTCGGCCTGGAGCACCACACGCCCCAAAACATTCATTCCGAAATCGAGCACGCGGTGGCGCATGAGACGGATTTCCACCAGTTCATGCTGTATACGCCGGTGCCCGGAACTCCGCTCTATCGAGAGATGGATGAAAAGGGCCGCCTGTTAAAGGTGGACTTGGCCGACATTCACGGGCAGCACAAGTTTAACTTTCAGCATGCCGCTATTTCGCGAGACGAGTCCAAGGGTTTTCTGGAAGCAGCGTTCCAGCGCGACTTCGAGAGGAACGGCCCGAGCCTTTATCGCATTTGCCGCACGAGTCTGCAGGGTTGGATGCGGTATAAGAACGATCCGGATGTGCGCGTGCGAGAACGCTTCGCGTGGGAGATCCGGTCAATCAAGACCGCGTATAGCGGACTGTTGTGGGCCATGGAACGCCAACTGCGATCGGCCAACGAGCCGGTGAGCCGGCAGATCCGCGCGCTGCGGGAGGAAATTGCCGCCGAATTCGGAATCGGCACGAGGGTGATGGCGTGGCTACTCGGACCGTTACTGCTGTGGACGAGCCGCCGGGAGCAGCGGCAGTTGGCTGGGGGCAAGACTTACGAGCCCAAGACGTTTATCGAACGCCGCAATTGGAAAGCGAAAGAGGAGAATAGGGTTTGCGCTCCTTCCGGGAAATCATCAGAAGTCCAGGTGGCCTGAGGCGCGCCAGGCTGCGGCAACGGGTTCGTTGGTTTGGTGGACTGCTGGCGCTGATGGTCCTCGGCCTGTGGTTCCGTTTTTCAGCTCCGGTTCCGGAGTGGCTGCGCGACGGGGCCGGCGGAGCGTTGTATGTGGTCTTCTGGATGTTCGCAGTGCTGGTGGTCAAGCCCGAGACTCCTGCGCTCCCTTTGGCAGTTGGGGTGTTTTTGGCCACGTGCGTAGTGGAATTTTCGCAAGCCTGGCATACGGAGTGGCTGGATCGGATCCGAAGTACACTGCCGGGTCGGCTGGTGTTGGGGACGACCTTCGATTGGAGCGACTTTTCGAGTTACGCGATCGGCGCGGTGGTTGGGTGGGGCGTTTTCCGGCAGGGGCAGAGAAGGCAGCGCTAGCGAACCACGATGTGGGCGCGGCGGTTCTTCTGCCAACAGTCTTCGGTCGGCTCGCTGCATTGCGGATTCTCTTTTCCGTAGGTTACGGTTTCGAGATTCTTCAGACCGTGTGCGCGTAGTGCGTCCGCAGCACTGCGGGCGCGCAGATCGCCTAACGCCAGATTGTATTCGGCTGAACCGCGTTCGTCACAGTGGCCTTCGACGATGATCTTCGCGCGGGGAAATGCGGACAGGACGGCTTTGAGCACCTTCGCGTCTCTCAGAAGGGTTGCGGAGGCCGCCTCCGTCAGTTCCGAACGGTCATAGCCGTAGAACACGTCCTGAAGCGTATTCGCCATGTCGGTGCGATTGGATTGCGTGGCGTCCGGCGAGTTGTCACGGCGCCCATCGGGAGGCTGACTGATTGCAGCGGCGGGCCTGAGGGGAGAAACGGGCTCGGATAATTGAGGCGTCGCGTTGGCTTCAACGGCCGGCGCCGATGGATTCGAGCGGCCTACTCGCGGCAGGTCGTGATGGCACGCGAACAGGGTCATCAAGCCTGCAAACAGACAAACTAGTCTCATATCTCGATTGAAGCCGGAATTGGTAAAGGGTGCGATACCCAGTACTGGGTATTCTTTTCCGTCGCGGCGTCAACGTATGCTGATAGGCATGGAATCGAAGTCGCGCATCCTCCTGGTGTGGCTCCTGAGCGGATTATTGGTGCTGATCGCTTTGACCGGCGTGGCCGGGCTGGCGATCATGTCGCGCATTCGGGCCGGCGAGACGGCGTTGCGCAATCGGTATCCAGAAATCGCGCTCGAACGAATCAGAAGCGGAATCTTTCTTTCATCGACCCTGGCGCGCGATTATTTTGCGGATCCCTCGGATGTGGCCGCCCCGGCTTTGATCGCGAGGCTGCGGCAATTGCAGAAGGAGTCCAGGGCCACTTTAAATGGGACGGAATCCGTGGCGAAGCTGCGCGGTAACGTAATTGCGTACTGGAAAGTGCTGGACCTGATGGTGGAAATGGCAGCCAGACGGCACTCTGCGCCGGTCGAAGCTTACTTCCGTCATGAACTAACGCAACGACGCGAGGCGATGTTGCAGATCGCACGCGAGATCAACGATGCGCTCGAGGCGGAGTACAAATCGAGGGCGAGGGAACTCGGGGCGATGTACGCACAGTTCTTCGGGATGATGGCGGTGGAACTGGTGTTGACGCTGGTAGCCGGAACGGCGATCTCGGCGACGGCGATCCGGCGCTTGACGGCACTCGAGGGCGAAACCCGCGGACTATCGGCGCGATTGGTCCAGGCGCAGGAGCAAGAGCGGCGGTCGATCGCGCGTGAATTGCACGACGAAGTGGGTCAGTCGCTGACCGCGCTGCTGCTGGAGGTGGGAGCTGCCGGGGCGCTCAGCGGGGAGGGCGCGGTGCGTTCACGTCTCGACTCCATTGCGGCAGACGCTGAGCGGATCGTCGAAGAGGTGCGGAGGATCGCCCTATCGTTGCGGCCGTCCATGCTAGACGATCTGGGTCTGGTACCGGCGCTCGAATGGCAGGCCCGCGAAGTGGGTCAGCGATCAGGACTGGCGGTCGAAGTGGTGGCCGAGGAGAGCGCGGGGCAACTCCCGGAGGCACATCGTACCTGTATCTACCGGGTGACACAGGAGGCGCTGCAGAACTCAGTTCGGCACGCAGGCGCGAGCAAGGTTCGGATCGGACTGAAGCGATGTGAGAGGACGGTCTCTTTGCAGGTGGAAGATGACGGCAAGGGTTTTGTAGCCGGGCGCATGAGAGGGCTGGGGCTGTTGGGTATGGAGGAGCGAGTGGCACAACTGGGCGGCCATCTGCGGGTGATGTCCGGCGAAAGGGGCACGCAGGTGATGGCGGAGTTGCCGTTGTGAGCGTGACGCGCGTGCTGCTGGCGGATGATCATGCGATGGTACGCAGCGGTCTGCGCATGCTACTGGAACGTGAACGCGACTTCAAAGTAATAGCTGAGGCGACTGATGGCAGGGAGGCTATCGATTGGCTGGCACGAGAGGAGGCGGACGTGGTGGTGATGGATCTAGGGATGCCGGGACTCAATGGCATGGAAGCGACTGACCAGATAACACGGAGATATCCGCGCATCGGCGTAGTGATTCTGAGCATGCATCGCGACGAGACTTATGTGCTGCGATGCCTGCGGGTGGGAGCCAGAGGGTATGTGTTAAAAGAATCGGCGGAGGGCGAGTTGATTGAGGCGATTCGCGCGGTAACAGGAGGGCAATCGTTCTTTAGTCCAAAGATCAGGCGGCTGTTGCAGTCGCAACATGTGGAGCGGCTGCGGAGGGACGGAAGAGACGATAGTTATGAGTTGCTTACGGCCAGGGAGCGCGAGGTTTTGCAGTTGATCGCGGAGGGCCACAGCAACAAGGAAGTCGCCGGACGATTATTTATCAGCACCCTCACTGTCGAGACGCATCGGAAAAAGATTCTGGAGAAACTGGGGCTGCACGGGACGGGGGATTTGATCTTGTATGCGGTGCGGAAGGGGATGATTCAGTAGGACCGTCGTCCGTTTTCCTCAGGCGGATAACGGACGACGGATAACGGATAACGAATCAGAACGAGAATCGGATGGACATGTCGACCCTGCGGTTATTGGCGTTGCTGCCGCCGAAGCCGCCGTTCGAGACGCTGAGTGACTCGCCGAAGTTGGGCGAACTGAGGCTGCCTACCGGGTTGGCCAGGTTCACTGTGTTAAACATATTCCGGGCATTGATCGATACCGTCACATTGTACCGTTGATTGGTGGTTTCACCGCGCGACCCACCGCCGCCGCGCATGCTGGGGCCGCCTCCTCCGCCGCGCATCCCGCCACCACCGCCCCCGCCACGGGATCCTCCTCCACTGCCACCGCGGTCGCCACGATCACTGGTCCCCCCGGCCGCCGAGTTGCGGACTTCACCAAAGCCCCAGGTTCGGCTCATCCGTAAATTAACGCTGAAGTTGTGCGGGCCCACCGCATAGTTCCGGGGGATCGGGACCCAAGGCACATTGGCCATGGGACTGAGGAGAAAGTTACCGTAACTTGTGCAACGAATATTCTCCGTGGTGCATGACGATCCCGCTGGTGCGAACGAGGGTCGATTGTCAAAATAGGAGTCGCCGTTTAAGTCCTTCCCAGTGGTGATGTCGAATGGCATCCCAGACCGGTAAGAGATAAAGGGACTGAAGCGAAGATTGCCCCATTTCTTGGGAGTTGCGACGGATCCGGCGATGAGGGCACGATGCCGGCTGTTGAGCGAAGAAGGACCGTAATCGAGTCCAAGATTGTATGGATCCGAAGGATTGCTGCCGGGGCCGTCCGTATCGCTATAGGCGTAACTCAGCGTGTAATACCCGAAAAGCGAGAAGTTGTTGCTGATGCGGCTGTTGACGTTGACGATCAACTGCTTTTGATTCCACATGCCGGTGCTCTCATAGTTGTTAACAATGCCCGCAGACGCTCCGTAGGGATATAGGCCGCTTCCAGGCACACCGGAGACGAAAGTGAAGGGTTGCAGAGCGCTCGGACCGTCAAGGGGCGAGTTGATGTTGCGCAGCAGCAGTTCGTGGACACCTTTGGCCAGCATGTAGTTGATGCTAAGCGTAGTATTTTTCGGTAGCTGCCGGTCCACGCCGAAGGCAGACTGAATAATGTATGGCGCGTGCAGGTGGGGATCGATCTGGTAGCGCGTCAGCGTCTGGAGAGTGAGCGACGACAAGGGTGGAACGGCAGTCGAAGAAAAGAAAGTAGGGTCGAGTTGAATGTACTGCAGTTCCGTCACTCCGTTGAAGCGCTCCGCGTTGAGCACCTGGGACAAAGCAAACCGGTCGTAAAAGAGTCCCGAACCGATGCGGATTACCGTTTTTCCTGCCTTGGTGCCGTGCGAATCCGGCGACCACGCGACTGCCACGCGAGGCGCAAAATCCGACCGGTCGTGAATGTTGGTTTGCGTTTCCCAACGGAGACCGAGACTCAGGGTGATATTCGAGTGGACACGCCAGTCATCCTGGTAAAACAGACCGGATTGTATTTGGCCGGCCTTGGACAGCGGATCGCCTGCGGTGATGCTGAATTGAGAGGGCATGCCGCCGAGCGCTTGGATCTGCGAGGGTGAATAGCCCATCTGCTGAAACAGCAACGTGCGGCGATACTGTTCAAGCGAGCTCAATTGCTGGCAACCCGGTGAATTTGCCACCGAAGTGTTGCAGGGAGCGATGGGATTGTTGTTGGCATCGAGGTAAGGCCCCACCGAGCCATTGAAGCTGTAAGTGCCGTTGAATCCATTGGGGGAATTACTGCTGATGGCTGAACCGATCAAACGAATCCCGAACTTCATGGAGTGAACGCCCTCCACGACTGAGGTGTAGTTCTGGATCTCGTAGGCGTCCGAGGTACTGAAGGAGTTACCGATTCCGGCTCCGCCGCCACTGAACGAACTGGCGACCGAAATCGTCGGAATGGTATTGTTACCGTTGGAGTCCGCGCTGGCATACTGCATCCGGAAGCGGGTCTCATTGATGATTTTGGAATTGATCACGGCTGTTTCCGTGACGTAGCCGACTTTTTCACCGGAGCTGGTTGTATAGCCGCGCGAAGGTAGCGTGGTGACTCCCAACCCCGCATTGGTCTGATTCGAAAACTGGTCTTGCAGCCGGATCACCAGGGTGTTGTTGGCATTCAGCGCATAATCTATACGTCCGCTCGCCTCGGTACGTGCGTTGGGTGTGAGGACGACTTGCTGGTTCTGGTAAGGAAGCAGCGTAGTCGGATTCAGCTCCAAAGCGTTGATATCGGCGTTATCGTTGATGTCACGTCGTTCGAAGTCCATGAAATAGGACGTCTTGCTGTTGATTGGGCCGCCTATGTTCGCCATGATCAGCCGCGAAGAATAATCGGGCTTCGTCAAAGCAAACGGATTGCGCGAATCCAAAGCCGAATCCGTGTCGCCGAAGTAGACGCTGCCGCGTAGCCGATCCGTTCCGGGCTTGGTGAGAATCTCGATGCGGCCGAAACCCAGACGATCGAATTCAGCGGAGAAGGGGTTCTGGTTAATGCGGATCTCGCGAATGGAAGACTTCGGCGGAAGCTGGCCTCCGGTGAATCCGTCAATGTAAATTTGGCCGCCGTTAGGACCAGCCGAGGGTCCGGCGAGAGCCTGCAGATCAGCTGCGAGGTCGTCCGGATCGTCGGGGAGGGCGTCGATCTCAGTCTGCTTCAACACCAACTGACTGGCGTTGGCAGAGGCTTCCACGCTCACCGTGCCGACCGCTTCGCCCTGTACCGTAACTTCCTGCTTCGACGCCTCGATTTTCAGCGCGATGTTAAAGGAAAACACCTTGCCGGCTTCCACTTTTACGGGAGTGGAGTTCGCGGCAAAGCCTGTTCGAACGGTTTTGACGATGTAAGTTCCGGGCGGTAATCCTGGAACCGAAAAGTTGCCGGTGGCGTCACTCTGTACAGATTTGGAGAAGTTGCGCGGTCCCGTGATTTGGATATCGGTGGCCGGAACATAAGCGCCGGTGTCATCGACCACCTGACCTTTGATTGTGCCCGTTGTGGCAGAAACCTGGGCAGAGGCGGAAAAGCTCATCGACATGAGCGCCATGAGGCAAATCAAAACGCGAATCGGCGTCACAATGTTTCCTTTTTCACAGTGAAATGGTTCTCCAGAAAGACTGAAATACAGGTGCTTAGGTTACTGACAGTCGTCAGTTATCAGCGATCAGTCCACGCCTTGGGAACCGTGAAATCCGCGCGCCGTTTGCACGGTAACTGACGACTGATAACGGGCGACTCGAAAACCTACTGCGGCATTCCGATGTCCCCGAAGTTCCAGTTGCCGCTCATGGAGGAGCCGCCGCCCTTCGATGGCGCGGTCAGAATGGGCTCTACACCCGCGATGGCGGTAATGGCGGTCAAGTCGGACGCATCGTTTCCAGCTACTGCGGAAATCACCAGGGCATCTCCAACCTTCAGGTCGGCTAAGGTGATTTGGGGTAGCCCTTCAATCATCTTGGGAAGATTTGCCGCGCCGCCGCGCATCCCCCCTCGGGGTCCGCCACCGGCGCCTTCACCTGCTCCCGCGCCCGCTCCGCCCTCGCCGCCAGCAGCAGGCGGTCTTCCTCCGCCTCCCGGCCCTCCGGCTGCGCCCCCGTTCTGGAGACGGGCCAGCATCATGGACATGTAGGTGGGAAGTCGCTTCAACGAACTATCGGCATTGATCTTTACAGTAACGGGTGCGCCCTTCTTGACCGCCAGATCGTTCACCTTCAGGGTATTGGTCGCGGGATCGATGGAAATGATTGTCGCCGCTAAGGTGCGGAAGGTTCCGGTGACAACCTCTTCCGCTTTGATATGTGAGCCGTCCTCCGTCTTGTCTCCGAGTACGCGGATGCGGTCACCCACTTTGATCTCGCCAAACGAACTTGCCTTGGCGTCCTGGAATTTAGCCGATCCCGGAGCGTAGCGGCGGTAGACTAACTTGTCGGAAGGGTCCACGATAATGCTTTTGGTGTCTTTGGGCGCTAAGCCGCTGGGAATCGTAATAGTGATCGTCTTGGTCGCGGGATCGAGTGACGCCACCGTGCCAACCGTGCCTCGTTTTTCCCACTCGGCGCGGGATTTTTCATGAAATTCCGCCAGATCCGATTTGGTCATCACGATAAGGGAGGCTGCGGGACTCATTGCGCCGCCTTCACCCGGCCGGGTGCGCGCCAGGACGCGATCTCCAACAGTTACGTCCTTGAGCTCGATGCGTGAGGCTTTACTTAATTCTTTCTCACCGGGAGCCATCCGCAGATAGCTGGTCTGGTCCTGCAGCGGGATGGCGACCTCTTCACCTTTGTCGGTCTTGACTTTGACCAGCTTCGCAGCTGGATCGACCGAGATGACCTCGCCGATCGTGCTCACATAGCGGGATTTCGCCGGGGCGGGTTGGGCATCCTGAGCCGGAAGGAGCGAGGCCGTCAGGAGAATGGTTGCAATTAACGTGAAATGCTTCATCAACAATAGTATGGCGAAACGCGAACCAGCGGTGTAACGCCAGAAATCGTAAAGAAACGTAAAGCTGTTCTGCGGCGTCCTTCAATGGGTACGAGGGTCAACCTCGAAGTGTGTTCGCACGTACTTGAAATTACGCTCCCCAGTGTGAGACACTGAGGGTGTAGTTTGAAATGCCGGTAGTACGCTACATTCTGAGTCAGTTTAGTGAGCCCCGGAATCCATTCCGAGGCTTTTTCTTTTTTGGGACCCGAGTGGCGCAGCCTCCGGAAAATCAGGAGAAGTGCAAGTGAGAGAAAAAGGTATTGTGAAGTGGTTCAACGCCGCAAAGGGTTACGGATTTATCCAACGCTCGACCGGCGATGACGTTTTTGTCCATTTTTCGGCGATCCAGGCTAGTGGGTACCGTTCACTGGACGAAGGCTCGGAGGTTGAGTTCGAGGTGAAGCAGGGTCCCAAAGGTCTGCAGGCCGAGAACGTGGCGCGAACGTAACAAGGTAAGGGCAGGTGAAGCCTGCCCTTTCAACTCGCCGTTTCTCCGCCACCCGTTACAGCAAACAACTTCCGGGGGGGATAGCTTACGGATCGCGGACAACGGCTTATTGGTAACTGACAACTATCTTCACGTGGTTTGAATCCTCCCCGTTTACCTGAAGTGAGAAGTCTCCCGCGCCGGCGTTGAGCAGGCCGGGCAGTTGAACTTCTACCAGATACAACCCCACATAACCTGGAGCCAGCGTCGCGCGGGTGACCTCGACCGGTACGTCATTCAGGCGGGCCTCAACTCTTGCCGTGACGGTAGGAGGGTCGTCCGGTGCAGGGACGCCGGCACGCCATTCCGGGTCGACCTTACCAAGTCCCGACGCAAATACTTGAATCCGGGCCCCAGGGTATGCGACGTTTCTGGCATCCAGCGTGAGGCCGGACGCGGCGTCGATCAGAATCGGCAACCCGTCGCCATCCACTAAGATTGAGGGTGCAACCTGCCGCATGGGCAGCGCCAACCGGCTTTCGCCCCCACTCGATTCAACCGTAAGAGCCAGCATGGCTCCGCTCGCCTCGAAGGGCACCTGTACCTGAGTCGATGCAGGAGAACTGGAGACTAGGGCGAGGTCGCCGCTTTCGGACCTGACCTGGGAGAGACCGCTCCCCTGGACCCGCAACAAAATCCCCGGGGCGACTGCCTGAGCCGGTTGATCCGCAGCGTTCAGGACCCGAATGGAACTGGTCTTGTGGGGTGAGGGTGCGGAATATAATCCGTAGCCATCGAGCGCCGCATAAAGGATATTGCGAATCGGATCGAGCCGCACATCCATCACCCGCGCCTCAGGCAGGCCGGGCACCAAGCGCCAGCTGGTCACTGGATCGAGACTGCTCAGATCCACTCTGGCTGTAAAAACGCCATGATCGCCTGCAACATACACAACACGGGCAGTCGCGTCTACCGCCACCCCGTGTAGCGAACCTTCGGGCAAAGCGGAACTCACATCGTCCCAGGAAACTCCATCGGAAATCGTTCGCAGCAGCCGTGGCGAATTGGCCGGTGAGCCGGGCGGCCAGGAGACGACTGCCAGTGCGCTGTGGGGTGTGTCATTGGTCGTTTCTCCGGCCGTGACGATGGCTTCAATCCGCCCGCCGGCCGGGCGTGTCGAAAGAATCCAATTACTGCCGTGGTCGGATGAACTCCACAAGCGGCCGTCGATCGAGCCCGCAAACCAGATATCAGGAGCTTTAGCAAAGGCCGTGATCTCGATGCCTAGCGATTGCGCAGCTTTCTGGCGCTGCGTTTCGGTGGCGTCTTGCGATGCATCCGGATCCTTGGGCGAGGGAATCCAGTTGGCATGGGCCGCCGCAGCTGCAGGGGGCAATTCTACGATCCCGACTCCTTCGACTTCCGCGCGGAGCGCACCTGAGGCCGACTTGGGCAAGAGCCGCCGCATCGGCAGGTTGGGCAGGTCTTCGTTCAAACTTGACCAGGAGAGGCCGGAATCGACCGATCTCCAGACGCCCAAATCGTTGGCCACCACAATTTGGCGCGGGTCGACCGGCGAAATCGCCAGCGCGCGCTGGTGTGGGCCGATGATGGAGTTCCCATGAAAAGAGGTCAGATTGACGTAGGTCCCTCCACTATCGTCCGAAGCTTCGAGATCCTGCCCGAGCGCATAATAGCGGCCGTCTGGCGAGGTCTGGATCTTGGCGGTCGAATCTAAAGGGGGAGCGGTAGCGGTTTTCGAAAGGATCCAATCGGAAAAGTCGGCAGTTTCGAAAACCAAACCCGATCCCGTGCGTGCGTAGAGCCGATCGCCCGAAGGCGAAAACCACACAGCGTCGACGGAGCCTCCCGCCGGTCCGGCGAGATTCAATCCTACAGACTCATTGCCCAGTTTGCGCCAACTCGGGGCGGTGGCTGCGGGGAGCAATTGCGCCGCCGCGATTTCGCACAGAAGTCCCCAACAGGCCAAAGCCCGCAAAACGGCCAATATTGTGCGATTTGACTCCATTCGACACACCTACGTGTCTCTATGCTACCGCATCCGGCGTCCGGCTATTCATGGAACTCGCTGACAACATGAAAGTTGTCACAATTTAATGTTTACGGATCCCTGATTGCCCTGCATGCTGGGTGCTAGACTGGTAAAAACGCGTGCCATATTCGACGGAAAGATTGCGCAGCAGTCTCCGGCGGTCGGTCGTGATGTTCGCGGCGCTGCTAACGACGGTAGGAGTGTGTCTTCAGCCGGTGCAAGCCCAGACGAACGGAGCCGCAAAGCTCATCCAGATGACTGGACAAGTCTCGAAGCTTTTGCACGGTGCTCCATGGGTGCTCAACGTGGGCGACGAAGTCAAACCCCAAGAGTTGATAATCACGGGTCCCGATGGCTCGGCGACCTTGCGGTTGACGGACGGCAGCACGATTGAGGTGTTCCCGAATTCCAAGTTCATCTTCCGCGCCACTCCGACCGACTGGCAAAATCTGCTGGAGATGTATCTCGGGATGGTACGAGTAGAGATTCAACACCTGGCAGGCAAGCCTAATCCCAACAAGGTCCGAACTCCCACCGCGGTGATCTCGGTGCGCGGGACTATCTTCGACGTCAGCGTTATGGACGATAAAGGGACCACGCTTGTGCGAGTGGAAGAAGGGCACGTCGAGGTCAAAAACGAACTCCAGCCCGGAGACGGGATCATGTTATCTCCGGGTGAATGGGTTGAGGTCGATCCGGACCAGCCCATCGCTGCTCGAAAACCCGATTACAATGCCTTGGTGCAGCGGTTTGGCCGCGCGTTCAAGGATGTTGTAGACGAGATTTTGATGCATAGTCACGCGGGCGGAGGACTGCCGGGTGGGACCAGCACAGCGGCCGATAAATGCACGAATGGCGGTTGTGCCAACGGAAGTAAGGGCGCGCCTCCGGCCCCGCCTCCTCCACCACCCCCGCCGCCTCCCCAGTGACAGACTGCGATCGGTTGGTCGTCACCGGCCTTAGTTGACTTCAGCTGTTATAGCAATTAAAAAACGTGGGGGCGGTCATCCCCGTCGCAGCCGCTCTTCCTGCCCGCGAGAACGTCGGCGCCCCCGAAAACCGTGTCTGCGCCCGGTTATGCGGGCGTGGCGATGGCGACTGGAAGCGGAAGCGCTCCCAAAGCTTGAATCACACAAGCGATGCGGACTGCAGCCAGGACGCTTTCCTCGGACACGCCTTTCTCGCGCAGAGTCCGGTCATGAGCAGTAATGCATTTGCCGCAGCCATTCATAGCTGACACCGCCAGACACCACAGCTCAAAATCCACCGGGTCTGAGCCATGCGTTCGCATGATGTTCATGCGCAGCCGTGCGGGCATTGTCGAGTATTTTTCGTGCTCGCTGAGATGCTGGAAGCGATAAAAGACGTTGTTCATCCCCATGATGGCGGCGGCGCCTTTGGCCGCTTCCATGGCGACCGGCTGGAGGTGCTGAGCAGCGTTCGCGAGCAGTGCGTCAATCACCAACGGATTGCGCGATGCCAGGGCGCAGGCGACAACCGTGCCCCAGGTCTGCTGTTCGGTCAATTCCGTCTGCTTGAGAACAGTCTGGAGATTGAGCTTTAAATCTTTTGCGTAATCGGGAATGCTGGAAAGAAGTTGTTCCATAAATGTTCAAACCAAAAAAATTGGGGCAGACGAAGAGCCCGCCCCAAAAATCAACGGACGATGGAAAACGGACAACGCACTAAACGGTGAGGACCGGCTCGCCCTTCTGCCAGCCGCAGGGACACAGTTCATCGGTCTGCAACGCATCGAGCACACGCAGCACTTCGTCCGGATTGCGACCCACCGACAGGTCGGTGACATATGCGAAGCGAATGATGCCGTCCGGATCCACCAGGAAGGTGGCGCGTTGAGCGACGCCCGCTTTCTCGTCGAGGATGCCAAGTTTGCCGGTCAGTTCATGCTTGATGTCGGCCAGCATGGGGAAAGGAAGATCCTTCAGATCCGCGTGATGGGTGCGCCAGGCGAGGTGCACGAATTCGGAATCGGTGCTGCCGCCCAGGATCTGACAATCCCGGTCTTTGAACTCGCCGTTCATCTTACCGAACGCGGCGATCTCCGTCGGGCAGACGAAGGTAAAATCCTTGGGCCAGAAGAAATACAGCTTCCATTTGCCCGAGTAATCCTTGTCCGTGATGGACTTGAACGCGTTTTTCGGGTCGGTGCTCACCGTCGCGTCAACTTCGAACGACGGAAATTTCTGTCCTACTCCTAACATCGCTTTGTGTTTCTCCTTAGTGTTTTTAAACGTTTAAACGTTAATGGGATGACAGCGAATCAATCTTCGCGGCCAGGATAAAATCGCTTTCGGTCAAGCCGTCGACCTTATGGGTATACATCCTCACGGCGACGCGCCCCCAGCCCAGTTCGAGATCGGGATGATGGCCTTCAGCTTCGGCAATGCCGCCGATCTGGTTGACGAATGCGAGGGCTGTGACAAAGTCCGGAAACTTGAAAACACGTTCGAGCTGGTGCTCGCGAACGATTGTCCACTGTGGCACCTCGGCCGCCAGTTTTGTCAACGCCGCGCCCTGAAGCGCTGGAGTTCCTCCCTTGCAAGGGGTGCAGTGTTTTCCGGCTAAGCCTTCAGCAGACATCTAGGTCTTCTCCTTACTTATACAACTCTCGCAAGATCCCCTCAGCAGCACTTCACATTCGCGGACCCTCCGTTCACCGAGCGCAGCCCGCGGGATCTTGGGGAGGTCGAACCATTCGACGTCTTGCACAGCGCCGCAATGGTCACATACAAAGTGATGATGACGGTGTAAATTGGAGTCAAACAAAGTGGCCTTCCCGTCGATCGAGATCTCGCGCACCATTCCGGCCCGCGAGAGAGCGTTAAGACTGTTGTAAACGGTCGCACGGGAAGCTCGAGGATCGGACCTGTTAATCGCTTGAAAGATTTCGTCAGCGGTGGAATGAATGGTCCGGCGCAAGAGGTATTCCATGATGCAGAAGCGCTGGGAAGTCATGCGCAGATGGCTCGCTTCGAACGCGCGTGCAATCTCTTCCCGTTTATACATCGTCTGAAATTAGATTATGTCTAAGTAGGAAGGAAAAGTCAAGGCCCCTGAAGCAGTTGTGCCAGGCACTTTGCCGGGATTGCGAGACTAAGCGCGGCCCATAGAGGCGCGAAGCGGGAAGCCCGCATCGGAAAGCGTCTCGAGCATGCGTTCGTGGACGCCCTGGTCGAGTAGATAGTACTTCTTACCGTCTTCGTCCCGAACCAAGGCTAATCCTTTGGCGACGAGAATTAAACCAAGTTGTTGTTCACCCGGTGAGAGAGACCCGGCATCGATCCGGGCCATTCCTCGCACGCCCGGAACCATCTTGGAAAGGAAGTTGCGCACGAAGACCTGATCATCCAGCGCGTCGAGAGAGGCTCCCGCCGCCACCCAGCGCTGTTCCGGAGAGCCGAAGAAGTAGGGTCCGGAAGCGTAGGCGAGCAGGAAAACGATGATGTCGATGAATGCCGCGAGGAGCAGTGAAAAGATGTGCCGGCCGGTGGGCGCAGTGAACAGCTCTCCGAAAGCATTCATCAGGTCTTCCTGCCCGCTAGCGGTACGATCCACGAAGTCCGAATAGACGGGGACCGGCGGTGGAGCGAAGTGATCCTGATGGAGCGAAGCCTCCACGCTGGCCCACGGAATACTATCGTAGGCCTTGTGGAATTCCCGTAATTGCTGGTCTGTGGGATCGAGTGGCTTCAACTGCATGCGGAAATCGGCGATGCCTTTCTGCGAGGCCTTCATCTGCTCAAGCGATTCCTGGGCGAGCCGCGTATAGCGATCGAAAGCGGTGTAGCGAACTCCTTCACCGGACCCTTCCTTATAGCTGTTGGCGTAGGTTGACGCCTCTTTCGCCACGGCGTCGCGGACCTTCGCGAGGTAGGGGTCCGCGTCCTGCGCCCGTGAGATGTAGCCGTGGGATTTTTCGGCTGTAGTCAATTCATTGAGGGCAAGAACGTGCTTCTGCTGCTCGGCGATGGCCGCGGAGAGGATAGAATCAGTCTTCGCCGCGGCGCCGTTCAACGCGTCGTAGAGCTTGCGCTCGATGGTCATGGGACGCTCGCGGGCTGAGAACCAGGTATAGAGGCTGACGTACGAGAAGGCGATGGAAATTACGGCCGTAATCGCATATACCGCGATGAGCAGCGCTTTCTTCCCGCGGCTGAAACCAATCAGCCATGCCACGAAAACCAGCGCCGATTGCACGCCCAGCGAGGCCAGTAGCGCAAACCAGCGTGAAAGATAGAGGGCCATCCCCTCCTGGGTGGTGTACCAGGAAACAATGGAAAGCAGACAACTTGCAACGAAAAGTGCCTTCACCATTGGACGGGTGACCTGCACAGCGCTACCCGGTGTGCTCGACGGCGCAAACGCCATAGGGTGTACTCCTTAACGTTAGAGTACGTGCCGCGGTGCGGAATGTTCCCGAAAACCATTGGGCCACGAATACACACGAATGCACACGAATACCCGGGTGACGACGCAGGGGGTGTTCTGTTTTATTCGTGTGCATTCGTGTGCATTCGTGGCCCAACGGTTTTCGGACTTAGGGGTTGCGGTAGATCCAGTCGCGCACTCTTAAATACCATTCCGCTCCACTCCAGTGGAAGCGTGGGGTGCGCATCCACCCTTGCAGGATTCCGTCTTCCGCCAGGAACCAGAGAGTTTGCGGGACTCGGCTGTGCCTGCGTGCGATCGCCATATCCTGTTCTGCGTCCCGGCGAATGACCTCCCGGACATTGGTATTGCCCGATCGCCACGTTTGCTGGCCGCCTAACAGATACGCCGCCAGGCAATCCATGGCGGCTCCGTCGATACGGGCGTCGATCTCCGGCAGGCGCGGATGTAGAGTCGCCGGCATTGCGGTGTGCGGGGGGACCTGCGCGTCGATGATACGTACCTCCATCGGCGCCACATACCAGACGCCGATCTTTAGCAGCACCTCCACGCGGACTCGCTGCACGGGCGCATCCGGAGGCACCCAGAGATCAAGAAGGTAACAGCGCGTAGTCTGCCCGGGTATCTGGGCGGCGCCATCGGGCATGAAGCCGAAGGCGGGCCGGCGCACCGTGGTCAGGGCATCGGGATACCATTGGTCTCCGACGCGTGCGAACTCCTCCTTGTAGAGAGTGGGTTCGATAATGTTGGCGGGATTCGCTCCGGCGTACAGAAAGTAAGACGTGTTCGCGGGGACTGTAACCGCAACGTGGAAGGATGCATGAGCATTGCGGGCCAATTCCGGCGAAAGGATCTCGCGCGGATAGTCGGAGCGGTCGACGGGAACGATATTTCCGAATGGATCGATGCGTTGGAATTCGGAATAGATCCGGACCGATTGCGCGGCCAGGGGCGAAAGCTGTGCCAGCAGGAGGATGCAAAACCAAATCATGGGTATCAATATAATGGCTGACGTGAATCGACGAGACTTCGCAAAGAGTTTACCCGCCGGCCTGGCGGCGATAGCCAACTGGAGCGCTTTGGCCGCGGCGGCAGACGCCGGCAAGCATCCCAACATACTTTACATGATGGCCGACGACCATTCGGCGAGCGCCATCAGCGCGTATGGCAGCCGTGTGAACCAGACGCCTAATATCGACCGCCTGGCCGCGGGAGGGATGCGCTTCGACAATTGTTTTTGCACGAACTCTATCTGTACACCTAGCCGCGCCGCGATTCTGACCGGACAGTACAGCCACATCAACGGCGTCAAGACCCTGGCTGACCAGATCGATCCGGGGCACGAGACCGTCGCCAAGGATCTGCAGGCGATCGGCTATCAGACCGCCATGATCGGCAAATGGCACCTGGTCACCGATCCGAAAGGGTTCGATTACTGGAATATCCTGCCGGGGCAGGGCGTGTATCACGACCCGGTCTTGATCGACATGGGCACCAAGAAGAAACATACCGGCTATGCCACCGATATCATTACGGACATCAGCCTTGACTGGCTGAAAGCGCGGGACAAAACAAAGCCGTTCTTTCTCATGTGCCATCACAAGGCCCCCCATCGTCCCTGGGAGCCGGACGAGAAGCATATGAGCATGTACACCGGGGAGATTCCGGAGCCGGACAGTATCCTGGACAAATACGATCATCGATCCAAGGCTGCGGCCAACGCAACGAATAAGGTCGGGCAGAATATGAATAAGGTGGATACGAAGGTGGACCCTCCGGCTGGGCTCGACTATGCGGGTCTGCGTCACTGGGCCTATCAGCGATATCTACAGGATTACCTGCGGTGCGTCGCGTCGGTGGATGACAACGTCGGGCGCATCCTGGATTACCTCGACGCCGGGAAACTGGCGGACAACACGATTGTGATTTACACATCCGACCAGGGAATGTTTCTCGGCGAGCACGGCTTCTTCGACAAGCGGTTCATGTATGAGGAGTCGCTGCGGATGCCTTTTTTGATTCGCTACCCGCTCGAGATCAAGCCGAAATCCGTGAACCGGGATATAGTGCTGAACATTGATTTCGCGCCGATGTTTCTCGATTTTGCCGGACAGCCCACGCCCAAGGAGATGCAAGGTCGCAGTTTCCGTCCGCTACTCCAAGGCCATACGCCGAAGGACTGGCGTAAGGCGATGTACTACCGTTACTGGATGCATATGGCGGACCATGGCGTCCCGGCGCACTATGGCATCCGAACGACCCGCTACAAGCTCATTTACTATTATGGGAAGCCGCTCGGATCTGCCGGCGCGCTGCCTCAACAGACACCGCCCGAATGGGAGCTTTTCGATTTGGAGACGGATCCGCACGAGATGGATAGCGTCTATGGGGATCCGAAGTACGCGAAGATTCAGAAACAACTCACCGAAGAAATGTACCGGCTTCAGAAGCAGTTCGGCGATTCACCGGCGTAAATGCGGGCGGGGAAAAATCTAGGGAAGCTTGCTGCACGACACCAGGAACCCGTTCTGCAGATCGTCCGTGCATAAGTTCGCTTTGGAGTCAGTAAGGGTTTCGCGATTGATCAGAAGATAGTAATCGCGCAAGTTCCTCCATGGCTGAAGCGTCAGCGTGTTCCCTGCGAGGGTTGGAAAGAAGTGAAACGCCGGCGCGTATGTGTTGAGCGGCTCGGCATACATATTCACAACAAAGGCTGTGCCTGGTTCATATTTTGCCTGCAATTCCTGGATCAGCGCTTCGATTCGTGCGGGTTCTTCGGTCCATTGCTTCGGGTCGCTGACTAAGGCGGTATAAGCGTAATCGGCGGCCAGAATTCCCAGAAGACAGATGGACGCCGCCCCCGCCATCGTGTCGCGGCGCTTCCATGCAAACAGAAGCCGTGGAACGTTCAGCAGGGTGAGAAAGATGATCGCCAGCACGAAGTGCGACGCGTAGGTCGGGTTCGAGAAACCGTTGCCCAAGCCCTCGGCAAACACGAGCGCCGCATAAATAGCGCTCGTCGTCACCAGGACGCTGGGGCGCTTTCGCACGGCTCCATACAAACCGATCACCAACAGAAGGCCGTATGCCACCCCCATGGAGAGGTGTCCCGAACCTAAGCGGGTGAGGGTCGAGATCAGATCCCGTTGTTCACGATTGCGGAGAAAGCCCTGGAAGATCAGCGTTCCGTAACTGACCAGGTAACCGCCCCTGAGGAATCCGCCTGGCCATAAGACGAAGAGGCACAGCAACGTCCAGCCAATGATTCGCGGCAGCTTGCGCAGATCTTCCGGACGATGCCCCGCTCTCCAGAACATAACGCCCGCGACGCAGGCAAACGTGATGATCAGCAAGGTGGAAAACTCGAGGGTTGCGATGGCGATCGACGTCGTTATCACGCACGCTGCCAGCCATGCTTTGCGGCGCGTGGTCTGATATGCCGCAAAAGCCGTGATTGCGCCCATCGCCGCGAGCGAGTATAGCGGATGCGGCGTTACAATGGCCCCCGCTTCCAGCAGAGCGGGGGAGAGACTCAGGACGATGGCACCGAGTCCTGCCACAATCAGGGGCACCCCCAAGCTCAGCGCGATGCCGAAGATCAATGCGATGGTGACCGCGCTGATCACAGCCGTAAGAATCTTCGGAGTCGATGGAGCCGCGCTGAAATGTTCACTGATCGCGTAAAGATAAAACGATACAGGCGCATGGAAATGCCGCAATGCCGCACCATCCGCGCGGTCGAGTAAGGCGCTCCAGGGATGGCTGTGGAAATCACCTCCGGCGGCAAATTCGCGGACGAACTGGATTACCGACAGGCTGTCCGAACCCAGATATTGCGGCCCAAAACCGTTCCTCGCCGCGCGGATATAATCCGCGCTATCCATCAGGAAAATGTGGTCGTCGCAACGCGGCAGCCTGCAGGTAAGCGCGAAACCGAAGACTGCGACCGAAAGGACCAGTCGCCGGCCATTTCTGCGTCTCGGTTGTTTCCGACTCCGTGGGAGCGCGGCATCTCCCTTAGTCGGCGCGACCATCGGCCCGGGATGGAGAGCCTCTTTCAACCTAGGGACAGATTACGCGCCTGGCTTACGCCTGTCAAACGAGATGAGTGGTGAAACTCACGTATTTTTGGCGTCTCAAACCCGATCGGGCTTAGTCGTCATGGAGACGCGACGCGATGATTTCAGTTCTCTGCGCCGATCCGTTCAAGCTGGCCATGCGAAGTAGAATCTCGAAATGCCGGACCTTCCCGCGATAAACAGCGGCTTTGCTGAGGAAATCGTCGAACGCACCGCTGAACAGGAAGTTGGCCGCGCCCTCGGTTCCGGGAGTATCGGTGCCACCAACCAGCAGGACGTTTTCATCGCCAGTGATTCCTGGAACAAAGGAAACCAGTCCGTAGGTAGGGCTGCCATGTAGCGCATAGATCGGTCGCTCCCCGTCCTTCGGCGCCCGGTTCAGGATGTAGTCCCCGCGATCTTCGCTATAAAGACCCTGAAAGTTATTTTTCTGGTCGAACAGCTCTACCCACGGGTTGGCACGCCGCGCTCCCAACAGGACCAGGTTGGAGCCCCTTAGATCGGCCATCTGTAAGTCCCTCGCGTAGCGAATGATTGCCCGCTCTGGGTTGAAAGCGGGTACCCGGGTCAATCGCGCGAAGAAATTCAGATCCGTCATGTTGGTATAGCGATGCACACCTACGCCTGTGTGGAAATCACCGGTATCCTCCAGATAGCTGCGATTGAGATAGGCTTTCAGATCAACCCGTTTGTGGGTAAAGATCTGCACCAGGACGAGCGCCGTGTCGTCGGGAACAATTGCGGTGGGTCGGAGCGGCGTGAAGACCTGCGTCCAGAAAATGGCGGACGGCGGCTTGGGTTGTTGCAGCCGGAACCAAAGCCCCGTGCCGGCCAGGATCCCTGCCAGCGCGGCGAATGCGACCGTCGGTGTGCGCCACTTCCGCCGGTGCTCAATTGGGCTTGCCTGCACGGGCTTGTCGTCAGGCAAGGCTGGCGTCGAAAGCGTACGCGGTTCGAATTTAGGAACGTAGGAGCCTTTTGGGATGCGGATTTCCAGCGGTTCATGGCGGCCTTCCTGCTGAAAATAGACATCGAGGCGCGTGCGGAGCAATCGCGCCTGGGAACGGACCACGCTGTCCTCGTTGGAGTTGTACCCTGGCGCGCGTCCAAAGACGTGGACACCAATCTGCTGCTCATTGATCTCCCCTTCACGACCGGAAAGAGCACACTCGCAAACATACAGCAGGAAACTCGGCAACCGGGCTGATGTCGAGAAGGTCTCACTCGAGGCGATCCGTTTGGCAAGACTCCATCGCGAGTCGAGCATCAGCGATTCCATCTCCACGACGCCCGCCTGGGCGATTCGAGATCCCTTCATTTCTAACTTCTACTCCCCTGGCGGCCTATTGTATCATTCCGTTCATAATCGGTTTGAATGCTTGACCGGTCAATAAGATAGCGACGTGTTTCACCGTGAAACGCACGGTAAAAGACTTGATTTTCGTGTCCGTTCTGTTAGCTTCGAGCAATAGAGGAAAGCTTTGCGTTCGGCTGCGAGTGAACGCCACGTACAAGGGAGATCCAAGTCATGAATTTCAGAGTCGCACTGCTATTAGTCCTGGCTGCCGCTTCGCTCGAGGCCCAGACCGCCGGCGTATTCGTCGGCCGGATTACGGACGCCTCAGGCGCTGGAGTACCGAGCGCCAAAGTCGAAATCACCAACAAGGCTACGGGTATCAAATTGTCCGCCACGGCGTCGACTCAGGGTGAATATGTCTTGCCCCGCGTCACTCCGGGTACCTACGACATGACCGTCACCGCCGCGGGCTTCAAAACTGCTGTGCGCAGCGACATTCCTTTGGATGTTAACCAGACGGCGCGAGAAGATGTTGCGCTTACCATCGGCGACGTGTCGTCTTCGGTCCAGGTGGAGGCGTCGATTCCGGTGGTGCAGTCGGAAACTTCGTCGATTGGACAGGTGGTGGATGGCTCACAGGTCAGCCAGATGCCGCTCAACGGACGCGACAGCATCTATAGCTTACTGGCAATGGTTCCGGGCGTTCAGGACTCCGGATCGAATCCCGATGATCAGCGGCTCGGCATACCGCGGCGGGACCTCCATTACAGTGGACGGCGCGAATGGCGATGACGCGCTCAATGAACGGGTCAATCTGCCGGTGCCGTCGCTCGATACGATTGCTGAGTTCAAAGTGCTGACGAACGGGTCGCCTGCCGAGTTTGGCAAGCCCGCGCAAATTATCGTCGCGACAAAAGGCGGAGGCAATCAAATCCATGGCAGCTTACTCGAATTTAATCGCAACAATGTCATGGCGGCCAAAAGCCATGCGGCCGAGTTGATCGCCAAGCCCCCTTATAAACGGAACGAATTCGGCGGCTCGGTGGGCGGCCCGATCAAGAAAAATAAGCTCTTTTACTTCGGTTCGTACGAAGGCTTGCGGCTCGTCCAGTACACGTTGACGCAGGAGAGTTTGCCAACCACCGCCATGAAGGCCGGCAATTTCGCAGGAATCTACGCGATCAAAGATCCGCTTAACGCCAACGCGCTATTCCCGGGCGCCGTTATTCCGGCCAGCCGGATCAGCCCGGTGGCGCAGGCTTTTCTGCCGTATCTGCCGAATCCGAACCAGCCGGGCAGCTCCAACGGGTTGGGCGTGAACGAAGCCTTGAACGTGCCGACCGATCAGCCGAATGACCGTTATTCAGCTCGAGCGGACTATCAGATCTCAGCCAAGGACCAGCTCAACATCCGCTATTTCTGGGTCAACAATGGGCCGTACGTTTCGGCCACTGGAGGCGGCATTCTGTTTGACAACTGGAGCGGCTTCGGACTCAGCAGCAAGAACCTGGCGTCCAGCTATACCCGCATCCTTTCGTCCTCCCTGGTGAACGTCTTCACCTTCAATATCAACTATTGGAGCGACTACCGGACGCCGCAGAACAATACCTTCAACGTCAACTCGGTCATCCCTCAGGATCCGGCTCCCCAGACCGGCTTGGGGGGCTTACCCACGATTACGATGAGCGGTTTCACCACGATCCAGGACGAGCCCGGATCAGCCGACGTGAATCACAATCAAACCCTCGTCGACGCGTTGAACTGGCAAAAAGGCAAACACACCATAAAATTTGGATTAAGCCTGACCCGGATCTCCGCGGTGAACCGGCAGAATTCGTCACCGTACCGGGGTTCGTTCACCTTCAACGGAAATTACAGCGGCGAATCCTTTGCCGACTTTCTGCTGGGCGACATCACGAGCAGTTCGTACACCACGAGCAACTTCACGATGGATGACGTCAACTACCGCACCGCGTATTATGTGCAGGATGATTTGCGCGTCAATTCGCGGCTGACGGTGAATGCTGGAGTGCGGTATGAATACGAGACTCCGTGGGAAAAACGCAACGATCTGGCTTATTGGTCGCAGAGCCTCAACGAACTGGTGGTGGTGCAGGGCAATGCGGTGCCGGCCTTCCAGAATGTCGTGCCGATGGTCTCGGGAAAGAGCATGGGTGTGACCAACAGCAACTACATCAATCTCGGCAAGCTTAATTTTGCTCCGCGCTTCGGTTTCGCGTACCGGCCGTTCGATACCTCGAAATTCGTGGTTCGCGGCAGCTACGGAATCTTCTGGAACCCGATGTCGGAGTACGACGATCAGATCGATGCGCGCGATCTCGGGCTCAATCCTCCGTTCCGCGCCACTTATGTTTTCAATGCGCCCGCCGGCGCCCCACGATCACTTGGGCCAACCCATTTCCGGGCAGCGGAACGGCAAGCGGCACGGCAAATCCGTCCGTCTATGGGATTACGCCCAACTTCCACGCCGGTTACGAACAGAACTGGAACTTCACCACGGAATGGGAAGCACTGCACAACACCGTGGTGCGGACCACGTTACCTTGGAAGCAAAGGCACGCATCTGCCGATTACCATCGACGTCAACGAGCCGGTGCCGTCGGCCACGGACAATTCAGCCTCTGCGCCGGTATCAGCCGTTCGGCGACGTCTACCTCTACCAATCGACGCGCAACGACATTCTCAACCAGGCGCAATTGGGTGTCACTCACCGGACCGGCCATGGACTTGAGTTCGGCTTTGAGTACTCATTTACGAAAGACCTGACGCCGAATTATGACGGCGTGCTGCCTTACGATTCGTATAACACCCGCCTCGACCGCGGCAACGACCCGATGTATTCGCGCAATTACCTGGTCGCGAACTATATCTACAATCTTCCGATCGGTCGTGGCAAGGCGGTGTTCGGGAACGTTTCGGGTAAGCTTGACCGGCTGGTTGGCGGCTGGCAGATCGCGGGAATCATAACGGCGGCCAGCGGACATTATGTTTGCCTGACGACGAACAGCAAAGAAACCGGGTACCAGTATCCGGCATGTACTCCTCGAGCGAATGTCGTCGGCGACCCGTCTGTTTCAAGCCAGACGCAATACGAATGGTTCAATCCCGACGGCGTACGCGGTGCCGTCAACGGTGTATCAATACGGAGATTCGGCGCCGTACAGCATGCAAAGTCCGGGAAATTTCAATTGGGATGCGGCGCTGTATAAATTCACCACAATTACCGAGAGAGTCCGGCTGCAGATCCGGATGGAAGCTTTCGATTCTCTGAATCACGCAAATCTGTCGAGTTTGCAGACAAATGTCAGCAATTCTCAGCTCGGTGTTTCTACCGGCCGGACCGATTCGCGCGTAGTGGAGTTTGGCGGACGTTTGTCTTTCTAGCGGATGTCGCCGCAAAAGAGATTAACTGCCCCCTGACCCCCGGCGGACGACCTCGTCCGCCCGTGTCGCCACTTTCACTTAAGCTTTGCCATCCGCCGGTTGACGCGCCGTGAGACTCGCAAGCCGATCAGTTCGGCCACACGATCCAACATTTTGGATACATCTTCGTCCTCCACCGCGATGCGCTGCTCCGGAGTCGCGGTTTCCGCGTCAGGTTCCGAACCGAGCGACGAGGTGACCAGCGCAGTGGCAGGCTTGTAGCACTTTTGTCTTGCATAGGCCAGAATTCTAGGCCCCGCGTCTGCTGATTCCGCCCGCAAGTCGGCGAGTACTAACTGATACTCCTGGTTGTCGATCTGATCTATCGCTTCTGATGTGGAAGCTGCGGAATCGACCGCATAGCCCCCTGCCGCGAGTAGGCTACTCAACGTCAGACGAGAGGCTAAGTCGCTTTCCACTAATAAGATATGGGCTATTATCGGGCGTTTTCCCGGCTTGCGCCGGGGGAAGGAACGCTCGAGCACGGCAACCTCCGTGTTACAGGCTTTCTCGTGGTGCCGACCCGGAGTCTTACTTTTAGAGCCAATCAAAATAAAAATGCCCTCGCCTCAATTTTACGTAAGGGCAGGAAAAAGTACAGAGGTTTTTTATTTATGCATCGGGAGACACAGGTCCGAAAACCCGATTGAAGATGGCATCTACGTGTCGAAGCTGACGTTCGAGTGAAAAAGTCCTCGGCCAGTTCCTCCGATGAAAGATAGCCTGCTCACCTGTTGATCCGCTTCGATCGCGGCGCGGAAATCCCTGTCGTTTTCCCAGGCGTCCATGGCATGTTTCTGAACCAGAGCGTAGGCTGCTTCGCGCAGCATTCCCGCCGCCGAAAGATCGAGCAGCAACTGTCCGGAGAAGATCAGCCCGCGAGTCATTTCCAGGTTGCGCAGCATGCGGTTCGGATAGACCAGGAGCTGTTCGACCAGAGTCGCGGTTTTGTCGAGCAGATAATCGGCGAGAATAGTCGAATCGGGCAGAATCACACGTTCGACAGACGAGTGTGAAATATCGCGTTCATGCCACAGCGCGACATCCTCGAATGCCGCCTGGGCGTTGGCGCGTACGACCCTCGCCAGACCGCAGATCTGTTCGCACTGTACCGGGTTGCGTTTGTGGGGCATCGCCGAACTGCCCTTTTGGCCGCGGGAGAAAAACTCCTCGGCTTCCCGGACCTCGGTTCGCTGCAGATGCCGGACTTCCAGCGCGATCTTTTCCAAGCTGGCCGTCAAAGTGGCCAGGGTGGCGACGAAATGCGCATGACGGTCCCGCTGGACCACCTGGGACGCCACCGGCGCGGGCGTGAGCCCCAGGCGCATACAGATCTGCTCTTCGACCTCCGGTCCGATATGCGCAAAGGTCCCGACCGCGCCTGAAATTTTGCCGATCCGCAGATCTTCGGCCGCCATTTTCAGCCGCACCAGATTGCGTCCCGCTTCTTCGTACCAGATCGCGAGTTTGAGCCCGAAAGTGATCGGCTCGGCGTGAACGCCGTGGGTACGGCCAATCTGCACGGTGTGCTTGAACTCCAACGCGCGGCGTTGAGGACCTCTCGCAGCCTCTCGATGCCTTCGATCAGGAGGGCCGAAGCCTGGTCCAGGATCAGGGCCTGCGCCGTGTCCACCACGTCGTTGGAAGTCAGGCCATAATGGAACCACCGCGAGGCATCGGCATGGCCGGCCCGCGCCATACTCTCGGCAACCGCCGTGGTGAAGGCGATCACGTCATGTTTGACGGTCTTCTCAATCTCCTGGACTGCGCGCGGCGTCGATGGCTGCATGTTCGCGCAGCAGCCGCGCGGCTTCCCGGGGACAACACCCAACTCGGCCAGCGACTCGGATGCGGCGAGCTCCACTTCCAGCCATTGTTCGAAGCGATTCTGGTCGCTCCAGATGCGTCCCATTGCGGGACGGGTATAACGTGGGATCAAAAGCGGAAAACCTCAGTCGGATTTTTCTGTTCGGCGACTACCAGCCGGGTCGGCAGACCGCGCTCGTTCAAGCGCCTGCGCGGCGCCCATCCGGACAATTTCCGGATGATTGTTGTGCTCGCTCAGATGCCCCAGAACCAGAGTCTGGGTGGCGCCATCAAACTCGCTCTCCAGGTAGTCACAGACGTGCGTGTTGGAAAGATGGCCGTTGCGTCCCATCACGCGCTGCTTGACCGACCAGGGATACGGGCCGACTTTGAGCATCTCAAGATCGTGATTGGATTCGAGAAGCAGCGCCTGGCAACCCCGCAGGCGGTACTTGATCGACTCAGGCATATAGCCAAGATCTGTTGCAATCGCCGACCTTCACTCCCTCCGCTACAAAGCGGAAGCCCACCGGATCAATCGCGTCGTGCGGAATGGTGAAGCTTTCCACCTGGATGTCGCCGATCGTCAAATCCGAGCCGGCCTGAAAAGTTTCTACGGGCGGTTCCGAGTTCTCCCAGTCGATCAGGGGCTTAGGTTAACCTGCGATACGTAGATCGGAGTCTTCAATTTCAGCTTGCGCGCAATGCGCAGCAGGCCGCTGACGTGGTCGCCATGTTCATGAGTGACCAGAATCGCATCAAAGCCGCGGCCGTGCTCACCCGCCGTTGTTTCACCGATCAAGCCCAGGCGCCGTTCGAGTTCCTTAAAGCTCAGTCCGGCGTCGACGAGGATACGCGTCCGGTTCGTGGCGACGAACGTCGACGTTCCCCGAACTACCGCTCGCCAGGACGCAGAACTTTACGATATAACCTTCTCCTTGATGTTTCTTTGTATCACCATTCCACCGCAAATGCACCCCTCTCCGGAAACATTTTTTTCACCTAACGTTTTTACCTGAGCCCGACCGTAAGGAGCGGTTAGGACAGCTTTGCAGTTTAGTACTAGTTGACACAGAGGATGTCAGCTCCATTCCTCACCGTCGTCGACTTGCGGGCGCCATAGAGCCGGTAGCTGCCTTGCGCTGATCGGACGACGTCCGAGTGAATCTGCCGGACCTTATCGAGACCGGCAAACCGGCGGCTCAAGTCCGCTGAGCTATTATCGTAGACGATCCCGCCTGCGCATGAACTTATTACGACGTCATAAGTTAGTTGATACCCTGCTGCTTCTGTTATTCGCAATCGCACTGGTCGGACCGGTTTTCAAGATCAAGTATCTCGATAACTGGCCGTCCATCGAGAGCACGTTCATTTCGGACGCGCGTATCCTCGCAAGCCATATGCCGCATCCGGGATGGCAACCGCTTTGGTATTGCGGTACCCGCTTTGATTACATCTATCCGCCGGCCCTTCGCTACGGTACCGCCCTGATCGCATTGGCCGGGCATGTATCGACCGCGAAGGGCTATCACGTCTATATCGGAATCCTCTACGTTTTCGGCCTGTTATCGGTTTACTGGCTGGTGATGACCGGCAGCCGGTCGAGAGGCGCGGCGTGGCTTTCGGCGCTGGCCGTGTCGCTGGTTTCTCCGTGCCTGCTGATGGTTCGCGATTTGGGGAACGACAGCTCTTACATGGTTCCGCAGCGGCTGCACGCGCTGATGGCGTATGGCGAGGGCCCCCACATTTCTTCGCTGTCGGTACTTCCGGCAGCACTCGCCGCCGCCTTCGCCGCATTACGGGACCGCCGTCCGGCTGCGTTCGCGCTTGCCGGGCTGCTCTCCGCTTTTACGGTCGCCAACAACTTCTACGGCGCGACGGCTCTTGCCATGTTCTTTCCCATCGTCGTCTGGTCGATCTGGCTCGGGACGCGCGACAACTCCATCTGGCTGCGCGCCGCCGGCATCGCAGTCCTGGCCTATGGCTTATCGGCGTTCTGGCTGACGCCTTCCTACCTGCGGGTCACGGTCATGAATATGAAGTGGGTCTCGTTTCCTCCGGACACCCATGCGCAGCTCTTCATGCTCGGCGTGATTATCATCTACTGCGATGCCAGTTTTCGTTGGGCGAGGGGCCGGCCCGACCGGATCTGGCCGGTCTTCGTCATCGGAGCCGCGGCCATCTTCAGCGTCGACGTTCTCGGGATCTTCTATTTTGGCGTGCGTGTGCTCGGTGAGCCTGGCAGATTAGCGCCGGAACTCGATATGACTCTGCTGCTTCTGCTCGTCCTGCTGATCACGACGCTCTGGAAGGTGCCCAGGCTGCGGCCGGAAGCGGTCCTTCTGACCATCCTCATGTTTCTTCCTTCGCTGCGGTACATAAAACATGTCTACTCGCCTTTTCCGCGCGCCGCGAATTGGGAGGACCGGTATGAACGCCGCATTACTAAGTGGGTTTACGAAAACCTGCCCGGTGAGCGCGTGATGCCGTCCGGGACGAACCGCTTCTGGTATGACGCGTGGTACGACAACGCCCAGCCGAACGGAGGCTCCGATCAGGGCATGCTCAACCAGGGACTGCCGATCTCCAGTTTCCAGGTCCTTCATCACGAAAATGGTGAAATTTCGGTGCTGTGGCTGAAGGCGCTCGGTACCTCGGCAGTGATTGTGCCGGATCTAAAGTCATTCGAGGCTTATCACGATTATCAGCACCCCTATAAGTTCCGCGGTCTGCTGCCGCCGATCTTCGACGATGGACATGGCACCGTGATTTACAGCGTTCCCCGCATCTATAAAAGCCTCGGCCGGGTGGTGGACCGGGCCAAGGACGCGGCCGTCGGCGAGATGAAGGAAGGCGACAATCTTGAAAAGCTGAAGCAGTATGTGTCCGTAATCGAAGCGCCGCAACCGGAGACCTCCGCCGAGTGGTCCGGTTTCGAGGCGTTGAAAGTGAAAGCCACGGTCGCGGACGGACAAGCCGTGCTGTTGCAAGAAACTTACGATCCCGCCTGGCACGCTTATGAAAACGGCCACGCTATACCGATCCGCATGGAACAGCCGATGGGTTTCATGCTGCTCGATGTCCCGCCCGGCGTGCACAACATTGAGATGCGCTTCGAAACGCCGCTGGAGAATCGCATCGGACAAATGTTGCTGGTCATTTCACTGCTGGTTGCGGGAGGCTTGATCGTGCGCGACAGGCAGATACAGCGAGCCTTTGCCGGATGGTGGCCCGCGCGGCGCCGTCGTGAAACTGAGCCGGCGAAGTTGGGCTGAGTTCAATCGGTGTTCACAATCTTTTTACCGGCCGCGAACAACCGGAGCTGATTTTCGCGGCTACAGTAAAAGCTACATGGGATTCCACTCTTCTTTTGCTCTCACCGTCCTGACGGCTGTCCTTCCGGTTGCTGTTTTGGGACATAGCTATGGTCCCCCCGCGCGGGTTACTGGCGCACCTGGAGACAGTTCCCGGTCATGCAGCACTTGTCATTCCAGCAGCCCGCTCAATTCGGGGAAGGGCAGCGTACAAATTCTCCTGCAAAGCGGAGCGTTCTACATTCCCGGCGTCAAACAACGGGTCGCGGTCCAGGTCGCCGATCCAAATCAGAAACGCTGGGGGTTCGAATTGACCGCGCGGCTCAACAGCGATCTTGCGAACGGCCAGGCCGGCGACTTCGCTCCCGTTGACAATATGACCCAAGTGATCTGCGAAGATTACGGTCCCTTGCCTTGCGCCTCCGGAGTCTCCTTCATCGAACATACTTCAGCCGGCACGCGCAATGGAACCACCGGTGGCGTCACGTTTCAGTTCGACTGGACTCCGCCCGCCGCCGATTCCGGCCCAATCACGTTCTATGTAGCCGGCAACGCGGCGAATGGAGACGGGACCGACGTCGGCGATTTGATCTACACCGCGAACGTGCAATTGACCCCGGCAGATCCCGCGGCGCCTTCGGTGTCGGCCGGCAGCATCGTCAACGCGGCCACCTTGGCCGCCGGCCCTGTGGCGCCCAATTCGTGGGTCACCATCTATGGCTCGAACCTGGCGGTTACAACCCGTTCCTGGACGGATAGCGATTTCGTAGATGGAAGCCTTCCCTTTTCCATTGATGGCGTCAGCGTGTTTCTGAACCAATTTGGCGCTCCGCGGAAAGCTTACGTTGGCTATGTGAGTCCGAACCAGGTCAATTTCCTGTTGCCGAGCGATCTGATCGCAACCGCAACCACGGTGCAGATCAGAAATCCGGCGGGAATCAGTACGGCAATGCCCATCACGGTTCAGGCCAATGCGCCGCAGTTGTTTACCCTGGACGGCAAGAACGTCTGGGCGACGCATTCGGATGGCACGCTGATCGGCCCGGCTGCCGCAATCCCCTCGTTCTCCACCAGTCCGGCTGCGCCTGGAGAAGCCATTGAGGTGTATTGCACCGGCATGGGCGCTACGAATCCCGCGTTGATTCCCGGTCAACTTCCAACCACCGCTGCGAGCCCGGTAACGCTTCCGCAGGTGACGATTGGAGGGGCAAGCGCGACCGTGAATTCCGCCGGAGTCGTGTCGGGCGTAGCCGGCGTCTACCAGATGGGCGTTCAGGTTCCTACGGGCACCATCAATGGCTCCCCCGCGTTCGTGGTGCAGGTCGGTACCGCAATGTCGGCACCGGTCGTCATTGCAGTGCATAACTAATTGCACCTTACCGATTTCACGGGCAGCTTACGGGGGAGGCTGCCCGGTCTTATTCGTAGGGCGCGGCGCTCTTCCAATCGCCATCGTAATCGATGTAAATATTCTTGGTTTGGGGTGTCACGCCGTGGCCCGCGACGACGACAGTACAGCGATACGTTCCCCTGTGGTTCGCAATCGGTCCCAGACTGTGGTGAAAAGGGGGTTTCGTTGCGAACGCCCAACCGGGAGCCTGTTTGGAAAAGTGCACCAGATCGATGTACAGGTTTACCTTAGCAGGTATGTCTCGCGGTTCGTAATCGTAACCTGCCCATGGAAGTTGGAACGTGTCGGAGATCAGGTTTTCGGAAACCTCCTTGTTGTTGCTGAATTTATGCAACGCTACCAGGTACGCGCGGCAGCTTTTCGCGATGCGGCGATCGGTCGTATTTTGCACGCGAAATCGCACATAGGCGTCCTGGAGATTTTGATCGGTGTTCCCGGGCACGCCTTTGCAGTCGATTCTGAGTTTGGCCCCAAACCAAACCTCCTCGAAGTGCCGCGTCACGATAGAAAGCATCCAGCCAACAACCACGCCGGCAATTCCGATGAACGCTTTCCAATCCATAGCAACGCGCGGTTGATCAACCGTGAAACTCTAAGCCGAACCTGCCTGTCGAGGATGTTTCGAAGCTCACGAAGGACCTTCGGCACAATACTATACGCAACGCGTTGAAAAACGCAAGACTATCGATGGCTACCGGGACTCTCCGCTACCCGACAGCCTTGAAAAACGGTGAGCCCACCCAAACGTGAAAAGATCCTGTCACACCAGAGAGACATGGGCCAGACGCATGGCGTTGCGCATCAGCTTCAGGCCCAGATCGTCGCGCGCTGTGAGAATCGATTCCGGATGGAACTGCACCGCCTCCAAAGGCAATAGGCGATGGCGAACACCCATGATGACGCCATCTGCAGTTTGCGCGGTCACTTCGAAGCACGCCGGCAGCTTGTCCGGAATGGCGTACAGAGAGTGATAACGGCCCACCGTAAACTCTGCCGGCAAGCCTTCAAACACCCCGGCGTTTTGGTGATGAATGCGGGAAGGCTTACCGTGCATGGGGTAGTCCAGCACTCCCAGTTCGCCACCAAACGCTTCCACCATGCCCTGCAAGCCAAGGCACACGCCGAATACAGGGATGCCCGCCACCGCTGCGTGACGAATCAGGTCCGGTACTCCGAAGTCATGCGGACGTCCGGGGCCCGGCGAAACCAGAATCAAGTCGGGCCGGATTTCCGCGAGCAGCTCAAGCGGAAAGCCATTGCGATACGTCACCACTTCCGCGCCCGTTTGCCTGGCATAGTTCGACAGGGTGTGGATGAAACAGTCGTCGTTGTCCACCAGCAGCAATTTCACGCCGCTCGCCCGAACTTCGGGTGCTGCCACGAGCGGTGTCGACTGCAGCGCCGGGTCGAGAAGCCGGAAAAAGCCGGTCGCTTTGATGCGCGTCTCCTGCTCTTCCGAGGCCGGATCGGAATCATAGAGCAGCGTGGCCCCGGCAGGATATGTGGCGATGCCGTCCCGGAGATAGGTGGTGCGAATCAGGATGCCGGTATTGATGTCGCCGTTGAGCGAAAGCACTCCGACGGCCCCGCCATACCACCCGCGAGCGCTCTTCTCCAGATTTTCTATGGCCACGGAAGCAGCTTTCTTCGGTGCTCCGATCAGGGTCACGGCCCACATGTGGCTGAGAAAAGCATCGAGCGAGTCGAAGCCTTCCTTGAGGAATCCTTCTACGTGATCGACGGTGTGGAAGAGACCCGCATATGTTTCTATGAGTCGGCGTCCGAGGACTTTTACCGTGCCCGGTTCGCAGACTCGCGACTTATCGTTGCGGTCCACATCGGTGCACATCGTCAACTCCGATTCTTCTTTGGGCGAGTTGAGCAGGTCCCGGATGTTTTCGGCATCGATCAAGGGGTCGTTGGTGCGGCGCGCGGTGCCCGAGATAGGACAGGTTTCGACGCGCGCTCCTTCCACCCGAACGAACATTTCCGGCGATGCGCCAACCAGTTGCTCGTGTCCGAACTGCAGCAGGAATTCGTACGGGCTGGGATTCGCCTTCTGCATCCGCGCGAATAACTCGGAAGCCGGTCCCGAATAGTTGGTTTGAAACTGCTGGCGAAGCACCACCTCGTAATAATCACCCTGTTTCATTCCGGCCCGCACGGCTTCCACCATCTGCATGTATTCGAGTTGAGTATGGTCGGACGTGATCGGTGCCGCCTCGCGATGAGTGGGAGCCGGAACTTCCTGCGCACTACGCGGCTTTCCCGTGGTTGCAATGCCGTCGCGCTCGAAATCATACTGATAGCGCTCAATCTGTTCACGTTTGCGATCCATCAGCCAGATGTCGTCGCAAAGATACAGATGCATATCGCGCACCCCGGTGCGGGGAAGTTTGAGCTCGATCGGTTCGAATTGAAAAATCAGATCGTAACCGAAGGCGCCGATGAGCGCCAGTTTGGTATCGCCGGAATCGCGGAATTCGGCGATCAACGCGCGTAAAATCGAAAACACAGAAGGCTGCTTACTGCGTTCTTCTTCGGAAAAGAGATGGGGCATCGGCTTGAGAATGCCGACAAGTCCGGAATTCAACCGTTCGAAAGATTCCCAATCCGGATGTCCGGCAAGCACCGGATCTAGGATTTGTACTAGGGCTTCCCCGCGCTCGTTCAGCGGCCGCAATTCGACTTTTCTGGCCGTTGAAATGAGTTCGAGCGGCGGGCAAGTGGCCGCGATATCCCAGCGCGAGTAGCGTCCCGGAAACTCATATCCCGAGGAAAGATAGACGCCACGATGGCTGTCGAGTTCGCGCAAAAGATGCCGGAGACCCTTGCGAAATGGGGCTTTGGACAGCTTGCGAGTGACAGCGATCCCGTGCGGCGTAGTATATAGAAGTTCGCGCATGGATTTGCCGCTCTTTGTAGGTGCTTCGGAATTTTCAGGATAACACGCGGGGATCCTACGGACTTAGCTGACCAGCCCGGACCGCAGGTGTTGCAAAAGAGCTTTGTTATTAAGCGATTTTAATTAGTACTTAAGTTCCGCTTCATGTTGCGTTGGGTATGATGTTTCAAGAGACGAGAACATCGTCTGAAAAAGACGAGTACATCGTCGATTCAAAGGAGATCACCAACAATGAAGAAGCTTGTTATCATGGCGCTTGGCCTCAGCCTCGCCCTCGGCACCACCATTGCGCTCGCACAGGACACTGGCAGCGGCAGCACCGATACCACCAAGAAAAAGAAGAAGAAGAAGAAGGGCACCGACACCACTACGCCTCCCGCGAAGTAGTTTGTCCGTCATCATCACTGAATTTCATAAAAGCCGCTCGTCGCTGCCTCCGCAGCTCGCGAGCGGCTTTTGGCGTTATCCGTTGTCCGTCTTTCGTCATCCGCTATCCGCTAACCCGTGCTACCCTCTTTACTTAGCTTCTCTTTAAGCCGTCAGTTGCCGAACCGCCACCGGACACCTGACGGATAACGGACGACGGACGACGAACCCGTGAACATCTCTGTCAAAGGCGACTACGCATTGCGGGCTGTCTTCGATTTAGCCAGTCATCCGCCGGGACAACCCATTAAAATTGCCGAAATCGCCCGCCGTCAAGCCATCCCTCAGAAGTTTCTGGAACTGATCCTGGCCAGTCTCAAACAGGCTGGTTTCGTTGAGTCGCGTCGCGGCGCCGATGGAGGCTACCTTCTTGCCCGTTCGGCCGATGCTTTAACCGTGGGGGAAGTTCTCCGGTTTGTTGAAGGTCGCGGCGACGAGCGTGTGCGCAAGAAAAATTCACACGAAAGTCCTTTTTCCGACCTTTGGGAGCGAGTGGACAGGGCCGTCTCTGATATCCTCGATTCGACGACCTTTGCTCACCTGGCCCGCGACTGGGAAGATGAGCACAATCGTTTTGTGCCCAATTGGGAGATTTAAAATGAGAGTCTACGAAGATAATTCTTTCAGCATTGGCCGCACCCCCCTGGTCCGGCTGAATCGCGTCACCGCGGGTTCGAAAGCCGTGGTTTGGGCGAAGATCGAGGGGCGTAATCCGGCTTATTCAGTGAAGTGTCGGATCGGAGCATCCATGGTGTGGGATGCCGAAAAGCGGGGCACGCTCACATCCGGGAAGGAGATGATCGAGCCCACCAGCGGTAATACCGGAATCGCGCTGGCCTACGTGGCTGCGGCGCGCGGGTATCGCCTGACCCTGACGATGCCCGAAACCATGTCGCTCGAACGGCGAAAAGTTTTGAAAGCGCTGGGCGCGAACCTGATCCTGACCGAGGGCGCGCAAGGGATGAAGGGAGCCATTTCGCGAGCGGAGCAAATGGTCGCCTCCGATCCGGAGCGCTACGTGCTTTTGCAGCAATTCGACAACCCGGCAAACCCAGACATCCATTTCAAAACCACCGGGCCGGAGATCTGGGACGATACCGATGGAGAGATCGATGTACTAGTCGCGGGTGTCGGCACCGGCGGGACGATTACGGGAGTCTCCCGCTACATCAAGAACGACCGGAAGAAGCCGATCGTGTCCGTTGCCGTCGAGCCTAGCGCCAGCCCGGTGATCAGGCAAACGGTCGCGGGCGAGACGGTGAAACCGGGACCCCACAAAATCCAGGGTATCGGCGCCGGTTTCGTGCCAAAGAATCTGGACCTCAGCATGGTCGACCGAGTCGAATCGGTAACGAACGAGGAATCCATTGAGATGGCGCGAAGGTTAGCAAAGGAAGAAGGGATTCTTTCCGGAATTTCCTGCGGAGCAGCCGCGGTTGCGGCGCTGCGCCTCGCGAAAGAAGATCAGTTCGCGGGCAAACATATCGTGGTGGTGCTTCCCGATTCGGGCGAACGTTACTTGAGCAGTATTTTGTTTGAGGGAATGTTCGAGAATTGAGATGTTTTTTTGCCCACGGCGTAACCAAGAATGATTGTGAGGCCGTCTTTTAGGCACATCCCCGTTACGACGGCGGGCGCACTCACCCCTATCACCCAAGTTGCGCCCGCCCCCCTCTTTCTTCTCCCGCTCTTTTTGATCGCTGTCGCGCAATCGTGGAGTGCGGAGCCTGTCCGGAATACCGGCAAACCCATGACAATCCCATTTCACTGCACCGACGAAGACATCGCTCAAGGTGGCCTGACCTGTTCGGAAGAGGCGCCCTGTCCGGTCTACGTGGAGTTAACCGCGGTAGGGGTTTTAGGCGCCAAAATCTTCGTTACCGGGAATCTCCACACCGATTCCGCACCGCTCTATTCGCTGCTGATGGAGAGCGACGATGGCGGCGAGACCTGGATTGAGCCGATTGCCCGCATGAACGGCGCAGGGCTCGATCTCATCCAATTTCCTGATTTCGAGCACGGCTGGATCTCCGGGGAGATGCTCCTGCCGTTTGCCCGTGACCCGTTTTTCCTCCGGACCTCGGACGGCGCGAAGACCTGGCGGCGGCAAGCCATCTTTGAAGACGGAACCGCAGGCTCCATCCAGGCATTCTGGTTCCAGGGCGCGAACACCGGATCATTGGTTCTCGACAAAGGGATCAACGGCAGCGCTCGCTATGAATTGTACGAATCTCCTACCGGCGGAGATACGTGGACGGTCCGCGAATCGAGCGATAAGCCCATTCGCATCCGGTCGATGCCGCCTCCGGGAACCGGTGCGTGGCGAGTGCGTGCCAATGCCAAGTCGCATGCTTTTGACATCGAGAAAGCGGCTGGCGAGGGTTGGAAGCCATTAGCGAGTTTCCTCATTTCAGCCGGCGCCTGCAAGCCAGGGGACGCAACTGAGCCCGAACCGCCCAAATGAGGACACCTAAGCACGACCCGATCGAACTGGAGCTCTTCCGCAATCTCTTCGTCTCCATCGCCGAAGAGATGGGCGTGGTGCTGCGTAAGACGGCGTTCTCGCCCAATATCAAAGAACGGCGCGATTACTCCTGCGCCGTCTATGACTCCGCTGCCCAGACAGTAGCCATGGGCGATCACATGCCCGTCCATCTGGGCGCAATGCCGCTGTCGGTTCGCGCCGTGATCGCGCACCACTCGCTGGAGCGCGGAGATGTCGCGATCGTGAACGATCCGTTTCAGGGCGGCACGCATCTGCCCGACATCACCGCGGTATCGGCCGTCTATGTAGGTAAGGAGAAGTCGCCGTCGTTCTACGTCGCCAATCGGGCTCACCATGCCGACGTGGGCGGTATGAGCGCGGGCTCCATGCCGATGGCGCGCGAGATTTATCAGGAAGGCATTCGCATTCCCCCGGTTTTGCTGGTGCGGGCCGGAAAAACCGACCGGCAGATACTGGCGCTGTTGCTCGCCAACGTACGCACGCCCGAAGAGCGCGAAGGCGATTTGATGGCGCAAGTCATGTCCAACCGGCGTGGCGCCGATCGTCTGTTGGAAACCGTGGCACGCTTTACATTGCCGCGCGTCCGTCGCAATATGTCCGCCCTGCAGGATTACAGCGAACGCATGATGCATGCAGGGATTCGCCGCTTGCCTGACGGCGAGTACGGCTTCAGAGATTTTCTCGATAACGATGGCGTATCGAAGGACCCGGTCGAGATTCGCGTGACCGTCCGCATCCGCGGCGAGAAAGCGCAAGTGGACTTCACTGGATCGAGTCCGCAAGTGCAGGGCTCCGTGAACGCCAATTACGCGGTTGCCCTGTCGGCCACCATGTACTGCTTCCGCTGCCTGCTCCCCGCCGGCGTTCCCTATAATGCCGGCCTGCTGCGCGCCATTGAAGTGCTTGCGCCTGACCGGAGCGTGGTCAACGCCGGCTTGCCGGCTGCCATGGCCGCCGGCAACGTCGAAACGTCACAGCGGATCACGGACGCGGTGCTCGGCGCGTTGTCCAAAGCAGCGCCGGAACGAATCCCCGCCGCCAGTTCCGGCACCATGAACAATCTCACCATCGGCGGGTTCGACCCTCGCAAAGAAAAGCCATTCGCGTACTATGAAACCATTGCCGGCGGCATGGGCGCCAGTGCTGTAGGTCCGGGACTGAGCGCGCGCCATACCCATATGACGAACAGCTGGAACACTCCGGTCGAAGCTTTCGAGCATGAGTATCCGCTGCGCGTCCGTACGTATCGTGTGCGTCGCGGGTCGGGCGGGGCAGGTCTGCATCGGGGCGGAGATGGCATTGTGCGCGAGATCGAATTTCTGACGCCCTGCGACGTCACCATTCTGTCCGACCGCCGTGAACGCGGACCGTACGGTTTGAATGACGGCGCCGGCGGTGCGCCAGGAAAAAATACCCTGGCCGGTCGGGGCCCGATCGGCGCCAAAACGCGTTTCGAGACTCAGGCGGGAGATGTGCTGCGCATTGAAACCCCGGGCGGGGGAGGCTGGGGCCGTTCGTAACACAGACTTCGGTCTGTGCGTCCTTGCCCTCACCCTGTCATGAAAAGCTACGACGCCATCATTATCGGCGGAGGCCATAACGGCCTCGTCACCGCCGCCTATCTCGGCGCGCGCCGGGAAGAAAGTGCTGGTTCTCGAACGCCGCGGCTGGTCGGCGGCTGCGCGGTCACTGAAGAAATCTGGCCCGGCTACCGCGTCTCCACCGCCGCCTACCTCAGCCAGCCTGCTGCAGGATCGAATCGTCCAGGATCTGGAGCTGGAGCACTGCGGCTACCGCGTCGACGCGAAAGACCCGGCCTTCTTCTCGCCATTCCCTGACGGCCGCCATCTCTTCTTCTGGCGGGATGAAAACGAAGACTCTCGCAGAGATCGCCAAATTCTCGCCGCACGATGCCGAGGCGTTTCCCAAATACGAAGCGCATCTCGAAAAACTCGGCCCGATTCGTGGAATCACTGCTGCTCACCACACCGCCGAATTTCCCACCCGCACGCCCGGGTGATTTTATCGAATATCTGAAGATTGCCGCGCGGGCTCGCAAACTCAGCCGACGTGAGATCGTCGGGACTGGTGAAAATCTTCACGCAAAGCGCCGCGGATTTTCTCGACGAGTGGTTTGAATCGCCGAAATCAAAGTCACCCTCGCGACCGACGGCGTCATCGGCGCCAACGGCGGACCGCGGTCGGCCGGTACGGCTTACATCCTGCTGCACCACATCCATGGGTGGCGTCGGCGGCCAACGCGGATTGTGGGGTTTCGTGCGCGGGGGCATGGGCGCGGTATCGAAGCGATCGCCGTCGGCGGCCGAGCAAGCGGGGCCGAGATTCGCACGAATGCGCCCGTCGATAACGTAATCATCGTCAAGAACGGCCGAAGCGGCGGGCGTGGTGCTCGACGATGGCGAGGAGATTCTGCGCACATAGTCGCGTCCAATCTCGACCCTCGGCGCACATTCCTCAACTTGGTCGGACGAGAAGCGCCTCGATCCCGAGATTCGTCGCCGGCATGCGCAAGCTTCCGCTTCGAAGGAACATCCCTCAAGATGAATTTGGCGCTCAGCGGACTCCCGGAGTTCACGCGCGTTCCCCGGCACGCCGGTCCGCAGCATCGCGCGACGATGCACCTCTGCCCGTCAATCGAATACGTCGAACGCGCCTGGGACGACGCCAAGTACGGACGCCCGTCACGCTAACCGCTGATCGAGATGACTGTGCCGACGATGTATGACGCGTCGCTCGCGCCGCCCGGCCGTCACATCATGGGAATCTTTCTCCAATACGCGCCCTACACGTTGGCGGGCGCGACTGGGACGAACTGCGCGAACCCTACGCCGATCGCGTCCTCGAAGTGATTCGAGGAATATGCCCCAACATTCGCTCCATCATGGAGGAGCGCCAGACGCTCACGCCGCTCGATCTGGAGCGCCGCTTCGGCATCACCGGTGGCAACATTTTCCACGGCGAAATGAGCCTGGACCAGATGTTCGTCATGCGTCCCTTGGCCGGTTGGGCAAAATATCGTACGCCGATTCAAGGCCTCTGTATCTGTGCGGCTCCGGCGCGCATCCCGGCGGCGGCGTCATGGGTGCGCCGGGCTACAATGCCGCCAGAGCCATGGGCGCGCGAATCTAGTTTCGTATTATTGAACGCGTTCAAAGCGTCCTTGACATCGTAAACTCACGCGCTCTATTCTTGAATTGAACGCGTTCAAAACTTTGCTGGAGTTTGCATGAAATACGGCCATCGGCAACTCGAATCCGCGGTCGCCGTGTTGTTGCTATTGGTGGCTGCCTGCGCGCTGGTCCGATCCGGCGCGTACGGCTTTACGGTATTCCTGGTCGTTCCCATCTTCGTGGGCGCAATCGGGGCGTGGGCGTTTCGTCCGTCGAGCGCGGGCCGAGCAGCCGGCATAGGCGCGTTTAGTGTGGCGCTGTCCTCTTTTTCGTTCCTCCTGTTGGGCGTGGAAGGCCTTACCTGTATTCTGATGGCGCTGCCGCTGGCGGTTCCAATGGGCGCGGTAGGGGGCCTGGTAGTCTACACGTTTGGCAATTCAAGACTAGGATGGTCCGGCACGATGTCGCTGCTGCTGATTCCGTTCGGAACGCTGAGCTGGGATTTCACCGCTCACTCCACGCTCTTCGAGGTCCGTTCCGCGATTGAAATCGCCGCGCCTCCAGAGGTCGTCTGGAGGCACGTCATCTCGTTCTCCGACCTGCCGGAACCGGACGAATGGTATTTTCGCGCGGGGCTCGCCTATCCGATGCGGGCGAGGATTCAAGGATCGGGCCCCGGGGCGGTGCGCTACTGCGAATTCTCTACCGGACCCTTCATCGAACCCATTGAAGTATGGGATGAGCCAAGATTACTGCGCTTCCGGGTAACACACAACCCTGCCCCCATGCAGGAATGGACCATCTATCAACACGTGCTGCCGAAACATCTGCGCGGCTATCTGATTTCTAAGCGCGGGCAGTTCAGGTTAACTGCGCTGCCCGGCAATCGTACCCGGCTCGAAGGAACCACTTGGTATCAGCACGGTCTCTGGCCGGGCGAATACTGGCGCTGGTGGTCGGACGCGATCATTCATCGCATCCATCTGCGCGTGCTGAATCACATCCGGGACTTGGCGGAAAACCGCGCCGGCTGAATGCTATACGCCCCAGCAATAGTCTTCCACGGCCTTTTCGACGCTTTCATCTTTTTCGGTGAGGCGCATCAGTTCCAGGCGGAGCGCGTCGAGGAGCGCCATCCAACTGGCTTCGATGACGTCATCGGAGACGCCGACCGTGCTCCAACTCTTGCGATGGTCGGTCCACTCGACCAGCACGCGAACCTTTGCGGCCGTGCCCTTCTTCGAATCGAGCACGCGAACCTTATAATCCGTCAGCCGCACGTCGGCAATCTGCGGATACAGCGCGGAGAGGCATTTGCGCAAACAGATATCGAGCGCGTGGACCGGTCCGTGGCCATGGGCGGTTTCGGAGTGAACGCCGTCCTGCGCGCTGATATTGACCGTCGCAGTCGAGCGCATCGGTGCCGGTGCCGGAACGCGTGGTCACTTCGTAGCCTTCCACGTCGAAGAAATGGAGACCGGGGCGCAAGGCTTCGCGAACCATCAGTTCAAACGTCCCGTCGGCGGCTTCCAGATCGGAGCCCAGGTATTCCATCTCTTTGATGCGCTCCAGCAATTCGCGGCGGGCATCTTCGCTCAGGCGTTCGAAGCCCTGCTGGCGCAGTTTATAGAGGATGTTGCTCTTGCCGGAAAGATCGCTCACCAGAACGCGCTGGCGGTTGCCGACCGGATTCCGGCTTGATGTGCTCGTAGGTGGCGGAGTCTTTCAGAACCGCGCTGACGTGAATGCCGCCTTTATGCGCGAAGGCCGATTGTCCGACGAAAGGCTGATCGCGGCGCATCGGCAGGTTGGCAAGTTCGGCGATGTAGCGGGCAAACGGACGCCAGTTGTGTCAGCTTGTCGGGGCCGATCGTCGTGTGGCCGAGCTTCAGTTCGAGATTCGCGATGACTGACGCCAGCGTCGCGTTACCGCAGCGCTCGCCATAGCCGTTCATGCAGCCTTGGACGTGGGTCGCGCCTTCTTCCACGGCAGCGATGAGTATTGGCAACAGCGACATCGGAATCGTTGTGCGTGTGGATGCCGATGATCCCGTCGAAACGCTGGCGAACCTCCGAGACGATCTCGCGCCAGGCGTCCGGTAAGCGTGCCGCCATTGGTGTCGCAGAGGCACAGCACATAAGCGCCGGCGCGTTTGGCGGATTCGAGAGTACGCAAAGCGAAATCGGGGTTATGGATGTAGCCGTCGAAAAAATGTTCGGCGTCGTAGACGACTTCTTTGCCATGGTCGACCAGGTACTTGACGGTCTCGAAGATGAGCTGCTGGTTCTCTTCCTCGGTGACCCCGAGAGCGCGCTGCACATGGAAGTCCCAGCTCTTGCCGAAGATAGCAACAACCGGAGTTCCAGCCTCGACCAGCGCTTTTACGCTGCGATCTTCATGTACTGGATTCTTGGCGAAGCGTGTAGAGCCGAAAGCCGCTAACCGGGCGTGGTGTAGCCTCAAGTGCTGGGCGCGCTCGAAGAAATCTTTGTCCTTAGGATTAGAGCCGGGCCAGCCGCCTTCAATATAGTCAATCCCCAGCTCATCCAATTTCTGGGCGATGAGCAGTTTGTCATCGACTGAGTAAGAGACGGCCTCGCCTTGGGTGCCGTCGCGGAGAGTGGTATCGAAAGTCGAAATGCGCATGGGTTGGACTCCAAAGTCAAAAACAAACATTGGGCCACGAATGCACACGAATGCACACGAATAAAACAAATAAGTTTTTTCCGTATTCGTGTGCATTCGTGTGCATTCGTGGCCCAAAGGGTTTTTCTTAGGCGGTGACCGCTTGTTCTTGCGGTACGCCTGCTTCTTTTTTCTTTTTCAGGAACGTCATCATTTTGCGAAGCTCGGCCCCGACCACTTCGATCTGCTGGTCGTGCTGCGCTTCGCGCATGTGGAGGAAGTTCTTGCGGCCGGTCCGGTTTTCCTCCATCCATTGGCGGGCGAATTCTCCGGTCTGGATTTCGCTCAGGATCTTTTTCATTTCCGCGCGGGTCTGGTCGGTAATGATCCGCGGACCTCGCGTATAGTCTCCATACTCAGCGGTATCGGAGACCGAGAAGCGCATATAGTTGAGGCCGCCTTCGTAGATCAGATCGACAATCAGCTTCACTTCATGAAGGCATTCGAAATACGCCATTTCAGGGGCGTAGCCGGCGTTGACCAGGGTTTCGAATCCGGCCCGGATCAGCTCCGCCACTCCGCCGCACAGCACCGTCTGCTCTCCGAAAAGATCGGTTTCGGTCTCTTCCTGGAACGAGGTTTCAATGACCCCGGCTTTGAGCGTGCCCAATCCCAGCGCATAAGCGAGGGCGTTCTGCATCGCCTGGCCCGAAGCGTCCTGATGGATCGCAACCAGCGCCGGCACTCCGGAACCGTCCACATAGAGTTCGCGGACGCGATGTCCGGGCGCCTTTGGAGCGATCATCGTGACATCGATATCAGCCGGTGGCTTGATGAAGCCGAAGTGAATATTGAAGCCGTGAGCGAACATCAGCGTCTTGCCCTTTTTCATATGGGGCGCGATGTCGCTGTTGTACAGATCCGCCTGAATATGGTCGGGGACCAAAATCATGAGGATGTCGGCCTGCTTGGCGGCCTCGGAAACACTCACAACTTTGAGACCGGCAGCTTCGGCTTTGCTCACCGACTTGCTGCCCGCAGGCAGCCCCACGATGACGCTAACGCCGGAATCGCGCAGGTTCAACGCGTGTGCGTGCCCCTGGCTTCCATAGCCGATGATGGCAACTGTCTTGCCTTCGAGGTTCTTGAGGTTTCCGTCTTTTTCGTAAAAACGATTTGGCATTTTAGTTATCCGTTATCCGTCGTCCGTTGTCCGTTTTCGTTAACCGTTGTGAGCTGGCAGCTCACGCGTGAATACGGATGACGGAAAACGGAAAACGGACAACTCTTTCTAGACGCTTACTTCGTTGGGTTCTTCTTTGCCTGCGGTCGCGCGGGTAGTCACCGGCGGCTGCAGGCGTAGCTTTTTGGATTCGAGCGACATGGCGACTCCACCCGAACGGGTGACGTCTATATCTCCGTAGCTGCGCATCACTTCAATAAATTCTTCCAGCTTTTCGGTTTCTCCGGTGGCTTCGAGGGCGAAACCTTCCACCGAGGAATCCACCACTCGCGCTCCGAAGATCTCGGCTTCTTTGATGACCGCTGTACGGCTTTCCTGCGGCGTCTTCACCCGCACCAGCACCATCTCCCTGCAAATGGACGGTGTATCGGTGAGATCCGTTGCCTGCAGGACGTTGATCAGCTTGTTCATCTGCTTGACCACCTGCGAGCGGAGGCGCTCCTCCACGTCGAATACGATGGTCATGCGCGAGAGTTCGGGATCGAGCGTGCGCGCGACTGTGAGACTTTCGATGTTATATCCGCGGGCGCTGAGAAGACCGGTGACGCGCAATAGCGCACCGGGTTTGTTCTCCAGTAAGACTGAAATTACCTGCTGCATTACTTCGTCACCTCGACTGCGGCTTCCTCGGGCACTTCCACGGGGCCCAAAACCATTTCATTGATCGCGCCGCCGGCCGGCACCATCGGGTAAACATTTTCCGTCGCCAGTACCTTTACATTGAGCAGGAACGGTCCGGGCTCTTTGACGGCGTCTTCCAGGGCTTGGGCGAGTTCCGACGGGTTGGATACCGTGCGGCCTTTGAAGCCGTACGCGCCGGCAAGCTTCTCGACATCAGGGAAGGCTTCGAGCACGCACGAACTTAGCCGATTGTTATAGAACAGATCTTGCCACTGGCGAATCATTCCGAGCACGCCATTATTCATGACGATGATCTTGATCGGCAATTGATGCGCGGCGATGGTCGAGAGCTCCGGGATCGACATCTGGAATCCGCCGTCGCCGGCGATAGCGAAGACCAATTTATCAGGCCGCGCGAATTGCGCTCCGATGGCCGAAGGCACGCCGAAGCCCATGGCGCCCAACCCGCCGGAGTTGATCCAATGACGCGGATGGTTGAAGCGGATGAGCTGCGCTGCCCACATCTGGTGCTGTCCGACGTCGGAAGTGACAATGGCTTCGCCGCCCGACAGACGGTCTATTTCGGTCATCAGGTGCTGCGGCGTGATCACGTCCTCGAGCCGCGACACGTCGTAAGGATGTTCCTTCATCCAGCCGCGAACCTGTGCGTTCCATTCCGCGCGCGAGGCCGCCTTCTTGGGAGCTTCTTCCGCAGCCGTCTCTTCGAGGATCGAGTTCATCTTCTGCAGAACTCGCTTCACGTCGCCCACGATCGGAATATCGGCATTGCGATTCTTGCCGATTTCCGCCGGGTCGATATCGACATGAATGATCTTCGCGTGCGGCGCGAATGCGGCAAGACGCCCGGTCACGCGATCGTCAAAACGCACGCCTAGCGCAATCACCAGCGACGCGTTGTACATGCCCATATTGGACGCGTAGCTCCCGTGCATGCCGGGCATGGAAACGTAATTAGGATGATTGGCCGGCATCGCGCCGATCCCCATTAGGGTGGTGACCGCCGGGCAATCGAGCCTCTCCACAAGTTCGCGCAGTTCAGCCGATGCGTCGGCCGCGATGATGCCGCCGCCCGCGTAAACGTAGGGACGTTCGGCCTCCCACATTAATTGAGTGGCGCGGCGGATCTGTCCGGCATGCCCGTCGGTCGGCACTTTGTAGCCGGGAAGATGAATGGACGTCACCGGCGTGTAATGCCCCTGGGCCTGGAAGACGTCTTTCGGAATGTCGACCAGCACCGGTCCGGGACGCCCCGAGCCGGCGATGTAAAAAGCCTCATGGATAATGGACGGCAGGCTGGCGAGATCCTTTACGAGGTAGTTGTGCTTGGTGCAGGAGCGCGTGATGCCGAAGGTGTCGGCTTCCTGGAACGCGTCGCTGCCGATCAGTTTGCTGGTGACCTGGCCGGTGATGGCGACGATCGGGATGGAATCCATCATCGCGTCCACCAGGCCCGTAACGAGGTTGGTGGCTCCCGGTCCGGAGGTGGCGCAGCAAACGCCGACTTTGCCGGTTGCGCGGGCATAACCTTCCGCGGCAAACGCGGCGTTTTCCTCGTGGCGTACGAGGATGTGTTTGATGTGATGGTCGTAGACAGCGTCGTAAAGGGGCAGGGTGACGCCGCCAGGATAGCCGAAGAAAACATCGACTCCTTCACGTCCCAGACATTCGAGCAGCATCTTTGCGCCGTTCATCAGGTTCGACATATGGTTTTGGTTCTCTCTACCTCGAAAATTATCGTTACACAACAAAAAAGGCCATCAGCCGGGGTTCTTGCTCCCTGCTGATGGCCTTGGTTTCTAACCGAAAAGCCTCAGACAGGGCCCGTAATGATGACCGATACGACTACTACGCTAAGGAGTACGAGGGAGGTCCGGGATGTGAGGCTGGACGACATTGAGACTAAAAGGACAGTGTAGCTTGAAAGTTTCTTAAATGCAAGATAATTGATCCATTAGAAATATTTATGCCACTCCAGCTTGGGATTAGATCCTCCTCAATCTTTGCCCGCCTTTTGCGCATTTAATGAGCAAAGGCAGATTTCAAGCCGCGAACGTCGTTGTGTGTTTTCAGGCCGACAATCGCGTAGGAGCCCTATTGATACCGGATTACGTTATGTTAACTACTGGACTTATTGATACACTAGCGTCTAATGGATGCCCCTTCATCCGTGACGCAGTTGCTTCACGACGCGCGGGCCGGAGATCCCTCGGCCATGGACCGGCTTTTTCCCCTGGTCTACGCCGAACTCCGACGTCTAGCCGATTCCTGCCTCCGCCGCGAACGCCCCAGCCATACTTTGCAACGCACCGCACTGGTGCACGAAGCCTACCTCCGCCTCCTCGGCGGCAGCCAACCCGATTATCAGGACCGCGCTCACTTTCTGGGAATCGCGGCCCGTATCATGCGCCAGATCCTGGTCGACTACGCTCGCCGCCGCAATGCCGGCAAACGCTCCGCGGCTTTGCAGGTCCCGCTGATCGAAGCGAGCGCTACGTCAGTCGAACGTTCCGCCTCCATGATCGAACTCGACGACGCGCTCAGCGATCTGGAAAAGCACGACGAGCAGAAGGCCAGGCTGATCGAAATGCGCTTTTTTGGCGGTTTGACAGCCGAGGAGTCGGCCTCTGTTCTCGGGATGACTGTGCCGGTGGTGCGGCGCGAATTGCGCCTGGCACAGGCCTGGCTCGAACGAGAACTCGACCGTCGCTCCGCTCCGCCCGCCTGACGAAAATCAGAGTAATCTCAGAACCCTGCGGCTTTCTGGAACTTCAAACTTGACTTCCTCCGATCAATGGCGACGCCTCGAAGAAGTCTTCCAGGCCGCGCTCGATATCCCGCCGGAACAGCGCGATGAGTGGCTGGGCGAGGCCTGCGGGGGCGACGCCCAACTGCGCCAGGAGGTACAGAGCCTGCTCGCTCGCGATCCTGAAGGCAGCAATTCCGAACGAAGTCCCAGGATCTCCGGCATCATCGAAGGCGCTGCAGCCAGCTTTTTTGAAGACCCCACGTCTGACGGCGCTCCGCCCGATGCCATGGCCGGCCAGGAAATCGGCCATTACCGCATCCTTCGTGAACTGGGCCGCGGCGGTATGGGCGCCGTCTACCTCGCCGTTCGCTCCGACCACGCCTTCCATAAACAAGTAGCCATCAAGCTGGTGAAGCGCGGTATCGATACTGACGACCTCCTGCAGCGTTTTCGCTATGAACGCCGCATTCTCGCCGCGCTCGAACATCCTTACATCGCGCGCCTCATCGACGGCGGCGCTTCGCCCGACGGACGCCCATATTTCGTCATGGAGTATGTCGACGGCAAACCGCTCGACGTCTACACGCGTGACCATAATCTTTCCATCGACCAGCGCTGCGAAATCATTCGCGGCATATGCGAAGCCGTCTCCTACGCCCATCGCAATCTCGTCATTCACCGAGACCTCAAGCCCGCTAACATCCTGATCACTGCCGATGGCACGCCTAAATTGCTCGACTTCGGGATCGCGCGCCTGCTGACCTCCGATCCAGGCCAAAACACCTTCGCCGGACCCGCCACCGTTCGAGCCCTCACTCCCGACTTCGCCAGTCCCGAACAGCTTCGTGGAGATCCCGTAACAACCGCGACCGACGTCTATTCTCTTGGCGCGACGCTCAAATCAATCCTTCCCGCCGGCGGCCGGATCCCACCGGACCTCACTACCATCATCCATAAAGCCATGCGCGAGGAAAGCGAGATGCGCTTCGCCTCTGTCGCCGAACTCAGCGAAGATCTGCGACGCTACCTCGCCGGATTGCCCATCATGGCGCGAGAGCAGACGCTGCTCTATCGAGCCCGCAAGTTCGTGCGCCGCCATCGTTTTGGAGTGTCCGCTTTTCTGGTTGGAAATCTCATCGTTTTTGCCGGTATTGGAGGCATTGTCTGGGAGTCTCGCAAAGCCGGGGTGCAGCGCAGACAGGCCGAGCAGCGTCTCAGCCAGGCGGTCGACATGGCCGAGCGGTCCTTGGCGGATGTCAACAATTCCATTGCGTCCTTGCCTGGAGCTACCGAGGCGCGCCGTCAGATGGTGCGCGGCACCCTCGATTACCTCGACCGGCTGGCCAGGGATTCAGGCAATAATCCACGCGTTCTCGCCGCTCTGGCCACCGCCTACGTTCGTGTCGGAGAAGTCCTCGGCAATTCGGATTTCCCCAACCTCGGCGACCTGCCAGGCGCTCTTGCGACCTACCAGAAAGCGCTCGACGTAATCGACGGCTTGCTCGGGCTAAATCCCGATGACGTCAAAATCCGCGACCTTGCTGAAGTTGCTCATGAAGGCGCGGGCAATATCCTCGCTGCGATGGGCCGCGAAAAGGAAGCGGAAGCTCAGGTTCGCAGCGCGATCTCTCTTGCCGATACCACTCTCGCTCGTAATCCCGATCGAGGCCTTTCTCAGGATCGCAGCCTCAACGCGCACTTCGCCCTCGAGATGCTCCGCTATGTCCTGGCTCCCCAGGAGGTGGAGCGGGACGCCAGAGCGCAACTGCCCATGGCGCTCAAGATGGCGAGTTCGCATCCGGACGATCCTGCCGCCCAGGACATGCTCTCCCAATATTATGCGATGATCGGCACCAGCCTCAATCGCGAAGGGCGGCAGCAGGAGAGTCTCGTCTACTTCCGAAAATCCGCCGAAGTGCGCGAAGCCATCTACCTCAAAAACCCTCGGAACACCAAGTTTCAAAGGAGCCTGATGATTGGCTACGGACATGTCGGAGACGTGTTGGGCAATCCTTTCACCGGCTGCCTCGGAGACTATGCGGGCGCGCTCGTTTATTACCAGAAGGCCGAACAAATCGCGGAGGATATGAGACGCGCCGATCCTTCCGACAATCGCGCCGGTTACGACATGGGGATGATCTGGACCCGGATCGGTGCCACTCGCCAGGCGGCGGGGGATCTCAAACTTTCCAACCAGGCCTTGGACCAGGCGATTGCTCAGTTCGAACCCGTGCTGAAAACGAGTCCCGGCAACGCCACCTATGCTCACGGCGTTGCAATCGCATACGAATACCGAGGTCGTAATCTGTGGCTCCTCGGAGATCGCGCCGCAGCCCTCGCCTGTTACCGGAAATCGCTCGAAATCGCTGACCGGCTCATTGCCAAGCGTGCAAGCGATATCAACTCGCGGGCCCAGCGTGTAGCGGACAAAGCTCAGATGTCCAACCTGTTGGCGCTATCTGGAGATCGGGCCGGCGCGATCAGGCTGGGCGACGAGGCAGTTGCCGAAGTTCAGGAGAATCTTTCGCGTGGAGGTACCGTCCAGAACGTCGCCCGCACATTGTTCTGGTATGCCCAGACCTTGGAGATCCTGAACGAGTTTCAGGCAGCGGCCGCTGCCTACACGAAATCGTTCGAAGCCTGGAAGTCGACTCCGGTTCTAACGGGACCCTATGCTGAGCAGATGCGCGAGGCCGGGCGCAAAGCCGGCCTTCTGCGGGCGAAACGCTAGGACAAATTTTGAGGCGCCGGGCACCTCCTCGGAAAGACTTTCATCAAGGGTTCGACGTCTGATTTGGGAACTTCACTAAGAGCATAAGACAGCCAGCGATGACCAACGAGCCGATGAAATATAGGGTGCCGGCTGCATAGTTGCCGGTCCGGTCCGTCAGGAATCCAACGATGTAGGGAGCCGCAAAACTTCCCAGTTGGCCAAACGAGCTGATCACAGCGATTGCTATGGCGGACGATGTTCCGCTCAACAAGGAACTCGATACAGACCAGAAGGGAGCCTGGCGGGCGTTGCTTCCCATTGCCGCAACCGTGAGAGCGAAAATGCCAAGCGGAATATTGTTTGTTGCTCGAGAGAGGACGAATCCTCCGGCCGCGAGGAACATGCAACCGGCGGCGTGCCAGCGGTGTTCGCCGGTGCGATCTGAGTTCCAACCAACCAACACCGTGAAGGGCCACGCCGCCAGATAGGGAACAGCCGAGATGAGAGTCGTCGTCACCGCACCATATCCCGACAGCCCTTGAATGATCTTCGGCAGCCACAGGATCAAGGCGTTGCCAACACCCACGCTGAAGAACCAGCTCGCGGTCAACAATAGGACCTCCGGTCGTAATGCTACGTGCCGAAGCTGGCGCGGCGTTTTCGTCAAAAGACTCCGCTTCTCGTGCTCGAGTTCGCTAACCACCCAGTCCCGCTCCTCGACTTTCAGCCACTTGGCATCTTGCGGACGATCCGTCAGAAAAAAGAATGTCCAAACCCCCGCGGCGATAGCAGGGACTCCCTCCAGGATGAGTAGCCACCTCCATCCATTCCAACCGAACCAGTGGATGTTCATGAGAGCCGCCGAAAGCGGCGAGCCGAGGACCTGCGATAAAGGAACTGCCACGAACAAGCCAGCCAATGCCTTGGCACGATCCGCCGCACGGAACCAATGGGTCAGGTAGACGATTACGCCTGGAATGAAGCCCGCCTCTGCGACGCCAAGAAGAAAGCGAGCCCCGTAAAATTCGTTGCGCGTTTGAATTAGACCGGTGAGAGAGGCGGCCACGCCCCAACTAATCATGATCCGCGAAATCCACTTGCGCGCGCTCCAGTGCTCAACCAGCACGGCGCCTGGAATCTCCAGAAGCCAGTAGCCCAAAAAGAAAATCCCCGCTCCGAACCCGTATACTTCGTTTGAAAGGTGCAACTCCTTCGTCATTCCAAGGCTGGCGTAAGCGAGGTTGGCGCGGTCCAGAAAGGCAATTGTATAGAGAAGAATCAGGAATGGAACAAGTCGCCGATGTATTTTGCGCCGGGTCCGTTCAGCAAACTCAACGGGTTCGATTGCAGATGCTGCCTGGCTCATAGGCGTGTTGCAAGCTTACCCGAAAGCATCCGCTGCTGTTGCTGAGTCACGCGCGTAAGCAAGCCACTCCGTAAGTAAATTCCGAGTCACTAACCTAATCCGCTATCCGGTTGAACCGCTCCCGCAGAGCCCGTTTATTAAATTTCCCGACACTGGTCTTCGGCACCGCGTCGATAAATACCACGTCATCGGGCAGCCACCATTTCATGACCCGCGGCGCGAGATATTCCATAATCTCGTCCTTGGTGAGACTATTTCGAAACTCCTCGCGCGGCACCACGCAAGCGAGCGGACGCTCGTGCCATTTCGGATGGAACACGGCGATCACGGCAGCTTCGGCGACTTTCGGATGGCCCATAATGGCGTTCTCCAGATCGACCGTCGAGATCCACTCGCCGCCGCTCTTCACCAGATCCTTGGTGCGGTCCGTGATCTGGATGAAACCATGCCGGTCGATGGTCGCCACGTCGCCGGTCCGGAACCAGCCATCCGCGAATGAGTTCGAACTCTCCGATTGCCAATATCCGCTGATCACCCACAATCCTCGCACCTGCAGTTCGCCCATCGTCGCGCCATCCCAGGGAAGCTCGCGGCCTTGATCGTCTACGATGCGCACTTCGATGCCTGGCAGCGGCACACCGTGCCGGGCCAGGACTTCAAATCTATCGCTCTCCGCCAGCGCCTCCATCTCATCGCTATCCGTCATGACCGTCGCGATCGGCGTAGTCTCGGTCATGCCCCACAACAGCTTGAACGGCACGCCATACTTTTTCGCAAAATCCTCCACGAACTGCCGGGGTAGCGCCGACCCTCCCACGCACACCCGCTTCAGACTGGAGATGTCGCGTGGGTGGTTTTCCAGATATGAATACAAGCCCATCCAGATCGTCGGCACACCCGCCGCGAAGCTTGGCCGCTCGCTCTCGATCAGCCAGGCAACGTCCGCCGGTTGCAGTTGCCGCCCGCTGAAAACCAGCTTCGCGCCGGCCATGATCGCCGCCCATGGCAGCCCCCAGCCATTGGCATGGAACATCGGGACCACCTGGAGCACGGTGTCGCGGCACGAGAGTCCGAATGAATCCGCGAGACACAGCCCGTAGCTATGCATCACCAGCGAGCGATGGGTGTAGAGTACAGCTTTAGGATTACCCGTAGTCCCGGATGTGTAGCAGCACGCCGCCGCCGTCCACTCATCGAAGGACGGCCACGCAAAAGGCGATCCCGGCGCAGCGGCCAGCAAGTCGTCGTAATCGCCGATCCCGGTATCCGGTAGCACAACAATTCTCTCCACGCAGGGAATCCGGCCGCGGATCGGCTCCAACACGTCGGCCAGCGATTCATCGATAAAGATGATGCGGTCGCCCGCATGACTGATAATGTAGGCGAGTTGCTCCGGCGAGAGGCGCGGATTGAGGGTGTGCAGGACCATCCCGGAGCAGGGAACCGCGAAATACAATTCCAGATGACGGTAGCTGTTCCAACACAATGTCCCGACGCGGTCGCCCGGCTTCAACCCCAGGCTCTGCAGCAGGTGGGCCAGTCGATGAGTCCGTCCATACAGGTCGCGATAGCTATACCGGTGCATGTCGCCGTCCAGCTTGCGACTGGCGATTTCGCGGTTTCCAAACACGCGGACGGCTCGCTCCAGCAGGGGAGTGAGCGTCAGCGGATAATCCATCATTTGGCCGCGCAGGGGAGAAATCATCGTCGGGACATGAGTATAACGGAAATCGCCTCCCGTAAGGCAAACCGTCTTCTTCCGTGGCTTGCCTGGTTGCCTCTATTGCTCGCGCCTTCCCTCTCGCGCGCCCAGCCCAATCCTGCGATGTTGCGCGAGCTATACCAACAGAATCTGGCGAATCAGCAGCGGCAGTATGGAGATTTCGACAGGCACACCGCTGGCGCGGCGCGCGATCTCGGCCTCTTCCTTCGCAATTACGGCGATCCAGCGGAAGCTCATCAGGCGTTGTCGAAAGCCGTGGCCATTGACGAGAAGGTATTCGGCGTAGATGATCGGCGAACGCTTGCCGATGTCGCCGACCTCGCCAGCGTGGCTCCCTTTGACGAAGCCTTTCGCCTGTTTGAACGCGCTGCGAAATCCTCCGATGCCGCTGCCGCTTCCCGTGCGCTGGTGGCGCTGGGCGAAGCGAGTGCGTCCCGCGACGATCGCGCCGGTGCCGCGAAATATTGGCGACTGGCGCTTGCCAGGCAAGACGCAGCCAATCCGGAATCGCGGGCCAGTGCGATGATTCTCAATGTGCTCGCGCAGACTGTCCAGCCGGCGGAGGCCATTCCTCTCCTACGCCGCGCACTCCTCCTCGATCGCACGCTCTTCGGCATCGCGCATCCTGAGGTCGGAGCAGTCGATCAACTGCTGGCAGCCGCGTTACTAGCCACTGGAAAAACTGCCGAAGCTTTGGGGCCGGCGCGCGAAGCGCTTTCGATTCTGCAAACCAAACTTGGGCCCGACCATCCCCGCACCGCCCGCGCCGCGAGCACGCTGGCGGCCGTGTTACGTTCCAGCGGCCAATATCCTGAAGCCGACCGGCTCTATCGCCAGGCCCTGCGCATCGACGAAAAAGTGCTCGGACCCCAGCACCCGGCCACCCAGGAAGACATCCGAGAACTGGCGCAATTCCTCCGGCAACGGGGACAAGTCGCGGAGGCTGTCCAGTTGGAGCACCGGCTGATCACCAACGTCGCGCAATAGAACTCGTCATTCGCATCTTCCGCCGTCCCGGCGCCAGGTTCGTCGATCGCTTGTCCGCTGAATCTCTATGGGGCTCGATGCGGTTCTGCTGTGCCGGTGATCCTCTGTATCGGTGACTCGGTTTCTTGGCGCGGACCCTTCCTGTCCTAAACTGCCCGAAGAAAGGTCGCGACCGGCAGCTCAAACACGAGCCCGCTGCCAAGAACCAAAATTATCCTGCAAAACAATTGACATACGCGTCGGGGGGGGTAAACTCCTCCTTTAAGGTTATCGCGAGAGCAATTCACGAGATAATCGGCAATATTCCACGCGCAGTTTTTATGCGACGGACGGACCGCCTTGCCCGTCCAAATCACGCATAAGGTCCGGCCCGGATCTAAATACCACGATAAGTGAACTCCGTCTACCCGGACTGACAACAGCTTGAAGAGAGCTCCGCTGTTGCCGCGACCCGTGTGAGCAAATCCTACTGACGACCATGAGAATACGCAACAATAACTCGCCTATCTGGAGGCCTGATGAAGCTTTATCGATGTGACGCACCGCGCTTGTTTTTATCTTCACGCAGTCAAGCCTCCCTTCTGCGTCTTGCCGCGATTTGCGTAGTCGTTACTCCGCTATGGGGCCAGTGGCAGCCCTTCGGCGCGACTTCGGGCAATATTTACTACGACAATGGCAACGTCGGTATCGGCACTACCAGTCCCGTTGCGAGGCTCAACGTGAACACGTCTGCAACGGGCCCCGGGAGCGGTATCGCTTCCTTCGGACTTGTAACTTCTGGCTCATTTGGTGGCGGCATAGGACTGCAAGATGGCGCAGGAAATATCGGTATATGGGACGACACATCTGGCGCTAATCTTCGTTTCGGCTTCGGCACGAGCTTGGGAGCACTGACCCCCACGGTCACATTCACAAGCTCCGGCGCTGTTGGGATCGGAACGACATCGCCGGGATCGACATTGGAAGTCGACGGAGAAAACGGCGGCGACGGCGCTATTACTATCGTCAACTGGTCAGGGAATGTCGCTAGGGTAATCCTCGATAACTTCGCTCCGGGCGGCCATTCCTGGGATATTCGTGCGACCGACACCACGATCTCGCCTGTCGGCGGATTCGCAATTTCAAACAACTCGGCCGGCACGGAGCCCCTCACTATAACCTACGGCGGCAACGTTGGTATTGGCATCACGAACCCGACATCGAAGCTGGCCGTGAACGGAAATATCTCGGCGTCCGAAGTGGTTGTGACCAGTGCGCCTTCTGACTACGTGTTTGATGCCGGTTACAGACTCGCACCGCTGAGCGAAGTGGCGACTTACATCAAAAACAACCACCACCTGCCGGGCATTCCTGCTGGACCTGAAGTTGAGGAGAAGGGAATCGGTGTCGGCGACATGCAGTCGAAGCTCCTCGCCAAAGTCGAGGAACTCACCCTTCACATGATTCAGGCGGAAGAACAAAACACGCAACTCGCCAGGCAAAACGCCGCATTGAAAAACGAAATTCAGGCTATCAAGGAGAAGCTGGCGCGATGAGAATTACAGCATTGGCAGTGTTTGCGTTAGGAGCGGGTCCCCGCAGTTCTGGAAGGCAAAGTGTCCCAATGAGAAATCACCGAGCGATTTACAACGCGTGTATGAGCTTAGCGATCTGCGCTGCCATGCTCCCTATGTCGTTACTCGCCCAGTGGGCTGCTTGCGGCTCGGGCGGCCCCGTGCAGTGCGCACCATCGGGCAACGTAGGGATCGGCACGGCGAATCCGCAGGCGGCGCTTGACGTGTGGGGAACAGCGTACTTCGGCACAAACTATCAAGGCGTCTACCCGAGCTTTGGGTCAACGATAGGCAGTGCCGGCCTGGCCATCGGGTGGAACGGCCAGAGTGGTACCCACGGCGAAACGGACTTCATCAATTTTCCCGGCACCTCGTACGGTGGCTTCAACTTCGTGCTGGCGAATAACTCCGGCAACGTCGTTAGCACACCGATGGTCATTCAGAACTCAGGCAACGTGGGCATTGGAACGACAAACCCACAAGCCCCTTTGCAAGTCCGCGCGGGGGCAAACATGAATTTACAGGTAACGCCATCATATGCGGTCTCAGGCGCAACGCTGATACAAGCAGTCAACGATGGGAATAATGCTCTCACGCCGATGGACATCAGAGCTCAATACACGACATTTAGTTTCGGCTACGTCGGCATCGGCACTACGAACCCAACCGATGCCCTTGACGTCAACGGCACAATCGCCGCAACGGAAGTCAAGGTCGAGGCATCAGTGTGCCCGACTACGTGTTTGAGTCCAGCTACCGCCTCCAGCCGCTGTCGGAAGTCAAGCAATTCGTGGAGGAACACCACCACTTGCCGGACATTCCGTCAGCGGCAGAAGTCAAGGAAAAGGGATTGAGCCTCGGCGACATGCAAGCCAAACTGCTTGGCAAGGTTGAGGAGCTCACGATCGCACATGATTCAGGCCGAAGAGCGCAACAACCGGCTGGAGGAACGGAACAACGTCCTGGAACAGCAGGTCAAGGATTTACAGCAACGGTTGGCAAAAGTTGAGCCAACGAATGACAGCGCGGCAGGCAAATGAGAATTCACGGGGCTCTAGATACCTTGCGAAAGGGGTTATGGAATGAAGTTTCGTCGGATTGATGGCTTATGGACTCGGATTTCCTGGTGGGTCGCCATTGGCGCGATCGGCGTTGCATCGCTATCTGCTCAAACCGCTCTCTCCCCGACCAAGAATGGTTCCATCCAGGGGACGGTCGTCGGATCGGACGGCACGTCCCTGCCCGGCGCACACGTGTTCGCTGCCCTGAAGGCCAATGTCGGGAAAATCAAAGCGCCCCCGACGTTTGTGACTAACGTTGTCGGCGCGGCCACGGCAAGCTCCGGGAACACGTTCATAATCTCGAATCTGCCAGAAGGAAGTTACATTCTTTGCGCCGACACCACGACCCCCGGCTGGCTGGACCCCTGCCATTGGTCAACCAGCGTGCCAGCAATCAATTTGGCGCAAGGCCAAAGCCTTACCGGTCAAACCGTGGTGATGACGAAGGGCGCGGTTGTTCAGATTCGGATTAACGATCCCTGGCAGTTGCTTTCTGCTCCGGGCGGCACCATCGTCCATGATGTCGAAGTTGTCGCGCTCGGCTCAAACAACGCGTATTTCAACGCCCGAATCACTTCGACCGATCCGGGAGGCCGCAACGAGCAGGTGACGCTGCCATTCAGCTTAACCCACACGCTCATTGTTCGCAGCCCGAAATTTGCATTGACGGACTCTACTGGCGCGGCGCTTCCGATGGCGGGTCGTAGTCAACCCTTGCAGATTGCACCTACCGCGGCGGTGCCGAGTTTCACCTATACGGTCGCAAGCAAGCTACAGTGAGCGACGTGCAAATAAAGTGCGGGCAAGAACGAAAGGAATGCGAGATGGGGATAACAGGAAGTTCCGGTTCGTGCCATTGCTTGACACGACCAAGGACTTGTGATGCGTGGCGTTCGTTTACATCACTTGACTCGTCAGCCCGACCATATGGAATGTCAGTTGCGCGGATAACGTACCATGCAACCAAGGATGTAGGCACAGACTCAACGGACCGAATATCGCATCCGTTTGACTGGCCAAGCAGCCGCATCGCAATCATACTACTTGTCCTCAGCGTGTCGCTACGTGCTCAGCTCCCAAACAGTGTCACGATACCAACGACGAATGTCGACTCCGGCAACTATTCCTATCAGGCGGGCACTTCGATCACGGCGAACAACTTTACGGTCAACGCCAGCGCACCTCAGACCGCCAATGTCGTTTTCCATGCCGGTTCCAGTATAATTCTGAACCCCGGGTTCTACGCCAAAGCGGTAAACGGGACGGCTTTCACAGCTTATGTAAATCCAGCATTCAATTCTGGATCGGTTTCTACTGGGAGCGCCTCGGCGTACCAACCCGAAACGATTTCTTTCAATATTGCGCCTCCCTCAGGCTATTCAATAGCGGGCGGCGACATATACCTTCAGGCATTTGACAACAATGGCAATCTCCTCCATCAATGTCCGGTTTCATTTACGGCGAACCCTGCAGTGGTTGGAATGTCCGACTCCGGCCAACAGATGCCCCTTCCGGGAGTCAGCCCGATTTCTAATTTGAACCAAACTACTGGCGTATCCGAGTGCACGATCAACCCCTCTGGTACGTCGATTGGTACGCCTTCCTCCAGCGTGACTGTCAATCTAAACATGACTTTCATGGCGGGTGCCGTCGGAACTTATTACATTTCGGCAGACACCTTCGATAGTAGCGGTAATCTCTCACCGCTGGAATATGTCGGAACACTGACGGTCAGTATCTCGACACCCATTATCACGATGACCACAAACCCCACAGTTCTGGCTGCCGACGTGGGCCACTCGGCCTCTTTTGCAGCAACGTTTACGCGCCTCTATGGCGAGCTTAGCCCGTGCAATAGCCCATGCACCGTCTCGCTCGTTGCGACAGGCACGTGGCCTGGAACGCCTGTATTCTCGTCTAACCCCGTAACCCTAACTCCACGAACGGAGGTAATCCTAGTGCGACCATCACCGTGACAATTCCAACCGTCTCGAATCCGCTGAACCTTCCTCTCAGCGGCCTCAACCCTCCCGATTATTATTACTACATAAGTGGTACAGACGAGACGACTAACACCAGCATTTCCGTACATCTACGAACCAATTCAATTGACGAACTCAACCGTATTTCCAGAGACCATCACATCCAATCCGTCCGGTCTTACCTTGACGGTTGACGGCTACCCCTGCACTGCCCCGTGTTCTGCGCCCTGGATATCCGGCTCCTCACACACGATTGCGGCCGCGAGCCAATCACCGGAGCTACGCGACTGCCTATACATTCTCCAGTTGGTCGGACGGGGTGCGGCGACACATACCGTGACGGCTTCGAGCTCTGTTCCACAACTTATACCGCCTCATTCACGACCCAGTATCTCCTCACCACCTCCGCCGTTCCGGCCAGCGGAGGGACCATCAGCCCCGCCAGCAGTTGGTACAACGCCGGGAGCAGTCGTCAACCTCAGCGCCTCGGCTAGCAGCGGCTACCATTCACAGGATTCACTGGCAGTTTAACGGGGGCGACGAATCCGCAGAACTTGACGATGACGCGGGCCGGCCAACGTAGTCGCGAACTTTGCGACTGGTGCTTCAGGACCCATCATTACGACTGACTTGCTAGCTCCGGGCGTAGTTGGGAACCCTTACTCGAAATCTCTCGCCGCAACGGGAGGGACGCTTCCGTATCAATGGACGGCAACATCTTCTCTTCCGCTTGGTCTCAATTTGGCGGCCAACGGTACGGTAAGCGGTACTCCAGCGGCGGGCGGGCAATACAGCTTCACGGTGACCGTGACCGATGCCACGAACGCAAACAGCAGCGCGACGGTTAGCCTCACGATTGGGGATTTCACATTAAGTCAGCCGTCGCCCGTCACTCTCATCCAGGGTGGCCCTTCCTCGACCTTCACCCTAACCATAAACACGGCCACCGGATTGACTGGAACTGTAGCCTTGATGACCAGCGCCCTGCCGACGGGTGTCACCGTCTCATTTGCGCCAAGCACGGTTACATTATCGGGCTCATCGACAGTCACCGTGTCGGCACCGTCAGCGGCAACCAATTCAGGAGGTAACCCTTATCAGATACTTTTGATGGCAACCTACAACACTCAAGGTGTGGCGCTAGTTCATTCAGTCCCATTGCAGATGACCGTGAACCCCGCGCCTTCATTCACCCTCAGCTCAGCAACTCCTATTCCCGTCACTCTCCAGCCGGGCGACTCTAAGAGCTTTTCTCAGACGATCGTTAGTCAGAACGGCTTCACTAACAGCGTAAATCTTTCGCCCGGCACAGTCTACTATACCAACAGCCAAAACGAACTCGCATCTGCCGCGCCCTATGTGTCCGTCTCCTACAACACAACTCAATTTCACATGGGTGACTCTGTCATAGGAACGATTTCGGCTGTCAACAATCTTCCTTCCTCCCTGTTGAACGTACCCTATCTAGTACAATACACACTAACTGGCACTCAAACTTACCCTGGTGGTAACTATCCTCCAGCGAGCGCCAATCCTATGGTGTCGGCGGTCGTTGGGACGATCCCGTCCTTCAGTCTGACTGGCCCCACAACGATGCAAAACCTTTACGCGGGGGGCACCGGTACGCCCATTACAGTGACCGTCAGTCCGATTTCGGGTCAAACGCCGCCATCCTCCCTGTCATTCAGCGTCGCAAACTGCGGTGCCAATATTCCAAGTTGCAACATCAGCACGTCGTCAAGTGCCACCCGCCCTCCAAATCTTCCGGAGAATGTCTCATGGACGGCAACTATAACCGTCCAAGCGACAACATCTGCATCGGCCGGCCCATACGCTATCAACGTCGCTGCCGTGGCAAATGGACAGACGGTTTACCTGCCTCTCTTTGTGAATGTGCAGCCGGGAGTTACAATCACCTCAACGACAAGCCCGCTAGTGATAGATGTAATGGTAGGTGGGAGTAGTTCGGTTGGAGGGAACGTAACCTGGCTCAACGGATCGGCGGGAACGGTGTACGTGTATGCCAGTAATCTGCCAGCAGGGGTCACGTCCAACTGCGTAAGCGTACCCTGGTCCAGCGGAGGAACAAGCTCTTACCAGATCACATTGACCGCACAGAACAATGCCCAGCCGAATTCAATAGGTCAGTCGGTCTTGATCAACGCCGCCCAAAGTTGCTCGGGGAACGGCGACCCCGCTACCGGGACCCTCTATGTCACCCAATACTTTCAGGCCCAAATGGTTTCTGGGCTCGTCTATGCCTTTCCAGGCCAAGCGAGTCAAAATAGCGCGACATTCCAAATCCAAGTACAGCCTGGCACATATGCCGCTGTCAAATTTCAGCCTTGCTTCGAAACTCCTCCAGTCGCGGGATGCGGCGATGCAGGAAATACGTTCACTGTAAGTGGGCCGAGTGTGATCAGCCTCTCAAATCAGTACAGTTACATCATAACTGCACCTGCCGATGCCGTTCCCTCCAGTGCCGCAGGCCCAAATGCGAGGTCAGCTTATTCAATCCCCTACGTTGTTTGCCAGTCGGATTCCACCGGAGAGTGTCTCGGGGGTAACTCCGTTAATGGCACCCTGGGTGTTTACGTAGAGGTAAGTCCTCCATCAACGAGCCAGATAAGTATCAGCCCGAATGTGGGCCCCATCGACGTTTATGCCTACAATGGGTGGTACGACCGGTCGATGACGTCGCCTTACTTTTACACTGGTACGCCATGGTTCTATGGCTGCGGCCCCGTCCTGGTTTCTACTCCGAGCAATCCCAATCCGACCAATAGCGAGCCGCAACGGCCCTGTTTCCTTCCTGCGTTGAACTCTTGGAGAACCCAAGGTGCTACCGGCATCACGATTATGCTTCCCCTGTGCGATTCGGAGTTTGGTACAGGTATGATTGAGAATTACGATGGAACAAACGGCGGACCGATGATTGACTACAACTGGTTTGGAATGTTCGAAACCTTGCTGCAAGATCTCAACACTTACGGGTTCACGAAGTTAGCTCTGCGGCCGTCTTTCGGCAGCGCTGGTCAGTCCGGACTCCATATTACAACCAGTACCATGGGGCCACCAGTGGGAAGCTGCAGCGGTGACCCGCTTGCTTACTATCTTAACTTCATGCCTACGCTTCCATTTCCCATGGTCGCGACACCGCAGTATGACAAGACGGGGAAAGAAATAGACCCACTGACAATCGGCTACGCTGCATACAGTAGCAAGAACGCTGGCTATGACTGCATACCGTTCAATCCCGATTCCTTTCAAGGCACCAATGGTAATGGCAACGCTTACTTGCCCGGGCCAACAGGTCGCTCGAATTCAGGCAATTTCGTGGGGTGGCCGATGATATTCCAGGCGTTCAATCTTCTGTTTCAGCAGATGGGGCCGCACGGATCCAGGCCCAAAATGAATCTGGACGGATTCGACCTATTCCCAGAGCATGATATCGCTCTGGGAGAAACTGTGCTCATGAGGTTAATCTTTGACAATAATCATCCCCAGTTTTCAGATGCTCAGGCTAACGCAGCGGGCTTCAGGACCGCTGGAGGCACACTGATCACGGCGACTGGAGACAATGGCACAGTTGGCCCAAGCGGCGTATGCCCTTCATTCTATAGCGACGGATACAGTGTCATAACGGACCACCAAGGTACGGACGTTCTTGGCTGGCTGCGGTGTTTGGCGTCAGCTTACGGTGCCGATCCCTCGATCATCACGATGTCCGGCAACTCGAGACTCGCAGTCTTAGACTCGCAACTCGATCCAGCGCAGCCGGCGTACACTCCGCCAAGCAACGGAGACATCTCATGCCACGGCGCTCCAACTCCGGTGGGCAGTAGTTTTCAATGGGCTCCCCTTTCCGTGACCTACAGCGGCACCGGAATTCCCTGCTTAAACACTCCGTCGGCCATTAGCCCGACAGGTGCCGACTGTCCAGGCCATTATGGTGACTCTTCCCGCGCGGACGATGGGTCTATGTTCGTCAACGCGCTTTTGGGGAACTCCTTTGGCGACTCTGGGGATCCATCCGCCGGAGATGGATACGTGTACATGCTTCCTGGCGGAGGTCAAGTCAACGTGGTCGGAAGAACAACGAACCAGAGTGGCATGTACTGCATGATCGACCAGAGCCACTACTCCGCAGGTTGCACTAGCCTAACGAACTCAGGCTGTGCGCTTCAGGCTGCAGGACCTCTGCATGGCACCATCGGCGTCGATTATCGCTTGCCTCGAGTGTTCGACTATCACTCCTATCCATGCTTGCTGACGAATGGTTGCGTCAGCAGCGACACGTATGACACCGATCCCAGAGATGCTCACGCCGTCGAACTAACGGCCCGCGAAGCGACGACAGAATACAACGCCTTCTATAATGTCGCAGTGGAGTATATGCCTTCGATTCTGAATAACTCTCCAGCTCGCCTCCAGATTAGCGAAACGCACAGCCCAACGCCTCCCCAGTCGACGAGTTTTCCCTACACTTGCGAAAGCATAATTGGGGGTGGTCAGGCTCCTGGGGCGGTTGCATGGCTGTCCTTCCTCGGGCTTAGGTTGAGCAACGCACCTGCTCTACCCGGAGGTGTCACTCTGCGGCCGATATACGATGCGAATAATGGATGGTGTCTCCCCGGAATGCTCTTTTTTGATTTTCAAGATTACGGTTACAACTTGAACCTTCCATAACAATATGACTAAACCACTCAGTGTAGTAGTCATCGCTTTGGCGCTTGGCAGCTTTCGTTCCGTAGTTACGCAGACTAACCTCGGCAGCGTTTCTGGCAAGCTTATCACAGAGTCGGGGCAGCCGTTGGCTGGCGTGACCGCCATCTACCGGCGCGGTCAACAACGAATCGCAGATTCGTATTTCCATTCGCGGCCGGCCCCAGGTGAGCCCGCGGCTTCGGGGCCTATTACCACCGGTTCAGACGGATCGTTCAATGCCAGTGGCCTTCCGGCCGGCAGTTATTCGTTGTGTCTGGATAGCCCACCACCGCTCTACGTAGATCATTGCTCGTGGGGTCTCGCTGGAGCGTTCTTTACGATCGTAGCGGGAAGTAATACTATTCTAAAGCCGGTGACGATTACTGCCGGTGTACGGATCCATTTTCTCATCTCAGACCCCCAAGGCGTCCTACCGGTCGCAATTCAACTGGAGCCCATTGCTCACATTGGGGTAGTAACAACCCGCGGGATGTACCGTTCGGCCACCCTGGCGTCGCGAACCGGTAACGTGGTCGAGTTAGTCGTAGCGATCCCACACACCGTCGCGGCGTCAACATCATTATTCAGCCGAACGCTGAAATTCACTCAGCCCACGGGTGCACCTGCTGTCCCGATAGCGGTGAGCCCGCCCCAAGGGGCGACTGACTACAACCTTTCATTCTCGGTGAGCAAGTGAGGTATCGAGATGAGTATGATGATCAGTCTCTACACGAAGGCAGGGATATCGATCGCGTTGGCGGTTGCCCAAGCTGGTTTCTGTCAAGCCCCGATTTACCAAAACTTTAACGGCAGCGCCGTTGTCTATCGCGACCAATCGGGCGCTATCTTCTCCGGGGGAACAGGCGGTCAAGGGTACGTTACGCAAGGTGCATACCTGACCCAACTAGTCCCGACTGTTTGCGGGTACGACATAAACAGAAACCCGGTATATTGCACGCCTGGGTATGTTGCCAAATTCAGCGCCACGGGAGACCTTGTTTGGGGAACGCTCCTGAGCGGCCCATTGGGTGCGACCGTCCGGGGACTAGTACTAGATTCCCATGGAAATGTCTGGGTCGCGGGAGTAGCCAGCACTGACTTCCCCGTCACGGCCAATGCCTACCAAACCTCGCCAGGGACTACCTTCGTCTCAGAGATCAGCCCCGATGGAAGCCAGCTCCTCTATTCGACCTTTCTAGTAGGGCCCTCAATGGCCCCAGCCACAGCAACGCTCTTTATCGATTCGCATGACGATATCTATTTGCTCGGTAATTATGCTGTCAAGTTTAGCCCATCCAACAACACTGTTATTTATGACACGTCGAAGGTGCCGCTGCCTGAGTTTGTAAATCGCACCACTGCTATCCTTGACGGCAGTGGAGCGCTATATGTCTCTGGAAGCGGTACAGTCCCGATAACGTCTGGCGCTTATTCCCATAGTCCAACCGGGAAATCAAATAGTGTTTATTTCATCGGTGTCGCTCCAGACGGTGCGAGTCTTTTATTCTCCACTGTGATCGGTGGTTCCGTGGGGGAGACCCCTTCCAGCTTGGCCCGCGACGCCAACGGTGACTTCTACTTAGTTGGGGGGACTGGATCACCGGACTTTCCTATCACTAGTGATGCGATGCAGAAGACGCCCGGACCGGGATTTCTCCTGAAGCTCTCGGCTGACGCTTCAGTTCTACTGTATTCCACTTTCATCGGTGAAGGTACCCACGGTTCGCCTTCTCTTGTTGGCTTCGGGCCCCAGCAACTCAAGATCGGCCCTGATCAGAAGGTGTACCTGCTGGGCGTGAGCATGCAGAACGATCTCCCGCTCACCCCGGATTCCTATCTGCCCTGCTACCCAGAAACAGGACCCCGATGGACTTATTCTCGCTTTGCCGCCGATCTCCGGACGATTGAGTATGTGACGGCTACTCCGGCTCTGGATGGCGTCGTCGCGCCATTTTACTTTGACACGACGGGCCATGTCTATCTGGACTCAGCTAACCCACATTTCCGGATCATTGACGTTTCCAAGGCTCCGAACGCAGGACCGGTTTGCCTAGCCCAGTCCGTCAACCGGTCGTCCAGTCTAATAAGTGCTGGGCTCTTTGTGTCTATTTTCGGCCCAGGAGTTGGGCCCGCCCAGCCGATGTCGCTGGCGCTTGACGCCAACGGGCGCGTTGCCACGCAGCTCGCGGGCACTCAAGTGACGTTCGACGGAATTCCGGCGCCAATTCTATTCGGCGCAAAAAGTCGCGTCGATGTGGTAGTGCCGTTTGGTGTCTCGATTTCGGGCACAACAATTGTTATGGTGATGAAAGATGGGGAGTCGGTGGGAACGTTGGCGAATACCCTTGCGCCTTCCGCCCTTTGGCTATTCTCACAGGACGGGAGTGGGTACGGAGCGGTGGCCTGGAATCAGGACGGCACACCCAATTCGCCGACAAATCCAGCCAAGGCCGGTGACTTTGTCACCTTCTACGGAACCGGGGCCGGACCCATGATTCCTGTCCCGCTGGACGGGACGATTCCTCAGTCGTCGCAATCGACCGTGCCAGTGCTGGCTCAGCCGATTTTCACCGTGGACCGCCAATTTTGCACACCAACCTACTTTGGTGACACGCCGGGACTGGTAGAAGGCTTTGTGCAGATTAATTGTCAAATCACTCCGTACCAAGTCGGCGGCACCGTGGAGTTTTCGACTGGACAACAGGGATTGATTTACTTGCTTTACCTGAAGTAGTACAACCTTCGTGCAGTTTCACATGCCACTGACTCGTTTCTGTTTGAGAAGTTGATGTGAGGACCGGATAATAGGGCTCGTATCGCTGCAGCCAATGACGCACGTATTTGCGTATTTGCAAACACCGGGAAATTGCTGTCTGCCAAGTGCAGTTGATGCTATATAGGCCGTTCGGCTCTCGTTATGGTGGCTACGCGGCCTCTCCGTTCTTCCTGCTGATCTCGACAACCTTAGCTTTCGCCTTGTCGATCCGCTGCTGGATGCGGCGGGTCGTTTCGTCCTGTCGCTCGATATCGACGAACGTGTAATCGCCGGTCATACTCACCGTGGCGTGGCCGGCGATCTTGCTGGCTTCGATCGCGCTCGCCCTTCCGACACCCTGCCGCCAGGTGATATTGGCGCGGCGAAGAGAATGTAAACCTATACTGCGGAATTCCATGCCTTCTGTCGATGTGATCCATTCCTTGTACTGATCGACAGGTCGAACTCATCACATCGTTTGGGTACCGCGGACCACATCAAAGGTCATGTTGCGAACGAACCCAACGAGCTGGTCCTTTTCACGACCGGACCGTTCCCGCGCGCGTACGGCGCGTGGGCGCGAAGGGTGGCGCATTCGGGGGCAGCACGGGGGCAGCACGTCGGCATTCTGTAGCGCCTTTTTGGCGGGATCGCTGCAGCGAACTGCGCGTATTTGCAACACTTGCGGCTAACTGCAGCCAACTGCTATGATAGTTAGCGCGTTCGATTCCCGTTATCGCGCGAGGGCTACGCCGCTTCTCGCCGGGAATGGGGGGTACCCAACGGGAACGGTAACAGTGACGATACCGGACGTCACGAACTTCGCTGGTAACAGCTTAACCAATCCGCCCGCATACTATTACTATATGGGGGCGACAGACAATACAAATAACACTACGTTTGGTCCGTATGGGGTGCCGATTCAAGTAACGAGTTTGAGCATGCTGGATGAGACGATTACGTCTAACCCGCAAGGTCTCAGTTTGACGGTCGATGGCACCCCGTGCACAACTCCTTGTTCGCCGTTGACTTGGCTATCGGGTTCTACGCACACGCTCGCTGCGGCTAACCAGTCGACTGTGTACGGCACGGCATATACTTTTTCCAGTTGGTCGGACGGCGGAGCTGCTACACACAATGTGACGGCATCGAGTTCGACCCCAACTTATACCGCCGCGTTCACGACGCAATACCTACTAACCACGTCCGCCGTTCCGGCTGCTGGCGGGGCGATCAGCCCCACCAGCAGTTGGCATAACGCTGGGACAGTTGTAAGTGTCAGCGCCTCGCCCAGCAGTGGCTACCGATTTACCGGATTTACTGGTAGCCTGGCTGGCGCGGCGACGCCACAAAACTTGACGATGAGGCGGGCCTGCTAGTGTAGTCGCGAACTTTGGAACGGGGGCGTCATCTCCGCCCACAATAACGACCGATTTACTTCCCGCCGGTGTTTTGGGGAACACTTATTCGAAAAATGTTAGCGCTATCGGGGGAACACTCCCGTATCAATGGTCGGCAGCATCTCTGCCGCCCGGCCTCGGCCTCACACCGACCGGCAATTTGATAGGCACCCCGAGCGCGGCGGGGCAGTACAGCTTTACTCTGACGGTGACCGATGCCACGGGTGCAAACAGCAGCGCCGCCGTCGGCCTCACCGCGAAGACTTCGCGCTAACCCAGCCGTCGCCTATCACCCTAATCCAAGGGGGTGCGTCAGCCAGCTTCACCATCGCAACAAGCTCCCTCAACGGTCTGTCCGGGCAACTCAGCTTCACCGCGAACTCTCCGCAGGGCATTGGGCTGCAATTCTCTCCGGCCGCAACCACGATCGGTGGGTCCACAACTGTCACATTGTCCGCGCCGGCAAGCGCCCCCACAATCACGAGCGCATACAACACCACCCTCCTGGTCACCGCTACGTACAATTCGCAGGGGCAACAGGACATAAAGACAATCCCCGTGCAAATAACCGTGACGCCATATCCGACGTACACAATCAGCCAGCCGTCGTTAACCCCGTGCTTCAGCCGAACGTCGGAAACTACGTGACGTCCACGCAGACCGTGAGTGGTCTAAATGGATTCACAGGCACGGTGTCGCTAGGGACGCCCGGTGCCGCTTATTATGTGAGCGGTAGCAACTACGTTGAATTCTCGAACGGTGCAAGCGGCGCGCTGACGCTCCGCTATACTTCTCCCACCAGCTTCACTCTCAGCCCTACGGCAAACACGGCGACTCTAACCGGCAGGATAACGATCAACTCGACGCCGCCAGCCAGCAACACAAGCTATTACTTTACTTATACAGCGACCGGCACACCCACTTACGGCGCAGGCAACAATTACCCGACAACCAACCTTACACTTGGAGTGACAGCAACCGTGGGTACGATCCCAATGTTTAACATCAGCGGCGTGCCACCTCTTACGACTGTATTCGCGAATGGATCAACGGGACCCACGACGCCTATAACAGTCGTTGTCAATCCCGTCAACGGATCAACGCCATCCCCGATCACCTTTGCATATTCCAATAACGGCTTCTACGCCGATACTGTGGTCAACGAACCCTCTTCTACGCCTGCGGGATCGCCCTGGCCAGCCACGTTCTACCTTACTGTTCCCACAAATGCCACGCCTGGGCCGCAAACTCTGGCGATCAACGCCTCAGGAGGCGGAATAACGGTTCCCTTCCAATTGCCCGTGAACGTTCAGCCAGGGTTCACGCTGACAGCTTCCCCAACTAGTCAGACAGCCGGTCCCGGCGGAACTGCCGGATATCAGCTCAGCCTTGGTGGAGGAAATAACTTTACGGGCCAAGTCAGCCTATCCGTCGCCGGGCTCCCACCAGGAGCAAGTGCCTCGTTCGGCCCCGCCACGGTCCAGTCTCCTGGCTCAAGCTCGCTGCTCATCACCGTGCCCTCCGTGCTCACGCAAACGACGTACACTTTAACAGTGACCGGAACAAGCGGTTCGCTGACCACATCATCGACCATAACGTTATTGGCCAACCCGCCATCTAATACCTCACCTGCCACCATGGCTTGGCCCGTAAACGGATCGACTATCCCCGTGTCGCTGGCGAACGCAGCGCCCTTCACTTGGACAAGCGGAGTGGGAGTATCCCAGTACCAACTCTCCGTCGGGTCGTCCCCTGGCGCATCGGACATCTACGCTACGCACACCTTCCCTGCCGGCACCAAGACAGCTACCGTGCCCGGCCTGCCCACACTCGGGCAAACGGTCTACGTCTCTCTCCAATCGATGATCAAAGGCCAAGCAATAGCCGACCCGAGCGGTCCGCAAGAGTGCCATGGCGGAGGCGGCAGCGACGATACTCCGCCCACAGTAGGGCGAACACCCGGGACGGCATACGTTTTGAACGCTTCTCAGTACGGCCAGCCTCCCAATGGCGAGACGTACTATACGTACACATTGGATCAGGGAGACGCGAGCTACCTGCTGAGCTGCTTCCCGAGCAACCCTAACGATCCTTTGGTCGTAGAGATAACTAACATTGTCCTACCTACGCTATCAGGCGGGGAGACCCATCAGTTTCAGGTTGGCTACACCGCGATGGACAACGTCACACCCGGAAACCATGGCGTTAACTGTTGGTGGCAGGGTCCGGATTCTGACGGCGAAACAGATACGTTCCCTTTAGTTGATAGCAACGGCAACGGCGTCGTAGTGTACGACGCTACGCCGGTCATCACATCAACAAACGACCCTAGCATCTGGGCGGGCGACTCGACTTACACTACGCAACTCGTTATCACGGGTCATAACTTCGGCCAATCCGGCCAGCTCGTTTTCTGCTCGGCCCTGAACAGCGGGTGCACGAGCTCGGATCCTCAACATTAGCTACACGCCGAGCTGCTCAGGGTGCGGCTGGAGCGACGAACAGATCGTGGTAGGTCTTGGGGCCACCTTGAGTGCATCTGGCTCCTACAGCGTTGCGATTGGGTCTTCAACGGGAGCGAGCGGGCAAGGGTTCGCCTCATCGGGCGGATCTGGCTCGCAGTCATCCGGAACGTCTTATTCGCCCGCACTCTCCGCAGTGCCCCCGCCCAACCTGCTTATAACGTCGGCTGGCCAGCAAATCGCCCTCGAAAACTTCAACGGCACCGTAATCTCTGGCGGCACACAGTGTGCCCACATCACCCCTGACCCTGCGATGCCTAATGTCGCGCTGAGCGTGGTCCCTAGTAATGGCACGCCGATATTGGGAAGTGTCAACTGGTCTATGCAGGTCACCTACAGTCGTGGCGACCCCGCTCAAACAGTCGATCAGCAACTAATCCAACCGAGCGGCGCTGCCACCATCCCCGTAGCGACGCCGTGGTACCCCTATGCACCGACCAATACGTTCACGGCCGCGGGCAACCCAGGTAGCGTGATGTTCCAGGGCGGGGCGGCGACCGTCACCTGGTCCTTCGCTAACACGTCGGGAAACCACGGCACCTTCTGCATAGACGGACTCAACGGGAATCCCGATCCATCAGCGGTGAAACAGTTTGCCTCTGCGACAAGCAGCGTCAGTAACCCGAGCTCCCCCGAAGCACCGTTCTGGGCGATGCCGAAGTTAATCGCGCAGGAGTCCTCCTACCTTGAGTTCTGCCCGGACGCAATAGGTACCTGCAGCAGCCAGAAACTCGCGGACGGCCAGCCTTTGAGGGCCAAGGATTTCGGGTACGGAATCATGCAGCTTACGAGTGGTCCGCCATACCAAGAGACAATCTGGAATTGGCAAATAAATGTCTTGTATGGTTGGCTTTCCTACCTGCAGCCCAACATCGTAACCGGGGCCAATAACTGGTCGACGTCTGTGAAGAACTACATCCTGTTTTTAACACAGGGAAACCTGCCGTCGGCGCCGCCAAACGACCCTGAGGGAAGCCCCAACAGCTACTGCACCTTCACCTACGCCCCCAGCACCGGCCCGAACACTTACTCTTTCGCGGACGCGATTGGCCTGAAGCGCTACAACGGCTTGGGCAACGTGCAGCCCGTCGCCGACTACGAGACGTTTAATACGAGCACCGACCAGTGGGTTTTCACCCCAAATTCCATAACGTACCACCCCTCGACCGGGGTGACCGACCCGCCCTACAACTACGTTGGTGCCGTATGCAGCCATTCAGACACATACTAAAAGGAGCATCTTGTGAATAAAACAGCGCAGTTTTGCTTTCTCCTCGCCGGGCTCGTGGCTGTTTGCTGGCCGGTGACCGCCCAGTCCGGAGCGCGTCCGATCTATCTGCTGAGCGGGCTAACCAGCAACTCAGGGTCGACCTTTCCCGCGGATCTTTACAGCCTCGACGTGAAAACGGGCAAGTTCCTGACCGGGACTTCCCTTAGCGCCGACAAAGACGACAAAGGCGTGGACCTTATCTTGCCGGACTACGAGAGGCGCGTGATAGTCGTTGGCCGCCCAAGGTGGCAGCCTAACGAATTCCTGGTGGTGAGAATGGACTCGCCTTCCTCCGTCGGGCATGTCACGATCAGGGATGCATATCGCAAGGGAGAACTGGCGAGCTACCAATGCCTCATCGAGGCTCCTGACCGGGGACTCCAGATAGCGCTGGCCATCTCAGGCACGAACTTGGAACGGGAGGAACTCGTGGACTTCAGGGTAGTGGCGGCGCCACTGGCTGACGGAAGCGAACCCGCCAAGCTGCCGGACGACGACCTGCGGTACCTTCGGAGCGACGGCTTTTTCGGAACGGCTGCGGACCATCTGCCTGCCCTCTACGTGCACGGAGACCGCGTCCCGGACCTAATATTGGGGGTTTGGCACCGCGACGTCGACCTGGGTATCCTGGCGCCTGCTGCGAAGCTGAAGACCCTCGGAGGACGGCGAGTTGCCAGGCTCGAAGTCAAAAATGATGTGTCTGTCGTCGTTAATTCTCGCGGGGACAGTGTCTATGCTCCTGACGGTCTTGGCCTCTCGACGCACCACATCTATTCGTTCGCATCCGAGAAGTGGACCTCGCTGGTGGTGCCTGGATCATCCACCGAGGTCCGGTCGTTCGGGCGGTGGCTGGCCTTCGTGGTCGCCGAGGCGCAGCCATGGCTCCATCCCGCCGACGGAAAACCTGTGCGTTACGACCCAGAGCACGAACGGATCAGCCCGGGGGTGGAAGAAAGGAAGCTGAACCGTTTCAAAGGGCGAGAGCACGCGCGGAAGGACACGGAGGGGGGCCCGATGGATGACATCTTGTGGGCGAACGTCGACTGGTTTCCCGGAATCCTGCTGCTGTACGACCAGGAGACGGGAAAGCTCTTGCGCCTGGAGACCGGCCAAGGCGACAGCGAGGTCGTGCTTGTAGACGGCACAGACGTTTATTACCGGGCCAACATGACTCTCTACCACGCCAATATCAGTAATGGAAAACTTGAGAACCCAACGCAAATAGCGTCAGACCCAGCCATTGGTAATGTCCATTGGGCCTTCTTTGCGAAAGAGTGAAGCTCAGATATCAAACACACACTGATCTACACCCGGTGTGGCTGGAGCGACGAGCAGGTGGTGGTAGGGCTTGGGGCCACGTTGAACGCGTTTGGTTCCTACAGTGTCGCGATCGGGTCTTCAACGGGAGCGAGCGGGCAAGGGTTCGCCTGATCGGGCGGATCTGGCTCGCAATCATCTGGAACGTCTTATTGCCGAGGCATTTACGCGAATTACGTGTTCGCTGTTTGCAGCCAGGCGGCTACATGGTAAAGAAAGGACCATTCATGAGCAGAATAGCTTTAGCAGTTATCGGGGCCTCTCTGGTTGCGCTGTGCCACAACGGTGTCGCACAGGACCGCACGATAGGATCAGGCTCCATTTACGTCCTTAACGGACTGACAAGCAACTTTCTGATGTGGGGCCTTCCAGCGGACCTGCACGAATTCGACATGACGAACGGCCACCTCTTGTCCACGACCCACATCGCAGACGGTGGGGATGCCGGCCCCGATTTCATAGCGGCTGACTATCCTCGAAGGACGGTAGTGCTCGCTTTTCCGCGATTCGCCCCGACGAACTTTATAGTCATCGACATGGACCACCCATCCTCGGTCCGGCGCGTTGAAGCAGTCGACGCCTACACCGACGGCAGGGGTCCATCGACGACGCATTTCTTCTTGGAGCAACCACCCCACGCTTTGGAACTTGGCATCCGTACCTCGAAAGCGCCCTATCGCGCGAGGGAAATCTCTGGTGAGATCGCGAAACAGCCGAATCGCTCGCGGGAACTCAGGGCCGAGCTTACAACAGTCATGGACACGAAGATTCTAGCTGTTTCGCTCTCCGGCGATGCCAAGTCGGAGCTTCTTCCTGTGAGCGTAACGAAGGACGCACGAATCAGCGGCTACTTCGGAACAGCATTCGATAACATCCTGGACCTATACATCGCCGCAGAGCCCGGTCCCCACCTAAGGCTGAGTTTTGGCACAGGCGATGTTGACCTTGGGATACCGTCTACTAAGATGAAGGCGCAGCCAGGCCTTACCTTTCTGAATGTCAAGAACGATGACTCCATCGTGGTTTCATCCTTCGCGGAACGTACGGAGTCGCAGGGAGGGGCCGGCGCGTCCATTTACCACGTTTACTCCAATGCGGGGCACGTGTGGAACGCTCTAACCGTGCCGGGCGCGAGGACGACCGTCCGGTCGTTCGGCCGCTGGCTCGCCTTTGTTGTTGCAGACACTCAGCCGTGGGCGGCGAAAGCGAAGGGTTCCTGCTGTGTGGAGTACGACGGCAACCGGCATAGGGTGAGCCCTGGAAAGGCAGAGAGAATGCAGATCGAGCTCAAGGTCGACCAATATCACTCCGCGACGGTGGATGACGTCTTCATGATCTCCGATCTCTGGTTTCCTGGGATCCTGCTGTTGTATGATGTCGTGACTGGACGGACCTACCGTCTGGAGACCAACCAGGGCGACAGCGAAATAATACTCGTAGACGGTTCCGACGCTTACTACCGTGTCAACACGACTTTATACCGGGCAAGGATTGGAAACTCCACGCTCGATGACATCACTGAGATCGCAAGAGACCCGGCGATAGGGAATGTCCACTGGGCGTTCATACCCGGAAGGTCCGTCCATTAGGGCCGGCAACTGTTCCAACCCCGGCACTAATGGCGCGTTACGAGGAAGCCTTACTGGCATCGGCACTACGAACCCTCAGCATATGCTGCACGTCGCCGGCACAATCGGCGAGGAAGAGGTCGTCATCACACCAAGGGGCGCGGACTACGTCTTCGCACCGGACTACCACCTCCAGCCTCTAAACGAAGTCAAAGCGTTCATCGACGAGCATCACCATCTCCCTGACATCCCCTCCGCAGCCGAGGTCAAGGAGAAGGGCATCGGCGTCGGCGACATGCAGACCAAGCTTCTGGCCAAAATCGAAGAGCTTACTCTCCACGTGATTCGGGCCGAGGAACGAAATAGCCGGCTCGAACGCGAGGTCGCGGGCCTTAGCGAACAACTGTCGCTGATGAACCCGTCCGGCAGTGGAAGAGAAGCGGCTCTGCAGGGGGGAAGGTTGAAGAAATGAACTACGCGAGCGGCCTCATGGAAACGCTGGCGCTGCTTCTAGGCGCGGTGACTCTCGCGCAAGGCGCTACAGTTACGTTATCTGGCAAAGTCGTGGACGACACCGGCTCTCCAATCGCTTCCACGAAGGTGTATTACCGCAATAACCAGCAGCACCTGGTCGTGGACCATGCCGGACACTCGAGGGTTGTTGGAAACCTAATCAGCTCAACCGTAACGACCGCGAAGGATGGCACATTCACCGTGGCCGGGCTTCCCCCGGACGTCTACTGGTTGTGCGCCGAAGGGATTCAGCAGAATCACATACGTTCTTGCGACTGGGAATCGGCGCAACCAAGGTCGATTTGAGCGGCGGGCCAAGTGCAGCGATCTCGACATTGCTGGTCCACACCGGCGTGGCCGTAACGTTTGTGGTCGCTGATGCGCGGGGCCAGATCATCGACTTCTCCTCCAATGCCACAACACTTGCGGCGTCCGGCAACTTCCCGTCTTCGCAGTGAACGGAACCTGGTTCAGGCCGGCGACACTCGTTTCAGCAGCCGCCGGCGTGCGGCAGTACTCCCTGATTGTCCCAAAAGGCCGCTCATACCGCCTTCTGGTCGATACCAAGCTGAATGTCCTGAATCAATCTTCAAAGCCGGTCACGCCGGGAGCGCTTGACGAGACGATCGCCGTCGCTGCCGCCCCATTGACCTACAATCTTACTGTGAAGTGACCTCGGCCATGACAATTACGATCAGGTTTGTAACTCTCCTCTGCACGATCCTCGCGCCGATGTTCGCCGATCCGACATTGAGTTTCCGGACCCACTACCTGCCGTTGGGTCCGAAGGACTCGTCCGTGTCCGTCGCTGCGGATGCTGTGGGCAACGTTTTCATTTTGTTGAAGGTCATCGATCTCGCGGGCAATCCGATCAATCGGGTTCTCAAGACCGACGCGACTGGCAGCATCATGACTCACTTCGATTTCGCTGAAGGAGTGACGCTCACTGCCATCTCAATCGATCCCCAGGGGAACGTGCTTGTGGTTGGCGGTGGCCTCGTGGCTCGGCTGGACAACAACCTCACTACGGTCATGAATATGTCGACCAATCCCGGCTCCGCAAACGCGGTGACAACCGACGCGGCGGGGAATGTATACATCGCCGGCAACGCGTTCGCGGGTTTCCCTACCACTCCAGGCTCATATCAGCCCACTGGCAACCCGGCGCCGATCTATGCATTTGTGGCGAAGCTTTCCACGGACCTCGGGACGATCCTCTATGCAACGCTGTTCGGCGGCGCTGCCCCGGATTGCTATCAGACATCGTCCTTCTGCCGGCTGCCACCCGTCCAGACGTCGGCCAATTCCGTAGCGGTTGGCCCGGACGGATCCGTCGTAATAGCCGGCAACACCGATGCCGGCACCACGCCTATTATGTCGGAGGAAGGGCCGTACACCTACGGCTTTGTAGCAAAATTCTCACCGGACCTCTCGTCTGTGCTGGGAGGGGTGTCCATGGCCAGCGGCTCGCAAGGCCCGTTCCCCACGCTGGGCTCCATCAGCTATGGTCCTGCGGGAAGTCCCAGCAGCTTTTACGGAGTAGCAATCGATACAGAGGGAGACGTCGTACTGTCGGGCTGGGCGGAGTTCAACGCCGCCGTCAGCCCAGCCGGGACCATTCAGCCGCTCCCTCCGCTTGGCCTTGGCTTAGCTGCTTTGTTTTTGGTCAAGCTCGACCCCGGATTTAATTACCTCTGGGGCACCTTTTTCGGCGGGAATGCTGGCAATCCGATTCAGCTGGCACTCGATCCCTCAGGGAATGTCTGGATCTCAGGCAACGCTCAAATCGGAACCTTGCCGGGAGCGGCCCCCGCGCCAATGGCGAACGTGGCGGAATACATTCCGTTCGTCGCAGAGCTGACAGCGGATGGGCAATCGGTCTTGAATCTCGAATCGTCGGCTTTCGGCGGTGGCCCCATCGCTGCTGCGCCATTCGGTGCAGCCGTGCTCGGATCTGCGTCGGCGCCTGATTCGTTCCTCTTGACCGCAGCCCCGGACCAACCGTCCTTACTCATGGTGGCAAATTCCGCGAACAATCAATCTTCCGGCACGATTGCTCCTATGGAACTGATTTCGCTGTTTGGCGCCGGTATCGGACCTGAGAGTCCGCTTGACGGGCGGGTGGTCAACGGCGCATTCACCAAAGGCCTGGGAGGATACCAGGTACTCTTCAATGGTGTCCCGGCGCCGCTGCTGTATGCTGGCCCAAACCAGATCAACGTGGTGTCTCCAGCCGAAATCTCAAGCCAGTCATCCGTCGACATTGAGGTTGTCGGACCCCTCGGGACTACTGCCTTTCCTACCGTCTTCGTAGCTGCGGTAAGTCCTCAAATATTCTCACAGCTAAATTTGGTCCCGCCCACTCCCGTTCCTGGCTTTTACGAAGCGCGTTACGTTGCAACTGCCTATAACCAGGACGGAACTTTGAACAGTGTATCGAACCCAGCTCCGGCCGGCTCTATCGTCACCATTTGGGCCACAGGGACGGGCATGCTGACGAGCGAAGTGGCCGATGGCCAAATCGCTGCATCCGCCACGGCGCTAAGCCAGCCCGGGGCAATGCCAACGACAAGTATCCAATTTCAAGGGCAGGCACCCGCGGCCGTGCAGGGCCTGACGCAGATCAATTTCACTGTGCCGACAAACTTCGGCTACATGCTCGCGACCGACTTTCACCAGGCCGGGTATATGGCCGAAGCCTTTATCTGGGTGTCGCGCGATTAGGTTCACCAGCCGCCACAGACAAACAGAGGGCTCGCAGAATACTAAGGGGATGTGAATATGAAAAGACCGCTGCATGGATTGCTCGCCGCGTTACCCTGGACTACGGGACATGATCTGTACGCGCAGTCAGCACTACAGGCGCAACTGGAAGTCAACCTCGGTCCGATCTTGATCTCCAATTACTAAGGTGTCGCGAACTCATACGACGGAGTCACGAGCGGACCGAACGTCCCCGTCTGCAGCTACCCGCCAAATCCATCGATCGGCTATCAAGGGAACGTGGCGAGCAGCTATCGGGGCTGTATGCAACAGGTGCTCGCCGGCTACGCACAGCAGGGCGTGGTCGGAGTCAGATTTCAGTTTGATATGAACGGGCAGTGGAGCGCCCCATTCGTGAGCCAGACTGGCGCCTTAAGCCCAAGCTGGCAGAACAGCTTTTCCCTCTTTCTCCAGGATGTGCGCGCAGCCAACATTCGGTACGTCTCCATTACGCCGGATTGGTTCACCTATGGGCTCGGGAACATGACTATTTATGGGTGCGTCGGCGGTTCGCGGGGCGCCTACACATACAACCTCACGTCCACATGCACGTCCGCGAACGCAAACGCGGTGTTTTATCCCTGGCTCCTTGGGCCTACAGCTATTGCCCACCCAATGTGGACTGCGGTAATGGCGCCCAGCCCTACGGTCAACAAGGAGACATCTTCGAAGCGATCCAAGTGAACGATTATCACGATGTCCCCCAGTTGGGCGACCCATTCTTCCTGCCGGGCTCCACGCCCCCGCCCACGCCATGGGCGTGGTCGAGTTCCGAAGGCCCCCTATTCCAGTTTTTCAACTTCATTTTCCAGGCCGTGAACAACGCTCAACTCCAGGTGCGTGAGGTTGACCTATACCCGGAAATCCAGATCTGGTTCTCGTCTGTCAAGGGGCGGTTGGTCTACGACAACGTTCAATTCGTCCACCCTCTCGACATCATCAACCAGATCATGGTGAACAACAACTTGACTCCGACGGCCACTTTCTCCACTCAGGCATTTCAGCCGAGCTACACGTCATCTAGCGCACCGTGCAATTCATCCTCCGGCGACTCCTTTCTTGTCATTCCGGCTTACTTGCTTCTGTCGGCAGAGACGGGAGGTGCGTTTGGAACGTACCAGAACATTTGCAGCTCCCCCTTAATCAACCCGGCAGACACCATCTCCGGCCTGCCGGCGAGCCAGTACCCTTTCAGCGTGGCCGACATCCACACGTACCCCGCAGACACTCTCAACGACCCTGCGTGGGGCTTCATCAGCAACCCGAACTACAGCGGTTGCGAGAAATATCCCGACGGCGCTCAAGTCAATCAGTGCACCCAATACAACGTGTACAATCAATGTGTCGCGTGGACTTGGGACTGCCCGAACGATACGGACGGCGATGCTTCAAGCTCGAGCGTGCAAGCCGCGAAATACCTCTTTAATGCGATCAGCAACTTCGTCCAGCACTGGGAGAACAGCGGGCAGATCCCTCGAAATGCGCCGATCGTTATTGGCGAGACCGACGAGTACAATCCTGGAGGTGTCGGACGAGACGGGATCACCTTCCCAGACATGCACGAGGGTCCGGTGGACGGGCTCCCGGATTGCACGACATACGGCCCATACGGCGCCAACCTCTTCGACACACATGTGGATGTCGGAACGGGCGTTGCCCACGCGGTAAATTTCTGGTGCATTCCTGACTGGAGTTGGCATAGGCCGTGGTCGTCGGCGGCAGCGGGCGAGAACGTTAGCGGTTTCACGACCACCGCTCTAAACACGCAAGCGGTCGTGATCCGACCCTGGGAGGCGGTTAGTTGGGGAACTGTCCTTTCGCCGGGGCCGCTGTCCGGCGACTCCACGAAGCCCTACAACGTTGGGGCGTGCACCTTCTCCCAACTCCCCAGCAGCTATACCTTGTCCTCCTCGGCGGGCACACTGAACGTCCCGGTTACCAATTCGCAGAACTCAAATAATTGCTGGTGGAGCACCGGGCCGACGCCGCCGGCGACCTCCGGCAACTCTAACAATTTCACCTGGATATGGCCCACCACGCCAATCTGGCAGCAAGCCAGCGGGACGGCGAGCCTTTCGTACCAGCAAAACACCAACTCCCAACGGTCGTTCCTGGTAACGATCGCTGGGCAGCAGCATCACGATCACCCAAGCCGGGCCCTTGACCGGGCCGACTCTGTTGAGTCCAACGAACGCAGCGACCAACGTGCCACTGATGCCAGCACTAAGCTGGTCGCAATCTGCCAACACCAGCCAATACCAGGTGTACCTGGGCACGCAATCGCCTCCATCCCAAGTTGCTACCCTGAGCGGAGCTAATAGCACAACCTACTCGCCATCGGCGCCGCTGGCCTCGGGCGCAACCTACTACTGGTATGTGGCAGCCGTGGACGCGTTTGGGAGCAAGGCAACCTCGACGCCGTTCACATTCACGACGACCTCGGACCCCAGTGGGTACTTCATGACTTTAACGGGAACTTGCTGCCAAGCGGGAGCGTGACCCTGGTGGTCGATTCCGCTCCCTACTCCCTGGCTTGCCCAACCCCTAGTGATCAACCTAGCGACGGGATGGCATACGATTGGTACGTCCTTGCCGGCTGGCTATACGTTGGCCGGATATTCACTTGCGGGCTATAGCCGGATCGACAGCTACTCGGTGTACCTTTGGGTCCCACCCGCTGGGGTTTCGCTTAACTGGTACTACCTTCCTGCAAGCGTCTCTCTCTCCAACGTCACGCTTAGCTCGCCGAGAACCTACGATGCGAGTTCGACTATAACCGCCGGGCCCCGGCGTCACTATACAAAACGGCGCTGGTGTTGTGCTCCAGTCAGGCGGAACTATTACGCTGACTCCTGGTTTCCAGGCTGGGGGCGTGGGATCAGGAAGCGGCACCGCCTTCACGGCCTACATCGGCACGAACTGGTAGTTCGTTAAGAACCCAGCCTCGCCAGCGCAGGCGCAGCCGGTAACGTGGGCATCGGCACTACGTCGCCAACCGACATGCTGGATGTCGCCGGCACGATCGCCGCTCAACAAATAAAAGTCGAAGCCAGCGTGCCCGACTACGTCTTCGAGCCCAGTTATCACCTTCAGCCGCTTTCCGAGGTGAAACAGTTCGTCGAAGAACACCATCACCTGCCCGACATCCCGTCGACAGCCGAGGTCAAGGAAAAGGGGCTGAACATCGGTGAGATGCAGGCGAAGCTCCTCGGCAAGATCGAAGAGCTCACCTTGCACATGATCCAGGCGGAGGAGCACAACAACCGCCTGGAGCAGCAGAATAATGGCCTGCAAGAGCAAGTCAAGAGTCTTCAGGAACGTCTGGAGCAAGTAGCCGCGGCAAATGGAAGCACAGCAAACAAGTGAATCAACCAACAGAGTTAGGCCGAATGCCGCGAGGAGGTATCGGGCAATGAAGACGCAGTGGTATAACCGAAGATGGATTGGCTGCAGCGCTGTTGTTGCGGCCATCGGGGTCGCAGCGGGGTTTGCTCAAACCTCTCCTTCCCCTGTCAAGAACGGCTCTATCCAAGGCACTGTCGTCGGATCGGACGGGACATCCCTTTCGGGAGCGCGCGTCTATGCAGGTGTCAAAGTCACCGTCGGAAACGTCAATGCACCACCGACGTTAATTACCAAAGTTGCGAATGGCGTCACGGCAAGCCCGGGAAATACGTTCACCATCACGAATCTTCCTTCGGGAACTTACGTTCTATGCGCCGCGATAGCCACTCCTGGTTGGCTAGATCCTTGCCGCTCGTCTGCGAACGTGCCGGTGATCAACCTGGCCGCGGGCCAGAATCTGACCGGGCAAACCGTGGTGATGACTAAAGGAGCGGTCGTGCAAGTTCGCATTAATGACGGTTCAAAGCTGCTCGCAACGCCTCCCGGAGCGATTGCGCATGACGTCGAAGTGCTCGCTCTCGGCTCGAACCATTTCTACTACTATGCCCCCACCGTATCAACCGACTCGGGCGGGCGAACCCAGGAGCTTACGCTTCCCTTCAACGCCACGCACACCTTCATTGTCCGCAGCCAGCAGTTTTCTCTAACGGATTCCACCGGCGCAGCCGTGCCGACTGGCGGCCATACTCAACCACTGCAGGTCTCCTCAAGCGCCGCCGCCCCGCAATTCACCTTCAATGTTACGGGAAAGCTGAATTAACTATTGTGTAGAACAGGATGACAGAGACGAAAGGCCAGAATAGAATGAAGACCACCGCACGGGCAACATCATGCGCAACTATTGCCACTTTGCTGTGCGCACCCTTGTTCTCCCAGGATGTGAGCAATGTAACGCTCCCAAACACTACCATCGCGTCCGGCGGCTATTCATACCAGGCAAACAATTCCATAACTGCTAATTCGTTCGTCATCGACAGCGGTGCCCGCGTGACGCTTCAGGCCGGCAGCACGATCACGCTAAACCCCGGCTTCCAGGCGCTCACCGGCTCCTCCTTTGTCGCCTCCGTCAATCCGATCTTTACGCCTGGCAGCCCGTTGACAACCTCTGCCGCTACCAACATCGCGCAAGACCCAACATTTACCGTCAACGTGCTGCCACAAGGCGGCGGCTCCATCGCTGGAGGAGACATTTACCTGCAAGCCTACGGATCCAACGGCAGTTTCCATCAATGTCCCATCAACTTCGCCGTGAGCCCAAGCCAACTCACTATGACCGACTCCGGGCAGGAAATGCCGGTTCCTTCAGGCAGCACCTCGGTGATCACGAACTCCACGGGCGAGTGCTACGTGGCCGGCGCGAGTGCTATCGGCTGGGCGACCACCCTGTCCACGAATTCAAGCGGCGCCAGCTTGACGCTGGACATAACGTTTCCGATCGCCCCGTCCGTTCAGTATCCATTCACCTATGTAATCACGGAGGACACCTACGACAGCAATGGCGTCCTGTCGCCCCTCGAATACCTGGGCACGATTGCGGTATCCGTCGGACAACCGACCCTGATTCTGACGACGACACCTTCGTTAGTAGTCGCTCCTGAAAATCATTACACTCAGTTCCAAACGAACCTCGTTGGAGTGAACGGCTTCACTAACTCGACCCAGATAACCATCGCTAATGAGCCGTACTCTCAAACGACGATATACATTCCCAACGGGACAACCTACTCCCCAAACGGGACGGACGGTCATGGAAATCCCACTTACTCGTTCCCGGTGCAAGTGAATCCGCTGGTCAATACGGGCACACAAATTATTCCTTGGGAAATAATGTCCGCCTCCTATACGGTGCCGGGGGCAAACTCCCCGCAGGGCCTATTGGTGAATATCACGGAAAACCAGCCCTCCACCATCACCCAAACCATTACCTCCAGCCCCACCGGACTCACACTGGCCGTCGACGGCGCCCAGTGCACCACGCCATGCTCCGAACAATGGGTGCCTAGTTCCCAGCACACCATATCCGCGGGGAGTTACTCGCCATCCTCAGGCACGTTTTACACATTCCAAAGCTGGTCGAACGGAGGCGCGGCTAGCCAAACCGTCTCGCCAAGCAGCTCGACCACTTACACCGCCGCGTTCAGCGTGCAATACTATCTCAGCGTCTCGGCGAATCCTTCAAACGAGGGGAGCCTGAGCGTGGCGAGCGGCTGGCTAAACGCCGGCCAAGGCGTATCCATCACCGCAACGCCGGCAAGCGGTTATGTGTTTTCAGGATTCAGTGGTTGCGGTCTGAGTGGGACCAACCCGACGCAAACGTGCTATATGACGGGCCCCGAGACCGTAGTGGCGAACTTCGCTCCTATCGGCCAAGTGACGCAGACCATAACGTCCGTGCCGAGCGGCCTGTTAGTGATGGTCGACAACACGCAATACACCACCCCGCAGACCTTCGCCTGGACCCCGGGGACCGCCCACAGTCTCGCCGTGACAACCAGCCCGCAGCCCGCCGGTGCGACCACCACGCAATATATCTCCCCGCTATGGAACGTCAGCAACGCAGCGACGGCCACCATAACCGCCCCCTCCACATCCCAAACCTACACCGCCAACTTCACCACGCAGTTCTACCTCACCACCTCCTCGGTAGGAGAAGGCGCCATCAGCCCCGCAAGCGAATGGTGCAACGCCAACACGAACGTCACCATCACCGCGACCCCCAACAACGGCTACACCTTCATCGACTTCACCGGCGCACTGAGCGGCGGCACCAACCCGCAGATCCTGACGATGACCGCGCCCGAGACCGTGACTGCGAACTTCCCCTTGCAGGGAGAGATTCAGAATCCCGTGCCGACCTCGGTCTCCCTTACCGCGGCATCGGGAGCGACCTCCGACGCATTAACATTCACTGGAACCTGGAGCCTGGTAGGCGGTGCTGAAGACCTCTCCGTGGTCGAAATCGTCATCACGCCGGACCCGACGACCACCTATCTCGCCAGCGTCGTCAACGCATGCCACATTAGGTACATCCCCTCGGACAACACTCTGCAACTCGACGCCCCAGATCAAAACGACATTGGCACATTCCCATACTCATCTCCGATTGGGCCCAACGGCGGGCAGACGCTCTATAACGGTACGAGCAGCGTAGCCGGCGTATGTGCCGTGGACGCAGCAAACTCAACGTGGTCTTCAGTGGGCCAAACCGGAACGCTCACGGTTCCAATAACGTTCACGCCGAGCCAGAGCACACCCTACCTCGGGTGGACATCGGCCACGACAAACGAAGACGTGACCAATAACTGGATAGGACCATTCTGGAGCTACACCGCCCCGGCTTCCGCCCCCGCGATATTCTCGAACTCGCTAGCCGTCAACGGCGGCCCGCTCGGGCCAAATCTGAATTCGGGGACCTTCTCCGCCGTCTTTACGGACATCGCCGGCGTCAACGATATCAGCGGCGTGGATATCGATTTCAGCCCGAGCTCTTCGGGAGCATCCGATGCCCAGGGATGCCACATACAGTACATCGCAGCGCAGCAAATGCTATTCCTTTACAGCGCCGCCGGAGACGGCACATCTACACTTCGTCGGCGCTGGGAGGCGGCGGCTATGCGCTGTCGAACGGCGTCTGCGACGTCGACGCATCACAGTCCTCGGTCACGACCGCTGGGAACACGATCACGCTAACAGTCCCGGTGGCTTTCACGTCAGGGAACTCACCGCAGCTTTGGGCGTACACCTCGCTAACGAGCCTACACGGCAGCAACGGCTGGACGAGGCTCGGTTTCTTTCAAGCGCCGGCCTTCCCGGGTCCGCCAAGCTGCAGTCAGATCACGCCGGAACTACCTACGCGCCAGCTAATAGCCGGCCAAGCTCCGGCCCCGGTGAATTTCATTTTGAGCGGCGTAGAAAACGTTGCCTCAGTTGACTTCCTCCTCTATTCACAATCGAAATTCCTCACGAGCGCTCCCGGGGTCGTCAATCCCAAAGACAAAACCATGTACAGCATCCAGATTGGCTACAACCCAGGGCAGCAGCCGACCCCAGGGGCATACAAGCTTCTGCCACGCCTGAACGGGAATACGGTGACCACGGGGTGCCCATCCTTTATCACCTTCTACAGTGGACTGCCGGTCGAGCCCGGGCTGGTATCGTGCGACAGTGCGGCGGGAACATGGAGCGACGTATTAGGCGGCGGCGTTAACTCTGGGACGTGGACCATCATCCAGAATGCACTCGCCAACAATAGCTTGTCAGGAACTTTTTCGGCTTCGTTCGCCGGCTTTAACCTGCAGACCTGCAGCGCAACCTGGGCGGTGAGCGCCAACGCGAGCAGCATGAACGCCGCCACCGGCAACTTCTCTGTCACGGCACTACCACAGTCAACGTCCGACCCGATCAACTGCCCACAAAGCACGTCGATAACGGAGTCCGGCAACGTAAGCGGCACCGGATGCGTACAGGCGAGCGGAACCCTGACGGTAACTGAAAACTACCACGGACCGCAAACTGGCACGTTCTCATGGACGAGACCCGCGACGATTCCCGACGGGGAGACGACGGCCTTCGAGTCATGGACCGACGCTTCTGGGCTACCGACCGTGGGCCAATTCGCCCCCGTACTAACCTCTAATGCGGGCCTAAACTTTGGCGGAAGGTTCGTAGCAGAGACGCAGGTTGGGACGAGCGAGGACACTTGCGACTTCGAGGGTTCCGCGTTCAACGGCTTCGGCCTGACCGGCGGCGGAGAGTGGAGCGTTCAAGACGACAACTCGTACGGTGTCGACCTTGTGGGTGTGTTTCCTTCTGTTGTCGGCTATTTCCAGTACTACGGGCCCCTATACTGGAGCGGAGGCCAGACCTCCTGCTCTGGAACCACAACGCAGCAGATGCAGATATCCACGAGCAGCCTCCCCCAGCAGGTCGGGCAGCCACTCAACCTTCAGAACTACGGAACGCCCAATACGCTCGTTATAACAATTGACCAAACAGGGACCCAATGCACGCGGGAGAACGCGAGTGCGTACCGCGCCTACAGCTTCCCATAAGGAAAAAATGTCCAAGATAAGACCATCGCGGCCACTCTCGAACGCCATCGTCGGACTCGCGCTACTAACCGCCATCGGGGCGGCTCAGGACCCGAAACTGTCGAGCGACAAGCCCCGTCCGCTGAGCGACGCGGTCATTCAGCTTCACAAACTCTACGGCTGGCTGATCACCTACCAGGACCCACCGTACGAGCACCCAGACGATCTAACGATCCACACGCCCTCGAGTCCCGGCGGAACCGCCAAGAAAAAGCTCACGATCCCCCGAAAAATGAGCATCTCAATTACGTACCCGGAGCCGAAGACAGGAACGACGGAAGAGCGCCGTAGGATCGTTGACTTGATAGTGGCGGCCTTCAGCGCAGCCGGAGCGGGGCAGTTCCGCGTGTACCACAATGGCGCGTTCTCGCACATCGTGCCGGTGTCGGTGAAGGGGGCTTCTGGCGAGGCGGAAAAGGTCGAGTCGCTATGCGACATCGCCGTTTCGATGCCGCCTGTCTCGCGAACCATCAACCAAAGCGTGAATCTAATCCTGTCCCAAGTGTCGGAGCAGACGAGAATCCCCATCAACATGGGACTCGTGCCAATGAACCTGTTTTTCCAGGGACAATACGTGACTCAGGCACGGGACGAAAACGCGTGCGACGCACTGGCCGGTGTGTTCGAGGATGAAAACGGGCGCCGATCCGCGCGGGGTCTGCCTCCCATCCACGTCGCCTGGGGGATGCTATTCGACCCAACGGAAAGGGCGTACTACTTCAACGTTGCCATCGTGGAAGCCCCCCGGCCCCCATCCATACTTCTCGGCAGCCCGCGGATTGACAAGTAGGACAGGAGAAGAATAACGTGCAACCGATTTGCTCAGCCGTCGCCAGCCTCGCCATCATGATCAGCGCCACGCTCACACAGGGGGTAGAGGCCGCCACCATCACCGGCAAGGTCATCGACACGACCAATCACCCCATCGAATCCGCCATCGTCACGATCTCGGAAGGCGCGGTCTCCAAGACCACCCCGCTAACCTTCCACGGAGCCAGCACCCAAACCGCAGCCGACGGCACCTTCTCTTTCACCAACGTCGACGCTGGGACCTACCTCCTATGCTCCCAAGTGCCTCATGGAACGCTCATCGACCCGTGCCAATGGACCAAGTCCCCGCCGCTCGCCATTGTCGCCTCCGCGACGGCAACCGCGACCATTATGCTCACAATGAACCCCGGCTACCGGCTTCCCATCCGAGTGAACGACCCGCAAAACCTGCTATCCGCCAACGAAGGAAAGACGCCCGGCGCGCACCTGCTGATCGGCGTCAGCGGCGGCTATCACTTCGACGAGGCGCTCGTCGACTCCGCCGACAGCGCCGGACGGAACGTCAGCCTGCTGGTCCCCCTCGGCGCGCCTATCGCGGTTACTGTCCAGAGCAACTTCTTTAAACTGCAGGACGGCTCCGGAAACGCACTCAGCAGGACCAATGCCATCCCCGTCGCCGCGAGCGCGACGCCCACCTCCGGATTCACGGTGCAGGTCGTAGGCAAAAACTGAACCCGCGCGGATGCGCGCCGAGAGCTGAACTGAGCGCTATACGGACTTGGGACATGACAAGAGGAACGAAAGGCTCAAGGATGAGGCTCGCCTCACCGGCAGGATCGCTCGCAACCATCGCCGCCGTGCTTTGCGCGCACTCCGCCCTACTCGCCCAGGACGTAGGCAACGTTACGCTCCCAACACGACCGTCACCTCCGGAGGCCACTCATACCAGGCAACCAACTCCATCACGGCCAATTCATTCGTCGTCGACCCCGGCGCTCGCGTCACCCTTCAAGCCGGGAACACGATCCTACTCCAACCAGGTTTCCACGCTCTCGCAGGTTCGTCCTTCACCGCCTCCGTCAGCCCAATCTACACGTCTGGCAGCCCGTTGTCGACCTCCGCCAGCACCAACATCGCGCAAGCCCCAACATTAACCGTCAACGTTCTGCCGCAAAGCGGCGGCACGATTGCTGGCGGAGACATCTACCTGCAGACCTATGGATCCAATGGCACTTTCCACCAATGTCCCATCAACTTCACCGTAAGCCCAAGCCAACTCACCATGACCGACTCGGGGCAGGAAATGCCGGTTCCTTCAGGCAGCACCTCGGTGATCACGAACTCCACGGGCGAGTGCTACGTGGCCGGCGCGAGTGCTATCGGCTGGGCGACCACCCTGTCCACGAATTCAAGCGGCGCCAGCTTGACGCTGGACATAACGTTTCCGATCGCCCCGTCCGTTCAGTATCCATTCACCTATGTAATCACGGAGGACACCTACGACAGCAATGGCGTCCTGTCGCCCCTCGAATACCTGGGCACGATTGCGGTATCCGTTGGACAACCGACCCTGATTCTGACGACGACACCTTCGTTAGTAGTCGCTCCTGAAAATCATTACACTCAGTTCCAAACGAACCTCGTTGGAGTGAACGGCTTCACTAACTCGACCCAGATAACCATCGCTAATGAGCCGTACTCTCAAACGACGATATACCTTCCCAACGGGACAACCTACACCCCCAATGGGACGGACGGTCATGGAAATCCCACTTACTCGTTCCCGGTGCAAGTGAATCCGCTGGTCAATACGGGCACACAAATCATCCCTTGGGAAATAATGTCCGCCTCATACACGGTACCGGGGGCGAACTCCCCGCAGGGTCTTCTGGTGAATATCACAGAGAACCAGCCCTCCACCATCACCCAAACCATCACCTCCAGCCCCACGCCACGCACTCTAACCGTCGATGGCGCCCAGTGCACCACCCCATGCTACCCACAATGGGCGCCCGGGTCGCAGCACACCATATCGGCAGGGAGCTACTCACCATCGTCAGGCACGCTGTACACGTTCCAGAACTGGTCTAACGGAGGGTCGGCTACGCAAAACGTTTCGCCCGCCACGAGCACGACCTACACCGCCAACTTCACCACGCAATACTACCTCACCGTGTCGGCCAGTCCATCGAGCGAAGGGACGGTCAACGTGTCGAGCGGCTGGCTAAACGCCGGCCAAGGCGTGTCGATCACCGCGACCCCGGCCAGCGGCTACCTATTCGCCGGCTTCACCGGCTGCGGTCTAAGCGGGACCAACCAGACCCAGACCTGTGTCATGAACGGCCCGGAGACCGTAGTCGCGAACTTCGCTGCGGTCGGCCAGGTGACGCAGACTATAACGTCCGCGCCAACAGGCCTGTTGGTAACGGTGGACGGCACGCAATACACCACTCCCCAAAACTTCGCCTGGACCCCGGGGAGCAGCCACACCCTCGCCGTGACGACCAGCCCGCAGCCCACTGGGGCGACCACAACGCAATACACCAACCCGACCTGGAATGTTAGCGGCGCAGCGACGGCCAACATCACCGCCCCTTCGACGTCGCAATTCTACACCGCCAGCTTCACCACGCAATACTACCTCACCACGCTGGCGTCAGGCGAAGGCACCATCAGCCCCGCAAGCGGCTGGTACAATAGCGGCGCGACCGTGCCCATTACCGCGACCCCCAACAGCGGCTACAATTTCCTGGGCTTTTCCGGCGCACTAACGCTCACCGCGAGCCCTGCGAACCTGACGATGACCGCGCCGGAGACTGTGACAGCAAACTTCCCGTTACAGGGCCATATCTCCAATCCGCCCGCGCCGACCTCGGTCTCCCTGTCCGCCGCGCCTGGAGCCACCTCCGACGCATTCACATTTACAGCAGTATGGAGCGACACGAACGGAGCCAGCGACCTTTCAGTCGTAGAGATCGTGTTCACGCCAGACCAGACGCTCAACTACCTCGCCAGCATAGTGAACGGGTGCCACATCCAGTACTATCCCAGCGTCAATATGCTGTACCTGGAGGACTCGGCGGGCGAGGGCCAGTTCTATTCGTCCCCGCTAGGCCCCAATGGCGGCCAGACGCTGTCCAACGGCGTGTGCGTCGTCGACGCGGCCAACTCGACGTCGTCTCCCTCTGGCGACTTTCAGACGCTCACCGTTCCAGTCACCTTCGCTCCCTCGGCCCAAACGATCTACCAAGCCTGGACGTCAGCGACGACAGACGAAGACGTGACGAACAACTGGATATGGTTCGGAGAATGGACCGCCCCCGCCTCCGCACCCGCCATATTCTCGAACTCCCTGACAGTGAACGGAGGCCCACTCGGACCAAACCTGAATTCGGGAACCTTCACCGCCGTCTTTACAGATGCCGCGGGCGTCAGCGATATCAGCGGCGTGGATATCGATTTCAGCACGAGCCCCTCCGGGGCGTCGAACGTCAGCGGATGCCACATCCAGTACATTGCAGCACAGCAGATGCTATTCCTATACAGCGCCGTCGCCGGACAAAGCAGCTACACGTCGTCGGCCTTGGGAACTGGCGGCCAGGCGCTGTCGAACAGCGTCTGCGACGTAGACGCCTCGCAGTCCTCGGTAGCGACCTCGGCGATGCCCTCAAGCGGTCCCCTAAACACTCTAACCCTAACTGTTCCGATCGCCTTCATCTCGGGCAGTTCGCCGCAGTTCGGGGCGTATACTCTGGTAACCAACGTGCGTGGCGGCAACTGGATGAGGTTCGGCTTCTTCCAGGCCGCTGCCTTCCCCGGGCCGCCTAGCTGCACAGTAGCGACGCCAGCAGTTACGGCTCTCCCGCAGACCGGAACGCCAGGGTATCTCAACGTCTCCGGCGTCGCCAACGTAAACTCTGTAGATTTTCTCCTTCAAACGGAAACGAGCACAATTCAGTCTGTGAGAGGGGCCAACCAAGGCGGAGGCACATGGCGAGCTCTGTTTAGCCCGACGTTCGGATTGGTGCTTGTCCCCGGGGCCGCGCCCCTCCTAGGCGGCTATAAGGTAGTCGCACGCTTAAACGGGAACTCAACCATCCAGGGTTGCCCAGCTTTCATTTCGGTTTCTAACACCAACGTAACGAATAAAGGGGGCATCGCGTGCGACAGCGCGACGGGGAGTTGGACAGACGCGACCCTCGACTCTGGAACATGGACGCTCACGCAGGATCCGCTTAGCAATAACTCGCTGTCCGGCTCGTTCTCGTCGAAGTTCCCCTCTCTCAGTGGAACTCTGACTTGTCAGGGGACGTGGGGGCTCAGCACCGACGGCACGAGCAAGATGGACCCAAGCACCGGAACCTTTACGGTCATAGCATACCCACAGCAGACGTCAGACCCGGTCAACTGCCCACAGAGCACATCGATCACCGAAACGGGCACCATATCTAGCGCCGCATGCGACACGGCGAGCGGGAAAGTGACAGTCACTGACAACTACCGCGGCCCAAGCTCCGGGACCTTCACCTGGGCAGCGCCAGCGACGGTGCCCGGCGGAGAGCAGTCGACCTTCCAGTCGTGGAGCACCGCCATTGGTCTGGACACACTTGCCCAGTTCTCCGCGGTACTGACATCCAACGCAGGCCTGAACTTTGGCGGGCGCGACGTGATTGAGAGCGCAGGCTCGGGGGCAGCTACTGACACGTGCAACTTCGTCGACGCCGAACTCCCCTTTCAGGCCAGCAACACCCTCAGTGGCGGGGATTGGTACGTCCAGAGTGATAACTCGTACGGGAACGACTTTATCGGGCTCGGCCCGGAAACCGTCGGCTACTTCCAGCAGTACGGGCCAGCTCACTGGGGCGGGGGGCGCACGTCCTGCGTGCTCTCCGTCACCCAGCAGATGCAAATATCGACGAACAACCAGCCCGGCCCACCGTCGCTCAACTACCAGAACTACGGAGCGCCCAACCAGCTTACCAAGACAATCGACTCGACAGGGATTACTTGTACCCGGGGGAACGCGACTGCAACGCAGCCCTATGCCTTCCTCCCTACTAATTGACCCAGAGGACAAAAAGATGCACAGAACCAGACTACTCCGAACGCCGATACTCGCACTCATCAGTCTCGCGCTGGCGACCGTCGGAACAGCTCAGGAGCGCAAGCTCTCCGTTGATGGCGGGCGACCCCTGTATCAGGCAATCGCGCAGCTCCACAATCTCAATGGCTGGCTTATTTCCTACGAAGACCCGCCCTTCGAGCACCCGGGGGACCTGGAGGCGACCGCGCCGACCGCACCTCCGGGCCCGCCGACCACGAGGACGCATATCTCCCCGCGACACATGAAAATGGAAATTACCTACCAGGAGTCTAAGACCGGCGCCATCGAGGAGCAGCGCAAGATAGTGGACGACATCGTCGCACAGGCAGTAGCGGCAGGGGCGGGAAATTTCCGCGTCTACCACAATGGCCAATTCTCGCACCTCGTTCCCGTGTCCGTGAGGAAGGTCAGCGGGGAGATGGAGAAAGTAACGTCCATCTGCGACGTCAAGGTGTCGCTCCCTCAGGCCACACGCACGCTTTGGGACAGCGTCGGCCTGATCCTCTCGGAGGTATCGCACACATCAAACATCCCCGTGACGCTGGGAATGTTCCCGACGAATCTCTTCCTGCAGCGACGATACCAGACCGAGGCGCAGGACGAGAACGCCTGTGATGTTCTTGACAGGGTCCTCGAAGACCCGAACGTGCACCGAAACGAGATAGGTGCGCCCTTAATTCATCTGGCTTGGGTAATGCTGTACGACGTGGCAGGCAAGACATACTATTTCAGCGTCGTTCAGCCGACACCGCAGGCACCCCCTTCCATGGTTCTCGGTAACCCACGCATCGCGAGGTAACAGCCCGAAAGAATATCCATCCTTTGACACGGTCAGGCTACAAGTACGTGGGCGAACGCTCCGCGGATTAGGCGGACTGGCTGAAGACTTTTCATTTAACAAGATCGGAGTATACAATGTCGAGAAATCCATACACTGCCGCGACCGCAATTAGCGTCCTCGCGATCCTGGCCCAAAACTCGGTCGCCGCCACTATCACCGGCAAGGTCGTCGACACCTCTAACCACGCCGTCCCCGCAGCCATCGTGACCATCTCGGAAGCCGCGCCCTCCAAGACCGACCCACCAACCTTTCACGGGGCTGGCACCCAAACGGCAGCGGACGGCACCTTCTCCTTCACCAACCTCGACGCCGGGACCTACCTCGTATGCTCCCAAGTTCCCCACGGCTCGCTCCTCAACCCTTGCCAATGGACCAAGACCCTCCCGCTGGTCACTGTCGCCTCCTCAACCGCAACCGCCTCCATCACCCTCACCATGCAACCCGGCTACCGGCTTCCCGTCCGCGTCAACGACCCGCAAAACCTGCTCGCCGCCAACGAGGGCAAGACCCCCGGCGCGCACCTGCTCATCGGCATCTCCGGCGGTTACCATTTCGAGGAGGCGCTCATCGACTCCACCGACAGCGCGGGCCGCAACGTCAGCCTGCTCGTCCCCTTCGGCGTGCCCATCGCGGTCACGGTCCAGAGCAACTTCCTCAAGCTGCAGGACGCCGCCGGAAACCCGCTCAACAAGACCAACGCGATCTCCGTCCCCGCCAGCGCAACAGCCACCTCAGGATTCACCGTCCAGGTCGTGGGCAAGAACTGAGGCGCTCAGCCAAGCGGTCCTGACGCCTTCACAACATTTCATCCAACCCCGTCAATCACTTGCGGACCGAGCCCTCTCAAAGCCCGCGAAACGCAGGCTACGCTGAAAGTAGATGATTGGAAGGAAAATTCGTGTTCATTCGTGTTCATTCGTGGCCCAATGTTTCCCCATGCCCATCCAACCCCATCAATCCATGCCGCTTACCGAAAATTGGGTTTGTTTCGCAAAATGCTCGCGCGACCGCGGACCCTCCCATGAGTTCGTTTTTTCGCTCCAGCCCCACGCCACGCACTCTAACCGTCGATGGCGCCCAACGCACCACCCCATGCTACCCACAATGGGCGCCCGGGTCGCAGCACACCATATCGGCAGGGAGCTACTCACCATCGTCAGGCACGCTGTACACGTTCCAGACTGGTCTAACGGAGGGTCGGCTACGCAAAACGTTTCGCCCGCCACGAGCACGACCTACACCGCCAACTTCACCACGCAATACTACCTCACCATGTCGGCCAGTCCATCGAGCGAAGGGACGGTCAACGTGTCGAGCGGCTGGCTAAACGCCGGCCAAGGCGTGTCGATCACCGCGACCCCGGCCAGCGGCTACCTATTCGCCGGCTTCACCGGCTGCGGTCTAAGCGGGACCAACCAGACCCAGACCTGTGTCATGAACGGCCCGGAGACCGTAGTCGCGAACTTCGCTGCGGTCGGCCAGGTGACGCAGACTATAACGTCCGCGCCAACAGGCCTGTTGGTAACGGTCGACGGCACGCAATACACCACTCCTCAAAACTTCGCCTGGACCCCGGGGAGCAGCCACACCCTCGCGGTGACAACCAGCCCGCAACCCACCGGGGCGACCACAACGCAATACACCAACCCGACCTGGAATGTTAGCGGCGCAGCGTCGGCCAGCATAACGGCACCCTCCACATCCCAAACCTACACCGCCAGCTTCACCACGCAATACTACCTCACCACGTCCTCGATAGGCGAGGGCAGTATCAGCCCTGCAAGCGGCTGGTACAACAGCGGCACCGTGGTGGCCGTCACCGCGACCCCTAACAGCGGCTACACGTTCGTGGATTTTACCGGCGCTCTAACAGGGACCACGAGCCCAGAGAACCTGACAATGACCGCGCCCGAGTCCGTGACGGCGAATTTCCCCCTGCAGGGCTATATCCTAAGCGCGGTGCCGAGTTCGGTCTCACTGACCTCGACAGGAACCAACGACTCATACGTTTTCACGGCACAGTGGACTGACCCAAGCGGGGACGCCGACAACCTTCTGGAGGTCCAGGTGGGATTCCAGACGCCGCCGGGCGACGATTACACGACCACGCACGCTCAACGGATGCGCCATACAGTACTACCCGCCCGCGAACGACGTGAATGGGACCACGGCCGGACTGGGCACGCTGTATCTTGGGGACGCGACCGCTAACCAGACGTTCCCGAACTCGTCCGCCATTGGTTCGAGCGGGCAGACGCTGGCAAACAGTGTGTGCCTAGTCGACGCCGCTAACACGTCGTACACTATAGCCGGCGGCACCGCAACTCTCACGATGCCGGTCGCCTTCATAAATCAGCAGACCGCAAGCTACTCTGGCTTCACCTCGGCGACCAACTCCTTCGGCTACAATAACTGGGGCTCACCCTTCGGAGAGTGGATGGCGCCTGCCGTGCAGCTAATTTCGAATTCAGTGTCGGCGAACGGCGGTATGCTAGGGGGTACGGGGAACGCGGGAACCTTCACCGCCGTCTTTACAGACACCGCAGGCGTCAATGACATTAGCGGCGTCGACATGGCATTCAGCACAGACCCCTCGCTCGTGTATAACGCCCAGGTGTCACGTGGAGTACATAGCAGCGCAAAAGGCGCTGGTCCTTTTCAGTGGCGACCCCGGCAGCAGCAGCTATACCTCATCTCCTCTAGGAACAACCGGATACACGCTCTACAACGACGTGTGCGGCGTCGACGCATCGCAGTCCTCAGTGACACTCTCTGGAAACTCGGTGACTCTGAGCGTGCCCGTCACGTTGGCGCCAGCTAACCAGACCAACTACTGGGTCTATACGTCTATAACTAACCTGGCGCTCGCCAGCAACGGATGGGTGCGATTCGGCTCGTGGCTGGCGCCGCAGGCGCCGCTGATCCTCGTTCCCGGCTGTACCGGCATCACGCCAGCGTTACCTGGCGTGCAGCAGGCGGGAACCAATACGCCGACGTTCACCGTAAACGGCATTTCCTACGCCTCGGGCGTGGGGATCAAGTATTTCTCGCAACTGAATCCGACGAGGATTACTACCATATCCGCTGTTCAGCCATTCTCAGGCAACTCCTGGCAAGTTACGCTCGACCTGACGACGCTCACAGACCTCGGCCTATACACAATTCAGCCGTTCGTATCTAACCTCTACATGACCCGAACATGCCCTGCAGCCTACGTCGGGAAAGCGAATTACGGCGCTATCACGGAAATCAACCCGCCGCTCCAGTGCATCTCAGCCTCCGGAAACTGGACCGACAACTTCGGCTTCAACCTCAATCTAGCCCAAGGCACAATGTCCAACGGGGCGGCGCAGCTGACCGGGACGTGGGTGCCTCCTGCCGCCGACACCACGTGCCAGACAACATTTAACGCGAGCGGATACTGGACCCCCTCTGGCAGCGCAAGCAACGCGCTCAATCTCACAATGACGAACCCTAATAACCCACCCGGCCCTGGCTGCGATACACAAGTGGTCTACCAGGGAACGATAAATAGCGCGGACGGGTGCAGCACCGGATCCGGGACGTTTATAACGAACGGAAATGCAATTCCTAGCGGCAATTTCACCTTGAGCAAGGCGTGCGACCTTCCAAACGGCGAAACCACGGCGGGCTCCAACCAGCCCGCTCAGAGCGGTACGCCAGGCCCAGGCTGGCAAGACGCCGCAGGACTGAACCTGACCCAAGCGTTCATCATGACCCTCTCCAGCGGGTCTGGCGCTGGCCTCAGTTTCGGCGGCAGAGTCGTCCAGGAGCAGGACGCGGGAGGTGGGCAGGACGGGTGCTACTTCAATGGGACCGCCCTAGGAGCAACCCCAATCAACAAGATCCCAAGCCCCGCCATTTGGAGGGTCGCCTCGGACAACACTTTCGGCCCCGACAACATCGGATATTCCCCAGACCTCGTCGCATATCTGAGGAATTACCGCCCGTCTGGCTCAGCGTGGCCGTGCAACGTCACGCTGAATCAGAACATGCAAATCAACTGTGCCCAGGGCTCGTACACGACATACCTGCCTCAAAGCACCAACCCGCCTCCCAACAACCAACCCAATATATTACAGGTCACGATAGGCCAGTCGTCGGAGACTGTGTCCCGCGAAGGCGCAACGTTTACGAGGAACCAGTAACAATGAACTCACGCTACACTCCGAGAACTTACGCGACGCCGATCGCGCTTTGCTTGTTTTTCGCCGCCGTCGCGTCCTCGCAGGACGCGACTAAGATCAAGGTGAGCAACCCGCGGCCTGTACTAGAGGTTATAAATCGGCTGGCCGAGAGGTACGGCTGGCAAATCACCTACGAGGACCCCCCGTACGAAAATGCCAACGACCTCGCAGACATCTCAGACCAGGATTTTCGGAAGGCTCATCCGGGAAGGAGCCTGATAATTCCACGCGCGAGGCCATTTGAATTCACCCTCAAGGGAGCTGTAGGGCTGGCGGCGGCCGAAAAGGACGCCACTCTTGCGGACCTTCTGCTCCAGCACCGGGCGACCGGCAATCCGGGAGTGTTTCGCCTCACGAGCACGGGGTCGATTTCACATATCGAGCCCTCGAAGTTACTGAAGCAAAGCGGCGAGGTCGTCTGCGCGAAGTCGATACTCGACGCCCCCATCAGCTTTCCGAAGGCTCCTCGGACCTCATTACAAACGCTACAGCTGCTATTGGCAACGCTCAGCGAGCGCACAGGCGTTCGGATAGCCCAGGGTTTCATGGGGGAGCAATTGTTGAGCCAGGCCATTAGCGAGGAAGGTCCCCACGAAGAATCAGCTAAAGCGGTACTCGTACGGATACTCGACGACGTGAATCGATGGGCTCAAACTATGTACGCAACCCGGCACATGGTGTGGCAGCTACTGTACGAGCCCGACCAGAAGATGTATTATTTCCACCTGCACGTCGTCACGATACAACAGGTCGACCCCTCGGGTGCCGTAACGGGCCACAAGCCCATTTGACTATGAGAAGCTGCACGCCGCACGCACTGAGGCCGCTGCTTCAGCTCAACTTCAGGATGCCAATGACGAACTTAGTGTTTAGAGCTTCATCATGTACGCTGCCCGCGTGTGCGATCCTCGGCGCAGCCCTCGCCGCCGTCGGCGCGGCGCAGGACCGAAAGGTGTCGGTTGACGGCGGAAGGCCCCTGTACGAGGCCGTCAAGCAACTGCACCAACTCAACGGCTGGCTCGTTTCTTACCAGGACCCCCCTTACGAACACCCTGATGATTTGGCCAAGGCCGCCCCTTCCGGCGCGGCGGCGGGGGCGCCTAACCCGAGGCGGCACATGTCTCCTCTCCACCGGAGCATAGAGATCACCTACCCAGAGCCGAGGACCGGCACGGTTGAGGAGCGGCGGAAAATCATAGACGGTATAGTGGAGCGCTTCAGCGCAGCCGGGGCGGGGCACTTTCGCGTTCAGCACAACGAAGATTTCTCGCACATCGTACCGGCGTCGGTGAAGAGGATCAGCGGCACGGTAGAAAAGGTGACGTCTCTGTGCGACGTCAGCGTGTCCCTGCCCCCGAAAATGCGAACCATGAACGAGAGCGTCACGGACATCCCCTCGCAGGTTTGGCGAGCGACAAACGTTCCGGTGGTGCTAGGGGTGTTTCCCGGTAACCTTTTTCTGCAGCGGCCGTACCAGGCCGAGGCGCATAACGAGAATGCATGCGACGTCGTGGACAGGGTCTTTGAGAGCGCCAACGCGTACCGCGCCGAGATAGGCCCCGCCGATCCACCTCGTCTGGTTGGCGTTGTATGACATTGCGGGGAAGACCTACTATTTCAGCGTTGTCCAGCCGCCGGCTCCGGCACCCCCGTCTCTGCTCCTTGGCAGTCCGCGGATCAGCAAGTGAACATAGGAGAAACAATGCTCTCAAGGGCTTCGTGGTTAAGTGCAATCGCAAACGGCGTCATGCTCGCGCCGGCAGTCATGGGCGCAACAATCTCCGGCAGCGTCTTCGACACTTCCAACCGCCCGGTGGCGTCAGCCATCGTGACGATATCGGAGGAGCCGGCCTCCGTGTCCACACCAGCCGCGATGCATGGGGCGTCCATGACAACAGCCGCCGACGGGACTTTCTCCTTCGCCAATCTCAACGCTGGGACTTACCTGCTTTGCGCACAAGTCCCCCACGGCACGCTTATCGATCCTTGCCAGTGGACCGCAGCGCTGCCGCATGTGACCGTCACATCCCCAACCTCAATATCATCGATCACGCTCACGATGCGCTCCGGATACCGGCTACCTATTCGAGTCGACGACGCTCAGGGTCTCCTGAGCGCCAACGAAGGCAAGACGGCTGGCGCGCACCTGCTCATCGGCGTGAACGGCGGATACCACTTCGAGACGGCCGTCATCGACTCGACCGACAGTGCCGGGCGCAATGTCAGCATCCTGGTCCCTTTCGACACGTCCTTCTCTGTCTCGGTCCAAAGCAGATTCTTCAAGCTGCAGGACGCAACGGGGAACGCAATTAATAAAGGTGCCGCGTTTCCAGTCACCGTCAGTTCAGCAGCGCCATCAGCAAGTCTGAACGTGAAGGTGGTTGGCACGAATTAGGCCTGGAATTCGATCAGCAGGAGCTTGGTCTTCCAGACGGTGTAGCGTGCGACCAGGGTCTGTCGGCATCGGCACTACGGACCGGTGTGCGAACGCTTTCGCAGGCTGCATGCTGAGCGTAAACGGTGGCAACCAAGCAACAGAAGTTTATAGTGGAGACCGGCTGGTCGGACTACGTCTTCCTTCCCAGCTACCACCTCCTCCCATTGAACGACGTAGCCGCATCATCAGAGAAAACCATCGTCTCCCGACATCCCCTCCGCAGCCAAGGTCAAAGAACTAGGCGAGATGCTATCGAAGCTCCTGCTAAAGTCGAAGAACTGACCCTCCTGTTCGGCGACAATTAGATCTCCGGGCCGCGTTGACTCATCACTTTTGTTACCCGACGCGGCCCGTTGCCTCATGAAAAATGTTACCCGTCCCTATGAAAGGGATGAGTGGCAGATTGACGAGGCAACTAAGCATGGCAACGAGACGAGAAGTGATAGCGGCGGTGGCGGCGCGCTATCGAGCCGCCGACCGGGACGAGAAGAAAGGGATTCTTGATGAATTCGTCAAGGTGACCGGATTTCATCGGAAGCATGCCATCCGCGTGCTGAAAAGATCACCCAGACCGGAGACCAGCGAGCCACGACAGAGAGCACGGATCTACAACGAAGCGGTTCGGGAAGCATTAACCATCGTTTGGGAGGCGGCGGATCGAATCTGCGGGAAACGGCTCCGTCAGGTGATCGCCGGCCTGATCGACGCCATGGAGCGTCATGGGCATTTGAAGTTAGATCCCGCAGTGCGCGAAAGTCTGCTGTCGATGAGCGCTGCCACCATGGACCGGCTGTTGAAAACGGTCCGCGACACGGCTAAACAGCGTCGTCGGAGGACGATGATCAACACCCCGCTGCGAAAGAGTATCGCCATACGAACCTTTGGCGATTGGAATGATCCCGCGCCGGGCTTTTTTGAAATGGACATGGTGGTGCATTGTGGAAAGTCGACCATCGGGAGTTACGTCCATAGCCTGGTGTTGACGGACATCGCGTCGGGTTGGACAGAAGCCATCGCGATGGTCGTCCGTGAGCAAACCCTGATTACCGAATCGGTCAGTGAAGTTCGGGCGAAGCTGCCGTTCGTAGTGCGCGGTCTCGATGTTGATAACGACAGCGCGTTCATCAACAACACGCTGGTGGGCTATTGCCGAGACCACAAAATCGAGCTCACCAGATGTCGCGCTTACAAGAAAAACGATCAAGCGTGGATCGAACAGAAGAACGGCGCGGTGATCCGGCGAATGGTGGGCTATGGAAGACTGGAAGGCCCGGCAGCAGCATCGGCGTTAAACAAACTGTACACCTCCATGCGGCTATTCGTGAACTTCTTCCAGCCGTCCTTCAAATTGCTGTCGAAGACACGAGTAGGTGCGAAAGTAATCAAGAAGTACCATTCGCCAGCGACGCCTTGTGAACGTCTCTTGGATCGGGAAGACGTTTCAGCCGAGTGCAAGGACCAACTTCGGCAGACGTTAGCGGCACTGGACCCGGTGCGATTGCTGAGCGAAATTCGGGAAGCGCAGCGAGTGATCGCCCAACTGGAAGTCGGCGCCGCCCACGCCGACATGCCTCAATCAACCCCACCGTTGCGCGGTTTCGTTGCCAGCCTCTCCACGGTGTGGCGCGATGGTGAAGTGCGCCCGACACATCGCAAGACAACTACGGGGCCACGAAGCTATCGCACTCGCGTGGACCCGTTTGAAGAAGTCTGGCCTCAGGTTCAATCGTGGCTCAATGCACAGCCCGATGCCAATGCCAAAGATCTGTTCCTCCGTTTGCAGGAGAGTATGCCCGGTGCTTTCCCGCTAGGGCAACTGCGAACTCTCCAACGGCGAATTAAACGGTGGCGCAGTGAAATCGCCCGGCAGTTGGTGCTCGGTCTGGAATCCGACTTAGAGAACGACCGGGAAAGGTGCTCAACCGGCATGAGCTCCGTCGAGGTGCGCTCATGATCACCCCATCGCCGGACTTCAAATCGATCAAACGCGGGGTGAAGTTGGAACCTGTCCTCCGACACTATCACGTAAAACTTCGGCGGAGTGGAAAAGACCAATATCGGGGATGCTGCCCGATCCACCGGGGCGACGGGCAAGACGCCTTTCAAGTGAATCTGGCTCGGAACATCTTTCACTGCTTCGCATGCGGAGCGGGCGGAACCGTTTTGGATTTCGTCGCCGCAATGGAACGCTGCTCTCTGGTTGAAGCCGCCCTCAAGCTGCAGGCGATGACGGGTTCTTCGGTTCCGATAACATCGACACCGAATGAGAAGGAACTGGTTACGGAAAGAAGAAAGGTTTCTTCACCTCTGCAGTTCAAGTTGACCGGCATCGACTGCAGCCATCCCTATCTGGCCGAGCGGGAAATCAATGGAACAGACGGCTCGGGAGTTTGGCGTCGGCTTCTACGCCGGACCGGGGCTGATGCATCGCCGACTGGTCATTCCGATCCACAATGCCGAAGGACAACTGATCGCCTATTGCGGACGTTCCGTGGATCAGACTCCACCGCGGTACCGCGTCCCACCGGGCTTTGCCAAGTCGGAAATCCTATTCAACATGCATCGCGCTGCCGCGGGAGTGAAAAACACCGTCGTCGTGGTGGAGGGCTTCTTCGATTGCATGAAAGTGCACCAAGCTGGCGTTCGGTCGGTCGTCGCCTTGATGGGATCAGTCCTCTATGAATCACAACGGCACACCCTACTGAAGCGATTCAATCGCGTCATCTTCCTGTTGGATGGCGATTCGACCGGTCGCAAGGCGAGCACTGTCATCGCTCAAAAGCTACGACCAGATTGCTCTGTCCGAGTGGTTCAGTTACCCGAGGGCGTTCAACCGGACCAGATGTCGGACAGGGACATCGGTAACATCTTGCCGCCCTTCGCCAACGACGACTAGCAGTTCGGTAACATCCTTAAGTGAGGCAACACGATAGGGAGAAATAATTGTCGTCAACCCAAAGAAGTAGTTGACGCCGGACACCCTCCACATGATTCAGGCAGAGGAGCGCAACAATAAGCGGGCGGAGACACACTTCCGCGCCACTGTAAAGGACGGCCGTGGCATGCCAGTGGCATTCACTAAGCACGGTGCGGAGGTTTGGGGAAGTGACAAACAGGGCTGGGATAGCAGCGGCGACGTTGTCGTCGCGATGCGCCCCGGCGAGAAATGGACGCGCGACCTGGTTCTTAGCAAGCTGTTCGACCTCAGCAGGCCCGGCACGTGCGTTATCCAGGTAAGGTGGGTTAATCTTCAAAAGGACATCGAGTCAAACGTCATAACCGTCGCCGTAACGGATTGATGTGGGACCGCGCCGGTCGGCCGTCCGGGCCGTCAGCCTCACGACCGGACGCAGCAGAATGTCGTCTTCTATGAACCCTATCCTGTATGGAGCCTCGAGCCGATATGGAGTTTCTAACCGAGCGTAAGTTATACCCAACATTGGACCCAACTGTTCCATCACCTTTCGAAGCTTTGTCCTGCCGCACGTGAAGTCCGCCGACTTAGGAGGCCGGCGAAAAATGGGAATGGGTGCAGAACATCAGCAGGCGCTACGACCTGAGCAAGCCCGGAAAGTACACAATTCAGGCGGAGAAGCCGGAGGCGGAGAGCGGAATACTAATAAAGTCCAACGTATTAACCCTGACGATAACGAACTAGCCATCGCCAAGGCGCGCTGATACAGCACAGGCCCGCAGCCGCCTTTCGTCGGCCCTCATTGGTCATAGAATACGTGAATGTATTTCCGAAAGTTTTGTCTCTATCGATTGGCGAATAGCGTTTTTCCACCCGCCTCTTTCACTACGTGCAACCGGTCCGCGCCCAGTAATTTCGTCAAGCGCGGAATTTGCGGATTCTCCGCTACGAGGTAATAACGCGGAGAACTGTCCCACAGAGCCGGCAGATCCGCATCCTGGATGAACACCTGCGGCGCGCCCGGACGATAGGAGCCATATTCCAGATTATTCACGCGGCCGTTGAGTAACAGCGCCGTGCGATGACTATAGAAAAATACGGAAGAAAACGTGTAATATTGGTCGTCCACGATCAACTCCCCTGCCGGTGCATGATTGAGAGCTTCCGCCAACGGCCGCGTACTCAAGTACGGATCGAAGACGACCAATGCCGCGCGTGCGGCTTGGAAAAACAACACCATCATCAGGGCCAGCGCCCACACTGCGCGACGGAAGGGCAGGACCCACGCGCCAATGGCTCCGGCGAGCGTGGCAATGCCAGCCATGGCCAGAGGCAGACGCAGATATGCGAACGCGGAGAACGTCAGGTCCATCATGTGGCCCAGAGAGAGCGTGTAGGCGTCCGGATTGGAAGTCAGGGCACGCGAAATGTCTCCAGGCGCCGGGAGCGACCGGACATTCCACAAAAGGAAAGCAATGACTGCCGAGGCAGCAGTAGCCACGACCGCGGCAACGCGCGTGGCGGGCCGCAACCAGCCGTCTTCCAAAGCCATCGCGGACGCAAGCAGAAGCGCCAACGCCGGATAGGCCGGCATGGAGTAATACTCCTGAGTCGTGGAGAAAGTGAAAAAGCACAACACGAAGCCTGCCCAGCATAAAGCCAGCAAACGAGTAGCAGAGGCCCGATCCTCGCCGCGAAATCGCAGTTTGGTGACAGACCCGAAATACACGCTCCAGGGAAACAGCCATAACACATGAAACAGCCAGAACAGCGCGCGCGGCACCGTATTGTAGTCTCGCGGGTACCGTTGATTCAGAAAGCGGAGCAGTTGTTCGTTGATGAAATAGAACCAGAAGAACCCGTGATATGCCCCCGATTCGCTATGCATCGTGAAATCGAAATACGGAGGGTTGCGCAAGATCGCCAAGATGTGCCACGGCGCAGCGAGGACGAGGAACAGAGCCACACCCGGTAGAAACCGCAAACGGCGCCACACTTCTCGTTCCCTGAACTTCCCTCTCACGAGGAGATAAACCATTGCCGCGCCCGCTGGAAATACCAGGGCGATCAAACTCTTCAGGAGTACACCGCACGCCATTGCGCTCCACATGAGCATTGCCCACACAGCCGGACGCGGTTCTTCTTCATCGAGCGCACGCAGAAAGGACCACATGGCTACTGTGATCGTCAGCGTCAAGACCACATCCGGGAGCAGCACGCGGGTGAACAGGAAGAGGCCCACCGAGGTTGAGAGAATTACTCCCGCGTATAAACCGGCGAGGTCTCCCATAGCCCAACGTGCGAAGTGCGCTGTCACCAGGCAGAGCAGCACGACGGACAGCGCGATAGGGATCCGCGCCGCCCAGTCATGAAAACCGAAGATCTTGAAACAGATTGCCATCAGCCAGTATTTCAGGGGCGCTTTTTCGAGATAGGCGATCCCGTCAAGGTGAGCCGTCACCCAATCGCCTGAACCTGCCATGTTCCGTGCAATCTGGGCCTGAACCGCATCCACATCATCCATCAGTGAAGGCGGGCTGATCAGGCAGGTGAAGAACGTGAACGCAGCAAAGAAAAATACGATCAGATCGTAGCGGAGAGCGCGTTCGTGTGTACTTCCGGGGACTGGGAGGGAATCTCGATGCGCCATTCTTTCAGCCATAGAAATAGCGTCATAAGACCCCATAGTTGATATCCCGCATTGATCCGTTCATTCATATGATCGCGTATCAACTGTTCCGTCGCAGCAAAATTGAAAATACCCGTTGCTTCGACCTGTTCACGGTTTAATGTTTCATAAAGCAGGGGCTTGAGAATCCCCCGAAACCATGCGTGTGCCGGAATATCGAAGCCGGACTTCGGGCGGTCAATGATCGAGTCCGGCAGTTTCCCCCGCAAGGTTTCCTTTAACAAATACTTGCCGTTCAAGCCCCGCAGCTTCAGGCGTTCCGGCAAACGTGCGGCGAACTCCACGATGCGGTGGTCGAGCAGCGGCGGACGGACTTCGAGGGAGTGGGCCATGCTCATCCGGTCCACCTTGTACAAGATATTGTCGGGAAGATAATAGTGCTGATCGAGCAGCATGAAGCGGTTTAAGTACCCGACTTCGGACGCGGTAGGGAGTTGGCGGGACAGCCGTTCCAGATGGTGTCCGTTCAGCCGTGGCAGAAGATTGAGTTTCTGAATCCGTGAAAACGAGCCGTTCCAGAATAGATGCGCTTCGTCGGGGGAGAGGAGCGAACCTTCCAGCATTCTCTTCAGCTTGTATTCGAAGCCGATCTTGCGCTGCGATACCGGGAGAAAGCGTTTGACCGCGGCACATGCCGTCCTCCGAAACAGGATTGGCATATGTCGCAAAGACCGCGCCAGCCTGTCGGCATGATATGTCAGATAACCGCCGAACAACTCGTCCCCGCCGTCGCCCGATAGAGCAACGGTGACGTGGTTGCGGCTCATTTTGGAGAGGAACCAGACGGGCAGCGCCCCGGCGTCGGCTCCCGGCTCATCCGAGTATTTGGCCAGTTCTTCTACGGCATCCGGAATGCGCTGATCCGAGGGCATGTGGAATTCGTGATGTTCGGTTCCATAAATTCTCGCGGTTTCACGGAAATAGCGGCTCTCGTCACAGCAGTTTGAATCGAAACCGACGGAAAATGTTTTGAGCGGTTTAGACGACGCTTCTGCTGCGTAGTGGAGAACCGCCGATGAATCCAGTCCTCCGCTGGCCCAAATTCCCAGTGGAACATCCGCCAGCATGTGTTCGCGCACGGATTGCCGTAAGAGCGCGTCGAGTTCGAACTTGGCCTCTTCCTGTTCCAGCGACCGATCCGGCGCGAACGAGATCCGCCAGTACGGTCGAAGCGTAATCTTCCCCTGACAGCTCTCGAGCACATGGCCCGGCCGCAACTTCCGGATACCTTCAATCAAAGTTTTCTCGCCAGGCACATAGTTGAGCGAGAGATAGTCCTGCAGCGCTGCGAGGTCAAGAGTCCTGGGAGCGTCCGGATGCCCCAGGATCGCCTTTAGTTCGGAGCCGAAGAGCAGGTTGTTACCTACACAACAGTAATACAGAGGTTTGATGCCAATCCGGTCGCGCGCCAAAACCAGGCGCCGATCCCGTTCCGACCAGATCGCTACGCCGAACATCCCTCGCAATCTCTCGAAAGACTCGGTGCCCCATTCCTCGAATGCACGGAGGACGACTTCCGTATCGCAGTGGGTGCGAAATTCATGCCCTTTGGATTCCAGTTCCGTGCGGAGGGCCCGGTGGTTGTAAATCTCGCCATTAAAGACAATGGTGACATCGCCGTCATCACCAGTCATCGGCTGGTCTCCGCCGGCGAGATCGATGATCTTCAGGCGCACCGCTCCCAGACAAACATGCGGAGTCGAGAAGACTCCTTGCTGGTCTGGGCCGCGATGCGCTAAACCACGAGTTATTTTTTCAATCAGCTCGCCATGCCTGCTTACGCCCCGATGCGTAAACCCAGCGATGCCACACATTGTCTCATCCCTTTGTTTTACGACGGCAGTTGCGCTCGTCTCACCCCAAACTTCACCCGAATCGATTCACTAGACTATAGCGTGAAACCGCACTCTTCGCAATAAGAAACGGTAACGAGTGCGAAACTTTTGGTTCCTTAACGTGTTTAGGCGTCTCTTTGTTAGCGTATGCCAACGCTAATGCTTTCTTTATACAAGACTTAGCTCGGAATCTCCGCTGTCAGCCAGGCAACTTTCGTAAGATGGTGTTATATGATCTCGTTCTGGCGGCTTTGGGTCGTGGCTCTGATCGGCATCGCCTCCGGCTGCGCTCAAGTTATCGAATTTGAACAGAACGGCCTCAAATATCAGACTCTCACTCGCGCCGAAGTGACTGTAATGTTCGCCCACATGCCTCAACATCTGAAGGGCTACTCCATGCTGCAGGTGGCGATCTCCAACGGCTCAAAACTGCCGTGTACCGTTCGCCCGGAGGATTTCTCTTATATCCGCCGGGAAAACCAGCCGGTCCCCGCCACGCCGGCGAATAACATTGTCAAGATGCTGATGGACAAGGGAGACCACGAAGACGTGGTAAAGCTGACTCTGGCCTATGAATCCGTGCTTTACGGTTTCGATCGCATGAAGTTTACCAACGGTTATGAACTGCGCCGGCAAAACTTCCTTTCCTATGGCATCTCCGCGAAGCTCAAAGCTGCGGCGGAGGCGTCGGCCATCGTATTGGTTGCAACTAAACTAAAGCCTGGCGAATCCACGGATGGAGCCGTTTTTTTCGCAACGATGCCAAGATCCTGAGCGGCGGACACATCAACTTCAGGGTCAACGGCGAGGTTTTCAACTTCAATGAAGAGTGACCAGTATCCGATCGGTAAGTTTTCTTATGAGGCGCCTTATACGGATGCCGAACGTTCAGCGTTGATCGGGCAGATCGGCCAGACGCCTGCAGAAATGCGGCAGGCTTTCGAGCAGCTTCCTCCAGGCGGTCTGGACACTCCGTACCGTGTCGGCGGATGGACCGCGCGTCAGGTGATCCACCACGTCCCGGAAAGTCACATGCACAGCTATCTGCGGTTCAAATTCGCGATGAGCGAATCGGAGCCCACGATAAAACCCTACGATGAGGCCAGCTGGGCGATTCAGCCGGATGTCGCCATAACTCGGCCTGAGATCTCCCTCACGCTCCTCGACGCTCTACACCGCCGCTGGGTAGCTTTTCTCCGCACCTTGAAACCGGAAGACTGGAGCCGCACATTCCGGCATCCGGAACTCGGCGTCGTGACACTCGACCGGACGCTTGGGCTATACGCGTGGCATGGGCGTCATCACACCGCTCATCTTCGCGCCATCACAGACCGCGCCATCACTCTCAGGTAACGCGCGACGTCCTTGAGCCGGAACACCAAGGTCGACGCCTACTTTTCTTTCTCCTCGTGGTACTCCATCTCGGTGTTGACTGCCCAGAGATTCGACTTATCCTTGATCCCCGCTGCGATGTTATCAACCGCAGTCATGGCCGTGAGCATCGAATGGTCCTGGTTGTTGTACTTGTGCATGCCGTTGCGCCCCACCAGGAACAGGTTTTCGAATTTGTTGATATAGTCGCGGACTTCGTCGAAACCGGTCGTAAGTGCCAAAGTATGCGGGATAGGTTTTCGGCATACGAATCACGGTTGCGTCCACCACATCTTCCCGTGAAATGATCCCGATGCGCTCCACTTCTTCCTTGGCAAGCGCAATCATGTCTTCGTCGGATTTCTTCCAGAGATCGTCGGTGTCGTAACAGAAATATTCGAGCCCAACCCAGACCAGGTTAGGATCAGCCACCATATAAGGGCTCCAATTGTTGAAAATCTGCATCCGTCCGACCAACACGTCGGGTTCCTGGATATAGATCCAGTTGTCGGTGAGCAGCTTTGCGCCATGCGCCGAATCGTCGCGGACTTGCAATCGCTTCAACAGCAGGCCGCAGGTGATGAAATCGCGATACATCAGCCCGTCGCTGACCTGCCTCACGTTGGCCGGAACCGGCGCATCGAGAGAGTTGATCAGTTCCTTGATCGGCATCGTAGAAAAGAAATAATCCGCCTCAAACGTGCGCCGCTCACCCGACTCCAGATGTACCGCCTCCACCGCTCGGATCTGCGCGCCCTCCGCGTGAATCCGTGCGACATTCCAGCCCGTCATTACGCAGCCGCCCTTTTTCTGCACAGTCTCGGCGACGTACTCCCAAAGCTGTCCGGGACCCAATTTGGGATACATGAACTGTTCGATCAACGAAGTCTCGGTGTCCTTTTGGCCGAGGTCCCCGTTCTTCTTTCCTCCAAATGCCGACTTGGCGAAATGCGTAATGGCCTTTGTAATAGAGAGCCCCTTGATGCGCTGCGCACCCCATTCGGCGCTGATCTGGTCGCACGGCACGCCCCAGACCTTCTCCGTGTAGGACTTGAAAAACAAGAGATACAGCTCGCGGCCGAACCGGTTGATCAGGAACTCCTCGAGCGATTTCTCCGGCTTGATCTGGCTGGCCACCGCGCGCATGTAGCTGATCCCGATCTTGATCGTCCGTTTCAGTCCCAGCTTGCTCAAAGTTTCCTGGCTCAGCTTGATGGGATAGTCGAAAAACCGGCGCAGGAAGTAGATCCGGGATTTGCGGTGCCGGATCAGCATGACTTTATCGGTCTTGTCCGGAGTGGGTCCGGACCCGGATGTGGTCACGTTCCGGCTTTGGTTCTGGTACGAAATGGAGGTCGGCTTACCGTTACGAGCTTCTAAAGGCATCACCTCCATCCACCAGTTCATCACCCGGTCGGATTTCGAAAAGAAGCGGTGCCCGCCGATGTCGATGCGATTACCCTTGTAATTCACCGTACGCGAGATTCCGCCCATATACTCGCTCTTTTCAAGAACGAGGGGTCGGACGTCAGTTCGTAGGAGAAGTTCGTAGGCCGCAGTGAGCCCGGCAGGCCCAGCTCCAATGATCAGGGCCGTCTTATTGCTCATGAAGTAACTTCTAATTTTACACTGTGTGACAGACCTAAGTCAGTCCCCGAAGCGAGGTCAATGTTCGATACAATGCCTTTTCACCTAAGGAGAACTTATGTACCGGCTGATTTCCATCGTCCTTCTGTTGGCCTGCGCACTAAACGCCCAGACCAAGAAAATCTTAGTTCGCGGCGACGCCAAAATGGTCCAGGACTTCCAGAGCCTGACCAACAAAGCTCATTTCGTGCAGGTCAGCGATCAAAATGTCATGGCAGAGATCGTGGACGCCGACGCCTATATCGGGACCATTAAGCCCGCCGAAGTTCGCGCCGGCAAGAACCTGAAATGGGTCGCCAATATGAGCGCTGGTGTCGAGAACCTCCTCTTTCTCTCAGGCAGCAACGACCTGCGCGACAGCAAGATTATCCTGACCAACAATAAAGTCGTGCAGGGGCCGGAGATTGCCGACCACGCCCTCGCCATGCTCCTGATGTTGACCCGCAGGCTCTATCACTACGAAGCCCTGAAGCAGCAGGAACAGTGGGAAAGGGGTAACTTTCAGGGGATCGAATTGCGCGGAAAAAACGCCGTCGTGATCGGTTGTGGCGGCATCGGTACCCAGATCGCGATCCGCGCCAATGCGTTCGGCATGAAGGTGACGGGCGTCGATCCCGAAGACAAGCCGTTCCAGCCGTATTTCGAAAAAATCGTGAAGCCTGATCAACTCGACGACGTGATCCCGGGGGCCGATGTGGTATTCATTTCCGCCCCGCATACCGAGAAGAGCCACAAAATGGTCGGGATGCATGAGTTCGAGCTGATGAAAAAGAATTCGTACTTCATCGCGGTGAGTCGCGGGGGGATCTACGAGATGCCAGGATTGGTAAAGGCACTCGATTCGCGTCAACTCGCAGGCGCCGGAGTGGATGTTACCGATCCTGAACCGCTGCCCAAAGGACATCCCCTGTGGAAATTTGACAATGTCATCGTGACGCCGCACATCGCCGGCCGTTCGGACCAGGATAACGTCCGCATGATGGGCACCATCAAGGAAAATGTTCTGCGCTTCGTCGATGGCCGGCCGTTGATCAACGTCGTCGATAAGCAAAAGGGATACTGATGAGTATGAATCGCAAACGTGGAGCAGGCGTTGTCGCCTGCTCCGTCACATTTCTCACCGCGGCCGCGCTCGCTCAGGTCCCCGCTCAAGATTCGCGCAATACCAGAATTGACGGCCTCGAGACCCACCAATCCATGCCCGAGTACAAGACGCGCGCCGCATGGGAGCAGCGCAAAGCTCAGCTCCGGCGTCAGATCCTTTTCGCCTCCGGCCTCGATCCGATGCCGGAGAAAACTCCGTTGCATCCCCAGATCTTCGACCGGGTCGAGAGCCAGGACTGCACTATCGAAAAAGTGCTGCTCGAAACCCTGCCCGGAGTGTATCTTGGCGGCAATCTCTACCGCCCGAAGCACGGCCCCGCCAAGCATCCCGCTGTCCTCAACCCGCACGGCCATTGGACCTACGGCCGCTTGGAAAACCAGCCGCTCGATTCCGGTCCCGAGTTCGGCATGAATCTCGCCCGTCAAGGATACGTCGCCTTCCTCTGGGACATGGTCGGCTACAACGATACATTACAGCTACCGCATAAGTTCGGCACACCGCAAGAACTGCTTTGGGGATTCGGGCCCTTCGGCATGCAGCTGTGGAACGGCATTCGCGCGCTCGATTTCGTTGCTTCTCTCGACGACGTCGATCCGGCGCGCATCGGGGTCGCCGGAGCGTCCGGTGGCGGTACGCAAACCTTTACCCTCGCCGCCGTGGATGACCGTGTCGCCTTCGATGCTCCCGTCAGTATGGTTTCAGCGATCTACGCGGGAGGAGATCTTTGCGAGAACGCCCCAGGGATGCGTTTCCATGCCAATAATATCGAGATTGCGGCGATGATGGCCCCCAAGCCTATGCTGCTGGTCGCCGCCACCGGCGATTGGACCAAAAACACGATGACCGAGGAATTTCCCGCGATCCGCAAGATCTACGATCTCTACGGCAAACCCGAAAACATCGACGCCGTCATTTTCGAAGCCCCGCATAACTTCGCCAAGCCTGCGCGAGAGGCCGTATATAGGTTCTTTGGCCGGCAAGTACTTAATGTTACCGACGCAAAGTGGCTGGCCGAGCGAAACGAAAAGGTGGAAATGCTGCAGAATATGCTGGCTCTCGCCAATCGCAAGTTACCGGACAACGCGCTGACTTATCCGCAGATCTTCGCCCAATGGCAGAAAGCGGCAAGGAAACAATTCGATGAAGTCACCTCGCACGAGGTGCTGCGGCGGCGCTTGCAAATGGCGCTCGAGTCCGAGTGGCCGGGGGATATCGTGAGCCAGCCGAACGGTTCGGGGGTCGTGCTTTCGCGCCGTTCAGCAGGTGATCGTGTTCCTGGCGTCTGGATCGATGGCCATGGGACCCCCGCAGTCGTCGTTCATCCGGACGGCGTCGAAGCTGCGCGGCACGATCCGGCCGTAGCGGAACTGCTGAAGGCCAAGCGTCCGGTGCTGCTGATCGACGCGTTTCAAACCGGTTCGGCAATCGCCCCGCGGGACCGCTCCTCGCAGATCTTTTGGGGCTTCAACCAGTCCGATGATGCGTGCCGCGTCCAGGATATTCTCACGGCGCTGGCTTTCGTTCACCAGAAAGAGAACGGCGCCATCGAATTAGTAGGCATCGGAAAGGCCGGCCTATGGAGTGAGTTTGCCGCCGCGGTAGCGCCGATTCCGGTGAAGCTGCATGTGGACGCCAGCCAGTTCCGCGGCTCGGATGATGAATTGGTCAAGGATTTCGACGTGCCTCTAATCCAGCGCGCGGGCGGCCTCCTAGCGGCTCAGCGGCTCACCGCCAAACCGCAGTAGGTCCCCGGGTCAAACCCGAAAATAGTCCGGCCGCCAGCTCTGAATCGCTTTCTTGATGTCGCGCGGAGCAAGATGCTCCCGCAGAGTCTTATCGACCAGGACAGGTAGTTCTCCATCACAGGCGAAACGTAGCGCGATCAGTTGACCCTCCGTCAGATCGCCGATCCTCGCTCGCTGAGACTCCGGCAGAAGCGCCCCCAGCCGCAACCGCTCCTCAAGACGGATCACCCGATCCTGCACCTTGAGCGAGTAGGAGCGGTTGAGAAACACCTCCACCAGGAACAACAAAGCGCCGACCGCCATCCAAATCGAAACGTAGCCTGGATACTGGATCGCATGCCAGATCGCGGCCACTAACAGTGCAAGAGTCAGTGGCGCCAGAAAGAAGTGAAACGCAGGATCGAAGCGAGTGTGATTCTTTAAACTTTGCGGAGGTCGGTCGGTCATGCGCTCCAGTATGTCACAGAGCGTATCGCTGCCGAATTAGATCGTCTTGTCCTTGGCGTAGCAGACGGATCGCAAGTCGCACTGGACGCACTTGGGACCGCGCGCGAGACACAAAGCACGGCCATGCAGGATCACCTGGTGAGAGAACAGGATCCATCTTTCCCTGGGAATAATCTTGATGAGATCTTGCTCGATCCTGACCGGATCGGAGTTCTTCGTCAGATCCAGCCGCTTCGAGATGCGCTGCACATGCGTGTCCACCACGATTCCGCTCGCGATCCCATAAGCCGTTCCCAGAACCACATTGGCAGTCTTGCGCGCCGCTCCCGGAATGGTAAGCATCTCTTCCATCGTTCGCGGAACTTCTCCGCCGAAGTCATTCACGATTTTCTTCGCGGCGCCGATCACCGACTTAGCCTTGTTGTTAAAAAATCCGGTAGAGCGGATCTCATTGGCCATTACCTCCTGGCGCGCCGAGGCAAAGTCCAGCGGAGTCGGATATTTTTGAAACAGACCCGGTGTGACTTCGTTGACGCGTTTGTCGGTACATTGCGCCGAGAGGATGGTGGCAACCAATAGCTCAAAAGGATTGCTGTGGAGCAGCGCGCAGGTGGCACCCGGATACATCCGGTCGAGAAGCTGCAGAATTTCCGCAACGCGAGCTTTCCGTTCAGCCGCGGTCTTGGGACGAGAAATCTTCAAACGGTCATTATAACGGAGGACGGAAAACGGATAACGGTAAACGATTGTTTCCTACTGAACGAAAATCGCCCCTTGCGCGCTCACTTTGCCATCGAGATAAATGGTGACGGGCTGAGTTCCCGGCGGCGACTGACGGAAGAACAGTCTGGATCTGGAACGAATTGCCTGAGTAGGGCGCAACGATAAACACCGGCACGGTAGCTCCATTGATCGAGAGCTGTACGCGGGATGTCGCAACGCCGGCGACCGGGTCGCCAAAGTTCGCAACCACAAAGGTGACGACATCGCCCGAGTGCGCCGGATTTCCCGCACTAATGGCGAGCCCCGCCGTGTTCAGTTCGGCAGTGATGGCCGTCGGAGCAGACGCTAGGTTTACATCGACCGGAAGGCTGGTCGCCGAGCCGTTGGACACTACCATGGTCGCCGGTCCCGACGGCAGCCCGGCTGGAATCTGGAGGCTGATCTGTGTCGGGGTTGCCGAGAGGACCACGGCCGGAATCCCACCGAAAGTAACGATGGGCAGGACGCTGCCCACTTGCAGATTGGTCCCCGACACGATCGCGCCGGCTCCGGCATAGATGCCGCCTTGCCCCGGCGTCGAGTTTACGAGCAGCGGCGAAGCGACCGGTAGGCTCCGGTTGGGAGACGTTACCTGAAACGCGTTGGGTTGAACGGCAGATTGAAATCCGGTGAAAACGCTGACTTCGCTAAAAGTTTGCGCAGCCGTCGCCGGCACATAGACGTCCACCTGGAGGTGCGTAGGGCTCAGCACGAAGACCTGACGAACGAACACGTCGCTGGTGCCGAAGCCCACGGAAGTCTGGCCCTGCGCAAAGGTGGTGTTGACGCCGGTGATGTCGATCATGGCCTCCACCCCTGCCGGAACGCTCGCCGGATTCAGCGTCACCACTGCTTGAGGGGTAACGGGATACGCGTAGGTGGCCGGCGTATTCGGCTGAGCGAAGAAGGAGTCCTGTCCATCCGGGTTCAGCGCCATCGCCGTCGCATGCTGGCCGCTGGCGCCTGGCGGGAGCAACGCGATTGCCGCGCCGTTTAACGGATCGATGCTGCGCAGTGTCAGGGGAGCACCATCGAGGAAGAAACTGGTGCCTGAAGTGAAGTTCGCCCCTACAAGGGTAATGCTGCCATCCGGGTTGGAGAGGATGGTATTGACGGATGGCGCATTGGTAAGCGTCAAATTAATCGCGTTGTTGGCGACATAGGTATAATTCGGCAGCGTGAAAACCAGGTGCTGCGGTCCGGTCGCCGCCCCCAACCCGTAGGTGAAATACATCGCGAAATACGTGTCGCCAAGTCCGTCCCCATAGCCGGTGAAGGCGTAAATGTTGGCAGCCCCGCCGAGGACCTGAGCCGCTAAACCCGGTGCCGCGACGCCATTACTTCCGATGCCCGGCCCCTGCGAACTGGTCGCCCCGACCGGTGAGTTCACATTCAGGAAGGCTGGAGTTATCGCATTACCGTTGATATAGCTGAATACCTGCAAATCGTAAAGCGGTACGGACCCGATCGCGGCTACCGAAAAATTGATATTTGTGGTGGTATTGCCGATCGTTACCGGCACGGCGGGAAGTGTCGGACTGAAAGATGGCGTGCCGGGATAGAACGTCGTAACAAAAGGACCGCTGGGATTGACTGCGTTTCCATTCGGATCGATCGGAGACACCACGTTGGCCGTCGGCGGCAGGGGATGCGTATACACAAAATACGAACCCGGAGGAATTCCATCGATCCGATAGGTGCCATCCGGATTGGTAAACGCGCTCACCGCGGAAGATCCGTTTCGGATCGCGACCACCGATGCGAGATGGACCGGCTGTCCATTGTTGAAGAGCACACGCCCGCTGATGCTGCCGAACTGACTTCCGAAACTGGCGGCCGGATAGAGCACTGAAATTCCGGCCACGTCGTCCGTATCGATGGTGCGAATGAGAGACGTGGTGCGCGTGGTGGCTTCCGACATGGCGCTCGATGTGAACGTGTGCTGCAAGCCCAGCGCGTGACCCATTTCGTGCACCAGCCCCAGAAAAAAGAAATCCGTGTACGACGGACCCGGAAGCTGCGCGAGATTGGTGTTGAGATACATCATCGACGTCAGGATCGGGTAGAAGCTGTTGTTGGGGCTGGCGGAGATGTTTGCCATCGAGCTCACGCCCGCCAGGTCCAGGATGCCCGGAGGCAGCTGCTGGAAAACGACTTGACCTCCAGGTGTATTCTGCGGCGTACCCGCGGAGAACAGCCCCCCGAAGGCAACACGTAGACTCGAACTCGATACCGAATTCCAGGCCTGCGCCGCCTGCCGGATCTGGCTGATCACCGAGGCAAAGCTGTCATTCCCGGTGTAGAACGAAGGTCCCGAGTCGGTCACATAGAAAGTGACCGTCTGGTTGGGCAGCACGGTCAAATCGAATTTCTCGGGAACTGGATTATACGGTGAGCTGCGAAGGGTGTAATGGGTCCAGAAATAGTATGCGTCGGCGTTAGCAGCGGCCAAGAGCGCGAGCAGCCCGATTTGCAGGCGGCGCTTCATTTCACGCTCGCCAGTCGCCCAATCGCCGCGGCTACCTGGCTCTTCATATCTGTCAAACGGAGGGAAACCGGTTGGTCTTGCACTGGACGGCCGGCAGAATTGAGCATCAGCTCAGTCGCCGCTGGACGTGTCGTCATCAGGGCAGCCGGCGTTGCGCCCGTAACTGTAAAAATTCCCTGGCTGAATCCCGTCGGAAACGTAATGCCGGAAGAAGGCGCCGTCCACAAGTAGAGAACGTAATCTACTCCTGGATTCAGTTGCGGCACTCCGGGGTACGTCTGACGGAGATTGCCGGCAGTGCCCCCCGGTAACGCGACGTCGATCGTCACCGCCGAGGACCCTTTCCATGTCTCACTCACCGTAATCCGGTAATGAGTATAAATGATCGTACCCGACTGAGCCATATAGGAGTTAAGCACTTGCCCCCGGATGATGGCGGTGGATTGCACCGCCAGGTCATCCATGGACAGCTGTTGCATCATAACCCCGGAGAGTGGCGCGGCTCCGGGGAGAAGACACATCGCAGCTAGGAGAAAACGAAGCACTGCCCCTTTAATTGCAGCTGAGCTTCCAACCGGACCTGTTGATAAGAAAGGGGTTACAGTTTCTAAATTGAACCTGACTGGGTCGCCCGGACACGCCCAGTCTCACTCACGCCACATCCCTAATGGCTCCTGAATAGCTTCACGATATCGCTCATCGACTCGATCAGAGCTCTCAGCTTGGCATCGCCGTGATCTCCGCAACTCAGGTCCGGAGTCTTCTGGTCGTGGTACTCGATCGTTCGGGTAGTACCGAAGGAGGCGCTCTTCATGCATCTGCCGGTGGGAACATTCGATAGGGGTGTTTCAGCGTCGAGTGCGGCGAAGAAGCGTTTCACCAGAGCGGCTGGAATCCGGAGGGTCCTCGGTTTCAGTTCGGCTTCCGGCAGTTGACCGGCGCGGCGTGGCTTTGGCGTGAATACCGCTTCCCCCAACGGGCTGACCTTTATCGTAAAACCGGCAGCGTTGGTCGAGCCCGAGTCCGTGATTGCCGCGTCATGGGTTCCAGCCGCCAGCATCCCGGCTGCCAGGAGTAACACTCGCACTGGGCCGACGCTCCGTATCACAAGTGCCTCTCAAATCGTGCCGTCCGTGCAATTGGCCTGCCGCGTGCAAAAGTCAGGTCGATTTTCGAACGTATTAAGAAATTTCTTCCTGCTTCCAACATAACTTATGCTGATCCGATTGGGATACGATATCGTACTTGAAAATGCTCAACCCCACACCGTCGTGGGGGTTCTGAATGTGCACCCTTCGAGGGTTGTGGACCTCCTCGAACCTGATCGGGTCAGGGTATCCCCTTCGATTCGTGTCGAAGAATACTACGACAGCTTCGGCAACCTTTGTACGCGGATGTTCGCTTTTCGCCCTTGGTGGCGCGATTCATCGCGATCTCGGAAGCTTTGGAGCGGTGGGCCTATGCCGCAACGGCGCTGTCACCCGAGCGGGCGCGCTATGGCTTCGATGTCGATCCCATGTCCAATGGGATGGCGGCTTTTCCCGGTTGGCGCCGGGCCCAAGCCCGGGACACGGCCCGCTTGGAGGCCGTCGAACGATTCAGTCTGACCGCCTGGTGGGAGGGCTGCCTTCCGGCCACGCAGCGAGCCACCGAATGGCCCGGGGTCACGGCCGTGGTCATTGGTGAAGACCCGGCATCGGTCACGGTGGTGCTCCACAAGAGGGTGGCCGAGGGACAGCATGCTTACGGCCACGCCGCCGCCCGAACGTTCTCCGCCGCGTGCCGCAAGGCCGCGGTGGAATTGACGCGCCACGAGCGGGTCGTTCACGGCTACCGGCAGAAGCGGACGATGGGCGGAATCGCCACCGCCGACCCGACCGATCTCTTGGAATGCCGCAGTTTGTATTTCGCCAGCGCGGCTGGCCATCAGGCGTTTCTTCGGCGGCTGGAGGCTCCCCTTTCCGTGCAGCCGCCGGAACGCCGCGTGGCGTTCGACGGCCCCATCCCCGGGCCGTGGACGCGGTATGCCGAGTGTGGCGGGTGGTGTATCATCCGATTTCCACCCGGTATCTGACCGACGGGCCGCGTCAGCAGCGGATCGATCAGCGATTGCACCGAGCCATTGTAGCCCAGATCGACCAGCATCAGCGTATCGCCTGCCGCCGGATTCACCGCATTGCGCACATGGCTGACCAGCCGCGCCGCCAGCGCCGTCGCCGCCTGGACGATCGGCTGGCGGTTGGCGGGCACGCGGCACCAGTCATGCAAAGCGCGCCATCCGTCCTGCGTGGCGCACAATTGCGCGATTGTTGCTTCGGGCAGGCGCAATTGCCGCGCGATGATCGCCGGATCGACGCCGCGGTTTTCCTCGACATGGCGCAGGATCGTGGTGTCTTGCGCAAAGCTTGCGAAAGTCGCGGTCAGGCGGCTGATTTCGATGGCGTGAACGCGGTCCGTTCCACCGATCGCTTCATGCATGCGCATCGGCAGGAAGCCGTCGCGCATCAGGAACAGCCAGTGCAGGGTTCCGGTTTCAGGGCCCGCCGCCTGAAGCGCGTCGGCCTCTGTGCGCAGCCACTGGTCGAAACCGAACAGCACCGGGCCCAATGTGGCAAACCCGAACTGCCGCGCCGGATCACCAACGCGCGCCATGGCCAGCGCCGGGCGATGCGGTTGCGGCGATTGCAGCGTGCGCGCGCCACGCGGTTCGATCAGCGCCGCGATCACGTTCTCCAGCCGCAATTGCTGCGCGGTGGCATCGGTGAATTGCCGAAGATGCAGCGTGCGCACGCCGAACGGGCTAACTCCGCCGACATCGGCGCCTTCGTTGTCGCCGATATGCAAAATCTGGTCGGGCCGCATTTTCACACGCGCCAGCACTTCGCGATAGAGCCCGGCGGCTTTGGGCAGCCCGTATGTCGATGAGGCAAACACCTTGTCGATCATCGCGGCGACATCGGCGCCGGCGGCTTGCGCGATCAGATCGAGCAACTGGCGTGGGGTCAGATAGGTATCCGACACCAGGATGATCTGCATGCCACGCCGCCTGGCCTCGCGCATCAGTGCGATCGTCGGCGCAAAGCCGTAACAGTGGCGCGCTTCGACATCGAGTTCGGCCGCGATCGCGCGCGCCCGATCGGCATCGCGCGCCTGCGGCATCGCCGTGCGATAGATTTCGTCGAGCGCAACATCTTGCACCTCGCGCGCGTTGCGCGCGTTGCGCCGCGCGCGGCGTTCGCCCAGCGCGCGCTGGTAGCCGTTGATTTCGGGGAGCAGGCCAAACACGTCGGCCGGTGCATGACAATCGCGCCACAGCAGCGTGTCGAAGCAATCAAGGCTGAGCATGCGGACGCCGGGAAACGCGTTCATCACATGCGGCAGGTCGTGCGGCTCGCAAGCGGTCGGCACCGGCACGAAAGGGGCATTCATCGATTGTGGCTTTCCGCTAGTTTGCGGACAAGCTTAGGCAAGTATGGTCAATGGACTTGTGCCTGGGGCATTCGTAAAATCCCTTACGCCCCCAAAAAATCTCTGGTCATTCCCGCGCCTTTCGGATCACCGCACGCGCGGATACCGCGCCGCCGCCTCCAGTTCTTCCAGATCCATATGGTTGCGCACATATTCGCTCGACGCATCGCGCGGCGGCGACCAGTCCCATGCGTTCAGCCGCCCGGTCGCATTGGCCTCGGCCACCAGCCGCCGTCGCCGCTGGCTGGCGATGACTTGCGCGGTGATCGCATCCATATCCCACCGCCGCGCCACTTCGGCGCGGAATTCGGCAACACGCTCAGCCTGCGCCGGATCAGCGGCCAGGTTGGTCCGTTCGCCGGGATCGGCGGACAGGTCGTACAACTGGTCGGGGTCGACCGGGCAATGGATGTATTTCCAAACCCCGCGCCGGATCATCACGACGGGCGCAATCGCCCCTTCGCCCAGGTATTCGCCGATCACTTCGTCGCTGCCCGCCTGGCCCAGCAGATGCGGCATCAAACTGTGCCCGTCGACCGGCGCGGCGAACTCGGGCGTCAGCCCGGCCAGATCGACACACGTCGGCAACAGATCGAGCAGCG
>CAVZRE010000012.1:0-29551 GCA_963777595.1 Terriglobia bacterium
TGCTTCGATGGATCGGGGTTGATCATTCGATGTTACGGGACCGCTACTTTCACGCCTCCGCCCGCCACCGAATCGGACGCTGTCATCAACACCATTCCCACCTTGGCTTGGTCCACTACAGCGGATGGCGTTGCGGATTTCAAGAACCAGCGATGGCTCGACTACACAGGTCTGTCGCTGGATCAGGCATTAGGATACGGCTGGACCGCATCGGTACACCCCGAAGACATGAGCGGAATCGTGTCTTACTGGCAGACATTGATCACGGACGGCGGGTCGGGAGAGTACGAAGCACGCCTTCGTCGATACGATGGAGCCTACCGCTGGTTCCTATTTCGCGCCGAACCATCGCGCGATTCTTCCGGCCGGATCGTGAAGTGGTACGGAACGATTACTGACATCGAGGATCGCAAGCAGGCAGTAGAAGTTTCTCGAACCAACGAGCGCAATCTGCGCGCCATCATCAACACCATTCCGACGCTTTCGTGGTCTACTCGTCCTGATGGTTACGTCGAATTTCTCAGTGAGCGCTGGCTGGGCTTCACAGGCCTCACGGAAGAACAGGCGCTCGGCTTCGGCTGGGCGGTGGCAATATATCCTGGTGATGCGCAACGGCTGCTCGAATATTGGCACGCCGCGCTCAATGCGGGCACGGAAGTCGACGTAGAGGCTCGGATCTGCCGATTCGATGGCGAGTACCGCTGGTTCCTGTTCCGCGCCAGCCCGCTACGGGACGAATCCGGCAAGATCGTCAGGTGGTACGGGACCAACATCGACATCGAGGATCGCAAACAGTCAGACGAGGCGCTTCGGGCAAGGGAACGCAGCCTCCGCGCCATCATCAATACGATTCCGACGTTGTCGTGGTCGACCAATCCTGATGGCTCCGTCGAATTTCTCAGTGAGCGCTGGCTGGGTTTTACGGGCCTCACTGAAGAACAGGCGCTGGGGTTCGGCTGGGCAGTGGCAATCTACCCCGGAGACGCACAACGCCTGCTGGAATACTGGCAGGCCGCGCTCGAAGCCGGCACGGAAGTGGACGTGGAAGCGCGGCTGCGCCGCTTCGATGGCGTGTACCGCTGGTTCCTGTTTCGCGCCAGCCCTCTGCGCGATGAATCCGGCAAGATCGTCAAATGGTACGGAACCAACATCGACATCGAGGATCGTAAGGAGGCGGATGAGGCCTTGCGCGCCAGCGCGCGCAATCTTCGCTCGATCATTAACTCGATTCCCGAGCTGGCTTGGTCCACCGCACCCGATGGCTACTGCGACTTCGTGAATCAGCGTTGGCTGGATTACGCCGGCTGCTCGATGGGGCAGGTGATGGGATGGGGGTGGAGACCTCTTATTCATCCCGAAGATGAACCCGGGCTGGTGTAATTCTGGCAAGGCGTGTTGAGTTCAGGCGACGCAGGCGAACATGAAGCCCGATTGAGACGGTACGACGGAGTTTATCGGTGGTTCCTCTTCCGCCCGGTGGCGTTGCGCGATGAATCGGGCAGGGTCGTCAAGTGGTATGGACAGAACATCGACATCGACGACCGGAAGCGTGCGGAGGATGCGGTTAACCGAAACGAACGTACGCTCCGCGCCATCATCAATACGATTCCAGTAACGGCATGGTCCACTCGTCCAGACGGGTACGTCGAATTTCTCAGTCAACGTTGGATCGAATACACTGGAATGGCGGCGGAGGAAGCCGAAGGCTGGGGATGGGCAACTACGCTTCATCCCGCTGACGCTCCCGAACTGGCTCGTCATTGGCAATGGTGTCTCGAAACCGGCGGACCCGGCGACATTGAAGCCCGTATGCGCCGTTTTGATGGAACCTATCGGTGGTTTTTGTTTCGCGCCAATCCGTTGCGGGATGAATCGGGCAAGATCATCAGTTGGTACGGAACGAATGTCGACATCGAGGATCGCAAGCGGGTGACGGAAGCTCTCCGGGCGAGCGAACGTGACCTCAGCCTGATTATCGAAACCATTCCGGGTTTCGTCTGGTGTGCGGCTACGAACGGAGAGTTCAATTATCTCAACCAACGGATTCTGGATTACACCGGTGCCGCGCTTGCGGATTGCCGGTCCGTTTCCCTAACGCGACTTTCCGGGAATCTTGTGGTGCAGGTAGCTCTCTTACGCGGCCCACCGTCATTGTTCGCAAGCCCTTCGCACCTTGGTATATTCCGTCCCGGCTTGTTGCAGGATTGGGATGTCCGGGTCCGCGTCTTTCCAGAGCGTAAAGAATTCCTCGTAAGCAGCCTTTGCTCTCCTCACATCCCCTGCCATAGCCAGCGCTCTGCCGAGATGCAAGCGTGCCAAGGCGCCAATTGGATCGCTCACCACCAGCTCGGGATGCGTCAGGACCTTCTGAAATTCTACGGCTGCCTCGGCGCCCCGATGTGAGGCGAGATAGGCCATGCCGCGCATATATACCGGATAGAGGCACCCAAAATTCCCATGGATAGCGCTGCGCGGCACCCCCAACTCGTAGTGGCCGGCCTTGGACAATAGTTCGACGGCCTTGCCGGGGTCACCGTGGTTGAGGGCGAGTTGAGCGCGAATGGACGGCAGATAACTATAATTCGCCCCGGTATCTTCTCCGAAGCGCTTCTCCAGATCGTCCGCGAGGGCTTGCGCCCGCGCCGAATCCCCCGCTATTGCCAGCGCCAGAGACGCTCCATACTCGACGTAAAGCTGATTCGATAGTTCTAACGCCGCAGACGCACTCCGCTTTGCCTCGGAAGCATTCCCGAAAAACGCGTCCCAGAGGGCCGATGGAACCTGGTATAGGGCCGACTTCTCCCGCTGGCCCGCCCGGAGCGCCCGTTCCGCCGCATGCCGTGACGCGCGCCTCGCCTCTTTTATTCGACCCGCATATGCCAACACGCAAGCCTCACGGCTGAACATCCGGTCTTCCGCGCCGGCGTTTCCTCTCGCCAGCACTACTTCCCGTGCCATGCCAGCCGCATCGTTTTTCAGAAATGCGAGGTTGTATCGCTCGATGAGGTGGAGGGGGCCTGACAACTTGAGGTCCGCGGCGCGCCGCAGCGTGGCTTCGGCTTCCTCGTACCGCCCGAGATGGCGATAGCCACCCGCCACAAATAGATATGCGAACCCGAAGTCCGGTTTTCGCTCCAGCAACTTCGTGGCTTGTTCAAGCGCCATGTCGAAACGGCCGTAGACAGTGTAGATGAGTAACAGAAATTCGTTTACGTTAGCTTCGCGGGGATACTCTCGTTCCCAGGCTTCGCAGGTAATCCGAGCCTTTTCAAAGTTACCGGTTACCTGAGTGTCATACATGGCGCTGATGTAAAACTTCTCCGGCTCACTTAATCGATCCATCAGCCGGTAGGCCTTGCCCGTGCTCTCCGCCGCACGGGCGGGATCATCCATTCCGCCGTATACGATTCCCAGCCGCGCGTATGCTATAGCGAACTTGGGATCGATTTCAATCGCGCGCCGCAGGACCGGAAGAGCGGCCTCGTCGCTGGTGGAGTACACGAACTTCAACGCGGTGCTATAGGCTTTTAGCGCTTCGAGTGACGGCGTGGTAGCCTCGGCGAGCGGAGTCGAATGCTTTTCAACGGTGGCCAACGATTCGCCGACCCGGGTTCTGAACTTACTTGCAATCTGACTCAGCGCATCCAAGACGTCTTCTTTCTTTGCTGCTTGTACCTGCTCCGCGTCGATCATGTCTCCACTGCTGCAGCTCTTCGCCCGCAGATTGATCACGTACCTGCTTCCGACCTTCGCCAGCGAGCCCTCCAGCAACGCCGCACTGGCGGTGCGCTCGCAGATCTCCTGGGCAAGTTCGGGAGTGAGGCGCGCATCCTTTGGCCGCCCCATCAGCTTCAATGTTGCCCCAATTCGCGCGTCGGAGATGAGGCTGAGGAAAGGCGACTGCTCGAGTTGTGTGGCAAGGCCCTGCCGCAGCAGGTCGTCGAACACCGCATCCCCGGTGCTGTTGACGAAGTCGGCCAGAACCAGCGTGTCCTTGTCGGTCAACCTCATCTGGCCGTGCGACCTGTGAAGATAGAGAAAACCTCCTGCGGCAAGAGCCGCCACAGCCGCCATCGCCGGTAACAGCCTTCTCCAGCGCTTACCGCTCCTCGACTGCAACCGGCGTAGGTCGCTCCTTATCTCTGAAGCCTGCTGATAGCGGCGCGCGAGGTCGCTCTCCAGGCATTTTCCGATGATACGGTTCAATTCCGCTGGAACACCGCTCGCCGTTACCGAGCCCACGGCTTTCACGCCGGTAGCCATTTCGTGTAGCACCAATCCGAACGAGAACAGGTCGGTTCTCGCGTCGAGCGGCCTCCCGAGTTCCTGCTCGGGCGACATGTAGCCGACCGTGCCGAGTGCGGTCCCTGGAGCTGTAACCGGTTCTTCGTCCTTCGCGCTCAGTTGCGCCAGCCCGAAGTCGAGAACCTTCGCCTGCCCGCGCTGCGTGATGACAATATTAGACGGTTTGATGTCGCGATGCACGATTCCCGCGGCGTGCGCGGCCTCGAGCGCATCGGCGACCTGCACACCAAGGTCCAACAATTTTTCCAACTGCAAGGGACGTCCGCCAATCCGTTGTTTTAGCTTTTCGCCGTCCAGATACTCCATCACAATGAACGCGCGCCCGTCCTGTTCTCCAATATCGTAAATCGTGCAAATGTTTGGATGGTTCAAGGCCGATGCTGCCCGGGCTTCGCGACGGAAACGATTCAGCGCGTCCGGGTCGCGGGCAAATTCATCGGACAAAAACTTGAGCGCGACAAAGCGCTTCAGTCGCGCGTCCTCCGCCTTGTATACCACGCCCATTCCGCCCGTTCCCAGCTTTTCGAGGATCGAATAATGGGAGACTGTTCGCCCGAAAGGAGAATCGCCGTCACGTCCCTGCGCGAGTGCCCGCGCGCGCGCCGCCACTTCAATTGCCGGCAACTCCATAAAATCTTCCGACTGCCGCAGGGAATTCAGCAAAGATAAGACTTCGCGCTCTAGCGCCTCGTCACCGGCACACTCCCGCCGCAGAAACGGCTCACGCTCGCCTGGCGGCAGTTCCAGCGCTAATTTCAAAAGATGATCGACCTGTTGCCAGCGGTCCCAATTCATCGCCCGGCAGTCCCGCCCAATTCGCGATATAGCCACGCCTTGGCAATGCTCCAGTCGCGCATGACGGTGACCCCCGACACCTGGAGCACTTCGGCGGTCTCTTCTACGCTGAGTCCGCCAAAGAACCGCATTTCGACGACCTGCACTTTCCGTGGGTCGAGCCGCGACAGGGCATTCAAGGCATCGTCCAGCGCCGGTAGCGCCAGCACCTGTTCGCCGCCTATGATGGCCGCCTCGTCGAGCGCTATGTGCTCCACCCCGCCGCCGCGTTTCACATTTTGGCTCCGCGCATAGTCCACCAGAATGCGTCTCATCAACTGTGCCGAAACCGCGAAGAAGTGTGCGCGATTTTGCCATTTCATGCGGTTATAATCCACCAGCCGCATATAGGCTTCGTTCACCAGAGCCGTTGCCTGCAGGCTGTGGTCGGGGCGCTCACGATTCATATAGCTCTGCGCAAGGCGCCGGAGTTCGCCGTAGACAATCGGAATCAACCTCTGGAGCGCGCCCTGGTCGCCTTCGCTCCAGGCCCGCAGCAGACTGCTGATATCGTCGCTATCCTCAAGCCCGGATTCTTCCGTTCTGTGCATCCTGTATGGGCAATTGTACCGCCCTGCCCCCTCAAATTCTTGCTCCCGGCGTGATAGGTTTCACGTCCACTCTCCGCCTATTGGGGTGGAGGATCGTATGAATCGACAACCGGCACTTCATTTCTTCGCCCTGAGCATCGCACTGGGCGCATCGTTAAACGCATTTGCGGTGGACCCTACCTTCACCCAAATTGATTTTCCCGGCGCCACTGGAACCCAAACCTGGGGGATCACTCCTCGCGGCGATATTATTGGAAACTACACGCTCGCCGACAAGAGCACGCATGGTTTCCTGCTGAGCGGGTACGGTTTCACGTCCATCGACTTTCCCGGAGCGGCAGTGACGCTAGCGGAGGGGATCAATCCGGAAGGCGACATAGTGGGGGAATACGGCGTCACCTTAACCAGTTCTCACCACGGCTATCTTCTTACCAGGAAGGGCGCGTTTACCAGCTTCGATTATCCCGGAGCGACCGTCAGTTTCGGGCTCGGAATCAACAGCCGCGGCGACATATTGGGAGGCTACATAGCAGCGGACAACATCAGCCGTGGCTTTCTGCTGAGCAACGGCAAGTTCACCTCATTCGAGTACCCGGGGGCCAGTCCCATCGCGCCCGGCGGAATCAACGCGCAAGGGGATGTCGTCGGCGGTTACACTACCGCCGGTCATGGCTTTCTAATGAGTAACGGTACGTTCACTTCGTGGGATTTCCCGGGCGCTGCTTTCACCAACGCGACCGGAATCAACAACCGCCGCCAAATTGTCGGCCGGTATAGGGACGCAGGAGGTGTCAGCCACGGCTATTTAAAAGTTGGGGACGAATTCACCAGCATCGACTTCCCCGGCGCGACGTACACCGGAGCCACCGCAATCAAATTCAACGGCGACATCCTGGGACGCTGTACGGTTGCGGGGATAAATTATGGTTTTCTGCTCAGCCGGCAGGAAGCGCGTGAGCCTCGCTATACCCTCACGGACCTTGGAGTCGTGGGCGGGATGAGTGGTCTGCCCAATGCCATCACCAACAACGGGCTGATCGTTGGCGGGGCGGCCGGCGCTGATGGCGCCCTTCATTCCGTGCTCTGGTATCGAGGACTCAAAACGGACCTCGCGACTCCAGGTCTGGGTGGACTGAACAGCATTGCCTATGGCATCAGCGAGCGGGGCGAGGCCGTGGGGGCGGCCGAAACGTCCGCACCGGATCCGCAGGGTGAAGACTTCTGCGGTTTTAAAGAGGTTGGGCTTCCGGCCCACGGCAGCAAATGCCAGCCATTCCTGTGGCAGAACGGAGCCATGGCTCCGCTCCCGACACTGGGAGGTAACAACGGCTTCGCCTCCTGGATCAACAATCGGGGCCAGATCAGCGGGGTTGCGGAGAACAGCCGTATAGACCCCACCTGTCCAGCGCCCCAGAAGTTCCAGTTCAAGCCTGTCATATGGGAAAACGGCCAGATCCAGGAACTCTCCACGTTCGGTCTGGATACTAACGGCTTTGCCTTCTCCATCAACGATAATAGCGATGTTGTCGGCACCTCTGGCGATTGCGCCGGGCTACAGAATAACGACACTCATCTTCTGAGCCGGCACGCCCTGCTTTGGGAAACGGGCAAGGTCACCGACCTCGGCAATCTTGGCGGAGAAGAGGGGAATTTCGCTTACTCGATCAATAACCAAGGTCAGGTGGTTGGTCAGTCGGACCTGCCTGGCGACGAGTCCTTCCATGCTTTCCTCTGGACGAAGCAGACGGGCATGCAGGACCTCGGCACGCTTCCCGGCGACTTCGCCAGCTCGGCTTTTGGCGTCAACGCAGGCGAGGTGGTCGGCCTCTCTGCGGATCCTCAATTCAACATACGCGCGTTTGTCTGGCAGAATGGCGTGATGAGCGACCTCAATTCTCTCGTCCCTGCCGATTCTCCTCTCTTTCTATTGCTCCCTCTCTCGATCAATGCCAAGGGCGAGATCGTCGGTAATGCGGTCGATCAAAACACCGGCGAGATCCACGGCTTTCTGGCCACCCCGCGCAAAGGCGCCGCGACGCATTAAAAGAGTGGCGCAAATAACTTTAACAGTAGTAGTTCGGCGATTAATGAGTCCTTGTGAGACAGGTCATCTCTTCTGGTGGCCTGTCTGTTTGCGTCAGCCAGTGCGTAATCCGTGCCCATGGCTTCGAGGCCGACTGGTCGCTCTAAGCCGCTAGCTTAGTACACCATTTCATAAGTTCGGTCTCGTATTGCAGTCGCCTGCAAATCGTGGCGCGAGCACTCCGGCCAGGCACTCCTGCCTGCCGCGTCCCGACTCATCGGGACGCTTCCTCCCCGGGCATCCACACTCTCCCTTAGTCCCCTCAACAATACGAGACCGATGTAATGAAACCATGTGCTTCCTGATCGCTGGGCCCGATGTCCGGATCTGGCAAAGTGACCTGATCTACCCACGGTCCACGCCCAGAGTTTATCGTCTGTGAATCGCGAATGCGAGCCCAGTGCTTCAGCGGACCAATGTTGGCCAATAAGCTTAGCTCGGCTTGACGTTCTTGCCAGGTTTATATCGTTTGAGCCGTCGAGAAGTTGCCTTGTTGACGATCGCGTCGACATAGACTCCGGAGCCTCCGATTTGGCGCTGAATATCCTTGCCGCGTTCGGTCGTAGCTTCCGTCCGTTGGAAATCCCGGAGTCGCTCACGTTCCGATTCGACGGCTTCACGAAGAACTCCCGCCGCTTCTGATCCGTAATTCAGGGACTCGCCTTCATCAACGATCGCATGTTCGCTGAAGTCTTCGCCTTCCAGAGCCTTGCTGAGCAGTGGATAGGCTCGCGTCAAAACTTCAGGTTCGGTCAGCTCTCCAAACCGGGCTAAGCGAAAAGTTCCATGGTCCGTCATTTCGAAGTCAAGCAGGCAGGACTTCATCTGCCATAGTTCCGCTGGTTCATCACCAAACTCGTCGAGCTGTACAAGTGCGTCAGTTTTGTTGCCAGCATCGACAATCGAGAAGCTTCCATCGGGCCAGCGAGCGCAAAACGCGGGCATATTGTCTCCTGCATTACTTCTAGCAGAAGGAGGCGGCAAATGCCAGACTCTAGTTCAGCAGGACTCTAATCAATGGCGAGAGGAAGGCGACCGCACAGATGCGTTTGTCTGCTGATCCTCAGAACTCACCGAGGCCGATGTTGTCGTTAACTGCGTTGTGTATTTTCTGCTTGCAGCCAAGGTAACGTTCGGTGGTTTGGATCGAAGCGTGGCCTAGAAGAAATTGGATTTGCTCCAGTTCGCCACCCGCCTGATGACACAAACGGGCGCAGCTGCGACGAAGATCATGCGGTGCCAATTTTTGAATACCTGCGCGCACTGCCGCCGCCTTCACGATGTGCCAGATTGCTTTCGGCGTAATCCCTTCACCCCAAACCTCGCCGTACTTGTTTACACGACGGAAGATCAGTCCTGCCTTAATGTCCGCAGCCGTCATCCACTCGTCGACCATTGCTTTCGCCCAGGTCGGTATCGGAACAGTGCGGATATGCTTACCTTTTCCGATAAGATCCGCAATTATCCAATGTTCTTCACGAATTCGGAGATCTTCTCTTCTGAGCCCGACAAGTTCCGCTCGCCTGAGACCGCATCCGAGTAGTAGTGCCAACACGGCGCGATCACGTTTTTCTCGCAGGACCTCGGTGGGCGTCCGCTTAAGTAGCGTCTTCGCTTGATCCAGCGTCAGCCAATTGCCGATTCTGACACCTAGTCGTCTTGCTCCCTTTACCCGGTGAATTCCGGCCGCCCGGTCCGGCTCAGCAATCCAGTGTCAGAAGCTTCGTAAGCGAGACGCCGCACGGCCGCCAGCCGTACGTTGATCGTCGAAGGCGCGAGGCCCTTTTGTTCAAGAAAGAACCGATACCGGAGGACAACAGTCCGGTTGAACGCCAATCGCGGCTCCGAGCAATACCAACCGATGAACTCGTCGATCGCGTGTCCATACGCATCCTGTGAATTCGCTGACGCTAGCGAATTCAAGACCGCAATCTTCGAGTGTTCGAGATCGGGGAAACGCAGCACTGATTTGGGTTTCGCGCCCTTCGCCATCTTTCACTGACGGGCCATAGTGGCGGCATCCCTGCCGCAACTTCAGTATCGCGATTTCGGCGGTCGTCAAATAACCACATCGCCGTTTCGGGCCATTTTACGAGTCGACGACGCATCCGGAGCGCCGGTAATCGCCGTGGCCGTTAACGAAAAGCTATCTGAGTGCCACTCGCGACAAGTTCGGCTAAAGTGTGGTTTCATGTCTCTGAAGGCGCGGCAAGATGCGCTACCCGACACATCGAGACAAAAGGGACGCTGCGATTCCGTGGCCCCACAGACTCCTTCTGATCGGATCCAGTTCGGGTGGCGCTCTCTAATCAGAGACAGCGTTAACACCAGAGATCGCATCGACGACTTCCTCCGTGGTCACAACTGCGGTGGCGTAGTTCGGGATGTTGACTTCAAGCGCGGCGTGCATGTGCTCATCGGAGTAGCTCGCGGTCGCGTCTTTCACCACCGTGACCTCATAGCCGAGTTCGGCGGCATAGCGAACGGTGGCCTCCACACAGGTGTGCGCGATCAGTCCCATGACGATGAGTTTGTGAATGCCGTGCTTCTTGAGCTGCATATCCAAATCCGTATTGGCGAAACCACTGGAACACCAATGCTCCGCGGCCACGACATCGCCCGGACTGAGGTTCGAACTCGGCTCGGATCTCGCCGCCCCAGGTACCGTATTCGAACGACTTTCGCGACCATGCTGCCTTCTGAATGGGCGCGATGTACTTCCAAGTCTCGTAGTCGCCCATGACGATATCGCCGATGCATCGCGTAGAAAACCCGGATACCGGTTTTTCGCGCCGCTTCAAGAATCTGCTGCATATGAGGAACACACTGGTTCCCTTCGGCGACGCCCTTTATGCGATCCCAGATCTTGCCGCCCTCGGAAATGAAGTCGTTATACGGATCGATCAGGACAAGCTCCGGTGATCTCTTTCTCATAAGTCAGTTGCGCCATGTTTCCTCCGGTCAATCTCGACATTGTTGTTAGGCATGACGTTCGATGCTTTTTGCGAACATCGGCGTCTCCTGCCGGTTGTGGGCCTCTGAAATCGGTTTACGCGCACCTCGGAAAACGTCCAACGGTATTCCTTGTTTGCCGAGGAAGTCTAACAATTCCGGCGTGGCGCAACTTTGGACCGTATTTGTAAACTCGCACGTTCTGTCGTCGATCTTCCTAACCGTCAGATCCCAGGTTACGCCGATTTTCGTGCGGGCCGTGGGTGTGAATACGTCTGACGTGGAAACCAGCCTCAGGTGATCGGGTCGCGCGACTCTTCGACGTAGTGCTGTACCATCAGGCTTCCGCCGAGTATCTCGACGTTGATCGACATGCGCCGGCCGTCAGGCGACGTAGTCGCACCAGCGGCGCAGTGAGCTGGCGAGCACGACTGATATTCCGCCTCCGGCAGCGTAAAGCACCACGCCGGAATGTCGACACTCTCAATCGGGGCATTGATCGTTGCTGAGAAAGTCGACTTGACTATCGTGTTATCTTCCACTTTATTACTCTCCTTTGAATCGTTCAATTGCAAGCATCGTCACTCGTCACCGGTTTATCTTCACTGGGATGAGCCAAGTTCGCTACTCATTGGCACCCGCGATGGATTCACCGCGGGCTGGCAGCAAAGACTGCAAAGACGAGGTCAAACTGGGCCAAGCTGAACCGCTACGCCAGCCGATTGAAGGGAACTGTTTTACTCTCTTCTGAGGCTCACGCTCCATGTCAAAACTGTAGAACTCTGCGCTCGAAGCACAGTCAGTCAGATCTTTAGAGTCATTCGTTTGCGCGATCAACGAAGCTCTGACTTCGGCAGCCGATTGCCCATCAAAAGCCCGATCCTCAATGGCCACTGGCTTGAGAGTGGGAGGCAGCGAAAATGCCCTGTTGAGGCTGTCGGTGGACCGCTAAGATTGAAAGTTTACCAAGGTCGAGGACGGCTCCCATCGAATCACGCGCCGATGGCCGGCTCGACGGGCGACGCATTCCCTCCAATTGCGGTCAGTACAAATCGACGTTGGGTCCGTCGCGGTTCGATTCCTAGCCTACGCATTTTATAAAGCAATGTGGTCCGCGGCAATCCGAGACGCGCGGCTGCCCCTTCCGGTCCCCCGACCATCCAGTTGGTCTGCTCTAGCACCGCGAGAATATGTTCCCGTGCCGCCGTTGCGAGTGTGTGTGCGGTATTTGTCGTATGCTGCATAGGCACGGATGTCAGGTCGTTGAGGGCGGGCCGAAGTACCGAGCCGGGCGAGAGCACTACCGCCCGTTCAATGAAGTTCTGGAGCTCGCGAATGTTACCCGGCCAGCTGTGCCCTTTCAGAACCTCCATCACTTCTGGCGGAATGGCATCGATCGGTTTGTCTAGACGTGTCGAGAACTTCCTCACAAAGTGTTCCACCAGGAGCGGAATGTCGTCCGTCCGGTTCCGCAGCGGAGGAAGGGAGAGCGGAATCACGTTCAATCGATAATACAGATCTGCCCGAAACTGCTTGTTGACAACGAGCTGTGCCAGATCTTGATTGGTCGCCGCTACCACGCGCACGTTTACGCGGATGGTCTGGTTACTTCCCAAACGTTCAAACTCCTGTTCCTGCAATGCGCGCAGGAGTTTGGGCTGCAACTCCAGCGGCAGGTCGCCGATTTCGTCGAGAAACAGGGTGCCCTGATCGGCCTGCTGGAATCGGCCTTTGGTTTGGTTGAAAGCGCCCGTGAAGGCTCCCCGTTCGTGTCCGAACAGTTCGCTCTCCAGCAAGGGCCCCGGAATGGCAGCGCAGTTCAGCTTAACCAATGGCCCACGGCTGCGGGAACTATGGTTGTGGATGGCGCGGGCAATTACTTCTTTTCCAGTACCAGTCTCGCCTTGTATTAAGACCACCGAGTCGCTTTTCGCGATGACTCGCACCTGATTCAGAACGTACTGAAATGCGATACTCCGGCCGATAATCTCGTCTTCCGGGGCCTCTGACACACCTGACTTGCGGTACACAGGCGATCTCCTTCCTGTATGTGACTTCAATTTGTATTTGCCGACGCGTCCGCCGCCACCGGTCAACGCGAAAGCGCCTCTGCCATTAACGCTCCGGAGTCTGCTCCAGAGCCTTTTGAATGGCGCGCAGGAGTTCCTCGCCATCGAATGGTTTGTATAGAAACTCGAAGGCGCCTTCGCTAAGCGAGTGTTGTCGAACCACTTCATTCACGTGAGCTGAAATCAGAATCATCGGCAGCTTAGGATATGCGGTCTGGGCCCGGCGCTGCAATTCCAAACCGTCCATTCCCGGCATACGAACATCGGTGATCAGGCAATCGGCGCGAGCAAGGGCGCCAGACAAAAGTAGCTCTTCGGCGGATAGAAACACTTCGACCACTAGCCCAGCCGACGCCGCCAAACGGGCAATAGACTCCCGGACTCGAAAATCATCGTCTACAACAACCACCACGCGATTGGTCACATCGCACGATTCCCAAACATCTACAATGTGATGATAGGAAAAAGACCGGCCGGCGTCCATTCCAAGTTCCTTTAGGAGAAACGGACGTCAGCCTTTTGGCCGGATCGAGGAAATCCGTAGCTTATCCGCCATGCGGACGAGTTCGGCGAGCGAGCGTGCCCCCATTTTGCGCATGACTTGCCCGCGATGTACCGCGATAGTGTTCTCGGCAATGCCAAGGTCCGCGGCCGCCTCTTTGTTGGCGAAGCCGGCTACGACAAAAGGGAGAACCTCCCGCTCCCGTGAGGTGAGCAGCGCATAATGGCCCTGCAACTCGCTCAACTCCGACCGTTTTCGCCGCGTTTCGCGATCCTGCTCGATCGCAATGTCGATCGCCCGCAGTAACTCCTCATCGTCAAATGGTTTCGACAAGAACTCAACCGCGCCGGCCTTCATCGCACGGACAGTGGAAGGGATGTCGCCGTGACCTGTTATGAAAATAATTGGAGGCGCGTTTCCTTCAGCCAATTGCTGCTGAAGTTCCAGGCCGTCCATGCCCGGAATTTGCAGATCGAGCACGAGGCACGCGGACGCGTCGGGTTTTTCATAACCCAGGAATTCCGCAGCCGACCCGAACGTGACGACGGCTAAGCCTGCGGACGAAATCAGCCGGGACAGTGCGTCGCGCACCCGCCGATCGTCATCCACCACGAACACGATCGGGGAGTCGGGCATTAAGCAAGCCCCGCCTTCGTCGGAATGGTAAAGCAAAGGGCGGCTCCGGGGCCAGGCGTCGAGGCCACCCAAAGACGACCGTGATGGGCCTCAATGATCGAGCGGCAGATGGTCAATCCCATGCCCAGGCCGTTCTCTTTGGTAGTGACGAACGCTTCAAATGCCTTCTCAGGATTCTCTAAGCCGACGCCCGAATCCTTAACCTCAACCTGCACTGTGTCGCCGTCTTTCAAAAAGGAACAAATCGAGAGTTTGCGGGGGCGGTCGTTAACGATATCCATAGCTTCCAAAGCGTTGGTAATAAGGTTAGAGGTTAACTGCTGCAATTGTACCCGGTCGCCGGCAAGCGGGGAGAGATCCTTCGCCAGGGATGTTTCTACCGAAACCCGCCGCCTGGCAATCTCGGCAGCTAACAAACGAAGCACCTCTTCGATGACATCGTTTACGTTGAGCTTTATCTTCTCAACCGCAGCCCTCTTGAAGAGAGCGCGGACGCGTCGTATTACCTCGGCGGCGTCTTTGCCATCTCGAACAATGCTTTCTGCCGCCTCGCGGGCTCCCGCCAAATTCGGCGGCTCGGCCGAGAGAAACCGGCGGCATGCGTGACCGCTGGCAACAACCGCGGCCAACGGCTGATTGATCTCATGGGCGATGGATGCAGACATCTCGCCGACCGTCGCGATCTGTGTCGCCCGCGAAAGACGAGCCTCCGTGCTACGCAACGTCTCCCCAATTTTGATCCGGTCATCGATATCGAGGAGCAAGCCGTACCAGCGGGCGATTGCGCCCTGACCGTCGCGGGCCGCTTCACCCAGCATGTGGAACCATCGGTAGTCGCCATCCGAACGCCGAAGCCTGCACTGGATCTCATGCGGCTGGCCCGTCGCCACGGCGTGAGCCCAAGCCTGCATGGTCGAGTCCACGTCATTCGGGTGAAGGAAATGAGTCCAACCTCCGTTGGCGTTGACCTAAACCGGCACAGTCGGATCACGCCACTCGGAGAAAACTCTGCATCCTGGTTAGAGCCGTGAATGCCGGTCGCCTGAGCGTGTAGGGGGCACCGTCGAAGTGCTCCAAGCTCCCGGGAACCTGCAAACCAGTCACTTCGCCCTAAACGGCGTTCGAGGAGAATGACTTTCGGCGCGAGGACGTTGGTCAATGGACCACAATGCGACATATGGTCAAGTGAGGTTTGGCGTAGGCGATCCCAGGGACGCGAGCGCGATTCGCTCCGTGGCAATACCACGTCGAAGAGAGCCAGACGGACAATTTGAACTGCGTTCCCGCCGTTCGGCTGACGGCGGCTGAATCAGCACACTGCGTTTACCGGCCGGATCAATCGCGACGCCGGGGACGACCGGTATCAACGTCGTCCCAATCGCGGTGGATAAAGTCTCTTCATCAAAACCTCCGTTGGCACCTTCATTCAAGATCGACCGCACAGCTGCCCTCGTTCAGCGCGGGACCGGTCGTGGACCGCTGGAGCCGCGGCACCTTCCTGAGGCTGCGTTTCAGGGTGTCGGAGAGCGGGGTTTTTGCGGGGTCGATTCACGTCATTCTTCGCAATGGTGCTCCGACTGCCGTGGAGGAGACGTACTTTTCCAGGAACCGGTTCTCGGACCAACGTCGAAGACCAAGATGTCACGTGTTGAAGACTGGTTTCGACAACGGTATTGCCGAAGTCCACAGTGCCTGGATATGATCGCGTGGTTGTGGTTACCGCGAATCAATCTGCTAGCCATCCAGCTACTACGATATTGCAGCTTCGCGATCTGGTGGTTTTGGTAGCGGTTCAGCCGTCACCCGATTGTTAGCCGAGTGCAACTAAGATCCGCGCCTGGACCGCTTGCGGGTAGCTATCGTACAGCAGCGACAGCGCCCGTCGAACCTTCTCTCAGATTCGGGGAAGCAGAAGGTGCGCCGACGCTAATATAGGCGCCGGACGGGGAACGCACACCGCCAACGTTTGCGATGATCTCCTGGTCGCCCATGCCGGTACCGGATGGGATGTACACATTGATTTGCACCAGCCCTGGACCGACTACTCCAGCGAAAGCCACGTCGGCCGGTTGCCCTCCGATTGTCACCGTGACTGCGTTGACCAGGGGATTAGCCCCAGAAAACATTTCTCCCGCCGGAACAGCAGGATTCGCAGGCCCCATGCCGGCGCCCCACAGAATGATCGCTTCGCCAGGGAGGGCAGGCGAGGTTGTCGTCACATAGGTGCCATCCGCGTGCTGCGCCACAATGAAAGGCGCGGTGGCCGGGAAGAATCCCGGTGCGAACTTGGCGTACGTTGCTATGAAAGGGGCGCTCGTCCCTCCCGCCGTAGTGGTGACCAGAACCGGGACGGGCCCGATAGCAGTATCGTCGGGCAACTGGATGTTCAATTGCCCGGGCGAAATGAATTGAATCGCCGCAGGCTTGCCGTTGACCGTGACCGAAACGCCATCCAGATTCAGAGGGAGATTGCCGTTGACGATCTCGGTAGAGACATTCCACATACGCGAATCGCCCGAAGGCGCTAGATTGGTCCCAAACACGGCCGCCCAGGAATCGATGGTGACGGGCGATCCGGCTACCAGACTGGTACTGCTCACAACGGCTGTGATACTCGGCATAGGCGCACCGATCGTCAGTTGAAACGAGTTCGACGCCGACGCACCGGCGCTATCAGTCACTTTGATAGTGAAGCTGTAGGTCCCGGCCGTCGGCGACGTTCCGCTCAACACGCCTGCTGGAATGAGCGTCAATCCGGGTGGCACCGTGCCCTTGGTAATCGCCCAGTCTGCATACGGAGGCGTGCCGCCGGTCGCCACGAAGGACAGCGAATACTCAGTATTCACCTGTCCGCCCGGTAGAACCGCCGCGGTCGCGATCCCCAGCGTAGCTGCATTGACGGTCAACCGGAGGGATGCCGCAGCCGAAGCGCCGGCACTGTCGACTACCTGGACCGTGAAACTGAAAGTGCTCGCGGTCTTTGGCTCGCCACTCAAAACGCCCGTGGGATTGACTGCCAACCCCGGCGGTATCGAGCCGCTCGTCGTGGTCCATTTCGAATAGGGAGGCGTGCCGCCGGTGGCCGCCAGGGACGCAGAGTATGGCGCGTTCAACGTTCCCGGTGGGAGAGGCGATGAAGTGGCGATCGCCAACTTCGCGGGATTGATCAATAACTGCAATGAGGCCGCCGCCGACGCGCCGGCGCTGTCGGTTACTTGAACGGTAAAATAGTAAGTCCCCGCGGTGGTTGGCGTTCCACTCCAAAGGCCTGCTGGGCTGAATGTTAGTCCGGCGGGTGATGTGCCGTTGATAAGGGTCCAGCTCGAATATGGGGGTGTGCCGCCGCTGGCCGCCAGGAGCACCGAGTACGGTGCATTCACCTGCCCATTCGGTAAAGTTGATGACCCACTGGTGATCGTCAGCGCGGGCGGCTTGACGATCAACTGCAATGAAGCGGATGCCGTAACCGCTGCGCTGTCTTTTACTTTAACGATGAAATTAAATGTCCCCCAAGTGGTCGGCGTTCCACTGAATACCCCGGCCGCACTCAGTGTCAGCCCGGTCGGCAGCGTACCTGTATCAGTCCAATTCGAGTACGGGGGGGTGCCGCCGCTGGCTTTCAAAGTCTGGGAGTAGAGGGCATTCATTTGCCCCGCCGGTAAAGGCGACGTGGTGGCCACCGTCAGCGCAGGTGGATTGATGGTCAACTGCAACGAAGCCGAGGCTGAGGCTCCGGCAGTATCGGTGACTTTCCCCGTAAACTTGTATGCACCCGCGGTCGTTGGAGTTCCACTCAACACGCCTGCCGGACTGAGTGCCAATCCTGGCGGTATTGTGCCGCTGCTGGCCGCCCAGGCCGTATAAGGAGGTGTGCCGCCGCTGGCCGCGAGAGACTGAGAATAAGCGGCGGCCACTTCGCCCTGTGGCAGTACTTGCGGCGTAGTGATTTGCAAGGTCGACGACACGGCCAGTTTGACTGGAACTGTGACTGAGGAGCCACCGGAACTTGTCAGCGTAATTGTACCAGAATAGCTGCCGGCGGCCATTCCGGCCGCGGCTGCGGATATCCGGAGCGTTCCAGGTGTACTCCCGGATGAGGGTGTTGCGGTTAGCCAATTCCCGCCTGCAACGGAAACGTTGTAATTGAGTACGCTTCCCGTGCTGCTGACGGCAAGAGACTGGTTTAACGTCGATGATGTTGCTCCAAGCTGATAACTGAAACTGGCAGACGATGGCGAGATCTGAAGCGTGCTGGCTGCTGCTGCGGACTCGGTTATCGCTTGAACTGTTGTGGAACCGTCAGGAACGTAGGTGATCGTAACGTTGCCGGCGCGGGCGGTTGCGCCCGCGTTGGGTGCGACGGCGATTGTGGCCGAGCCGGTAGTGCCCGTTATCTTCGGGTTTTGAACGGTAAGCCAAGGTGCATCGGTGCTGATCGTGCTGGCACAAGTAGGAGAACTCGCCTCGGGGCGGCTCCATGAGAAGGAACAGGAACCGCCACCGAACCCAAACGAGTAACCGCCCGTGTTTTGCAAGGAGAAGGTGTAGCTGGCTCCAACTGCGCATGAGCCGTAACCTGTCCCCGATTGCAGCTCGGAAACTCCGAAACCGATGAGCAAAACAACCGCTGCTATAAAAAAAGACAGGAAAGAATTGCTCTCGAGCCGATATTTCGGCGAGCGTACGAGATTATTCATTTCAAATGTATAGTAAGATTCAGAAACATAAATTCTCACGAACTTCATTCAAATTTCGCCACAACTAAACACCAATGCCGTTAATTGGCCTTCTTGTTTTGCCAGTCATCGTTCCGGCGGTGCTCTTACTTCTTAGAGCCATCAACCCGCAAGCCTTTACCCGGCAGCAAGCCCGCGTTGGACGCTGGATTCATCTCTTTGGGAAACGCAGGCTGGCCGTCTTTTGGTCTTCTGGCTTACTCGTTCTACTAATTCGAGTCTGTCTTTTGCCGGTAATGCCGATACCCGAGCCGGTCATTCCGGATGAATTCGGCTATCTCTTGCTTGCCGACACGTTTGCCGCGGGACGCGTGGCCAACCAACCTCATCCCCTTTGGCAGCATTTCGAGACACTTTTCGTCCTTCAACAGCCCACATATGTCTCCGTATATCCCGTTCTTCAAGGCTTGATCCTGGGTGCGCCGAAGTGTCTGGGATTGCATCCGTGGTGGGGAGTCTGGTTGAGCACGGGTCTGATGTGTTCGGTGACTTGCTGGGGGCTACAGGGCTGGCTCCCACCCCGGTGGTCTCTCCTGGGCACCGTCTGGACCTGCCTGAACCTCGGCGTTGCGAGCTACTGGATGAACAGCTATTGGGGAGGGAGCGTTAGTGCGATTGGCGGCGCGCTTCTCGCCGGGAGTGCCGGCCGGCTGCGTAATTGCATCAAAACGCGCCACCTATTCGCTTTCGGGATGGGTTTGGCGATCCTAGCGAATACCCGGCCATACGAAGGCTTCCTGCTGGGAACCACCCTCACCATCTGGCTCGCCGTTCACGTCACCAGACTACATCTCGGTTGGAAAGTTGGACTCTATCGCGCAGCCTTGCCATTGTTGTTAATATTCGTGGCTACCACCTTAGCCATGACGTATTACTTTTGGCGCGTAACCGGCGACCCTTTCCGAATGCCCTACCAGGCATATGCCGAGCAATACGGGGCGGCTCCGGCTTTCATTTGGCAAAAGCCCGTAGCAGAGCCGGCCTATCGGCATCCCGACCTACGGGCCACGCACCTCGCGTTTGCCCAAGATTATTACCAACTAAAGAACGTCTCAACAGCGTTTCGCGCCGTGCTGAGCAAACTGCAATTGCTCGGTACCTTCTATTTGGGTCCCATGGTATTGATACCTTTGATTCTGTGTTGGCGTTTGCCTCGCGGGCGCAACCGCCTCTCCTTCTATGCCACGGCCATCACGGTTTTTGGGATACTGCTCGGAGTTTACATCCAACCACATTACGGCGCGCCGCTCGTGCCATTTGTCTTAATTCTGACGCTCCAATCACTTCGCTTTCTCTGGATTCTTCGGCGCTCCGGTAACGTAATGGGCGAATTTCTGGTCCTTTCGACTCCGGTGATCTGCCTGGTCTATGCCATCCTGTCCGCGATCCCTGCTCATTCTTTGCCGACCGTTAGCCTGCGCGCTAAAGCCGAGAGCTGGCTCATGCAGACGGAATCCCGTCATTTAGTAATCGTGCACTATGAACGGGATCATCTAATTGCCGACGAATGGGTTTACAATGCCGCTGACATCGACCGTGCGAACGTGGTTTGGGCGAGAGACATGGGAATCGAGCGTAACCGGGAACTGACCGTATACTTCACGGACCGCAAAATTTGGCTGTTACGAGTAGGAAAGACCGGCGTCCGGCTGTTGCCGTATTTGAAACCGGGCGGTTCCGAGCCGAGCCTCATTCGCTGACCACTGGCGTGTTTGTGGACCACATTTTCGCAGGGCCACTTCGAGGCCTTAGTCCTCCCGAGACTTACGTCGCACGTTGATTCCGGTTTGGCGATGGCCGTTTCCGGTCACAGGGAATGACTTACTTCAAATGCCGGTGATTTCTTTTGACTGCTTAATGTTGTAGGCCAGACGAAGGCTGTGGCGGCCGAACGGTGCAAGCCGGACGTCCCACTCCACAAAGCCATTCTTGTCCGGCGTCTTGCCGCCGGTGGTCTTCCCGGCATCCGCCGTCATCTCCACCTGTTCGATTTCACTCACGGGAATCCGCTCGGTGACCTTGACCTCGATATCGTCCGCTCCGATGTTGCTCAACTGCAGCCGAACAAGACGCTTGCTGAGAATCTTATTGTTCATCATGCCCGCGTCCTCGTTCACCTCTTCGGTCTCGCGGTAGACCCGCAATGCGGCTTCAGGTCCCCATCCCAAAGCAAAACGTTCGCCCGGCGCAATCAGCTTCACCGATGTACGTCCAATGAAACCTCCGTCGGCGAGGCAGGTCCACCGGACCGGCCAGAATCGGCAGGAAACCTCTATTGGATTGCACCGTTTTCCAAACGGTGGTCGTGGAAAGTTCCGGAAATAACGCGCGCTCTACCCTATCAGCGCGAAGATCTCCCTTCTCCAAAGCGCCCGAAGAGACTCCCCACCATTCTGAGCCAGGAGGAAGTCGTCCGTCTGATCGGCGCAGCCGCCAGAATCTTCCAATACAAGATGAGCATGAAAGTGTCGATGCAGCTAGGTTCGCACTACACGTTTTTTACTGTAAGCTTGAAGTGCAGTCCCATGAAGCAGAACATCACCCTCGCGGTGGACAAATCGCTGCTCAAGAGAACTCGCGCACTTGCAGCCACGCAGGGCTCCAGCGTCAGTGCGATCCTCGCGCAGGAACTCGAACGAATCGCTGAGCGCGAGGATGGCTACCGGCAGGCAAAAAACAGAGCTTTGGCCCGGCTCCGTTCGCCGTTCCCGCTAGGCGGCGAGAAGATGGCGGACCGGGAAAGCCTCCATGACCGGCAAGCAATTCGTTGACTCCAACATTCTGATCTACGCGCACGACGCGGACGCCGGTGAGCGCTGGCGACGGGCACCAAAGGTCCTTGAAGAGTTAAGGAGTCCGGAGCCGGGATCCTCAGTACGCAGGTTCTGCAAGAGTTCTACGTAAACGTCACGCGGAAGATCAAGCGAGCGCTGCCTCCCGCCGTCGCGCGGGAAGCGGTACGCGACTACGCTCATTGGGTTGAGTCTCCGCTCACGCCGGCAACCGTAATTCGAGCGTCTGAGATCTGCGAGGTTTGGCAGCTTTCCTTTTGGACGGGTTGATTCTGGCGGCTGCGGAGCAAAAGCGACGCCAGCCTGTTGCTGCCAGAGGATCTGAGCCACGGTTCGCAAGTTGCTGGTATCGAAATCGTCAACCCGTTCCGCTGAACATCGGCTCCCGAGAAGCGCCCGCGAAGTAGTCATATGCCGCGTTCAACAAAAGCTGCTGAACGGCACGATTCGCCAGAAAACTCGCCGAACAAGAGATTTGCCCAAACTTTGTGCCACAAACCGGGCCGACAGGTGGTGGGGATAGTAAGGTCGATACGGAAACATACCCGGTCTCGACAGATATCGCTGCCCGCTGGTATGAAGGGCAGTCTTTGGAGGCAGCACAGCAGCCATGGGCTTTCGCCTTCAGCACGAAGAAGGACTGACACCCGGCTGGGTCGAGTCACCCGGGCGCGGCGGCTTTGTGCTCGTTCCACAGACAAGATCCTTCCGAGTCCGAAGCTGCGTCACCAGTGGAGGCCGTTTTCGAAATCTCCGCTCGACCCTACCTCTTCTGGTAGTACCGAAATGAGGGTGGTGCCAGTTACTCTCACCTTACGGCCGTAGCGCATTTGAAAGCAAGCTGCGAAGCCGCCCCATCGGGGGTTGAGAGACAAAAGGAAACGATATGTCTGAAATAGTCGATGGCAGCAGTCTGCACCTGAAGTTCAACCAGCCGGCAAACCCGCGTGGCTTGCCTGGCGTTGTCTGCTCTGATGATGACAATCGGCACGGCCACGGCGCAGATTACCGTATTGACGTGCGGAACCGAAGGCAGTTCGGTCTGTCCGAACATAGCGCACGGTGAGTACTTCGCGAATACAGTGGACTCGGGAGGACAGCCCTGCGATTACGGCCTGCAACCCTCGGGCAACATCTGCGTCAACACCGTCCGACACCTGATGTCGGATTACCGGCAAGACCCAGTGGGCAAGGTGTTGCACGATCAGCTTTACAGTGCGCAGGCGGACCAGCCGGTCAACCGGGCTGTGTTTCTGGGCACTCACAACTCATTCTCGAGCTACAACGCGGACATGCGCGCACAAGGCGCCCCGGGTGCCACTGTTCCGGACGCGCTCTTGAATTATGGCCTCAACCTGAGTCCCAGCATTCTGGCCGATCAGCAGTTCTCGATCTCGGATCAGCTGACCAGCGGCGCCAGATTTCTGGTGCTTCATCCTCACTTTTATGACGGCCAGCTTCGGGTCTGTCACGAGAATTTCAGCGATTCCTACCAATCCACGATCTGCGACGCCGAAACCCACGGGCGTTTGTTTGCCTATGCAGTCCAGGAGATCGCGGCGTGGCTGAACAACAACCCCGGCGAGTTCGTCGTCCTTCGGCTCTATCACGATGTCGGCGCCAGCTATACGCAGCTGGTCGCACAGGTTCTCAACTACTACTTCGGCTCCAAGATCTACAAGCCGAACGCCGCGATTTCGCAAACCACCGGTCCCTTCCTCTCGCTGAGACAACTGCGGGCGCAGAGGAACCAGATCATGATTATCGGCTCGGAAACCGATCCAACCCAAACGCTGAACCAAGTCATGTGGGACTGGAGCAGCAACGTTCTCGACGACGGATACACCGACTCCCAAGGCTGGAGTGGGTGCCAGAATACGGATGGCCAGTCGGTCCCGGGTCGCAGCCTGACGCAGTTTGCCTTCGTCGCGGAAGATCGCAGCGGAAGCAATGCGCTGTCAACCATGCAACTCCAGCTCGAGTCACTGGGCTCAACCATCGTCAGCTGGTGGGACGACGCTACGGGTCAGAGCAACAGCACCTATCAACATGGTGGAGTTGGGCTGCTGCCGCCGCCTGGCGTGTCGACGGCAGTCCGCTGCAGTTATGGACTCATCGGTCTGGATTTCTGGGCCGCCGGCCCGTCCGCTTACCACGGCAGCCCGATACCGTCGTTCGTCAGTTCCCTGGGCTCCATCTTGCTCACCTACGATTTCACCTTCCCCAATCCGGACCAGCGGCAACAGAGTGCGCTATGGACCTATCAGCCTCAGAATGCAAATACACCACTGAGCACTCCGGCAGTGATCTCGACCGACGGCTTATCGGGATGGCAGCCAGACGATCCAAGCAATTACTATCCGGCATTGTGCGCCAATCTCGGGACCGGTTTGCCCGACCGGCAAAATACTCTCAGGTGGCCCACGGCACTCAGTCCCTCGGTCGGCTCGTGGAACGAAGGGGAGTCGAATTGCCAGGTCCTGGGCCCGACTTGGCATTTCTGGGCTCCGGAAACACCCTACGAGCAAGGTATCGACAATTACCTGATTGGCGTCTCCAACCAGCCGGTGTGGCTCAACATGAAGATCGCACCCCAGAACGTGCGGCCGCCTCTGGTGGTCACCCCAGCCGCGATTAACACCTACTGGCACAAGGGCGTCGACCCCTATCCTGCCTTCCCTTACAGTTTTACAAAGGGCGGGACCGGCGGAAGTTTGACCGTCAGTGCCGCACCGGCGCCCGGCGAGTCAAACACCTTCTTGCAGATCGTAGGGCAGGGGGGATCGACGATCCTGGCGGCGTATAACACCTCCAACCTCTACAGCCTTCCCGCGGGCCCGCACCAGAACAACGTCCAGATCACCGAGAGCGACCCTGTCTACGGAGCCATGACCTACACGCTGCCCGTTGTCCTGAACGTGAGCGAAAACCTGGTCGTCACCGCCTCCGCGTTAACTTTGGGCAACTGCACGGGCCCTCAGACTGTGTACGTAACTAACGGCGGACCGTTCACCGTCGCCGTCGATCAGTCGTGGTTAAGTGTTGCGGCGTCCGCCTACAATACCAACGTCCCGGCAACCCTGACGTTCAGCTATGTGCCGTCGAACTTAACGCCCGGAACCTACACTGCGCACGTCACGATTTCCGGCGATTACGCTACCAACAGTAGCGTAACAATCACTGTGACGTTGAACGTCGCGCGCGCAAACCACATTGACTTCTTCGCCCAGCGCACTGCGGATCACCGTGGATGGAACAACCGTCACCACGCCGGCAGCTTACTGTTGGTCGGCAAACCAGAGCCATACCTTGACGGCTCCGGCAGTCGTCCCCGGCCGCTAACGGCTCGGGCTACATCTTCTCCAATTGGGGCGAGGGCATTTCCGGCAAGACGCCCCAGGTGACCTATCTGGTGCCCGCCACACCGGCCACGATCCTGGAAGCAAACTTCCTGCCGGCGTTCCAACTCACTACGGTCGCCAATCCGGCTAACTGGACTGAGTGTCCCGGTAGATCAAGAACTTACAGCAAGCGGCGTCCACGTTCTCCGGGCTGTGCCTGACGGGCAGTCGACTTCGGTACTTCCCCACCGATGCGGAATTCACGGCCGCAGCTCGTCCTGCTGCTTTTGCTCGCTGCCAGCCGACCGTGGGCCGCGAGCCTTCCCGTGCGCCGTTACACCACGGCCGACAACCTGGCACGAGATAGCGTTCACGCGATCATCCATGATCGCGAAGGCTTCTTGTCGTTCGCCACCGGTGAGGGAATTTCGCGCTTCAACGGCTACACTTTCACGAACTACGGTGTTGCCGACGGTCTGCCGGATCGCGATGTTCGAGCTATCGTGCAGACACAGGACGACAACTTTCTGGTGGCCACAGGGGCGGGCGCCGCGCGTTTTTGCCCGGCGGAGCCGGAGGCAGCCCGACGCTTTGTCATTTATCCGCTTCCGGAGGGAAGCACCACGGGCAACAAAGCCAGGTCTGTAAACGCGGTTGCCGGCCCAGGGATGCCGCCGATCTGGATCGGCAGCGACGCTGGCCTCTTCGCGATTAACTCTTCTATCCCCACCGCCGTCAACTTGTGCCGCTGGTTCACGGCGGCGTCCAACCCAGCATCAACGCCCTGTTGGTGGACCCCGCAGGCAATTTGTGGGCCGGCACATCGACTGGCCTTTTCGTCATCGACCACGCAGGGCCTCCTTCTTCGCTGACCCACCTTCCGTCGCCCTTCGTTTCGACCCTGCTGCTCGACGGCAGTTCCATCTGGATTGGCACCAGTGCCGGTCTTGCGAAAGGCGAATTCCTCAAAATGCCAAGCTCCATCCAACTCGATCCGGCTGTCCTGTTGAAGAACTCTGAAATTCGCAGCCTGCTCCGTAGCCGGGATGAGTCGCTGTGGATCGGTACGCGGACCGGCCTCGCCCGGGTCGCTCCGCGTAGCCCCACACGGAACTTCGTCCCGAAGTGGGTCGGCGAATCCGAAGGCTTCCCGAAGGGCGACGTCCAGACTCTTGCCGAAGATAGCGCCGGCGATCTATGGGCTGGTTATGACGGAGCAGGCGCGATCCGGGTCTCGTCGACCGGGTTTGTCACGTTCGATGAGCACGACGGTCTGCCCTCCGCCCAAATCGCCTCTCTCACTCTGAATCAAGACGGCGTACCTCTGGTTACCACGCATGCACGGCCGGGGCTGGCTGTGTACGTCTTCAGAAACGATGGCTTCGAGCGCTACAACCTGGCCGGCGCACCCTCCCCCACCTTTCCCGATTCCTGGACTCCCTGGCACGAGGTGATCGCGACCGGAGCGCGGGGCGAATGGTGGAGCGGTTCGAGCCGAGGGTTGCTGCGCTTCGCGGCACCAGTGAACCCACCGACTGCGAACTTCACCGTGAAGTCAATAGCGAACTATGGTGCGGCGCAAGGACTCACTTGCGAGGATGTCGCGCACGTGTTCCACGATTCGCGAGGCAACATTTGGTTCAGCACGCTCCCGATCGTTGCCTACCCCGCTCCCGGACAACAGACCACCCTGGGCGTATATGAGCGCGATACCGGCCGCATTCGCATGTTCTCCGAAGCGGACGGACTGCCTCCTCTCAGCTCTTTTGCCCTGTTGTACATTACCGAAGATCATGCAGGCCAGATCTGGATCGGGCTACATCGAACTGGAGTTGCCCGCCTGCGCAATGGGCGCTTTCAGGTCTTAACGCCCGCGGACGGAATCCCGGCGGGAGGCGTACGCTATATCTACCAGGACCACAAACATCGCCTGTGGCTGGGCTCGGGACGCGGCGGCCTGGGCCGCATCGACGATCCTCTCGCAGACAAGCCTACTGTCACCCGCTATTCGGCGGCCGATGGCCTCTCGAGCGACGAGATCCAGGCCATCACCGAGGACAACTTCGGCCGTATCTACTCAGGCACAGGCTTCGGGGTCGACCGCCTAGATCCCTCGACAGGAGGCATCGTGCACTATACCCAGGCGGATGGACTCGCTTCCGGGGAAATCCAGGATGCGGTTCGCGACTCTTCGGGCGATTTGTGGTTCGCGCCTACAAAGCCGTGTCTCGTCTCCATCCGTTGCCTGATCCTCCAGTGGTACCGCTCCCTGTCAAGATCTCTGCCGTGCGCATCAACGGGCAACTCGAGTCTGCCCGTTTGACCGCGGGCCGGATGGTCACGCGCGACGTGCCGCCCGGCAGCAACTCCTTGCAGATCGATTACTTCGCCCTAGCCATTTCCGGTACGGGGAACGTGCGTTATCAATACCGACTGGCGGGAGCCGACCGGTCATGGAGCACGCCTGTTCCTCACGCACTACTCTTTACAGCAATCTGCGGCCCGGCGACTACACCTTTGAGGTGCGGTCGCTTAACCCGATTCCATCCGAGCCGGCCAGCGTGCAGTTCACGGTCCAGCCTTTTTTTTGGGAGCACTGGTGGTTTATTCTCGCAGCATGCCTCGTTGTATTGAGCGCATTGTACGCCGCTTATCGCTACCGTCTCGGAATATCCTCAAATTGCAGCGCATGCGCACGCGCCTCGCCCGCGACCTGCATGACGACATCGGATCCGGGCTGTCGAAGATCGTGATCCTGAGCGAAGTCGGGCAGCGGGGCATCACGGCGGGAACGAGCAATGCCCCCACGGCCGCGCAAACTCTGGACCGAATCGCGGAAACCACCGGGAAGTCCTGGACTCGGTCGGCGACCTGGTTTGGGCCACCAATGCCAGCACGGAGCGCCTGGACGATCTGATCCGCCGTGTGCGCTCTTTTGCCACGCAACTTTTCGAAGCTCAGGGCGTCGAGTTCGAACTTCGCACCACCGACCTTCCGTTGCAGAAAAGCCTGAGTCCCGAGACCTTGCGGCAGTTGTACCTCATCTACAAAGAAGCGGTCAACAACGCCGCGAAACACTCGGGTTGTACTCACGCGGAGGCCGAACTGCGCTTCTTCCAAGGCACTTTGACGCTGCGCATCACGGACAATGGCAAGGGCTTCGGGCCGCAGGTGAAACCGGGCCACCATGGCTTGGAGAGTATGCAGGCACGCGCCAAGAGCCTGGGCGGCAAGCTTGTGTGGCATTCGGCGGGGGGCGGAACGACAGTAGAATTGTGCGTTCCGTTAACCAAGTAGGGTCCCCCTACCAAAACGAGTAGGATGCGCGGCTGCCGGCCGAGACGAATATGCTGGATAGAGTGCTCCAGGTAGCGATCATCGAGGACGTGCGCGAAATCCGCGAAGGACTTTCGCTGCTGATTGGCGAAACTGCCGGCTACACCGTCACGGGCGCGTTTCCGTGCATGGAAGATGCCATCCCGAGAATCCAGTCCACACCACCGCGCATCGCTTTGGTCGACATCGGACTGCCGGGGATGACCGGCATTGAAGGCATCCGAATTCTCAAACAACGCGTTCCCGACGTTCTCTTCCTGATCCTCTCTTCCTACGACGACGACCAGCGGGTTTTCGCTGCGATGTGCGCCGGAGCTCGCGGCTATCTGCTCGAAAAAGACACCGCCCGCGCGGTTGCTCGATTCGCTTCGCGAACTCGATGAAGGCGGCGCACCCATGGTCCAGAGATTGCGCGACAGGTGGTGCAGCTTTTCCGCAATGTCGCTCCACCGCAAGAGTCCTCCTGCCGCCTGACGCCCACGGAGACCCGCCTGCTCAAGCTGCTGGTGGATGGTCACAGCTACAAGAGCGCGGCTTATGAGATGGGGGTGACGGTACACGCGGTCTCCTTCCACTCCCGCCATGTGTACGAGAAACTGCACGTTCATTCCAAATCGGAAGCGGTTGCGAAGGCTATCCGGCAGTCAATCGTTTAGAGATCCCGCCAAGCATTCCGGAATATCATTCCACTGGTTCCGCACGTCCAGCTCTGAAGTTGACCCACCCAAAAAACAAAAAAGGCTCCGGCAGCAGACTTACGTCCGCGGCCGGAGCCTGGCCTCCGAATTCCCAACCTAGAGAGTGTGCAGCGAAGCCCGCCACTTCCGCCATCCGGTCACAGCGGCCGAGGCGCCCAACATCAGGAGCAGTGTCCCCGGTTCCGGAGTCGAGGATACGCCGTCGTTGACAGTTACCGTGAAAGGCATTTCTAGGGTGCCGCTGGTCACATAGCACCCGCTACAGTCGGGCGCCACGTTGAACAATTCGTATTCTATGAAGATGCTTCCTGTATCGGACTGACCGACGGTTGCGCCTGCATCGATCTGTTAAGATCCGAGCCCGGTTTCGAGCGAGGGATCAGCGTTGAAGAGGAAGGGCTGGACCCAGTCCGGTTCGGTCGGATTCAGCTGTCCCGCCGACGGGCCGCCCTGGTAACTCACGATGTCGGTATAGGTTCCGAGTCCGGGATTGCTTTCTCCCACCAGGAAGGTGGCGATGATCGAGACCCCGTACTGGGGATCCGGCGTTATGCCGAATCCCCAGCCGACCGTCGAACCGGCGGTGCCGCTGATGGAAGGGCCGGGTTGCAGAACCACTATGGGGCTGCCATACAGCATCGTGCCGGACACCGTCAGCAGAGCGGCGCAGATAGTAAGTCGTAGCGTTGTCATTTTGGTTCTCCTTGGCTTTCGAT
>CAVZRE010000013.1:0-232924 GCA_963777595.1 Terriglobia bacterium
TCATTGTCAATGGCGATTTCGCCAAGGCGCTCGATCTGGCGATGGACGGTTCGGGCTTCGGCCTCGGCACGCGCTCCAAGAGCTATTCGATGCTGGTCGAGGACGGCGTGGTGAAAGTCGCTGGATGTTCGAGGATACGCCCGGCAAGGCCGATGTCTCCGAAGCCGAGGCCCTGCTCGGGCAGTTGTAAAAGACACGCCTTTGCCTCTCTCATAGCCGAAGCTTGCGAGGGCTGGCCGGACCGTCCTTGTGAGGAGAGCGGCGACGAGGCAATCCAGCATTGCCGCGTGCGGGAGTTCGCTCCGGCGCCTTGTTGCGCGCGAATTCGCCTGACAATACAAGCCCGATTTCGAGTGGCTTTCAGGCGAATTTCGCGAGGTGCGTGAAGATGGCGCAAGGCAGGATGCGGGGCGGTGCCTCCGGCGCAAGCAGATCCGGGACCCCTCCGAAGGAGAGCGCTCCGATCGATTTCGGCCCTTCGGAAATCCAGATGACGATCGGAATCCAGGTGCGCGCGCTTCGTCGCAATCTGGAGATCACGGCTGTCGAGCTCGCTCGACGCGCCAAGCTGTCGACCAGCATGCTCTCGAAAATCGAACGTGGGCAGGCATCGCCCTCCATCGCTACCCTCGCGGAACTGGCAAAGGCGTTGAACGTGCCGGTCGCGCGCTTGTTCTCCGGCTACGAAGACCGGCGGGATTGCTCGCACGTCAAGGCCGGAAGAGGTCTGAAGGTCGAACGGCGCGGCACCCGGGCGGGGCACCAGTACCAGCTTCTCGGTCACTCCTTGTCGGGCGAGCTGTTCATCGAGCCCTATCTGGTCACGGCGCATGCCGACACGCTGGGACCGCCGACCGAGCCGGCGATCGGGTTTGCGCAATTCCAGCCTCCGGCATTACCTCTCAATCCGGCCACTACGATCGTCCAGCACAGCACGCTCGGAGTACTCGACTCGGTAGCGACGGCCGTCATTGAATACTTCGGGCCGCCATCGGGAGCGGAGTACATCGCGCCTGATCTGCGCCTCGAGTTTGTCAGGCTAGCCCCGGCACCCACGATCTTCGATACGCGCCTCTACTACGACGTTCAGATTTATTCCCCCGGGGCCGCGCTGATTCCTGCCGATTACCAGGCGATTGCGGACACGTCAATCAGCGCGTTCGTCACGCTTCCCGCGCCTACGAATCCCGATGCCGTATCGTTGTTGGTGCCGACAAACGGCAATCCTCCCAACTTCGCCCAACTGCTGGGCGCGATTACGGCGGTTCTCTCGAGCGACCCAGGCGCGGTGTCATTGGCTGAGATCGGCGAGCTGACTGTCGATCAATGCGCCAACATCGCGAACGAGATCATCTACGGACCACAGGCAGCCTTGCCGCAGCCCCCGGACACCTTGGAAAATCTTTTCACAGATCCGCCGAACACCGGCACTTATAGCGATCCCAACGAGCAAAACAGGCTGCTCTTCGAAGCGAACCTCGCCAGCTTTTACGGTACGAGGGATGCCGCCGCGCTGCAACTGGCCAATTACGTTTTCGCACTATCGGCGGCAGTCTACAGTCATCACCAAAGCAGGATCGCAACCCAGGCGCTGGTGCAGTTTCCGGCAAATCCCGACCCGCTGACGCCGCCGACGCTCACGACTATTTCCGAGGCGCAGGTTATCTTCACGGGCGCGATCGACGCGGGGGTGCCTTCGGAATATTTCTACGCCCTGGCGTATGAGTTGCCCACCGAGGTCAGCAAAGATCAGCGGTATCAACTGGCCACGGGCGCGGACCAGCAGCAGAATCTGAACCGGCTGACGGCCGGGGTCAACATCGGGTACATCACCGTTGCAGCGATGAATCCGGCGCAGGCCGTGCGAATCCTGGAGGCGCTCTACGTTCCTCCGTCGTCGACTGCGCCGCTGTGGCCGATCGGCACGTTCCCCAACGCGGGACAGATCTGGAAAGACTGGAAAGCCTTCCCTGCCACGGCGTCTCCTTGGACAACCTACAAAGCGGGTGACGATGTTACGAACTTCTGGCCTGGTGAGGCGAGCGGGGGGGTGACTGCGTCCGCCTTCCTGGATCTCGTCCTTTGGGCACTGACCCAGGGCTACCCGATTAAGCCAGCCTTGTATCTGGCGACCGAGATCAGGACGAATTTCCCCGTTCCCCTGCCCGACGCCGCGCATCTCGCCAGCGCGACTCCGGGGCAATGGCAGACGCTGCTGGATTCGCTTCCAATCCTTCTTCTCCTGGTGGGCAATCCGACGCAGGTACTGCCTCCCTTTACCGCCCCTGGCGATTTCAACGCCCGGGTCGCAGCCTTCATTCGATACGTCCAGCAGTTCTTCCAATTAGCAAGCCCCGCCGCTCCGCTATTTCCGCCGGTCGCGCTTGACGCCGCAGAAAGGTACGGAGTGCCGGCCTTCGACGTCATCGCCCGGACTCTGGCGGACTACCCCGGCTTTGTAGCGTTCCCATTTCCTTTTGTGTTGGCTGATCTGGAAGCGGCCGCGGCGATCGCGGTACCGGGCGACCCGCAGGCGCAGGCATGGGCGGTCCAGACCATCTGGACTATCAACGAACTATATAGCCTCGCCGCAATCGGCAAACCGGCAAGTTTCGAGTTCTCGGTCATGGAGGCCCTTTTCGCTCGCGGATTCACTACACGCGAAGAAGTTCAGGACCTGCCCTTCGCGGACTTCCAACAGGCGCTGACAGGCACGGTGGCGTACGATTTCTCGGCGGCAATCTACGCCAACGCGGGCGCGCCGCTGGTATTCCCGCCCCCGCCTCCGCCGGGCTTCCACCCGATCAATCCCTGCTGTTTGACGGATTGCATTCCTCCCCTTTATCTATCGCCGCTGGGTCCGATCGAGTATCTGCGCGAAATGCTGGAGGTTTCGGAGCGCTCCACCTGCGACCATCCCTTCGCTCATCCGGCCGGCGGGCACACACGGCTGGGAGAACACATCGCCTTGCGGCGAGGCGCCGTAGGCACGCTGGCCGTGACGCGCGCCAACCTGGAGACCCCGCTTCCTCTCATCGACATGGTGAACGAGTGCCTGGAGTTCATGGCATCGACGACTCCCATCACGAAGCACGGAACGGTTTACAACACCGCCGAAGAGGAACTCGCGGGACATAAACTCTGCGCCGACGACTGTTGCGGCTGCGAAGAACATAGCGGGGAAGAGCATCCTCCGCATGACGCGAAGCACCCTTGCCATCAGCCAGGCAAAATCTTCGATGCGCTGCCCGAGTACTCGACTCCGGCGACTCCCGTGGCCGCGAACGCCGCGGTCGAGCCCGCTGTCTGGGACAAGCTGAAAGGCGATTTCTCCACCTGCTGCCTTCCCTACAACCAGGCGCTGGATGTCTCGCGGACTTATCTAGATTACTTCCGCTCGTGCCGTTTCGAAGAGATGCGGACCTTCCGGCGGTGCATCACGGAGTTCGTGCTGGACCCGATCGATCAACCCCCGCAGTTCCAGACGCATCTCTGGCGGTATCCGGTGCGCATCGATATTGCGATCGAGTACCTGGGAATCTCGCGCGAAGAGTACACGTTGCTTTTCAAAGGAGTGTTGCCGCGCGACTGCGCCCCGCGGAAGCGCCAGGACGACAAGGGCCGTCACCCTGGCCTTCCGCCATGGGAATTGTACGGCTTCGCCTCGGAGCATGAGGGGGGGACGCTGTGGACCGACATCGTCTTACGTCTGCCGCAGTTTCTCCGGCGCACCTGCCTCACTTACTGCCAATTTATCGAGCTCTGGAAATGCGGGCCGGCCAAGTTCCGCAACGCCGGCGAACGATCGGGCATTTTTCCCGATTGCGAACCCTGCTGTCTGGAGGATTTCCGGATCGAGTTTCCGGAAGGTCACCCGGCTGAGGCGCTTTGGACGATAGAAGTTTTCATTCGCCTCTGGAGGAAGCTGAAGCACCTCTGTGGCGCCGGCTACACCTTCTGCCAGCTTGCCGATATCTGCTCGGTCCTGCATTTTGGGGATTCCGATTTCATTCGCCAGCTCGCGGCGTTCCAGATCCTTCGCGATCAATTCCGCTTGAAGCTGACAGGCGAGGAGATCGCGGCCGGCGCGACTGGCGCAGACCGCACCTGGCTGCTTTCCTTGTGGGAGGGACCTGCTTCGAAGCACTGGCAATGGGCGGCCCACCAACTGATCGAAGGGATCGCGTATCACGCCAGATGCCTCGAATGTGGATGCCACAAACGCCGCGGGCCCGAATTCCTCAAGCTGCTGGAGTCGAACTTCGATGCGCTCTCCCGCGTCACGGGGTTCGACCCGGCGTCGCCGACGGACAACTGGCATGCGGCGCCCACCCATACACTGCGATTCGCCGAATTGCTGGCCAAGATCTACGCCTCCGATTTCGGGATCGGCGAGATTCTGTTCCTCTTTACCGCCGAGCCGCATCTGGACGGCGAAGACCCGTTTCCGCTCCAGGAAAAGGACGACGCGGAGGATTTGCCGCTCGGACTTCCGGAGGAAGAGCGCCGCCACTCGCTGTGGGAACTCCGCGGCAAACTGCTGCGTGTCCACATCTCTGACGAAGACGCGGACCACTGGACCTGGCAGCGTATCGAGTCGGCCCTCATCCATGAATTCGGATTCGATGCGGCTGAGGTCCTCGCGTTCGGCGAGCATTTTTTCCCCGGCATGCTGGGGGCTTCGCAATCGGCTCGCCGATTCAACGGGGCTCTCGCGGTCACCACTCCCGCGATCTGGAATACACCGCCCGAAGGGCCGTTCCACTACGACGTCGCGGCCAAGCAACTGTGGGCGGTTTTGCCCTTGCGCAATGAAGACGTGCTGGCGCAATTGACTCATGTTCAATCGCTCCAGCCACCCGAGCAGCAGGCCGTACAGGATGTCTACTTCGGCCCGCGCTCGATGCTGAGCGGGTTCGCTCTGCTCTTTTCCAATTTCGGCGAGGCGGAGCAAATTCTGATCGAAGAGAAAGATCAAGAGCATCGCTGGCGGTACTTCCGAAGGCAGTTCGCGCTATGCCACGCTCGATGCCGCACGATCGCGCAGCATCTGGCCGAGCACGTGGAAGCGGCCACTCACCAGCAGCGGCCTGCGGGAGCGGAGACCGCGCTCCTGGTGCTTCGGCATTTGTACGCGGACGAAAACTTCGCGACGGCGCCGTGGGAAAACGACGACGGCCACATGCCGACGGTGACCTGGCCATCGCCTCCCCCGAACGGCGGCGCGTTTGCCGCTTTGCTCGGCTTAGCGGGAACGGGGCTCGATGGCGAGTTCGAAGTCGAAGGCAAGGTGGTTTGGCGCGAAGTCCGCGGGCCCACGACGGCGTTTGGAGCGGCCCTCGACCGCGAAAACTGTCCGGTTCCGACGGTGCTCCCGTCGATGGGTCTGGTTCTGACGCCGCAGCAGATGAAATTCGTCACGGTGCGGAATGGTTTCGCCATGCAGGACTCGTCGGGGCGCTGGCTGGGCGGCGCGGAAGGTTTCAACGCGACATGGCGCGGCGCGCTGCTGGTCGACGAAGAAGGGGACTATCGTTTCTGCGCCGGCGCGCCCGCTCCGGAACACGAGGAACCGCGCTTGGAATCCGCCCGACACCGTTCCTGGAAGGTGATTCTGAAGCGGGGCCAGAAGACCTGGGTCCTGTTGCGCCACGACTGGCGCGGAGAAGAGAATCTGCGCAACGAGTCCCTACCGCTCAAGCGTGGCGCCTATGAGCTAACGGTGGAATTGGTACAGCATGCGCCAGAATATCTTCACGGGGCCGGTGAAGCGGGACCGCAGCATACTGGATTCGAGATCAAATACTCCGGTCCCGACAGCCATCACAAACTGGTCGCTATTCCGCACGACCGACTCGTCCGCATCGAGAAACACGACACCCTCGCGGTCGCCGGACTCTCAGGTTCGCCGTCGAGTTTCCTGAGCGGACTCTACACCAGTTCTCTGCGAGATATCCGGAGGACTTACCAACGGGCGTTCAAGGCTCTGCTATTTTCACACCGCTTCGCTTTATCCGCCGAGCGCCGGGCTGGGGCAGGCTCCGAGCTGGGCTACATGCTGGCGCGGAAAGAGCGGTTCGCCGGCTCTTCCTGCTACCGCACGGGTCCGGCCACGTTCAGTATTCATCACGCTGACTTCGATTTCAACTTTCTCCCTGTGCGGGACGACTATCATTCGCCGGCGGGCGATAGCCGCACGCATCCTGCTCCGCGGCGCATCCAGGCGATGTTCGACTGGTGGGAGCGCATCTTCGATTACGACTGCGTTCGCAGGCAGGTGCGCGCCGGGTGCGAGCGTCATCTCTGGCTGCTGTTTGCCGAGGCGTTCGAAAAGAAGCCGGCCGATCCCGACAGCCTGCTGCGCCACATGTGCGCGGACGAGAGGCACTGGCGCCTGGACCTGCATTATTTCCAGGATCAGAACTCGCCCATTTACGCCGTAACCAGCAGCGACCTGGAAGACGACCGCTGGATGGTGCGCGCGTGGCACGCGGATGGATGGCTACGCCGGTTGTGGAGCCGTTTTACAGTCGACGATATGACGCGAGCCCGTCCGGACCTGTGGGCTTCCAACGATCCCGCCGCCCTGGTATTCGGGCAGGCCGAAACCGGCAACGCCAATCTTCTGAAGTTTGTCTGCGACGGGTGCTTCGAAAATGGCGCGCCACGCCGCTACGAGGACGTCGAACGCCTCGACAACGGGCTGCGCGAGCGAGGTCGTGAAGCGCTCATCAGCTATCTGTGCGGACCCAACGGGATTGCCCACACCTCCAAGGAATTGAGCGCTCTTCTGCTGCTCGATGTGCGTTGCGGCCTGTGCGAAAAGGCCAGCCGGATCGAGGAGGCTATTAGTGCGGTCCAGACGTTCATCCAGCGAGCACGCCTGGGCCTTGAGCCTGGCTGGAAAATCAGCAAGGCGTTCGCGCACATGTGGGAGTCCCGCTTTGCGACTTTCCATGTCTGGCAAGCCTGCAAACGTCGTGAACTGTACAAGGAAAATTGGGTCGAATGGCATGAACTGGATAAGGCCAAGGGTGTCGAAGCCTTCCACTTCCTCGATGAGCAACTCAAGCGGGTAACGTTGACCATCGCCGAGCCGGGGGGAGTCGATTACTGGCCGGATCACCTGCCGCCCATGCACCCCGGCCTCTGTCTGCTGCAGCAGCGCGACCCGGCGGAAATGGAAATACTTCCAGCTCCGCGAGAAGGCCTCAATTTGTTGGCCACACCGGAACGTGAGGCGCGGCCGTCTTGGATCACCATGGTTCCGGACTTGGCCGCCCCGCCGCAAGTACCGGGCATTGCAGCCTTGCCGCCGGCTCCCGCGGCTACGGCGCTGAAGCTGCCCTTCTGGATCGAATGCGCCATCCGGCTCGGCGCCAGGTTTATTCGCGTTGCCGCGGCTGCTTATCCGCCAGCCTCCACAAAGTTTGAGCCGCGGCACAAATGTCACGACGAACCGGGCCGCCCGGTCAAGCGCGGCCAGCCCGAGAAAAAAGACGAGTGCTGCGTTTCGTGCTGCTGCGAGTGCGGCTGCGAACATCCCGCGCACATCGACGAATACTGGTTCTGGCTGATCGACGCCAAGTACTTCGATCCTGCGACCCAACCGGTGTACAGCGGAAACTTCGACGGCCAGCAAACCGAATACTACGATCCGAACACGCAAGATGCGACGCCGTGGCACGAGCCCAGCCAGCTGCCATCAATGCTCGAGTGGCCGCCGGAACCGATGGTTCGCCTGGCATGGTGTCGGGTCCATAACGGCGAGTTCCAGCAGCCCCGCCGGTCGGTGTGGGGAGTGCCTGTCAAGGCAGGCGGCACGCCGGATATCACGTTTGAGGGAAGGGTTCTGGATTCACTCTATTTCGACGTCACAGATTCGGTGACGGGGAAGGCAGGGTTCCGTTACGACATGGTTCCCGATGTCGCGGTCGAGTCCGGCGACCTGGTGGTGCCTCCGGCGCCGCCGCTGCCTCCGCCGCCTCCCGGCGGCCTGATCTGCTATCCCTACTTTGTATATTTCCTGCCAGGGGAAAGGCTGTTCCCCTGGTCGCTGTACTCCCCGTCGGTCGCGGTGGCTCACGCCCTGCGCGCGCACTGCCGGTTCGAGGCGGCGCTCAAATGGTACGACCTGGTCTACAATCCGCTCGACCGCGACAACCGGTGGGCGAAGTGCGAAAAGGAGGCGCCTCCCTCTCCAGTGCGTACGAATGATCCGGCGCTGGGCGACGTCCAGGAGCCGCGGCGGGAACCCGATCACAGTTGCTGTTGCGACACGACCAAGATAAGTTGCCACGAAGCGCGGGACCGTTCGATTCTGCTCCATTACCTGGAAACTCTGCTCGAATGGGGCGACGCCGTGATGCGCCGTAATTCTTCCGAAGAGTTTCAACAGGCCAGCCTGCTATTCGACACTATGCGGAAAATCATGGGGCCGCACCCGCACATGGTGATAAATCCAGCCAAGACGAATCAGACGGTGGCGACGTTTGATCCCCTGCCCGCGCCCATTAACCCCCGGCTCATGATGCTGTTTGACCGCCTGGACGACCGCGTGGCGCTGATCCATGATTGTCTGAGCGCCTGGCGGCTGCGCGAAGCCGGCGAGAAGCGTGACGCGCAATACTGGGGCGACGATCCGGTGCGCGATTGTTGGCGCAGCACCGTTAGCCTTTGTTGCGAAAACGGCTGCTGCCATCCCCACACTCCCTATCGCTTCCTGTTTCTGATTCAGAAAGCCAAGGAGCGCGCTGCCCAGGTACGGGACTTGGGCGGCATGCTGCTCGCGATGTTCGAGAAAGGCGATGCCGAGTTCCTAGCTTCGGTTCGTGCACGCCACGAACGCGAACTGGCGGTATTGACGCGAAAGGTGCGTGAGGAGCAATGGCGCGATGCCGACTGGCAAGTGCAAGCTTTGGAGAAGACCAAAGCGGCCGACCAGGCCAGCCGGATTTATTACGCCAACCTGATCGCCAACGGGCTGATCGCCAACGAGAACGCTTACGTGACAGAGATGGATGCATCGAACGCCAGCCGCACGGCGGCGAACGTATTGGAGACTATCGCGGAGGCGATGGACGTCGTCCCGGATGTCTTCGTCGGCACAGTGGATTTCGTGCAGATACCCGTCGGCACCAAGATGGCCGGCTGGTTCAAAACCGGGGCGCGAATCGCCAACACCGTGGCGGATATAGCAAGCACTTCGGCGGCTCTCGACCTGACCGAGGCCGGGTGGGACCGACGGCTGCAGGAGTGGGTGCACCAGGTTCAGATCCTGGACATCCAGATCGAGCAGACCGAATTGCTAATCCTCGGCGCGGAGAGGCGCAGGCATGGGGCCTTGCGGGAACTGGACATCCAGCAGCGCGTGATCGAACAGTCGACCGAGATGCTGGATATTTTGCGCGACAAGTTCACCAACCACGCCACCTACCTGTATCTCCAGAAACATGTCGCCGATATTTACTATCAGACTTACGAGTTGGCGTTGTGCGAAGCCCGCCAGGCCGAGCATGCCTACAATTTCGAACGGGGCCATACGGACCGGAAATTCATCGGCTGCCATTATTGGGACAATCTGCATGAAGGTCTGCTAGCGGGTGAGAAACTCCAACTCGATGTCGCCCGCATGGAGAAGGAGTACGTCGACGTCAATCGCCGGGAGTACGAACTGACCAAGCATATCTCCCTGCGCCTGCAGTTTCCCAGAGAATTCCTGCGCCTGAAGGTAACGGGCCACTGCGAGATCGAGGTTCCCGAATGGATGTTCGATGTAGACTATCCCGGCCAATATATGCGCCGCATCAGGAACGTTACGCTGACCATCCCGTGCGTCTCGGGTCCTTACAACGAGGTGCATTGCCGGTTGACCCTATTACGGAGCGCCACGCGTGTCGACCCGCTCTTGAGCCCGCCCCCGGCGCTGTGCTGCCACTGTGTCAGGAAAGGCAATGGATATCAGGCGTGCCTCCACGATGGCCGGGTGGTACGCGAATATGGCGCCACCGAAGCGATTGCAACATCGACCGGGCAGAATGACTCCGGCCTTTTCGAACTCAGCTTCCACGACGACCGCTATCTGCCGTTCGAGTTCCGCGGTGCCGTCAGCCGGTGGCGTATCGAGCTTCCGCAGGAGAACAACTACTTCCCGATGGAAACCCTGAGCGACCACATTCTGCACCTCAACTATACGTCGCGGGAAGGCGGCGCGCGGCTACGCGATGCGGCGCGCGAAGCCGCCCAACATGCCCTCCCTGGAGACGGATGGTGTCTCTTCGATGTCCGCCACGACTTTGCGGACGCGTGGGAATTGTTCCGCCGCGATTGCGCCGAACACCAACGCGGCGACGATGGCGAACATCGCCGCGATCACCGCCATGAAGAACGCCATCTGGCGCTCCGCTTCGGCCGTAATATGTTCCCGTTTGTCCCCGGCCATCGCGAGTTGTACATCGAGAAAATGGCCCTCCTGTTCGACCGCTGCGAACATTGCGGCTGCGAATGTCCCGGCGAATGCCCGTGCTGCCAGGACCCCACTCCGGCCGGCTACGAAATCGAACTGGAGCGAGGACACGGGAGGGAAGAGCGGCGCTTTCATTGCGTGCTGAGCGAGGATTGGCCCGGGCTGTACTACGGCGTGGTCGAGACCAGGGTTGGTCCTCTGCCGTCGTCCGGCAAACGAACGGAGGTAAAATTCCGATTTCCCAAAAACGTGTGCTGCATCAGCCGGGTCTACCTGCTTTGCCAGTACCATCTCGAAGACAGATGTCCGGGCCACAAGGAGCCACCGCGTTTACGATGCAACCCTTGCGATTAGCTTAGCCGCAACCGCTCAGGTCTTGGGAACAGCGGCATCAGTCGATCGATACAGGTTCTTGACACGGCCTTTCTCGCGCCATTTGATGAATCTGCGAGATTGGAACGGCGTTGAAGCGCCGCCTAAGTTCTGTTTGAAAGTCGGCCAATCGTACTGCCGACCCGTAGGGACCAGTCCTTCAGGCCACCCGATGAGTGGCCGTCATTCGCATTGGAAATTCTCCTACCAGAACTCCGTTCCGATGACCCGCGGATGGACAGGCTTGTTGCCGGCGATCTCGGTTTCCAGCAGCACCTGTAGACTACGTTTCGCCCAGTCCCCAGGAGCCTTCCCTGCAAGTTCACGCCAAAACTGCAGGTCGCAAAGGAATTCAGCCGCTACCTGCGCCCCAAAGTGGTTCATCCCCGCCGCGGAGATCACTTCCCGTTGGCCGCCCTGTTCGAACACGCGGGTGATAATGGCGTAGTCGCGAGTGATCTGCTGCGGGTAAGTTTCGGACAGTTCCCACTTCTGGTCCTTATTCTTGCTGTCACGAATCACCCACGACAATCGGCCATCCCGCCGCTCTTGTGAAAAGACAAAACGCGTCTTTCGTTAAGTCCATCGTCCAAGGATTATGCGCAATGCTTACTACGGACCTGGCTATTGGGAACTCGACGCTTCTCTGATCCGGCAAATCTCAATAGGAGAGAGGCTAAAGCTCGACATCCGGGCTGATGCCTTCAACCTAACCAACCACACGGCTTTTGCCACGCCGGCGGTCAGCATCAGTAATGCCGCAACGTTCGGTCAAATTACAAGCACCGCGAATTCGGCGCGTCAGTTGGAATTCAGCGCGCGCCTGAAGTTCTGATGGGATTGCGTCGAGTCTCGGTTTAGCGTTCTATAGGAAGAGTGTGAGGGCACTACCGTGACGATTAGCAAAATAACCCGCCGCCCTGCAGCGGCGACAAACGAAGCAAGTACTTCCCCATTCCGGGCGAACGGCCTACTCAGACGGCGTATCCTAGCAATGCTAGTCATAGTCCTGTGCGGCGGTTCGACCGTGCTTGGACAGAGAATCACCGGCAGCATTACCGGCACGGTGATTGACCCGCAGGGAGCCGTGGTGCCATCTGCCACGATCAAGGCGACCAATTCGGAAACCGGATTTAGCCGTACCGTGAATTCTGGCGCGGATGGCGCGTTCCTTGTGCAATACCTACCCGTCGGCAGTTACAAGGTGGAGATCACCGCAACCGGCTTCAAGAAGTACGTGGCCGAGAACGTCGTGATCGCCGTCGATCAAACCAACTCCCTATCCGCTACGCTTACTCTCGGTGCCCAAGCCGAGACGGTGGAAGTCACTGCGGCACCTCCGCTCGTGGATACCACAACAGCCGCGTTGGGCAGCACCATTTCGCCAAGCGAGGTTGTTTCGCTGCCGCTCGTCAACCGGAACGTCTACGCCGAGATCTCTCTGACTCCGGGCGTAATGGCCAATAGTTCCAGCGCGCAGAGCAACGCCAACGGCACTCCAAACTTCCAGATCGGCGTTCCCTCCACACAGGTTCAAATCAATGGCGGCATTGACGCTGGAGTGCCCACCGTCAGCTATTACCTCGATGGCGGCATCAATATGACCGGCCTGAGAAACTATGGCAACCCGCTTCCCAATCCTGACGCACTCCAGGAGTTCCGCGTCGAAGCGAACAACTTCGGGGCGGAATACGGCCGCATGTCGGGCGCGGTCGTCACGGCAGTGACCAAGTCCGGCACGAACGAGTTCCATGGCTCGCTGTTCGAATTCAATCGCAACACCGCGCTCAACGCCATTCCCTGGAACCAATCGACGCCCGCGCACTATCGCCGCAACCAGTTCGGCGGAACAGTTGGCGGACCCGTCAAGCACGACAAGGCTTTCTTCTTCTTCAGCTACGGCGGACTGCGCCAGATTGTCGGCACGAATTTGACCGGCGCCATCCTTCCCGGCCAAGACATGATCGAGGGCGACTTTACTCAACTCAAGGACAGCAAGGGCAACGTCATACCGGTTTATCAGCCCGGAACAAAGATCCAGTACGATGGAACCAACGCCTCGCCAAACTGCCAGACTCCCAAGCCCAATTGCGTCCCCACCACGGTTCTCGACCCCTCGGCGCAAAAGCTGATGAGCAAGTTCATCACGCCGCTGTTGACCTCCTCGATGAACCCGGCGACGACGAATTCGTGGAACGGCTACTTCAACGGGCCCACCAATCAGGATGAATACCTGGGCAAATACGACCAGTCCCTCACCAATAAGGACCACCTCTCGGCCAGCTTCTTCTATCTCAACACCCAACAGAACGCATACGGCAACGGCAGCATCCCGTACATGACCAACCAGTCCTTCGCAAAACAATACGTCACCAACATCAGCGATGTCCATACCATCAGCAACTCGATCATTAACCAGACCTGGCTGACCGTAACCCGCGTGGCAGGAGGCCGGATCAACCTTCCCACCACGGGACTCGAGACCTTCGGCTCCGACTATCGAACCCAAGGCCCGCAGACTCTTCCCGACATCAGCGTCTCCGGATACTTCAGCGCCGGCGGGGCTCTTGCCGGACCCGTCTCCGACACCGACTTCTATTCCATCCGCAATCTCGTCAGCATGACCAAAGGCAAACACACGCTGGATATCGGCGGCGAGATATCGCTCGAAAAGGACGTGCTGGCCGGCAACCTCGACAATTTCGGAATCTTTAACTTCAATTCCGCCGGCTTCCCCGGGACCACCGGAAATTCTCTGGCCGATTTCATCCTCGGCCAGGTCAATTCTATGGAACAGGACACTCCCTACCACGGCTTGATGAGCAGTTGGTATGGCGCGCTTTACGTCCAGGACAACTATAGGATCTTGCCCCATCTGACCTTGAACCTCGGACTCCGCTGGGATGTCCAGACCGCTCCCGTCGAGAGTCAGAATCTAACCGCGACGTTCGTTCCGGGCGTGCAGTCCACTAAGGTGCCGACAGCCCCCCTCGGCGTGCTCTTCCCCGGCGACCCGGGTGTCTCACGCGGAATCGCGGGGAATCGCTACCACCACATTTCGCCTCGCGTGGGCCTGGCTTGGGATCCATTCGGTGACGGTAAAACCGCCGTTCGCGCCGGCGCTGGCGTTTTCTACGGCTCGGTCACCGGCAACGAATGGAATCAACCGGCGAACTCGCAACCTTTCGCCGTTCGTCAGACGTTTACTTGCATCCAATCACTCACCCATCCGTACGGCAACAACGTTATCGGATGCCCTGCTTCGTTCCCGAACGGAACCAGCCTCTTCCCATATACTTTCAGTCCCACGAATCCGCGCTTCCTGCCCAATGCAGGCGTTGAAACCATAGCCCAAAATTATCAGTGGCCGCTAACCTATCAGTTGAACGCGGCAATTCAACGGCAAGTGGCGAAGAACTTGAGCGTGACGGTCGCCTACGTGGGAACGCTTTCCCGGCACCTGCCCCTCGAGGTAGACGCGAACGCTCCCATTTGGGCTCCCGGCGCCACCACATCCAACGCCAATAGCCGCCGGCCCTACGGCCAGAACGGTGCGTTGGGTGTGGTCTCCTACCTCATCGCCGATGATCGAGCCTCTTATAACTCGCTACAAATCTCAGCCACCCGCCCGCTCACTCGCAACCTGATGATCTCCGGCTTTTACGTTTTCGGCAAAGCGACGGCAACCGCCAGCAATAATGGCGTGAGCACCGCCGGCGGAGTCCAGGATTTCTATAATCGGTCGGAAGAAGTCGGCCCTCTGGATGTGGATCGTCGTCACACTTCGACAATCTACGCTACTTGGAAGCTCGACTATTACAAGGGCCGCGGTTCCCTGGTTCAGCACCTGCTTAACGGCTGGACCATTTCTCCGATTGCCACATTTAACAGCGGCCTGCCCGTTAACGTGGTGACGGGCGCTGCCTTGAACGGCGATCCATCTACCACCAATCGTCCTAACTTGGTTCCGGGCGTCGATCCGTTCCTGGATCCCGGCCGCAACCGCGCCGTCAGCCGCTATGCGTGGTTTAACACTGCGGCATTCGTCGCCAATGGTTCCGGTGGCATCGGACCGGGCGGAGCCGACGGTAACACGCCGCGCGACTACCTCCGTGCGCCGGGCTTCCGGAACGTCGACCTGGCGATCCTTCGCGCCATTCAACTGCGCGAGCGGATGACGCTCGAGCTCCGGGGCGAGGCAACGAACGCCTTCAACTGGGTCAATCTGAGTGCGCCCAACGCGACGCTGTCGTCTCCTCAGTTCGGCTGGATTACCTCCGCCGCAACCATGAGACTGCTTCAGGTCGGCGCGCGGCTCACTTTCTGAGAAATGCGGCAAAGCACTCTCGGAATTCCTCTGATGAGTAGTTCCAGTTGCTGTCTCCCACCCCATTTTGCGACGCCTGCGGTCAGCATCGGTAATACCGCAACGTTCGGGCGAGTCGAAAAGGCAAGGACTTAACTATGCAATCCGCATATTCGGTCTGTCTACAGGGATTCAGGCACAAGAGGTTCACGACAGGTCGGACAGTTATGGCGAATTCTGCAAAAGATTAGTGGTAGCCGGCTATGGTGACGGGGATGGGGACCAAAACGCCTACGCGGGATTTAACCGGACTTATGCCGAGAGGGCGAATTCGGGAGGCTGTCCAAGTCACTAGACCCCAACTTATTAAGAGGCCACCACCATCCACCTCAGGTTTCCGACAGGCTGCGAAGAATGCCGTCGAGGCTGGCTGCGACGGAGTGGAAATCCAGGGCGCGAACAGCCACCTGGTAGACCAGTTCCTGGAAGAGGGTGCGAACAAAAGGACGGACGAGTACGGCGGCAGCCTTCAGAATCGGACTCGCCTGCTGCTCGAAATTGTGGATGAAGTCCGCGCCGCAATCCTAACTCATGTTTTAGGTGTGAGGCTCTCGCCTTTCGGCCAATATGGCGGCATTCATGATAGCCGTCCGGCCGAACTCTTCAGTTGTGTCATCGAAGCTCTGAATCAGCGGAAGATCAGCTATCTGCACCTGATCGAGGGCCGTGGGTCGGAGATCGGCTTGTCAGACGATCTGCACGCCGGCGCGCTGAATAACGTACAACTGTTTCGGCCCAGGTTCACCGGACCGCTAATCTCGGCTGCTGCCTATACGCCGGCGACAGCGACGGAAGCGATTGAAAAGGGCCACGCGGACGCCATCGCTTTCGGCCGGCTATTCATCGCAAATCCCGATTTAGTGGCACGTATCGAGAAAGGCTTCCCTCTGAATGCCTATGATCGGACTACCTTTTATGGTGGCGACGAACGCGGCTACACAGACTACCGGTTACATGAGGACCGCCGCCATGCAGCATCAGCCGAATAGTTCGAATACCGGGACCATCCCAATTACCTTGGCCCTCATTGGTGTCTGGAGCCTGCGACATTGCAGCGACGTCACGGCAGGAATGCCTCACGTTCATCCTTTCGGCCTCCATCCCGAAGGTCTTCTCACCTATACGGCTGACGGCTATGTCTCGGCTGTGCTCATGGCTCCAGGCCGGCCAAATCTCAGCGGAAACAGCTTAAGGGACGCCACGCCCGAGGAGTACACCGCGGCCGCTAAAGGGTTCATCGGGTATTCCGGGACTTATCAGGTGAATGAAAGTCTGTCCGTGGTTACGCACTATCCCATCGCTGCCTTCGCACCAAATATGGTTGGGAGCGAACAGGAACGTGTCGTGGAAGTTGCGATGTTCTGGTCCTGACGACGCGGCATCCGCAGGTTGACAGTTCGCCGCCCTGAAAAAACTTTATGCCGATAACTCGATTCCGTTCTGCATCGATGGACCTCCTTAGATCGCAGGTAGCTCAGACCGCCTGCTCACGGCAGTCGCGTATTGGAATGGGTCATGAGCATCCTTGAGCCAAGCCTGAATCAGAGAATCAAAATGGTCCATGAGCGGCCTTTGTGTGGGATCGTCTACGAGATTGTGCATCTGATAGGGGTCACTCCGATTGTCGAAGAGTAGCCATCTGCCGTCGGCCGCAACTGCATACGTGTGGGTCTTGGAACGGAGACCGCGAAACTCGGGAGGCGCAAGTCCACCTCCGTTTGCCGGTGTGAAGTCCTTGATGACCTCCGGTTCGCTGATGTTCATCAGAAAGACCACTTCGGATGCAGGCGTCTTCCCCCCGCGCAGCGTCGCCGAGAAGTCTTTCCCCTTGAGTTGCAGTGGTATGGGTACGCCGGCAAGTCCGCAAACTGTCGGATAAATATCGATCGAGGAGAACAGGGCGTCGGACTTGCCACCCTTCGGCGTGCTGCCTGGATAGCGAACATAAAACGGGACGCGTGCGGATTCCTCATGGGGCACTTGCTTGTACATCCGACCATGGGAGCCCGCCATCTCCCCGTGGTCGGAGGTGAAGATCACGATCGTATCCTGTGCCTGACCGCTGTCGTCAAGAGCCTTGAGCAGGCGGCCAAACTCACGGTCAATGGCGCGAATGTGAGCGTAGTAGCCGCGATGAAACCGCTCGATCGACTCGGTGGACGAGACCGCCCCTTTACCCTCTCCCGTCTCGACATTAGGGCGGAGAGCCACTTTCTTATCTGAGAAAAATGCTTCGTCTGCTTCGGGCGCGTCGTCGACCGGAAAGTGTGGCGGATGCCAGGAGACAATCATCATCCATGGCTTATCACCATGTCGATCCTCGATGATCTTAACCGCCTGGTCGGTCATGAGAGTGGCCTGGTAACCCTCCGGCTGTATCTTTTCACCTGTATCCGGATCAAACGTGAAAGAGTAGCTCATGTGTTTGTCGACGGCTCCCCAAACATGCCAATCTTGGAATCCCTGGCGGTGCGCACCTGGTGGGACAAAAGCGCGATCGTGTCCGGGCCCGGATAGATGCCACTTGCCGACATAGGATGTTCGGTAACCTGCGTCGGCAAAGGCATGCCCGATCGACTTGAACTCCGTGCCGAGTTGAATCCAGTTGCGAGTGATGCCGTTCTGGAAGGGCCAGAGGCCGGTCATCAACATCCCGCGGTAAGGCGAACAGAGAGGATAGTTGGAGATGCAGCAATCCATTGAAAAATTGGCTTTGCGAAAAGCATCGAGGTTGGGCGCGACAATCGAGTCGCCATAGGGTTCGCCGGGCATGGACTGGCAGCGATGTTCATCGTCAAAGACGTAAAGCACATTGGGTCGGCGCCGGGGCTTTTGAGCGGCGGTGGCGGGTGTTACGGCCGCGATGCTGGCCGCGAGGCTCTTCTCAACAAATTGACGGCGGTTCATAAATCGGCGCATAGTATCAAGAAATAGATCCTTAGCTTAATTTTGCCGGATACGACAATAGCATGGCGCTGATCCGGCAGAATCGCGACTCACAATTCGTAGCTCACCGCGAACTGCATGATGCGAGGTCCCGCTCGCCCAGCCGTTGACGACCTGCCAGGTGACGCTGATATCACCGCCGTTGGTAACCGGGTTTCCGGGAAGGCTGCACCGCTCTAAAAAAGAACCTTCAGGCTGAACTGCAGGACTCGCGGCTGACCCGACGATTGGCTGATTTGTCCGAATTGGACGCTATTCAGCGCCGTGTTCGGCAGCCAGAAGTTGGTGTTGTTCAAGACATTGAAAAACTCCGACCGGAACATCACTCGCCAGCGTTCCGTGACCCGGATGTTCTTAATCAGGGCGGCATCCAGATTGACCAGGCTGGGTCCGCGTACGTCCGGCAGAGTCCGTGAAACATTCCCGAACGTGAACGGCGCGGGTTGCGTGAAAGCCGTGACGTCGAACCACTCAGAGACTTGCTGTTGCGTGGAGCGCGATTGTGTAATGTCGGCGCTGCGTCCCACGCTATTGGGCCGGTTTCCGCCTCCCGCAACGGTAGTCGTGAGGACCAGCGGGAATCCGCTGTGATAAGTCGCGCTGCCCGCCAGTTCCCATTTCTCCAGCAGCCGCGCGACAACGCCGTGCGAGTTTTTGCCGATCGCCTGACCAGGCCCGAAAGGCAGTTCCACTACGTAGCTGAGAACCAAAGCCTGCGCGACGTCGAACTCGGAAAGCGATCGCTCGGCCTGTAGGTTGTACCAGTTCTGCACCTTGGTGGCATTGCCGATGCTGCCGAAAGAGGCCAGAGAAGAATTGACATCCGAAATGTTCTTGCCGAACGTGTAGGCCAGCAGAAAGTTGGAGCCTTTCGACATCCGCTTCTCCGCTTTCACCTGCAGCGAATGGTAGACGGAGTTCCCGGAGGTCGAGTTCATGAGCGACACGTCGGTGAATTGCGGAAATGGCAGCAACAATTGCTGACGTGAGACAGTAGGCTGGGCCAGCGTCCCGCTCGGGATCTTCCCCGCGAAAGGATTGGGGACCAGGGCTTGCAGACCAGTGCCGAGGGCCAGGTCCTGCGGAGGTAGCGCATCGAGGTCGCGCTGCTGAGCCAGTTTGACTCCCCGATTGGCGGAATATGCCGCATCGATCAGAAAGCCGTGGGGCAGCGCCTGTTGCAGGTCTCCATTCCACTGCATGGCGTACGGAGTGTGGGCGTTGGGGTCCCAGACCGAGATCGACTGGCCGAGATAAGTCGCCGCGCCGAGGGACGAGCCGGTGGGCTTTACCAGGCCATTTGGAAACGGATTGCTCAGGTAGTTGAATGGCGTGATCCCATCGAGCGAACCGACGAACGACGTAGTGGAACTGTATCCCGCGGTTGCAAACGCGCCCGTGTTGGAAGAACTGACTTCGAGAGGCGCATAGAACATGCCGAAGCCGGCGCGGAAGACGGTCTTCGGCAAGAACTGCCACGCCAGGCCGGCTCGCGGGGAAACGTTGTTCGTGTCCCAGTTATAAACGTATCGGGACTGGCCATTCACGCCGGAGAAGCGCAGTCCTCCGGTCAAGTTCGGATACGCGCTATTGGCTGCCGGACTTGTTAACGCGCTGTCGAACCAAACCAGTTCATTGTGACGTTCCGTGTACGGCGTCTCGGTTTCGTAGCGCAGCCCCAGGTTCAGCGTGAGCTTGGGAGAAAGACGGTAACTGTCCTGGACGTATCCTGCCACATACCAGTCTTGGAGGGCAACGCCGGCGGAAGTCGTTTGGCTGCCCGTGCCGACGCCCAGCAGCAGGCTGGCAAGACCGTTGCCGGTATTGCTCGACACCTGGTTGGGATTGGGACCGGCCGTAAACGAAGTATTGAAAGTATAGGCGCCCGCGCCGCCTGCGATATTGATCAGGTTAATGCGTCGCAACCGGATTTCGGCTCCCACTTTCAGCGAGTGATTGCCGATGGTGCTGGAAATCGAACCATTGAGGCTATGGGTGTCGTTGCCGTTATGATAAAACGAGTTTCCCCCCATGGGGGCATAGCCGTTCACAGTCAAGGCGGGAAATACCGGGATCTGATACTGTGCGACGGTCTGCGCCGGCATTCCCAGCGTGGTCTGGTCGAAGCCATAGCTCAGCGTCTTGCGGTCCTGGTACCAGCGTGCGAAACCATAGCGGATATCGAGCAGCGTCCGCGGGTTAAGCGTTACGGTGTGGCCGAAAGCAAACGTGCGGTAGTGAAACAGCGTCGGACCGACCGCACCGTTGCCCCCACTGGCCACATTGCCGAAATAGTTGGGCTGGAGGAGGTTGGTGTCGTTGAAGGTGAAGCGCCCAAACATCCGGTAATTGTCATTGACGTTGTGGTCCATCCGAACGCTGAACTCGTCCTCATTCACGACCGTAGGAGCATTGCTGACGAAGTTGTTGGCATTGGTAATGGAGTTTCCCGGCGCGTTGGGCTCCGGGTAGTAGGTAATGATCTTGGCGGCTACGGGGTCAAAACGGGAACGCGGAATCTGGTTGCCGGGAAACGGAGCGCGCACGGATTGGCCCGGGTGCGCCGGATCGGGTCCCGTAGTCGATGGATCGTAGATCGTGATCAACTGCTTATTCTGGTTGAAGGTCTGGCTGAAGTTGCCCTGCTTCTGCAGGTCCGTTGGCACGGTGTCGGTATAGACGGCGCCCTTGGTCCAGCGGGTGCCTTGATAATCGCCGAAGACGAAGGTCTTGTTGCGGCCATCGTACAACTTGCCGAGTTCCACCGGCGCGCCAGCCGCGAAGCCGAACTGATTCATGCGAAAAGGAGGCTTGGGTTTGCCTGCCAGGTTGTTGAAGAAATCGTTGGCGTCGGTGGCGCTGTTGCGCAGAAACTCAAAAAGGCTACCATGCACCTGGTTGGTTCCTGATTTGGTTAAGACGTTGATTACACCGCCCGAGAACCGGCCCCATTCGGCGGAAAGATTATTGCTCTCGACCTTGAATTCCTCCGTAGCATCCACGCTCGGGATGGCAGTGACGGAACTGAACAGGCCGGCGGTCGTCGGAATTCCGTCGACATACACTTCGGAGCTGTGCTTCTGGCCTCCGTTGATGGAGAAGTCTGAGTCCTGATTCGTGTTCACGGGCACATCCCCGAATTGGCCGTTCGCCGCGGGCGTGCTCACTACTGACGGTGTCAATTGCACCAGACGGAACGGACTGCGCCCATTGAGAGGAATGCTCTGGATCTTGCTGTCGTCCACCACCTGCCCTAGGGACGAAGTATCTTCAGCGAGTAGCGGCGCTTCCGCAGTGACGGTCAGGTTCTCCGCCACCGATCCAACCTCCATGACCAGGTCGATGCGGGCTACCTGGTCCACCTGGAGAACGATGCCTGTTCTGGTGAGCGGTCGGAAGCCTTGTTTCTGGACCTGAACGCTATAGCGGCCGGGTTGAAGCAGTGGCGCCGAGTAGGTCCCGGTGGCGTTCGATGAGGTCTCGCGCTTGACACCGGTATCCTCGTTCCGCACCACCACAGCCACTCCGGGAACCGCCCCGCCGCTCGCATCTGCAACAGTCCCGGTAATCCCGGCGGTAGCCGATTGCGCCAGTAACGGCCCAGCCCACGGCACGACCCAACCCATCAGAAACGAGCACCCAAGAACTCGTAAAGTCATCGGAACACTCCTGATTTCGTTTTTTCAGATCACCTGAGCAGGCGATGTGTAATGCATAGATATCGTTATATACCAAATGTGCACCCCACAAAACTTTCGCGACGACGTAGGTCACCTTGTCAGCGAAAAATCTGGGGAGTGGAGGGACGCACCGGGCGCAACAATACCGCTGGAACGCACAGCGGCTTCAAATCGTTACTCCATTAGTAGGACAGTTTCAGTCCGAAAACAATGGACCGCGGGTTGCCTGTCGCGGAAGTGATGCTTCCAAAAGCCGCGCTGGTAGGAGTCGTGTTCGGGTCTGAGAGATTGGTGTGGTTGAGCGCGTTCAGAAACTCGGCGCGGAATTGGAGACGGAATCGTTCGGGCAGCGTGAAATTCTTGATGCCGGACATGTTCCAAAGATCGATTCCCGGCCCTCTGATTCCAGAGAAGCGGGTCGACAAAGTGATCAGATTATCGGCCAGTTGATCGCCCGACTTGCGATCGAAAGCCGCGGTATTGAACCATTGTGCAAGTGCCTGCTGACCGGAGGGAAGCGGAACATTCTGCAGCGGCGCAATCAATAGCGCGTCGCCAAAGCCGAGCGGGGCGCCCGTGTTGTGCTGCCAGATCGCTTCTGCCTGCCAGCCGCCGAAAAGAGTTTGCACGAATCCGTGCGCTCCGGAGAGCAGCGGCTTCCCTTTGCCGATGGGCAGTTCGTAGATCCCGCTGAGGTGCAACACATGGGTGCGATCGAGATCGGAGATTACCTTTGCGGGCATGGCGTCGGCGCCATTCAGGTACGAAGTAGCTTCCATGAACTTCGACCATGTCCAGGTGAACTGCGCCGTAAAGCCGTTGGCGAATCGGCGTTCGGCCATCGTCTGGAGCGAGTGATACCACGAGTAACCTTGCGGTTGATTCATGGTGACGCCGGTGAATTCGGGAAAAGGGAGAAGCAGTTGCTGAACAGAAGTCGTCGTGCCGGACAAGCCGGTAGACGGCAGAAGCGGATAAAACGGATTGGGCACCTGCGCCGAGAGAGCGTTGATGGTGGTTTGGTCGCGCGTGGGTGATCTCGAAAGGTATTGGTCGGGTAATGCGTCGAACTGGCGCGTGGCGGCGAGCCTGGTGCCCCGGTTTCCCACGTACGAAACGTCCAAAAATACTCTCTTGGGAAGCTGCCGTTGAATGCCGAAACTCCAACGCTGCATGTAGGTGCTCTTAAGGTACGCCTGGAATGCAGTCAGTGACTGGCCCAGGCTCGTCTGCAGACCGCCCGCGGCGCCCAACGGCTGCAGGAGACCGTTCGGGTACGGATTGGAAAGCGAAGCAATGAAGCTCAGCCCGTTATCGAGAGTAGGGTTCAGGGTGGTGGCCTGACTGAAACCGGTCTGATTGACGGAGTTATGGTCCACGCCTTTGGGCATGTAGAAAATTCCGTATCCGGTGCGGATGACGGTATTGGGATTCAGTTGCCAGGCCAGAGCAAGACGCGGGGCGAAATTCAAATTGGTCGTATTCCAGAGTTGGCGCGGGTTGCCGTTTACACCAACGAACGTCAGACCGCCATTGACTTGGAACTGCGCGACCGGCACTTGCGGTATTGGGCTTTTCGCGTAGTTGGCGATCGCTTGCGCGGCGATCGGATTGACGGCGTTGAAATCGAATGTGCCGACCGAACGGTTGTAGCGCTCGGTGATCGGGCCGTCGTAGTCGTAACGGAGGCCGGTGTTGATCGTCAGCGTGCGGGAGATGCGCCAGTCGGATTGAATATAGCCCGCATAGTTGTAGGATTGTGAGGCGTAAGCGCTGCTCAGACTAACCGAGCCCGTGGAGGGAATGCCGAGCAGAAACGAAGCAAGTCCTTCGCCGATGGGAGACCCGGCCGAACTATCGAGTGGGCCGTTGGTGTACTTGGAATTGAATGTGAAGCTGGGGTTCTCGGGACCGATCGCAAAACCATCGTCGCGGTAGAGCCGGTACTCTACCCCGAAGTGGAATATCGCCGAACCCTTGGTCCAGGAAACTTCGTTCGTCGCGGTGAAATAGTTGGTGGCCTCATCGTTATTGGCTGCGCCGCCAAGCGTGTAGTACCCGCCGATATTCAATGTAGGAAACTGGATCGCGCGTGGATCGAGTAGGTTCGCGAGCGAGGGCGTGAAGCCCAACGATTCGAGATTGAGTCCCTGCAGTTCCGGATGATTCGACTGATCGAAGCGCGTAAAGCCGAGACGGAAATCGTTTAACAGCGAGGAGCCGAAGACGTAAACATCATCGAATACTCCGGCGTGGCTGCGCCGCCAGCGGTCGGGCACGTTGGTCTGATTACCCGCCACGAGCGGTTTGTCGATGTAGAGCTGGCTGCCATGGTTGTAGCGGACGAACTCGCGGTGACGCTCGTTGAAATTATGATCCACTTTGCTGATCAGGCTGACTTGGCGATTCTGGTTAGCGTCCTGGGTTTCGAAGTTGTTGGTTCCGTCGATAAGGCCAGGCTGATTCGGCGCCGGGTAATACTTGAGCAGGCCCAACGCGGTCTTATCGAGGCGCGATGCGGGGATCACATTGCCGGCAAACGGTTGGCGGGAGTAGTGTCCACCAGCCACCGCGGTGGTGGTCGCGGGATCGTATATCTGATAATTTGCGCCTGCTGCCAGCAGTGCGGAAAAGTCGCCCCCGCGTTCCGCAAGTGTTGGCACCGTCGCCGGGCCGCCGAGGGTGGTCTGAGAACGATTCAGCCCTTCATAACCGAATGACCAGAATGTCCGGTTGCGGCCGTCGTAGATCTTGGGCAGCAAGACCGGGCCGCTCAGCATACCGCTGCCGCGATTCAGAATCGTCAACGGATTGACGTATTGGCGCTTGGCATCGTTGATGGGCCCGGTCGCCGGATTGTACAGATACTGTCTGGAAAAAAGCGAAATCCCCCAGAGGTGCTGATCGGTATGGAAGAACTGCACCACCCCATGCAACTGATTCGTGCCGGTCTTGACGACGATATTCATGTTGCCGCCAGGAGCGCGGCCGACGGACGCGTCGTAAGTTGCCGTCTGCACTTTGACCTCGGCGACCATTTCCGTCGGCGGTGAATAGGCGGCGTATTCTCCCCACATACTGGGAGCGCCGTCGATGGTGTACTCCGTGTAATAGGGCCGCACGCCGTTCACCGTGACGTTGGACAACACGTCGACCGCTCCGGTCCCTAAGCTCGGGTGGTTCGGCACCGCCATGTTGATGACGCCCGGCGCCAATTGCAGCAGCGTTTGCGTATTTCCCGCCGCGAGCGGTAGATCGACAATGGACTTCGATTCCGCAATTTGGCCCAGACTGGCCGAGGAGGTATCGAGGAGTGACACCTGCCCGGACACGACCACGGACTCGTTCACGGATCCCACTTTCAGGCTGACGTCCAGCGTCAACCGGTCGGTCATTCGGAGTTCAACGCCGGTGTGTTTGTAGGCTTCAAAGCCTTGCGCTGAAACCTCTAAGGTGTAGGTTCCCGGGTCCAGATAGGGAAGCTCGTAGGAGCCGCTCTCGTTGGCGGAGGTAGTGACCCTGACTCGGGTCAAGTTTGCGATGGCCGCGACTGAGGCATGAGGAATCGGGGCTCCGCTGGGGTCGAGTACCTTTCCACTGATGCGTCCGCGCGCGTCTTGGCCGAAGAGACTGCAGGCCATAAGAAGGAAAGTTACGACCAGGTTACTATGGGCCCGTCCAAGGACGAGCGCGAAAGGCGACAATCGATTCGACATGGTTTAACGTTTCTAACGTTACAGGAGAGCATATAACAGCCAGGGCACATAGGCGACAAGCGGGTTAAGATCCTTGTGCGGTGACTCTCCCTATCAGGTTCGAAATTGACTGCTGACATCAGCTCACGAATGTTGCATCTCCTCAATAGAAGCGCGAACCTACACGTCGAAACCTAAGAATCGTCCATGAGATCACGGTCGCGTGCTCGGCCCTTATTTTGAGTCCGTTTACCGCCGCTCCTTTGTGTTGCCGTCTGCTGCTCGGACCGTCTGTGAGCCGAACGTCGTCGTTGCTTTCATTAGATGCTCGCCAGGTGGAGATGAACACCGCTTCCGCCTTGCTCGCTTTGGCCTCCGTACGCGGACGAGAAGTAGTGGTTTCCACGTCGGTGTCCGCAGGTATTTGACCACAGGTGGGCTGCTGATGTTTTGCCGCCCGCCTGTTCTTTGAATGCTTTGGAGTCTGTGTGGTTGCAGGACGCGCAGCCGGAGCTTACGTCCGCCTGTCTACCCGCCCGTAACCGATGGCGCTGCTTTTGAAACGCCCCGCTCCGACCACCCCCTGCTGATTTCTAGAAACATCGATCGGCGCTCCATCGCTTCCGCTGTTCCTTCCTGTGCCAAAACCCAGTCACCCCCACGCGAGCGATTCGAAATCACATTGGTAAGATTCGCGTCAAGATCAATCACTTCGCGGGCCGAAAACGCTGAGCCGCTATTCTAAATTACATGGACCGCAGGAATTTTCTCTCCAGTTCTCTCACCGCGTCCGCCCTATCCGTGATCGGGGCGGACACCGCCGCAGCCCAAACGACTGCCGCGGCCGAATACTATGAACTCCGGCGCTATCAACTCACCAGCGGACCGGGCACCAGGGTGACGGAACGTTATTTCACTGGCGCGCTCATCCCCGCCTTGAACCGGCTGGGCATCGGACCCGTCGGCGCATTCTCTATCTATTTCGGTCCGGACTCGCCGGCCTACTACCTTCTGCTACCCTCCGCGAAGCTCGAAACGCTCGTCACCGTCAATCTGGAACTCGCCAAAGACCCTGGCTTCATGCAAGCGGCAGCACCTTTTTGGGACGCGCCCGGCGGCACGCCTCCTTTCATCACCATCGAGAGCACCCTGCTCCGTGCCTTTCCGGGATACCCGAAACTAACCGTCCCGGACGCCGCGGCTAAGAAGGAAAAACGCATTTACCACCTCCGCACCTATGTGTCGCCGACCAACATGGACCATGTACGGAAGGTGGAAATGTTCCATCACGGCGAATTCGGCATCTTCGCCAAAGCCGGCGCCGCTGGCGTGTTCTATGCCGATGCGCTGATTGGACCGAGACTCCCCAGTCTGACTTACATGCTCAGCTTCTCGAGCCTCGAAGCGCTCGAATCCGCCTGGGAGAAATTTAGCGCTGATCCCGATTGGAAGAAACTCTCTGCCGATCCGCGCTTCAAGCTCGACCCGCCCACGGTCTCGAATGTGAGCAGCCTCGTGCTGCACCCGCTCCCCTGTTCGCAGGTGTAGTGGCCGGCAATATAGACATGCTCGACAGGTCTGATTGACGTCTTCAGCAGCGTCACCGGCACATTGTTGAGGGCGCCTCTTGCGGCGGGATGATCGGCGTCCGAAATGGATCAGTTGACCCGACAAACTGGCGTTGTCTTACGACAACGCCGTGACGGCAGCCTCAGCGCTATCATACATGCGGAAGACTTTGTCCATACGAGTCAACTTGAACATGCCGGCGACCGTAGCACGCGCGCCTGAAATGACAAGGTCACCATCGCTTCCCATCGTCTTCAGGATCGAAACCAGCGCACCCAGCCCGCTGGCATCTATGAATGTCACTGCCGCCAAATCGAGTACAATGCATCGGTTCCCGCTGTTTATGTACTCGCCAAGGCACCACTTCAAGCGCGGCGTAATATCCGCTGCGATTCGTCCATCAAGAACCTTTGCTATCAGAACATTCCCTACTTTGTTTTCTTCAAACCGCATAAGTCTCCTTTGGTGTCAAAACTCTGAGAGCTGTCTCGCCAGTTCGAGTGTGGCTGCAACTCGAAGGCGATTTTCGTTATTCTTCTGTTTCGTTGCCATCCCATAGCTTTTTGGGAGGGTTAGCCGCTTACCATTACTCCTATAACTTCTCGCACGATATTATTCGTAAGGCCTTTCACAGCAGCAATTTACCCGAGGACCAGGTGATCGACGCAGATACACTGAACTCGTGATGAATAACTTTCGTGTTAGCCCAAAATATTCATACTGTCTCCTCCTGACTTGGTTAACCTTAGCAATCCTTTCCGCGAAGGGCGAGGATTTGGCATCCACCGAATTACCGCCTGGCCCGCCCATCCCCTCCCGACTCGCGAATCACGCAACCAACAAGATTTGGCTGGTAAGTGTCGGGACCATCGCACTGGCTGGGATTATGGATGTACAGTCTTCCTGGGGAAAGCGCGAACTCAATCCAACTCTCGCCGGAAATGACGGCAGCATCGGTGTACGGGGCGCGCTCATCAAGCTGGGCCTCCAGGGCGGCATAGTCGGAATTGAGTACCTGGCGCTTCGCCATCGCCCATCCAGGCAACTATTCCGCGCCCTGTCAATTATAAATTTTGGGGACGCGGCCGTGACTGGAGCTGTTGCCGCACACAACTATGGCGTGCGAGGTCAATGACCGGGCAGGCAGGGCGCCCGGTTTCCAATGCTTCGACACATGGCGGTTACCGCCGTGCGCATGCGCAGCACGCTTGACGTAACACCACGCTGGACGACGTTCGCAGTTGACCCCGGCTTCGCCACACTTCCCACGAGGGCGCCTGAAAATGCGAAACAGGTAAGAGCAATAGTAGGTTCACGAGTCGGGTAGTCGACAATACTGTGAAGAGCCACGGCAATAATTCCGATGCCCCAAACCGATCGGAGGGCACGCCTGCTTACCATCACCATCAGGGCGGCGATCAGGACTGCAAATGGAAATCCCCCCTCTGCAGCCCATTCTGCCCAGTCGCTGTGTGCTGCGTTGACGAAAACTCCGGGATCGAAAAGCGCATACGAAGGATAAACCAGAGGAAAGGTTCCCATCCCGAACCCGTCCCAAGGCCGGTCATTCGCCATGTGCAAGGTAGCCTTCAGCAGGTCGAGACGGATTCCGTACGGATCCTCCTGCTGAAAATGCTCCCACAGAGCCTGTGGTCCACCCATTGCGGCGCCGGCCATAAGGGCGAGCACAACCAGCGCCAATCCCCTTAGACATTTTCGCCGGTTCAGCATCCTTAATCGAAAGGCAACGAACAAAGCAACCGCCAGTTCGGCAGTCAGAAGAATTACACCGGCGCGGGAGACGCTTGCAACACCGGCGGCGAATAGAACCACGTACGCTGCGATTCCCGCATATCGGGAATTCGGAGAAGAGAGCACCCGGTAGAGTGCGATCGGCGCAGCGAGTTCGAGCATTGCCGCGAATTGGTTCTTGTAAAGAAAAGTTCCCACTGAACCCGGTTGTGCGGCAAAGATTCCAAAGATGTGGCCGGGATCGAGATACACCTGGACGATCGCGGCCATGGCCAGTATTGTACTTGCCCAAAGGATGACCGAAAGAAACACCTCGCGGTTTTTGCGTGCGCGAAGTACTTGCGAAGCAACAAAAAAACTCATGCCCGCTGCGATCCAGGTCGTCGAGGCTCTCATGGTCCACCAGGGCGCGATTGTTTTTCCGGTCGCAATCTGCGCGACGCCCCAGAAAGAGATCAGAGTTACCGCAATCCATTCGGGCGATGGGTGCACCTGTTTCTCGAGGGCGACCCAGAACATCGCAGTGAGCAGAACCCCTGCTTGCGCCGCGAATATCGCCCAGAATCGCGGAGACCACGCGAGGCAGATTCCGGCTACCAGAACCAGGGCCAGAACGATGGCGAAAAAGTAGGCGCGAGTTTCGAACGCATCTTTCTTCATGGTCGGAAATTTACCGTAAACGCGGAGACGCGCAGCGTTCCTTCAAGAAGAATCTCTCCAAGCGGACGGTCGTATCGGAGCGCCATCCGTAATTGCGTGGTGTCAGCGGGAGTGGTGAACGCGCACGTGCCGGTCGTCGAGGCCAAGAAAGGGGGACAGGGCGGAGAAAGCTCGCCTTTCTGTCCGAAAAGGCGGATCGCAAGCCCGGAATCCTCGCGCGCCTTACAGTTCAGGCGTGAGGCATCGACTCGCCATGTCAGCACATAATTACGGCCCGCAATCACTGGCAACGTCTTAGTCAGCAACTCAAAGTGTTCTTTCTCCATACCACCCATTTCAAAGCCGAGAAAGTGGTCGCCTCTAAGAGCGAAGACTCTGTCTTCGTGGGATACTTTCCAGCCGAACACGCGATCGAATGGCGGCAGGCTAAAATTCGGGTCGGCCACTGAAACTCCCTTGTCCGGCTCGAGCCGGGTAGAGTGGATCAGTTCGGAATCCACTAAATGGTTCCAGACCTGAAGTGCCGACCCGGTTCTGTTCTCGCGCATCAGGAAATCGCAAACATCGAGGTACACCGGGAGGTCGCTCCCGGATATTGACAGAGCAAGAACCTTAGATAGTGCCTCAACTGTGGCATCGGTTCGACCGGTTCGCATTAAATACCGTAGGTACGGAAGGAGCATTCCTTTGGTAGGCGGAATAAGCGCCAGAATGCTTTTCGACTTTGCCGTCACGTTCCAACAAAGATCGAAGACAGGTTCTGGGTTGACCACGCGTGGGTCGGGTGTCTTGGGCTCGATGATGGCAAAGCAGTCGCGCACTGCGGACCAGAACCTGTTCATCGCCCCGATCCTGAGATAGAAATTGGTGAGCGCCCACTGAGGTTCGAAAGAGCGATCTACGGCGACGGCTTGCAGAAGGTAACGTTCCGCGCCTTCCCTGTCTCCCCTCAATTCGGCGCGAACCCCGAGCGATCGCAAGACAGCAGAATCGCGGGGGTTCATTGCAAAGGCGCGCCGGAGTTCAGCATCCACTTCATCTGAAACGTCTCCTGCTTCATCCCGCGCAATTGCGTTGCGGGCTACGTACGACTCATTGAGAGGCTCGAAGCGCATTGCGCATGGAATGCACTTCGCGACCGCGGCATCGGCGAGGGCCATCCGCCCGGACCGGTATAGGACAAACGCGCAAAGGCAGATGAGAAAAGAACGTGTGCACCAGGAGAACATTGAACTCACGCGACTGAAGTCGGGTCCTCTGCGGAAACCATTGACAAACCTTCTGCACGCCGGGAGACGGGAGAACGGCGGAATCTATCGGCCGCTGCTAAGGGAGCTACCCGCCGTAACCGCCAGGCCGACGGCTGTACCGGCGCCGACTGCGACCGCTACTCCCGCGATCACTGTCGTACTAACCGCGGCTGTTGCAGCGGCCGCACCTGCAGCTGCTGCTCCAGCGGCTGCAGCACCAGCACCCGCAGCACCAGCGGCCGCAGCACCAGCACCCGCAGCCGCGGCACCAGCACCCGCCGCGCCAGCAGCCGCACCAGCGCCCGCCGCGCCAGCAGCCGCACCAGCGCCCGCCGCGCCAGCGGCAGCACCAGCGCCCGCCGCGCCAGTCCCGGCAATCGTTCCAGCAGCCAATCCGGCGGCTGCACTTTTTGCCGCCAGCGACTGACATCCACCCGGCAACACGTTCTTGGACACGATCTTAAATCCTTTCGGCGCGTCAGGCGACGAATTCGGCTCGGCAACGATATATCCGCTCACATGAAGAGCTTCGCCCGGTGTAAGATTGCTTCCGTGAAGTAGGACCGCCACCTTGGATGTAGTGTCGGTTAGGAGATAAGATTTCCCACTCCTGGTCACGCAGCCAACCATGGAAGACAGCGCATTGGGCATTGCGTCCCCTGGACGAAGATTCAGGCTGTCGCCAGGTGCAAGGTTAGCAACATTTACTCCATCCGCGTTAAATACGTGGACATCACCCGATGATGCAGTCACACTGACCACCGCTCCTCGCAGCGTAACCGTGGCGCTGCTAGAGTGATCCGCATTGATCTTCAGCTTGTTCGCGTTCAAAGAATAACCGGCAATCTCCACCGAACCTTTTTCAAAAATCAGCTGGTCTTTATTGATCCTGCCCCTGGAATTTGCCGCGAAGGTTATTCTTGCGCCATCGTTCAGACGAATACTGACACTGGAGCGGCCGGTCTGGAAGGAACTTCCGTCCATAACGGTTACATTGCCCGTCGTCTCAGTGTTGTTAAGTTTAAAGCGTCCGTCCGAGGTCACGACCCCAATTGGGATCGTAGCTCCCGAGGAGAGTGAAAAATTCGCGCATAGCAAGAACGATGTGATAAGTCTCAATGAGAGCGTTTGCATTTGTTTGCTTTCTAGATCTGAAAAGACCTGGTTAAAGTTAGATTTGGAAGGCCGTTGTGGCCCTGCGGCCGGCGGTCTGTGGATGAGTCATCGGCAGTCAGAGCACGGCTTCACATCCATGCCGACTGGTTGAAGCTTATTTAATTCCTGGTTGAATCCGCGGCTCGCAACATACCAGATCAGGTACCCGATGCAAGCGGCGATCATATCGTCACGTGCATCGATTGTCTCGAAGTCTGACCTGTAAATTACGTGCTGCAGCGCTTCGATCCCGACTCCCAAAGCGATCGTCCCGAGCAGCGCCGCTCTCCGCTGCCGGGCGCTTAACGCGATCGCGATCAGAAGCAGGGCAGTGGACCCAAATGCGCTGTAATGGACGAGACGATGGGTCCGGGCGATCTGCACGGTAACCGGCTTCCCTGCCGCAGGCGAGGTTCCCATCGCCACCTTGGCTTTCTGCGGCAGCAGAGAGCCTGTGATCACGATCAGGATCCAAAGCGGAGCGATCTTCACGAAAAACGAGCGCTTCAACAAACTGGACAAGGTGATGGTATCAACAAGCCTTCTGGATTTCGCTGCCAGACGTAAGACTGGTGCGATTGTCGGGGTGGTCGTTCGCGAGGTAGTTCAGGCCCATGACAAACAGGCCAAGAACCACCAGAAAGATCGCGGAATTCACTACCGTCCGCTTCCAACGCTTCCATATGATTCGAGCCCCGCGGCGATGCCGGCGGTGGTGTTGTTCCGCCGGCAGCTCTTGGGAAGCAGCCGCATAAAAACGGACCCGGCAATCCCTGCAGCGATAGGGAACCAGGCCCTTCTTGACGCGCACCACGTCCATCGGTTCACTTTGCCTCGACGGCCGGACACGCTTGCTTCCGCATGACTCACACTGAGTAATTGCGGTGCTAAGCCTGCTCCCGCATGATTCACACTGAGTAGCCACAACTCTAATACGCTCCTTCTGTAAGAATTACTGTTTTAACAGTCCTCACCAAGATATATAGATCCAGCCAGACCGACCAGTTACGAACATAATATTCGTCGTACTTAATACGCTGTTCATACGTGGTATCGTTCCGTCCCGAGATCTGCCACATACCCGTAATACCAGGGCGCACCTTGCAATAAAGTTCGAAGCGCTTGCCGTACTTCGGGATTTCCGCCTGCACGATGGGGCGCGGGCCCACCAGACTCATGTCGCCCCGAAGCACGTTCCATATCTGAGGCAACTCATCGAGACTCGTTTTTCGAAGCAGCTTACCGACCCAGGTCACTCGCGGATCGTCCTTTAGCTTATGGTCGCGCTGCCATTGTGCTCGAAGCTCGGGGTCACGTTCCAGGTAGGATTCGAGCACGGCGTCCGCATTCTGCACCATGGAACGGAACTTCCAGGCTGTGAATCCGCCGCGTCTGAACCCAACGCGCTTCTGGCCGTAAAGAACCGGACCCTTTGAGGTAGTCCGAACCAGGATATAAAGAATTACAAACACCGGCAGCAGCAACAGGGAGGCGCTCATTCCCATCACAAGATCGAACGCGCGCTTGAGCAGTTGCGGGAGCCGGTGCGCCAGAATCTGCGTCACTTCTAATCCAACGACACCCCCCATATCTTTGGCTGAAACCCACATGCTGGAGAACTCGAAGAAGTCGGGAATTAAAAGAACGTGAGAAAAGTCGCCTACATAGTCGGAGACCACGTCGGTCAATTGCTGGCTGGACAGACCGGGCATGGTCACGATTGCATAACAGGATTTGTGCCGCCGCGCAAACATAGGCGCCAGGGAAAGATCGCCCAATACAATTCTTGACGACAGCTCCGGCTGTGTATCGACTTGATGCCGTCGATCCAGCATGGCAACCGGCCGAAACCCGAGATGAGGCTGGGTGCGCAGCATTTTGAGCACACCCTGGCCGCTCGCTCCGGCTCCGATGATGACAGTAGGAATTCCCCACCAGGCATGCCGCGAACACCAGTGCCGGACGGCGAACCGTAAGGTCACGAGCAGACCGGCGCTGAGGGGGGCCGCAAATAGAAACACAACTCGTGAATAAGATGATGATTCCTTAGCAAAGAACGTGGCTGCGATCATCATTAAGTAGGAAATCGCGGTGCCGACAACAATACACCGGAATTCGGAAATGGGATTCACTCCGATCCCCGGATAAAGCCCCATCGCAGTGAACACCAAGAAAAAGAGCAGAATACCGGGCGCGAACGGCAAGTAGTCGGCTGCCATGAACTGACCATTCAGCGCAGAGCGAAGAAGGACTGCGACGCCGCCCGAAAGAAGAATAGCCAGAAAATCGGCGGCGAGGAACGAAATCGCAGTCGCCCAGCGGCGACACGTAAGTGTCGGTATACTGACCGGGGGAAACGCTGTAACGGTTGCGGAACTCATATTGGGTTAACTCCTAAAACAGATGGATTGAGTGGGACAACGGGTCACTTTGTGCAGCTATTGACCGAACGCAACGACGAACATCAGATACGGCTGGCCCAGTCGCGGTTGGCAAGATACCACGTTAAGGCGCCACAGACTCCTTGATCCAGACCGACTGCCGGTTCCCAATCAAGTTCCTCTTTGGCCCGCGAGACGTCAGCCCACGTAGCTGAAACATCGGTAGGATCGGCGGGTTGACGACGAATGACCGCTTTCCGATTCGACAGCCTCTCAATTGTGTCGATCACCAGATTCAGCTTCACGGGATGGTTCGCACCGAGGTTGAAAACCCGGTATCCCGGTGGGCCGCAGAGCGGCAATCACCCCTCTGGCAATGTCCTGCACAAAAGAGAAATCTCGAACCTGAAGGCCGTCGCCTAGAAGAGTGAGAGGCTCACCCTCTACAATCGCCTTGATAAAGCGAAACATACTCATGTCGGGGCGGCCCGCCGGCCCATATACCGTGAAGAAGCGAAGGAGCGAAATATCCAGTTGATACAGATGGTGGTACGTGAAGCAAAGCTCTTCGCCTGCCTTCTTTGATGCTGCGTATGGAGACAGCGGCCGGTTGGTATTTGCGTCCTCCTGGTACGGCATGGGATTGTTCTCGCCGTAGACGCTGGAGCTGGACGCAGCCACAAGCTTTGGAATGCCTAGAGCGTGGCAGACATTAAGAACATTGAGCGTGCCCAGGACATTCGTGTCAAAGTAGGCGCGCGGATTCTGGACGCTTGGCCGCACTCCTGCGCGAGCCGCTAAGTGAATGACGCCGTCTAGAGGGCCAAGACCCTCCACGACCCGGTGGAACTGCTCTGCCTGCTCAATATCGCACTCGTGAAAGTGGAACTCCTGCGAGGCTTGTAATTGTTCGAGACGCCAGTGTTTGAGAATTGGACTGTAAAAATTGCTTAGGTTATCCAAGCAATGGACAGTGTGGCCTTGTGCTAACAATAGCTCTCCTACATGAGAGCCAATGAAACCTGCGCCGCCTAAAATAAGATACTTCGACAACTATGTTCTCCTTTTGCTGAATTGCACTAACTACGTTCCGCCGCCAATCCGAGTTCTTCCAGCGGAATGACTTCTCCATAGATCCCCGCCGTTTTGGCCAACATCTTATTCAGAGTGAAATCCTGCTCGTAGCGTTTTCGTCCCGCACGGCCGAACTCCCTGCGCAGCTCGGGATTCCGTATCAACTTCAAGAGTCCGGCCCGCAGTTTTTCCTCATCTCCAACCGGCACAAGAAATCCGCTTACACCGTCCTGTACTGACTCACTCACACCGCCAACGTTGCTCGCTATCACGGGGAGGCCCGCTCGCATGGCTTCCAAAATGCTAAGAGGCAATCCTTCCCACTTGGTGCTCAGCGCGAAAATGTGGGCACGCGCTAGCAATTCCGCGACATCGCTTCGGTCCCCTAGAAAATGCACCCGATTCATCAGGCCGAGATCGTTGGCGACCTTGTGCACTTGCGCCAAACTCGGTCCATCGCCGACAAAATCCACCTCGAAATCTTCATGAACGTCTGAGAGCGCGCGCAGCAGGAGCATTTGGTCCTTTTGTTCAGCGAATCTCGCGACCATCAGAATGCGGACTGTTCCCCGGGAACCCGGGTCCGCGCGGCGAGGTGTATCTGGAATGCCATTCCACACCGTCGTCATGCTCTGTTCTCCGGAGACGCCTCGCGAGAGCGCCAGCAGCCGGTTGCTCTCGGATACTGTGATGATTCGCGAGCCATGCCCGGCAATCCGTTCGAGTGGCAGAGCTATGAACTTCTGTTTGCGGTTAATGCCCTCGGCAAAGCTCCAGGTATGGGCCGTGAACACGACGGGAATTCCGGAGATGGCCCCCGCGAACCTGGCCAGAAGACCTGCCTTGGAAGTATGTGCGTGAACCAGATCGGGTTTCAACCGCTTGAGCAGCGCTCGGATCTCCATGACCGCGCGGAGGTCCTTTACGGGAGCGATAGGTTGAACCATATTTGGGATCAGGTGGACGACGATGCCCAGGTCCCGAGCCTCGTCGCAGAGAAAGCCCTCTTCGCCCGTGGCGAGGTGGCACTCATAGCTGAATTGAAAACCGCGGAGGAGGTCGCGCACATGTATCTGTCCTCCGCCGCGTTCGGCACGCGTGACGACGTAGAGTATTTTTTTCATGGGAATCCGTTTTGGGGCTACGGAAATAGCGCCCAGTCAAAATTTGGAGTGTGTGACCCTCAGGCTCGCCGGCCCGGCGGATCTTAGCAGGCTACCGGCGTCTGTTCGCTCGTGATTTGCTCACCGGGCTTTCTATAGTGAAGAGCAGTCAGGGCCTTGACAGTGGAATAGAACTCCACCCTTTTCTTCGCCAAAACAGCGGCCGAATAGGTCGTGGCAACGTGCAGGCAGCGCGCCGACATCGCCGACAATGCGCTCTGGTCCGACATCACAGAGATCAATTTGTTCGCTAGTAGTTTTGGATTATCGGGCGGAACCATCTCATCAGGTCCGAGTAACTCGGGTATGCCGCCGACAGTAGAACCCAAGCACGGAACGCCCCTCGCCATCGCTTCCAACATCGCGCGTGGCAGGCCCTCGGCCCGAGACGGCAAGACGAAAACGTCGGCCGTATCAAGCTCACTCCTTACTGCTTCTCCAGCCGGCAGCGAACCGGTAAAGCGTACCTGGTTCTGAATGCCCATGCGCTCGCATTTCCGCTGTAGGATCTCCTGATACTTCCCGGATCCGATAAGGACAAGTTCGAGCTCCAGTCCACGCCGCTTGCATCGTTCAACTGCCTCTACCAATGTGTCGGGACCTTTATAGAGTGAATCGAGAGTGCCCACAAACACGGCGCGCATCTGGCGTTTGCCGTGGCCTGTCGGCCGCTGATGCACGGTAAAGCTTTCCTTTGAGAGTTCGACATCTGAAAACGACGTTGCGAACTGGTGACCGGCTCTGGCGACGTCCGCAAAGGAGTCGGGCCGAAGCGAAACGCTTGAAAAATTGGTGGAGTAATGTTTCTTGTCCGGAGGATACCGCCGCTGAAGCGCCTCACGCGTCACATAGCTCACCGCGATCGCGCGGCGGCACTGAGACTTCAAGCGAGCGGCAAAATACACTCGGGCAATAGGAGCGACCGGATGTTTATTGGCCCGATGACAAAGAACATCCATCGGGTCGGCTACAACCTCTAACGCGAATGGTTGCCTGCGGCGCGCCAACCATCCCTCAACTGAGTTCGCAACTTGACTGTGTACCCGCAGAATGGCGGCGTCGCCTGGTTCGACTGCCGATTCGGCGCGGCGGCGCACGCGGGCCTGTTGGCGTGCGAACTCGAAAGGGGCCCTTGTACGGAGGCATGGCAAATACCTCGACTCCAGGCCCATCCACGGCCCGGTATTGCGTTTCCACCCGTTCCACCGGGAAAACCCTGGCCACGATCCTTACCCGCTCGAATACTTCCAGGTAATTCTTAAAAAACTCGTAAGGGAACTGTGTAATGGTCCAGGTTCGACCGTCGGGAGTGCCCAGGAACCGGTGCTCCAGTGTGATACATGCTCTCATGTGATGTCTCCAGAACTGCGTTAGATGTTCAGTTTTCGAATTGGTTCAACAACGGTACCGACGGAAGTTGTGATGGCCGGAGCGGGCTTTCGCTCGCTGCAGCTGCTACCACACGCTTCTTACTCTTTGAGAGAGAGAACGGGCGTTCCACCAACACGAAGAGCACTGCCGACGAGGCGCTCGCGACCCCGAGAGCCAATGGCAAACCCACCACCGAAAGCAGAAAATACAACGGTACCGTTCCGCTTGTGCCGATCGCCCGGCTGACAATTCCGAGCGCGTGCAGCGGGACTCCGTGAAACAGATAAAACGAGTAGCTCATGTTTCCTAACCACCGTAGCGGCGTGTAAGACAAAGCCTTAGCCACGGTCACCTCACCGCGAATGGCAAAGTAAACCAACGGGCTGTAGGAAAGAAACATCAGAGTGCTGAGAATTGTCTCCCGCCGAATCGATCGGGCGAGGTCTCCGTCAATCGCCTTTGGAGACGCCACCAGGCAGCCAAGCGTAATCACCCCCACAACCACCGAGAGAATTCGTAACCATTTGGCCTCGCGCTGTAAGGGTCGTAGTTTATTCAGTTCGTATACTAAGACTCCGCCGAGAAACATGATTGCCCGGATGTGACAGGTGCGTGACGGGTTGCCGGACCTGTAAAAGGACAATGGCAACGCCAAGTGAAGCGTCACAACCGTGGCGACGACGGACAGGACGCATATCGCACGGGTCTGCCGCGATAAGTTACGGAAGCCTGTTAAAGCAAAGACCAACGGTAGTGACAAGTAAAAGAACCACTCGTAGCTGAGCGACCACGCGACGTTCAGTATCGGTTGTATCGGTAAGATACCGGGTAGGAAGCAAATGTTCTCAGCGATGTACAACACCGCCTGTAGGTTATTAGCCGGAATGCGATCCCAGGACTCCTTCGCGGCGCTTCCATGCGTTCCGGACAGAAACGACATGAATATATAAAAACTCAGGACGACCAGAAAAGCGGGGTATATTCTTTCCGACCGCCGGCGAAGGAAGTCGCCAAAGTTGAAGTTTTGCTTGCTGACTGCGCCATAAATCAGATAGCCGCTCAGCACAAAAAAGAGGTCAACTCCCGATCCCCCGACGGTCCCGAGCGCCGATATGACAGGGTCGAAGGCCGGCATATGCGCCCATACGAGTCCGTAATAGTGGTAAGTGAAGACTAATAGAATAGCCAGTCCTCGAAGCCCTTCCATGGGTAGGATGCGGTTGCTACGGTTCCCTTCGAGTTCAAATTTTGAGGATAGCCAACGGTACATTGTACTGTTGAGATTGTCCAGTTTGTTAGTCAAGCTGTTGCTCCTAAAAGTTGTGAATCATTAGTGCATCCGTGCGCCGAATAAATTTCACATAGCCGCTTAGTGCTCACTCTGCTGTCAAAAGAAGTGCCGCTGATCGGAATCACGTTGCTGTCAGATTGTCCGCGGGGACGGGCGTCGAGCATCGTCAACACTCGCTTCGCCCACTTCTCAGGAGCCAGACTCAACGGCAGGAATGCTATAGCGCCAGGCGTCACTTCGCTTTCGGCAGAAACGGTCGCCGAGGAAATGCACGGGAGATTAGCCGCTTGGGCTTCCAAGAGCACGAGTGGCAGGCCCTCATGAAGAGATGGCAACAAGAAGAGGTCGAAGACACATTTCATTAGGACTGGAATGTCCGGCCGTGGAGAAAGAAATGTCACGCGGTCTTCAAGTGCAAGCTGACGGACCCGGCTTTCAATCTTAGTCTTCAGAGGTCCGTCTCCCACCATCACGAAATGGATCGAAGGATCCATGGAACAGGCTGAATTCGCGATGTCGATCAGGAGTTGGTGGTTCTTTTGCGGATCGAAGCGCCCGACGTGGCCGACTACGCGGGCGCCCTCGGGTATGCCCAGCGATGCCCTCAAGGCTGCGATATCGCGCGACTGGTCCCTGAACTGCGTTAAGTCGATCCCGCAGCGAAGTATTTGCGTTTTTCCGTCGCTCCGCCAGTTCTCACCGAACAGAGACACCGCAGCTTCTGAACTGGCGGCTAACCGGTGTGTTGCATACCGGTCAATCAGCAGCCGCCCGGTTTTGCAGTAGGCCTTCCAGGCGAAGTTAGATTCCGAGTAAACCGATCGCGTGTCATTGTGGCTGTGAGAAATCCGGGTTGGAATTCCGTGCTTGGAGCCGACCCACATCATTACCCCGTCAAACTGAGCGAGGTGACTATGCACCACGTCATACGGGGCACGGGAGCCTAGCATTCCTCCGACTTCGGTGGCGAAGCGAAGAGGATTGCGGTGGTTCTCACAGACCAGCACTTCACTGCCCAGGTCCGTGACCTCTTCATGGTAGTGGCCCTTCACGGAGGACCTTACCAGAAAGTCGATGTGAAACCTGCTGCGGTCTATGCCTCGCAGGATATGCATTAGCCAGGTCTCGATACCGCCCCGATTGAGGCCACCCAGGTGCTGAAGGATCCGAATTGGCTTTTCTTTGACAAATTCAGGTTGTGGATTCCGAGTTCTCATTTATTGCTCCGGACAGAACATTGGCATTTGAGCGGGTTCCCGCTCGGAACGTAACATCGGCATGACTAAAACGGACAAGAGTAAAGTGGTCAGTACAATTGCTATACAGGATCCGGCAAGCAGGCCGAAAACCGCCACCCAACAGTCCGAATCTCGAGATACACAGCCAGCAGGTCAGTGTGATGCTGGCGGTGATCGCCAGGTGCAACGGAACCTGTAGCGTAAATTTACGGGTGGCAACCAATCCGTACCCGAGAACAGACGCGACGTAACTTAGTCCGCCGGCTCCGATGATCCAGACAAACAGGTCGTGATACTGCGCGTACTCTCGTCCGTACGCGAGGGTAAGTAGCAGAGCTCCATAACGCACCGTCAGACCGAAGCCAATAAGACCCATGAGCAAGGCAAGTCCTGTCAGCCGCCCAAGCCTGGTCAGGAAGCCGCGGGCATCGCCGGAGGCAAAGTCAGCGGCGAGACCATTCACTGCGGCAGTTCCTATCGCGGTCACTACTGTGGTGCCGGCGATCACGACATAGCTCAGGGCCGAGTAGATTCCTAACTCTCTTCTGCCGGCAAAGTGATCAAGAAAATACCGCGGGATGTTCGGCGCAAGCGTATAAAGCAGACTCGATATTCCCAAAGGCAGGGCCCCCATCGCCAACACTTTCAATTTGGAAAAGTTAAATATCGGCACTAAAAGGACTGGGGCTCGTTTGGTCAAGGTGGTCGCGTAGCAACAGTCGCCTGGCATTGGGGAGGTCGTAACCGACCAGCACCAGCGACCATGCGATCGCAAGGGCCAGAGTCGAAGAGGTTAGCTCACGAAACAGCCAGAGGATAATGCCGAAACCCGAAAGCGACAAAATGGCCTTAATAACCAGCGATTTGCCAAGGTAGTCCAGTCGAGACCGCTGCTGGAAGAGACCGAAGATCACGTCGCTCGTCGATTCGATGATCTTAGCCAGCGTGAGAACGAGTATGACTGCGGTGGTTGCGGCGTCATAACGGACAAGTGCACAAATGGCGGCGACGGCAACGAATGCGACACAGGAGAGAGCGATTCGCAGTCCTAGATAAAGCGAGAAGTCGGTTTTCCCGGAGACATCGGTCGCCTGTACCGCGCGTAGTTGGAGTTGCGAAAAGATGATAATTGGCGCCGACACTGCCAATCCCAGAGAAAAACGTCCCACAAGCTCCGGGGTCGTCATCTTTGCCAGCAATGCCAGCATCCCCCATTGACAGCCTGAGTAGACGATGTTGCCGCAGAGTGTCCAGGAGGCATTCGTGAGAAATGTCTTTCCGCCTGGCTCAGTTTCGGTAGTCACTTTATTTAAAGTCAAGAGGGTCCTCGCGAGCCGTCTGCGACTCGGAATTTATTGGTCGATATGCGTGGCGTGATTGGTCTTCGACTAGGCACTCATGCGCTGAAGCGGAAGGTCGCGAGCCGGAGTTTCGATGACAAGGCGAAGATCGTCGTCGCGAAGCCGCTTGAGCGCCAAAGATGCGCCGTACGGAATCAAGGTATACCACCCGGCAGTTCTGAAGATAGAATTAGTGTCCGATCGGGCATAGACCAGAAGGCCGGATAAAAGGCATGCGGTGGCAGCGCAAAGGGCGAGGTTCTGTCCCAGTGCCGTACCTTCGTTTAGCCATCCTAATCCGAACCCAATAATGAAAGGCACGATCAAAATACCAAAGAGCCCGAAGTTTAGATAGGCCTCACCAAGATAGGAGAAACCGAAAGTCATGGCACTGACGCTCTTGTTCGGATCGTGCATGCGGCTGAACCATCTGTCGGGAGTTCCGGCCGTGATCGCCGGATGCTCGTCCCAAAAAAGGTTCGGAAACAAGGTCGAGGCCGCGTAAAGGTAGCTCATCCCGTAATCGTAGGAGCGGAGTTCCGGAACCATGTCATGAACTTCCGCGAGGATCGTTACTGTCCACCCCATTTCGGCCAGGGATAGAACTGCAGGGTTCTTTTCAGAGAAGAATGCTAGTATCTTCTCTGACTGATTTTTATAGTCCGAAGAGCTGTTTTCCCTTAACTCGTGAATAAAGGGAAACACGAAAAGCACGGCCGCCAGACCCGCTGCTCCGAGTAAGCTCATAGGAACGCGCCGGATGCAGGTGTGAATCAGCCACACCAGCGCGATAAGAGACATTGCGCTGGCTTGACGAGCGCCAATGTACAAGTACATCAGGGCGTACAAGCTTACGATTGCAGTCGCGAACACGATGCTCGACCTTCTGCCTTTACTGCCTGCCAGCAGAAAGAGTGCGCCCGGCACAAGAAAGAGAGCAACCCGGGCGGGAACTGCGGCCCAGCCGTGATCCTGATCCGCTGTCAGAACACCGGCGTACCCGGATTGCTTAACCGTATTCAGTGTCGTCGAAAGCATATAGCAGGCTGGGAGGAACGACACCCCTATTAAGACCCAGCCGACCTGCCGGAGGTGCTGTCCGTCGGTTTGCTTCTTCACCGGGCCCGCTTTTGCCTTGCTGCGAGCCTTTTCGATTGCCAACATCCCGCCTGTCTGAAGGCACATAGTAGCCAGAGCGACCATGAACACCGTCTTCACCGCGGTCTCCAGTGAGACATTTGACGGAATGGGCCCGGCCTCGTTTAGACCGAACACCTCCAGAAGAATCGTGCCGGAGTTGAACAATAAGGAGGAGATGAGAAAGAGTCCAAACGGCCCGAAAATTGAACCGGAGGCCCAGCGCCAGGACATCACTGTCCAAAGTCCCGTTAAAACCATCAGGATACAGGTACAATATTCTACTGTTTCTCCATAAGCCGATACGGCGACCACGCAAAAGTAAGTCAGCCCGACTAAGAGAGTCAGAACGGCCTGAATTACGAGTAGAGTACGAGTGTCTTTCATGTTAGTATCCCTGACGCAATGTCCCTGCGCGCTTAAACCTTTGCGGGCGACATCGTGTAATACTTTCGGTAGTAACCGTAATAGTAGTAGGTGTCGCTCATCTCTTTCTTAACCTGATTGAGAGCCAGGCCGACTACAGTCACCCGCAACCGGTCTAAGGTGGCGAGAACGGTCGCGACCGCTTTCCGGCTTGTCTCGCCGGCCCGTGTCACCACCACCACGCCGTCGACTGCGATGGCGATCTGCAGAGGCTCCGCAAATCCTAACAGCGGCGGGGCGTCCACGATGATAAGGTCATACTCCCGCGATGCGGCGTCCAGCAGGTCCACCATCATCGAGCCGATCAGGTCGGAGGCGCGCCGCGACGAAGGACCGGATGGAATGACATCGAGGTTGGGGCGAACTTCCGTTTTCACCAACGCGTCCCGCCAGGAAAGACCGCCCGTGAGAGCATTCGACAGCCCCACAACGTTAGAAAGCTTGAAGTGTTTGTGCTGCGAAGGCCGGCGAAGGTCGGCGTCGATGAGCAGAGTCTTCTTGCCTTGCTCGGCATGAGCTATCGCGAGGTGAGCCGCGGTGGTGGACTTCCCCTCACCCGGGGACGCGCTTGTCACCAGAATAGAGTTCATCCGGCGATCGAAGTCTGCCAGGAGAATGGAGTTGCGAAGCGTTCTGATTGCCTCCTCGTATGATGCGGAGTTCTTATAAGAGTTGCGGCTGTTCGACCCGCTCAATGGCACCAGGCCGCCGTCACCGGCCGCCGTGATCACTGTGGGAGCGATAGTCAGGAGCTCTGGTTTCTTCACATGGGGCAGAGTGCCGACTACGTCGACGCGCAGCATACGCTGTGCCTGCTCAGGATCTTTTATCGTGTTGTCCATCAGGTCCGCGACGATAACAGCTCCGGTGCCGCAAACGGTGGAAAGAATGAAACTCATGAGGAGTAACATGCCCTTCTGGGGAAACACCGGCTTGGCTCCGGGCCGTGCAAGGTCCGCGATGCGGATTGAACTGTTCTGAAAGCCGGCATTGATTCCAGCTTCTTTGATCTTGCGAACCAGCTCTTCATACAGAGCCTTGTCGGCGTCGGCTTCACGCTTACGTTGCTGGTATTCAAACGAGCGAAGGTTTAGTTTGTCGTATTCGGCCTTGGTTTCCGCCACGGAGTTCTTAAGCATCTCCTCGCGATTTTTTGCCTGCCGGTAATCCACGTCGATGCGTTGCGTGATTTCGTTTCGGTTATCTTCGTACTGGCGCGTTAATTCGGCAAGTTCGCTCGCCGCCCGGCGGTACTCGGAGTAATTTGGCCCGTAGGTTGCTTTCACCTCGGCTAACCTCTGTTTGGATTCCTGCACGCGCTCCTGTAGTTTGGCGAGCGCATCAGCCTGGTTTGAGACCTGGACAGCCGCGAGGGTTCCCGTCTTCATCGAATTGTAAGCGGCTTCCTTGTGAACGCGATCGCCCTGCGCCGTTGTATATTCGGTGTTGAGTTGAAGCAGACGGGCGGAGAGAATATTGGTTTTCTCTTCGGGATTGATAACGTTTAATTCACGCTCAAACACGGCGAGCGCCTGGCTGGATGTCTCCATCTTGGCTTTGAGCTCTTCAATCTGCCGCTCCATAAAGGCCGACAGTCCGATGGTCGACTTCACCCGGACATCATAGGTGTGCTCGAGATAGGATTTGGCAATGGCGTTGGCCACTTCCGACGCCAGATCGCGGTCAGTGGATCGGTAGCTGATACGAAGAATGAAGCTATTGGGGGGGCGCACTACTTTCAAGTTCTTAAGCTTGATAGGAGCGTTCGCCAGGTACTTCACGTTTTCCGTGTCGCTGTCGAATTGCTTTTCTTTTTCGAGAAGGTCGTATTTCTGCGCCACCGGCCGAAGCACGCCATCAGATTGGATAAATTCCATCTGGGTGTTTAGGAACTGGTCGGCATCATTGCTCGGGATCATCTGTTGCGAATCCTGGCCAATGATGCCGGAAGGAGCGCGGCGATCCACGTCCACGCGGGCGGTGCCTTCATAAATCGGTTGGATGTTCAGGCACACGAAGAACGTCATAGCCATGCAGAACACGACAAAGCCAAGAATGCGCCAGCGGTTTCGACCTAATACCCAAAAGTAGTGCGAGGTCGGAAGAGATCCCTGGTGGGCTTCGATGTCAGCCTGAGGCGCCGGAACATAGCGCGGGATGCGCTCCGGGGGGAGAGGATTCGATAAGTAGCGATCAGTCTTTTCTGGAGTCATCTGTTTTCCTCAGGTAAATGTTAGTTATTTCCAGATTAGAAGGCCGGAGGCCGTGCTGGAGCCAAATCCTGCCAATCGGTCTAGCGCCGTCATCGTCATTTTTCGACCTTTGTTTTCGGGTACGTACAGAATATCGTCAGGGAACAGTTCGATATCGGGCGACTTGCGCGTCATGATCTGCGTCAACTCAACCGGCATCTCAATGCGTTTATTGGTCGTCGCATCGCGACGATAAATATACGCGGTATTCGAGGAAAACGACTTCAATCCTTCACTTAGGGCGAGTGCTTTGAGCACGGTAGTGTCGGCGTTATCCTGCATGGCATACACGCCGGGCTTGCTGACGTTGCCCGTTACAAAGACCTTGCCGGCTTCCTGCACTCGAATCTCTTCTCCACCGACGAGTTTCAGATTGAGCGCAGGGTCGGTGGCGTCCATCAGGCTTCTTAGCGGAACGCGGATGACCTCGGTTCCCCCAGCGCCCTTCGCGGCTGCATTGCGGCGGGTAACGAGAATGAAGGACCCGGCATCCGGGTTAACTCCTTCCGCTTTGGCGATGGCGTCGATCAACGTCGAGTCGCTCATTGCCTGGAAGGTCAGTGGGTGATGCACCGCGCCGACCACACTCACCGGCCGGCTTCGGTACTCCGAGACAGAGACGCTCACGACAGGAGAAACAAGGATGCCCGACGAGGTGAGTTCCTTGACTAGTAGATCCTCGAGTTGCACCGGCATCAATCCCGCGGCTGCGATCCTGTTTTGCAGGAGCGGAAGCGCCAGTTTTCCGTCGGAACTGACGCGGAAGGATCGGCTTAGTTCAGGACAGTCGGAAACCTGAATGGAAATAAGATCATCCGGACCGATACTTTGGGCCGGAAGCGCGTCGGGTGGCGGAGCCTGGGTTGTTAGAGGCCGGGGAGCGTGGACCGCCTGTGCGTCCGCATACCCGGCGGTTAGGGCGAGGAGAAGGAAAGGAACGATAGTATTCATAAGAAATGTCCTTGTTCAGTAAGTTATTGCCGTGAGCCGCACAGCAAGGTCAAATTGCATCCACGTTACAGGCGTCAATTTCAAGCGAAACCGCGCGTTGCAAAATCTCCGCTGTAATTACCAGTCGGTGCTTATTTCGCAGTTCTACGAGAAAGCCTTCGGTCCCGGCCAACGCTCCGGATCTTACGCGTACTCTCTGTCCGGTCCGCAAATAAGTACAGGGCGCCACGGCTTGACCATATTGCACGCCCAGCCGGAGTTGTTCCATCTCTTCATCGCGGATAGCTTCGGGGCGAGGCCCAATGCCGACCACTCTCTGAACGGCGGGCGTGCTAACGATGGGAAGAATTTCATTAGGCGAGAAGCGGCAAAACACATATCCGGGAAAAAGGGCGGCAGACACGCGCTTGATTCGGTCGGAGTATCGGTGCTCACTGATGTAGCTGGGCGAGTAGGATTGATATCCTTTCGCCTCGAGCAGCGTGCCGACCAGGTTCTCTGATCGCGATCGCACTCGCAGCGCGAACCACGAAGTGTCTGTTGCAGCTGAAAAAGATGAGTTCATCGGTTTCGTCCTCTTTTGATGGCCGCGTTTCGCACACAACAGCCTCAGTCAGCTCTTACAAGCGCTTCACAAGCCGATATTCGAGCATGCTTCGCCATTTTCGTCACTACATGCCACGGTCAATTGCGAAAGGCAGAAACCACTTAAAACATCAGGGTTTTGGTTTCTGCGGCTGATGCTCTGGCGCCATTGAAGCGAAGATCGAGGCTACAACGGTGTCGTGCGTCCAAGTCGGCCTATTCGTACTAGCCTTACTAGCCAATAAACGCTACGATATCAACGCCTTGTTTCCCGATCAACGTGCTCTTTGGTATTTGACTGCCTTATCGATAGCTACAAATGATATTATTTGCGCTGTTTTAATCGCTTTAATACAAACAATAACCGCGTTGCGGGGCCGTCGCTTAGCGCTAAAAAACAGCACTTCTTAAAGCCCTGCTGCTCTGGTCACCTGATACAAATCGCGGCCCATGCTTCGCCATTTTCGTCCCAGGAGCGCTGTTCATAGGCCGCAAGACTTAACAACAACTTCCGCCTCAAAATCACAACACGCACAACGTGCGACAGACGTTAACGGTACCCTTAACCCTGCCAAAGGTCGCCTTAAAGCCTTATAAATATCCGCCACGCCTGCCAACACAATCAATCTACCCGTTTCATAGGTTCCATTCAATCAGTGTGAATACGGATATACACCTACGTGTCCGATAGCGCCCGATAGTTAGTACGTCAAAGCCGGGCAGGATTTCGCCGCGAGTCCAACAATAATCCAAGCTTTATTTGGCGGGAAGGATTAATAATCAAACATTAATTGGTGTTTTTTTTGTGGCAGCAGCAGGACAGGGCGTCCGAACCGGTCTACGCATATCCAACGACCGGTTTCGTGAGCTGTCATTGAAGCCCTTCCTGAATAAGGGCCCCGCTTGTTTGACGGGATTATTTCGATTTGTAAGGCGTTTGTGAAATAACTCGCTGACTTTGCCCGGTGAGAAGTGCGGAGTTTATACGGCGCAATCTTGCCCGGCCCAGTGCGCGGTTGGACCGGAATACAGGGTAAGGCAAGTGCTTTCCTGAGGCCAGGTAGATCGATCCGGCGGAGCCACGACCGGCACGATCACCTTGCACATGTTGTTTGATTGGGCTTTCCCCCGGATCCGTCGAACTGTTCGATGGGAAGATGGGCGCGTTCCGGCTCACCACTCATTTGGAACTGACCGGCAAGAACACATCCACCGGGCCGCTAAATCCGCTGGCATGGGTTCGTGCCTGCTGATCGCCGTCCGCAACGTTAGGCACCTTGACCTGGAGCCGGTACAGACCCGGCGACACTAGTCCAGCACATTGAACTTCTGCGTCGATTCCTCCGATCGACACAGTTACCGGCGATAACAAAGGAACTGGTTGAGAAGCTCGCCCAGACGTCGGCATCGCCGCGCTCGTCGCGCCGAATCCTGTGCCATATATTTCAATAATCTCTCCTGGAGCCGCCGGCCGCGAAGAGGAGTCCTGACGCCCCACCAGGGTTCCGTCCAAGTGTTGCGCTGCCACATAGATTGTTGTCCCCGCGTTGTAAGTGAAAAACGCCGGCGATACCCGCTGCTTGAGCGCCGTTCCGGGATACCCGGCTCCTTGCGGTGTCACAACCTGCACCTGCACCTCCCCGACAGTATCGTCATCCGGCGCGATGACATCGATCTGTGTAGGACTGACATGCTCGACATAGGCCGGTTTACCGTTGATCGTCACCGAGATCCCATCGAGCGTCACCGGCAGGTTCGCGCTCGAGCGATCCGTCGCGCTCCAGCCGCGCGTCGAAGTTCCGAATCCCGAACCCGTAATTGAAACTAATCCGGCGGAGCTGATCGTGTTCTGAAAGCCCGCCGCATTGACCACGGAATTTACGTGAGAAGCCGGCGCCGGGGCCGCCGTCAGCCGTTGCAGTAGAACGCCATCATAAGGCCCGAGCGTCACCTGGCTGACGGCAGAGCCATCGTTGAACAGCGCGGCCGACGTGACGTAAACGGCATCCGCCAAAAGAGCTCCGGACCCGGCATTGTGCACACGAAGAACCGGTGCGCCAGCTGGGCTCAGCCTGACCGCCGCCACTTGGTGCCAGCCGTCGCCCGCCGTTGCGATCGTTTGGTCGAGCGTAGAGGTGGCAATCACTACACCGTTCGAAACGACCTCATAAACGGCGCTTTTTGTCCAGCTACTTGCATCCGGAGCTGCCGGAAGCCAGACCTGCACCGTGTAATTCCCGTCCGCGGGGACATTGAGGCTCCATTGAGCAGGCGTATTGCCCGTAGTCTGCCGATGCGCTGTCAGGTTCCAGGCGTGGTAGTAGGGAGGGTTTGGATTTAAAGGAGCGAGGCTCGCGCCGCTGTAGTCCGTGAAACCGCTGTCGTAGGTCATCACACCCCAGGAGGAATCGGCCGTGAAGTTCGGCGAGCTATCGTCCAAAATGTACTGCCACAGCGGTGCCTGGCTGCTCGAAAACTTCCGAAAGCCGGGCTCCAACGGAATCGTCTGGGTGACCGATGTCCCGTTCAGCAGGACCGTGCCGTTTGTAAAATCCCGCCTGTAAATTTCTTCTCCCGTGGGAAGCAGTTGCACGTCATCGAGCCAGACACTGCCGGCCTGATCTCCCGCCCAGAATTCGATTCTCCCGTCGTTGGCTGTTACCGGAGCGGTGAACGACAACGCAAAGGACTGCCATCCGTCTGTCAACGACACCTGCTCACTCAAGCCATAATTCGCGTAGTCGGGTGCACCACCCTGCGTGGACACCGTGATCGAACGCGGCGAGTCGGAACGCGCCCAGAACTGCACCCGGTAGGCTGCCCCCGCCGTCAGCGCCACACCATCGTGTTCAAAGTCGACATGCCACCGCGCGAGGCTCGGAGTCGCCACATGGATGGTAGCTGAGGCAGTTCCGGCGGCGACGATCGACGTGTCGGCCTCGGCGGTCGCGCTAGTCATCCCGTCGTTGTTCACGTTCAGCGACCAGCCTGATAGACCCGACTCGAATCCACCATTGGTAAGCAGAGTGCCTCCGCCGCCGGCGCCAATCTGCCTGGCCGGAGTGACCGCGGATCCCAGGTTGAAATCGTATTCGTCATACCACCAGGCCACCGGTGCTCCGATGTCGCCGAAGTCGTAAATTGAAAAACCGTCGTTCATCAATGCGAGCGCCAGTCCGAAACGCATGTTGGGATAGAAACTCTGAGCAAATTGGACGGTCGACGGCAGCATGTGCTGTAAGGGCTGAAATCCGTACCCGTATGCGATTTGGCTCGGCGGAGACGATTGAATCGTCGCAATCGCCGGCGCTCGCCCATTCGTGAACCAGTTGTTGTAACTGGAAAACAGTGTTTCGAAGGAATAGACGCCTTCACGAACTTCCAGCGCATTTAATGTGAAACTCTGGCCATTAAAGTCCTGCACCACGGACGCCGTGGGCTGCGCTTGGCTAATGTGACCTGAAACATAAGCATTCGGCGCCAGCAGTTTGAAATTGCTGAGAAGGGAGTGCATGCCCTGGTTCCATGCGGCATCGAGCGTGGCCTGGTCATCTTGCTGCTTGTCGCCGTTTGCATCTACCTGGTGGGCAACCCCAAGATAGTCGTAGAGCACGTTTGAGATGTCGGTATTGAAATTGTCCCAGAATAGTCCGTCGAAAGCCTGGCCGGAGTTGAGAAAATATTCCTGATAGGCGTACTGCGCAAGAAATGCCGCGACTTCCGGCTTCGTCATGTTCAGTATGAAATTGCCCGGCCAGTCTTCGATCGGGTTTCCGTTGACGTCTTTGAGCAGGTAATCGTCCGGGACTGCGGGTGAGCCTCCCGTCGTCTCCTGCGCGTTGACGCTCGGCAGAATCAGCACGTTCGGGTTCTGCGACCGCAACCAGAGAGCTTGGCTGGGCGTCATGCCGCTGGGTCCCAGATAAATCTGCGTTTTCGCCGCCTGGCTCGGCGACGTGTTCAGAACATAGTTTCCATTCCAGATGTTGCCGATTCGCGGAAGCGGCCCAACCGGCATCGCCGCAACAGGCGATATCGGACGGGCTCGGGCCATAAGCGTGTCGACGCTGCTAAAATCACCCGCGGATAGGCTGAAGGCGCTCATCACGGTGGCGACTGTCAGGGTTATGTACACTTTGGTTTATCTCCCCTGAGTCCACTATCGGCCACTCGACTGCGGTTTCCGCCGCAAATCATCTCTCCGGACGCGCCCGGCTGTTAATCCGTAACGGTACGTCCAAACGCTAACAAGGGTTAACATCTGGTACTAGCGTAAACTAATTTAAGCAGTGCGTTCGCACGGGATCGCAACGCGCAGCTATCAGCCTCGGCATGAGTAAGAAGCCGCCTCTTGCTTGCCAGCGTCTCAGTAGAATCAACTGATTACTGATTGGCGGCCGGCAGGTGACAGCGTTTTGCACGTTGTCTTAGCCGGCAATTTGGGGGCGGCAACCGACGTAAGAAACCATGGGCAGATGCGCTTAGCCGGGGCTGTTCTCGGGACCTGTGCGCCGTGCGCGAGCACGCCTTGCAACAGACACACGGAATATACTTACTACCGTGACACTTTGTTGATGCTTCGCAAGCCTTGTAAAGTAGGCCTTTGGCCTGCGTTGACTTCTGCCAAATGTCCACCGTATGCTATACAACCGAGCCCTGGAGCACCGGCGAAAACAGGCGCAAGAAACCTTGTTCTCCCCGCGAATCAGCTGTAACCATCTATACTGATGTTTAAATCTAACAAGTTATGGCTACTAATCCACCGATCTATCCGCAGCCTCCAAAGTCCAACCTGCCGCTGGCTCTGGCTGGTGGGGCTATCGTTGCCATGCTGGCTGGCAACATCTATCTCTTCGTCCAGATCCAGGATTTGAAAAAAGACGCGTCGAAGACGAACGACGCCTTGCAAGCGGAAATCGAAAAGTTGCAGGAAGACACGACCGCTGTCGGTGCAACATCGCGCAAACATGCTGAGCAGCTCCGCGAACAACTGGATTTCTCGACCCGGCAGACTCTCGCGGCGGCCCAAGCGGCTGCAGCTCGGGCCAAACAAGAAGCCGTGAGTACTTCCGAGCAATCCACCAAGAGGCTGGAACAGGAACAGCAGCAGTTGGGACAAAAGCTGTCGAGCGACATCGGCGATGTCAAGCAACAAGCTACAACCGCCAACACCAAAATCGACACCGTTTCTACCGAAGTCGCCAGCACCAAAACCGATGTAGCCAAAACCAAAAGCGACTTGGATAAGACCATCCAGGACTTGAAGAGTGTCCGCGGTGATTTGAGCGGGACCAATTCGCTGGTCGCGACGAACGGCAAAGAACTAGCCGCCCTTCGCCGCTTAGGTGAACGCAACTACACGGAGTTCAAGTTGATCAAATCCAAGGAGCCGCAGCGCGTGGGAGATATATCGCTCCTCCTGAAGAAGACCGATCCTAAGAAAAACAAGTTCACTGTCGAAGTCCACGCGGATGATAAGACAACCGAGAAAAAGGACCGGACGATTAACGAGCCCGTGCAGTTCTACGTCGCTAAGGCCGCGCAGCCGTACGAGATTGTCGTGAATCTTGTCGGGAAGGACACGATCAGCGGTTATCTTTCGACGCCAAAGGATCGCATCCCTCGCAACTAGTTCCGTTTTAGCCGATGCTTTGAACCACGCCTCCATCCGCTCGCACCGCCGCCCCATTCATGGCTGCTGCGAGCGGACTCACGACGAACGCTACCACCGCCGCGATCTCCTCCGGCGTTTCGAAGCGTTGCAGTAGCGAGGACGGCCGCCCGGTCTGAAAAAATTGCCGCTCCACTTCTTCACGGCTCACTTTGCCGGAGGAGGCCAGTTGCTCGATGAATTGCGCGACTCCCTCGGATTCGGTTGGTCCCGGCAAAACTGAATTCACCGTCACGGCTGTTCCTTTTGTCGTTTCCGCCATGCCGCGAGCCACTGCCAGTTGCGCCGTTTTGGTCATCCCGTAGTGCACCATCTCCTTCGGAATCTGCAACCCGGACTCGCTCGAAATAAATACAATGCGACCCCAATTGCGCCCCTTCATTCGCGGAAGATGATGCCGGCCCAGGCGCACTCCGCTCATGACATTCGTCTCGAAGAACCGGAACCAGTCTTCATCGGAAATCTGCTCGAAAGCCTTCGGCTCAAAAATCCCGACGTTGTTCACTAGAATGTCAACGTCCGGAAAAAGGTCTACGGCCAAAGCCACTCCGGCGGCGGTGCCAAGATCGGCAGCCAGGCCTTCGATCTGCGCCGTTCCAACGGCTCCCCCGACTTGCTTGATTGCCGCGTCTACCCGCTGTTGCGTACGACCGTTCACGATGACCGAAGCACCTTCGGCAGCTAGAGCTTTTGCGATAGCCAGCCCGATTCCTGCGGTCGAGCCGGTGATCAGTGCTTTCTTTCCTGCAATCTGTAGATCCATGCCGTATTGGATTAGGAGCCCGGCCGGATCGATTCCAGAGCTCGCGCCCCCGGATCGGCAGGATAGAACGATCACATTTCGTCGTCTGTCGCCTTCGCCGGCAAGGGAAGCCGCACTCGCAGTTGCCCTCAGGCGCTCTTGATCTCGGTCCAAATTCTGTCGCGAGACCGTTGCGCGGCCGACGCAAGCGAAGGGGGCCAGACGGCGCGCTTCATCGTCTCCGCGTCAGGATATAGGGTGCGGCTTTGGCGCACATCCTCAGGGAGCATCGCTCGCGCGCGTGAGTTCGCAGTCGCGGTCTCTGCTGCAATCGCAATTCGCGCACTCACCTTCGGGCGCAGGATGTAATTGAGGAATGCGTGTGCAGCTTCGGAGTGTCGGCTTTCCCGCAGGATCGCGGCATTGTCGCAATAAATAGGAAAGCCTTCGCGCGGATAAACGAATTTCAACTTGCCCGCTGCTGCCCCGCGAATGGCACTCTCCGCCGTCGTCGACCATAGTTGCGCCATCAAGACGTCGCCCGAAACCAGCTGATCACGAACTTCCGCATTGATGTAGGCCCGTAACGACTTCTTTTGCGCTACCGCCTGTGCTCGCGCAACAGCCAGTTGCCGGGCATCCGTCGAGTCGAAAGAGAATCCCATTTTCAACAGACACGCGCCAATCACATCCTCGCCATCGTCGAGCATGGTCACGCGCCCTGCAACATCCGAACGCCACAAGTCGGCCCAGGAGTCGGGCGGCGCAACCGAGGTGTTATAGACAATGCCCGTCGCATTCCACATGTATGGCACACAGAAATCAAGTTGAGGATCCCAGAAAGGATGCCGAAACCGCGCGTCCAAATTGTCGAGATTCGACAGCCTTGAGTGATCGAGCTTCGCAAGCAGCGAGTTGCGCACCATCGGCTGAATACGGCTATGGGTGGGGAAAACAATGTCCCAACCAGAGTTGCCGGTCATTACCTTCGCCAACATGTCCTCGTTACTCTCGTACACGCCATACCGCACCCGGACGCCAAACTCTTTCTCGAAATCGGGGACGGTTTCAGGAGCAATGTAGCTCGACCAGTTGAATACGTTGAGCCGTGGCCGGCGATCACTACCGCAGCCTGTGAAAGCGATCGCCGTCAGTGCGAAGGTGCGTCTTGTTGCGAGGCGCGTCATGCTGCGCGAACCCTTTCCGACACAATGATCAGCACGCCGAACACCACCACAATGATGGCTGAAATGGCATTGATCTCAGGATTCACGCCGCGGCGCGCCATGGCGTAGATAACCATCGGCAAAGTCTCCGAATCGACACCGGCGACCAAACTGGTAATCACGTAGTCGTCGAAGGAAACGATCAGAGCGAGCAGTCCGGCAGCCATCACTCCGGGCAGCAGGTTTGGCAGCGTCACTTGGAAGAAAACAGTCCATTCGTGCGCCCCGAGGTCGAGTGCGGCTTCTTCGAGCGCCGGGTCCATCGAGCGCAGGCGCGCCGACACCACGATCGCAACATAGGCGACGGAGAATGCCACATGGGCCAGAATCACGGTGTAGATTCCGAGTTGAAAATGCAGGTACCGGAAAATGAACTGGAACAGCGCCAGTAGTGAAATGCCTGTGACGATTTCGGGTGTGACCAGCGAAAGGTACATCGATCCCGCGAGTACCCGCGACTTGCGCTGCCAGAGCCCGTAAGCAGCCATGGTGCCGATCGCGGTAGAAAGGAGAGCCGAAACAATCGCGATGATGATGCTATTGCGCGTAGCCCATGCGAGGTCGCCGTTGTTCATGACGGCGCGATACCAGTCGAGCGAAAAACCCTCCCATACCGTAAACTTCGACTTGTTGAAGCTGAACGCCACGAGCACCACGAGCGGCAGGTACAGAAACGCGAAGGCAGCCGCGGCATAGAGGCTCAGACCTTTTTTCATAGCACGTCCTCTCCGCTGCGCCGGATGAGTAAAACGAGTAGTAGCGTTGCGATCAACATCAGCACCAGCGAAACGGCCGATCCGAAAGGCCAGTCGCGCGCGGTAGTGAACTGGTTCTGGATCAGATTGCCGGCCATCACGGTCTTGCCGCCGCCCAGAAGGTCCGGCGTCAGGTACGCGCCCAGGCAGGGGATGAAAACCAGGATACCGCCCGCGATCATGCCGGGAAGCGTCAACGGCAGGACGATGCGGAAGACTGCGCGCAGCGGACGCATCCCCAGGTCCGCGGCAGCCTCCAGCAAAGCTGGGTCGAGACGCTCCAGCGAAGCGTAAAGCGGCAGCACCATGAATGGCAGGTAAGCATAGACCAATCCCAGAAGGACTGCGCCATCGTTATAAAGCAATGGAAGAGGAGTGTGGATTATCCCCAGTTTCATCAGCACGGTGTTAAACAGGCCCGTTTCCCTCAAGAGAAAAAGCCACGCATACGTGCGGACCAGGAAGCTCGTCCAGAAGGGCAGGATCACCAGCTGTAACCATACGTTCTTTGCGCGGCCGGAACGGGAGATGAAGAGCGCCAGGGGAAATCCGAGCGCGCCACAGAGCACCGTGGTGATACCGGCGAGGGCGAAAGATCGCCACAAAATCACCGCGTAGAGAGGATCGAAGAGGCGCGTGTAGCTTTCGAGCGTCCAGGGAAGTTCAACGCCGCCGTAGTCGCCGCGGGTCAGAAAACTGTACGCGCAAACGATTAGCAGCGGTGCCGCGAACAGCACCGCCATCGTGATACGGGCCGGCAGGAGAAACCACTTGCGGACGTTCACGGCTTCTTTTTCGCGGCTTTCCGTGCCGCCTGCCGTTTTACTTTGGCCGGCAGCCGGCCGCTGAACTGTAAAGCGCAATTCATCCAGTCGGACACCTCCTGCTCATTCGCCTGAAATGGATTCATGAGCACTCCATAGCTTCTCATCTTATGTCCAGCCATCGGCTCAAATGGAGCAGTGTCCGTTGATCGAGGAAGGCTGCCAAATCGGAAGGGGATAAGCGAAAAATGATGCTTTGCCGAAAAAGCCTTGCAAACAGGTTGCCATTTACGAAAGCACAGGGATAGCCGAACATTTTCTTGAGCTGAGTGTTCGGACCTGCAGGCACAACTTGGTGGAAGAGCGCGACCAGGTCTGAGGATGACTTTTCCCACGGCATACCTGCGTATTAGTGTATCCGAACCACTGACAATTGTACTCTTGCTCACCGAACCTACCGGAATCCTGGCACTATGCTGAGGGCCGATTTCGTCGTCCCATGGGACGTCCCAGCGGGAAAGCTGATACACTGAAGTTGTCTTTGACCGCATTCCGTCACAATTACGAGTGCCTTCCTTCCGCCGTCCCCTGCCATTCGAGTTCGGTTCCAGCAGTAGGACAAAGACCAATTTCATCTAAGGAATTTAGTTTGTGACGAACATTTTTGTGGGGAACCTAAGCTACCAGACTACGCAAGAAGATCTGTACGCCGCCTTTTCGGCATTTGGCAGCGTCGAACGTGTCAACATCGTAACCGATCGGGAAACCGGACAACCCCGCGGCTTCGCCTTCGTCGAAATGACTGAGCGCCGGGATGCCGAGTCGGCCATCACGAAACTGAATGGCACGGACCTGAATGGCCGGACGATGAATGTGAACGAAGCGCGTCCCAAACCGACGGGCGGCGGAGGTGGCGGCTACGGTGGGGGCGGTGGTGGTGGTCGCGGTGCTTCCGGTGGTGGTGGCGGACGTGGTGGCCGCGGCGGTAGTGGCGGCGGCGGTGGTGGTGGCGGGCGCGGCGGTTCCCGCTGGTAAGTAAACTTTAGTTCTGTCGAGACTGTGTCGACCTCGTTAACCAAAACCGTTTCGGCTTGACCGCCGGTACGGCGAGTAAATTCAGGAGCAATTATGGCTGGGCGCGCGCAACAATCGTTCAAAAAACGGCAAAAAGAACAACAGCGGAAAGAAAAGCAGCAAATGAAGTTTGCCAAACGCCTCCAGAAGAAGCACGAGGGTCCGGAAGGTTCCGCCTCCGACACCTTCGACACCGATGCTCCTGCCTCGGAGACTCCAGCGGCAGAGGGACCCGCGGAATTGTAGAATAGTCTAGTCAGCCGAGTAAGATCGGCTCTTAGAACCGCGACCCTGAGGACGCGGTTTCCCTCTCCAGACACTCCCGCACTCTTCAGCGTGCCTAGTCGGGTTTCTGGACCTTGGACCTCTCGTCCAAGAACAGGACCTGCTGTGCAGGCAATCCCAATCGTGGGGCAGACCATTATGATCTTGTCTGCCTGGCTGCGAAGCAGCTTCAAACGCTGAACCGCGTAGCAGCTTTACACGCTGAAGTGCGTTCCATTTCAAATACGACTTTTAATGAAGACTTTTTCCGAACTTTCTTTGAGCTCCGTTCTGCGGAGCAACTTGGGCAAGCACGGTTTCGTGACTCCCACTCCCGTACAGGCGCAATCCATTCCCCCCGCACTTGATGGCCGCGATATCGTCGCGACCGCCCAGACCGGCACAGGTAAGACTCTTGCGTTCGTAGTCCCCATGCTCCAGATCTTGGCCCAAAAGCCGGCTGGTGGCGTCAAAGCGGTCATCCTGAGCCCCACTCGGGAACTCGCCATCCAAATCAACGAAACTTTCACCAAACTCGCTGCCGGTACCGGCATGAGAGCCGCAGTCGTCGTAGGCGGCCTGAGCGAATCGAATCAACTGCGGGCCATCAAGCAAGGCGCCCAGGTCCTGATCGCTACGCCCGGCCGGCTATGCGATTTTCTCAAACGCCGTCTGGTACCCCTCAACACCGTCCAGATGCTGGTTCTCGACGAAGCAGATCGCATGCTCGATATGGGCTTCCTGCCTTCCATTCACCTGATCCTGAAAGCCGTTCCCCACGCTCATCAGACGATGTTCTTCTCCGCGACCATCGAGAAGTCGGTAGCCCATCTGATTGAAGCCCACGTCAAGAACCCGGTCCGCATTTCGATTGGAGCCATTTCGAAGCCGGTCGACGAGGTAAAACTGCATCTCTATCAGATCGAGCAGGATCGCAAGCTCAGCCTGCTGTTGCATCTTCTAAAAGAGGATTCAATCGGCTCGTTCCTGGTATTCACCCGTACCAAGCATGGCGCTGATCGCCTCGCCGACAACCTGGCCCGAACCGGCGTCAAGGCCGCTCGCATCCATGGGAATCGCACCCAGAGCCAGCGCAACCAGGCGCTAGGCGGATTCAAGGACGGCTCGTATCGCGTCCTGGTCGCCACGGATGTGGCCGCTCGCGGAATTCACGTGGACGGCATCGCCCATGTCGTCAACTACGACCTCCCTCAGGTTGCGGAAGACTTTATTCACCGCGTAGGCCGGACCGGCCGCGCCGGTGCTCTTGGCCTCGCCTCTACATTCAGTACTCGCAATGAACAATCAGACATCCGCAAGATCGAAAAAGAATTGCGAGTAAGCTTGATTCGTGTCCCGGTGAGTGCGGATGTTCAGCCGGCGGTGCTAGCCGTTCCCGCGCCTGCACCGTGGCGTGAGCGCATCGAAGAGAAGCGTTCGCTCGGCAGGCGCTCATTCAAGCCCGCCGCCCGCCGCCGCCGCGCCGCATAAACCTTTCCAGCCCAGACCTAATTGATCTCCGGCCGCCAGACCATCGTGGCTCTGGTGGCCGCGAATCAACCCGCATCTCTCAGGCAAGAAACTAGCTCCGTCAAGCCGTCAGACGGAAGTCCGTACCCTGTTCCAAATCGAGGAGCCACCTCTTCATCGAAAGCCCTCCGCCGAAACCCGTAAGTTTGCCGTTCGATCCGATCACGCGGTGACAGGGCACCACGATCGGAATTGGATTTCGCCCGTTCGCGCTCCCTACCGCTCGCACAGCCTTCGGCGCACCGATGGCGCGAGCCTGCTCCGCGTACGAGCGAGTCGCCCCGTAGGGGATTTGTTGCAAAGCGCGCCAGGCACGCACCTGAAATGACGTGCCGCGAAGCATCAGTCGAAGGTCGAATTCCCGAAGTTCTTGAGCAAAGTAAGCGTTAAGTTGACGCACAGTCTCGCGCAGAATGGTGTGCTCGTCGCAGCGGATGGCGCCCTCTGGAAAACTGCCGTCGAAACAGATTTGTTCGAGTCCTTCGTCGCCGGCAATGAGGGATAGCGTGCCCGTCCGGTAAGGAAGTAAAGAGTAGAAGAGGTTCATGGCTCGCCTATCTGGCATTTTACACGCGACGCATTGACAGAAACAACTTTGCAGCGTAGAGTACTTCTATGAAGCTCTCCCAATGCTTGTCCGCCTGCGTCTTAGCCTTGGCTCTATCGGCCTGGCTGGGACGCGCCGAACTCCACACCGACGACACCGGTATCCTCGTCGGTTTGATCGGGATTGGAGCCTTCCTCCTGGCGATTCTCGAACCCCGGCTTCCCTGGGTGTGGGGGTTAATCGTCCCATTTGGAATCATTGCGGTGAATATCTGGAAACAGTCTGCGCTGAGCCTCTTAGGAATCGCAGCCTTCACCATCGGTATCGGCTGCGCGGGAGCTTATGCCGGAGCCTTTATCCGGCGCAGCGCGGCTATCGTTCGATAATGCGAGGTACTTTGAAATAGCCGCCGCCGGCTTGCGGTGCATTGGCTAAGGCGACTTCGGGTCCTAATGGCGTCTGTTCCACATCTGGCCGCAGCGTAGCAGTCTCGGCAGCTTCATACAGAACTTGCGACATCGGCGCGATATCCCCGGTGTCGATCTCCGCTAACTTATCCATGTGCACCAGAATCTCATCCAGATCTTTCGTGAACTTGACGACTTCTTCATCGCTGAGCTTCAGATTGCCCAGGTCGGCAACATAACGAACTTCTTTTTCGGTGATCTTCAAGCGATCTCCTTCTGGCGCTTTCGGCGATAGATTCGGCGCAGCACCGGGTCTTCGATACCGTTGGCTTCATCCGTTAATTCAAAAGCGGGGACGCTCGATGTAGCCACCATGGGACCACGCCGCGGCGGCATGATCCGGAACTCCAGATCGCCAACCATTCCAGGACCCACTACCCTCTCGAGATTCGCCAGAATCTGCCGGCTTAAGCCCATGAGATTGCGCTGCCAGAGCCAGTCTTCCACTTCGACCACGAGCGTAGTTCGGACCAACTTCGAAGCACGTGTGCGCTCCGCTACTTTCTTGCCCACTGCCGGTTTCCACGCTGCGCAAACAATATCACCTGCATCACACGACAGGCGCAGATTATCGATGCTGGCAAGAAAACGGCTGGCTTGCTTCATGGTGGGAAGACCCGATTCTAGCACTATTCCTGGACGCCGGCGGATCGATTTTTTTGTTCGGCGTCCGGTCGCCCATCGAGATACGGCGGATGGTGAACCAGTCGCCCGTATTTCCGGCAGAACCGCACTCAGACTTCGACGCTGGCTTCCACACGGCCCCGCGAAATTCCCGTCGGCTCCGGCGGCCGTTGCCGCGTCGACTCGCGCACTACCACGCGTGTCGGTATGGTCAACTGCTGCGGCTCCCGCTCCGGGTCCTGAATCCGCCTCAGGACAAACTCCGCCAGATGCTTGCCCAGTTCCTCCGGAAATTCCTGCACGCTGGTGAGCGTAGGGTGCATCAATGCTGCTTCACTATCATTGAATCCCGCCACGCTAATGTCGGCAGGAACCCGGAGACCCGATTGATTTAACGCTTCGTAAACGCCTCTGGCAATCTGGTCCGATCCCGCAATTACCGCCGTTACCGGCTCACGCCGCGAAAGAATTGATCTCATGGCCAGATACCCCAATTCCCTGTCGCAGGAGTGAATCTCGCTGAAACGCGTCTGCAATCCCGCCCGGACCATGCTCTCTCGATATCCTTGCGCGCACCGCGCATACCAAGGCAGTTCGCTATCGCCGATAAACCAGATGTCGGAGTGGCCCTTCTCGATCAGGTAAAGGGTCAAATCGAACGCCCCCTGAATGTCGTCGGAATACACCGCATCATATTCGCTCGGGTTCCACTGGCCCAAGACGTTGTTCCCCAAAACCGCAAACGGAATTTCTCGTTCGCGTAGCGCGTGAAGCATGTTCGCCGAGTTCGTCCCCCCCAAAATCACCGCACGCACCAGCGCGCGCTGACTCAGAATCTGCGGCAGATGAAACTCCTTGGGTGGCACTGCGGGAGAGTATCGCATCGACAGGAACAACAGTTCTTTGTTTTGCGAGGAGCAATAATTCTCGGCTCCGGAGAGAACTCTCGCTTGAAAGGTGTGCAGCAGGTCGCGATTACTAAGAATGAAGGCAATGATACTCGACTTCTCGTTTCGCCTCTGCTCCAGGTCGATGCCCAACTCCTCGGCCGCCTTTCGCACGCGCGCGCGGATGCCCGCATCCACATTCACGTTCCCCCGGGCAATTCGCGACACTGTAGCCGTGCTTACCTTGGCCGCCCTGGCCAATTCCTGAAAAGATACTTTGTTCTTCATTCGTACGGTAGCCAACTGAAATTGAGAAACACTGCCAATCAGACTGGAGCCCGATTCATCAGTCCCCGCGCGGTACCGCTATAGAGGCCGTTAAGAACCGGAACGGGCAAATCGAGCCCATAATATCGCCACCACATTCGTCCGGGCATGAACTCGTCGCCGCTCTCGAGCAGTCGCCACCAAGCCTGGTACATGCTCTTTTCGCGCCCCATGTCCGTCCCGAAGAGCACCCTGTTCGAATGAGCTGACAGGAACCTGGCGGCCGCTCTCGGCGTGCGCCCGACCTCGTAATCGCGCGCCGAAATATCCAGGTAAAGATTCGGATGCGCATCCAGTTCCTTCGCCAGCGTTGCCAAATCATTCCCCTGATTCCCTAGGTGGCATGCGATAAATCGGGTCTCGGAATGATGGGCTAGCATCCGGTCTCGGATGGCAATCAACTCTTCATACGATGGCACGTCCTTGCCGTACAGGTTGAAGTGCTGGTAATCCGGAGTTCGCTCCTGATAAACGTCGAGCGGCTTCCAGCACGACGGATGATCGGCGATGTGAACGTTCACGGGTATCTTGAGTTCGGCGCACTTCTTCCAGAACGCGTCGAGCCGTGGGTCGTCGGGATGCAGCCGCTGCCCACGCGGCAGCCTCGAGTCGCCGCTCAAGCCGTAGCCCTTGTCTGTCAGCTCGCCGACTCCCCGGGCGCCCTTCCTGTAACAACGCACCAACTCGGCGACGGCGCGCTCCGCGTAACCGGCTTGCTCGAAATGGCTGGTATCCATCCCGCAGAATAATTGAAACCGCTTCGGATAAGGCTTAAGGTACAGTTCCACCAGCTGGTCGAACTTGGCGCCGGTAGCTCCGGTCAGGATAATCGTCGTTTCCACTCCGACTTCATCCATGGTGCGCACCCACTCCTCGACTTCTGCGGGCGTCTTCGCGTTAACATGCGCATGCGCATCAATCACGGGAAATCGCGCTTTCGCAAGGAACGTCTCCCGCTCCACGACCGAAGATTTCGGAGCGTAATCCTTGAGCAGTAGAGAATCCATGGGACCGGGAGCGGGGTTCACTCCCGGCCCACCCCACGCGCCGTAACGTATTTTGATCCACTCCGCATCGTGCCCGGGACTGGCCAACAAACCAGCCAGGAAAGCGAGGCCCAGCGATGCCATGAACCAGACGGTTCGAATTCCGGCGACGCGCATAACCATTGCTCCTAAACGTTTCGCGAAACGATATAGGGCGCCCGATAAGCGGGACGCGTCATCATGTGATTGGCTTCCTCATCCGACACGAACTTCTTGGCAGCCGGGTCAAACGCAAGGCTCCGCTTCAAACGGTAGCTGATGTTGGCGAGGTGGCACAGGTCCGCCGAGGTAACTCCAATCTGTACTTCCGCATGTAGATCTTGAGAATTTCTGCTACGCACCGCCGCCAGGAAGTTCTCCATGTGGGCAGCCGCGTCGCCGCGCCCGTTGGCCTTCTCCTCCATGGCCAATTCGTTCTTCTCTCCTTTGAAAACGCGGAAGCCGGTACCGTCCAGGGACATCCATCCATCACTGCCGAAAAACAGGTTGCCCACGGTATTAATCCCCGCGGGCTTCAGATCCCCTTCCGGTCCGGTCATGATCCCCCGGACTTCGAACATCAGTTCCGCGTCGCCGTAATTAAACGTGGCCATCTGGGTGTTCGGCGTCTCCTGGTCGTCATGGTAAACGTACTTTCCGCCAGTCGACGAGACTCCTACTGGCAACCCTTCCTTGCCGAGACCCCAGCGCGCGATATCCATCTCATGCGCTCCCTGATTCCCGATATCGCCGTTGCCGGTATCCCAAAACCAATGCCAGTTATACTTGAACCGGTTCTCGTTAAACGCCCGCATCGGCGCCGGACCGAGGAACTTATCCCAATTGAGACCCGGCGGCACCGGGCCGTCCGGCTTATGGCCGATAGAGGGACGACGCTTGAAGCACAGCCCTTTTGCGAGATAGATTTGCCCGATGGCGCCATCCTTCAGCGCCTGCATCGCTTTGATCTTGTACGGCACGGACCGGCCCTGGGAACCCACTTGCACCATGCGCTTGTATTTGCGGGCGGCCGCGATCATCATCTCGCCTTCGAACGGGTTGTAGCACGCGGGCTTCTCGACATAAACGTCTTTACCGGCCTCACAGGCCCATATCGTCGACAGGGCGTGCCAGTGGTTCGGCAACGGCATTGATACAGCCTGTATTTCCTTATCGTCGAAAACCTGCCGCATATCCGCGTAGCCCTTCGGCTTGGAGCCCGTTAACTTCTCCACCAGGGCCTGACCCCGCTCCAGCGCTTCTTGATTGACATCGCAAACGGCGACAATCCGGGCGTCGGGTAGCTTCGAATAAAGAGTCATGTGATCCCGGCCGCGGCCGCCGAGCCCTACGATCGCGACATTCACCTTGTCGTCGGCCCCGCGCAGCCGGGCCGCGGAAGTCGCGGCCAGCGCGCCGCCCGCCGTTTGAAGAAAGATTCTCCTGCTTTGTCCTGTCATCGGATATTTCCTCTAGTAGGTTAGTCTTACGTCTAGTGAATGACTGAAGAGACAATCTTCCCGTCAATAACCACCATCACCGGCTGAATCTCTCTAATCTGATCCTCGGGGCAGGTTAAATAATCGCGATCGATGACCACGAGGTCCGCGAATTTTCCTATCTCGATCGTCCCCCGCTCTTTCTCCGCAAATTGCAGATATGCCGGCCAGATCGTGTGAGTCTTCAATGCCTCGGCCCGCGTAATCTTCTCTTCCGGATGAATCACCTTGCCGGTCGTCGTCAAACGCGTAATCTCGGTCCACATACTCAAAAACGGATTATATGGATTGACCGCATTATTCTTGTCGTGGCCGATCATATGATCGCTGCCTGCCGCCAGAATGATTCCGGAATCAATATAGGAACGCAGTGGATAGAAGTAACGCATCCCGTCATAGCCAAACACTTTTTCAAGCGCCGCGCCGTCGAGATACAACCACGGCGCCTGCACGTCCGCCAGGATACCCATCTTCTTCATACGCGCGATGGCCTGCGGACTCTGAAAGCTGGCGTGCATCACATGGGATCGCGTCGGGCCGATCGGCTTCTCGCGATCCAGTTGCTCCAGAGTATCCAGAAAATTGTCGACCGCGCCACCGCCTTGATCGTGAGTCGTCAACTGCCATCCGTTGTCGCGTGCCGTACGCATCACCGCCAACAACTTCGCCGGCGGAATAAATAGCTGGCCGCGATCGTCCGGATCCGTCTTTCCGTAGAGTTGCTTGCCGAATGCACCATAAGGGTATCGCTGATACGCCGTGCCGATCGTCATCCCGCCGTCAAGCGTTAGCTTGAAAGTGCCGAATTTCAGCCATGAGTCACCGGTGTTCGTATGGTACGGAGCCGATCGGATCTCCTGCTGCAAGGTTTCGGTAGGCTCGTGCGCGTCCGGACGCCATGTCATGACCACGCGCAACGGAAGCCTTCCGGCCGCCTTGAGCTTCTGGTATAAATCGATCTGCTCCGGATTGACGGCGCGATCCCCCACCGTCGTCAGCCCGGCGGCGACATAGCGCTTCAGTTGCTGTTCCAGTGCATCGAGTTTTTCGGTCTCGGTAAAATGCTCCGTACGGTTCAAGCCGACAATCAATGAGGGCGCATTCTTTAGCAATCCGGTGGGTTCGCCCTTAGCGTCTTTCACAATCTCGCCCAACGGCGGATTTGGCGTGTTGCGCGTAATTCCGCATTTCCGCAGCGCGTAGGAGTTCAGGATTACCGCATAGCTCGCGTCGAAGAGAACCGGATGGTCTTGCTCAAAATCCAGCACCTCTTTCGTCGGCATCTGCAGTTCCGTCAGTCGCGTCGGAAAGGTCCGCGGCACTACGATCCACTGTCCCTTCGGAGTCTTCGCCGCCTGCTGCGCAATATACGAACGCACCGCGGCGAACGAATTGAGCGGCGGCAGCGGACCACGATACTCACTCAACGCGGCATCGGTGGCGTGTACATGCGAATCCACCAGGCCCGGAAGCATTGTCTTCCCTTTGAGGTCGACAACTTTCGTTCCGGGACCCTGTTCAGCCTTGAGTACCGCCGCGTTGGATCCAACCGCTACGATTCTCTCGCCCTTAACGGCCACTGCCTGCTGAATCGTGAACTTCCGATCGACCGTTACAATCTTTCCATTCTGCAGAATCAGGTCGGCGTTAGCTGCCATCAGCAACGCGGAAAACGTCAGGAATCCGATGAGTTTCACGGCGAAGATACTCAACGTGAGTATGCCTGTGCCGTTCTGTGATGTCAACTTATGATAGAAATTTCTCACGATGATCAAGAAACATCCTTGTGTTACAAACTTTCGTAGTTGCCACTAACGCAAAAACTCGTGCAGCGGCTCGTCCACGCCACGGTATCTGCCCCCGCGAACCGGATTCCCAAGCTCGTCCACCGGGTTCAGCAATACCACCGGCCTCGGCTTCATAGCTGCCACCAATTCCGGCAAATCGTATTTCTTCAGAACGCCGGGAACCAGAACGTCGTACAAATCCCGATCGATCGGATGGTCAAGAGCCAGCCGGTAAGACTCGAGCGTCTGCTCCAATATCAGGCGGCTGATACGAGCATCAAGCACCGCGGCATGCAGGAGCGGCACACTTAGAGAACCTCGCCCGATCCCGGTAATCGCCGCCGCGTCCACGTCCGGACGGGACGCCAGGTAGTCGACGGCGCGGATCACATCTTCTGCCCGCATGCCCACCAACGTCTTACCCACCACATAAGCTCGCGCCGCGTCCTTGTAATCACCCAGAATCGACGCGCGCCTCGGCTCCCCCTTTTCGGGAACTCCCCTCGGCTCAATTGCCAGCACCAGATATCCGGAATGAACCAGGTCCTCCAAGTCGCCGCCCTCTCGCGCCAGCATCTCCTTCGAACGAGCATCGACAACCAACGCCGCCGGGTGTCTCCCGGCCCCATCCGGAACCAGGAGCAGCCCTGGGATTCGGATGCCTGGCTCCGATTCATAGGAAACCGCCTCCAGTTGATAGCCGGAGCGGGCAAACTTCTGATGAATCTGGAGCGCCGGCGCGGCGCCGCCGGGTTTTAACGTGATGCCTGTCAGTTGTCGCACTTCGGCGACTGAGAGGGCTCCGTGCGGAGGCAAAATCTCGACCGCCCGCGCTTTGTTCAGGCTGAAGACCGTTTCCCCACCGAGTGAATTGGAAACCTGCCCCGTGGTTGTGCAGAGAAGCCGGTCTGGCGCGTCCAATTTCTCCGGTTCGTCTTTCGGATCCCCTTTGCCGCCGTTCAAAAAGCGAATGAACCAGGAGAAAAGCGCTTCCCGGGAAACCGGGGGAACGCCATGGCCGCCCGGCCCGACGAACCAGGAGATGTGGTCCTCCGCGCCAAACACCGAATAAAAGTGCTTGGCTTCGTTATAAGCGCGTTCCGCTCCGGCTAATGGGAAAAAGTCCCCTCGCGTGGACTCGATCAGGTAAGGTTTCGGTGCGAACGCCTCGACAAAATCGGGAATATCCAGGCCTTCCGCTAAAAAACGCGGGAAGACCTGCTCGCCGTCCTGCGGCCCCGGACCCGCCAGCAGATCCTGCCACGAGTTGATATAACAGGCCGCCATTGCAACCTTAACCCGCTCATCGAGCGCCGAAATGTAGGCGGTGAGTGTCCCCCCTCCCGAGCAACCCGCGCAGCCAATACGCTTTCCATCAACGTCGTGGCGCGATTGCAGATAGTCAATTCCTCGTATGCCGTCGAAGATCCGGTAGCGGGCGAAACTGTCGCCAATCAACAATGTTTGTGCATTGTTGTGGCTATGTTCGGTCGTGCTGCCTCCGAGTTTGGACGCGCCAAGATCCGAATCATAGTATTGCGACCTCTCACCCTGCCCGATCGGATCATATTCAAGCGCTATGATGCCCTTCTTTGCTAATCCGATCGCTATCTGACGGTCACCTTCTTTGCCGCCCTCCCAATGTCCGATCGGCATCAGTACGGCCGGAAAAGGAGGCGTGCCGTGAGTCGGCACATAAACATTCGCGGTCACATAAAAGTGAGGAAGGCTTTCATAAATCACTTTCTCGATGCGGTAGTTCTCGTGGTTGATTGCACCTGCATCGCGGGTATTCAGTGGGCCGTGATAGTTGGGCAAGCCGCCCACGAGTTCGCGAATCTTCTCGCGCACTTGCTGCTGGCGGCGAACCGCCTGCTCCCGCGTGGTGATCGCGGCCATCCTGGCTGCTCTTTGGCCAAGTTCCGTACGAGCGATGTTATCCAGGTAGCGGGTAAGTTGATTCTCCGGAGATTCTGTTGCGCTTGTGAACACGGTAAAATCCTCGCCGCCCGCTAGCAGGCCGGCGCTGAGAATCGCCAATAGGAGAATCTTCATAGATTTTAGAAAGATATCACAAACCATGAGAAAAGTATTATGAAACACAGTCGTTAACTTGAATGCAATTGTGAAACTGTTATATACTTCGCAGAAAGGATTCCACGCTGACACCCCACTCACGTCTTGTGGAGCGGCCAATCCTAGCCGCAAATCTACATTGCTATTCAGGGAGGTTTCAACAGTGTTTCAGGGTCACAGACCGTCTATTTCGGTATTTCTCGCGGCACTCGTCTTATTTCCAGCCGCGCTGTTCGCTCAGCTAACCACGGCAACGATGTCCGGTACCGTCACCGATCCATCCGGAGCCGTGATCTCTGACGCGCAAGTTTCCGCGGCGGAGATTTCTACGGGAGCGATCACGCGCGCACAATCGAACAGCGCCGGTTTCTATGTACTCGCCGGACTTGCCCCCGGCTCTTATCGGCTTCGCATCGAAAAGCCCGGCTTCCAAACCTCCATTCAGGAAGGCATCGTCGTCGAAGTCAACCGGCCCGTCACCGTTAACATCGCCATGCAAGTAGGCGCGGCCGCCCAGACGGTCCAGGTGGAGGCCACTGCGGACCAGGTGAACACCCGCTCTCAAACGCTTAGCTATGAGGTGAGTAACCAGATGGTCAAGGAACTTCCCTTGAACGGCCGCAATATCCTCCAGCTCATGCAACTTGCGCCGGACGCAGCGCCCATCGGCACCAGCGGGGGCTCCAGCAGCTATCAGCAAAGCGCAGCGCGTCCGGAGGACTCCACCACATACGTGAGCGCCAGCGGCGGCCGAGGTAACTCCACCGGCTTCTATCTCGACGGCGCGGTGAATGAAGATGCCCTCACCGAGGTCGCCAATATCTTCCCCAATCCCGACGCGATCCAGGAATTCAGCTTCGAAACCAATAACTACAGCGCCAAGTTCGGAGGCCGCGGCGGGGGTGTGATGAACGCCGTAACTCGCGGCGGCGCCAATCAGTTCCACGGCGCGCTCTTTGAGTTTCTGCGCACCAGCGATCTGAATGCGCGCAACTTCTTTTCTCCCGGACAGGACGGCCTGAATCGTAATCAGTTCGGCGGAACTATCGGCGGTCCGATCCGTAAAGACAAAACGTTCTTCTTTTTCTCCTACCAGAGGACGGATCTTCGCCAGACCGCGCTGTCCAACTCCGCTACTACCCTGACCGCGGCACAGCGCGCGGGAGACTTCTCGGCAGACAAAGCGAATATCGTCAATCCTTCAACCGGCGTTGCGTTTCCCGGCAAGCAGGTTCCCGTCAGCCTGTTCGATCCCATTGCCTTGAAGATTCTGAACTGGGTGCCCGTCGGCGCGCCCGGCACCGGCGTAGCGTTCTACCCCTCCCGCACCGTCCAGAACGATAACCAGTTCGTCGGCCGCGCAGATCACAACGTAACGGACAAATTTCGTATCTATGCCAGCTATCTCTACGACGGACTGACGCAGCCTTCCACCACCGTCGGCACGGATGTGCTTACAGCGTCTCCCAATCAATATTGGCTCAGCCAGAACTTCGTCCTGAACGCCACCTACACGTTCCGTTCGAACCTGCTTGCAACCTTCGTCGCGTCGATCAGCCGCCGTTACAACGAATACACCGGCCCGGCTGGTTTCCAGGATTGGCCAGACCTTGGCGCGGCAGTTCCCAAAATGGTTACCGGCGGGTCGAAGACGAGTTTGGATCTCTCCATCGGCAACTACTTCTCTACCAGTTGGGACGGCATCTACACCATCCCCTCCACCGAAGGCGAACTCGGCACGCACTGGAGCTACATCAAGGGCAATCACACTTTGGAGTTCGGCGCCGAAGTGATCAAGAGCAAGGTTGTCAAAGACCAAGACTATTTGAGCGATGGGTCTTACACCTTTTCGGGCGCTCTATCCGGGGATAACGCGCTCGACTTCCTTCTCGGCCGTCCCAGCCAGTTCCAACAGCAGGAGCCCTTTTACATCGTTCCGATTCGCACCCTGCCCGCGATGTATGCGACCGACACCTGGAAAGTCTCCCGGCGCCTTACGCTATCTCTCGGCGTGCGCTGGAATCCTTTCGTCCCCGTGTTTGAATCCTCTTATCAACAGGAGGGAATTTTCAGCTACGCCCTCTATGCCGCGGGAGTTCATTCCAAGCTCTATCCCAACTTACCACCGGGCCTGCTGGTTTCCGGCGATCCCGGAATTCCGAAGAAGATCATCAACTCCGATTACAGCATCTTCAATCCCCGCATAGGCTTTGCTTATGACCCGTTCGGCAACGGCAAAACCAGTATCCGCGCCGGTTTCGGCATCTTCCAGGATCAGATGCAGGGGAACACCATCAATCCGAATTACAGCCCGTTTAATGTCAATGCGACTGTAGCGTTTCCGGTCAGCACAGAAACGCCTTACGCGGGCCAATACAATCCGTTCCCGGTCAACCGTCCGAACCCTCCAAATTTGATATTCCCGTTGCCGGAGCTTGCCAATCCTTTCACCTTGGGGATCCGCCCGCCAGCCATCCAGCAATGGAATTTCACGGTGGAGCATCAGTTACGGTGGTCGATGCTGCTTCGCGTAGCGTATGAAGGAATGGAGTCCTATCACCTGCCTGGCTCGGTCGAAGGCAACGCGGCGATTTATAATCCCGCGCAGTCGGTCACGCTGAATCGAACCGACGTTAACTCGCGCCGTCCCTTAGGACAGTATTATCAGAGTCTGTACTTGGGAGAAAACGTGGGCACTTCCAGTTATCAGGCATTAAACATCTCTCTCGAGAAGCGCGTGACCCAGGGGTTGACTTTCCTGACGGGCTATCGCTGGTCGAAGTGTCTTGACGAGAACGAGAGCGCCACCACGTACTCAGCCGACGCTTACAGCACTCCTAACCCTCATAACGACCGCGGGGTGTGCGGTTACAACATTCCGAACCAGTTCCGTTTTTCGTATTCCTGGTTGATTCCAGTGCCGCACTCCATGGGTGCGCTCGCCCGAAACGTGCTAGGTAACTGGGAAACCAACGGCATTCTCACGCTGCAGAGCGGCATACCTTTCAACATCACCACCGGCGCGGACGACTCCCTCAGCGGCATAGGACTCGATCGTGCGGAACTCGTGGGCAACCCCTCCCTTCCTGGCGGCAGAACGCAGGCTCAGGAGTTGCACCAGTGGTTCAACACCCAGGCGTTCACCACTAACATTCTGGGCACCTACGGCAACACGCCGCGAAACTACCTGGAAGGGCCCGGGTTCGCGAACATGGATTTCTCCATCGTGCGTGGCTTCCCCATCCACATCGGTCCATTAGCGGAATCGCAAATTCTCCAATTGCGTGGAGAGTTCTTCAACGTTTTCAATCACCCCAATTTCAATAACCCGACCGCGTCGGTGACTTCCTCTAACTTCGGCCAGGTACTGGGAGCCAATAGTCCGAGAATCGTCCAGCTAGGTCTGAAATTAGTATTCTGAAGCACCCGGGAACTCCGTAGGACAGACGTCGTTTAGCGTCGTCTGTCCTGCACAACAGACTTCATGGCCGATCACTTCGCTTCCTTCGTTCCGCTGACACTATATGAGAATGCGACCTCGCCGTTTTTATGTTCGGGGGTCTCGTCCTTTGGCAAATACGCCCGGATATAATCTACCCTCACGCCAGCCGGCGAGACGGTGACGCGTAGATAACCGGAATTGGGGAGGATGTCCCCGGAACGGTAAGCATCCTTATTAAAGATGTTATAGCCGTCATCGGCCGGATTGGGCGTCTCCTGATACACCACGCCATCGCGCTCCTGACGGGCAAACAGATGATCGTGCCCCTGGAAGAAGATCGTGACGCCTTGTTTGACCATTAACTGATGAACGGGCATGGCCCAGCCGGAACGTTTCTGCTCGAATTCCCATTCGCCCGCGCGATTCCTGCCGCCCCACTCCCACAAATCAGATACTTCGATACCCCCGCGACCGGTACCTGAAACGTGGTGAGTGAAGACGAATTTGTAGCGCGCTTTGCTCTCGGTAAGCGTCTTTTCGAGCCAGTGATACTGCGCATTTCCCATGGTGATCGCCCAGCCATCGTGATTCCGTGCGCCGTCCGGCCCGGCTTTTTTAGCTCCTTTTTTGGGGCCCTTCTGTCCGCCCTGTCGTCCGCCCAACCCGTCCTGCTGCCCTTCGCCACCGCCGATGGGAGCGTCTACCAAGACGGGTGAATGCCAATAGGGATCGATGGTGACGAACAGGGCATCGCCCCAAGTCCAGGCGTAGTAGTCGCGGCGCAGGCCGAGAAACTCGACTTCCTCGGTATCGCCGCTGTAGAAGTTGCCGGGCGCCGGCAGCGGATAGTAGAGATTTCGCGCCTTGCCCGCGTAGATGGCAGGATTGTCCGGCGTGCCGTTCAGGTGAATCGCGGCAGCCTGCTCATGGTTGCCGTTGACCAGGAACAGCGCAGTCGAGTTGGCCATCAAGCCGAGAAACCGCCGCTGATTGATGTAGAGTTGGGCGACGCTCACTGGGTTCAAGTTGTCGCGATTGTACAGCGGGTCGACACTGAAGTCGTCGCCGAGGGTGATATAGAAATCCGGCCGGTCCTGCTCGACGTTTCGCATGGTGCGGACGTAAAGCTCCGGGTTGAACATCTTGTTGGGGCGCTCCGGATGGGAATCGCCTTGCACACCGAAAGTGAAGGTGCTGCCCGGCGCGCGTTGCGTCTCGAAACTGTACTCGGGGCCTGCGCTGTAGGTTCCGGTTGCCGGCGGCCGGGAACACAGCCGGTAGTAGTAGCGTGTATTGGGTTGCAATCCATCCAGCAAGACTTCAAGCGGCATTCCGGCCTTTACCTTCGCGGCGCTGGTTTTCCCGGTGTAAGATCCTGACTTGACGCCGTATTCAAAGTAGATGTCCAGATCGTCAGGCGACAGCACGCTGACGGTGATCGAATGGCCAGTCGGGCGTCCGAGAATCTGCGTCAAGGTCAAGGCGACCCTTTCCTGCCGCTGTGCGTATAAGGCGAGGCATAAGAAGATCAGAGCCGCCGCGATCGGTTTGAATCTGTTTATCATTTCAGTTCCGCTGGGATCCGGAGGATGTGGACGAGTCCTCGCATCCGAGCTTACCCCACTTCGCGACACCACTGACACGGGTTATCGCACGGGGGATACACTGGAGAGGTCAGCGCACTGTCGAACCTTGCACAAACCCCGTAGAACGGAATGAACATCGCGATGCGAGCTTGGACGATTGCCGCGGTCGCAGGCATTTTCGCCGCGCCGCGAGTCCTGCCACAGACCCCCCAATTCGATGTCGCGTCAGTCAAGCCGAATCGATCCGGAGGTCCGGCGAACTCTAACTTCCCGCTAGGTCCCGGGGATGTTTATGTTCCCAACGGAGGATTCTTCTCCGCGACCAATCAAACGCTAATCACCTACATCTTATTCGCCTACAAGATTATGGGAAATCAGATGCAGTTCCTGCTGCCCCAACTACCGGGCTGGGTCACGACGGAACGTTTCGACATCCAGGCTCGGGTGGACGGCAATCCATCCAAAGATCAGATGCGGCTGATGATGCGGTCCCTCCTTGCGGAGCGCTTCAAGTTGGCGATTCGGCACGAGATCCGAGAGATGCCTGTGCTCGCGCTGGTTTTGTCGAAGCCGGGGAAGCTCGGGCCGCAGCTCCGTCCGCATCCGGCTGAGGCGCCATGCCCGATCACCGCACAGGCGGCCTTATCGTCGCCAACCGTTGAGGGGGGCTTCCCGACGCTCTGCAATGGCCTCTTTGTCCTGCCTCCCAGTGTACCGGGCCGGCTCCGCGCAGGCGGTCGCAATGTAACTATAGGGTTCATCGCGGACTCCTTGAGCGCCGGTGCGGACCTGGGCCGGCCGATGGTCGACCGTACGGGCATCACCGGCACGATCGACTTCATCCTCGAGTGGAGGCCGGAGCGCGGCATGCCGTCCAGCGCGAGATTCCGGGCATGATAGCGACGCTGCCCTGACGTTCCAGGAAGCCCTGCGCGAGCAACTCGGGATCAAGCTGGAGTCGCAAAAGGCTGCAATCGATGTGATAGTAATCGATCACGTAGAGCATCCCTCGGAGAATTAGGAACACGAAGCCCGGTGGCCTGCCTTACGGCAAGGCGAACGCGATGTATGCTCCGGAGATGGCCCCTTGTGTCGCGGGAGTCAAGCCGGCCTGTGCAGAGGCGCAGAAGACGACGAACTCCCGTCCATCGATTTCATAAACCGCGGGAATCCCTTCTAGGGCAGCTTTCACCTCGTGCTCCCACAGCACTTTGCCCGATTCCACGTCGAAGGCCCGGATGGTCCGGTCGCGTGTTCCGGCAAACAGAACACCGCCGGCGGTGACCACGGGGCCTACTTTCGGATAGTGAGCACCGGTGTCCTTCACGCCTTTGGCTGCGAGTTCGGGAACGGTGCCAAGAGGGATCTTCCAGGCGATAGCGCCCTCATTCAAGTTGTAGGCGGTAAGTGATGACCACGGAGGCCCGATAGGAGAAAGCCCGTTGGTCCCGGTGACCAGACCGAAGCCGATCATCGTGTAGCGTGTCGCAGGGGAAGCTGACGCATCGGGCACCAGTTTCAGAATCGCCGGCAGATCCTTAGACACCACGAAGAGTTTGCCGTTCGCCGGATCGACAGCGGCGCCGCCCCAGTTAGCTCCGCCATTGTTACCAGGCATCTGAATGGTGGGGCGCAGGCCGGGCGGCGTAAACAAGCCTTCGTTGCGAGCGCTCAGAATCTCGTCCCGGAAACGGGCGCGTTCCGGCGCGGGGAGATATTGATTCAGATCGTCCGCGGTGAACTTCTGGCGCGCAAATGGCGGCGGCTTGGTAGGGAAGGGCTGTGTGGGCGAGGTCACTTCTCCGGGCAGATCCGAATGCGGCACAGGTCTCTCCTCGATGGGCCACAGCGGCGCACCGGAGACGCGATCGAAGACAAAAACGAAGCCCTGCTTGCTGACCTGGGCGACCGCGTCGACGCTTTTCCCTCCGTGGCGCACGGTCAGGAGTTTGGGCGCAGTGGCGTCGTCATAGTCCCAGATGTCGTGATGGACCATTTGAAAATGCCACAAGCGTTTTCCGGTGCGGGCATCGAGCGCGAGGAGGGAATCGGCGAATAGGTTCGCGCCTTTGCGGTCCGCGCCGTAGAAGTTATATTTGGCGCTGGCCGTCGGCGCGTACACGATCCCGCGAGCCTCATCGAGCGAGAATTCGCTCCAGACATTGGCCCCGCCGACGGTCTTCCAGGCATCGGGCGGCCAGGTATCGTAACCAAACTCGCCGGGATGGGGGATGGTGTGGAAAGTCCACACGAGCTTGCCGGTGCGCACATCGAAGGCACGAATATCGCCGGGGGCCGAACCGTATCCCTGGTTGGTCGCCGAGCCGAGAATCAGGAGATCTTCGAAAACGCGTCCGGGAGTGGTGGACTGGACGAGGGTGAGCGATTGCGGATCGCGTCCCAAGCCTTCCTTCAAATCGACCCGGCCTGCCTGGCCAAACGAGAGGATCAGCTTTCCGGTACGCGCGTCGATCGCCTGGAGAGCGTGATTGGCGCAGAACAGAAGCCGGCGCTCCGAGCGGTCCTTACTCTCCCAGTAGCTGATGCCGCGACTGGTGATGATCTTGGCGGGAGGGTCGGGAACATAGGTCCAGATCTCTTTGCCGGTGCGCGCGTCCAGAGCGACGATGGAGTTCTTCTTCGCTAATACATAGAGAAGCCCGTCCACCATGATGGGATTGAACGAATATTTCATGCCGTCGCCGGTGGGGTACGTCCAGGCGACCTCCAGCTTGCCGACGTTGGAACGGTTGATCTGCTTCAAAGCCGAATATTGGGCAGAGTCCGCAGCGCCGCCGTATTCCCGCCACGTCTTGTGATCCTGTCCGGAAACGCGGCAGCAGAGGCCCGCAAGGAGCATTGCCGGCAGCAGGAATTTATTTGGTCGCATCATGCGAAGTATAAGGCCTAACCTCGATCGACGAGCGGAGCGCGCTCAAAAGTTCAAGCTCTTCCTGTTCCGAGACCGTTCTCAGATCGATGATCAGGCGGTCGCGTTCGATGCGGGCGAGGATCGGCGGCGTCCGGGCTCGCAGGCTGCGCTCGAGGCCTGTGGCATTTTCGCAAGCGATCGCGATGACGTAGGTGGCCAGCGGCTGTCCCGGTGTCGCACCGCCTCCGATGACGGATTCGCCAGGCTCGATGGAAGCGTGTTCATTCCCCAACTCGCGGACCAGGCGTTCCGCGCGTTCACGAATTCGATGGGCGCTCTGGCGGATCATCGCCAAGGCGGGTATGTGGTCCCACTCCTCGAGCATCAGCCTGCGTAGGGTCGTACTGAGCGCCTGGATGCTCAATTTATCGAGACGCAGCGCGCGATACAAGGGATTGCGGCGCACGCGCGCCACCAGGTCTGCCCTGCCGGCGATGATGCCAGCTTGTGGGCCGCCGAGCAACTTGTCGCCGCTGAACGAAACCAGATCCGCGCCATCCGCCAGGCTCGCCCCGGCGAGCGGTTCGTCTATCCCGTAGGGTTTCAAATCGATCAGGCAGCCGCTGCCCAAATCCTCATAAACCGGAATGCCGCGCTCCTGTCCAAGAGCTGCCAACTCGGCTAGTGAGGGCCTAGCCGTGAAGCCGATCATACGGAAGTTGCTGCGATGGACGCGCAGCAGCACACGGGTGCGATCGGTAATTGCCCGGCGATAGTCATCGAGAGACGTTCGATTCGTGGTCCCGACTTCCCTCAGCACCACGCCGGACCGCTCCATGATCTCCGGAATGCGGAAGCCGTCTCCGATCTCGATCAACTCTCCGCGCGAGACGATGGCTTCCTCACCGCGGGCCAGTTCGTTCAGGACCAGAAACACGGCGGCTGCGCCATTGTTCACGGCGATGGCAGGCTTGCCGAGCAAGCGTTCCAACAACCCCGAAATGTGCACATCCCGTTTGCCGCGGCGACCGGTCGAGAGGTCGAATTCCAGATTTGAATAGCCCGCTTCGAAAATCAAACCTCCGAGAGGCGCGCGGCCCAGATTGGTGTGAAGGATGACGCCGGTCGCATTGATGACGCGGCGCAGGGCCGGTTGGCGAAGTTCGGAAAGCGACGTGAGAATCTCCGGTTCCGGGGGGCCATCGTTCCCGGTCCCGGCGCGACGAGCTTCCAGCGTTCTACGAATTTCGTCGATGACCAATTCACGCGGATAACCAGCCACGGCGTCGCCCAGCCGCAGGAACACTTCGTGCACGGAAGGAATCGATCGCCGGTCCACTTAGGGTGATTGTAAACCCTCCGAACACACCGGCGGACGAATGCACTCGAACACCCACGAATTGACGATGCACAATGCCGGCATTTTGCGGATCGAAGCCATTTTCCGCTAAATAGATTTGGTTTGTTCGGTTTAGGAGGAGTAATGGCGTTTTTTGGGACTGGGCGCTTGTGCATCCTTGTGCATCGTTGTGCATCCTTGTGCACAGATTACAAGGAGAATGCACAAGGGTTCGTCGGGGAGGCCGGGCAAAGCGGAGTGGCATGGGTTCCGTCTTTTGCGATTCGAACCCAATTTCCCGGTTCGCGGTGACTCGAAAAAACGAACCTACGACCGCATGTCCGGCGGCGAGGACCCAAGATTGGCGAAGGTGTCCCATCTTCTATTTCCAGGTTAGCGGGAGGGGTGGGAGTTACAGCGATGGGGTGGCTTCAAGTGGTTGACGCGGTTGCGCAGAAGTTCCCGTTACGGCTGTGACTCGTGTGCGCTACCATCGCGGTCATGCTGGATTCGCCTGCATCTCAATTGAACTTGTGGAAGAAACGGCTGGAGGTTGTGCCGGACTGGGTTTGGGAACGAACCGAGGTGGAAAGCCTGGTCCTGGCCGACAATGGGTTGTCGAGCGTCTCCGACCGAATCGGCCGGCTGAGAAGGCTCCGGATGCTGGATCTGGGTCACAACCAATTGACGTGTGTCCCGGATGCTCTGGCGGATCTCGACGGCCTGACCGATTTCCTCTACCTGCATGACAACCGGCTGACCTCGCTTCCGGCATCACTTTCCAGAATGACGAAGCTGCGCTATCTGAACGTTAGCGAGAATGAGTTCGACGCGCTGCCGGAATGCATTTGCGCCATGGGAAGTCTGATCGAGCTTCGCGCCACGGACAACCGGCTGGCGTCGCTGCCCGACTCCATCGGACAGCTGACGCGCCTTCGGGAGTTGCACTTGAGGAACAACCAGCTGACTTTGCTGCCGGAATCGATGGCGACGCTGACGGAACTCCGGCAGATCGACGTGCGGGGTAATCCTCTGATGAAGTTGCCGACTGCGCTTGCGGGGCTCCCGCGACTCGAAAAGCTCGATTTGCGTTGGGTGGAGACTCTGGCGCCGCCGGATTGGCTGGGAAGCCTCGAGTCACGGCGGCTGCGTGGTGTACCGTTGACTCGAAGAATCGCCTGGGTCATCGCTTCGCTATTTTTCATGGGCGCGGGAGTCATGCATCTCCGCCATCCCGAACCTTTCGTCAAGATAGTGCCTCCGTTCGTTCCGTGGCCTCTGGTGATGGTTTATGTGAGTGGGGTAGCCGAGATCGCGGGAGGACTCGGATTGTTGTTTCTGCGTTTCCGGCGCGCCGCAGCGTGGGGACTGGTCGCACTGCTGGTTGCGGTGTTTCCCGCAAATCTTTACATGGCGATGGAGGATGTGCAAGTAACGGCCACTCCCTTACCCGGCTGGGTCTTGTGGGCGCGGCTGCCGCTGCAACCGGTGCTGATCTGGTGGGTGCTGTGGTGCAGTCGTCCGGCGGCTACAGGTTCAGCAGGCGCTCCGCGTTTCCGTGCGTGATCTTTTCGAAATCCGCAGGGGCGAGAGAGAGCTTATCGAGGAAGGCGCGTCCGAGTTCGTTGGGACTGTAGGGATAATCCACCGAGAACATGATCCGGTCGGCCCCTACGACGGCAAGCGCGAGGTAGAGAGGCGGCGCAGTGAAGATTCCGCTGGTGGTGATGTGAATGTTGCTATGGAAGTAGTCCGCGACGGACTTCCGCAGGTCCGGCGCGAAAGGCGTCACAACGGCATCGATACGGGCGAGGAAGAAGGGGATCATTTCGCCCATGTGTCCGATGATGATCTGTAGTTTGGGGAAGCGGTCAAAGACTCCGGTGGCGATGAGACGCAGGGTGTGCAGACCCTCTTCGGCGTGCCAGCCCCAGCCGGCAATGGCGAGAATTCGGGCGAGCCCGGGTTCGAGTCCGGAGAAATACGTCTTCTGGACTGGTTCGGGCGGCGGCGCTGGATGGAGGTACAGCGGCACGCCAAGCGCTTCGGCGCATTCGAGCAAAGGCGAGAAGAAAGGGTCGTCGAGAAAACGGCCTTGGGTTACGCCGTGGATCATGGCGCCTTTGAACTTCATTTGCTGGACGGTGCGCTCGAGTTCTTTCGCCGCTGCAACCGGGTCTGCGATGGGCAGTGTGGCGAAGCCCGCGAAGCGTGTTGGATAGCGGCTGATGGCTGCGGCGATCTCATCGTTGACGCGCTGGGTCAACGGAATGGCGCGCGAGGCAGGCAGGATTTCAGGAGAAGGATGGGTGTGCGAGAGGACTTGTACGTCGATGCCGGCTTTATCCATGTCGGCGATGCGGCGTTCGCCGAGGTCGGTCAGGTTGGCCAGGCGTTGCTGGGCCATCTGTTCTCCGGCGGAATTCATGGATCGGAAATAGTTGCCGGCTTCTCCGATCTCCCGGTCGACTTCTTTGCTGCGAAAATGCTCTTCTAGCGCGATGAGTCTCATCGATTCGATTTTAACGGCGGAGGCGACCGGGGCTCGCGTGGAGACGTGGGCATCCGCCCCACATCGCTCCGAAAATGCAACACTGGGGCCAGGAATATGCGACCTGGATTTTTATTGCTTCTCATTCTTTTCCTGCTCTGCCCCTTCCTGCTCTGCGGGCAGTCCACGATTTTGCAACACGCCAGGATCATCGACGGGACCGGTCATGTTCTGGAGGATGGGTCGTTGCTTATTGCCGGTGAGCGGATTACCGGAATCAATTCCCCAGCGCCGAAAGGAGCTGTGGTTATCGATGCGCGGGGAAAGACCATCATCCCCGGATTGATCAATGCGCACGGCCATCTGGGGGTGACGCTGGGGACGAAATCCGCGCCGGAGAATTACACGCCTGAGAACGTGGCTGCGCAGCTTAACCAGTATGCGCGGTACGGCGTCACCTCAGTGCTATCGCTAGGCTTGAATCTCGATCAGGTGTACGACTTCCGCGCCAGGCAGCAGCAAGGGACCTTTGCACCGTGGGGAGCGACTATTTTTACGGCTGGGCGCGGCATTGGCGTGCCTCACGGAGCGCCTCCGCTCAACGTGTCGAACGCACAGGTGTACCGGCCATCGACACCCGAAGCAGCGCGCGCCGCCGTGCGGGAAATGGCGGCTCACAGGCCGGACATCATCAAGATCTGGGTTGACGATATTCGCGGCACGATGCCTAAGATGCCGCCGGAAGTGTACCGCGCCGTGATTGAGGAAGCGCACCAACGCCATTTGCGTGTGGCTGCGCACATTTACTATCTGGCGGATGCGGCTGCGCTGGTGAAGCTCGGGGTCGACGTATTGGCGCATAGTATCCGAGACAAGGACGTCGACGCGGGGTTGGTGCGGGAGATCAAGCAAAAAGGCGTGTACTATATCCCTACGCTCGAACTCGACGACAGCTTCTTCTTATATGCGGACCATCCGGAGATGCTCAACGAGCCATTCCTGGCAGGCGCGCTCCAACCCGACGTTCGGGCGATGCTCGCGAGCCGTGAGTGGCGGGATAAGGTTCTGCGCGATCCGAGCACGAAGAAGAATCGTGAAGCGTTCGAGATCGCGGTGAGGAATCTGCGCGCGATGCGCGCCGGCGGCGTGAATATTGCGATGGGGACAGATTCGGGCGCGACGCCACTACGCATCCAGGGCTACGCCGAGCATCTGGAACTGGAACTAATGACACGCGCGCAGCTTAGCCCGATGGACACGCTGGTGAGCGCTACGCGAGGTGGCGCGGCCGTTTGCGGCGTCAGGGATCGCGGGGTCCTGGCGCCGGGAGAGATGGCGGATTTTATCGTGCTCGACGCCAATCCGCTGGAGGATATCCGGAACACGCGCAAGATATCGGCGGTGTGGCATAACGGGCGAAAGCTTGGCATGAAGCCGTAGACTAAAAAAGCGTGTGAATCACGATGAGCTTTCCGCTCCGCTGGAGCCTGATGGCCGCCGCGACGGTGGTGATGTATGCCGACCCGTTGGGATGCGGGCTTGCCCAGTACAGGCCGTCTGCCGGGATGGCGGCGACGGTGTCGGGCGATGTGCTCACGTTGACTTGGGATGGGGACCACGATTCGGAGGTCCGGCTCCGGCTGGCGATTCAAGCGCGGGCTCCGATACTTCGCGAGGTGGCGGTGCGGCACAAGCGCGGGGACGACGTCCCATTTTCTCGATCCGAACTATCGCGGGATCGGATTCCGTTGGGGCATGGGATTGGACGGATCCGAAGTACGGCTGTCGGAATATCGCTGCCTTCCCACTCTGGATGACATGAATCACTGGATCGCCGATTCGCCAGCGCCGCCCAAGTATCTACAGGGTGTTGATTTCGACGTATTCGGTGGAGGGCACGGGTCCGGAACGGACGGTGGTGGCCGACGTTGAGTGGACGTTCCCGCTGGATTTTGTGGAGGTGGTATGGGGCGATGGGAGGCAGACGGGTAGCGAGATTGTTTCGGCGACCGAGCTTCCTGCTTTCGGGCGTCATCAGTTTCGGATACCGTTTCACGCCGAGGGCAAACGGTGGGTACGATTTACGGCTTGGGATTCCGCCGGCAACGGGGCGCTGGTCCAGCCGGTAAAGCTATGGCCGGCGAGGTGACAGACCACGAAAATCGATGGCCTGCCGCAGGAAGTTTTGGCGCGGAGTCAGGCTCATTGGACCTTCGCCGCGACCGAATCATCGCCGTTGACGTGCAAGACGAGTTTGGTGACTGCGCCCGAAGGATCGGCTATAAATGACAGCTGGGCGTCGATCGCCTGGAAAAAGAATTCGTTTTCCTTCTCGGGGAAGAGTTCCAAAGCTTTGTCGGACGTGTCACGAACCCAGAGGTGACCATACTCCAGCGAGACTTGAATCGTGTAAGTGGGGCTGAAGCGGTAGACTCCAACATAACGCCCTAACGCCGCGGGATCCACGGTACGTTCGACATGTTGTTTCGGCGCATTCAACTTCTCCACGGGCCAGTCGGGATCGATGGCGTGAAGGCCGATAGAGTCGTTGTCAAAGCGGGTGTTGGAAAGAACGACCGCGCCAATCCTCTTCAGGGGATCGAAGCCGATGAACGACCAATAGCCGCCGGTGACTCCGTTATGCCAGACGATACGGGCGCCGAAGCGCTTCCAGACATGCCAACCCAGCATGATCTCCATATCCGGCGAATCCGTGGCGTGGTGCACGGTGGACATGAGACGCAGGGCCGGGGTGAGTGGAGTGGTGTTCAATTCGAGCGCGGCCGCGAGGAATTTGAGCAGATCGTTGGCGGTCGAGTGAAGGGCGCCCGCACCGGCGAGCACATCGAAGTCCCAATTCCTCGCCGGCAGGAGGGAGCTGTCGTAACCTTTAGCCAGGCGGCGTTTCTGGTCTTCGCTGAGGACGATTCCGGTGCTGGTCATACCGAGAGGGTCGAGGATCCGGATGCGGAGGAGTTCGCCGTAACTGATCCCGGCCTTGCGCGCCAGCGCGTGAGCGAGCAGGCCCGCGCCCAGATTGGAATATTCATATTGCGAGCCAATGTCGCGAGGCAACTTGTAGCCGGAGAGAAAGCCATAAAGTTGGGGCGCATCGAAACCGGCGAACGGGTTCTCCATTTCGGCCGGTTTGAAATCGGGGGGCATGCGCGGCAGTCCGGAAACATGCATGGCGAGGTCGAGCAGGGTGATTTGCCTGCCGTTGCGGCGAGGAAGGTTGACGGCGGCGGGCAGCAGTTGGGCAACCGGCGTTTCCATTTTGACTTCGCCATGCACCACCATGTCGGCCAGGATTACGGAGGTGAAGACCTTGGTAATCGACCCGATTTCGAACAGTGTGTCGCCGTTGACGGGATCTGTCCGGTCCTTGGACATGGTTCCGTAGGGAGTGACTTCGCGAACATTCGGGGCGATAGTGGCGACGACGATGCCAACAGCCTTTTTCCCCTCGTCGACGCGATTGACAAGCAAATTTAAAACTTCGCTGGCTCCGCCATAAAGGAGCGGAATCAGCGCCGCGAATGCCAGAAATCGCGCATGGCGGACAAAATTCATCGGGATCTTCTTATTGCCACCGTAACACAGAGTTTGAAATGTCCGGGTCCACACCGGAGGGCTGCGGACGACGCTATATTTGATACAGACACTATGGAACGCCGCACATTTCTGGCGCTCGCCGCCGTTTCCGCAACTGCCAAGGCTGCCTTGGACACTCCGAAGTACCACACGGTCTCGCGCTATCAGCCGGCTGCTCTACCGGGAATGCCGGGGAAATACGCCGGCTCGGTGGTACGGGTCCGGGGGCAGCAATCGATCGACACGACTAACGGGAAGGTGAACGCACCGGTGGTTCGGGAGATGATCGCGCAGGGGATGCGCGGTCTGACTGGAGCGCCGGATGCGCGCGATGCCTGGCGAGCCTTTTTTGCGCCTACCGATGTGGTCGGCATCAAGGTGAATTGCTCGGGCGCACCGGAGGTGATGTCGAGCCCCGAGGTGGTGGCGGAGATCGTCCGCAATCTGATGGAGACGGGAGTTCCGGCCAAGCAGATCTGGATCTACGAACGCTTCCCCGATCAGATGGCTACCGTACGGTATGACAAATATGTACCGGAGGGCGTCCATGTGGATGGCATTGAGAAGTCGCGCGGTTCGATCAGCGGATACGACCCGGCCACTTACGTCGAAGTGGATTTCTTCGGCGAGGACGATACGCGGTCGATGCTGGTGCGTCACGTTTCGGAGCGATTTACGAAGATCATCAATGTTCCAAATATGAAGGATCATGGCGCGGCGGGGGTAACCGGTTGTCTGAAGAACATTGCGTACGGCAACTTTTCCAATGTGGCGCGATCGCATCAGAATGCCAAGACGAACACGCTTTCCTTTATTGGGACGCTGGCTTCGGTGGAACCGCTTCGCTCGAAAACTGTGCTGCAGATTATGGACGGGCTGCGCGGCGTCTGGCATGGGGGACCCTTCGTACATGAGCCGCGGTTCCGTTTCTATCCGAAGGAGATGATGTTCGGCACGGATCCCGTGGCCATCGACCGGCTGCTGCTGGATGTGATCGAGGCGAAGCGCAAAGAGGAACATGCGATATCGGTTTGGGACCGTTCGAGCCAGAACGTACGCAGAGGCTTCGAGCACGATCCGGACGCCAATAATTTCGTGCGCGAACCCGGCCACATCGAGTACGCCTCCGGGTTAGGGCTGGGAACGTACGATGTGAAGAAGATTCGAGAGAAGCAGTTAACGGTTAACAGTTAGGAGTTACATTCAGTTCAGTTATCAGTTATCAGTTATCAGTTAACAGTTCAGTTATCAGTTAACGGTTATCAGTTATCATTCGAGGTCTACTACTGCGTAGGGTCCGATCACGGGCAGGGAGAACTCGGTGAAACCGTCTGTCGAGACGAAATCCTTCACTTCCATGGCTGGGCCGGGGGCATAGAATTTTGCATGCGCGTAGGTCCCGCGGACGCGCAGCCGGACGCCGTCCAGACCGCGCCTGCCGTAGTTCAGAATGTGAACTCGCGCTTGCGAACCATCGCCCACCAGTCGACAGAGCACGACCTCAGACCCATAGACGCGCAAACTGCGCTGCTGATCGCTGATTTTTTCGCGAATCTTGGCTGCGAACAGGTGCGGATCGTCCGAGTTGGAGGCGACGTTCAGTTTCAAGTGCGGGTCGGGTTCACGCACGATTTTATAGAGCAGGTTGCGGCGCGATAACAGATTGAGGATTTCGGCGGCATCATCAGAACCGTCATCGATGAAGCCGAAATCGGCGACGTCGGGTAGTTTTTTTTCCGGAAGAGTCTGGAAGAACCGCAGCATCCCGCCGACGTCGTCGAGATCGGCAGGCGCGAGTTTGAGAACGGCGTTGGCGCCGAATGCGAACGATTCGGCGGCCGCGAGAGCGCCAGTGCCAGGGCTGGCTTCATAGTAGAACTCGCCTTGGGGTTTCCGGCGAAATCGCCAACCATTGGCGTCTACCCAAGGAGCCGTGGTGGCGGAGGCAACCATGACCTTACGATCGATTCCGGGCGGACTGAGCTTGATGCGGCGATCCAGTTCCTCTTCGGTCATCGGCGTGGCGGAGAAGCCCGCCTGCTTCCACCCGGCAATCCGTGCCGGCGGAGCGCAAAACTGTTTGATTCCCGCATGGCGCAATGCCGCCGCCGTATCCGGTCCGCCGTTCCAGAAGAGAGCCGGCAAGAGTGCCAACGCGCATATCATGGTGAGTGTTTCCCCCTGTGGAGTAGTCTAATAGAGGAGCAACACTATGGCTACCGAAAGTTCCGAAATCACCCGGCGGGGCAGTCTGGCCGCACTCGCGGGCATGGCATCGCTGGTTCAACCGAAGCACGTTCTAGGCGCGCAATCCAAAGTTCGGGTGGCTCTGTGTGGCGTTCGCGGACGCGGCATGGATCATCTGCGCAATTATTCCAAAATCGACAATTGCGAGATCGCGGCAGTTTGCGACATCGATGAAAGCGTCGCGGCGAAGTGCCTGGCGACGATGGAGCGAATGGGTCTGGCCAAGCCTAAGACGTACGTAGACGTCCGAAAGCTTCTGGAGGATAAAAGCATCGACGCGATCTCGATCGCCACGCCTAATCACTGGCATGCGCTGATCGCCATATGGGCCTGTCAGGCCGGCAAAGATGTCTACGTGGAGAAGCCGTGCACGCACAATTTATGGGAAGGGCAACAGCTCGTCGCGGCGGCGAAACACTACAACCGGATCGTTCAGCATGGCACGCAAATTCGCTCCGAACCCTGTCATCCGCGAGGCCATTCAAAAAGTTCACGACGGTTATTTAGGTGAGGTGTACATGGCGCGCGGAGTGTGTTTTAAATGGCGGGACACGATCGGGCATGCGCCGGTCGAACCGGTGCCGGCGGGAGTGGACTATGACCTCTGGATGGGACCCGCGCCGGTCCATCCGTTCACGCGAAACCGATTTCATTACAACTGGCACTGGAACTACACCTATGGCAACGGAGACCTGGGAAATCAGGGCGTACATCAGCTGGATATGGCCCGATGGGGCATAGGCGCAGGATTCCCCAACAAGATCTCGGCGATCGGCGGCCATTTCATGTTCGACGACGATCAGGAGACGCCGAACGATCTGGTCTGCGCTTTCGAATTCAACCTGCCAAACGGCAAGCATCGCCTGATCAGTTTCGAAGTGCGGCATTGGATGACCAATCACGAAGCCGGCCTCGGCACGCCGGACCTTGGCGCGCGCACCGGCGACAGCAACTCGCGTGGGCAACATATTCTACGGATCGCAAAGGCTTCCTGTCGACGGCCGACGAAGATACCGGCACCTACAAAGCCTGGCTGGGGCGGGAGCAGGAGCCGCAGCCGAGCGTCCACGACGGCGATCAGACGCGCGCACTTCCGGAATTTCATCGACTGCGTCGTCAGCCGCAAGACAGGAGGAACTCCACGCGCCGATCGAAGAGGGTCACATTTCAGCCGGAATGATGCATCTTGCCAATGCCTCTTACCGGCTGGGACGCACGATTCACTTCGATCCGGAGACGCAACGAGCCATTGGAGACGAGGAAGCCAATGCGCTGTTGCGGGATGGTCCGCGCGGGTACCGGAAGCCGTTCATTTTGCCGACCGCGTGAGAGGAGAGAGTTGGCGGGCTACCGGACGGCGGTCTGTCCCAACGGCGGAAAGCAGGGACTGAAGCCGGTGTTCGAGGCTGTTCAGCTTGGTTTGATGATGTTTTTGATGCCGCGTTTCAGGCTCCAGTAAGACTGGCGCACATTTCGGGCGGTCTGCTCCGCGGGCATGAGAACGCGGCCCCGGATCACTTCGTTGGGACGGCTGCGAAAAATGGTGTTATGCGCCTTGCCGTTCCAATGGGCAGGGGGTTGGGTGGTGTAGTAATAAGCGGCAAAGGATCTGCGCGCGCGGCCTTCGGGACAGGTGACGGCGGTTACGCCATGAAAGCTGATTTCGCTGGTTTCAAAAACAACACAGCGGTTGAAAAGCGGCTCCAGCGAATGATGGCAGTGTTTGACGTCCGCGTCCCAGAGTTCCAGATTACCTCCCCATTCGGGTCTCCAGCCAGGATTGAGGAAGATCAAAATGTTAAGGCGCCGGTGTAACTCGCGTTCCGCAATGTAGTTGAAATCGACGTGCACGTCGAGACGCCCTCGAGGACCGGTTTGATGTATGCCGCCGCCGTTTAATTCGCTGTCAGCGAGAATGTCCGGGATGCTGAAGACTTCGGAAAGCAGGCTCGTCCACGAGGGGGCTGCGAGGAGGCGATTGAGTTCAAGGACCGGGGCGGAGAATTGCGAGGTATCGGTGATCTGAACCTTCTTTTTTTCGTTGACCGTGCTGAACGAACGGCCGATCTTGAGAGCCGCGTCGAACGAAGGAAAGGAATCGTGCACCGCATGCGCGAACTCCGGATCGAGAAAGTTATCGATCAAAAAGTAGGGAAATGGAACGGCGGATTGCACGCGCGCCCGGAGATCTTCGAGGTCAATTGGGCGGATCACTCAAGACCTCCTCTTTTTCTGAGTCTGGCGGGGGTAATCGCCTGAAGACGGTCAGAAAAACGCTGTGACGTATTCGAGTCCATGGAGTGAAATGATAGTGATTGGCCCTGCTCTGTATCGTACGGCGTCAGCGGCCCTGTACGCAACTCAGCGGGTTTCTCCCGGCGGCCGGGACTTCCAGCGCCGATGGACCCAGAGCCACTGATCCGGATGCTGCCGAATCGCCTTTTCGACGGCCTTTTGAATAGCGGCCGTATCTGCCACTTCGTCGCCGGTGATGGGGACTTCCGGGTAGAAGTGCAGAATATGACGCTGCTCTGCCTCGGACCAGAGGGCGAAGCCGGGAATGACTGCCGCTCCGCTGCGGGCCGCGATCTTCGCGAAGGTAGTGCCGGTGCAGGCAGGCTTGCCAAAGAAGTCGACAAAGACGCCGTGTTCGGGAAGTACGTTCTGGTCGACCAGAATGCCAACCGCCTCATTGCGGCGCAGCGCCTGCAAAATGGGACGGGCGAAGTCGCGCTTGCTGATGAGATGGTTGCCCGAGAGACCGCGGCGGCGCTCCACGAAAGCGTCGAAACGTGGGTTGTCGAGGGGCCGGACCACGACGTCCATGGGTGCGGACAGGAGGGCGTGGGAATAAGCGCTGAGTTCCCAATTGCCAAGATGGCCGGTGGCGAAAAGGACGCCCTTGCCGCGAGCCATGGCAATTTCAAAATGCTCATAGCCTTCATAGCGAATCCATTGCAGAAACGGTATCGCGGGTGATGGAAGGGAAGCGGGCGATGGCAAGGAGGACGCGCCCGATGGAGTGGAAGATGCCGTCGATGATCCGTTCGCGTTCCGCGCGCCGGTTTCTCCGGGAAGGCCGCCTCAAGATTGTTGCGGGCGACGCGGCGCAGGCGAGGGACGGCGCGATCGAGAGTTCGTGCGTAGAACCGGGCGAGGCGGCGGGCAAGCGGGAGGGGCGTGAGTTCGAGCGACTTAAACAGCAGCATCGCACCCACGTATTCGAGGGTATGGCGCAACGTTTATTCTATCCAGCCCCCACCGAGCACCAAATCGCCCTGATAGAACACCGCGGCTTGGCCGGGGGTGACGGCGCGCTGCGGCTCATCGAAAAGAACTTCGACGCTGTCGCCCACGGGCGAGATGGTCGCCGGAGCAGCCAGATGGCGATGGCGGATTTTGACCTCGGCGCGGGACGGTGCGGCCAGTCCCGGCCAGGAGACCCAATTGACATGGCGCGCGGTCAGTGTCGAGCGCAGCAAAAGGTCGTTCGAGCCGACTGTGACGCGCTGGGTCGCGGGATCGGTCGAGATGACATAGAGCGGCTCGCCTTTGGCGACTCCGAGGCCTTTGCGCTGCCCGACGGTGAAGTGATGAACGCCATGCATGACCGGCAATCTTTTCGCCGTCTGACGGTCACGAGGTCGCCGTGGGTAGGCTTCGCGCGGGCGGCCCTTTTCGCGAAGATAGGCGTCCATGAAAGCGGCGTAGTCGCCGTTGGGAACGAAGCAGATTTCGAAGCTCTCGCCCTTATCCGCAATGGCCAGTTCCATTTCGCGCGCGATATTGCGCACGTCGGGCTTGAGGCGATCGCCGAGAGGGAAGATGGTGCGGGCGAGTTGCGCCTGGGTCAAGCCGAAGAGGAAGTACGTCTGGTCCTTGCCGGGATCGGCGGCGCGACGGAGTTCATAGCGGCCGGATGCAGCGTTGCGGTCGACTCGCGCGTAGTGGCCGGTCGCGATCTTGTGTGCGCCGACGGAATCCGCCATCTCCAGAAACTTGTCGAACTTGATGAAGTTGTTGCAGAGGGTGCAGGGGATGGGCGTGCGGCCGGCGAGGTACTCGTTGACGAACGGTTCAACGACTTCGCGCTCGAACTGATCTTCGAAATTGACGACGTAGTAGGGGATACCGAGCTGTGCGGCGACCCGGCGCGCATCATAAACATCGTCGAGCGAACAGCAACGTCCGGTCGCATGATCCGTGGCGATCTCGGGAAGGCGGCGCTGGTTCCAGAGTTGCATGGTCATGCCGATCGACGCGATGGCCTTCGCGGATGAGCATGCCTGCGACCGTGGAGCTATCAACGCCGCCGGACATGGCGACCAGAATGGTTTCAGGCATAAGTCTTCGAAGTGCGTCCTTCCGGAGAAATACGGCGGAGATGAGTGACGCTTTCAACGATGGCTTCAGCCAGAGCGTCCACCTGCGCGACTGTGTTCGAGGCCCCGAGCGAGATGCGAATCGAAGAGCGCGCCTGCCGGTCCGTCAATCCTATGGCACGGAGAACATGCGAGGGTTCGACCGCACCGCTAGAGCACGCTGATCCGCTGGAAATCGCAAACCCGCGCAGGTCGAGCGAAATCACGAGAGGTTCGCCTTCGATGAAATCGAATGAGAGATTGCTGGTATTGGGAATCCTGGGGCTGCCGGCACCGTTGACATGCGCGTCCGGCACGCAATCGAGAATCCGGCGCTCCAGGCGGTCGCGAAGCGGGGCAAGGTCAGCCGACGGAAGATTTGCGGCAGCTACGCCCATGGCGGAAAATACCGGAACGTTTTCGGTGCCGGCGCGGCGATCGCGCTCGTGATGGCCTCCGAAAAGAATAGGCGAGAGCGGTGTGCCTTTGCGAACGTAGAGCGCGCCCGCGCCCTTGGGTCCGTAGAATTTATGGGCGCTGATGGAATACAGGTCAACGCCGAGTTCGTTGACCGCCGCCGGAATCCGGCCGGCAGCCTGGACGCCGTCGCTATGGAACAAGATTCCGGCTTTGCGCGCGATGCCCGAGATTTCAGAGACCGGCTGAATCGTGCCAAGTTCATTATTGGCGTGCATGATGGTGATCAGCACGGTATCGGGACGAATGGCGCGACGCACGTCGTCCGGATCGACGATGCCGGAAGGTGCGACACGGAGGTAGGTCACGGCGACGCCTTCACGCTCCAATTGCGCGCACGTATTGAGCACCGCCGGATGTTCGATGGCGGTGGTGATGACGTGTTTGGAGGGACGAGGCGACGCGTGAACGGCACCGAGGATCGCAAGATTGTCCGCCTCCGTGCCGCCGCTACAGAAGACGATCTCCTTCTCGCCGGAACCGAGCAGGACGGCCACACGGCGGCGAGCAGTTTCCAAACGCTCTTTCGCCAGCTGGCCGAAATAGTGAATACTGGATGCATTACCATACACTTCGGCCAGACAGGTCCTCATTTCGTCGAGAACCAGCGGCGCGACAGGTGTGGTCGCGTTGTGGTCGAAGTAAGTGTGCTGCATTTGATTTAAGCTGCTTTTCCTATTTTAACAATGGCAATCCGCAATCCAGTAATTACCCTGATGACCGATTTTGGCCTTCGCGACCATTATGTGGCGGCGATGAAAGGAGTGATATTGAGCCTCTGTCCAGAAGCCAGGATCATTGATGTAACTCACGAAGTGAGTTCGTACGAAGTTGCCGAGGCCGCTTTTCTATTATCGCAGACCTGGAGCTATTTCCCGAAGCGGACCGTGCACGTGGTGGTGGTCGATCCGGGAGTGGGTAGCCTGCGCCGCCCCATCCTGGCCGAAGTGGATGGCCATCGCTTCATTGCGCCGGACAATGGTGTCCTGACGATGCTACTGACGCGGGAAGGCTGCAAAGTCCGGCATATCTCGGCCGACCGGTACTTTCGCGATACCGTCAGTCACACGTTTCACGGACGCGACATTTTCGCACCGGTGGCAGCGCATGTGGCGGGCGGAGTCGCGCCGGCGAAACTCGGGCCACGAATCGACGACTATTTACGGCTAACCATCGAGCGTCCCAATCGAACGGCGCGGCGTGGATGGACTGGTGCGATTCTGCATGTGGATCACTTCGGCAACGTGGTGACTAACTTTCCGCTGGCAGAGTTTCCTCATATCGAAGATCAGCCGTTCGAGGTGACGATCGGATTCCGGACCGTGGAAAAACTGGCACGGAGTTATGCAGAGATGGCTGCGGGCGAATTATTCGCGATTGTGGGAAGTTCGGGGTATCTGGAGATAGCGGTGAAGGAACAGTCGGCGGCTAAGCTACTGGGATGCGAGACGGGCGCGCCGGTCGAGATACGATTTCTGTAGACTCCGATGAAACTTATTGCCGTTCTTTTCGCGCTGGCTCTGCCGGTGTTTGCCCAAACGCCGCTCCGCCTGGTACTTGCCGGTGACTCCACGGTCTGTGAATATCCCGTTACCACAGGGCAGCGAGGCTGGGGCCAATTCATTGCCGGCTATTTTAGCGACTCGGTGCGCGTTTTCAACCTGGCCAAGGGTGGCCGCAGCACTAAGACATTCCTGAATGAAGGGCTTTGGGGAAGGGCGCTGGCGCTGAAGCCCGACATCCTGCTGATTCAGTTCGGGCACAATGACTCGCACGATGCAAAGTTGCCTGAGGCGACGAACGCGGCGAGCGACTACCCGAATTACCTGCGGCAGTTCGTCAGGGAAGCGCGGGCGACCGGAGCCATTCCGATTCTGATCACTCCGGTTCAGCGAAGAACGAAAGTCGACACGCTGCTTCCTTACGCTGAGGCGATGCGGCGGGTCGCGGCGGAAGATCACGTCGCGCTGATCGATCTGCATGCGTCGAGCGGGAAGCTCTATCGCGAACTCGGAGAAGCCGGCGCCGCGGAATTAGCAGCCAACGATCATGATCAGACGCATTTCAACGAGAAGGGCGCTCGCGCGATGGCTGCCTTAGTGATGAAAGAACTTCCGGAGTTGGATCCGCGTTTAAAGAGCGACTTGCGATGAGGAACTTGCCTTTTCAACTACTCTGCGCTTTGGCAATACTGCTGAGTTCAGCCCAGGGCGCGGAGACTGGGGATTTCGAAAGCTGTCACGCGTCGTGGGATGGCAGCCGTCTGGTGATGGCCAACCGATTCGTGCAACGGGAGTGGCAATGGAAGAACGGACAGTTCTTCGCGACATCGTTCCGGGATTTGGAATCCGGCACGGAGTGGCTCGATCCGAAGCAAAGTACGCCATCGCCGGCGCCAAAAAACGCCTCCCTCTCCGGGCCCGGCACGCTGAAGTTTTCGACGCGCAACGGGGCGATGACGCCCGTGCAGGCTCCATCGCTGGTCGTAGAACTCGCGTCGACTGCGTCTGTGACGTACCGATTTCAGATTTTTCCTGAAGCTCGCGGCGTCCTGATGCAGACAATCGAACCTTCAGCCGCAATCAAAGGGGAAAACAACAGCAGGAAATGCGTCGCGCGATACGGAGCCGACCGGGGCTGAGACGACGCAGGCTGCGAAGCCAGCGGTGAAATCCGACGTGCTCGACGCCCTCACGCTGAACGCGGAACACATTCGAGTCACGCAGGTCACACTGCTCGATCAGACGGACGCACACAACCAACTGGTGTTCACGAAGGAGTGGCTTCCGCAGCGTAACGAGCGGGCGCTGCAACTGGAGGGCAATCTCTTTATCGCGGAGAATACGCTGACGCATGCCGGTCTGGTCTTCCTGAAACTGGCTCCGCTGCCGCATGCGCGGCCAGTGCGAAACGAGTGGGATCTGGAAGCGGTGACGCGGGGCCGCAGCTTTTCATGTACGCTCACCGGCAACGGCGTCGACGAAACGGGAGGCGCAGGGTATCCATATGTCGTGCTGGCTTACCGGGACGGTTATGCGGGCCGCACGGAAGCTCTACAAACGTTCGAGCGGCAGCTGAGACCTTTCCTGGCGGGGAGAGACGGGATGTTTCTCAGCAACACATGGGGCGACCGGTCGCGGGATGCCAGAATCAACGCGGATTTCATGCGGCGAGAGATCGACGCCGGTAGCGCGCTGGGCGTCGATGTGATTCAGATTGACGACGGATGGCAAACGGGCCGCACCATTAATTCGGCCCGTGGGCCGGGGGTGTGGAACGGCTATTGGAGCGAGAACCCGAATTTCTGGCAGCCGGATGGGACGCGCTTTCCGGGAGGCTTGCAGCCGCTGGTCGCGCAAGCCGCAGCGAAGCGAATGAAATTCGGCCTCTGGTATTCGCCGGATTCGAGTTCGGACTTTGGCAACTGGCAGCGCGATGCCGGACGATTGATCGAGTTACACCGGCGAGATGGAATCGATTACTTCAAGATAGACGGCGTAAAGGCGGTGACGAAAGCCGGTGAACGCAATCTGCGCCGCCTGTTCGACCGGGTGCAGGAAGAGACTCAAGGAAAAGTGGTATTCGATCTGGATGTGACGGCCGAGACGCGACCCGGATATTTCGGAATGAGCGATGTGGGTCCGATCTTTGTGGAGAATCGTTACACCGATTTCCATGGGTATTGGCCGCACCAGACGCTGAGGAATTTATGGCAACTGGCTGCTTATGTCGATCCGCTGCGACTGCGCATGGAGGTACTCAACAATGAGCGGAATGAGGCGCTGTATGCAGGCGATCCGCTAGGCCCCGTGAATTTCAACGCCGATTATCTTTTTGCCACGGTGATGTTCGCGAATCCTCTGGGCTGGTTTGAAACGTCCAATTTATCCAGCGGCTATCGAGCCACGATGGCGAAGCTGGTGAGCACGTGGAAAGAACAGCGGGCAGCGCTTTATTCGGATATCATTCTGCCGATCGGCGAGGCGCCGGACGGCACGAATTGGACGGGATTCGCCGCGTTCGACAAGAGTCACGATGGCGGTTATTTACTCGTTTTTCGAGGTGTTGGCGCGACGCCCGAGTGGAGCACCGCGCTGACTGTTTTTGGAGCGCGCAAGCACGCAGTGCAATTGCTCGGCGGCGAAGGCGAGGCAACAGTGGACCACGGCGAAGTCAAGGTGCGAATCCGAAAAGCTCCCGGTTTTCTGTGGGCTAGAGTACAGTAAGCCGAACTGCGCGGTTATTAAACCACGGTGAGCACAAATGCCTGTGGCATTCTGGTAGGTTAAACCAAAAACAGCTAAAAAGAAGGAGGGATAAGTGAGACTTTATGTAAGTGCTGTATTGATAGCACTCATAGCAACACCGCTGTTACTCGCCGATCAAGTGATGTTAGACAACGGCGATCGCGTGACGGGTAAGATCGGAAAGAAAGATGGCGACTCGATTACAATCACGAGCGATCTGATGGGTGCGGTGACAATCAAATGGGCGCACGTGAAATCGGTGACAACGGATGCGCCGGTGACCGTAGTACTCGCCGGCGGGAAAACCATAGAAGGAAAGCTGGCGACAACCGGGAATGAAGTGGAAGTGGGCGGCCAGACGGCGCCATTGCCCTCGGTTACGACGGTGCGAAGCGCGGCGGAGCAGGCCAAATATGAACGTTTTTTACATCCTCCAATTTATGATTTGTGGGCCGGTTATTACGACCTCGGCATAGCAGCGACTACTGGTAACTCGGAGACGTTGTCGATTACGAACGCAGTGAACGCTGCGAGAGTTACCAACAACGACAAGATATCGATCTACGCGAATCAAATCTACGCGAAAGGCGAGGTGGGGGATACGTTTGGGTTGACTGCCCAGTCGCTGAAGGGAGGATGGGCTTACAATCGCAATCTTAGCAAGCGTATGTTTGTGTCGGCCTTCGACGATTATGTAAACGATAAGTTTCAGAATCTGAAATTCCGCGGTGTATTTGGCGGCGGCCTAGGCTTTCACGCAAAAGCGAGCGACCGGACGCATTTCGACCTGGCAGCCGGTTTTTCACTGGACCACGAATCTTATAGCGAGAATCTGGCAGCGGCGGGGGCTCCGCCATTCATGACGCGCAACGAGGGAGAAGCTTATTGGGGCGACGACCTGACCTTCAAGGTAAACAAACTCAGCGCGCTGACGCAATCCTTCCGCATGTTCAACGACATGACGAATACGGGCCAGTACCGCACGAATTTCAATCTCGGCATGGTAACCAAGATCTCCAAGTGGCTATCATGGCAGATCACGGCGGGCGATAACTACATCACTAACCCGGCGCCGGGGAAGAAGACTAACGACCTGCTGATTTCGTCCGGAGTCCGGGTCACGTTCACGCAGGTACCGCAGTAAGCACGGCAGGCCGTCCGCAGCCGCAGGATTCGCGGATGATCAATTCGGTATCGAGCACGATGCTCTGAGGAGGGCCCTGCCTGCCGCGCAGCCTTTCGAATAACAACTGAGCGGCGCGACGTCCCATTTCCTCACCGGGCTGGCGAATCACGGTCAGCCCGGGCTTCACGAGTCCGGCCCATTTGAAATCTTCAAAACCGGTCAGTGCGAGGTCTTCGGGCACGCATAGTCCTAAGCTGCGAGACGCCTCCAAGACGCCGTGCAGCACCAGAGTATTGGAAGCGAAGATTGCCGTCGGCGGCTCCTCGAGAGAGAGCACGTCGAAAGCCATCTGCTGCGCTTCCGCGGGACCGGACGCGCCGGCGCGAACACGCGTCTCCAAACCGGCATCAGCCATGGCATGCAGGTAGCCTTGGATACGTTCCCGCACGGTATAGAGACGCTCTCCATAGCCAAGGAAAGCAATGCGGCGATGTCCGTGGCCGATGAGATGGCGAGTCGCGTTGTAAGCCGCTTCATGATTCTGGATGAGGACGCTGTCGGTCTTGAAGCCGGAAATGGGGCGATCGATCGCGACGGTTGGGATACCGGCGAGGCGCCTGGTGAGTGAGGTGCGCCTGGAGCGATAGGTTGAGACCAGCAGCAGACCGTCCACGCGATGGGCCTGCAATGCGGCGACCTGACGCTCTTCGATGAGGCAGTCTTCGCCGCTGGCGACCAGAATGGGAACGTAGTTCTCCTTGCGAGCTTCCATTTCGACCCCACGCGCGCAGCTTGCCCAGAAAGGATCCGCGACATTCGTAGTTACCAGCCCAATGACGCCCGAGCGCTGCCCCCGAAGACTCCGAGCCACATGATTGGGTTCGTAGCCGAGCCGTTCGATGGCCTCGCGCACGCGCTTCGCGGTGGCTTCGCTGAACTTCCTGCCCGGCACGCTATTGATGACGCGCGACACGGTCATGAGACCCACGCCAGCTTCACGAGCGACGTCTTTAATGGTTACAGATGATCCCCGTTTGGGCACGACGGCCATTCTAACAGCGATTGGCAGGGCGTGGTGACAGCCTTGCAACGAGGGGAACGGCTGCTGCGCAGCCGGACAATGGATCTCAGACTGCCTTGACTACGCGGCGTATCGCGTCAGCCACCAATTCCGGATCGTCGAAGTGCACCCAATGGCCGCCGCTCGCGCAGACGCGGTGCTCTCCGCGAGTGGAGAGCGCGGCAATGGCGCGGTGCTCAGAGAGTCCGTCAGGTGAGACATTGGCGCCCGAAATCACAACGAGCGGAAAATCGAATTGCGAGTTTCTGAGCGCCGTGAAACTGGAGGGCAGCGCTTTCAGGTGTTTGACCATCGCGCGGAAATTAGAAGGCCGGCACCAGTGCGCCCGAACGATGGGCCAGCTTTCGCGGGGAAGTTTGCGAATTTCGCCAGCGAGCCGGTCGATGACACCCGCGGCCGGTCCAGCACTGGCCCTACCGATCAACTGCGGAATGAACGTGGAGCCCCTGAGCAAAGGCGCGGTCGCGAACCGCACAACGCCGAAGCGCGCGAGAAACCCGCCCCACGACGACATCACACAGGCGGTTTGCAGCAGGCGCCGATGATTGAGGTCCGGCTGGGCCCACTCGCAAGCGAGAACGGGGTCGAGCAGCACCAACCCCGCGACCCGTTCGGGATGACGTTCGGCATAAAGACGCACGAGCAAGCCGCCATAGGAGTGCCCCACCAGGACGTACGGTGCGGGAAGCTGCAGTTTGTCGAGGAGTGCGGAGAAGTCGGCCAGCATGCGGTCAACGTCAAACACATCGCGCGCCGCATTGCTCCAGCCGAGGCCTGCGCGATCATAGCTAACGGTAGTGGTGATCTCCGCAATTTGGGGCTGGAGAACGGTCCAGCTGATGGAACTAGCCGAGATACCGGATTCGAAGACAACTGTTGGCGCACCGGAGCCCATGACATATGCATGTAAGCCATGGCCGGCATCAATGATGCGGCCGGGAGGGGGATACGAGCGGGCATCCCGGTGGTCGCCGTTAAGCTGAAGAATCGCCGCCAATGCCAGCATGACGGCCAAAGTTATGAAGATTCCAGCAGTCAGCACCGCGGCGCAGGTTCCCTGCCAATCGTAGCACTCAGCGCACCACTACAGCCACCAGATAGCGGCATTTGAGGGAGGCTGACGGGTTCTCAAAGGTACACTCCACCGGCGCGCCGAGTTGGAGGCAATCGCCTTTGCGGAGATCATGAGCGAGCGCACCTTCGAGGAAGAGAAGATGTCCTGAAAGTATCCAGATCTGCTGATGGAGGAAGGTGTAGGCTGATGCCGGAAACGTGATTCGCACGCCAGGCGGCAATTCGACTTCCACGAGTTGCAGAGCCGCACCCGCAACCGGCGAAACCGCCCGCCTGACGTAGCCGCTCTCCGGATCGGTCCAAACCTGTTGTTCCTCGACGCGGGAAAGTCTTTTGCCCTGGGCTTCGGCGTTAGCCAGCAGGGCGGACATGGTGATTCCAAACGCTCCGCTAAGGCGGCCCAGGACGGTTGCTGTCGGGCTGCACTCCTGACGTTCGATCTTGCTGATCATGCCGCGGGAGACGCCGGCGCGTTTCGCGAGCTCTTCCAAAGACCACTCCCGAGCGGTGCGTTCGATGCGGATGCGAGCGGCTAGCGCTGGTCCAAGATCGGTGAAGGCGACGGTTGGCGCGTTGGGCATAAATCCATTATACTACCCAAAGAGGAACTATAATGGATGAGCTAATCATTCGAAACGCGGTGGAAAACGACTTTTCCAAGATCACCGCAATCTATAACGAGGTGGTATTGAGTTCGACCGCGATCTACCGGGACGAGCCTACGACAGAAGCCGAGCGCATCGCCTTTTGGCAATCCCGCAACCAGCAGAATTATCCTACGCTGGTGGCCTGCCATGAAGGCGAAGTGATCGGGTTTGCTACCTTCGGCGACTTCCGCGCGTGGCCGGGTTACCGGTATACAGTGGAACACACCGTACATGTGGATGCCGCCTGGAGGGGCAGGGGCGTGGGCTCGCGGCTGGTGCGTTCGCTGACACCGCTGGCCGCGGCCTTGGACAAGCATGTGATGATCGGCGGAATCGACGCGGAGAACAGGGCATCCTTGCGTTTGCACGAGCGACTGGGATTCGAAAGGGTGGCTCATTTCAAGGAAGTGGGCTTCAAATTCGGCCGGTACCTGGATCTGGTGTTCGTCCAGCTTTCGATCGGCCAAGCTCAGCCGGCTGACGGGTAATTACTTTTTGCGGATATAGATGTTGCCATTCAGAGTGGAGAAGCGGTATTCCGGGCCGCCGCCATTCACCGAGCCTGCCACAGCTCCGTCCATATGAACTTTGTATTTGCCCTTCTTTTCCCCGGATTGATCCACCTCCGGCTTGGGCGTCGGCTTCAGCTTTACATCGAAGTCGCTGTAGATTTCTCCATGATTTGTCTTCATGGAGAAATCTGCTGCAATAGTCGCCGGGAGCGTCACATCGATGTTGCCGTTGAGCGAGGTGAAGGACATCGGACTGCCGGTCTTCACGTTCGTCATGACCACTGTCACGGGACCGTTGAGGGAACTCACGACGGCAGACCCCGACGCGTTGCGAATCGTAACGCCCCCATTCATATCCTGTGCCTCGATTTCGCCGCTCACGCCTTCAATGTAGATTTGGCCACCGTTCACAGTTTTCACGTTCAGCGAGGTATAGACCGGTGTCTGGACGGTGAGTTCCACATAGTGCCCGCCGCGGGATGAAATGCTGACTTTGTTGTTGTCCGATTCGATGGAGAGGTCGCTGCCCGCGCCCCCAATCCGGTGCAGTCCGTCGTGAGTCTTGTCGGCCTCGACGGATGCTCCGGCCTTCGTATCCACGAGCACCTCGTGCCCGCTGTAGCCGCGCACGGTGATGCTCCCATGGAGCAACCGGACGGTCAAGCTGACGGGTCTGTTCGCGTCGGCGAGCGGCACTGGAATGTGTTCCTGCGCGAAAACGGGCACAAGGATAGAGAGCCCTAACCAAAATCTGTTCATCATCTGTCTCCTGTCGTGAATGAATGCCTGTCGTTATTTTTTGAGAATGCGGATCTCGCCGTTGATGGTTTCGAAGCTGAGAAGCGGACCGCCCGAGCCCACGCGGCCGCTCGAAAAGCCATGGCTGCGATAAACGAAGCGCCCGTTCTTTTGTTCAGCCTCGCCTGCAACCACGGTAGGTTTTCCAGTCAAATCGAAATCAGTGAAAATTCCGCCATGCAAGGTCTTGTACTGCAGATCGGCCGAAAGGCCTGGAAGAAGGTTGACGATCACCGAGCCATTTACGGTTTTGAAGCTCCACGCGCCGCTAGGATTGCGGTTGAAGCTGACGTGCACGGGCCCGTTCACCGACCGCACCTGGCCTTCGCCGCCGATCCCTTTCATTTCGATGCCGCCGTTCACTTCCTGAATGTCGAAGTGACCTTGCACGTCCTCGATGGTGATGCCGCCCCGGTTGACATTGCGCACATTTAGATTCAGAGACGCCGGAACCTTGATGGTCATCTCGAAGCTGAACCGGTAGCCGGGGTTCCCGTCGTGCTCATGGGAGCCGCGAAACGGCGGGTTCCGATCCCGAAACGGGCCATCCGGATAGATCATCAGCTCGCCATCCTTTTCCTCGGTTTTGAGGGTGACTTCTTTTTCGGCTTTGTCCAGCAATTCCTGGGTGTCGGCCTCATTGGTGCGCACCGCGGTGAGCTGAACCTGCGTTCCGTTATATCCGATAATGTGAACCGATCCCGAAATGTTGTCGACGTCCAGGACCTTGGCAGCGGAGAGGGTGCGCTGAATCGTCTCGGTATGTTTAAGGGCCGGCTCAGACTTCTGCGCGCGGAGGGCGGAGGGCAGAACGACGCCTGCGCACAGGCCGACAACTGCTAACTGAAAACTGACGACTGACAACGGTCTCATCGCATCTTCTCCATAACGGTCTGAGCATGCGCTCGCACTGCGGCATTAATTGTCCTGGAATCCGCCAGCCTCCGAATCGCCGCGATGGCCTGCGGGCTACGGCTACCGGCTAGCGCGTCAATGAGCGCGATCTGCACGAGCGGCGAATCCTGATGGTCCAGAGCATTGGCCATTCGGGCCCGCACTTCTGCCTCGGTCGACAAGCGGCGCAGAGCATCCACGGCGGCGAGCCGCACATCCACCGTGTCGTCGTAGTTGACGGTTTCAAGCAGGGCGTTCACCACCTGCGGTTCCGGCCGGGGAAGCTGATAGCTCCAATCGACGCCCTTCAAACGGTCGCTAGCGGAAGGCTCCCGCATCAGCGACAATGCCACCAACTGGCGCGTGGAGCCGATCTCGTCCTGAAGCCGCGCCACTTCGCGGCTTTGTTGCACGTCGACGGTGAGTGCGTGGCCGGCAAGCAGCCCGACTGCCAGCATTCCGAGAGACCAGGCGAGTTGGGCGACAGGACGCCGCGGCCACCAATTCTCCAGGAAAGCATCGATGCGGCTGTGACGCGTGGCTCGCTGATAATCCGCCAAGAGCGCTTCAAGGCGTCCACGCCCGGCGGCGTTCGGCGCTTCGTCCGGGATGGCCCCGAGTCGCAACCAGAAAGCCTTCAACCGCACGGCTTCACTGCGGCACGCGGGACAACTTTCCAGATGCGCCTCCACCTCCCGGCGGGGGACGGGATCCAATGCCGAGTCCCAATATTCCGGCAAAAACTCGCCTGCCTGTTCGCAATTCATGATGCTTTCTCGCCTGCCAGTTCGTTGTAAATCTTTTCCAATTGGCGTACCGCGCGGTACACCCTAACCTTCACGGTGGCCGGTTCGCAGTCAAGGATCCGGCCGATTTCCTCGTAGCGGAGATTCTGAAACCGGCTGAGCACCAGAACCTCCCGCTTATCTTCGGGAAGGAGGGCGAGGGCCCGCCGCAGGAGTGCGACATTTTGGCCATACTCGGCTCGCTGCTCCGGACCGGGGTCGGGAGAGACCGGCTCACGCTGGGTTTCGGGATCGGCTGCGACGACCTCCAGCCTACGACGGCGCGCCTGTTCGATATGCGCGTTACGGGCGATCCGATACATCCACGGAGTGAAGTTCTCCTGATCGCCGTAGCTGGTCCGATATTTGAGGATACGGGTAAACACGTCGTGCACCAGGTCTTCGCTCACCGGACGGCTGCTGGTCAACCGCAGGAAGAAATTGAACAAGGGACGTTGATGGCGGGCATACAGCGCCGCCAGTTTGCCGACATCGCCGTTGCGCACCGCCCTCATCAGGAGGTGATCTTCTTGAAGCTGCACTCTTGTCCGGTCCTGCATATGAATACCGGGGGTCTTCTAAAAGGTTACGCGCAATACTTCTGGCGAGCGGGAGCCGTTGAAACCTCGAATGTGGCGAGAGTTACTCGGCTGCAGCGCGGAAGAAGTGCGGACTAGGCTAAAGCATTTTAGGGACGCGGAAGAGTGGTTGGTTACTGGCCGGATAGGGTTTGTTTGACGGTGTCTGCCAAGCGGGGCGAAAAGAGCTTGCGTCCGGTGGCGTTCAGGTGCACATGGTCGGCAAACAGTTCGGGCCTTTCGAGATCCTGGAAGGTCTTACGATCTATTATGGTCACCCACGGACGTTTTCGAAGTTCGTCGACGATAGTCCATGGAAGCCGCGCCAGGGGCGTGGGTCGAGGTGATGGACCGCGCGGAGCCTGGAAGACGATGATTTTGGTGTGGGAACCGCGATAAAGGTCGACGAGCGCGCCGAGCCAGCGGACTTCGAACGCGCGATTTCGTCCGAGTTGCGGAGGCCGGCTGAAGAGGCGGGACTGGTATTCGCTTTGCTGCGCTTCGCTCATCCCAGGGGGGAACGTGACCCGCCCGCGGACCCAATCGACCTGGAGCCCGGAAAGGCTTCCCGGCATTCCGGTATAGGCATAGCGTTTGCGAGGGCCATGGGCTTCGAGATCGGCGACCCATTGCAGACGGCGGACGGGATGTTCGACGAAGAGTTGGAAGTCGCGTTGATAGGTCAATCCCTCGAACAGCAAGCCGCGCAGCACCTCCCGGCGCGATTTCCACGTGGTGAAGGACAGGGTGTAAGGGATGACGTCAGAGACTCTCAGACGATTGGCCAGGAGCGGCATTTCAGACGCTCGGTCGGCGACATCTTCGTAATCGTCGGGATCGTCGTAGTCGTCGATGGGGAGGGTGATGGCGGCATAGCGGTTCCGCTGCGGATCTATATCGCGAACCAGGTAATACCAGACGCGGCCGCCTGTTCCATTCGCTCCGAAATTGACGAACCAGTACCCGTTGCCGGGCTTGTATTCATTGGCGATTTTGGCGGAGAAGCCCTCCGCCATGCGCGAATTCCCGACGACCAGAACTTCCTTCCTGCCGCTCAGTGGGCGACGCATTTCGACGGCTACGATGCGCTCCACATAGCCCGTTGCAGAGAGGTCCGGATCGAGAAATCGCGCGTAGAGGCCGGAATCGAAGATAACAATTTCGGCTAGAAGGCAGGCGCCGAGGAGGAGGATGAGGAATGCGGCAACCCTGCGGAAAGAAGCGGGGACGCGAGGACGGGCATGGCTGGCGGGGTTGGGGACACGTTCCTGAACTGGGCCAATCACCTTTACAGAACGGCTCGTAACATTGTACCGTGGTCCTGAAGATCTCTCGAATGAAGACACCCGCAATCGATCCCAAATTCGCCAATTATAAATTGCTGCTGCGAGACTCGGGCATTCATGGCTTGGGGGTTTATGCCGGCGAGCGGATCCCGCAAGGGCGTAAAGTGATCGAATACAGAGGCGAACGTATCAGCCGCAGGGAGACCAAGCGCCGGAGCGAGATTCAGAATAAGCAGATCTATCTTTTTACGCTGGATAACTACTGGACGCTGGACGGCGCGTCGGGAGGCAGCGGCGCCGAATACATCAACCACTCGTGCGATCCGAATCTTTATACGTGGATTACCAGAGGGCACATTCTTTATATGAGCGCGCGTCCGATCAAAAAAGGGGAGGAACTTACGGTGGACTACCACTTCTCGAAGGATATCGAAGAAGTACCGTGTTTCTGCGGCTCCGAGAAGTGCAGAGGGACGATCAACCTGAAGTAGGTTTGAGGGAATGCGGCGTTTTCTCATCGAGAGTCCGGCGGGTTTTGCATACTGACGGCGCAGTTGGCGCTGGGGTGTTGAATATCGTGCATGGCGCAATGGGCGAGAGAGTGGTCGCCGAACAATGGTGATGGTTTGCTGAGGCCCCGGATCTCTTTCTGCCAGTTATCTGTTCAGCTGAAAGTTGGGCATCACGTAGCTGTAGGCGGTGTAGCGGATTTCGCTCCAAGCTAATTCGGGGATCGGGTAGCCGGGAAAGAGCGGCGTCTTGACCGGCGTAAATTTAATCTTCACGTGAATGGTTTTGCGGCCTTTCGTCAAGTTTCGCGGGATGAGAAATTCGTCGTCGCGGAACTGGCGGTTGGACGTCTCAACAACGTGGAGCGTCTTTCCGAGTTCGCCTTTCGGGTTCGAAAACACGCAGGTGTTTGACCCCGCGAGATACCAGATGCCGGCGGGCTCGTCATCGACAAAAACTTCAGCGCGTTGGTTGGGAAAGGAATAGTCGAGCTTGCGGCGCAACATCACGCCCAGATTTTTGGGGTGGATGCGCAGCGTAAACTCCGAACCGGTGTGAGTTGTGCGACCGAGGTCGGTTTCCTCAGGATAGATCTCCTTTTTATCCGCGGTGGTGTCAGGACCCCATTCGTATCGCGACGTGATCTCATATGGCGCGGAGGCATCGGGCGAACTATAGTGGTGCTGCTGCTCGCTGGTATAGTCGCCGACGCGCAGTTCATCCGTTTGCACCAAGGCGGCTGCGGGCAGGCCATACCAATACGTCACCGTCTCGTAGTGTTCGGTGGATTCGTTCACGCCGCCATGCTCGAGTTGGATACGGGCATTCCGGCCGAACGGCATCAAGTCGGCGAGGAGGAAACGATAGGCGGTCTCGACCTTGTCTTCGGGGCTGACGGCGTCCTTGACGCTCTTGGCCCCGGCGGGATGGCCGGCGAACGGCAGCGTCATATTCAGTCCGCCCCAATAGTCGCCGCCTCCGCCCCACTCTTCAGTCCCGGTGCCTTGCGCCTGCGGAGTACGGCTGTCGTCGAAGAAGAAGCGCGGATCGCCTTCCAGAGTTCTCAGCACGGCTTCCTGCGAAAAGATGAAAGATGTGCCAACGAAACTGCCAGACCATACGGCGCTGCCTTCCGTCTGGGTGGTGTCAAGCAGGACCAGATCCTTACCGAGTTCAGGAGAGGGATGGTCGCGATAGGTGGCGTGGAAATATCCGACCTGATTGGGAGACTCCTTGAAAGGCGCGTAACGCAACTTCCACTGAATGTCGCTTACTGCGTCCCGGTCGCCGACGAGATCAATCGCGGCCGAACGGAAGAAAGGCATTGGGAAGTAGCAGGCGAGATAGAGGCGGTCACCAGAGAAGCGCACGGTCATCGGGAACGACTTTACCAGATACTCGCGATGGTCGCGGTTGTAGAATGTTCCCGCTCCGAAAAAGAGAGCGACAGGAGCGTCGATCGAAGGTTGAGCGCGACCGTCCCAGGTGATGCGTAAACGTGTTCGCGCGAACGCTGCCGCGCGTTCCAGGGGAACGGAAAACTCGAGCAGACGAAGCATTCCCGCGCGATGGCGCGACTTCCATAGAGAAACGGTGGCATTCGCCGCCACATCCGCACGGCCCGAGGCTTGGCGTACTCCGAGAGTTCCCGGTGCCGGCGCGATATCGGACCCAGAGCGATTGATCAGTTCCAACACGTCGTGATCGGGCGGTGTTTTAGCGTCCCACGATTTTATCGGCTGGGAGAGCTTCGCTCCCTGGATGAACTGGTGATAGATGTAGTAGCCGGTTCCATAGGTGGTGCGGGAATAAGCCATGCGAAAGGATTTCTCGAAGGCGACCGGAACCCAACTCAGATCGGCGCCGCGGGTAGCGGCCCAGGTAACTGCGAGAGGATCGGGGAAAAGTTCGCGAGGTTCAAAAACGGAGCCGGGTTGGGGATGCAGAGGATCGCCGGTACTCGTTTCCCGGACCAGCGTGTCATTGCCGTCGACCTCATAGTGCCACGGGCTGCCGTGCCAGTGGTTATAGCGGACGAAGTAGAGGATGCCGGGCCCTTGGACGTCGAGCGTGACATTAAAGTCGTCTGCGTTCTGATAAAGAAAGTGGGAGGCGTCGGCGCGCTCGTTGCCGCCGCGACGGTCATAGGTGCTCCGCATGTAAGCGCGAGCGCCGATTCGCTGATAGGGCCAGCGGTCCCACATGCGATAGGCATCGAGGCCGGTGGGAATCACGGGCGGGTCGGCGGCGATTGCCGTGAAAGCGACGACAAGCAGCAGGAAGGATTTCATCGAATGAAGGGCACGTAGCCCCACACATGGCTTGCCCATTGGTCGAACTCCACTCCGAAACGCGCATGCAGCAGTTTCTCTTCGGACCTTACGCGAATCTCGGTTCCGATGATATGCAGTATGACGCCGGCGAGGATGGCCGGCCAGCTGGCGAGCAGGAGTCCGGTACCAAGGACCATGGCCAGCATGGCGGCGTAGATGGGATGGCGGAGCACGGCATACGGACCGGTACGAATGAGCTGGTGGTCGGCATTGAGCGCGGCGTCGAGGCGCCACTGTTGAGCGAGGTGCCGCAAGGCGGATTGGACGAGCGCGATCGCAAACAACGAAAGGAGCATGCCTGACCAGATTCGCCAGGGCGGCACGTAGAGCGCCGGAAGGATCCAAACAACGATTTTGGCTAGCACCTGGAAGACGACGCCGACGCGCGCCGAAGTGTCCCGAGTGACGGCTTGCTGTCGCGGACCCGTGTATTTGAAGGCGAAGGGAACGGTCCACAGGATGGTAAGAATGACGGCGGTGAGGTAGCGGGGTAACATAAGCCGACCCAAAAAAACACAGATGGAAGTCTGTGTTACGACTGACAGAGAAAGTCTGTCATACAAGCAAGGGGCACTGTGTTACGCAACTTCCAGGTAGACCCAGCCGGGCAGAGTGGCCGGGTGGTCGCCGGTGAAAACGATGCGCCGGGTTTTGGGGAATGGCAGGCCCGACTGGATCGCTCTCTGGTAGAAAGACTGCGCGCCGAGAATCTTGCGATAGTCCTCGCCCGTTGTATCGGGACAAGCGGACTTCCCGATAAAGCCGCCACCCCAACCGATGGATAAGAGGCAGGCGCCGTACGTTTCCGCCTGATGAAGCTTTTCTTCGAGGTCCGCGATGGTTTCGGTGAGCGCGGCGATTCCTGTCCAAGCGGCATACTGCCGATGCAACAACAATTGGGCCGCGGCATATTTATTGGCGGCAGCAAAGAGAGCCCGGCGGGTCAGTGTGCGATCCCAACGCAGGCTGCGGCGGATTTCAGGATTGTCGAAGAATGCTTTCTCGCTCCACGACCCTTCGAAGGCGGTCCCGGGGTCGGCCATTTCCGCGAACGACGGCGTGCTGTCTTCCGGTTTCGGAACGCTGCCGCGCGGGCTTTGCTTCCAGGCCAGAGTGTACTTGCCGTCCGCACGCGACGTGAGGGTGGAGGTCCGGAGAAGGTAGATCCTGAACGTCGAAGTCTCGACGCGGCGCTGAATCGGACGCGGAGAACAGTCGCATGCGGTCGCTGCCGCCGACACCGACTAACTGATCCTCGACGACGCCTCCGGGATGGCGAAGCGGGCGATCACCTGCCATGCGCTCGGCGATCCCATGGAGGGTGGTGTCTTTCAGCGAACCGAAAACCAGCCCGCTGCGGAGCGCGCCTTTGATGGAGGCAGCAGGAAGATACGGGCCGGAGGGACCGGAGGCGAACGTCGGGATGGCAAGCTGCTCGGTAGCGGCCCGCTCCCAATATTTGGATGAAGCCGCGTGCTCAAACGGAATGCGACGTCCCGCGTAGTTCTGCGCGAAACCGCCCCAGGAGGCGAAATCGAGCTTGGTGGCCTTCTTGATCTGCGTGAGATAGCCGTCGAGGCGGGGACCGCGGGCCAGAAGTTTGAAGATGCGCGTCTGGTCGAGGACGTTGACCTGATCGCGCCAGACCATGTAATCGATGGGCGACAGTTTGTAGCCGTCTCCCACCAGCGTGGGGGTGAGACAGGTCACGCGGTAGGTGGAGACGGCGCGGCGGGGCGCGGTTTGGGGTGCGACGGTGACTAGGGCTGCTTCGGCGCTCAGGTTCGGTTCGGAACGGAGGTTTCGAGATCACTCATTGCGCACCTCCGGCAGGCAAGCGGAATCGAAAGTGCAAAGCCGGCGCGAAAGACCGGATGGGGAAAGCCTTCGGGCGCGACATCGGGCGCCCGGCCGGCGGGCGCTGACGGCGCGGCCAGGACGGAGCCTTCTTCAATCATGCGAACGCGTCTTCTTAGACTGCAGCCGAGCCTTCCACCCAGCCGCCGCGCTCGACGGTCGCGTAATTCCCGCGTGTCCAATCGACGGGATCGGACTCGGCAGGCGAGTAGAGAGAAAGCAGCCAATGCTGGTCGGACTCGGGCAGTTCAGACGCGGTCAGCTCAGGCAAGATCAGGCTGAGAAGTTGGCCGCTCGTGAAAGAAGGCGATGCGGTGCGACCCCAGCCCCGTCCGCGTTCACCACCAAAGCCGGAGTCGGCGAGAAACCGGATGGCGGTTTTGAGTTCCCCATCCCAACGCTCCTGCGAAGACTCATCCGCATACGACACGAGAAACCAGAGTCCGCCACCCGATTGAAATTCGAGGCAGGCGGTAGCGTGCGGAGCAGCGACACTGTTGAGACGGTCTACGGCGGCGCTGGACCGGAGGGCAGTCTTGAACGGCCCTCCGAGATTCGCGGGTACCATGCATTCGCTAGCTCCGTCGACAGTCCACTGATCTTCATCGAGCGGGGCGCCGGCGAGGAGTTGGGAATGATAGAGAGCGGAACATAGCGCGCTCCTTTCCAGCGCATCTTGGCGGAGGCCTGGGGGGGCCAGGCGGTGCGTGGAGGCGCGACCAGCAGATGTTCGGTGAACAGTGGGAAGACGGAACTGAAGCGGACCGCGGAGCCCGCGGGGTTCTGGGCCGTGGCCGCGAGCCAATCGGCAAAAGCATGGGAATCAGGACTAGCAGCCGCAGGGTGTTGGTGATCGCGGAATACAGCGAATCGCTGTGATAGAGCGTGTCGACGCGTTCACGGGCGCCGCTCGCGGGTCCTGTGCGCCACGGGAGATATCGGGCGCATGCGAACTAGAAGGGCTGGGGTCATAGGCTACATAAGGAGCGCACGGACATGAGTCCTGTGTTACGAGGCCAGGAACGAGTTCCCGGCTTCCTTCACCTGCGATTGCGACGCAGCGAGGTCTGCGCCGGTGGCCAGCGATTTCTGCTCCGCGCCCCTGGCGTAGTAGTCCTTGCCGCGCCACGTCGAGGCTGATATTGGCGAAGCGAACGCGACCGCTGCCGCGCGATCCGCCGCCGCCCAGGGCATCGTCTTCAAGCAGCCGCAGGCCCTGCACGAACAACGGAAGCAGCACCGCGTCTTCTTCGCACAGCATGTCGATCACGAAGCGTACATGGAAACGCGCTCCGGCGGGGACCCGTTCAAGGGTCCGCGGGTTGGCCTGGGACGTGATCCGGTCGATGGCGTTCTCGCTCTTGATCTCGGTCAGCTCGTCGTCCATGTTCTCGCGCATGGGAGCGGTGATGCTGTCGAGGTCGAGGGGCGCATCGAAAACGGCAAGCCGCGCGGGACTGGCATGATTGCTCTCGATGGCGTCGCCGACAGCCTTCTCCATGCGGCCAGGGGTGCGGCCGAACAGGATGCAGATCTCGTCATCGGGACGGTCGCTCTGATGGATGCGGACTTCCTGTCCTTTGCGTTTGGAGAGATAGACCAGTTCGGAAGGCACGGCCATGCCGGTGGTCTGCTCGAGGAGGGCGCGGATGCGTCCGCGCAACGAGCTGCCCGGAATATAGGGGCGGCCGAGGGAATCTTTGACGACGGGGTTATCGGCGCCGCCGATCTCGAGCGAACCCTTGCCTGCGCCGACATGGAGTCCGGTAACGCAGTGCAGTTCCCCTTCAAAAATTAGCTTGCCGATCAATCGCAGTTCGGTTTGTGCGGTATGAGCACTCATACTTCCTCTGATGGACTTATTCGTTGTAGGCGACGATTGCTTCGAAGAGATCACGGAAGCGTTCGTAGCCGCGGAGATCGTTTTTGCGGGTGACCTGGAGGAGCAGCTTTTCAATCTGGTCCAGGCTGCGGAGCGAATGGCGCGCGATGGTGTAAGCGAGACGTGCGCGCAACATGACAAACTGATGCTGCCGCTCGTTTTCAGGGGCGCGGGTAGCGCGACGGACGGCGTTGTAGAGGCGGCGCAACTGGCTTCGGGTTCCGGAGTCCATATCGCGCATGCGGGTGACGATACCGTGCGCCTGGTTGTCCAGGTACAGGCTGTCGTTCATGAGTTTATCCAGATCGATCTCGGGCGGGCCATCGAAACGGCCGCCGCGGTCTCCGCGATCACCACGGTCACCGCCGCGATCTCCGCCGGGACGTCCGCCACGGTCGCCACCGGGACGCGGTCCGCGATCGCCACCACCCTGGGGCGGCCTCCGCCTTGCGGCGGTCTATCTTGTGGAGGCCGGTTTTGGCCTGCTGGTTTTCCCTGCTCTTCTGGCATTTACAAAAAACCTCAATCAAACCGCAAAAGCACAGACTGATGTCTGTTTTACTAAACTGTACAGACTGAAGTCTGTTTACGACAGACAGTTACGTCACAGCCTTCAAAATCTGTCTTACGAATCTAATCTGGCCCATTCCAAAGCTACTACACCCGCGGGCCGAAGTTTCAATTGCTTGCCGGGCGTCGGCTTCACGTTGCGTCCCACGATTTCGCTGATCAGGTGCGTTCGCAGCCGGGCAAATTCGCGCTCGCGCTGCGAGGAAATCCGGCTATAACGGCGCTGAAAACGGTATGCGCGCCTCACCAGGCGCTCAGGATCAATAAACGATTCCGGCGCAGAAGCCTTCTGATAGAGACGCTCCAATTCGGTCAGGAACTGACGGCCGGCGCGGAACTCGGCCGCAATCCGGCCCACCATATCCTTGACTTCAATGGCGTCGTTGAGTTGTTTCCATTCGAGCACCCGGCCGAGCAGGAAAATGCAATCCTTATCGACGGCCTTGGCATGCGTCAAATTGCGGCCGGCGCGTTCATAGACCTCGCACAACAGGGCGTCACCGTGAACGTCGTCCGGCAAAGCGGCTTCAATCGCCATGCTGATCGTTTTGCCTTCGGCGCCGGGGAAATCCTTCAGATTCTCTTCCACGAAGCGGCTGAAGACACGCTGCATATCGCGCGCGAGCAGGATGAGGGCATCCCAGGCGCCGTAGATGGCGAAGTTGTCGCCGCCCGAAGTGATGACGGTGACACGCTGCCAGAATTCGCCGAGAGAGCAGACCAGGTCGAGTTCCCGCGCAAAGAAGTGCTTAAACATCATGGAGAGCTGAACGTGCTCTTCGATGCTCTGTGCGCGGCGAATGCGAATGCCGAAGCTGTCCACATCGGCGCGGAGGACACCCCAGACCGGCTGTCCTTTGGATCGCGCGGCCAAATCCGCAGGCGAGGCGATGGAGTGGCCGTCGGCGGTCCGGGCGGCGTGGCGGGCGATAACGATGCCGTCCACGCTGAAATCCTGCGTAATTTCCCAGGAATGTTTGGGATTATCGAACTCCACGAGCAACTCGGAATCGGGCGACCAGCCGACGCGGGCGCTGCTGCGCAATTTCTCGCTAAGATCGGCGTGGAAGACGTCGGGCGGTGGGTCGACTGCGGGATCAAAGGGCTCGAAACTATTTGCCAGATCACCGGATTTGCCTGTGAACGGGGCACTCTGCTGGGCATGAAGGGAATCGTTGAGACGTTTGCGGACAACGGTCCAGTCGCCGAGGTTCTCGGTTTTGCCCCAGATCAGGCGGATGCGGCCGCCAGTAATGCGAGCGATGCGCTGCGGCTTCCCGCGTGAGGAATTCTTCGGCGGCAAGGGCACGCGCGGCATCGGGAATAATCACGAGAAACTGGTCCGCACCGCAGGATCCGAGCAGAAGCTTATTCAGGTCCAATTCGGCCAGGAGGGCGCGCGGCAACACTTCGGACAGCAGCGCCGACCACTGGGCGCGGGCGAGGAAGCGTTGATTATCAGATGGGGAGGAGACAAACTCCTCGACTCCCAGCAGTTTCCCCTGTAAGAGGATCTGTTCGGACACAGGCAAGATATATGACCCTTCGTTAGACTAACACGACAGGGCTACGAGGAGTGCACACGCCAAAGTGTGGCCACGCTAGGACATCGCCTGGCCGCCGGCGCCGAGCGCATGATAACGCTGATCGGGCGACATGGCTTCAAAACAGCGAGCCAGCCGGTCGCCGAGGACAGTGACATTCGGCTCGATAAACATGCTGACATGATCTCCAGGTATTTCGAAGATCTCGACGCCTTCGGTGGCCAGCGAGCCCCACCCCAGATCCTGCGGAATGCGCGGTTCCCAGAAATGATCCTTCGCCTTAAACAAAGTAAGTCGCCCGGGATAGGGTTTCGGCTGATAATTTACGGCAGCGAACCAATTCACGTGATAGGGAAAGTGGAGCGAATTAGGTGGAGAAATGCCGAACCTGGAGGTAACAGAGTAAAGCATTCTCAATAACCTCGATTCAATTTTCTGCTTCATGTATGAGAAAGTATCGGGCCGTTCGAATGCTTCGCTCAAGCGTATCTTGAGACGGCGGAAAAGATAGCCGGCCCGTTTCCCTGGAGGGTCGAATTTCGCTTGCCTTTTCAAGTAACTCATCTCGCACGAGTCAATCATCCCAATGAAAGGCGCGACCTCTCCCTGCTCACGAAGCTGCTGGGCTATTTCATAAGCCACCATTCCGCCAAATGAAAATCCGATTAAATAATACGGTCCGCGAGATACAAATCGGCGGATTTCTTTGAGATAGTAAGCAGCCATTTCAGGTAAATCAGTCAAGGCGGGACCTACTGGGTCAAACGCCTGCGACCGAATCCCATATACCGGGTGTCTGGAGTCGAGCTTATCAAGAAGATTTCCAAAGTCCGGCACGACGCCACCCACTCCGTGAATAAAAAATAGAGGAGGCGCGGAACCGTAGGGGCGAATTGGGACTACACTCGAAAACTCACTCATAAGGCGCTCCTACGGCAGCGTCCGACACTGTCGTTCTCGAATCCTGATCCCGCGGCGCGGCCTCGAAAACCCGTCTCCGCGCGCCTCTCTCTTCGAAAGTCATCTTACGGAGCCGATCGGAAGTCCTGGCTAAGAAGCTTCGGTCGGGCCACGGAAGCAGCATGAGTTCTTTAACTAAGTCCGGTTCTTCCCACGGCACATCGTGGTAACCAGAGCGCAGCCACTGGTCTTGAGGATCAGAGAACCAAGCCTGCGGGAAGTAAGCAACCGTGTCGCAATGCGGAACGAATGGAGCAGGATTAACTTGAATTCCGGACAACTCGGAACATAGAGCTCCAATAAGATCGCGACCGGGGCCGAGGCGCAAATGACACGGCATGGCGCAACGCGGGTTGAGTTCAACAAGGTAAGCCGTACCGGTCTTGTTCTCCAACATAAAGTCAAGCCCATGAATTCCAGATAAGTTGAGGCGCCTGGCGAGGGTGGCGGCGGCTTTGAGCATCTGATGATCGTCAACGATGCGGACAATCGTCGCAGGGCCCATGGTACCCTGAGCGGCGACTACTTCGACTGTTATTCCCGCCTGCACCTGACCCTCCCGGCAAAACACCACGCAGTTTGCGGGGCGCCCTTCAATCCAGGTCTGCACGGTGATACCCGGTCTCGACCGATGCCGCCATGGCTCAATCCAGAATGCGTCCCGATTCACCAGAAGCCGCTTGAGCATGGCGACAGTTCCGAGTGGTTTATTCATGAGGCGAAAGCAGTCCTCGGCTTCCCGCAAACTGCGAACGACCCTTACGCCCAGGCCGCCCCACGAGCCATCGATTTTCATTACCCAAGGAAAATCGTGGACGCCGTTCCAGCTGCGTAAGTCATCCACACTCGCAATCTCCTGAGTTTCGGGAACCGGTATGTTTTCGGCTCGAGCCAGGTGGAGAAGAGCACCACGGGAGGACACAATCGGAAACGAGTCCGGCGCACCGAGCGAACGACGGATAAGAGCGGCTATCTTCAGGCCCGAGCTTCCGCTGGCCAAGGCACTAGAATGAAGCCGATGAAGATGCGTCACGGCACGATCATCGCAGGGCAAAATAAAATCGGGTGACGCGTCATTTATCGCGGCAGTTAGCGATCGCTCAGGGCTGGTCGCATGGTAACCATAACGTAGCGACACGACCTTCGTCCTGGCCAACGGATGACCGTTATCCGGATAAGCCGCAGCGACACGTATACCAGCGCCTGCCAGGGCGATTGCTATATGCGCCGAACATGGCCACCAACTGGCGTTCGTCAATAAGACCGTAAACGACATCTCTTTTTACTTAGCGTAGTTACAACCCGGCAACTCATTGTTGCAGGAAACACTAACAAGGCTTAGTACTAGTACTAGACCGAAATCGGTATTGAAGATCACTGAACGTTAGAACACAAACGATTGATCTTAGGTCATAATGTACGACATGCGTTGAAAAAAGTCTAACCTTTATTTAGAGGGCTCTGTGAACGATCAAGACTTTTTTGCGCATTGACTATTGGACTAGTAGACAGGGATAACTATGCGTGTCCTTTACCTTAATCCGTCCGGGCAAATGGGTGGCGCCGAGTCGAGCTTGGCCAGTCTCCTGAAGAGTTTGAGGAGACTGCGTCCGGATTGGCATTTATCCCTGTTGCTCGGCGAAGACGGTCCGCTCGCGGCGAGTGCTATTCAATCGGGTATAGAGGTTCAGGTACTCCGGTTACCACCAGAACTATCCAGACTAGGTTGCAGCGCGGGTATTGATTGGGATTGGGCACGGAGAGCGCTCGGCGCGGCGATAGCTATCCGGCGGTACCGGCGCGATTCAATTGACAGGATTCGAGGTGCGTCACCGGACGTCATCCATTCAAATGGCTTGAAGATGCACTTACTCACTGCATCCATTCCGCGCGAGAACTCTGCCAGGCGTGACGTGTGCCAGGTGCACGATTATGCCGGTTCACGGGGGGTGGCACGCTGGTTACTACAAGCGGGGCTAAAACAGTTTGACCAAGTTGTGGCGACTTCCCGCAGTGTCGCTGCGGACCTACTCGCACTCGAGGTCCAGCGGCAACGGCTCAGCACGATTTACAACGGCATACGACTCGACCGGTTTAGCCCCGAGGGAGAAACCAGCACGGCAAGCCGCTTCCGTTGGCGCGAAACCGCGGACAAGGTAGCGTCAGTGTACCGGGCGGTCGCAGGAGAAACAGAGGGACTGGAGATAGCCCTCAGTCACCAGCCGTCATGAAAACGGGATTCGACAATCCGGTCTCAACGAGGCGGCTCAAGGTACTCCAACTCGGCAAATTCTATCCGCCGCAGCGGGGCGGGATGGAGAGTCACCTCAAGACGCTGTGCGATGCATTGCGGGAGGATATCGATCTTGAGGTCATCGTCTCAAACACCGCGCCACGCACGTTTCGGGAGAGCTGCGACGGTATCCCTGTAACGCGCATTTCCCAAGTCGGGCAGGTGGCTTCCACTTCAGTCAACCCGGCACTGGCTGCTGAGATCCGCCGCCGCAAAGTCGATCTCATTCACCTGCACTGGCCCAATCCGATGGCTGCCTTAGGCTGGCTGATGAGCCGGCAAACGGCATCACTCGTGATCACTTATCACAGCGACGTAGTGAAACAGCGGACGCTGAGTAATATCTTCTCCCCGGTTTTGCGAGCGGCGCTGCAGCGCTCAAAAGCGATCTTCGTTTCGTCCGAGCAGTACCTCGAAACCTCGGCCGTTTTGCGTGATTATCGCGACCGCTGCCGAGTGGCGCCTTTTGGAATTGCGGAAACTTACTTTGCCGCGCGCAATGAAAAAGCGGTCGCGGACATCCGAGCGCAATTTGGCGAAGGACTCATTCTCGCTGCCGGCCGGTTAGTGGAATATAAAGGTTTTGAGTATCTGATTCGGGCCATGGCAGAGACTCGCGGACGGCTTCTGATTGCAGGAGGGGGACCACTGAGAAAAGAGCTCGAGTCCCTCAGCCGGTCGCTCGGGCTGACTGGCAGAGTGACTTTCGTGGGAGAACCTTCAGATGACGGCCTGCGCAGCCTTTACCACGCAGCCGACATTTTCGTCCTCGCATCCACCAATCGCAGGGAAGCTTTCGGACTAGTACAAGCGGAAGCGATGTCAGCCGCGAAGCCGGTGATTAATACCCACATTGATTCTGGAGTGCCTTTTGTCTCATTGGACGGTGTGACAGGACTTACCGTTCCGCACTCCGATGCGGGTTCCCTGGCCCGAGCAATGAACCGGCTTCTCGAAGATGCCCCGTTGCGATTGAAGCTGGGGACGGCTGCCAGGCGGCGCGCCGAAGCCATGTTCCGGGCCGAAACCATGGCAGCAAGGACACTGCAAGTTTACCGGAGCGTACTGCGCATGGCGCCGCAGATTCGCGAATCGGTCGGGAAAGCAGCCAGACAAGCGGGTTGAAGTTCAAAGGAGGAAGACGATGAGAAATGAGGTAGAAGTCGCGATCGTAGGAGCAGGCCCGTACGGCTTGTCCATTGCAGCGCATCTGCGGGCTCGAAAAGTTGAGTTCAGGATTTTCGGCAGCCCCATGCACACCTGGATGAACCAGATGCCAGCAGGGATGTGTCTGAAATCCGAAGGCTTTGCATCAACGCTCTACGATCCGGATTCCTCGTTGACATTGGAGGGATTTTGCAGGGAGAGGAACATTCCCTATGCCCATCTTGGATTGCCCGTTCACCTGGACACCTTTGTGTCGTATGGATTGGAGTTCCAGAGGCGCCTGATTCCTGAACTCGAAGACCGGCAAGTGATCTCGCTGGAACGCTCGGCGACGGGCTTCCGGATGCAGTTAAACAGCGGTGAGACCGCATTCGCGAGGAAGGTGGTGATTGCAGTCGGGATCAGCCATTTCGAGTACTTGCCGCCCATTCTTAGCGGTCTTCCCGAGGAACTTGTTACTCACAGCTCTCAGCACACATCGCTGAGGCGGTTTCAGGGGCGCGACGTAAGTATCATCGGAGCGGGAGCGTCGGCCCTCGATCTGGCTGCGCTGGTCAGAGAGGCGGGGGCCACGGTGCGCGTCATCGCCCGCAAGCCTATGATCCACTTTCACAATCCGCCCGGACCTCTACCGCGCCCCTGGTTCGATCGCGTCCGCGCTCCGATGACAGGACTCGGTCCGGGCTGGCGATCTTTCATGTGCGTGAAAGCGCCGCTGGTGTTTCATGGCATGCCTGAAAAATTTCGGCTCGAGGTGGTGCGCCGCCATCTGGGGCCGGCGCCCGCGTGGTTCACCAAGGAAGCGGTGGTGGGCCGCGTTGAATTGAACGTGGATACTGCCCTGCAGGAGGTTGCCATCGATAAACAGCGCGTACGACTGCGTGTCGCGAAGTCCAGCGGCGAATCGCGGTGGATTGAGACGGACCACGTGATTGCCGGTACGGGCTACCGGGTGGACCTGGAGCGTCTGAAATTCCTGAACGGACTGGAGCACAGATTCGGACTTCGGGTCAGGCGCCGGTGCTTTCGCGCTTCTTCGAGTCGAGCGTGGAGGGAATGTATTTCGTGGGAGCGTCCGCAGCGCCCAGTTTCGGACCCTTGCTGCGATTTGCGTATGGAGCGGGGTACACCGCCCGCCGGCTTTCGCAATACCTGGTCCGCTCGGGGCCAAGGCGCGCGTTGCCTGCAAGGGTCACAGAAACTACGAAAGAAGCGGTTGCAAGAGGGTGAAGAACCGACCCCGAGCAAGCGGGAAAACCAGCGGGACAGTTAGCGCGGGAGGGAACGGCTAATTCAGTAAATCGCTGCCGGTGGCGATGGCGCAGGCGAGCCGTTCGGCCACTTCACGATGCCCGATCTCGTTGAGGTGACCCGAAGCGAATTCGCCGTCCCGATCATTCATGTGAATGACCTGGTGCGTCTGGTCGACGTACCTGGTTAATTGGGGGGCGAGCGTCACATGGTGGATGCGATTTTCTTCCGCAAACTTTGCGATCAGGTTATCGGCGACATAAAGCGAATCAACGCCCATTCTTTGCTGAAAGGCTTGCCTGACCGCGGGGTCGGGGAAGGACTGCATGGGCATATCCAGCGTCACAATCCAGAGTTCGGCGTGGTGGCGCGCGACCTCGTCACGGATCGCCAGCATAATCTTGAGGCTGACATCCCAGGCTTGCTTAAGAGGTTCATTAACAGGGCCGATATAAGGCCATTCGCGCTCGTAGGCCGCTCGTTCGGCCAAGGTCGCGCCGGCGGCCTGGGCCTTCGGTTCAAGACTCGACTCCAGAGAATTTAATCGCAGGCCGGTCTGTACCCGGGCGGCGTTCATCAGGCACAGCAACTCGTTGCGGTTGATATAGTTCATCAGGCGGTCACGCCGAACCGAGGGATGATAGGTGGCCTGGAACTCGCGCGACTGCTGATCGAGCGTCAGGGCGCCGTTTTGCAATTCGAAAAACGGAGCGTTCTGAGTATCACCGAAGTACAGGGAGCGAAGGCTCTTCAAGATTGCGGCATTCATCGATAGCGACAATACGACGATCTGTGGATCATACTTCCACACTTTGGTGGGTAGCACGATAAGCTCCTGCGTCAGGTTGTAGCCGAGCACGCCGAAGTTCAAAGTCTCCACTTTTTTTCGAGTCATTCGCTTCAGGTCCCGCTCGGCTAAAGAAACATAGTTCTTTTCCTGTGGGATCTGATAAGCCTCGGTGGTGGAGTCGCCGACGACTGCTACGCGTAGGACATCGGCGGGGCGCTGGACGGTGTGTTCACGGTCGCGGAGCCCATCGGAATTGATCTTGATATAACAGTCGCCCTCCTCAACATTCCAGCCTTCCGCGTTGGGGCGGAGGACGTACCCGAGGTCCTTGTCGGAGGTGAAGAACGACGCGGGATGGTGAACGTGAAAAAGGCTAAGTCCGCTCTCGGCCAAACCGAGAACAGCCATGAAAGATAGCAGGAAGTAGATAGCGGCTTTAAAAGATTGCATAAATAAAACTAGTCGTACTTGCTGTTTTTGCCATTACCAGCAGCAGTCCGATCACTGCTGCGCCGGCGCAGGCGCCATAGGCGGCCCAGCGAAACCAAGTTGGAGTTTCGGCGAGCCAACCGTGAGTTATAGGATTTTGTCGTAAGTAGTCAATCAATTCGAAGATCGCGTAGCTGACCAAACCTCTTACGAAAGCGACTGTCCCGGTGTTTTCCACAAATGCCTGAAGTCCCGAGAAACTCCACATATTCCTGAGCAGCCAGGTAGCGTCATGCAAGGTGCGCGCGCGGAAAAAGACCATGGCCAAGGCGACTGCGTGGAACGTGACGAACCAGCCCGCAATCGACGCATAACGAGCCATTTGAGGATTGCGGCGGAGGAAAGTATTCCTGGACCGCAGAGTGAGGGCGTCAACCGATAAAAACGCGGCGTGAAGCAAGCCGAAGACCAGATAGCCCCACGAGATTCCGTGCCAGAGCCCGATGCCGACCATATTTGCGGTAATCGCCACGACAAGACCCGCAGTGCCGAAGCTCCGGAGCGCCATGCGCAGCGGCATGAAAACGTAATCGGCCAGCCAATTCGTTAGCGACATATGCCAGCGGCGCCAATAATCACTGATGCTGGTAGCCGCGAAAGGCCTGGAGAAATTTTCCGGAGATTCAAACCCCAGCAGCAGAGCAGAGCCCACGGCGATGTCGGTGAGGCCCGAGAAATCCGCGTAAAGCTGCAGAGGGAAAAGATAAAACGCTAAAAGCAAAGGCGCAGCGTGAAATTTATCGGGGTTGGCATAGACCGCATTCACAGCGACTCCCAACTGATCGGCGACAGCCAGCTTTTTGAATAAGCCAAAAGCGATTCTTCCAATGCCGCGGAAGGCCATTTCCTTAGACAAGGGACGCGACTGGGTCACTTGTGGAAGGTAGTCTTCACTCCGCTGGATGGGGCCCGCGACGATCTGGGGAAAGAAGGTCGCATAGGATGCGAGCGCGATGATGTTGTGTTCCGCCTCTCGCTTTTCCCAATAGACGTCAATTACGTAACTCAGTAACTTGAAGGTGTAGTAGGAAATGCCCAACGGCACGAGCCAGCTTACGGGGCGCCAGGAAGTCGGCAAGACTTTGAACAGGAGCAGCAAAGCCGTGAGTATTGCAATCGTAAGCGCCGTCATTGAGAGGCGAAGGCGGGGTTGCGGCGTCCGCTCAATCGCGAAAGCCATGCCATAGGCAACTCCCGCGGAAATCGCCAGCAGACCAAGCCCCCTGGCATCCCACGACGCGTAAAATAAACAAGACAGAACCAGCAGACAGAATGGCCTCGCCCGCCTGGACGACATTCTGTAAACCAGAACAGCTCCCAGCAGAAATGCCAGGTATTCGATGGAAGCAAAACTCATTTCTTTGTCGTTTTTCGCTCGATCAGCCGGACGAGCTCTCCGGCATTTTTCAATCCCGCTATCTCGCCCGTCGTGAACCTGATTTTGAATGCCTTTTCGACTGCGTAGATCATGTTGATGTGACTCAGCGAATCCCAGCCTTCAACGTCCGAAGCGCGCAACTCGTCGCTAACTATGATGGAAGGATCACCAAAACTACGACGAAAGACTTCAGTAAGTCTGTCCCGTACGGAATCACTTTGAATCGACTGTGGAGTAATTTCAGGCATATTCTATACTGCCATCATAAACTTTGCATCTGTTACCGGCTGGATATAAGTAACGGGCGCCTCAAAGTCGGCAACATCGAGCGCCCACTGCGTCCTGCCGTCCGGATCACGAAACATTTCGCGGAAGCCGAATTGAACAAAGAAGTCACTGACCATGGCATTTTTGGCAGTGGGGATAAATTCGCCGGTAACCCTCCGCAAACCAGACTCCCGCGCTATACGAAAAACCTCCGTCATGAGGTACTGTTCGACGGTGCGCTTCAACACGCGGCAACTCATCAGCCAATCACGAATCGCAAGTTCATCGCCGGTCTTCTCGCAAGTGAGCACGCAAATGAGACCGTGATCGCCGAGCCGATCGGAAAGCGATGCGCAAAGGGGCGTCCAATGAAGGGTATCCTGCATGAGGCTTGCGCACTGTGTTTCGGTTAACCGGCGGGTGGTCAGGTTGAACTGGTTACTACGCTGGATCAGTTGTGCGATGCGAGGCAAATGGAACTCGTCCCATCGCGCGACTGCAATTCGCATATCGAGCGTTTCAAGAAACTCTTCCGCGCTGCCGTACAAGGATTGTTCTTCTCGGCGCTTGGCTTCCACGCGATACATCTCGGCGCGTTTCAGATCTTCGGCCGAGAACGACGCAGTCTCGAAAAGGTTCAGGTCGCAGATTGCCCGGACGTACGCTGCGGGATCTTCCGGCAGTTCGGGAACGATCATGTCCGGAATAAGATCGCGGACCAAATTCCGTTCAAAGGGATTGTCGTCCAGAAACACCATGGAGTCAAAGCCGATATTGAGGTTTTGACGGATTCTCCGGATATTGCTGGCTTTGTCCTCCCAGTTTGCCACAAACTCCGTAATATGGTCGAGCTTGAGGACCATCTCCGGATGCTTGACAAAGGGCTCGATCGCATTGGCATGATCGTTCTTACTGCAAACGGCGAGAATTATGCCACGACGCGACAATTCCAAGAGAAAGCGCTGGAAGAGATAGAACGCCTCGCCATCCCCATGCGCCGAGATCTTGATTCCATTCAGGCCATCATCGCCGATGATGCCACCCCAAAGAGTATTATCCAGGTCGAGGACCACGCACTTGACCACCTTGCCCCGATGGGCAAGAACGATATCGGCGATATTCTGCGCGACCAGCGGGAGATGGTCGATGGCGCAGAAGGTCTTGGCCAGTGTCCAGAATCTTTCGTCGAACCACGTCAACCGCCCGACTGAAGAGGCAATTGCCTCGACGTCATTGAGGAAAATGGCAGAGTTGCGAACTTCCTCCGATAGCCGGGCGTTGAGAGCGGTTACTACGGGATAGAAAGCATCGAGGGTCTTATGATCCAGGTTGCCAAAAAAGCGCTCATAGGGAGGGACAAAGTTGCTTTGCAGGATGACGGCGGACGAGTTGGCCTGGATGGCTCGCCAGATCCGCGCCATTTTCTCCCACGTGGAGGCGAGGAAATCGGCGCCGGAGCCTTGACGGGCATAGTATTCGAGCCGTAGCGCCTGGGTGCAATTCAGAAGAATAATGAAATCGGGATTGAACGCATATAGCGAAGACCGGGGATCATAAGCGGTGAGTTCAATCGCGTTGAAGTCAGCCTCAAAGATCTCCGCTTTCCAACCGGCACGCCGTAGCAGCGATTTCAGCAAAGGAGCAAATTGTTGCGTGGCGCAATCGCCCAATAAAGCAAGGCGAATCTGCGGCAATTCTTTGCCGTCGGTCGCAGGCTTCGATCCTGTCACCAACATTTCATAATCCGGAGTACGGGTATTCGGGAAAGTCATGGGTTAAACCAATTCCTAAAAGCTACTTAAATATCACGAGGGGGTTATCGATAGAGTAGCAAGATCGAGCCCTTTTAAGTGTGATCGAACCGACAAAACGTCGGATCTTTTTTAGAACTTAATACCTGAAAAGATCTTTACGCCGCGGCAAACACGGGACTGCCCGGGACAATTTTGTGACGGTTGTCGCAATACCAGCGGTACGTCTGCCGCACACCCTCCTCCAAGGTCCATTTTGGGCGCCAGCCGAGGCCGAATAGCTTCGTTACATCGAGTAATTTTCTAGGCGTGCCATCCGGCTTGGACCGGTCAAATTCGATGTTCCCTTTGAAGCCGGTTACCTCAGCGATCAGTTGAGTAAGTTCCATAATTGACACATCGACACCCGTTCCGACGTTAATAATCTCCGGGCTGTCATAGGATTGCATCAGCAGGATGGCGGCGCTACCGAGATCGTCGACATGAAGAAACTCGCGGCGAGGAGTGCCGGAACCCCACACACATACCGAGGAAGCTGCTGAAGTAACGGCTTCGTCAAATTTTCGCATCAGGGCAGGAACGACGTGGGACGATTGCAAGTCGAAATTATCGCCCGGACCGTACAGGTTTGTCGGCATCAGACTGATCGCGTTCATTCCGTACTGCTGGTGGTACGATTGCGCCATCACAATGCCGGCGATCTTGGCGACGGCATAAGCGGCATTGGTAGGTTCCAGCGGCCCGGAGAGCAGGGCATCTTCCGGGATCGGCTGAGGCGCATGCTTCGGGTATATGCAGGACGAGCCGAGCATGAGCAACTTCTTGACGCCGTAGCGATACGAGGCATCGACGAGATTAGTCTCAATCAGCAGATTGTCGCGAATGAAATCGGCGGGGCAGGTGGAATTAGCCAGGATCCCTCCGACTTTGGCGGCCGCGTCGAACACATATTCGGGGCGTTCCTGTTCAAAAAACGTGTCGACGGCGCGTCGATCCGTCAAATCCACTTCCTGACGGGTACGAGTCACGACGTTGGGATAGAGGTTGTCGTGCAGATTTCGCAGGATTGCCGAGCCGACGAGGCCGCGATGTCCCGCAACGAATATTTTGCTCGAGTTTTTCATGGCTAGGCAGTCGTTTATGCGGTGAAGACTTTGGCGGACGAGAACGGCGACGCCGATCTCTTCGAATTGTGAACGAGCGCCTCTTGCCGGGCCAGTTCCATATCATGGTCCACCATCATGGTGACCAATTCTTTAAACCTTACGCGCGGTTTCCAACCCAATTCCTTGCGCGCCTTGGACGCGTCGCCCAGCAGGTAAGCAACCTCGGTGGGACGAAGATATCTGGGATCGATCTCGACGTGTTTGGTATGGTCCAGCCCGGCATAAGCAAAGGCTTCTTCCACGAACTCCCGGACCGAGTGAGCTTCTGAAGTTGCAATCACGAAGTCACGCGGAGTGTCCTGTTGGAGCATCAGCCACATGGCTTCGACGAAATCGCCGGCGAAGCCCCAGTCGCGCTTTGCATCGAGGTTGCCGAGGTAGAGTTTGCTCTGCAATCCGGCGGCGATCCTACCGATTGCCCGAGTAATTTTGCGGGTAACGAAAGTTTCTCCCCGCCGGGCAGACTCATGATTGAAGAGCATCCCGTTACAAACGAACATACCGTAAGCTTCGCGATAGTTGACGGCATACCAGTGGGCGGCAACTTTACTCACCGCGTAAGGACTGCGCGGATAAAAAGGAGTTTCCTCATTTTGCGGCGGTGCGGCCGCACCGAACATTTCAGAAGAGCCGGCCTGGTACATGCGGACTTCGGCGCCGGTGTTCTCGGTATAATCCCGAATTGCCTCTAGCAAACGGAGGGTGCCGGTAGAGGTGCAGTCGGCGGTATATTCAGGCTGATCGAAGGACACGCGGACGTGGGATTGGGCTCCTAGATTGTAAATTTCCCGGGGCGCGACTTTTTCAAGGATGCGCCGCAGGCCGGTTCCATCGCTAAGATCGCCATAGTGAAGGAAGAGCTTCGCGCTTCGCTGATGTGGGTCGTCGTAAAGATGATTTAAACGGGAGGTATTGAAAGAAGAGGAACGGCGAATAATTCCGTGTACTTCATACCCTTTATCCAACAGAAGCTCTGCTAAATAGGAGCCGTCCTGGCCTGTGATTCCGGTTATCAGCGCGATTTTCATTTTGTGTTTCTTTTTTGTTCTGCTTGTCTAAATGCATGGCACCATCGCTCACAGCTGTGCCACCCTGTTGCAACTGAAAAGGCGCAGCCCGGCCTGACACACCGGGCCGCAGTTCTCCTCCCTACCGAGCCACTTGCTGCGGTAACGGAGTGATGTCGGGGTCCTGGGGCGCTCTTCTCGGCTGCATGACGATCAGGCGAGCGCTCCCGGTTCGCGGACGGACGGTACTAAGACTCTCCAGCTTGTGCTCTACGATCTCGATTAGGGACAGTATTGGAAGATGCTGCAGATGTTGCAGTCCTCCGCGCAGAACCAGAGAATCAGAAGAAGTTTCGGAGGTAAAATGGACCTCGAAGCTCCAACGGCGAGCAGGATCGCTCTGCTCGAAATCCGCAGAATGCTCCAGGCCGCCCCAGCGCATACCGATATGCTCGAAGCCCAGGGTTTTGCAGGCGTCGCGCAGGACCAGCCAATCACGTTCCGGAGTCTTGGAAGAATTGAGCGCAGCCTGCAGGTCGCGAACCAGGATCTCGTTTTGCAACACGGCACGAAACGCGCCCCCAACGATCATCCTCTGCATCGCGCTGAACTCGATATAGTTTAACTGCCGGATGCCGAGAATTGCCAAGGCGCAAAACAAGACCACGGTCGCGCCTCCGAAGTGCAAGTACAAGGCGCTGTGGAGCAGGGAAAGAGTAGCGCCGAATCCGCAGACCAAGTAGAGTATGAGCGAGACTGAGCGAGGCGTGAGCCCCTTTGCGAGGAGACGATGGTGAATGTGACCATAGTCAGCGGCGAAGATCGGTTGGCGACGCAGGAAACGCCGCACGATGGAAACGGCAACATCCAAGAGCGGGACGGCCATTGCCATCAAGGGCGCAGCCATGCCGAGGAGCGTGGCCGATTTCTGACTCCAGGTGACGGCATAGCAGCCCAACAGAAATCCTATGGTCAAGCTACCGCTGTCTCCTAGAAAAATAGAAGCGGGGTTGAAGTTATAGCGGAGAAATCCGAGCAGTGCGCCGACTAGAGGCACAGTGGCTAAAGCGAGTGCGGAGTTACCGGAAATCAGGGCCGCGGCTAGTGTAGTCGACGTTGCGAGAAGACCGACACCGCAGGCAAGACCGTCTACACCGTCAATCAGGTTGAAGGCGTTGGTGCAACCCACAATCCAGACGATCGTCAGGGGGAGGGTCCACCAGGCCTCAGTCACGTGCCCGGCGATGTTCCCGATCTGTACTCCAAAATGACAGGCGATGATCGCTGCGACTACCTGACCGGCAAGCTTGTAGGAAGCGCGCAGGCCCCAGATGTCGTCGGCGAGACCGACGAGAAACACTAAACCGGCAGCTGGAATAACGCTCCGGAAAACATCCGCGTGTTGTTGCAGAAAGCTGTTTTGAGGAAACAGCCAGCTAAAGCACTCCAGGGCGCCGACATAGGCCGCGAAGATCGCGACGCCGCCGACTCGCGGAATGGGTCCCTCGTGCAGTTTTCGCTTTTCGTCGGGACAGTCGACCAGTCCCAGTTTCAGTGATATTCTCCGGACGGCCGGAGTCAGCATCATACAAATCAAAAATGAACACAGCCCTAAAACAAACAAAGGTTGCATAAAAGATCCTCCGCTCAGCGTACGATTTCAAGTTCGTTGTCAGATTGAATGGCCGCTAAGTCAACTGCACTCGCGGGCTCTATTAGTGGTGCTCCGATGATTGAACAAATGCGTCCGACGCCTTGCGCGAGGTCGAAGTGCCGGTCAAAAGCAGCCCGGGCACGTTGGCCGGCGTCACTGACTGCAGTAGGATCAGCCTTCAGATCCAAGAGCAACCTGCAGAGAGCGTCGGAATTTCCGCATTCAATTTGCCAGCCGCAATCAAATCTCTTGATGATTTGCGCTGGCGTCGATTCTTTGGGGCCTATGAACAAGACGGGGCGTCCCGCCGCCATCAGTCCATAAATCTTACTGGGAACGACAGAACCTAGAGTTACCGGAATCTGTGTAATCAGGCCAATATCGCCGCAGGCGAGACTTTCGCCGAGACTCTGACGGGTACTGTAAGCTCTGAATTCGACATTCGTCAAGGCATCCCCGGAGGCTCGCTTCTCGAATTCCGGCCGACGGGGACCAGCTCCTGCGAAGACAAACTGGAATCGTGTGTCCCCACGCAGGGCAAACATCGCCTGGTAAATCGTTTCTACGTCGTGGGCCATGCCCAGGTTTCCGGAATACATGACGGTCAGGGGCTCGTCATGACTCTTCGCCGGCCTGGCTATCGGGAAAATCCGGCTCCCATCCGCCCAGTTATCAGCCACTGAAATGCGCTGAGCGGGGATCCCGTGCGACAGCAGCCGTGTCCGCATACACTCTCCGAGCGCGATGACACCGTCGGCATGGCGTCTCGCGCGATCGCTAAGAAAGCGAGTGACGCGTGCGATCAGGCTGGATTGCGAAAACATTTTCAGATCGATCGCGATATCGGGGTAGACATCCATTTCCCAAATGAAATGCCGGGCGCCGCGAAACGACTTCAGCATGGCTCCGAGCAGAGAGATCAACGGCGGCGTTGTCAGGCTCACGACAATGTCGGGCCGGGGAATCACGAGCCCGGTAAACGTCGCGGTCAACAGGAACGAAACATACGATGCCGGCCTGGCGAACCGGCCGCGCGCGAAGCCGATTGCCGGAGGGCGATGAATATGGACATCCGGCCGCCGGTCCGAGTCTGCGCCCGCATAATCGCAGCCTCCTGCGATGGCGTGGACCTCGTGGCCTTCGTTCGCGAGTGCGCGCGCGACGTCAGTCAGCAGCTGGCTGGTCGCCGCTGAGTCGGGCCAAAAAAACTGGTTGAGCAAAAGGATTCTCAAAAACTCTCCACTGAGTAACTATTTTCCGTGTGGCAGCCTAGCCTGGCTATCGATATCCCCGGCTGCGGCTGATCCCCTGATTGGCCACCGCGGCTTCGCCATTGGGAGCCGCACCCGGTTCTTCGGAACGGAACCGTCTCACGCGCACGAACGCCGCGGGATTTCCCATATGGATTTCGCAGCGAGGAATGTCCTTGACCACCACGCTCCCCGCGGCGGCTATGGCGCCCTCGCCGAGCGTGATCCCCGGGCAGACGACCGACCTGGCGCCCACCCACGCGCCATCCTGAATCATGATGGGACGCGTGATGAGGCCGAAAGCGCTGTCGCTCCAATCATGATTTCCGGTGCAGAGATAGCAGCCTTGCGAAAGGCACACATCGCTGCCGAGCGTTACCTGATCCAGATTGTCGATCCAGCAGTCCTGACCAAACCAGCAATCGTTGCCGGCAGTCAGCCGCCAGGGATATTTCACCTGGATGCCCGGTTTGATTACGGCTCGTTGTCCGATGGAGGCGCCGAAGAGCCGCAACAACCGGACACGAAACCCGGAGAATGGAATCAACCCGCAGCGCAGCAGAGGGGCTCCGAAGAGGAACCACGTTGTCTGCCATAGGATCCCGCGGCCGGGCGAATACCAGTCATTGTTGAAAGTGGCAAGATCGACAGGCTTCATCGGGTTCGACTTACCTCCACATCCGACGGCAACTGGCCGCCCAACATCCATTGATAAACCTGGCTCATCTGCCGGGCCACGGTCTCCCAACTGTAGCTTCGCCTCACCAGTTGCCTGCCTGCGTTCCCAAACCTCTCGATAGCCGCCCTGTCGAGTGAAAGCAAGTGTCCGATGGCCTCGATAAGTTCGCCGGTCTTTGGTTGAACCACCAGCCCGCAATTGTAGCGGCGGACCTCAGGGATATTGCACTGCTCGGTGACCACGACGGGCACGCCAATGCCCATGGCTTCCAAGACGGAGACGCTGAGTCCCTCGGAATGAGAAGGAAGAACAAAAATCTGGGCTGCGTGCAGCGCGCTCCATTTCATCTCCGCATCGAGCATTCCGGTAAATGTCACGGACGAGGCGACGTCCATTTCCTTCACCAGCGTTTCGATTCCAACGCGCGTATTCTCGAAATCGGGTCCGGCAATGACCAGGTGCGCGTCCGGCCAGCGACGGTAAATGGCAGGCCATGCGCGGCACAACAGATCGACCCCTTTTTTGTAGTGAATACGTCCCAGAAACAATACAATCCGTCGATCCCGCAAATGCGGATTGGCAGTCAGAAACGGTTCAGCCGATAAATGCGACGGGATGGTGATGCCGTTGGGAACGATAGCCACCGGCGTTTTCAAACCGAAGCGGCGATAATCGGTCACTTCGGTCTGAGTCAAGGCGTGCAAACAGGCGGCCTGGGCCAGGTTACGCCTCTCAAAAAGATAAGAGTACAACGCTTTCTTCGCGCCTTTGTTGGCAAGGGCCCACCGCTCCAGCATGCCGTGGGCGGACACCGCGTAGGGTTTTTTCCATTTACGGGCAAGCCATGCGGCCACGGTGCAGTGTTCCCGCCACAAACCATGGATATGAATCCCATCCGAATCGCGGACCTGATCACTCAGGCGGCGACGGATATTCGAATCTCGAACCCACTGGGTTGGACCTAGCGGATACCGGTCGACGCGAACATTCTCCAACGCAGGCATCGCCTCCTGCTGATCGCAGAAGGCCGCAATCGACACGCGCGCTCCGCTGCCGGTGGAAAGCGCCGAACAGAGCGACGGCACGACCGCGCAGATTCCGCCGAAGCTGGGATCGAGATGCGCCGTTACATTGAGCAACGACACCCGCCTGCTCTCCGGCGCCGGACCAGCGCAATTTTTGGTGAGTAGAGCGTTCATATGGCCAGACAGTTTACAACTTCCGCGGCCCAGCGTTCGGGCGAGTAGTTGGCGATCAACTCCCTCGACTGCCGTCCCATGAGCTGCCGCGCTGAATCGGGAAGAGCGGCAATGTCGTTCAGCCGCGACTCGAGGCTTCCTGGTATGGCAGGATCGACAAGATAGCCATTTTGTCCGCTCTCCACCAGGTCCTCTGCGCAGCCACATCGATTGGACACGATTAACGGCAAGCCAGCAGCCATTGCTTCATTGACGACGAGACCCCACGGTTCGCGCGTGCTCGGCAGTACAAAGCAACCGGCGAAGGCATAGTAGGGGAGCAAGCCTCCAGCGGTCTGCATACCGCAAAAGTGAATTCGCGACTCGACGCCGCTCGATGCCGCGCGCTGACGCAACTCCGCATTCAGCGGCCCATCGCCGGCGATCACCAGCGACCAATTGCCACCGTTCCGGCAATAGCCCGCGAACTCATCAATCATGAAACCGAGATTCTTCTCCTCTGCCAATCTGCCGACATAAAGGAAATATCGCTCAGGCAAGGCGTAATCGGACGGTCCGCCGTTCCGCCGCAGTTCCGCCGTGCCCCGGGCGAAGAAATCGTTATCGACAACGTCATACGTTCCGGCGATGCGATGCTGCGCAAAACCGAGGCTCTGCAGATAACGCGCGTGGGGTTTCCCTCCGACAATTGCGCGGTCAAACAACGAGCGGATCAGAGTCGCCTTGCCCCATTCGCGGAGCAGGTGCCGTTTATGATCATCCCGCGTCGTTTCCGTCATGAGAATGCTTCGCCGGCCATGAGCCTTGGCCCATACTGCGGCGGCGAGGCCTGGCAGGGTGTAGTAGCCAGGGACCAGCACGGCTTCCGGATTCAGCGAATCTAACGCCTTCCAGAGGGCTAGTGCCGCCTTGATCTGGGAGACATCGGCCCAACCGGACTTCGGGAATAAAGTAGTGACCGCGAGCGCGTCGCGCTTGTCCTCCCGAAAGAGAAGCTTGCCGTGAACGCCCGCGCCTCCTACGAGTTCGATGCCTGCAACGCGTCCCGCTAACCAGGAATTCTCTACCAGAGCCTTAAATCTCGCCAAATGGTACGCGTACCAGTCGATCCAGATCACGGCGACTTTGCAATCCGCGACAGAGGTCCCAGCGAGAGCGGAGGAGCGCTCTTCGGGCAGCCGAGCGGTAGGGACGCTAGTTGACATAGAAGTCGCCTCCGGCTGTTTGCAACTGGGGCGTAGCGGCTATGACCGAATCGGTCTTGGGCCGCAAGAGCTCTCTATCGGCCGAGGCTTTCATCGCCCAATTCCAAATGAGCCAACTGGGTATGGACAGTTCGAGCGTCCGGAAAATGATGGCCTCCATGGTTTGCATGATCATGTAGATCGAAAGGGCCGAGAGGATTGCAAATTGAGTATTCCATGGACCGCCGCGCTGGATTGCCTTCTTCCACGTAAAGCCGTAACCAACGCCCAACAAAAATAGAAAAGGCAGGTTGAGCCAATGAAATTCAATCCAGGTGTCGGCGACAATTCCAGGCGCAGATCCGACAGCACCCTGCCATCCCAGAGCATCCTCGAAGCCTTCACCGGTTCCGGCATTGTTCAGCAGTTCGGGAACTCCAAAATCTTCGTACTTCGTGGGCCAGACCGAACTTGGAATGGGACGAACCAAGAGCTGCGCAAGGTAGCGCCGGCCCCAAAAATAGTGATCGCGCCGCTCGGCCGCGAAGATGGATCCCGCGCCATAAATATATTCGTTACCGGTGTCGGCGCTATCGACGATTTCTGTCACGTCCGTGTTCATATTGTCGTTGAGATCGGCGCCCAAATGTATACTATTGCGATTCGTCACCAAAAAAAGTACCAAGTACCCCATCAGGCCTCCGGCCACGATCACGGCGAAGGATGCCGGGCGGCGTCCGCGGGTGAGATACCAACCCATGGCGAGAACGGTCACGATGGCAAACGTGGGTCCGCGGCGGGAAGTCAGCAACGCCTGCGTAATCCAGGGAAGCGCGAAGACCGCGGTTAGCGCGGTGTACAGCGATTTCATGCGCCAGGCGGAACCGCCGAGAATCAGTAGAACGCCGGCCACCAACAGAAGGCTTCCGTCACGAATGTAGCCGCTATCATCCCAGCCTCCCGAGTAGGATTTGCTGAAGGCATCGACGAAGCCGCCGACGTTGATGATGGCCACACCCCAACACGCGAGGCCAATTGAACCGGCAATACAGCCGCCGATGATCAGGCGGAGTCCGGCTTTGGGCGACAGTGCGACAGGGCTGGAGTTTTTGCGCGCGAAGCCAACCGAAAGGACTCCACTCGACATGGCGATCACCCCGAGAAGGTTTAACGTCTGCGCGAAGACCAGCTGATCCTGATCGAAAAAACCATCGAGATGTCCATCGAGATAGAGGCGCGCGGGCATCCAGACGTAGAGAAAAAACATCATCGGGCCGATGAAGACCAGAGGGTGCAAGATGTCACCGCTACCGTCATAGGCGCACAGCAGCGCCAAGACGATCACTACCCCGGTAATTACCAGCAGGAGTTCAAACATCGACAGAGACCTCGGCCAGGGCTTCTGCCTGGCTAAATCCGTGCACCACTTCCCGAATCTGATTTCTAAAACGCTCCCATGTCAGCTGCATGGCGCATTCGCGGGCGGCTTGGCGCATCGACTCGAGTTTCGACCGGTGACTCAGCGCCCAATCGATCCGCTCCACGAGACTGTCCACCCGCCGGGGCGGCACGAACCATCCTTCACAGCCTTGCGCAATAAGATCCGGAGCAGCCGTACTGGTTGTTGTGAGGATGGGTAAACCGCTAGCCAGGGACTCTAACAGAACCTGTCCAAAACCTTCCGCGACGCTCGGCAGCACGAGCAGATCGGAGGAGCGGTACAACGCTTTGAGCTCCGCGTCGCTCACGGAGGGCCGCACCGTAATCCGGTCGCCCAATTCCCTGAGGATTCGCAAATCGTCGACAGGACGGCCGGCAATGGTGAGAGCAACTTGCTGTCCCGTAAACTGCTGCAGCGCTTCGAGAAGGTATTTGATGCCCTTCCGCTGCACGATGCGGCCAACGAACAACAGTTTTAGAGGGCCGCTGCCAGGGACGCATCTCTGGTGCGAAGGCGCGGGCTGAAAACGTTCCGCGTCGACGCCATACGGCGCCACACGAATGCGATTCCCGGGTATTCCGTTTTCCATCAACGTTTGCCGCGTAAACGACGACGCGACGATCCAGGCGTCCGCCATTTTCACTTCCTGAACGAGCCGGTTGAAATCATCCTCGGGCAGAGCCAGTTCCCATTCCTTTTCTAGCGACGTCGCGGTTTCAGGATGAGCCTGCAACTCCTCCGACAAAATCCTTCGCACGCTGGCAGGGTGAGGGTGCAGTTGAAAGAGAATGCCTGGTTTTCCATAGCTCTGGAACGCGCTGTAACCGTAATAGCTGTAACAAACCAGCGTGGAGCCATTGCGGCGCGCGAGACGTCCGGCGGCGCTTCCAAGCACCCGGTCTGACCATCGAACCGAATCCCGCCGCCAACGAAAGGGAAGTTGTGGCAACCTCTCACCGGCGAGCGAGACCAGGCCGCTGAACCAGCAGTTATGAACCGAGGCCGACGGCAATCCTTCGGCGTACCGCGCGTTGAGGAGTGACTGGAGTCCTGCCGGAGCGCGGCCGGCGAGTTTTCTTGCCCAATCGCGATCACGCGGCCAGTATAGATCGGTGACCAAACGGTCAAGTTCGCCGGTTTCAGCTAAAGCCCGCGCCACCTGATAGGCGTCGCGTCCTCCGCGATGCACGACCACGGTTTTCATACGTTGCCTCTGAGGATCGAGGTCCCGGCGGCTCTCGATTTCATTTTGTCCACCGGCCGGTTCTTGCCGTCCAGCAATTTTAGTAGCCTGGTACGCAAGAGAGGACGAAGCGGCTGCTCGACGAACTTGAACACCATAACGGAGACGGCGATTAAGCCGACAACAAAAAACATACTTCTTACCGGACTGCCCGGCGTCGAGTCGATTCCGAAAACATTGGCTATGGGAACCTGGAAAATATAGATTCCATAACTTGCCTCACCGAGTAAGATTAATGGGCGAAGCGACAGAAATTTGGCAAGCCAACCCGTGCCATGCGCCAAGCCGAAGATCACGAGAGCCGAAAACGGGGCCGTCAGACCGCTGGCGATCAACGGACGAGGGATCCACAGACCGAAACTGAGCAGCAGTGCGGCGGCCGCGATGCCCGCATAGGCGAGCCATTGAGGATTACCGATGGCAGCTTCGCTGCGGCCGAGAATAAAGACGCGTCCGAGCAGCATCCCCATCACAAACTCGGGCAACCGGAACAACGGAGTCACCTCAACGGCGAGTTGAGCGGTACCCATAATGGGATCCGGGGTCGTGGCATGAAAGGCCGAATACCAGGCTGGAAGCGCGAGCAAGGAGAGCCACACCAGCGGCAATAACGTGAGACATTGTTTCTTCGAGAGGCGGCCCAGCAAGGGAACCAGGACGGGAAACGCCAGATAGAAAAATGCCTCGCCTGACAACGACCACGCCGGATAATTCCAGTACCATGCCGTCCACGGTGTCCAGGCTTGCAGCAAGGCCAACACCGATGCGCCACCGAGCAACAATTTGGCCCAAGCCGTCCCGATTGAGTTTACGTGCATGGAGCCAATAATGTTGAAAGGCATCCCGATGAGGAATGCCAAGAGATATGCGGGGTAGATCCGGGCGATGCGAGCCGCCCAAAATGACCGCGAGTTCCCACGCATCAGGCCGTCGCGGGAAACATAGCTATAGGTCATGACAAATCCGGATAGCAGAAAGAAAAACCCGACCGCCGCGTAACCCGTTCCGGCAAGGCCCGCTACGGGCCACGGCGTATGTCCAAGAAACGGCCGCCCAAAATGATAGAAGACGACAAATGCGGCCGCGAAGAAGCGGACACCGGTGAGCGCGGACAACTCCGAAGCCGGAGCTTTGGTGCTAACGGCGCATGCTGTTGTCTGAATCGATTGGGTTAAAGGCATGATAAACAGCCGAAAGGGTCCGTGTCCGAGTTAGAGCAACTGCGACAAATGACCGCGAAGCTGATTCGCGGCTCCGGGCCAGGTGAAAAGCTGCGCGCGTGCGCGGCCCCGAACAGAGTATTCATTCCGCAACGAAGGGTTGCGGATCAAAGCATCCAGAGCGTCGATGTAGTCGGAAGCCTTAAGAGTTTCGATCAGAATGGCGGCATTGCCCGCGATCTCCGGTATCGAAGATGAATTGCTGGCAACTACGGGTGCGCCGCACGCCATCGCTTCAATGACCGGCAGTCCAAAGCCTTCGTAAAGAGACGGGAACCAAACCGCCTGCGCGGCCGAATAGAGGGCGCACAGCGCGTCATCGGACACGAAGCCGGTCAGGACCACGGAAGGGATCTGCTTCGCCCTTTCTATATATGGCTGGTCGCAATGACTGGTGATTACCAGTTTCAGACCCGGGTGCCTCTCCAGCAGAACCGGCCAATTCTGCAGCACCATGTCCGCATTCTTACGGTACGAAAGGCCGCGGGGCAGCAGGATAAACGGCGTGTCGTTCAGCTTCATCTCAGCGAGATATTGCTTGCCCTGCTCTGTGACCGGTTCGAGGAAGTTTTCTGTTACGGCGTTGTGCACGACCCGGATGCGGTTGCGAATCGAAGGAAAGAAGTGAGCTAAACGTTCCGCGGAAAAATGCGATACGACGTGAAACATGTCCGCGTGGCGCGAGAGCGCGTTGTATAAAATCTGCCATTTTACCTTGGTCTTGTAATAGGCGAGATCATGGCGATGCGCATCCTTCTCAAAATAGGCGGCGTCATGTAATGTCACAGCAATCCGGCTCTTGCGTGCGGGCACAAAGGACTCACCGGTGCAATAGACCACGTCCGCTTCGGGCCAGTAGCTCTCCGACTTGGGAGTCGAGAGGAGTAACCAGCGCAATTGCTGCCGGGACGTTTCACTGGCGATGAAGCGATAGTCGAAACTACTCCAAGGCTCGCCGACTTTGGGAACGATGCGCTCGTGATCCGCAGGATCGGCCAAAATCTTCAGCGACATACCCGCCTGTCGCGAGAGATGCTCGATCATCTGACGAGCTACGCGGCCGGCGCCGGTTGAGCCATAAATATTTCTCAAATGAACGTAGGCCAACAGGCGCATCGGCTTGCCCGCGCCCTCGACCGTTAACGGCGTTGAACTTAAAACCGTGGTCATGCGCCGCTCTCCGAACCCGCTCCGGAAGCGAAAGACAGCCGGCTCTGTTTGAAACTGCGCCAGAACTGCGCCAGTTGTTGCACATCGGGGACCAGTTTCTGTGACCGCCCGGCGAGCGTCAACACCCAGAGCGTAGCCGCCACCGTGGCTGCCATGATTCCGCTCCACAAAATCATATGTCCGGGAGCATTCAGGCGAAGAAGTTCCTCGCCGGAAAGCAAAGCGACTCCAGCCGCGCCCAGGAGATAGATGCCAACGGTTCCGGAACTGGTTTCTTTCCGCATTCGCAAATAGGTAAAGGTGACCGTCCCGCTGACAAAATGCGCGACCAGATAAATTGCCGTTGCGGAAGCCGCCCCGCCCCGTGTAACAAACACAGTGGCACCGATTGCCACGACCGCGGCCCACACCGCATTAATGACGCCCCACGCGCGAATCGACACAATGGTGAGCCGCGCCCCGGCCGGCGCGCTTCCCATGTGGACGACCGATGTCGCAAGAGCGAGGGCCGCCGGTAAAACGCCCGGCCGGAATGCGGCCCCGTAGGCCATCGGCAATGCCCAAGGCAGGAGGATAATACCGATTCCGGCGCAAAGGACCGTCACTGCGACTGACGCGAAAGTACAAACAGCCAGCACGCGCTCGGGATCCCTCGCCGATGTCTCGTGGCCGCCAATCATCAACGCCAGGGCGCTTTCCGTCAGCAAGGCAGGTCCCAGGGCGACTACATTCCGCAGTTGGTGGGCCACGGCGAACAGGCCTACCTGCGCGAGGCTCTTATCCGAACGAGCTACCAAGGAAGTCAGCCACCAACCTGCCAGATTCAGGACAACCAAGCCGCTTAATTGGACCAGACCGAACCCCCAGATTTGCCGGACCATGGCGCTCACATTTTTGCGTGCCGGGCGTCCTACCGCAGACAGACCCAAGCGGCGGGCGAACACCAGGCAGGCGATCACCGCCGCGAAGGCGACTCCAGCCTGCGTGGCGACCATTGGGGTAGGCCCGTAATGCGCAGCGACCGGCATCAGGCCGAGCATGCCGGCTCCCACAATTCCCGAGAGCAGGACGATGGCGCCTAATCGCCGCCGGCCGATCAGGAAACCGCGGAAACACTCCAGCAGAATTGCGCCGCCGGCACATAACGAAGCAAGCCGGAGCAGGCCCGCCAAATCGTCCTTGCGCAACAGCCAGTGCGCCAGAAAGCCGGCGGTACCATATAAAACCCCCATGGCGATGGCTGCGGACACCAAAGAGATGATCGACAGCGCACGCACGACGGCGGCATATTCGGCTGTGTCACGGGCGGGTTGCGCGGAAAAACGAGTGGCGGTGGAACCGATCCCGCCAGCCGCATAATTAGCAATGTTTGTTGCGGTAGTCAGCGAAACCGAGTAGGCGCCGAAGACTTGCGATCCGGCGAACCGGGCAGCCATCACATTGGCGACGAAGCCAAAGCCCCGCTCGATCAGCATCGCGATACCGAGCGCCGAGGTACCGCTTAACAAATCCCTGGCGAGCGAGCGCGATTTGGACGCACCGGGACCGGGGACGATGACAGCCTCATTGTCCCGGTAGTCTTTGTCTATAAGGGGTGGCGCCACGTTTGACTCGTCCTAAGCGTTAGACGGCTTATAGTATTCGTTGTATTTTTTGTAGTAGCCGTAGCCCGCTTCGCGCCTTGAATCAAAATCGTTCAGGATGACGCCGATGACCGGTGTATTGACAGCCGCGAAGCCATCGTAGGCGACGACAGCCATTTCGCGCGTGGTTGAATTTGCACGGACAATCAAGATTGCGCCGTCTGCGGTTTCGCAGAAGATTCGTGCATCCGCGAGATTCAACATGGGCGGCGTGTCGATGAGGACGACATCAAACTTCGCGGCCAGCGACTTAATGACCAACGGCAGATTGGGCGAGTGCAGCAGGCTGATGGAGTCTGCGTCGCACTTGGAACCGCTCGGCACCAAAGATACGCCAGGGACCGATGTCGGCTTGACGAGTTTGTCAATGTCGTCTTCGTGGAGAATTTCTTCACCCCGGAGTGCATCGCGCAGCCCGTAGCCGTTATCGACGCCCAAGCTCTTGTGAAGCCGCGGATTGCGGAGGTCGCCGTCGACGACGATCACGCGTTTGCGAGTCTCGGCTAAGGCGATAGCCAGATTGGCAGTCGCGGTAGTTTTGCCTTCGCCGACGCTCGGACTGGAGACTACAAGAACCGCCGATTTATAGGACCGCCGTTTCGCGATGAAGATGGAATTAATTGCCACCCGGTAGGCTTCCGCGAGAAGAGAGTCGCGATTGGTCCAGGTGGTGAGATCGAACTTCCCGCGCTCCTCACGCCGGAAGCGCTGCAGGAAACCTGGGCGCAGACGGCTGTCGACGTTCACCGAAGGAATGACGCCGACTTCCCGAATCTTCAGCTGCCGTTTGACATCTTCCGGCGTTCTGAGTCTGGGATCGTTGCGTTGTTTGATTAGCGCAAACATGAGACTGAATAGCGCCGCGACTCCGCCGCCGATGGCCGTGGTTACGGTCATGCGGGGGGCAATCGGGATCAACGGGACCTTGGCGGGGTCGACGACCCGAACGGTGCTGGCGCGCAGGGCGGTCACAAATCCCGCTTCCTTGGCGCGTTCGAGCAGGCTTTCATAAAGCGCCCGATTAGATTTGACGTCGCGGTCGAGCATCTCGATCTGCGCGTTTCTTTCAAGTTGTTTGGCGACAATCTTTTGCTGCTGGGCAAACTGCTCGCCAATCAACTCGGTGCGCTGCAGCGAGGAGGTGTATTCGTTCTTGGCACGGGCGATCACGTTCGACCGTTCTTTTTGGATGGCGAGGTCAATCTCAGCTAACTGAGCCTGGATATGCTTGACGTCGGGATGCGTGGGAAGCAGCGGCGGGCTCATCTTGGCGAGTTGCTGGCCGAGTTCCGTCTTCTTCATCTGATACTCTTTGAGCGGGCCGCTGTCCAGAACCATCGGCAACGTTTCGGGAGCAACGGTAGTGGTCAGCTGATATTGAGTGAGTTTGGTAATCCGGTCGGCCTCTGCGCGCGACGCCTCGTCCTGGAGCTGGCGCAGTTTGGTTTGCGCAATGGTCTCTTTGTCGGCGGTATACACCGCGTTGTCGCGCTGCATTGCCTGGAGCCGGTTTTCCGAGTCGGACAGCTTATCGCGGACATCCGCCACCTGTTTGGTCAGCCATTCGCTGGTCTTCTGCGCTGCCAACAGACGTGAGTCCAAGCCGTCGACGATAAACTGCTGAGTCAAGGTGTTGCAGAATTCAGCCGAGAGTTGCGCGTCCCATCCGGCGCAGCTGATTTCCACCAGCCGCGTCATTCCCATGGGCTTCACTTTGAGGTTATCGGCAATAAACTGGAGCGCCGATTTTCGCGGCAAGTCACCTCCAGTGCCTTTTCCCAGCTGCTTTTGCCAGATGGTCAGCAAATCCTGGCGAGGCACTTTCTTACCTCCCACGGAATTGAGTTTCGTGACCACTTCGGAAACCAATGATTCACTCTGCAGCAGTTTGATCTGCGTTTGCACAAACGATTCATCCGAAGAGTTCCCAGACTGTTCCGTGGGGTCGACGGCCCGCATGTTCATGAAGGAGGAGTTAATCCCCTGGATCTCCACGGATGTGTGAGCTCGAAATACGGGCAGTGAAGTCAACGTGAAGGCAAAGCCGACTAAGCAGCCTGCCAGGACCGAACCTGCAACCAGCCAGCGATGGCTCCAGAAAGTGCGCGCATACTCGATCGCCATACTGGGCTCCGGTTCAACCGGCATCCGGCGCGCCCAGATATCGCTCTCCTGAATAAGGCCCGCACCTTGTCGAGGCTCACGCCTGACAGGAGCGGGAAGAAAATCAAAGTCTCTATCATTGTTCATTGTTGTTACCGCCAGACTGCAATTCCTGTACCGACTTGCAAGGCCGCCTCCGCGGTTCGCAACGCTATGCTTCTTGGGACATTGTTTGGAATATACAGGATGTCATTCGCCCGCATTTCCACATCCGGTGCTTTGCCGGATAGAATTTTGTCCAAATTTACCGCTATCTCAGATTTGGGACCACCGTCCGCGGCCGGACGGAGTATGATCGATTTTTTGGGAGCCGCATTTGGCTGCCACCCTTCCGCCAGTGAAAGCGCCTTCAGCACGGAGACACTGGAGCGGGAGGTCAGGGGAAAGCCACCGGCTCTCTTGACCTGGCCCAACACGTAAATCAACTCAGCTTTAGAGACGGAGATGACGTCGTGTGGCCGAACGTAAATATTGTCACGGGGGATGCCCGCATTCATTAGTTTTTCGACGTCGAGTTCAGCGACACTGAATTCTCCGCTCAAATCCATCCGCGCATCCGGGAGCGGGATCTTGCCCCACTGGATCTCGCGAGTAATCCGTATGGTCGAGCCGGCATCAGGGCGCAGTCCTCCCGCGTCAGACACAACTTCGAGAAGACGCTTGGGTCCGGCCAGCGGGTGGGAGCCGGGATTCGTTACGGAGCCAATCACGGTCACCATCTGGCTTTGGTATTCGGCAACGTTTACCGAAATTGCCGGATCGCTGATGTATTTTTTGGCAGCCGTAGCGACGGCGTCCTTGAACTGCGCCGGGGTTAATCCCGCCGCGCGCACAGAGCCTAGGAGGGGTAAGTCGACACATCCCGACGGCGCCACACGGAAGGGCTTGTCGGGTATATCCGGAAGGTCGACGATCCGGATGGTAAGTTTGTCGTCAATTCCGATGATGTAGCCATCAGCGGTCGGTGCGTCGGTTGGAGCTGCACACAAAAAACTGGCTGCCAATAACGCGGTTGCAAAGACTCCCGCTCCTGCAGGACGGCCCATATTCATTCCTCCGGTTCAGCTAGGCACGCAGGCCGCGGAGCGAAACCGCCCCGCCGACCCAATACTCCTCCACGGCCGGCTCAATCCACGTAGCGGGGATTTCTACCATGACCGACCTCTGAAGGAGCGTTATCGAAACCACAAACCGATCCACATTCTTAATTCGAACTAACAAACCACGCGAACCTTGTAGGGGACCGCGACTAATGATCACTCGTTTTCCGATCCCAACGTAGTCCACCGGACGGCGGGCGAGGACGCTTTGAGAGATCGCCAGAACCGTCTCTATCTCCTCATCCGCAATCGGGCTGGGCTGATTACCCACTCCGACGATCCGGCAAATTCCCGGACAAGTCAACACATCCAATGGATTAGAAGCATCAAACCGAGCAAAAACATACCCCCTAAATAGAGGGATTTCAACCAGCTTTTTCCGATCCGACCACTGCCTTTCTTCCTGGAATGAGGGACAGGAAGCTTCACAGCCTCTGCTTTCGAGTGATGCCGTTACGGCCCATTCGCGATTCGCTTTGACTTGTAGAGCGTACCAGGGAAGTGTCATTAAAGTAACGGAAACAGTTCTGCACCGAAGCCGAGTTTGTAAAAACTTAGCCAAAACTAACAATTTTGGGCATGCTCCCGCATCGTTACCCACAAACCTGGATGGGCAAATCAACGGGAAAAGAGAGCACACAAACCGACTTCCTCAAACCTTAGCGGTGCGTGAGCTAAGTGTCAACGCCTACTCCGTAATATTTTACACTGTTATACAGCAAAAACGGTGCGATGCCGAACCAGCCGAAATTCCGGTACCAGGACTCTCATTAGGAAATGCAGGAGTCAATCGTAGCAGCCATTCGGGTACTAAGAAACACTAATTTCGTTAACAATTTAGCGACAACAGCCTCCGAGCGTGTTGTAACGCACGTTTGTTATTTATAGACCTCACGTGGTCTACTGTAAGTTAATTATAAGACGCTTTCGTCCCATTCCGAGGTTTCCGAGGTTTCAATGACCTTTCGATTAGCAGGTACTATCTTCGCCGCCCTCACCATGATTGTGCTCGCGCTAACGGCGGCGGGATCGCAATCAGGGCCGCTGGTTTGTCAGTTCAATGTGTCCGGAATCTCCTCGATTCAATATATGGGAACGGAATTCCTCAACAATGGAGAGTTTCGCGTCAACGCTGTTCAAATGATGACTCCTAAAGGGGAAAGCGTACAAGCGGACCTAAACGCGCCAAGAAATTTCGATCTTGCCCACAAGACTTGGAATATAAAGTACACATGGGGGTCGATCAGCGTCGCCTACCAGGTGAACGGTGACAGCTTAGGGTTGAACGTGACGACCCAGAACAATTCGCATTACAAAATCGTGAGTCTTTCCTACGAACCCATTACGCTGAGAACGTCGGGGAAGCCAATGGAGTTCGACGGCGTCACGCCGATGCTGGGGACTAACATCGGGGCACCGACCGCCCTCAGCCTCACCTCAGGCAGAACCGAGATCGTAATGACCAATGAAGACGTCGCGCGGCCTTTGCTGGCGGGCTTTCCCTGGGCTCTCGATAAACCCGCGAATACGGTTTTCCCCCTGCGGCTCAATATTGCGCGGGACCCGATTTACCCGAATAGCCTACCCTTTATCGATCGCGCAATTCCCGCGGGGGGCAGCGACACTTACAATATCGCCCTGAAATTTGTCCCGGCAGGAACCTCAATGAGCAGCGCCGCCGGGGGAGTTTATAAGAAATTCGCCGCGATTTATCCTTACCAATTAAACTGGACTGACCATCGGCCGATTGGCTTGCTATTTATCGCCCGGTCCTCGACCAACTGGCCGTCCAATCCAAGAGGCTGGCTACTCGACTCGAAAATCGATGTCAAAACGCGCCCGGGTGTGGCGGAGTTTCAAAAAAGGTTGCTCGCCTGGGCGGACAGCAGCGTTGCAGTACTCAAGAATATGAACGCCCAAGGGATGGTGACCTGGGATGTTGAGGGAGAACAATTCCCGCAACCGGTTACCTATATCGGCGATCCCCGGGCTATGGCTACTCTGGCCCCGGAAATGGAAGGCGTAGCGGATGCCTATTTCAAGAAATTCCGTGATGCCGGCCTTAAAGTCGGCGTCTGCGTGCGTCCCCAAAAGTTAGTCATTGCGCAAGACAGGAACAGCGCTCAACAGCAGGACGCCTCCGATCCTGCTCAGCTCCTGATCGATAAGATCAAATACGCGAAAAACCGTTGGGGCGCCACGCTCTTTTATCTCGATTCGAATGGAACTCCCAGTTCACCGCTAGACGTTCAAGTAGTGCGTCGTGTAGCCGCGGCGGTACCCGGAATTCTCCTGATTCCCGAGCACAAGAATCTGGCGTACTATTCGACCAGTGCGCCGTACAACGAGCTACGTCTCGGAATTACTTCGACTCCTCGCCAGGTACGCGAAGTGTACCCGAAGGCGTTCGAGTTCATTTACGTGGCTGACGGGCCGATCGAGCGGCAATACTCGGCGCTTCGCACTGCAGTTCTGGCCGGAGATTCCTTGATGTTTCGGGGGTGGTACCCAGACCCGATCAACGAGAAAGTCCGGAGCCTTACTATAGCTGCTCGCTAGTCTCGCGGCCTTTGGCAGAAGTCAACGCAGGCCGAAGGCCTGCTCTACAAGGCTTGCACTTCTTTGGTGCGTGTTTACTGCTCGGCGGGTTTCGGTTTGGGTGGGGAAATCACGACATTCAAAGCGGAAAACTTCTGATCCCGGATCGCGGGTGGCGTCCACGGCCACAATGGTTCCTATCGGGACATCCGTTCGTTTGATTTCCTTGCCATCCTTGAGGAAGCGAGTCTTTTTGGAAACGCGAAAAGTAAGACTCTGCTCCTCCGCATCGACAACGTCAATTCTCAATTCCTTCTTCGTCAACGCCCTCAGGTTGCCTCGAAAAGTCGCGGCCGGACCCTCATAGCCAGGCGTCGCCGAGCCGAGCGGGCCGCGCGTGCGGCGTCCGTATTGACTGAACATCAAGACTGGCGCAATGACAACGACCAGCCAGATAGCGGCTATTCTCGACATTTGTCTTCATTCTCGCAGAAACGCTCTCTTGAAAGACAAGTTCGCCTGGCGGTACATTTCCCAGCCCCGGGAAAGTCTGCCTCACCAGCGGCGCTCAGGAATTGTCTTTTATGTTGGTTGCAATCCACCACTTATAGCCGAAGGGATCGAGGATGCCGGACATGCGGTCGCCATAAGGCTGGTCGGCGGGCTCCCGGAGACTTTTCGCCCCGGCGGCCAAAGCCTGAGCATACATCGCGTCGCAATCCTCCGTGTAGATCAACAGGCTTACCGGTGAGCCTCCAAAGTGCTCCACGCTGAAGGCATCTATCTGGGGGGCTTCGTCCGCCATCATGACAATCGAATCACCGATCTTCACTTCGGCGTGTCCAATCCGCCCGTCGGCGTTGGGCATTCGAAATTTTTCTTGGGCACCGAACGCCTTGGTATAGAATGCAATCGCGTCGGAGCAATTCTTGAACATGAGGTACGGCTGAACGCTGTGATATCCGTCCGGGACGGGTTTAGCATGGGCCATTTGGAACTCGGTTGCCTCCGCTTCCAATTTTCGCGCAAAACTGCGGCAAGTACCAACAGTCGAGGAGGGGAGTGAGGACACTGGAGCGGGGTACGGGACTCGAACCCGTCTAAATCAGCTTGGAAGGCTGACGCCCAGCCGCTAGGCCAACCCCGCTTCGTTGCACAGATTCTATTTTACACAAGATGCAGGCTGCACAGTCACCCACATCTGGTATTCTAGTTCGTCAGAACCGGATGGCGCAGAAACGGGTGCTTCCCAAAATATGTATCGCGCTCGGTCTGCCCACGCTTGAACGCCTGCTGGAGAATGCCAGAAGGGAAGCAGAGGCGGGCGAGACGTTCCTTGAATTTCGCCTCGACTATCTCCCCGAGCCGGAAAAAGGAGCGCAAGCCATTTCCGGCTTCCTGAAAGAGTTCCCCGAATGTATGGTTTTGGCGACCTGCCGGCGCCATCAGAACCATGGGAAATTCAACGGCGCGATGACGGATCAGCTTCGCGTTCTCGAGATCGCCGTGGAGCACGGCGCCTGCGCGGTGGACGTCGAGATCGAGACGGCCGAAATTGTAGCCAGCAAGCTCTCGATGTTTAGCGGCCGTGCGCAGTTGATCATCTCCTACCACAACTTCGAGAATACTCCGCAGATCGAGCAGGTCACCAAGCGCATGACGCGCATACCGGCCGACATCTACAAGCTGGTCACCACAGCGCGGAAGCCATCGGACGCAGCGCGTGTCCTGGCCTCCGCCAAGTCCACCGCGAGGGCCAAAATGGTGGTTCTCGCCATGGGAGAATTGGGTTTTCCGACGCGCGTATTATCGACATCGCAGGGAGGCGTCTTCACTTACGCCGCGCCCATGCATGCGCAGGGCACGGCGGCGGGACAGGTGAGCGCCCGGCAGTTGCGGCATCTCTACCGGATCGAGAAGTTCACTAAATCGGCCAAGGTCTACGGAGTGATCGCCGATCCTGTGCGGCATTCGCTTTCGCCGGTGATCCATAATCGTGCGTTTCAATCGCGCCGTCTGGACGCTGTGTACCTTCCCTTCCTGGTGCCGCCGGCCCAGTTAAGGGATTTTTTCGTAGCCGCCGAGAAAACGCCGATCGCGGGCTTTAGCGTGACGATCCCGCACAAACAAAAAGTGGTCCGTTATCTCGATACGGTGGATCCGCTGGCGCGCCGCATCGGCGCAGTCAACACGGTGTGGAAGAAGGCCGGCAAATGGCGCGGCACCAATACGGATGCGATCGGAGTGGTGAATCCGCTGGCCAAGCACATTCGGCTGGCGAATGCGACGGTGCTGGTGGCCGGCAATGGAGGGGCTGCGCGAGGAGCGGCTTCTGCGCTGATCGAAGCCGGCGCCAAGGTTTCGCTGGTAGGCCGCAATCCGGATCGGGTCCGCGCGCTGGCACGCATGTGCGGCGGCGAACCGTTGTTGCGCGACCAGGCCGATTCGCGCAAGTTCGACGTCCTGGTGCACGCGACTCCGCTCGGAATGTTCCCCAACATCCACGACTGTTTTTTTCGCAATTCGATCCCAGCGGAAATTGTTTTCGACATGGTATACAATCCGCTCGAGACGATGCTGATCCAGCATGCGCGCGAGCAGGGCAAAACCATCATTCCCGGGCTGGAGATGTTTATCGAGCAGGCAGCGATGCAATTCGAGATCTGGACTGGTGAGAGCGCGCCGCGGGCGATAATGGAGAAGGCCGCGATCGAGGCGCTGGAAGTCAAAGCGCCGGAAACCAAGGTTGAAACCAAATGAAGCTGTCGCGAAGAGCCCTGCTGGCGCTCACTGGAACCGCAGTCGCATTGGCGCAGACTCCCGCCCCTCCTCCATCTGCCGCTTCTCCGGTTGCCGCCTCCGGGGACGCATTGGAGAAAGCCCGAGAAGAAAACCGTTTGAGCGCGGAGAACCTCGCGAAATTCGAAATTCCCATGTCCACTGAGCCGGCATTCACTTTCCGGGCCTGACTATGAAGGATTTCGACGAGCAACTCTTCTGGGCAACCATTCCTGAACTGAATGCGAAGCTGAAAGCTCGCGAAGTTTCAGCAGTTGAACTGGCTCGCGCATTCGGGGACCGCCTGGAGAAACTAGGTCCCCGCTACAACGCCCTGGCATTGCCGATGAAGGAGATCGCCATCCGCAAGGCGAAGGAGGTTGATTCAGACCTGAAGCGCGAACGTTTTCGCGGCCCCTTGCAAGGCATTCCGTTCGGCGCCAAGGATCTGCTCAGCGTGGAGGGACAGATCACGACGTGGGGCGCGAGACCTTATGCGGCGCAGGTTTTCGACTACACCGCGACCGTGCTGACGAAACTCGACAAGCTGGGCGCGCTGTTGATGGGCAAGCTGGCGATGGTCGAACTGGCCGGCGGCGGGGGATACAACATCGCCGGCGCATCGATGTTTGGTCCGGGATTGAATCCATGGAACCGGGCGAGGTGGTCGGGAGGCTCGTCGAGCGGATCCGGAGCGGCAGTGGCTGCGGGCCTGGTGCCGTTTGCCCTCGGTTCTGAAACTTCCGGTTCGATCCTGACTCCCGCGGCATTCTGCGGCGTGACCGGGTTACGTCCCACGTATGGCCTGGTCAGCCGCTACGGCGCGATGGCGCTCTCCTGGACGATGGACAAGGTGGGTCCATTGGCCCGAACGGCGGAGGACTGCGCACTGGTGCTGCAAGCTATCGCAGGCAAAGATTCGCTCGATCCGGCATCGGCGGGCAAGAGCTTCTATTACGTGCCGGATGTGGTGCGCAAGTTCAGCGACTTGAAAGATCGGGTTTGCGCAAATCGATTTCGCGGATCGTCCCGACGCGAATCTGCGTCCGGTGCTGGCGCAAGCCTTCGAGACGGTAAAGGCACTCGGCATTCCGATGGTCGAGATGAAGCTGCCAAGTTTCCCATATGGAGCGATGACCGGAGCAATCATCGGCGCCGAGGAAGCTTCGATCTTCGAACCGCTGATCACCAGCGGCCAAGTGGACCAACTCGCCGATCCGGACCAGATCGCAGGGTTGAAGGCGCGCCTCGACATGCCAGCGAGGGATTATCTGAAGGCCATGCGGATCCGTTCACTGATGCAGCGCGAGTTTCGCAAGATGTTCAGTGAGGTGGATATTCTGCTCGCCCCCACGCGGTACAGCGTTGCACCCGAAGTCTCCAAGCCGCTCGATTATCGTCCCCCCGACGCACCCAAACCGCCGGACGAAGATGGCATGAGCGCCCTGATCCCTGCCGGCAATCTGGGAGGACTGCCGGCGCTTTCCCTGCCCTGCGGCTTTGCAGACGGCTTGCCGGTGGCGATTCAACTGGTTGGCAACCCATTTTCGGAGAATACACTGCTTGCCGTCGGGAAGGCGTTCCAGGCCCGCACCGATTTCCACCGGCAGCATCCGAAGGTCTAGGCGGGGAGTTGGGGCGCGGGCGAAGCAATTCAGATCACATTCGAGACCCGGCGGACAGGCCAAAGGCCTGTTTTACAGCCGCTTAAGCGTCGATGTGATTGCTGAAGAAGTGATCGAGTTGGGCCTTGTACTTGGTTGACAACTCGTCCGACAGCTTCTTTCTCTCGGACACCGGCAGCGGCTTGAACGCCTTGGCAAGACGGCAGTTTTCGTCGATATGCTCGAACTTCGGCATGCCGATCACGACGGCCGTGACGGGCAGCGAGAGCGAGTAGTACATCAATTTGGAAGGTTCGGCCGGACCGATCAACGCGTCCTGCGCCATCACCTTCATGGCGATCACGCCCATCTTCTTCCGATTGGCGACAGGGAGCGCGACAGTCTCGAAGCTCGTCTTGATGGCATCGTTGGGGATCATGCCACCCTTACCGTTCTTCATGCCGACCATGGCGCCGTTCAGCGCCATCTGGGTGCAATCGAAATCATGGCGTTCGAGGGCGGTTTTGAGCACCGTGGGATCGGTATGGCTGGTGATACCGATGAAGCGCGTCATTTTCTGGTCGCGCATTTTCAAAATCTGATCGAGCACGCCGCCTTTGGCTTCGATCCGGGCGAGATCCTCTTCGGTCGTCAGCGAATGAATATGCAACAGGTCGAGGTGGTCCGTCTGCAAAGCCTTGAGGCTGGCTTCCACGATCTCGAAGCTCTTCTCCGGATCGCGATTGCTCAGCTTGGTCGCGATGAAAATACTATCCCGGCGTCCTTGCACAGCCTTGCCGATATGCTGTTCGCTAAGGTGGCCCTTACCGTAATCGTCCGCACTGTCGATGTAGTTGATACCGAGAGCCAAGCCCTTATTGATGGCTTCGATCGCCTGGTCTTCTTCCTTGTATTGCAGATAGCGGCTGCCGGTCCCCATCGCCAAAATGGAGACATGCACTCCGGTCTTTCCGAGTGTACGCATCGGCATATCCGAATTGCCTTTGGCGGAGAGCGTACTGGCGGCGAGCGCGCCGGCTGCGGTGGTTTCGAGGAACTTGCGTCGAGAGATGCTCATAAGGAACTCCTGCTCGAAGATTATCACGATTAAGGACGCTTTACACCGTTCGAACTCTTTGTTACGCGGCAATACAATAGAGAGTGGATGAAGATGCGGAATCCGATTTTGCGCGCCATGGCGGCTGGACTGTTCGTCCTGACCCACGCCGCGGGCGCTCCACAGGCAACCGATCCGATGGCAGACGGTATGAAGGCTCTCGAAGAGAAGCGGTACGACGCGGCGCTGGCGGCGTTCCGGCAGGCCGTCGCAAAAGATCCCAAAGATTTCTTCGCACATTTCCACCTTGCGCTCTCTTGCAGCCTTCTGAAGGATGACACTGAGGCAGCCGCGGAATACCGGAAAACGCTGGAGTTGAAGCCTGGGTTGTATGAAGCGGAGTTGAACCTGGGCATCGTGCTGGTGCGCAGCAAGCAGTTCAACGACGCGGTCGGTCCTCTGGCCGATGCGGCCGGACAGAAGCCGAAGGAGTTTCGTCCGCAGTATTACTGGGGCGAGGCGCTGCTCGGCGCCGGCAACTTCGAAAAGGCGGTGGGCGTGTTTGGAACCGCGGCGGAACTCGATGGCAAGTCGGCAGCGGCGCAAACGGGTTGGGCCAAGGCGCTGGTGGGCGAGAAAAAACTGAGCGACGCTGCGCCGCATTTCCAGAAAGCAGCGGAACTCGATCCGAACTACCGCGATGAATTGCTGGAACTCGCGGCTGAATACGAGAAGGCGGACAGCAATCAGCGATGCCATTGCGATTTATCCGCAGTTTCCGGAGAATGCCGGCAGCGCAGGAACGCATGGGTGAATTGCTGATCGAGACGAAGCGTTTCGCCGATGCGATTCCGGGGCTCGAAAAGGCCGTAGCCGCGTCGCCGACGTCCGGCCAACCGGCTCGCGCTGGCGACCGCTTACGGATTAAATAAACAGTTCGACAAGGAACTGGAGATGCTCGCGCTGGTGGTTGCGGCCGAGCCGGCAGAACTACGATCTGCATATGCGCTATGGGAGGGCGTTGCGGGATCAGCACAAGCTGCAGCGCGCGGAACAGCAGTTCATGCATGCGGTCAACGCTCCAGCATGATTCGGTGGAAGCGTTGAATGAACTCGCGTCGGTGGCGATCGTCATTGAAGACTATCCTACGGGACTCGGCGCCCTCGAGCGTGTCAGGGCGCTTGGCAAGGAGAAGCCCGGCGACGTTTTCCTTCGCGCCATTACGCTCGATAAGTTAAGCAGCGAAACCGGCCTTGGAGGCGTACGAGCAGTTCCTGGCGGTGAGCGGAGGCAAGTTTCCCGACCAGGAATTCCAGGCGCGTCAACGAATCCATATACTTGAAAATGTCGCATGGGGCAAAAATGAGACGCGCCCGGATCGTTGCGCTGGCTTTGGCACTGGCAATGGTGGTCTGACGGCGGCCGATTTGCAGGTGGCGAAGAACGAGCCCAATCTGGAGAAGCGTTCGCGGTTGGCGCTGGCCAACGCGGACCAGGCAATCAGCGAGGCGCGCGAAGCTTACGCGGTACAGAATATGAAAGTCACGGAGGCGAAGCTTGCCGAAGTTCGGGAGTCTGTCGAACTGGCGCAAGCGGCGCTGGCGGCGTCCGGCAAGAAGCCAGGGAAGAGTCCCGGGACCGTACAAATACGCCGAGACCAAAAGCCGCAAACTGCTGCGGCGGCTGGATGGATTAAAGCAGGAAATGGACTGCGTCCGACCGCGCGATCGATCGAACCGGTGCAAAATAGAGTACAGGAGATTCATGATGCCTGGCTCGACGGCATCCTGACGCACGCCAAATGAAGTATCGATTCTTGATTTGCGCTCTACTCGCCGCGGCGCCTCTGATGGCCGATCGCGACTTCCTGACTTCGGACGAAGCCGACCAGATTCGCGAGGCGCAGGAACCCAATACCCGTATCACGCTGTACCTGCATTTCGCCAAACAACGGCTGGACCAGGTGAAGCAGTTGATGTCCAAAGACAAGCCGGGACGGTCGGCGCTGATTCACGATCTGCTGGAGGACTACTGCAATATCCTCGATGCGATCGACACGGTCACGGACGACGCGCTGGCGCGGAAGGTCAATCTGGAAAAAGGGACGGGCCTGGTGATGTCCGGCGAGAAACCGATGCTGGCCGAACTGCAGAAGATCCAGGAGGCGAATCCCAAGGATCTGGGACGGTATGAGTTCGTTTTGAAACAGGCCATCGACGCAACTAACGATAACCTGGAAGGCGGTAAGGATCTGGGCAAGCGCGCCGCCGAGGTGATCAATAAGGAGGAACAGGAGAAGAAGCAGCGTGAAGCGATGTCGACTCCCGAAGAAGTGAAGGCGAAGCAGGCCGCGGCGGATAAGGAATCCAGCGAACCGAAGCGCAAACCTCCAACGTTGTACCGGCCTGGGGAGAAGCCCGCGGATGACAATAAGCAGCAGTAGGGACGGCTTGGCAAAAGTATCGCAGGGTGAGTGACGGTAAGGCTGAGTCAAAGCTCCGGGCTCTTTACCTTGAAGGACGCCTGCTCGGATGGAGTTGTGTAATTGGGTGTGTCGCGCGTTTTTGATAATGTCCCCATTAGCGTTCATTAGAAATGTCCCCTAATCTGAAGACCTCCGTAGGAGGAGGTCTTATTGGGGAGAACCCGCGAGAAATATTCCGGTGAGGTAGGCACAAGATTCGGGCCAACGCTGGCGGCCTAGCACCTGGCCAGCGAAGACGAGATCGTGTTATCGGCTAGTACGGTCAGGCGGTGGATGTTGTCGGAGGGATTATGGAGCGCGCGGATTTGGCTAAGAAGAGAAGAAACAAAAGGGACATTTCTAAAGAACGGAACATGGGGACATTCTAAAGCGGTTGACACATTGTTAATTGGGCATTGACAATCACAGCCTGCAATCATATACTGATTGCAATCGTTTGCGAGGCTGGGAATTCGCCTCAAACGAACCGTCAGGGACCTGCCGGAATTCTCCAAGTCAAGAGGACACACTGATGCGAAGCACCCGTTGTGTAGTTGTTGTGATCAGTCTGCTGCTAGCCGCCACAGGATTCGGACAGGAAACCCGCGCTACACTTTCCGGACGGGTAACCGATCCGAGCGGCGCCGGTCTAGCTGAAGCGCCGGTCCGGGTGACGAATGCCGACACCAAGACGGAATTCAGCGCCCGCACCAACACTGACGGGCTCTTCACGATCCCTTACCTCCTGCCCGGAACCTACGACGTTACCGTCGAACTGACGGGGTTCAAAAAACTGGAGCGCAATCACGTGGTTCTGCAGGTCAACGATAACGTCGCGCTACAACTCCAGATGGCGCTGGGAGACGTGAGCCAGAGCGTAGTGGTGTCGGCCGAGGTGCCTCTGCTGCAGACTTCCGATCCGAGTCTCGGACAAGTGGTGGAAGAGAAACAGATGGCGGAACTGCCGAACCCATCGGGAAATTCTGTCGAATTTCAGTTGCTCGCGCCCGGCATGGTCAACGCCGGTTCGATCGCGATCCATGAGGCGGCTTTCAACAATGGAACCTCGACGATCATGGCGAACGGCAACACGTCCCGATCAAACGAGTACGCCATCGACGGTATTCCCAACATGATGGCTGACGGCGTCCAGCCTCGCGTCGCGTTCTCGGCACCACAGGGCGCTATCGGCGAGGTGAAGGTGATCACTACGTTCTATGACGCCGCACTGGGCCACACCCCGGGCGCGGTCATCAATATGATCACTGTCAGCGGGACCAATCTGTACCACGGCGACCTGCACGAATACATCGGCGGAAACTTCTTCAACGCGAATGATTTTTTCGCAAACATGGCCGGCCAGAAGCGGCCGGTTTACCGGGATAACCGCTTCGGAGGATCCTTAACCGGACCGGTCTGGATTCCGAAGCTTTACCATGGCAAGAACAAGACGTTCTTTTCCTTCGTCTACGAACCGCACAAGTGGAACGTGCCCGAGCAATTCACCAATACGATTCCCACGAACGCGGAAAAATCGGGAGACCTGTCGGCCCTGCTGAAACTTGGCGCGCAGTATCAGATCTATAATCCGTTCTCTACGACGACTACCGGCAATGGCGTTTATACCCGGCTACCGGTGCCCGGCAACATTATCCCGACGAGTCTTATCAATCCAATTGCGATGAATATCGCGAAGTACTGGCCCCAGCCGAATACCGCTGGCAGAATCGACGGTAGCAATAACCTGGTGTTTTACGGCGCCAGCCAGGAGGACTATTTCGTCGACTTCCTACGCCTCGACCATTACTTCAGCGAACGCAATCGAACCTTCATCCGGCTCGACTATGACTACTGGGAAGAGCATAAAGCCGACAACCAGGAGTACAACAACATTTCTACCGGCCTACAATTGAACCGGATCAATCGCGGCCTGGCGATCGATCACGTGTTCGTGATCAATGCCAACTCCATTCTCGACCTCCGGTATGGCATCACCCAGCAGGATTTTCCGGAGCAGCGGCGCAGCAGAGGCTTTGATCTTTCCACACTGGGATTCTCTCCGAGCCTCACTTCGCTGATCCAAAATCCGGCGCTCGAGACGTTCCCGTACATCACGTTCTCGTCATTCTCGGGTTTCGGCAATTGGGAAACGGGCGACGGGACCAATACCAGCCTTCTCCACGATTGGAACGGGACCCTCACGACTTTGAAGGGTGCGCACAGCATTAAATACGGAGGGGACTTACGCCTGAACCGTAACTTCCAGAATCGTTATCCTTACGATGTCTCCCCGGCTCTGAGTTTCGGCAGCACTTACACGCAAGGGATCAGCACCGGCTTTGCCTCGGCGATCGGTCAGGACCTGGCGTCATTCCTCTTCGGCGTGCCCACCAGCGGCAGCATGCAGCACACCGCGAGCTTTGCCGATCAGGATGTGTTCTTCGCCGCGTTCGTTCAGGATGACTGGAAAGTGAGCCCGAAATTGACCGTGAACCTCGGGATGCGGATCGAGCACGAGACTCCTGTCACGGAACGCTTCAATCGGGCCATCCTCGGTTTCGACGGCACGGTAACCAATCCGCTATCGGCCCAGGCGCTGGCGAATTACGCCCAGAAGCCCGTCTCCGGGATACCGAATTTCCAGGTACTTGGAGGGTTGGACTATGTGGGCGGCTCGAATGGCCGCGATCTGTGGTCCGGGCAGTCCATCGAGCTTTTGCCGCGTTTCGGAATAGCTTATCAGGTGGCTCCGAAAACGGTGATCCGTGCCGGTTACGGCATCTATTACGATACCCTCGGTATCTATCGCTCTCCAGCGATACAGACTGGTTTTACAGCCGCGACCCCGCTCACCGCCAGCTACAACAATGGCGTCACGTACGCAGCGACTTTTGCCAATCCTTTTCCGACCGGATTGATCGCGCCCAGCGGTACTTCACTGGGGCTCTCCACGGCACTTGGGCAGGCGCTTACGGTTTATCCGAACAACCGGCCGCTGCCCTACGCCCAGCGTTGGTCTTTCGACCTGCAGCGCGAGATGCCCGGCGGCTTTCTGCTTGATCTCGCGTATGTCGGCAATCATGCAATTCATCTGAGCGTAACGCGGCAACTGAACAATACGCCGCTGCAGTATCTGAGCACCTCGCCTACGCGCGATAACACCACTATCAGCTATCTGACTTCCTCGTTCACCAATCCTTTTTACGGTTTGAACAGCGTCTATACGTCGACGACGACGCGAGCGACCCTGCTCGAACCCTACCCCGAATTCGGCGCGATTTCGGAGACCGACCAGGCCGGCTACTCGCACTACAACTCGGTTCAGGCGCAGGCGATCAAGCGGTTCGCGAAGGGCTTTACGCTGAAGGGCTCGTACACTTTTTCGAAGCTCCTGGACGCGACCAGTTTCCTGAACAGCGCCGACGCGCAACCCTGGTACGGCGTCAGCACCTATGATCGGACTTACGCCTTCGCGATTACCGCAGTCTGGGAACTGCCCTTCGGAAGGGGGCGCGCTCTTGCTTCCCACGTGCCGAGGCTGGTGGATGGTGTGATTGGCGGCTGGCAGGTTTCCACCATGACGATAGGCCAAAGCGGCGATCCGCTGACCTGGGGCAATGACATCTTCAACGGAAACATCAACAACATCAATTTACCGGGCAGCCAGCGGACGACCTCTGAGTGGTTCAACACGGCGTCAGGGTTTGTCACCAATTCGGCGCTGCAACTCGCGGATAACGTACGGACCTTCCCGCTACGCTTCGCCGGTATTCGGGGTCCGCAGCAACTGCTCATCAGCACGTCGGCGGCGAAGTCATTTCCCATTCACGAGCGCCTCAATTTCCAGCTGCGCATCGATGCGTATAATACTCTGAACCATCCCAATTTCAACGACCCGAATCTGACGGTGACCAGCGGCGCTTTTGGGCAGATCACGGCGATGAACGGCTATCCAAGAGAGATCCAGGTCGCGGCGAGATTGCGGTTCTGAACTTAGTCTTCAGTAATGAGTTGTCAGTTTTTAGTAACCCTGCAGCTGCGCAGCAGCCGTTGCCTGACTGACAACTAATAACTGACGACTGATAACCTATAGCTATCACCCATACCGACGCCAAACCCGCCGAGTCGCGCACGGGAAAGCTCGCATTTCTCGCCGGCGCCGGCATTTTGCTGAGCCGGGTCCTGGGAGTCGTCCGCACCAGCATTTTCTCCCATTTCTTCGGACTCTCCGTCGCCGGGGACGCGTTCAACGCCGCCTTTCGGATTCCCAATTTCCTGCAGACGTTATTCGGTGAAGGAGTGCTTTCTGCCTCCTTCATCCCGGTGTATGCCAATCTGCTGGCGCGGCGCGAGAAGGCGCTCTCCCAGGAAGTTGCGGGAGCCGTGCTGGCGATCCTGGCGCTGGTGAGTTCGATTCTGGTGCTTCTCGGCATCCTGGCAACGCCGCTGCTGATCGACGTCATCGCCCCGGGTTTTCATGGCGCGGAACGCGACCTCACGATCCAATTGGTGCGCATCCTTTTTCCGGGCGCGGGCTTGCTGGTGATGTCGGCGTGGTGCCTGGGGATACTCAACAGCCATCGCAAGTTCTTCCTCTCGTACGCTTCGCAGGCCTTTTGGAACGTGGCCATGATTGCGACCCTCGTATGGTTTGGACCGGGCAGTTCCGAGCCTCACCTGGCCGCCATATTGGCGTGGGGTTCCGTAGCGGGAACCGGCTTGCAGGTGCTGGTGCAGCTCCCGCCAGTATTCCGTTTAGTCGGCACTCCCCGGCTTTCTCTCGGACGAGGCTCGGCAGAGGTACGGACCGTAGCCCGTAGCTTTGTGCCCGTCTTCGTCAGCCGCGGCGTGGTGCAACTCAGCGCCTTCATCGACAACATGATCGCAAGCTGGCTGCCGACCGGTGCAGTGACGGCCCTTTTCAACGCGCAGCAGTTATACATGCTGCCGGTCAGCCTGTTCGGCATGACGATTTCTGCCGCCGAACTCCCCGCCATGTCGAGCCTGCTGGGCAGCGAAACCGAGATCGCGGCGCAGCTTCGTAAACGTCTCAACGCCAGCCTGCAGCGCATCGCGTTTTTCACTGTGCCTTCGGCAGTAGCGTTCCTGTGCCTGGGAGACGTGATCGCGGCGGCGATCTTCCAGAGCGGGCGCTTCAGAGCCGCGGACTCGCTTTATGTTTGGAAGATTCTGGCCGGTTCCTCAGTCGGACTCCTCGCCTCGACGATGGGACGACTTTATTCCTCCACGTACTATGCGCTCAAGGACACCCGCACGCCTCTACGATTTGCCATCGTCCGCGTCATCCTGACGACCTCGCTCGGCTACCTCTGCGCCCTGCCGCTGCCGCGCTGGCTGGGAGTGGATCCGCTGTTAGGCGCAGCCGGATTGACGGCGTCGGCGGGGATGGCCGGATGGGTCGAGTTCACTCTGCTCCGGCGACGGCTCAATCAACGAATTGGGTCGACGGGACTGCCCATCTCCTTGACGGCTCGCTTATGGGGCGGAGCGCTGTTGGGAGCGGCGGCTGCCTGGAGCGCGAAGTTGGTCTTGGGGCACAGACATCCGTTCATCATGGCTGTGGCGACTCTGCTGCCCTATGGCATCGTCTATCTTGGCGCAACTTATCTGATGGGCGTCGGGTCCTTACGCCAACTGCTGTCGCGTGCCAGGAGATGATGGGCGGGTCTGGTGCACAACGGACCTTTATTGAGACAAGCGGCCCGCAGTTTCGAATTTCGATGACCGACGCCCCCAAACCTCGTACAGTCCCGGCATGAAGGAGAAAGACAGTAGCGCTGAGCCCCTAACGCTTCAACACGAGGAGTTAGCATACTGACTATGTCTGTCTCAGGCCAGAGGCGGTCTACCATTTCAACGAAATCCCCCCACGACGCATCAGCGTCGGCTTTGACGTAGACCACCTTTTGCGCCTGAAAGCTCATAATGTTGTGAAGCCTGTGCGCGGCTTCAGTCAAGGGGATAGTTGGTTCCATGTTCAGTTTCACCTGAGCGTTCCCCTTTGCGACAGCGACAATATATCGTTCATCCCCACAGCTATCCGTACCCGGCAGGGTGGCAGGATCGGGCGCGGTGGCAATGTCGATCATGAGTGCGCCAGTCGATCTCCCTGCCCGGACGCAAGCTATGGCGGTCAAACCAATGAGGGCGTCCAGCGCCCGCAGCCTGGATCATATAGGCGGCAGGCCAAAGGCCTACTCTACGCGGCTGGTTCTATCTAGCTAGGGCGCCGGCCTTCGGCGGTCTTTCCTTGCGACCCGGCCCGTGTCTCGAAACCGGAAACTTTCGGAACAAACGATCAGCCCAGTTCGGAATCCTGAAGAGGTACCTGAATCGGCTGGTGCAAATGCAGATCAACCAAGCAATTCAAGCAACCCGTCTACCAACTGGCCCAACATGCCGGAATCGACTGAGGTGATCCTTTTGCCCAGACGATCAATAGAGATTGTTCTAATCTGCGAAATTTTCACCCAGGACGGTTTGGGCAACATCTCTGAAGGAAGCGCCAGTGTCAAAGGGAATCCCGCTTTCTGAGGCTGACTTGTAATCGCCATCGCGATTACCGTCTCGGACTTCTTGTTTAACAAGTCGTGGCTCAGGATGAGGACCGGCCGCAAACCGGCTTGCTCACGACCTCTGACGGGGTTCAGGTCCGCCCAGTAGACCTCACCTCTCAGTATTCGGGCCAAGTACCGTCACCTAAGCCCTGTTCGGCCATTTGCCTCTCTTCTTTCGGATCAATCTTCGCCAACTCCCGCGCCAGGCGGGTCCGCTTTTCGCGTTCGCTGAGTAGGTTCACAGCCGACTGCAACGCGCGACTCCGGTTCGGGTATTTTCCTTCCCGTACCCACCTATCGAGATCGGCAACGGCACTCTGATCGAGGGTTACAGCGATCTTTTGCATCATGCTCACGAGTATGACAAAACATCCCACTCGCGGCAAGGTGGGCATACGGGTTGACCGGCATGAAGTTCGCGAGATACCGCGATACCGAAAATTATCTTAGTAGCAGCAGTGCGTGGTTGCCTCAGGCAAACAACAGCCTACCTCTAGGTTCCGGTATTACTCGGCCCATTGCCCTCGCCGTTTCGATCCACTCACCGATGATGAGCTCAGCGTTCGCAAGCGCCTCTTGTCGCGTGGGTCCGTCCCCGGCACACCCCGCCAATTCTGGTACCTCGGCAATAAACGCAGTGTCCTCGTCGCTCCAGTACAGGATGATCTCGTATTTCGTCATTCGTCTTCTCCACCCAGTTTATATAGAAGGATGACCGCGCGGACCTGTTTAACCTGGTATGGCTTTGCGCACGATCCTCTCGACTGCAGGTTCAGAATCTCTACGATGTCGGGCCTCGTAAAAATGTGGTGATCCCCTTTGATCCGCATGGCAAAGCCCATTGCAGAAAGGAGGGAGCACAACTCCTCGAATCGAATATTGGCATCGGCCGTTCCTGCCGCAGAACACGTTTGCTCACAACTCCATTATGGCCTGCGTTCATGCGGAACCGACTGGAGGGCGCGCCTACGCACGAGTTCCCGACAATCATTGATAAACCGCGTTACCGGAAAGTGAACGGCAGTCGAACTCAAGCCGGATTTTTAGGACTTTAATCTTTGAAGATAACTCAGTCTCACGCTGCATGTCGCGATTCTGCAGGCGAAAGCGGGGCCCAGCGTCGACAGAAGATCATGAGTCGCGATTTCATGCGCTCTTCTTAACTTCCTCGATCATGGCCTTACGATGCCGAGCGCTTGCCAGCAGAGTTCCCCGCTGACGGCACGATCCTGCCCGAATCGAGTCATCCGCAGATGATTGTAACGCCAAATTTGTAGTTACATCGGTGTACGTAGAAAAGGCAGCTCCGCAGCCGGCAGAAATACGATGGTCCACCGTGCGGCGCTCTCGTCAAGCTCACGGACCTTCGCGTATCAATTTCCAAGCGCGCTGGACATGCTCGCGCGTGGTGCCCATATTCCCAAGCGCCACGCGGATGACATACTTCCCATTCAACACACCATGCGACAGGAAGATCTCGCCGCTCGCATTCACCCGGTCGAGAATCGCGCGATTCTCTTCGAACGTCCCTTTGTAATGCAGACAAACCAGCGACAGCATCTGCGGAGCGGCCAGTTCGAAACGCGGATCGGCTTCCACTTGCCGCGCCAGTTCCTGCGCCCAGCCGATCTGCTCGCGGATCATGGCGGCCAGTTTCTCGTGGCCATAATGGCGCAGGATAAACCATAGCTTCAATGCGCGGAAGCGGCGGCCCAGCGGGATGCCATATTCCATGTAGTTCAACGCACGCGGATCCTCAGCCGACCACAAATACGACGGCACCAGCGAGAACGCCGCTCGCAGCACTTCCGGACGGCGCGTATACAGCACGCTCAGGTCGACCGGCGTGAACAGCCACTTATGCGGATTCATCACCAGCGAATCGGCCTGCTCCGCGCCATCGAGCAGCCAGCGATATTCCGGCGCCACCGCAGCCGAACCGGCGTATGCGGCATCCACATGCAGCCATAGCCCGTACCGTTGCGCCAACTTTGCGCACTCGACAACCGGATCGATACTCGCGACCGCCGTAGTACCGACCGTGGGAACAATGCAAATCGGCTTCTTCCCTGCCGCGAGATCCTCTTCAATCGCGCGTTCCAGCATGTCCACGCGCATGCGAAACTCGGAATCCGCGGGGATCTTGCGGACATTCGGCTGCCCTACCCCAATCGCCAGTGCGCCCTTTTCCACCGACGAGTGGGCGTGTTCGGAACAATAAATGGTCAGCGGCGCCGATTGCCCGGTCGCCCGAACTTCGGGAGCTACAGCCTGACGAGCCGCAGCCATCGCATGCATCACGCCCGTGGATGCGGTGTCGTGGATGATGCCGAACCATCCTTCCGACAGCCCCATCCATTGGCGCAGCCAGCTTAGCGCGACCTGCTCCAGTTCCGTCACGGCCGGCGAGCTCTTCCACAGAATGCCGTTGGTGTTCAGACCCGCGGCCAGCATCTCGCCCAGAATTCCCGGCGGCGACGCAGTGTTCGCGAAGTAGGCCATGAAACCGGGATGGTTCCAGTGAGTGACCGCCGGAATCACGTGGCGCTCGAAGTCGGCGAAGATCGCAGCCCACTCTTCGCCCTTGTCGGGACCGGATGGCGGCAGCGCGTCGATCAACTGGCCGGGGTGGTTGCGCGAAAGGACCGGGTACTTGCCCGGATCGTTGAGATAGTCGGCCAGCCAATCAACCACCTGATGACCCGCCTTACGAAACTCTTCTGGGGACATTAAACCTTCAGTATCGCCGGAAACCAGCCGCGGAACCAGCTTTGAAATTCTTCCAAAGCGCGGCATTTTTCAGGCGCCAGCGGGACGGCCAGGGGACCGATCTTCAAGCCGCGCGCAGCGGTCGCCACTTTGACGGCAACGGGCGCGGGAAAGCGATCGGTCCAGGCGAGGAATTCGCGCAGGAGTCCGGACAGCATTTCGGTGCGCGCGGCATCGCCCGCAAGGATGGCCGCATCGAGTTTCACGAGCAGTTCAGGAATTGCACAGGCACAGCCGGAGACGATTCCGTCGGCCCCAATTCGGCGGGCCTGCGGGAAGATGGCATCATTGCCGACGAACAGCGTAAAGTTACGTTGTTTCCTAAACGCCGCGAGTTGCTGGAAATACTCCCAATCGCCGCTCGAATCCTTGATGCCGGCGTAGCGTCCGGAATCGATGAGCGCGCGCGCCGTCTCGAACGCGATCCCGGAAGTGAATTGCGGGATATTGTAGAGCAACATCGGCACATCGGTGCGCCCGATCTCGACGGAAAACCGGCGATAGAACTCCGCGATATCGGCCTGGTCGTAGCGAAAGAAGTGCGGCGGCATCAGCAGCAGCGCAGCGGCGCCTGACGTGATGGCTTCAGACGCGAGTTCAAGCGCGCCATCCAGCGTGGAATGCGAGATTCCGGCGATGATCGGCACCCGGCTGCGCTTCACGGCAAACTGCACGATGCGCGCCCTTTCGCTCGGCTTGACGTGCAGAAATTCGCCCGTGGAACCGAGCACGACGGTCCCCTTGACGCCGCTCCTGGCGAGGAAATCGACGAGTTCCAGCATCGCTCCGAAATCGGCTTCGTGTCCTTCGAGCCGGTGCGGAGTAACGGCTGCGGCGAAAACTCCCTGGAGCTGAGTTGGCTGGGGCATGGGCCCGGTCCCTATTTGTGAAGCGGCGTCAGGATCACTTTTCGGATTTCCACATGGCGGTGGTCGCCCTGGAGAATGATGGGGCCCGGTTCGGCTTCATTCGGATCCATGGCAATGGCGGTCAGGCCATCGATATGTTTGTGATCGATGATCTTATGGTCGTTCAATACCACTGTAACGTCGCGGCCGACGAGCCGGATATCATCGGACTGCCATTCTCCGGGCGGTTTGCTGGCATTCATGGTGGGCAGAATGCGGCTGTACAGTGCGCCGTTGCCATGGGTGTTTGGCGGCTTACCGAAATCGTCCAGAATCTGGACTTCATAGCGCGCCCGCAGCCCGATGCCGCTGTTAGTATCCTCGCTTACCTTGAACTCGACATGGATCTTGAAATTCCAGAATTTCTGATCGGAGACCAGGTTGTTAGCGCCGGCGTGATTGGACAGCGCCCCGTTCTCCACGGTCCAGCCGAGGGGTTGGCCAGGCACCTGACCGTGCCAGCCGGAGAGGTCCTTGCCATTAAATAGCGCGATCGGTTTGGCTTCTTTCCACGATCCGTCGTCGTGCTCATCGATTTCGGGAGCGCGAACGCCGGTGAAGTCCAGCGAATTGTTGCCGCTGTGCATCTCGCCGGTCAACTTGCCGTTCACCAGCTTTGCGGTGTACTCCAAGCGCATCTTTTTCTGGCCCTGACCGCGCTCCGCGGAGAAATGAAGGACGCCCCCCTCTATCGCAATCTGGGGGATGGGATCGGTATTGCCGCCTGGAAAACCGACAAAATTTCCCTTAATTTGCGGGGTACCCGCTCCGGAGACCTCCAGCCACCACGACCGTGCACGCGGTTCTTTGGGCACGCTGATATCCCAACGTCCGTTGAAATCAGCATCGGCAGCCAGGCCTAACGACGCCGCAGCCACGAGAAACAAGATCAATCGCATATCAGAAAGATTATCCTAAATCCGTTACGGCACCGCTCTCGCGGGGAGGCACAATCGCATTCGTGATCTTCCGGCTGCAGCCTGGAAGCGCGAAAACGGCTGCTGGGCCATCGGTTCTTAGTCAGAGATCGCCCATTCACCGGCCACAATTGCGCGAGTCCGGGGCAACCGACCCAGCTTGGCTCGATATCCCATCGCCGCCAGCACGCCTATAAACGCCAGAAGCTTCACAACGTCAGATGCATGGCTGCGCGGCAGGACTTTCCAGAGGATGCCGAGGACCGGCTCCGCCACGCACATGGCCCAAACGCTGCCGTAGAAATAACGACGTTCGGTACCTTCGCCTTTCGTCGACGGCCGCACACGAGGCAATTGTCCCAGCGCACCGCAAATCCATAATACGATGGCGATCGGAAAGTAAGCATGATCGTAGATCTGCCGCAAGCGCCACTCCCCGGTCGCGGTCGCATAGGCCAAGCCCGCGAGATTCAGCACCGCGAAGCTGATCATGTCGCTCCAGGCCATCGTGTAGCAGATGCGCCGGTACCACGGATTGGGTTTGTCCTCCGTGAAGCGGAGAATATATGGCTTGGGTTCGACTCCAGGCAAGCGCCCGCGCAATCCGGCGATGCCGGTGCCGACCAGGACGGCTCCCAGCCATGCGGCCATTCGCACATCGAACCCATGCTCAAATAAGTCGAAAGTGAGAGGGCCTGGGGCGATAAAGAAGACGAAGATCCAGATAGGCCAATGCGCGAGCCGGTACAGACGTTTGTTGCGCGTTCGAAAGCGCGGGTCGACGCGAATTGCGGGTTCCGTTTCAGACGCTCCCATGCGCGTTCCTTTCACCAGGTAGTCTTCCCACCAAGCTTAATATATGCTAAATGCGGCACGACAAAGAAAGATCTCCGCGTCGGAAGAAGCATCTATGGAAACGAATCGCAGGAATTTTGTACTGGCCGCAGCACCGCTATTCATCCCCTCGTCGGCTTGGGGAGCCAATGACCGTCCCGCGTTTGGCCTGATCGGCTCAGGCAATCGGGGGCGGTATGTCGCCAGAGGCTTTCGAGGCCTGGCAGCACAGTGCGTCGCCATCTGTGATGTGCAGGATCACAACGTCGAACTGGCGCTGAAGGAAGCGCCGGACGCCAAGACGTATATCGATTACCACGAACTACTCGAACAGCCGGGCCTCGATTTCGTCATCAATGCTACGCCCGACCATCATCACTGTCCGGTGCTACTCGCCGCTGTAGCCGCGGGTAAAGACGTCTATCAGGAAAAACCCATGTCGCACACCCTGGCTGAAAGCCAGAAGATGGTCGAAGGCGTGCGCAGGACCAAACAGATTGTGCAGATTGGCATGCAGCGCCGCAGTTTTCCGGATATCGCCAAGGCTGAAAAGTTGGTGGCGGACGGTGTTCTGGGGCCGATCAGCCTCGTCAAAGCCGAATGGAACTGGCAATTCCGCAGTCTATTCGGAGACGTGATGCGTTCCGAACCATTGCCCGGCAAAGTGGATTGGCAGAGATTTCAAGGTTCGGCCAAGAAGCACGCATTCGAGCCGGCACGCGTCCGCTGGTGGCGCGCGTTCTTCGATTACTCCGGTGGCAACATGACCGATCAGGGCACGCACTTGATGGATTGCGTGCAACGTCTGACCAAGACCACGGGACCGCGCGCAGCGGTCTGTATCGGGCAGGTGCAGGACATGAAAGGAGCTGAAGCGCCGGATGTCTTCACGGCAGTCTTCGAATACCCGGAATTCATCGCCACCTGGACGCTCAACTACTGCAGTTCGTATGAGAACGGATGGTCTGTGCTGTTTCAGGGAAAGAACGGCACGTTGATCCTGGACGGAACCGGATATCGGATTTACAAAGAGCCATGGTCGAAGAAGGAGAATCGCGAGCCGGTCTACCAGGAACAAGCTCCCGATGCGACGGTCGAGCATTTTAAGAACTTCCTGGAATGCATCCACAGCCGTGAGGAGCCTCACTGCCCGGTAGAACTGGGCGCGCAAGCAGTCTCCGGCCCGCACTTGGCGAACCTGGCGTACCACAAAGGCCGCGAAGAACGTGTCACCGTGGGTTGACGCACTCGGAACGCCGAGGACGGCTGGCTGGGCAAGCGGCCAGGCCACGGAAAGACAATAAAGTTATGAGATTCCTGGCGCTGGTGTTCGCAACCCTACTCATGGCCCAGGATCAAGCTCCCATTCGCGTGGACGTCGACCTCGTCACGGTCGCCTGTTCGGTGAGCGATCGCGATGGCGCGCCGGTACGAAATCTAAAAGCCACGGATTTCAAGCTAACCGACAACGGCCAACCGCGCGAAATCCGTTATTTCTGGCAGGAATCCGAACTGCCGCTCACGGTGGCCCTGGTCGCCGATGTCAGTGGAAGTCAGGCCGGTTACGTCAAGAGCCACCGCGACGCGATCGCACAATTTCTCCAGCAAGTGGTTGGACCGCACGACCGCGCCATGATTGTTGAAGTGAGCCAACAATCGACGCTCATCTCGAAACTCACCGGTTCATCCGACGAGCTCACGCGTGCGGTGGGGAAAATCGGCATGCCTGAAGGGAAGAGATCACCGCTGCTGGGGCCTTCCTGCCGCAACGCCAGCTTTCCCCACAGTTGCGGCGGGACTGATTTATGGCACGGGCTTTACTACACGGCGAAAGAGTTGAAGCCCGTAACGGGACGTAAAGCGATCATCGTTCTCTCCGATGGGATGGATACGGGCAGCGATATCCGGCTTACCGATCTGATCGAAACCGCGCAGTCCGCGGGGACGGTTGTCTATGCCATCAAGTATGCCAGCCCGACCCGATTTATCTCTCTTGGCTCGATGCTGGCCCAGTCGCTCAGTCACGGCTTGGAGCGCCTGGCCCGGGAGACGGGCGGCCTCACCTTTCCGAATCCGGGCCGGAAGACCACGGAAGTTTTCTCTCGTATCGAAGCCGACCTCCGCAACCTTTACGTGCTCGGTTTCACGCCTCCCCTCGACGCCCGGGACGGCAATTTTCACAAGCTGGAGGTCAAGACATTCGAAGCCGGCGTGGTGGTGCGCCTCCGCGCCGGTTACCGGGCCCGGACGGCAGCGGGCCAAAGCAAGTTAGAATAGACCTGAAAGAGAGGTCCTGAATGGCAAGGTTTCTTACGTTTACGATGTTGTTCGCGCTGCTCGCAGGCAGTGCGTGGGCTGTGGACGACGTGGCGGGAGCAGTTGTGGTGACGGTAAAGGCTGTTGATCGCGGCGCCAAGACGGCGGTGGTGAAAACGGCGGACGGCACCGAACATGTCATTCACTTCACAGGGCGAACCATCGCTCATGGCGCGGTGGCGACTGCCAAAGGAAGCAAGGATGCGTTCCTGGGCCTGAAGGAAGGCGATGAAGTTATCGTCCATTACACCGAGAAGGCCGGAGTCAAGACCGCACAGGAAATCGATCACATCGGCAAAGATGGTATGAAGATGACGGTAGTCGCCGTCAAGAGCGTCGATCATGCAGCGAAGACAGTCACGGTGAAGACTGCGGAAGGCGCGGAGGAAACCTGGCATTTCACGGATCGCGCGGCAGTGGAAACCGGTAAGGGCGCCGAAAAGGTAGGCAAGGTGACGGTTTACTACACCGAAGACGCCGGCAAAAAGGTAATTCATTTCCTAAAGGATTAGCGGCCGGCATCCGCTCATGACCGGAGTCAGGATGGACAAATGGCTTTGGGCCGCCCGGTTCTTCAAGACGCGCTCGCTCGCCGCCCGGGCATGTGAACTTGGGAGAATCGAATCCGGCGGACAACCTGCCAAGGCCTCGCGCGAGGTCCGGATTGGCGAGATGCTGCGGGTGAAGAATGAGGGCGGCGAGTTTCAAGTGGAAGTCATGGCTCTGAGCGACATGCGTGGTCCTGCCGCTATCGCGCAGACGCTTTACCAGGAGACAGCGGCAAGTCGGGATCTGCGCTTCAAGTTGGCTGAAGAGCGTAAAGCGATGCCGCATTTCGAGGCGATGCGCGAAGGCAAGCCCTCCAAAAGCGATCGCCGCAAAATAGACCGTCTGCGCGGCAGAAGGTAACCTTCTTCGCGCAATTCATAGCGTAGCCTCGGCAGATCCTTCACAAAATCCGGCAGGCTTCCTCGAAAGGTAACCGCTGAAGCCGTGGGAAAAGCTTCGAAGCATCCCCGTACCCGAGATTGCACAGAAAGTTGGCTTTCCATTTTCCATCCGGGAAGAACTCCGCGTTTAATTTTTCCGCGTCGAAACCGGACATGGGACCGCAGTCCAGTCCAAGCGCCCGAGCCGCCAAAATCATATATGCTCCCTGCAGGCTGCTGTTGCGCTTGGCGGTTTCCAGGCTCAGATCGGGATTGCCCGCAAACATTTCTTTGCCCATATGCGGATTCAATTCCGGAAGCTTCTCAAAGAACTCGACATCGTACGCGACAATTACCGTGACGGGAGCGTTCCGCGTCTTCTCCACATTGCCGGGCGCGAGGGCCGGCGCCAGGCGTTCCTTGGCCTCAGCCGATTTGACAAACACCATCCGGGCAGGAAATGCATTGCCGCTGGTCGGTCCCATCTTGAAGAGATCGTAGAGTTGGTATATGAGTTCATCTGGGACAGGCTGCGGAAGCCACGCGCGGTGGGTTCGAGCACTACGGAACAGGACATCCAGTGCGGAATCGGCTAATTGCGACATGCTGTTGAAGATGCCGGGCGAAGGCGTAGGGATTCCCCGGTTCGCGCGCATCGTAAAATAAGGAAGCGATTTACATGGTTCGTGACGGTATCTTATACGCGCTCGGTTTCTTTGCCGGAGGAATTCTCATCGGTTACCTCGCCAACCCGTGGCTGGGAATACCGCTGTTTCTTCTGGGGGCCTTTTGCGCCTGGTTTTTCCGCGATCCCGAGCGGGAAATTCCTCCCGGCCAGGTTGCGGTCTCTCCGGCGGACGGGAGGGTTCTTCTGGTGACCTCCGAAAGCTCCGGCCGGACGCGTATCAGCATCTTTATGAATGTCTTCGATGTCCACGTCAATCGCTCGCCAGTCAGCGGGGTCATTACGGATATCTGCTACCAAAAAGGTAAATTCATGAACGCGGCGCTGCCGTCAGCTTCCATGGAAAACGAGATGAATACGTTGACGATTGAGTCGAGAGGGTCGACGATCGTCTTCAAACAGATCGCCGGGCTCATCGCCCGCCGCATCATCTGTTATGTAAGGGCAGGCGAGCAGGTCAAGGCTGGGCAAAGAGTCGGCTTGATCAAATTCGGCTCGCGCGTGGACATTTTTTTCGGCCCCGAATGGAACCTCGAGGTGACACCGGGTGTGCGCGTAACCGCCGGATCGAGTGTGCTGGCGCGCCGTAAGGAATCGAACGGGCAGGGCCGCAGCGAAGAAACCGTGACACCTTCCGAGGTGACGGCGTGGCGGAACTAACGGTCCCGGATGTCAAGCGCCGGCCGAGAGCCGCCTATGCGCTACCGACTCTGTTTACCGCCGGCAATATCTTTCTGGGCTATCTCTCGATCTTGCGGACGTTTCAAGGTTCGATCCTGGTGAGTAGCAATCCAGCGAGCGCCGTCCTCGATTTCGAGACTGCGGCAAAGTGTATCGGTGTCGGGATGTTGCTCGACGGCCTTGACGGCCGGATCGCGCGCATGACCAACACCACCAGCGAATTCGGACGCGAACTCGATTCACTTGCCGATATCATCAGCTTTGGAATCGCTCCGGCGCTCCTGGGCTATGCATGGGGCGTGCAGTTCGTCGATGCGGAACGCTGGGCCCGCCATGGTGGATCAACTACACCGCGCCGGCCAGTTCATCGCCTTCCTGTTCCTGCTGTGCGGGGCTGCCCGGCTGGCCCGCTTCAATATCCAAAAGAATCCGGTCCCGAAAAATCCCGGGCGTCCGGACCGGAAGTATTTTGTGGGCTTGCCGATTCCCGCCGCGGCCGCAACCGTGGCGGCGGTGGTTTTTTTTTTCGACAGCGAGCCTATTACCTCATGGCAGCTCTCTATTGTCTGGATCATGACCCTGGCGGTTTTGGGTCTTCTGATGGTCAGCACCTGGCGCTATTACAGTTTCAAGGACATCAATCTGCGCTCACCACGGTCATCGCTGATTGTGGTGATCATGGGCTTGCTGATCGTACTTGTCTGGCTGTATCCCCAGATTGTGCTGTTGCTAATGGCCGCGGCCTACGTGATGAGCGGGATTGTAATTCGATTTCTAGGAATTCTGCGGCGTTTTCGGCCTTCGGCGCAGAAGAGCGGAGGACAGGTTGGCTGAGAGTAAACCGGTTCAAACAATTGTGATCGTCGGCACCGAGACACTGCTCGGACGCGAAGTGCGCGACGTTCTGGCAGCGACGCCGCTGGGAGAGGATCTACGCCTGGTAGCGGCTGAAGAACAGGAGGTCGGGACACTGACGGAAGCCGGTGGTGAGCCGTCTTTTCTCATTAAGCTGACTCCGGGATCGCTCGAAAAAGCCCGCGTCATCATTCTCGCCGGACCCTCCGACATCAGTGACGATGTGATCGAGTTGAAACCCGCCGCGCCTCTCGTCGATCTAACCTATGCAGCGGAAGATCAGCCGCAGGCGAGGTTGCGTGCTCCCATGCTGGAGCCGTCGGGACTCGAATTTCCCAGAGAGACGATCCATGTCGTGGCGCATCCGGCGGCGATTGCGCTGGCTCTGATCCTGAGCCGGTTACATGCGGTTTTCCCGGTGCGGCGTGCGGTGATCCAAGTGTTCGAGCCGGCCAGCGAACGCGGATCTGCCGGGATCGATGAGTTGCAAAGGCAGACCGTAAGTCTGTTGTCGTTCAAGAGTATGCCGAAAGAAATTTTCGATAACCAGCTCAGCTTCAGTCTGCTGGCGCGATTGGGCGAGCAGGCGCCGGTGAAACTCGAGGATGTCGAAGCGCGCATCGAGCGGCATCTGGCGTCGCTGCTGGCGACGAAGTCTTCGCATGCGCCCATGCCCTCCATCCGGTTGATTCAGGCGCCGGTGTTCCACGGTTATAGCTCGTCTCTGTGGATCGAACTGGAACAGAATCCTGGAATCGCGGCTATTGAACAGATTCTCTCGGATCGTTTCATCGAAGTGCGCTCGCGTGACACCGAGCCTCCCAACAATGTTGGGGTCGCCGGTCAGAATGAGATCACTATCGGGGCCATCTCGATCGACAACAATCAACCCAATGCCCTCTGGATGTGGATGGCGCTCGACAATCTCCGATTGACGGCGCAAAACGCCGCCATGGTGGTCAAAGATGTCGCCTAAAGGGAGGGGGTCTTGGGCCTGCTCCCTCGCTTTATCTGCCCTTGCCCTCGCCTCCTGCGGCTATCATCTCGCGGGCACGACAAACCTGCTGCCGAAAACGATCCAGACCATCGCGATCCCTGCTTTCAGCAACGGAACCACCGTCTACAAACTCACCGACGAGCTATCTGAAGCGATGACGCGCGAGTTCATTTCACGCACCAAGTACACCATCACGTCCGATCCAAAAAATGCGGATGCCACGCTGCGGGGCTGGGTCAACCAGGTTTTCAATTTTCCCACGGTCTATGATCCGGTGACCTTTCGCGCTGCCAACGTAGAGGTACACGTGAATCTGAGGATTCAATTGACGGACAAATCCGGCAAAGTACTGTTTGACCGTCCTGGAATGGAAGTTCGCGAGCGCTACGAAGTCAGCGTGGACCCCATCACCTATTTCGATGAGAGTGAGCCCGCCATGCGCCGTTTGAGCGTGGATGTCGCCAAGACCATCGTCAGCGCAATTCTCGAGAATTTCTAGATGAATCCGGCTCAGTTTTTCGGCGCGATGAAGAAAGGCGCTTTAGCTCCGGCTTACTTGTTTCTTGGCGCGGAAGGGTATGACCGGAGGCGTTGCAAGCAGGCGCTGCTCGATGCGCACCTGACGCCGGAAGAACGCGTGGAAGGGCTGGCGAATTACGATCTTTCGCGAAACACCATCGCCGAGGTAATCGACGATGCCCGCTCCCTCTCGCTCTTCGCGAGCAAGCGATTGATCGTGGCGTCGAGCGCGGAAAGCGCGCTGCCGAAGGTATCGAAAGCCGCCTCGGACTCAGATGACGAGGAGGGCGGAACCTCTGGAGGCGACTCCGACGTGACGCCTCTGGTCGACTACTTGCGCAACTCTTCACCGGGCGTAGTCGTGTTGTTCGAAGCCACCCGCTTCGGCCTGGAGGGCGAGGACAAGAAGAAGGCCGAGCGCGTGGCGAAGTTCTTTTCCGCGATCAAGGATGTAGTGGAGTTTGCGCCGTATTCGGCAGACGATGCCCGCCGCGAAGCGCTGTCCCACGCCAAACGACTTGGAGTCGCGGTGGAACCCGCTGCGATGGAGATGCTGGTGGAGGCACTGGGCGCGGATATGGCGAGGATCGCGACGGAACTCGAGAAACTCTCGCTGCTGGCTTCATCCACCGCGGGCGGACGGCCCATCAACGAGGATGACATCCAGTCGATGGTTCCGGACGCTCGCGCGTCGACCATTTTCGCTCTGGTGAATGCGCTCGGGCGCCGGGATCGCGGCCGTTCGCTCGCGGTGCTGGATACGCTGTGCCGGGAGGGTGAGTATCTGCCGCTGGCGCTCTCCTTCCTGTCGTCGCAATTCCGCCAGGCGCTGATCGCGCGCGAGGCTAATCTGAAGTCTTCGCAGCAGATTCAGGGGCATTTCACGAAGATAGGTGTGCCGATGTGGGGCTCACGAGCCGACCAGGTGCTGCAGACCGCGACCAAGTTTTCGCGTGAACAACTGGAGCGCGGCATGAAGTTGATCTTCGAGGCTGACCGCGACCTGCGCAGCGCCCGTCCCGACGACCGCATCATCATGGAAAATTTCGTCGTCAAGCTGACGGCTTAATCCGCGAGATACATCCGAAGACCGGGGCGTTGCGTACACTCGATTGATAGTGACTCGCAACAGCACCGACCGGGTAATGCTGGAAGTGTTCTTCTATCTGCAGATCCTGGACGTGATGTCGACACTTGCCGGCTTCAGCCTGGGCAACACCGAGGCGAGCCCCTTCATCCGCTTGTTGATCCGGTGGGGTCCGGTCACCGGATTGATCTGTTCGAAAATATTCGCGGGCGCCTGTCTCCTGATCTGCATTCTTCTCCGCCGTTGGGAATTCATTCGCTGGATCAACTATTGGTATGCGGCGCTGGTGATTTGGAATCTTTATATTATTCTGAAGGTGCTGCATTCATGAAAATTCTGGCGCTCTGGCTGCTGGCGCTCAGTCCTGCCCCACGACCGAAGCCGGATCTCACTCCTGCCGAAGTGGTCCGGACGGTGGTGGCAGCTTTGCAGAATTACAATTCACCCATTCCCAACGCCGGGATCTTCACCGCTTACACATTTGCTTCCCCGGCGAACCACGCGGTGACGGGTCCTTACGGCAACTTCATTGGATTGGTGAAGAGCGCGGTAAATGAGCCCCTGCTTCACCGCTATCCTACCGAACTCGGCACCAGCGCGATCAACGGCGGCTTTGCCGTGGAGATCGTCACGGTACACCGGAAGCCTGGACTCGACATGGCGTTCCGATTTACCCTGAGTCACCAGCAGGATGGCCGTTATCGTGGGTGTTGGATGGTGGACGGCGTCAGTCTGGCACATTAGATCGCGCCCGGTGTCTACACGGCGTGGCAGCCGTTTCCGAACGCGGATGTCTGAATCTTAGGTCTCCATAACGGTCGGCTGACTTGACGGAACTTCAGAGGCGTGTTCGGAGGGGGGCACAACTTCTCGCGCCCACCGGCGATACAGGTCTTTCTCTGAGCGGCCCGTGTAACGGAGCTCGATCCCAAACCGGTTCTGCGAGGTGGCCTCGAATTCGTCGAATAACAATGGGACATACTGCGCCACCCCGACGCACCAACGCAGCAGCGATTTCGCAAACACGGGACTCGATCGGGTCGCGCGGTGCACTTCGTCGGCGACCATGCCATAGCTCAGGTGCTGATATCCCGGTTTCTGTTCCGCATCTCCCACCGATAAGAGAATTGGCTGATCCTCTTTCAGAAAATCGCGGTCAATTATCCGTTCGGTCAACATTGCGACCGAATCGGTGGCGCGCAGAATTATGAGTGGGGTGATCCCAAATTTGGCTATCGCTTCGGCGTGCGGAAAACCCTGCACATCCAACCGTGAGAGGACCTCTTCATAGGCTTCTGGTGGCAAGGGCTGCAATTCCAGAAACGCCTCCTCGAACTGCCGGAATTCCGGAGGCAGGCTTGGATAGAGTGCGCCTTCAAAAGCTCGTCCCACGCTCCGGGCATCCTCGGCCTGCGCCGCAAACAGTTTCTCCAAAGAGCTCGCTTCGGTTGGGGGCACCAGTTCCATGGCGCCAGTGCCTAAGGCTTCGTAAACACGGCCCAGCCACTCGCCATCGACGGCCCTCATTTCCGCCTCAGGAAGGATTTCGCTGCCATCCGTCGCGTCGAGGCTTTCCAGAATCTCTCTCGCTCGCAACCTGACCGTTTCGAGGGCAGCTTGGTTGCCGCCCGAGAGCAGCGCATCGCGCAGGATCGTCAGGACCCCGGGTTCTTCATTCATCTTCTTGGTTCCTTTGGATTTGTCCAGATTTTTCAAAACGCGTGACAGGGCCCGGACACAGTTCTTATAAGCCTGACTCGCCTGATGCTGAGTGATGCCCAGCACCAGCGAAGCGCCCTTGATCGTACGCTCTTCGTACCACACCGCCCGCGCTACGGCCCATTCGGTTGAGCCAAAGCTCTTAGGCGAGGGAAATCGCACCACCACCCGCCCTAGCGCTTCAATGAGCCGTTCCCGCAAACTGTAGCGGCTGACTTTCCGTTCGCGGGCCAAGTCCCGTTCGGACCGGCCCTCGAAACAATACAAGACCAGGCACTCCCGCAACTCCACCGACAAAGCCTGAATGCCTTCCTCCAACATAGGAGATAGCGCTTTCAGATCGATTTCTCCTTCAGGTTCCGGAGCTTTGCAAGCCAGACCCTCAAGCAGAACCCGGTCGCTGACATGACTCTGAACGCGCACCAGGCGGACAATGCGGGGGCGGGCGAATTGCACAAACGCCCCATAGACGTATACTTCGAGAGCGCCTCGCTCAGGGCGATACCGCTTCTCGATTCCAGGCCAGGCCTGCAAAAAAAAATCGTGAATCAAATCCGGCGCGTCGGCGGGGGGTACTGGGAATCCTCCACGCGCCAAGCGGCCGAGGGCCGAGTAGAAAATTGGCGCGAACTTTGTGTAGGCATCCCGTAGTGTGGGCATTGACAAGGAACTTGGCATCGTTTTTCGTCCATTCTGACAGTCTCCGATCGTCTGAGGATTTTGCTCCTCATTCTGGTATTGCATTCTGTCCCGCCTTTGGCCGAAAATTTCTTTCCGCTTCGACTGCGTGGCTCATTCGGGATACCCCTTCCCGGCGGGGAAGAAAAGCGATCCGGAGAACCCCGGATCGAGGTCCTGGTGCATCGCGAACCCGTGCGGCCTTTCGAAATATGTCTCCACGCTCCATCGCAGTCCGTTGGGTTCGGCCGACAACTCGTGAAGCAATACGCTGTTTGCTATGGTGTTTAGCCGTGAAATCCGCTGGCCGGCGAGTCTGACGCCGGGCGGCAAGGTGGTGATTCTGGACGAAGAGCCGCAACAAACGTGCAACGGCGGCATTAGATACTGAGCTAAATGTTTTATTTTCAGTTTTTCGATCCGTGGTACATGGGTGTGACCGCAAAGCAGAATGGAGAATGCGTGACGGCCGGTAAACTCATCGAGGAGCTTCCTGCAAGTCGGGGTGATACCGAGTGTTCTACCCTCCCAGGTAGCCGAATGATGCAGCAGAAGGATACGGATCTCGTTCTCCTCCGGGAGTTTCATCACTTTTTCGAGTTCTTCCAATTCTTCCCGGAACTCTCCCCGCGCCAGTCCCCGATTCCCGCTGTAAGGACCCACGCCCGCATCCGTATTGATTCCGGCAAAAACGATCTGGTGCCCGGTGGCCGGAATCTGCAGCGGTCCCGTAAGGTAAGGGCAGAACCGAAAGGTCTGCCACAATTGATCTGAGGGCGGTCCCAAGACGAGGTTTCCCCCCCAGTGGTCGTGATTGCCCGGAATGCCGTAATCTTTCCAGCCGGGGCACCGCAATCCCATGAAGTTCCCATCGGGCGCCATCCACTCAGATGCCAGGTAGAGCGAGCCAAGGTCCAGTTCCTGCTCATGCCCCGTACATGTCAGATCGCCTGTCATCACTAACTTTGCCTCGGGAATCCTATTTTTAACGATGCGCCAGAACTTTTCGAGTCGCATGAGAGAGAATTCGTCATGTCCGAACAGCCCATCGAATCCAGGTATAGCGGCCAATGCATTCAGCGCGTTTCGGTCTCCGACTCCGCCCGGCCGGGCAATATGAAGATCAGAGATCTGGAGAAAAGCCGCAACAACAGGAGACTTGGCGGCAGTTGGCTGCATAAAGGAATTGTAGACACAGTGGCGTGGAGACTGCTATGGATAAGTGAAAGCGTGAAACGATGCCTCATCCGTGGGCATCCAGATGTTTGGAAGGCTAGATTTCGTTGGTTATCCTAAACCCAGATTGGGCTTGTAATGGAGCCGAAACGTTGTTATGCTTGGGTTTCTTACGAAAAAGTAGCCTATTTTTGCGCTCTTATTGAGGCGATTAGGTTCTTTGCGCCCAAACCTCAAGGAAGACGGCCGAACGGCCGATAGGACTCTTATGACGCCACAGTCCAAAAAGGTACCAGTCTGTGCAGAGATTCAGGCACACGAGGAACAGAAACAAATACAAATTCGGCTGGATCACATCCGGCAGCAGATGTACACGTACGGTGTCTCACGTCTGAATGTATCCCCGCAGCAGGCGGCGGAAGTAGCGGAGATCGCCGTTCGCGTCGCGGCCGGACGTAAATAGGCTGGTTGAAGCTGAAGGTGAGTATCCCGCCAGATAGCGGACACCCGCTACCGCCCTATCTAGAACAACTCCTTTCACCCGAATTCATTCTCACTCGCACGATTCAGTGCTATACCTTCCTGATCGGGTTAGTTCGTGCATGGGGAGAAAAAGCGTTCGAACCGTATCCTGGCCCAGCCAAACCGCTGTCGGCAATCGATTTCTGGGTTGAGCAGTACTTTTCCACGATCGTCGCAGGTCACTTCGCCGACACCACTGATCGCCCCGACGTCGTCCATGTTATTCGAACCGAAGATGTAGTAGCTTCTCTCAACCTCGATCACCGCTCTCGTTATTGCATGCTGATCGACGTTCTTGACGGTGCCCACTTATACCAGAAGCGGTTGGGAAACTGGTGCTCCGCGCTGACTGTTTTCGATCGGATCACGAACGCTATCTACGCCGCCTATATTGTCCATCCATCAGCCGAGAAGATCTACTATGCGACATACGAGCAACCCCACGCCTACATGATGCATGTTCCGGGTCTCAGCCAGATGGAGACATTCCCTTTTCGGATGAATCATCAGGAAGATTACATCGAAAAGACACGCAAGGAGGGCGGTTGGAACCGGCATTTTCTTCGAATTCCCACCGGTTCCAAAGCCTTGATGAACGCTACCGTCTGTCTGAATGCCCAACGGTGCTCAACGCTCTTCGATCTCCTCGACTCCTCGCGTTTTCCAGCTGTGATTCCGTGGCTGACCGGGATGGCCTTTACCGATCGCGACCTTCGGGCCAACGGTGCGGAACTTGGTTTCCGTTTGTACAATATGGGGGGAAATCCAATGCTGGCAAGACTTTGCGATGGTGGCGCGGACGTTGTCCTGGATCTCGGCGGCTCCCTCGCCAATGACTGGGTTCCAGGCGCTTATATAGCGCTCAAGGCAGGTGCGTATGTCGGCTCGCTGAAGGGACAGCCCATCACTGAACCTGACCTTTCGCTGGCTCTCGGGGGCGTCGGACATTTGAAAAGCACGTATATCGCCGCCGCCAGTGAAGGCCTTTATCGCGAAACCCTCCAGCTATTATCTTTCGCGTAGAGTGTGAAGGCGGAGAATATCGTATAGCGGCCGCGCGGCACTCCTGTTACTTTTACCCCTCCAAAGTACTGCGTACGCTCGCCGACACCCTGCGCCGCAAATCGAGCGTCAGCGGGAAGTCGGGATTCTCTTCGAGTACCGGCAGCGGCATTGCGCCCGGTGTATGGCCGATCCCGAAGAATCTCGAAGTACGCCTCGATTCCGCTTCATTGGCATTCACCGGAAAGGTTTCGTAGCTGCGCCCTCCGGGATGTGCGACATGGTAGGTGCACCCGCCGACCGAACGTCCGGTCCAGGTATCCACGACGTCGAAGATGAGCGGCGTATGCACAGGGATCGTCGGGTGCAGGCAACTCGGAGGCTGCCAGGCGCGATAGCGAACTCCTGCCACCCACTCGCCTTGCGTCCCGGTAAATTGTAGCGGCACGCGGCGGCCATTACAGGCGATAACGTAGCGATCGTTGGTGAGGCCGCTGACCTTCACCTGCACGCGTTCCACGGACGAATCGACGAAGCGGGTGGTGCCTCCGCCGGCCGGCTCTTCTCCCAACACGTACCACGGCTCGGTTGCCTGACGGAGTTCGAGCGTTATACCGGCATGCGTCACCCGCCCAAAAACCGGATAACGGAATTCAAAGTGCGCCGCGAACCAGCCGGCCTCGAAGGCGAATCCGGCAGTATTGAGGTCCGCCAGAACGTCACGGAAGTCGCCGGAGATGAAATGGGGCAGCATGAACATATCGTGAAGCTGCGTACCCCAGGTGATCGGGGAGCGTTTGTAGGGCTGTTTCCAGAACCACGCGATCAAGGCACGGACCAGCAACTGCTGGGTGAGGCTCATCCGGCTATGCGGCGGCATTTCGAAGCCACGCAGTTCCAGCAGGCCGAGACGCCCGGTGGTGGAGTCCGGCGAGTAGAGCTTGTCGATGCAGAATTCGGCGCGATGGGTGTTGCCGGTAACGTCAACCAGGATATGCCGGAACACGCGATCGACCAGCCAAGGTGGTACGCGAGCTTCACCCATACCGGGAATCTGGCTGAACGCGATCTCCAATTCATAGAGGCTGTCCCGACGGGTTTCATCGACGCGCGGCGCCTGGCTGGTGGGACCGATAAACATCCCGGAGAACATATAGGATAGCGACGGATGGTTGAGCCAGTAGGCCAGCATGCTGCGCAGGAGATCGGGGCGGCGAAGGAAGGGACTGTCTGGCGGAGTGGCCGCTCCGAGGACAAAGTGGTTGCCGCCGCCGGTGCCGCTGTGCCGGCCGTCCAGCATGAACTTCTCGGTTCCGAGCCGGCATTGGTGCGCCTCTTCGTAGACTGCGTTGGTGTGTTCGACCAGTTCCGCCCAATTGTGCGCGGGATGGATGTTGACCTCGATCACACCGGGGTCGGGCGTAACCTTAATATTATTGATACGCGGATCGTAGGGAGGCGTGTAGCCCTCGATGACGACCGCCATATTGAGATGTTGGGCGGTATCTTCAATCGCGGTCAGCAGTTCGAGGTAGTCTTCAATCTTTTCCGCCGGCGGCATGAACACGTTGAGGCGCCCGCCGCGAGTCTCCACGCACAGAGCCGTCCTCACGACCCAGGGCGCCGATTCTCCCAAGCCTGGCTTACGGTCGCGTTTCGGATCCTGCTCGCGCTGCAACAACGGGTCTTCCGGCGACATGGTGGACGGGACAGGGAGCGCACCCCGCTTCGCCATGGGATCCACTTCCGGCTTGAGCGGGATGTCGTCGGGCGCAACCCAGGGCAAGCTGGACAGCGGCAGCCGCAGGCCGACGGGGGAATCGCCGGGCACCAGAAAAAGTTGCTGCCCACGGAGCATCCAAAGTCCGGTCTGCCACTCCGGACCGTTTTTCCCGACGCCGCGCTGAAGCGGCAACACGTAACCTGTCGGAGTATCGACGCCACGGGCGAACACTTGACGGACCCGCCCGCGCTCTTGCTCATCCTCCAGATGGTTGTCCTGAGCATCGACATTCACCGGCAGGTTACGTTCGCGCTGCAAATAGTACATCGGATCTTCGAACGCGGCATTGACGTAAGTGGGTTCGACGCCGAGACGCCGGGCCAGAGTCTCGGCAAAGCGCTGTCCGTCCACCGGGCCGAAGTTTGTGTCGGGACTGCCTTCGCGCGCTAAAAGACTGGGGTCGCGCCATATAGGCTGACCATCGAGACGCCAGTAACAGGCCAGCGACCAGCGGGGCAGCGGCTCTCCCGGATACCATTTGCCTTGTCCGAAGTGCAGCAGGGCGCCTTTAGCGAAGCGCTGGCGGAGGCGGTCGATCAACTGCTCGGACAAAGCACGTTTGGTTTTCCCGAGCGCTGCCGTGTTCCACTCCGCGCCGTCCATGTCGTCAATGGAGACGAAGGTCGGCTCGCCACCCATGGTGAGACGGATATCGCCAATCTGCATCTGCCGATCGACATGCACCCCAAGCTCTTCGATCTGCTTCCACTGGTCTTCCGTGTACGGCAGGGTAACGCGCGGATCCTCATGGATGCGGGTGACGCGCATCTCATGGAAGAACTCCACTTTGCACGGATCGACACCGCCCGTGACGGGAGCGGCCGACGAGGGTTGGGGCGAAGCCGCCAGGGGTAAATGACCTTCGCCGGCAAACAGCCCGGAGGTTGGATCGAGCCCGATCCAGCCGGCTCCGGGGAGATAGACCTCGGTCCAAGCGTGCAGATCGGTGAAGTCAGAGGTGGGACCGGCGGGACCTGTGAGCGGCTTGACGTCAGCTTTCAATTGAATGAGGTAGCCGGAAACGAAGCGGGCCGCGAGTCCCAGGTGGCGCATGATCTGGACCAGCAGCCAGGCGCTGTCCCGGCACGATCCGCTCTCCAGGTTTAAGGTTTCTTCGGGAGTTTGAATCCCTGGCTCCAGGCGGATGACGTACCGCGTCATATTGAGGAGCTTCAGATTGAGTTCGACTAAGAAGTCGATCGTTCGACGCTTGGTCAGGTCGATCGAGTCTATCAGCGCCTGCAGTTGGGGGCCAGCCGGTTCGGGTACGCGATAGGGTGTCAACTCCTCGGCCAGAGCGGGTTCGTAGGTGAAGGGGAACTGTTCGGCGTAGGGCTCAAGGAAGAAGTCGAAAGGATTGATCACCGTCATCTCGGCGACCAGATCCACTTCCACTTGGAAGTAACGGACGGGGTCCGGGAAGACGACGCGCGCGAGGTAATTGCTCTGAGGGTCCTGCTGCCAATTGATAAAGTAACCGGAAGGTTCGATCTTCAACGAGTAGGCGGTGATTGGTGTGCGGCAATGGGGGGCGGGACGCAGGCGGATGACCTGGGGCGAGAGTTTCACCCGGCGGTCATAGCGATAGGTGGTCTTGTGATGAAGCGCGACGCGAATCGGCATAGGTCTTTTGGGGGTTCGGCGGCTCAACCTGCGACGGGGAGATGGGCGCTCAACCGAGGTCTTTATTATACAAGTGGGCGCACGGCACCGGCAGATGGCGCAATTTTCTAAATCGCGGAATCAGAAATCCGTAAAGTTGTATGCCGAAGTAGGTGACGCGGAGAATGGCAACTGCCGGCAAGTCGGCACTACGGCTTTTGCCTTACCAGATGCGTTACTGAGGTGTTATTCGGCAGAAGGGTAAAAAGAAATGCGTAAAAAAAGACGAAAAAAGCGTAGCTGAGGCGAAAAGACACGTGCTATGTGTCACAGTAACGTTGACGCCGCTATGACAATTGGGATAAAGTGGAGAAGTTGCTCGCAGGCCCGAGCGCCCCGGGACCCGTTGGAACTACTTTATCTACGAGGTATATTGAATGGCCTTTTACAGACCGGCGTTTTTTGGAATCTGTTTCGTCTTTATAACTTTTAACTCTACACCGTCATTTTCTCAGCAATCTGGATTCCAAATGTCTCTGATGTCTCCTGCCGCTGCAGGGGGCACCTTTTCTTCCATCGGCATCTCAGCCGATATAGTAGAAACCCGCGACGAGAGCTACCTCAAAGCGGTAGAACGAATCGCCACCGAGAAAGAACATAAAACTTTCCAACCCAGCCCCTCAGACCTTTTAGTCGATCAAGCGGAACAAAGATTCAAAGCCGGCAGGAAGCTTTACCGGGTGAAGGATTCAGATCACGCCCGCACCGAATTTGATGCAGCAGTGGATCTGATGATTCAGGCTTCCGCAGGGCCAAGCAACCGAACCCTCTACGAGAACAAACTGGACGAGATGGTCGATTCAATTCACCATCTGGATCTTGCCGGTTTGGGAGCCGAGGCGCCGACCGAAGAGTCCCAAGCTCAGTTCGACAAGGCGCCGCTCGAAGACATCCTGGAAACGACTTTCCCGGTGGACCCGCGGCTCAAGTCCAAGGTCTCTGAAGAATTGCATGCCACGAGTTCGGGCTTGCCTCTGGTCATGAACGACGCTGTGCTCAGCTACATCAATTACTTCAGCACTCGCGGCCGCTCGACGATCGTTGCGGGATTTCAGCGTGCGGGCAAGTATAAGCCAATGATCCAAAGAGTGCTCGCGGAAGAAGGTGTTCCGCAGGAATTGATTTACGTAGCGCAGGCCGAGTCGGGCTTCCTGCCTCGCGCGGTATCGTATGCGGCCGCTGGCGGGATGTGGCAGTTCATTCAGTCTCGAGGCAACCAGTACGGCTTGGGTCAGACGCCCTATTCCGACGATCGCTACGATCCTGAAAAAGCTACCCGCGCCGCCGCTCGTCACCTGAAAGATTTATACGCCGAGTTTGGCGACTGGTATCTGGCGATCGCCGGATATAACTGTGGTCCTGGCGGAATTGAGCGCGCGATCGAGCGCACCGGATACTCCGATTTCTGGCAATTGCGGGATCGTCATGCTCTTCCCGCGGAAACCACGAACTATGTCCCCATCATCCTGGCGATGACGATCATGGGCAAGAACGCCAAGGAATATGGATTGGACGACGTGACCCCGGAAGCGCCGGTCGAATACGAAACGGTCGAGATGAGCGCGGCGACCAATTTGGCGCTGGTCGGAGACCTCACCGACTCTCCCATCTCCTATCTGATCGAACTAAATCCCGCGCTGCTCAAGAATGTCGCTCCCGCGGGTTACAGCCTTCACGTACCGAAGTCTACCTCCACCGCGCTGATCGCAGGTCTTGATAGCATCCCGGCCGACCACCGGCTGGCCTGGAGAATGCATCTTGTCGAATCTGGCGAAACTCTGGCTGTGATTGCGAGGCGCTACGGCGCCACCACCGGCAGCATCATCTCTGCCAATCACATGGCAGGCGCCGAAGAACCGGCGGCAGGCGATCATCTGATTATCCCCGCGTCCTTCAAGGAACCGGCGCCTAAAGCAGCGGTCAAGAGGACGAGCTACTATCGCGGACGCCCCAAGACCACGACACCTTCGCGTACGCCAACGGCTGCGACGAAGCCTGTTCCGCATCCGGTTGCTGTTCCGGCCAAACCAACCGCGACTCATGTGGCTCACAAGAGCACGGCCACGGTAGCGCAAGTTTCTAAACCGCAACCGAGATCTTAATCGCCAGGGCTACTACGATTTCCGGCCGCAACCATTCGGCCGGAGAACGTTTTAAAGAGAAGCAGGGATGCCTTCCCGGTATGTCGGGTACTTGAGGGTGACGCCCAGGCGGGTTCGAATCGCACGGCCGTTGACCCGCCGGTCCGCACGGCGCGTCTGATGCAAGGCTTCGCTTGGAGCACTTGCCGGCATCGGCAGATGTAACAACCGTGCACAGTACTGTGCAATTTCCCGGGACGTGCAAGGAAGTTCGTCCCCGACTGGATAGGCGCCGGTCACATTCGACAAAAGGGCGGCTTCCACGTGTGCTGCCAGATCCTCGACATGGATCCGGCTGACGAAATTGTCGCCTTGACCCGCCAGTTGAAAACGGCCTTCCCGCATGGAAACATGAATTCCGCGGCCCGGACCGTAAATCGCTGCCGGCCGCAGTATCAAGGCAGACCACGATCCGCCATGAACGGCATCCTCGGCCGCAAGGCGCAGCTGTTCTCGCGCGGATTGAGGAGCAGGCGCAGTGTTTTCGTCGACATCGCGCTGGGCCCCGTAGACACCTGTAGTCGAGAGGTAGACCATGCGAGCCGGCGGCTCAGAGAATCGCAAGATCACCTGCGAGGTTAAATCGTCAGGACCGGCTGGGCCGTCGATAACGGGAATTGAATGCAGAACCAGTGCTCCGCGCGGAATCGCTATTGTATTCCCGGCTTCGGCGTCAAATTCGACAACCTCGGCACCGTGGAGAGCAAGGTCCCTGAGGCTGGCGGGACGGCGAGTGGTCACTACTACGGATGCGCCACGCTGCAGGAAACGCGCGGCTACGAACTTACCGGTGTAGCCGCAGCCAAGAATCACCACGTTTGCGGGAGCGTCCATCAGGCCGGCTTCACCCTTCGAAACAATTGCTCGTATTGCGAAGTCACCGCATCCCAGCAATAGCGCTCCTGGACCCGCTGACGGGCTCGACGCCGGAAATCGTTGCGCTCAGTCTCGGACATCGCCAGCGTGGTGCGGATCGCCGCAATGAGACCCGCTTCGTCGTCGAAACGAAGGCCTGCGTCGCCGCACACTTCCACGTTTTCCGGCACATTGCGATAGATCACCAGGGCCCCACGTCCCATCGCCTCGATCAGCGCCGGATGGGTGCCTCCGACTTCGGTGGCGTGGATATAGCTGAAACACCAAGTGCCCAATTCCTTATAGCCCTGCCCGTAAATCGCTCCGGGAAATAGGACTCGCGGATCTTCGGTGTCGCGGACTTCCTGAATGTATTCGGTCGCGTAAGGGGCGTCGCCGACCAGGGCCAGATGGAGATCGGTCGGCACTTTTTCAAACGCCTGGCGGACCTGAAGAGCATGATTTTCCGGTTCGAGGCGGCTGACGTACAGGAAATAACGGTACTTCTGCAGGCCCAACCGCTCGAGTTCGCCGGCCGTCGTAGCGAGCTCGGCGTCCGCGCCGTACGGAATGAACGTAGTGGCCTTCTTGTACTCTTCGAGGTAGTAGCTTTGGATCGTAATGGCATCTGTCACGACGGCACTCGGAAAGAGTGTCGCCAGTTTTTCGGAGAGCAGATACCAGGCCCGGGCCACAATATTCCACTTTTTGCGGCGGCGTTCGATTCCATCGACGTTGAGGACGACGGGGATCGCGACCAGGCGCGGTACAAGGGTGAAGATGGCATTCGCCGCGTTCATGTACAACGCTACATCCGTACGGTGCGCGAGGAGGTGGAACGTGGAGAGAAAAGTATGGGCCAGAGTGTCGAAATACTTGTGGTGAATGGTGGGGAGATAGACGAGTTTGACGCCGCGCCACGTGTCCTCGAAAAAACTTTGGCGGCAATAAACGGTGACCTGGTGTCCGCGCTCAACCAGCCTGACGGAAAGTTCCTCGGAGAATGTTTCGAATCCGCCGTAATTGGATGGAATGCCTCGCGCGCCAAGCAGGGCGATGCGCATGCTCTACCTGCGGTGGAGAAAGGATTGCGGCCGGCTTGGAAGCCTTTTTCGGCGCAGGCTTACTGACCGGCTTAAAGCTGAACCAACTCGCAATGTAGTTATCGTCGACCCGCCTGTTGCTCAAAATCTTGTGGCGCTTGCCAAGAATTCGGCGCCAGTTTTTGAACAGGAAGGGGAACGCCTGGAGTGAGGTGTGTTCCCGCGGGTCCAGCAGGCAGCAACCGATTACCACCAGGTCGCGCACAGTGATGGAGAACCAGTTACGTCGGTAAAGATCCCAGGTCATGTTCTTCATGCGCAGCAGGAACCGGTTCTTGACGCTGTGCATGTTGATGAAGGCCGGCAGCGCCCGGCGGTTTCCCGGCAGCGCCTTACGAACGTGGTAGCCGCGCGCATAAGGTGCGTAGACGCAGCGCCATCCCATGAGCTGGGCGCGCCACGCGACATCGGCATCTTCGCGATAAGCGAAGAAATCGTTGTCGAAAAACTCGCCGTCGATCGCGATATCGTCGATCATCTCGCGCCGGTAGAGGGCGGCCGCCGCAGTGGCTCCGAAAACATACTCGTACTGGCGATAATGGCCGTTGTCTTTTTCGAGGCTTCCGCGGTCAAGATGTCGCAGGTTGGGAGTGAAGTAGATCCCGGTGGAATCGACTACCGGTTCGGCCGGAAAGTCGAAGCCGGAGGTCATGGTCAGCAGCTTGCCGCAGACAGTACCGGCACGGGGATCGATCTGGCCGGCATCGTACCAGGGCCTGGATGAAATCCGGAAGGAGCAGGACGTCGGGATTGAGGGTCAAAACCCAATCTCCGCGGGACAGACGGATGGCTTGATTCTGGGCCGCGGCGAAGCCGATGTTTTCCTCGTTGTAAACGACGCGGCAACGATCCTCAAATGGCTCGAGAAATCGATGGTGCCGTCATCGGAGGCGTTGTCGATCACGATGATTTCCATTTGCGGATACTTTTGATCCAGAACGGAATCAAGGCAACGCTTAATAAATCGGCCGCTGTTGTAAGTTACGATCGTAACCGAAACGAAGTCGCTAAAGGACATTTATTCGAACCTGGGCTACCCGGTATTAGAAAGCTTTTACTAATCCGTTAAGACACTCTCTCCACGCTCATGCCGCGAACCGATAAAGTACTTACCGGCCAGCCGCACGATCCGACCATACATCTTTAACAACTTAGTGCCCGGATGAATTATAAACTCCGGAACCAGCCGGGCCAAGGCACCGGAGACTACAGCTAAACAAAGCAGTTGCCTCGCGTAGGGACGGCAATGTTTCGCCGAGTACCTAAGTAGACTACCATACCAATAAAACAACCGGAACTCCACTGGAATCTTGCGGATGGAGTGTGCTCCGGTGTGTTTTGCCACGGCAGTGGGTATAAAACGGACAAGGTAATTTTTCGTACGTAGTCGAAAACAGAAGTCTACATCCTCAAACCAAAGGGGATAGAAGGCTTCGTCAAACCCTCCGAGTTCGCGCCAGACGATGCGCCGAATCATCAGATAAGCTCCTGCCGGCTGTTCAACATCGCATGCCCGCGACAAGTCCAGGTCCATACAACGCCACCGGCGGTTTATTGGATTGGAGGGCAAAATTCGGTTCAAGCCAAGCACTTCGAAGGCCAGTGTGACTGCTGTAGGAAATCGACGCACCGTGAAGCCGGATTGCACTGATCCTCCTGAATTTAGCAAGGGACCACTGGCCGCGCCGACGTTCACTTGCTTGAATTCAGCAGCCAGAAGCCGCGGGTCGGAGGCCAGCACGGTGTCGGGATTGAGCAGTAGGACCAGTGGCGAATCACAGGCTTCAAAGCCCTGGTTGACCGCAGCGGCAAATCCCTTGTTGGCAGAGTTGGCGATCAAGCGTATATCACGACCGTGCATCGCTTCGAGGGTCCCGTCGCATGAGGCGTTATCTACGACTACGGCGTCGATGCCATACCGTCTTACGGCGTCGAGACACTCAGCGATCACTTCCGCGGATTGGTAGGTAACGATCACGGCGGTAATAGACGAGTCACTCATCTAATCCCCCGCACGCGTCTCCACCCGCACGCGTCCCCTCCCCCACGCGTCTGGTCCCGTTAAAGTAGTGAGACATCGCTGAGATCTCACGTTTGTAAGCAGGCGGCACACGACTGAAAACTGTGTCAGGCGGGATGGACGAGATCACTTCGCCAGCCCCGTGAGTCGAAAGTAAAGCTTCCAGTAAGCATCGAATTCGGTCTGCGACTGCAATCGATGGATCTGGCGCTCGCTTTCCAGGATGAATGGCTCAATTCCGAGGTGCTGGGACACTGCGCGGCGGACGTCGAGGAAGCGGACAAGCCCCTCAATCTTGCCACGCAAATAAGCGAAGCCGCAACCATGGCGCACGGCTAATCCTCCCCAGAGGGACTGGGCGACGACAATTGGCCAAAACCAACGGTAGAGGAGCGACCGCGGGTAGTGGCGCGCGATCAGAAAAACCTGGTTACGGGCAATCAGCCTGACCACCGTGGGACTCCACCGCCCGAACGTCGCGCTGCCATGGTGCCAGCAAATCGCCTGCGGAAAGTACCAGCCGGAAAGATGAGCCGACGCGCAGCGGAGCCCGAAATCGACATCCTCCAGGTACGAATCGAAGGTTTCAGCAAAGAGTCCGACAGAGCGAAAGACGGAGGCGTGGTAGATCACCGCTGTCGCGGAACAAAAGCGAATCCGCTCCGGCGCCGGCGAAGAGGAGGCAGGCCGGCCAGCCCCCGCACGCCACGAGCAGCCGCCGCGGCAGATCAGGTCATAGGAGCCATCCAGAATCTCTGGCGAGCCGGCCTGTAGAATTTTGCCGGTTGCAAACCCGTTCTCGGCTGCGCCGGCCCAGAGCGTCTCAAGCCACTGGCTGTCTAATTCGACGTCCGAATTAATCAGCGCAATACCGTCGCCTTGCGCCTCCTCGATCCCACGGTTCACGGCGGCCGCGAAACCTACGTTCCGGCGCATCGCGATCACCCGCGCCCCCATCTGGGCGGCAACCTCCGCAGCGTCATCGCTCGACCCGTTATCGACTACGATGATCTCCAGCGGTTCGACCGTTTGCCGGCCGATCGAAATAAGCAACTGGCGCAAGAGTCCAGCGCCATTGTGCACCGGGATCACGATCGACACGCGCCCCTTCACGGCCGTCGAACCCCGAACCTTTTACGGACGAGGAAAAGGAGGTTCTGTAAGCCGTCGCGATATGGATTCAGTTTGGTTTCACCCAGGCGTGTGCTGTAAATAATAGAGATCTCGCCAAACCGCGAATTGGCGACGCGCAACGCTTCGATCTTGATCTCCTCGGAGAATGCCATACCGTCGGATTCGAGTTGCATTTTATCGAGCAGCTTACGGCGGAAAACCCACATCCCCGATTGCGAATCCCGCACCCACTTAAAGAACAATATCGACATAGCGCACGAGAGCAGAATATTGCCGATCTTGTGTTTGAAGCTCATGCCCCTGGGATCGCGCACCGGAAATCGGGAAGCATTCAGGAAGTCGACGTCCAGATGCAGGAATGCTTCGAGCAAATACGAGATGCCGCTTACGGGATAAGTGTGATCGCCGTCGAGCGTGACAATGATGTCGCCGGTGGCGCAGGCGAAGCCACGTTTATAGGCTCGGCCATAGCCTGCAACCGGCTCGTGAACCACTTTGGCGCCGGACGCGCGTGCAACGTCGGCCGTGCGGTCGGTCGAGTTGTTGTCTACCACAATCACTTCGTCGACAAAATCCGGGATTTCGCCTAAGACATGACCAATGGCCTTCTCTTCGTTCAGACATGGAATGATAGCGGTAATCGACTGGCCTTTGTACACGTTGGATATTATGGTGATTGTAATGAATCTACAACCGAGTACCCGTTGGCTTGCGCCGCTCCTCGTTGCGACATATCTTATTTCAACACTGGCGGCTGGCGGCGTACGCGCGGCCTCTCTCGCCGAAGTGAAATCAGTTTACCTGTTTCCGATGTCGAATGGTCTCGACCAGTATCTCGCAAATCGGCTCACGCGCGATCATGTCTTTCAAGTAGTGACAGATCCGAAAGTAGCCGACGCGGTGATCACCGATAAGTTGGGGCAGGGTTTCGAGAGCGAGCTACTGAAGGTGCGGCCCGATCTCAAGCCGGTTCCACCGAAGAAGGAGATCGCCGACAAAGATAAAAAGGACGACGATAAGGATAAAAAAGAAGATAAACCGGTCGAAGACATGACTCCACCGATTAATACTTTCCGCACGGCTCAAGGTACGATTTTCATTGTGCAGGCGCGGACCCAGATGGTAGTCTGGTCGACCTACCAGCGGCCACCCAACCACTCACCGAAAGAGATGGAGAGGACGGCAGAAAAGATCGCCAGTCTCCTGGAGAAGGATATCGCGCCGCCGGTCGCGGTTGTGCCGTCCGTCAAAAAATGAGCCGCAAGCCGGCTCCCTTACTGGGGCGCGGCGTTATACGTGCGGGGCACGGGCGGTAAGTAGCGGAAAGTTACGGTATCCGAGTACAAAGCTGCCCGCACAGGTGACGGGTCAATGCGTACGTTTTGAGTTGGGCCTAACGCCGTGCCGCGACGTCTGAGCGAAAAGCAGCATTTTCTCATTGAAGAATGAGCCTGGAGGAGCGGTCCGCCGCCGGGTCTCCTTTCTTTTTGTGTTACAAACTTTCGACCGGCTCCCAGGCCGACCAACGGGAGGCCGCGCTGAGCCGCAAAGCGGCTTTGCATTAGCCCCCTTTCCCTTGTCATAGTCAGGTCTTCGGAACGGCCCGCAGCGGTCAAGGGCGCGCGGTTTGTGCGCGGCGGAGGAGAATCTTTTCTGGTTTTGAAAAGATTCTCTGTAGCGCACCCTTGAGGGCGAGGACCGTTCTGGAACATCGCACAGAAGGGAAAGGGGGCGGGGGTCTCAGGGGATCTCCCCTGGCGGGGTCCGGGGCAGCGCCCCGCATACCTTGCTACCGCGCGCGTTTTTTGCGCGCGGCATAAGATAATCACTGCGCCGCTGCGTTCGACCTGTCCCTTGCCGGTCAGGCGGTCCTCCTCTGCTGAATACCGTTGAATAGCTTTTGCTTGGCCTTCTGCATTTCCTGCGCAGCCACCGTATCGCTCATGGCGCGCGCCTGCGCTTCGAGCTTCTCGACCGTGATCCCCTCCTTAAGGTGCCTGGCTAGGTCCGGCAGTTGCCGCAAGCTCTCCCATGGCGTCGCGTACCATCGATATATCCTCTTTTCCTTTCCTTTAGCGTTAATCACACGCTCCGGTACGCCGCACGGCCGGTGATAGTTTAGGTATTCGTTGAAGTGCTTTTCATAGAAGGTTTCTATCGCAGCCGCATGCGGCGCGGCGATGTGTGTGTAGCCCATGTGCTTCCTCACTACCGCTCCGTTCTTGGCCTCCGCCAACCCGTTGTCGTTGGAGTGCCGCGGCCGCGATTTGGTCTGCTCGATCAGCAGCTTGTTTAGCAGTTCGGCTACCCGATGGTTAATGAATTCGCTGCCGTTGTCCGAATGAAACCCTAATATCCGAAATGGAAACTGTTCCAGCATCGCGATCAACACCGGAAGCAGATAGGCTTCGCTGATCTGCGCGGCGGCGCCCACCACCTCCCATTGCGTGACCTCATCTACCGCGTTAATGTGATACACCCCCTTGTTCCCCTCCCGGTCTCCCTGATGCACTGTGTCCACTCTCAGATATCCCGGTCGGCCGTTTGGCTCCGGCCGTCGCCGCTCGCCGATCGAAACAGCCGTGGGCCGTGTCGGCTGATAAGTAATCAGCCGTTGCCGGTATTGGGCACTGGCCCGCAACCGATACAAGTGCGCCACCGATATCTCCGCCAAACGGCTGAATTTCGACTCCCCGAAATCGTGGCACGCCCGATACAGAAGCTTCTGCGTGGCCGGCCCGCTCAAGCAGTTGTGAGCCTCATCCACCGCTGCCAGTAACTCCACATCCTCTCGCGTGTACCGCCGCGTAAAGCTGCGTCGTCGATAGCTCTTCGCCCTTACTTGCTCGCCACTCAGATAAAGCGTAATCAGCCGTGTCACCTGCGCTCGGCTCAATCCAGTCATCTTCTCCACATAGCGCCTCACCAGTCCCCGGCCGCTCCGCTTCAATTCCTGGTACCGCTGCCCGCGCAAGGCTCGGTTTATCCACTCGTATACCTCTTCGCGATTCCCTCCCTTGAATCCGACTTCCTCGCTAGCCTCCAAAAACGCCTGGATCTCCTCCAGGCTCAAGCTTCCTACTTCCATGCTGACGATCAATTCCCAGCATGGCGGACCGCTCCTCCAGGCTCATCTTGTATGAGAAACGAACTCTCGCTCCAGGCTCATCTTGTATGAGACAAGACTAAAGCTACCCGGCTTTTGGCCGGTCGTGCTACACTACTAGTTTCGTCCGTTGGGATCCGTCCGCCGGTTTGACTCTGCAGGGCAATCCGTACAAAAGTTTACCAAGGGATTCGCGGATTCTGGACAGGTGGGTGAGTGGTTAAAACCGACAGACTGTAAATCTGTTGCCCCCGGGCTACGGAGGTTCGAATCCTCCCCTGTCCACCAGTTTTTGCAGTCTAAATAGGCCGCGACCCGATGGGAGCGGTTGTTCACATTCGGGCCGTTGTAGCTCAGTTGGTAGAGCGCGTCCTTGGTAAGGACGAGGTCACCAGTTCAATCCTGGTCAACGGCTCCATTATTTTCCTGGAATCTGAAATGGCAAAAGAAAAATTTGATCGCAGTAAGCCGCACATCAATATCGGAACGATCGGACATATCGATCACGGCAAGACAACTCTGACGGCGGCCATTACGAAGACACTGGCGAAGCACAATCCGAAGGTCAAGTTCCGTTCCTTCGATTCGATCGACAACGCGCCGGAAGAAAAGGCGCGCGGTATAACGATCGCCGTGGCGCACGTCGAGTATGAAACGGCTAAGCGTCATTACGCTCACGTCGATTGCCCCGGCCACGCCGATTACATCAAAAACATGATCACCGGCGCCGCCCAGATGGATGGCGCGATCCTGGTGGTCGCGGCTACCGACGGCCCGATGCCCCAGACGCGCGAGCACATCTTGCTGGCTCGCCAGGTAGGTGTGCCGTTCATCGTAGTCGCCATGAACAAAGTTGACATGGTGGACGATCCGGAACTGCTGGATCTGGTGGAACTCGAAGTTCGCGAACTGTTGACCAGCTATCAATTCCCCGGTGACGATCTCCCGGTGGTCCGAGTATCGGCGCTCGGCGCTCTGAACGGCGAACCGCAGTGGGAAAAGACGGTCGACGAACTGATGGAGAAGGTCGACACGTATATTCCGATGCCGGAGCGCGTGATCGACAAGCCGTTCCTGATGCCGATCGAAGATATCTTCTCGATCCAGGGCCGCGGAACGGTGGTGACGGGCCGAATTGAACAGCGGAATCTGTAAGGTTGGCGAGGAAATGGAAATCGTCGGCTTCAAGGATACGCGCAAGACCGTTGTCACGGGCGTCGAAATGTTCAAGAAATTGCTGGACGAAGGTCGCGCGGGCGACAACGTCGGGCTACTGCTGCGCGGTATTGAAAAGGACGATGTGGAGCGCGGTCAGGTGATCGCGAAGCCGGGTTCGATCAAGCCGCATACAAAGTTTAAGGGCGAAGTCTACATCCTGTCGAAGGAAGAGGGCGGACGTCACACCCCGTTCTTCAAGGGCTACCGTCCGCAGTTCTACTTCCGCACGACGGACGTAACGGGTGTGGCGCAGTTGCCGGAAGGCACAGAGATGGTGATGCCTGGCGACAACGTCAGCCTGAACGTCGAACTGATTACGCCCATCGCCATGGACAAAGGTTTGCGCTTCGCTATTCGCGAAGGGGGACGCACCGTCGGCGCCGGCACGGTAACCGAGATTTTGGACTAGAAGAGGTAAGAAATGCCGAGAGAGATTATCACGTTTCAGTGCACCGAGTGCAAGAATCGAAATTATTCAAAGACCAAGAATAAAAAAACCACCACCGAGCGGATTGAACTCAAAAAGTTTTGTCCCTTTTGCCGGAAGCACCGGGCACACCGCGAAACCAAGTAACGCGGTACACTAAAAACGGGCTTTGCCTTGAATTTTTATACGCAATAGGGGCGTAGGTTTAACGGTAGACCAGCGGTCTCCAAAACCGCGAGTGGGGGTTCGAATCCCTCCGCCCCTGCCATTTAAATGGCGAAAGGTGATTTCCTTCCTCGGGATTTTACCCTGGGAAGGTTAATTGGAAGATTTATGGCGGGTGAATTAGAAGCTGTAAAGGCGTGGCCCAAGGCCACTAAAGATTATATTGACGAGCTTAAGCTCGAAATGCGGCGTGTCACGTGGCCGACCCGTAAACAGGTGGAAGCGACTACCACGGTCGTGATCATCTGCGTGTTTGCTTTTGCAGCGTACTTTAAAATCGTTGACACGATTATTCGAGGACACCGTTTCAAAAGCCATTCAAGCGCTCTCCAAGTAAGCAGGCAAAGTAAATGTCCCCCTCAAATCAGGAAGATCCCGAGGATCAATACACAGAACCCAGCGGCCCAGCGCCGCGACCGGGGAGACAGAACATGTGTCCAGCGAAGCCCGCCGCGCCGGCCTCGAACATGCACTGGTATATCGTCCACACTTATTCAGGTTTCGAGAATAAGGTGGCTGAATCCTTGCGGACCCGTTCGGAAGCCTTTGGCTTCTCCCATCGTATCGGCCAGATTCTGATCCCCACCGAAGAAGTGGTCGAATTGCGTAACGGCAAGAAAGTCACCAGCAAGCGATTGGTTTATCCGGGATACGTGCTGGTCGAGATGGAGATGGATGACGATCTGTGGCACGCCGTCAAGGCGACGCCGAGGGTGACAGGATTCCTGGGAGGAGGCAACGTACCTACCCCCTTGACCGCCGACGAGGTCAATCAAATCCTGTACCGCCAGCAGACATCGGCGGAGAGACCACGGCCCAAGCTCTCGTTCGAGAAGAACGAGACGGTCCGGATCATCGAAGGGCCATTCACCAATTTCCAAGGGAAAGTGGACGAGGTCAACACCGAGCGCGGCACTTTGCGCGTCATGGTGACCATTTTCGGACGCTCCACCCCGGTAGAGCTCGAATTCCTACAAGTAGAGAAGACGCAATAGCATATGGCGAAGAAGGTTACTGGACAGGTTAAGTTGCAGATTCCGGCCGGCAAAGCGACGCCGGCGCCCCCCGTGGGTACCGCCCTCGGTCCTCAGGGCGTGAACATCATGGATTTCTGCAAGTCGTTTAACGCGAAGACATCGGCTAAGGACCAGGAAGGTTTGATCATTCCCGTAGTGATCACCATCTACTCGGACCGGTCGTTTACTTTCATCACCAAGACTCCGCCGGTGCCGGTGCTGATCAAGCGCGCGGTCAACCTGGCGAAGGGTTCGCCTGAGCCCCACAAGACCAAGGTCGGCAAAATCACCGCCAAGCAGGTGGAAGAGATCGCCAAAATCAAGATGCCGGATCTCAACTGCTTCGACATCGAAGCCGCCATCCGCTCGGTCAAAGGCACCGCCCGCAGCATGGGCGTCGACGTCGTTTAGCGCAGGCCTTCGCCTGCTCTCTTCAATTTCGCCCTTGCATAATCGCGGCGAAGGACCGCGTCCGTAGCTCGTCCATCGTAAGCCCCGTAACCCTGACTTCGGCCTCAGAGATCGCGCCGCAGTTTATCCCCCGCAGAAAGAAGTTAAGCAACCCTTGCGCGGTGGCTGCGTCGTCGAAGATAATGCCGGCTGTCGTCGCTTGCGCTGCCTTCGACATGAAATTAGCCAGCCGCGCTGAAGCTGCTTGCAATCCATCGAGAAAAAAAGAATAGACCGCGGCATACCGCGCCGGAAACTGTGCCGGATGGACATCCCAGCCTTGATAGAAGCCATTCCGCAATGAATTGAGGGTATCGTCAAACGCCAGTTTCCAAGCCCCGCGAATGCTCAGCCGGTTCTCCTCCACCTGCCGCGGAATCAAGTTCGCGCCCTTATGAATCGCCACCGGCATGACGTTCGTCAAACTGTCGGACAACATCACCCCGGTTCCTGCCAGGCAAACCTGCATGATGTTGCGCGCATGGACGCAGGCAGGATGGCCCAATCCTTGATATTTCGCCGTTATATTGCAGTCGGACGTGTAATCGTATGCGCCGAAGTGCATGCCGCGGCACCGTCCCCGAGCCGCCCGGATCATTTCCGGAATCGCTGCGCGTCCATCCGGCGTTACGATCGATTGCACGGTCTCAACCATCAATTCCATTCGCAGGGAACCGGCAGCCAGCCCGGCCCGCAATTCGAAGCGATCCAGTAAGTCAGCGAACACGGCAACCTGCTCGCTCGAAGTAATCTTCGGCAACGTCACGACAAATCCAGGGGGCAGCGAACCACCGGTCGAATCGAGCAGGGTCTCCATGAACAGTTGAAAGGTGCGGAAACTTCGCTGGCGCAACGCTTCGCTCAAAGGCTTGATGCGGAATCCGCAAAAAGGCGGAAACTGCGATTGACCGGTTGCCGCAGCCAATTCACGCGCAGATGCGACGGCATGAGCGTCCTCTTCGGCGTCGGGGCGGTAGCCATATCCATCCTCGAAATCCAGCCGGTAATCTTCAACCGGTTCGCGCTCTAACTTTGATTGCACGCGAGCGTAGACGGCTGCCGCAAAGCTTGGCGCGATCCCGAAGCACTGCGCGAAGTCGTCGGGGCCGTCCGCGTTGTCACGCAGGGACTCGCGTGCGATGGCGCCCAAGCGGGCCGGCGTCCCGCTCTTAAAGAGATGCGCTCCTCCATACACGACGTGAACAGGTTGGCGTTCCACGGAGTCTCCAGGGAACATAGCGCTATGTGCAGCATTGGCGCGCTTCAGCCGGTCGTCGAGCGGCCGAAGGTCTTCGTCGGTCAAATGCATATCCAAACACCAATGTATGCTAATCATGGAGCTTACATGACGCTTGAAGAATTCAACGCGCTGCCGTTCGACGCCGCGCGCTCGAACATGCTGGATATTTGCGGCTGCGAAGCTTGGGCCGTGGAAATGGCAGCCAAGAGGCCGTACGGATCGCTCGAGGCGCTACAGGAAGTGGCTGACGAGCAATGGTGGCGACTGGGGGAATACGGCTGGCTCGAAGCGTTCCGCGCACACCCCATCGCCGGCGCCCCCGACCAGCGCGCCGCCGCACTCAGCAATGCGCACCCCGATTCAGATCCCGCGATTATCGATAAGATCTCGACGCTCCGGCACGAATACTACGCGACTTTCGGGTTTACCTTTGTTTTCTGCGCGCAGAATAAGACACCCGAGGATGTTCTCGATGTGCTTAGCGCTCGCGTCGAAAACCGGCCGGAGGAAGAGATGACTTTCGCCGCGGAAGAGCAGGCCAAAATCACTCAACTCCGATTGGAGGGATTATTTCGTGATGAAGGGAATTAGCACTCACGTTCTAGACACCTCCATCGGCAAGCCGGCCGAGGGCGTCCTGATCAAACTCGAGCGCAACACTCCGGGATCAGGCTGGACTATGCTTGCCGAAGCGATCACCGATGCCAGCGGCCGCGTGAGCCAGTTATTGCCTCCGAACGATCATCTGCATCTGGGCGCTTATCGCCTGCGATTCGACGTGGAGGCCTATTTCGCGGATCACCAGAAGGAAACCTTTTTTCCGGAAGTGAGTATCCAATTTGAGATCCGCGAGGATGGATCGCATTATCACGTGCCTTTACTGCTGAGCCCGTATGGCTATTCCACCTACCGAGGGAGTTAGGCTGGCAGCATCGCTGCTCGCGCCAGGCAACGCGCTGGACGTTGCGTGCGGCGCCGGCCGCCACGCGATCTGGCTGCATCAGCAAGGCTGGCACGTCGATGCGGTGGATCGCGATCGAGAAGCCATAGCCCAGATCCGCGCTTCGCATCCGGCGATCGCGGCGAGTGTAATCGATCTGGAACAAGAGCCCTTCCCGATACCGGACAATGCCTTCGACCTCATCGTTTGCTGGCTTTACTTCCAGCGGGACCTGTATCCGAAACTTCGCGCGGGCGTACGTCCGGGAGGGCTAGCCGCGCTCAGTGTACGGAGGCAAGGCCGCTTCGCCGCCAAGACAGGAGAACTCCGATCCCTCTTCCCAGGCTGGATCGTCCACCGGGAAGTGGAGGCGGAACAGACCTACGAACTGGTCATCGAGCGGCCGACGGGCTCCCTGTTGTTCAGCGGCACGTAGGATTGGCGTCATGCTGCCGCCTCCAAGCAACCACTCGTGAAACCGTCCCTGTGAGTTATAACGTCATGCATCGTGATACTGTCATTTTGATGGAGGGATCACATTCCCGCGACACGTTACGATCCGAAGAGCATGAGTGACCTCAAAATAAATCCGCCCGAAGAATGCCGCAGCCTCGAAGAGATCCGCGAGGGCATGGACGCACTTGATCGAGAGATCATCCGGATACTCGCCGAGCGAGTTGCCTATGTAAGAGCCGCTGCAAAGTTCAAAACGTCTTCGGCCGCCGTAGCAGCGCCTGACCGCGTGCAGAAAGTACTGGACACGCGTCGCGATTGGGCTATCGCAGCGGGCCTTGATGGCGACGTAATACGGGGGCTGTACCGCGACATCGTGACCTATTGTGTAGGGGAAGAAAAGAAGCATTGGGAGAAGTCCCAAACGCAGGTATGATTTCTGCGGGCGCGGATCTGGATGCGGATGCCGGCTGGTCTCGCGCGGGCTTCGAAGTCCGTGGGCCGCTCGCGATGCAGGGTAGCGAGCTGATGAGAATGCGCAAGCTTTACCAGAAATCGGCGGGATCTTCCGCAAACAATCCGGCAGCGGCTTATCACCGGCCGTTTGTCACGCGGAAACTTGCAGGCTCGTGACTCAGCCCGTCTGGCTTTGGCTGAGTGTGCTGAGTCTCGACGCGCCATTGGTTGCGCTCGTCTGGCAGGATTTCCTTGCCCGTTGCTATCCGTCAACCCTCACGCCGGCAGGACGGTGGGGTTTGGGACTTACGGTCTGGGCCATTTACCTTGCCGACCGCCTGATTGATGTCCGGCATCCCGCGGGGAAAAATGAGTCCACGCGGCATCGGTTCTATCGTCAGAACCGCGGGTTTGCGAAAACTCTACTGGCGACGGTGCTCTTCGCCGACACGATCGTCGCTCTGTTGTGGCTGCGCCGCACCGTCTTTTCAACTGGCTTGATGGCCGCCGCGGCGGTCGTGGGGTACCTGGCCATCTTCGCTCTTTGGCAGATTGGCGGCCGGAGGTGGAAACAGCCCTGCGCCGCGATGCTCTTTACGATCGGCGTCTTTCTCGTCTCGTGGACGGGGACCGCTCAGCCCTGGCGCGTCCTCGGCTTACCGGCGGTCGCGTTCTTTGCGCTATGTCTGGGAAACATGGTGCTGGTGGAAGCGTTCGATCGAGCCTGGATCTGGATGCTGCTGCTCGCATGCTTAGGCGCTACGATCGGACGCTCCCGATGGTACGCGGCGGTTGCCGTCTGCGCGGTCGGAGTGGCAGTCGTAGATTTATCCGGCGACCGGCTGACGGGGGATGTGCGAGGAGTTCTGGCTGATGCGGTGCTGCTTGTGCCGCTTTTCTTCCGATGATTATTGATCCATTCGCCCGCTGGTATCGCTGGTTCGAATACGCCGCTTTCGGACGCGCTTTGGAACGCAGCCGTTTCGCTTTCCTCGGTCGCTTAACGGGCGCGCGGCATATTTTGATTTTAGGCGAAGGCGATGGGCGCGCTTTGATGCGGTTGCGGGCTTCCTCTCCGCAAGCTCAGATCGAAGTGGTGGAGACAAGTTCGAAGATGATAGAACTGGCGCGCGGGCGAATCGGAGATACTGCTCAAGTTTCATTCCGGCAGGAGGACGCGCTCACCGCGCGCTTCCGTGACAATCATTATGATGCGGTCCTTACGCTCTTCTTCCTCGACTGCTTTAGCGAACCCGAGACCCGGGATCTGATTCACCGCACGGCTGGTGCGATGAAGGCCGGTGGCGTCTGGCTGGTCAGCGACTTCGCGGTCCCGCTGCGAGGTTGGCGACGCCGTCATGCCAGAATCTGGCTCTGGACGCTGTATCAATTTTTCGGCATCGTCACCGGACTGAGAACTCGCGTTCTCCCGCCGATGGAAAGCTTGCTCGCCGCAGCCGGATTGGAACTGTGCGAGAGGGAAGAAGAGCGTTGGGGATTGATCCGGTCCGAAATGTGGCGCAAGGCGCAGCCACAAGTGGAGTAGACCGTTGGGAGGCTACCCACCGCGACTTCTCACGGTATGGGGACCCAAAGGACAGCTTGCCGGTACGGCCACTCGTTGGACCGGCGCTTCCCGGCTCTGCCTTCCCCGAAACGTTCTGAGAGTACAATCTCAAGTGAGCGAAGGAGCGACTGCGTCATGAACTTCGAACAGATTACTTACCGCGTAGAGGATGCCATTGGCTGGGTGACCTTGGATCGTCCGACGCGGCTCAACGCGTGGACGAACGTGATGGAGTGCGAGGTCCGCACCGCCATGCAGAAGGCCGATCGCGACGATGCGGTGCGTGTCATCGTACTCACCGGCGCGGGACGCGGGTTCTGCTCGGGCGCGGACGTCCAGGGCATGGCCGAAATGTTCTCGGGAGCCGCCGGACGGACCATTTCTGAAATCGTACGCGAATACCAGGACCGCAACCCGGTGCCCAAGTGCCATGGCGCCCGCAGCGATTTCCAGAAGCGGTACTCGTATTTCCCTTCCTTGAAGAAGCCGGTGATCGGAGCCATCAACGGTCCCGTTGCCGGACTTGGATTGGTGATTGCGCTGTACTGCGATATTCGCCTCGCGTCCACGGAGGCGACATTCACTACCGCTTTCGCCAAGCGCGGATTAATTGCCGAATATGGTATCGGCTGGATGCTTTCGCGGCTGGCGGGCCACGCCGCGGCTCTCGATCTATTGCTATCGGCGAGGCAGGTGACGGCGCAAGAGGCGCTGTCATTACGGCTGGTTAATCGCGTTATCCCGCAAGAGACGTTCGAGGAGGAGGTGCGCGCGTATGCGGGGGAACTGGCGCATTCGGTATCGCCGAGATCTCTGCGAGTCATGAAGAAGCAGGTCTACGACTCGCTGTTCCAGACTCTCTGCGAAGCCAGCGAAGAGGCCGACCTGGAGATGTTCAAGAGCTTCGACAGCGAGGATTTTCGCGAAGGCGTCAAGCACTTCCTGGACAAGCGCAAGCCTGTCTTCAGCGGGAAATAGAGCCATCCGGCCGCTCAGTGCTTGCCGAAGCGCTTAATGAAGTTGGTGTCGAAGTTGCCGGCCACGAAATCGGGATCCGCCAGGATTTTCTGGTGCAGCGGGATCGACGTGTGGATGCCTTCGACGATAAACATGCTGCAGCGCCCGCTTCATCCGCTCGATCGCTTCCGTGGCGATCGCGCCCGTGGGCGATCAGCTTTGCCACCAGCGAATCGTAGTAAGGCGGAATCACGCCGTCAGTATAGGCGTGGGTATCGACGCGGACGCCAATGCCGCCGGGAAGATTGAGACCCGTGATGCGGCCCGGCGAAGGCGTGAACGTGTCGGGATTCTCCGCGTTAATGCGGCACTCGATCGCGTGGCCCGCGGGGCTGCACGGCAAATCCAGGATGTCGGCGAGCTTCTCGCCGGCCGCGATGCGAATCTGCGCCTTCACCAGGTCGATTCCGGTTACCATTTCGGTGACCGGATGCTCCACCTGAATCCGGGCGTTGACTTCGATGAAGTACAGCTGGCCGGTCTCATCCATCAGGAACTCGACGGTCCCGGCATTGGTATAGCCGATCGCGCAGAGGGCTTTCGAGAGAGCGGCTGAAACGTTCTGGCGAACCTCCGCACTCAGCGCCGGGGAGGGCGACTCTTCGAGCAGCTTCTGATGACGCCGCTGGATGCTGCACTCGCGCTCGCCCAGCATTTCCACGTTGCCGTGCTGATCGGCCAGAATCTGGAATTCGATGTGGCGGGGCGCGCTGACGAACTTCTCCAGATACACATCGGCGGAACTGAATGACGCGCCGGCTTCGTTCTGCGCCTGCGCGAGAAGTGCCGGCAGTTCGGCGAGATGATTACGATACGCATACCGCGTCCGCCGCCGCCGGCCGAGGCTTTGAGGATGACGGGTAGCCGATCTGCGCGGCCAGTTCCATGGCTTCTTCAGCGCTGTGGAGCACGCCGGCTCGAGCCGGGAAGAATCGGGCACGCCATGATCGCGCATGATCGCGCGGGCCCGCTCTTTGATGCCCATGGCCTGGATCACTTCGGGCTGGGTCCAATAAAAGTGATGCCGGAGGTTTCGCAGACTTCCGCGAAAGCCGGCGTTCTCGCTCAGGAAGCCGTAGCCGGGATGGATGGCGTCGGTATTGGTGATTTCGGCGGCGCTGATGATGCTCGGGATGTCCAGGTAGCTGCGCGCGCTCTTGGCCGGGCCGATGCAGATGGCTTCGTCGGCGAAGCGCACCGGCAAGCTGTAGCGGTCGGCCTCGGAATAGACGGCGACCGTCGGGATGCCGAGTTCCTTACATGCGCAGATGACGCGCAGTGCGATCTCTCCCCGGTTGGCGACCAGGATTTTCTTAAACGGGGCGGATGACAAACAGGGCTTCTCCGTACTCGACCGGCTGTCCGTTGGGGACTAACTTGGCTTCAATGACTCCGGCGACTTCAGCTTCAATCTCGTTCATCAGCTTCATCGACTCGATGATGCAGAGCACCTTGCCGGGCTGCACCGATTCTCCAACCCGCACGAAAGGCGGCGAGCCGGGAGCCGAACATTCATAGAACGTCCCGACGATGGGACTTTTTACCAATACCGTTCCGTCTTTGGGCGGCCCGGTGGGCTTCTCGTTACGCATGGCAAGGGACGGAACTTCCGGCGCCGCAATTGGCGTGGAGGCTACCGCAGGATTCGAAGAAGCCATGGGCACGGGATGGTAGATTGGAGCTGAATTGTAGAGTTCAGAAGGGAGAGCCAACCGGATTCGGACTCGATCGTCACCTCTCTGAACTTCGAGCTCAGCCACCTTGGTTTCCGCGACCAGTTTGATCAGTTCGCGAATCTCGTCTAATGTCATTGCAATCATTTAGGTTAACAGGTAATGGCCGGATTGGTCGCAGGCGGGACAATTTTCTGTACGTAAGGACCCCCACAATGACGCCGCTCAAGAAATCCGTTCTCGAAGCTATTGGGCAGACTCCGCTGGTGGAATTGATGCGCTTCGGCGCGGGACGCATTCTCGCGAAGCTGGAGTATCTTAACCCGGGCGGGTCTAAGAAAGATCGCATCGCTTTGCAGATGGTCGAAGATGCCGAGCGCGATGGGCGGCTGCGTCCCGGACAGACCGTCGTGGAACTGACCAGCGGCAACACCGGGACCGGTCTCGCGATCGTCTGCGCCGTGAAAGGATATCCATTCGTGGCCGTAATGTCGGCCGGGAATTCCATGGAGCGGGCGCGCATGATGTCAGGCTTAGGTGCAGAGGTAGTGCTGGTTCCCCAAGCTGCCGGCTCAGTGGTCGGACAAGTTTCCGGCGAAGATCTGGCACGGGTGGAAGAAGCGACCGTGCGCATCGTCCGGGAACGCGAAGCCTTTCGCGCCGATCAGTTTCAACTCGACTCCAACTTCCGGGCTCACTATCTTCATACCGGTCCGGAAGTACTCGAGCAATCACCGTATCCGATCGACGTATTCTGCGACTTCGTCGGGACCGGCGGAACATTTGCCGGATGTGCGGCGGCATTTAAGGAAGCAAGTCCCCGCACGAGATGCTTCGTCGTCGAGCCGGAAAGTGCGCGACACCAGATTCAGGGCGGTGGGTATGGAATGGATCCTCTGCCGCAGATCCGGCCGGAACATGTCGACGGAGTGCTGCGCGTCGGGGATGACGAAGCCATCGAGTGCACTCGCAGGCTGGCTCGCACGGAGGGAATCTTTGCCGGATTCTCTTCCGGCGCCAATTTGGCAGCCGCGTCGCGATTGTTGAGCGGGGAGTATCGGGGCAAGACCGCGGTAGTGATGATCTGTGACACCGGGCTAAAATATCTAAGCACTGGCTTGTGGGTATAACGCCTTTGCCCTTTCTGGTGTGGGCTATTGAGGGGTTTCATGCTCCAGCGAGCGAACTGTCAATCTCTCTATAGACCACGTGATGGGGACGGGGGCGGCTTTCGCGGCGTCTCTGCTCCGCCCGCTGGCGCCAAGGCTACTCAGCAGATTCGCCAACGGATTCGCGCCTTCGTGGTTTGCCGAACGCGAGCGCACACCAGACGCGGAAAGAACGCGCGGATCGATAGGATCCGCCGATGTCAAGAGAATGTACGTGTCGAGGCCATAGGGTCCGCCGATTTCGAAATCGTAAGGCTGGGAGGTCAACTGCAATTCCGCCGGAGGGGTGTCGAGGGGCACCTGATTGCCCGTATTTCCCTCCCCCGACGGGATGAGCACCTGGATGTCTCCATCGCGGTCAATTGCCAAGACGTAAATCCAGCGCGGCGGAATGTCACCCTTGATGGCGGCACTGGCGGTCAACCAGACTTTGTAACGCTCTCCCTGGTGAGTTTGCGATTCACGGTCGCGCAGAGAATCGGAAGTACCTACTTTGCGAAGGCTGAGGCGATAAGGGAAACGATTCGACTTATCGTCTCCGCCGGGCGGTGGGCTCAACGTCATCCAGGCTTTGATGCGGTTCAGCTTGAGCGCCGCTTCACAAAGGTCGCTTGCAAAAGCGGGCGAGGCGGCCGAAAACCAGTCGGTGCGAACCGGAAGATTCATCTCGTTCTGGTCCTCGGAGATGGCACCGGGCCGCACCCACGCATACAAGAATTCCGCTCCATCCCATTGACCCGCGAGTGTATAGTCAGGACCAGCGGGACTCTTTTGTACATGGACCGCATCATTCTTTGAACCCTCTCCCAATTCGATGGAAGCCGGCAACGATGGCAGCGGGAAGTTGACGAACAAACTTGCGCCCGCGGGCAGGAGTTTTTTCAGTTCCTCGGGATCAAGGAGCGTCCCCATCTTACGGCACGAGTTTGCAGCCCCGCCGACTAGTTGCCAAGTTCCCTTCGATCCACCAGAGCTGGTATTGCGAGTTTTCCACGGTGGGATCGCGGACAATCCTGATTTTCGCCGCCTGCAGTTTCTTCAAGGCTGCGGCTGCTTGCGTAAGTTCCGCGAGAGTTGGCCCGTGTTTCTGGTAGTAAACCACCAGAGCGTTATTCAGGGGCACGACCCAGCGTTCCAGATGGAAGCGCTCGCCCGGTTGGAGGCTGGCGGCACTGCCGCTGTCCACTTCGGCGTCGGAATCGGTGAGGCGCGCTTGCGTGACGCGAAAGCGCAGACCGTCTGAATTTTTGGCTTCGCTCGCGAGAACGCAGTTCTCATATATGCCAGATACGGCGCCCCGGTCGAGGAGGTACGTGCCATCAGGGTTGATCCTGCGAAATCGAACAATCATTCCGCTGGCGGAATTGGCTGTTTGGCCAAACATATCCAAGCGGTCGCGGCCTTCGCCAAAGATTTGCGGGTGCTGGTCGCCGAAGCGGTTCGACACGGCTACCTGTACGTCGCTGAAGAGCGCGCCTATGGCTTCGTTTTGCGGATGGGTCGACATCCTTTCGAGTAAAGCTTTAGTGAAGGCGCCGTGGGTTTTGTCTCCGGTATCGTCTTCTTTCGCCTCTTCTTTTTCGAAAGCCGCTGCCAGGACGAGCACGGGATGGGGAACGCCGGAACTCCTGCGGGTCGGGTCTTCCGGGATGCCTTTATCATTCACGTAACGGGGATCGTTGGGTGCGTCCTTGCCGCGTGCAAAGGAAGTCGCGCCGCGGCTGAGTCCTCCGCTGTGACAACTGTCGGCGATCACGGTCAGCCAAATTCCCTTCTTCGCCGCCGCGAGGTAGAGACGCGCCAGTTCTTTGTCGCGAACGTCCGCGCCTCCGTCCACGGCATCGTAAGGCACGAGCGTCTGATCGTAAGCATCAGTTGAGTTTTCGGGTCGAGCGATGTTGCGGATTTCCGAACCATGGCCGGAATAGAAGAACACACTGATGTCGCCTGGACACGTGGAGGAGTCGATTAGCCGGCTTTGGAAACGATCGAGAATTTGCTGCGCGGTGGCCTGCTCTTCGGTAAGCAACTCGATGTTCTTTGGATCGAAATTGTAATTCTGAAGCAACGCGGCAAAATCTACAGCATCGTTTACCGCGCCGTCCAAGTTGGGGAACGCCGGCCGGTTTGCAACTCCCATCACCGGCAGACGGGAGACTAGCGGATTTGCGGTTTTGGCTGGGGGCTTACGGGTCTTCCCTGCTTCGTAAGTGTTGATACCGACCACCAGCGCCCGGCGTACCGGTTGACACTGCGCGTGAACTCGCCAGCCGGACGCGGCCCAAAACAACAGAATCGCAGCCCATCTCATGGAGTCTTCTTGGCTGCCGCGCCTGACGAAGTTGACTTCTTGGCGGGCGTGCTGGAATCGGTGGTGCTGACCGCGGAACTGCCTTGCGCCGGCAGGGTGAGCGGCTTCACGGTCAGCTTCAGGGTGACGTACGTGACGTCCGGGATTGAGTCATTGGCGATCTGATCGATGGGCCGGTTGGCAGGCACGGTGGGATCGATGAGGTAGCCCTGCTGTAGCTTGAGGGCCGCTAGTTTCGCGCTCAAAACATCCGTGTGAGCTTGGGGAACTACCGCATAATTTCCGGTTTTCAGGGGAACGTATGACAGTGGAAAATTCGCAGCTGCAACTGCTGCCTGGGTTGCCGCGGCAGGCACCAGCGGACTGCTCATGATGAACGAAGCGCGCTCCTCCAGAAGACTGTAAATTGCAGTGAAAGCTTGAGCGGCCGGGATGCTGATGGCCGGGAATCCGATAAGCGGCGAGACAACCCCTGCTATTTTCACTCCCTGGCGCAAGATCTCGTGAAGTTTCGACTCCTTCGACATTGACGAAACGTTCACCGAAAACTTTCCAGCGCCACCGGGAAGGATGACTTTGCTCGGCCCGCTGATCAGATTGGGTTGCTGAAATCCGAGTTGCTGCAGCGAAGGCAGTTTGCCTGCTTTGTCCGTGAACAAAGAGGCCAGCGCGACCCACGCGGAAGGGGCGAGAATATCCAGAAACTTCTGAGTCTGAACGCAGTCGATACGCAGCTGAGACGAAGTATATTGTTTGATCGTCTTATCGTCATCCTTACTGGGCCGGAACTGGCCAAGAACGATATCGATGGTCACGTCGCCCGGGTGGTTCAGCAGGTCGGACTTGGTGAGCTTATCGGCGTACGAGAACTCGTCGCCTTTTTCGGAATAGAGATAAACCACGTCCTTGCCCTGCGCAGCCGGTTGGGGCTTGGGGGCGCCTCTACCCTTGTTGGGATCGACGCTGTCATAAAAAGAGCCCCAAAAATCCGCTGGGCGAATCTCGGATGCACCCGGAGGAGTCTCCGATTGAGCGGTGGATTGGCTCGCCAGCAGAGCGGCCAGTCCCCCACCTGCCAGCAGCTCTTCCAGAAGGCGACGGCGGGACTGTTCCATGGTTTACTCCATTTTGTAACGTCAAGTGTGCGACCTGGGTATTACAAACATCCATACGTCTAACGACCCTACCCGCGACCAATGAACGGCATCGTGGTAGCCATGATCGTCATGAACTGGACATTTGCGTCGAGAGGAAGGTTGGCCATGTAGAGCACTGCGTCGGCGACGTGCTGGACGTTCATGCGTGGTTCGACCATCGTCGTCCCGTTCGCTTGCGGTACGCCCTGAGTCATACGGTCCGTCATCTCCGTCGCGGCGTTGCCGATATCGATCTGGCCGCAGGCGATATCGAAGTTCCGGCAGTCAAGAGAGATGCTCTTCGTCAGCCCGGAGATGGCATGCTTCGTGGACGTGTAGGGCGCGGAGTGGGGACGCGGCGCGTGCGCGGAGATGGAACCATTGTTGATGATACGGCCGCCGCGAGGGTCCTGGGTTTTCATCATCCGGATGGCTTCCTGCGCGCAAAGAAACGAGCCGGTGAGGTTAACGCCGACTACATCCATCCATTGTTGATAGGTGAGATCTTCCATGGGGACGGCAGGCGTTCCTTTGCCGGCATTGTTGAAGAGCAGGTCGAGACGGCCGAAGTTGTCGTGTGCAGCGGCGAAGAGCGCGCGGACCTGATCCGGCTGGCTGACATCCGCCGGAACGGGAAGCATGCGGCCGCCGTGCGGATCGGCAAGAGCGGCGGTGCGATGCAACTCCGCTCCGCGGCGTCCGGCGAGCACGACCGAGTAACCTGCACGCTGCAGGGTCAGGCTCACGGCGCGGCCAATACCGCTGCCCGCGCCGGTTACAAGGGCAATTTTCATATCGCTGTCAGTGTAGCGCGACGAGAATAGAAATACCTGGCTGTGAGCGACGCCAGACGGCTGCTGCGGCTTTGATATATTGTATACTATGAATGTTGCGGATCCCCGTCAGTTCACGCGCCCCGGTTCCGTGTGGTCCCGCGATCAGCTCGCGGTAACGAGATTCATTGATACGGAATCGTAATTCAGCCGAAAGGTCCGCATGCCTGATCCCGAACTTTCCGTACAACGCGTCGCCATCATCGGCGGCGGATTTAGCGGTACGCTGGTCGCCATTCACCTTCTGCGCGGCAAGCGTCCGGTGCACATCGACCTGATTGATCCGCGAACCGCCGGGCGCGGTCTCGCTTACTCGACGGTCTGGGACGACCATCTCCTTAATGTGCCGGCTGTCCGCATGAGCGCCTTCGGTTCCGAGCCTATGCACTTTCTCCACTGGCTCCACGCGAACGGCAAGCCGGCGGCCCCTCCCGATTTTTTCGCGCCCCGCAAACTTTTCGGCGCCTACATTCAGGACCTTCTCCAGACCTCGGTCCGCGACGCCGTACCCCGGAGCCGTTTCCGCCAGCATTATGCTGAAGCCTGTGCCGTATCGCATGACGGCCTGCAGGCCCGCCTGGTGCTCAGTAACGGCGAACGTGTCCAGGCGGACAAGGTCGTGATGGCTACGGGTAATCCAGCGCCGGGGCTATTGCAAGGCGCTCCGGCAGGCTACTACGGTTCGCCTTGGGTGTCGGGCGCTCTGGCAGGTCCGTTCGATAAGGAACACCATCCCCAACAACAAATCCTGCTGATCGGGGCCGGACTAACCGCAGTGGACGCCTTCCTCGCCCTGGAAGGCCAAGGTTATCGCGGCCGCGTCCATTGTGTCTCCCGCCGCGGCAAGCTTCCTCACCCCCACACTTTTTATCACCCGCTGCCCGACCCCTATGTCGCTCCTCCGCACGCGGGCGCTCGTGAACTGCTTCGCGCCATTCGCCGGAGCGTCCGGGAAGCCGAATCCAGAGGCGTCGACTGGCGCGCGGTAATCGATTCGCTGCGAAACGTTACCAACGATATCTGGTGCGCCATGGAACCCGTTGAGCAACGCCGCGTTCTCCGGCACTTGAAAACCTGGTGGGATATTCACCGACATAGAATGGCTCCAGCGATTGGCGCCAGAGTCGCTGCCGCGCGCGAGCATGGCCAACTTTGCGTCCACGCGGGACGGGTACGGCGGCTGCTGGCTTGCGAGGGTGGAATTCGCGCCGAGATTATCCAGCGTGACGGCACTCCTCTTACCCTGGATGTTGATCGCGCGATCAGCTGTACCGGCTCAGAGGAAGACTACCGGCGCCTGACCAATCCCCTCATCCAATGTCTGCTCGGCACGGAAAGGATTGCTCCCAACTATATCGGCAAGGGCTTACGGACCAATTCCTACGGTGTTCTGGTCGACGCCGACGGCGTCACCACCGACTGGTTGCTGACCCTCGGTCCTACTCGTGTGGGCGGGCTCTTCGAAACTACCGCGGTACCCGAACTGCGCAAACAGGCCGAAGCCTTAGCCAGCTATCTTTCCGCGGTGATCTATGAGCCGGTGGAAGCGCCGGTAGAGCTCTACTATGCGGCTGGAATTTAGATAGACGACCACTCACGAGCGGATTACCTGCTGCCCAACCGCTCTTTCAGAAACCGGCCGGTATGCGAAGCCCTGCATGCGGCGACCTCCTCGGGCGTGCCGGTCACGACGACCTCGCCGCCGGCATGGCCGCCTTCCGGTCCGAGATCGATCACATGGTCGGCAGTCTTGATGACATCGAGATGATGCTCGATCACAAGACCGTGTGGCCCGCGTCCACCAGGCGGTTCAGGCATTCCAGCAGACGCTCGACATCCGCCAGATGCAGTCCCGTGGTGGGTTCGTCCAGGATATAGAGCGTATGCTTCGAGCGCTGCAGTTTGCAAAGCTCGGAGGCGATTTTGATGCGCTGCGCTTCGCCGCCGGAGAGCGTCGTGGCGGATTGGCCGAGCGTCAGGTAGCCCAGCCCCAGATCGCTCAGCACTTCGATCTTCTTGCGATCGCAGGCTCGTCCGCAAAGAACGCCACGCCTTCCTCCACCGACATATTGAGCACATCGGTGATGGTCTTGCCGCGCAGCGTGACGTCCAGCGTCTCGCTGCTGAAGCGCGCGCCTTTGCAGGCGCCGCAGATCACCTCCACGTCCGGCATGAAGTAGAGCTGCGTGCGTGATCACGCCTTCGCCCTGGCACTCCTCGCAGCGGCCGCCCTTGACGTTGAAGCTGAAGCGTCCCGCCTTGTAGCCGCGCTCCATGGAGAGCGGGGCACGCGCGAACAGCTCGCGGATGGTGTCGTAGAAGCCGATGTACGTCGCCGGGTTCGAGCGGCTGTTGCGGCCGATCGGCGATTGGTCGATGTTCACCACCTTATGCACATGCTCCGCGCCGTCCAGTCCAGTCGTGGTCGCCCGGCAGCGTGCGGGTGTCCACCAGGCGCTTCCACAGCGCCTTGTACAGGATCTCGTTGATCAGCGTGCTCTTTGCCGGAACCCGACGCGCCCGTGATCGCGATCAGCATGCCGAGCGGGAAGCTGACGTCGACTCCTTTCAGATTGTTCTCGCGCGCGCCGCGGACGGTCAGCATTTTTCCCTGGCCTTTCCGGCGATTTTTGGGAGTGGCGATGGAACGTTTGCCGGAGAGAAATTGGCCGGTCGGCGAACGCCTTGCAGGCCATCAGGTCGTGGAGGGTTCCTTGCGCCACCACTTCCCCGCCGTGGACGCCCGGACCCGGGCCCATCTCCACGATATGATCGGCGGCGCGAATGGTGTCTTCGTCGTGCTCCACCACGATCACGGTGTTGCCGATGTCGCGCAGGCTTTCGAGCGTGGCGATCATCTTCACGTTGTCCTTGGGATGCAGGCCGATGCTGGGCTCATCGAGCACGTAGAGCATGCCCATCAGACCCGATCCGATCTGCGTGGAGAGGCGGATGCGCTGCGATTCGCCGCCCGAAAGCGTGCCGGAACGGCGGTTGAAATTCAGGTAGTCGAGGCCGATGCCGAGCAGCAACGTTCCAGACGCCCGCGGATTTCGCCCAGCACCTGCCGGCCCGCATCGGCGCCGCGGCCCGATGGTTTGAGGCTGCCGAGGAATGCGTGCAGCTCGTCGAAGTGAAGATGGCCCACATCGTGGATGGTCTTGCCGGCGATGGTGAAGAGCAGCCGGGTGGCGCGCAGGCGCGCGCCTTTGCAGTCGGGGCAGGTGTGCTCCACCATCACTTTGTCGAGCCACGCTTCCATGCCGGAACTGGCTTCGCCGCGCTGGCGGTAGCGCCGGTAATGCCGCTCGATGCGGCGCGCGATGCCGCCGAAGCCGACCTCCTTGCCTTCGGCTTCGTCGCGCTTGACCTTGGCATCGGGCGGCACGGACATGACGATTTTCTTTGCCGTCCAGGCCGTACAGAATGGCGTTGCGCACCGCTTCGGGCAGCTTCTCCCAGGGCGTGTCGAGCGAGAATTGCAGTTCCTTCGAGAGGCTGTACATCACGCGCCCGTCCCAGGTGTCGGGATTGTACTTGAAGGCCTCGCGCACGAAACAGCCGCCCGCGATGCTGCGCTTGGGATCGGGCACCAGCAGTTCCGGATGCGTGATCTTGTGGATGCCCAGACCGCCGCAGGTCCGGCAGGCGCTCTCCGGATTGTTGAACATGAAGTACTCGGGCTGAATGTCGCCGTAGACGAAATGATGCGTGTGGCTGCAGAGGCCTTTGTAGAAACGTTCCGCTTTCGGCTTTGGCCGCACCCTTCAGCGACTTGCGATCTGCATCAGCCCGTCGCCCACCAGCAGCGTGGCGGCGATTCCGGCCTTGATGGCTTTCTCGTGCTGCGGGCCGACCACGAAGCGGTCCACCACCGCGTCCATGTCGCGTGACTGTCGATTCGTCGAGGTCGAGTTCGGCGGAGATGTCGACGGGCTTGCCGTCGATCGATCGAGCTGGCGGCAGCCTTTCTTGCGGACCTCGGTCAAGACGAAGTCAGATCTTCGCCGTAGAGCTTGAACACCGGAGCGCGCAGTTCGATTTCGGCGCCTTCGGGCAGGGACAGAATGGCTTCCAGAATCTGGTTCGCGGTGCGGCTGGGCACACGCTCGCCGGTGCGCGGGCAATGCGGTTCGGCGATGGTGGCGAAAAGCAGATTCAGATAGCTGGCGATGTCGGTCATGGTGCCGACGGTGGAGCGCGGGTTGCTGCCGGTGGTCTTCTGCTCGATGGAGATGACCGGCGAGAGGCCGAAGACGAAGTCCACGTCGGGCTTGGCCACCTGCGACGACGAAGCGCTTGGCGTAAGTGGAGAGCGATTCCATATAGCGGCGCTGGCCTTCGGCGTAGATGGTGTCGAAGGCCAGGCTCGATTTGCCGGAGCCGGAGAGCCCGGTGACCACGATGAGCTTGTCGCGCGGCAGTTCGAGCGATACGTTTTTCAGATTGTGGACGCGCGCGCCCTGCACCGCGATGGTCGTGCGAGGAGCGGCTTTGGGCTTAGCCGCCGCTGGTTTACCAGGCATCGGGACCTTCTGCAGGCGCAATGCTACGGTGGAAAAACGCCATTTCCTCCACCCCCACGTTGCTCTTCTTCGTCAGTCGAACCGGCAAAGACGCTTTACCGATCAACTCCTGATCGGCCAGGTACTCACAAATACCGGAGACGCAGCGGGCTCCGAAGTTGCGCCTGAAGTGGTTGTCGATTTCGCTCGCGGAACGAGCCTCGCCGACTTCGCGCAGGTAGTCGAAGACGGGTTGGAACAGGTCTTGCGCGCTGGTCTGCGATATAGGCGTCCATAGCGGATAAGGCGGCTTGCACGCTCTTCCTGGTTTTCTTCGAGTTCAGCAGATCGAGGTAGATGATTTTGAAGAAGTCGGGATTCAGCTTCATGGCCTGCGGGATCACCTCGCGATCGGCAAGCAGGCGCGCATTCAGGACTTCGATCTTGGCCAGGGGATTGGCGGCGTAGAGGATCCAGAGCGCCGTGTATTCCAGGTCGCCGCGCGTTCGAAACCATTTATGGGCTTTGTAGATGGAGGGAAGGGCGCTCGCCGGCTGCGTTGAGGCGTTGGAGCTGGAGATCGCGTTCACCCGATTACGAGGAGTTGCTCACAGAGACGGGCGATGGTTTCGTCATGGGTATAGAGCAGGCGCCCTTTAGCCAGGAAGGAGTGCGAGAAGCAGTTGCGGAGGGAGCCTTCGACAGCCTTGCGAAACTCCGTCCGCGGTATCAGCGCGGCGTGTACATTGATCCCGTCAGCGTATAGCGACAAGGCTCATCGGCTGACCTTCTTGTCGTCGATCGTTACCAGCACCAGATCGATATCGGACTTATCCCAAACCGTGTCGTGGGACAGACTGCCACAAAGGATTGCTGCCAGAATGGACCGGTCGCTCTTGACCTTCGCAACGAGCGTCTCCAACGCAGCATCGAACCTTTGGTGGGCAGTGGTGGACAAGGAAGATCGTCTTCTCCCGTAAACCGAGGGGATATAATGTCAGACTTGCTCGGGCCTCATGAAATATTTTAAGCTCATTCGCTCCGGTATTCATGTCGCTCCCCTCCTTGACGAAGTGCGCGCGCAGGAACAGGCCTGGATGATCGACACGGGACGCCAGGATCGAATTCGCGTCCAGCGGGAGACGAACACTATTTTCCTCAGCTCAGCCGCCCCCCGGCCGGACCTGCACGTCAACGAGAATCAGGAGTGTCGTCTCACCAGTGTCTCGAAATTATTTCCAAGAGCATTAGCCTTCATGACCGAGTTTGCGGAGGAGATGAATTGTCAGCTGTCGCGCGCCACGATCGTGCGTCTGAAGCCTAAATCGCAAGTTTTCCGCCATATTGACGCGGGGTCTTATTACTTCCTCCGCGACCGTTTCCATCTGGTGCTCCATAGCACGAAGGGCAGCGTTCTGATCAGCGGCGATGAGCAGGTGCGGATGCAGGAGGGAGAACTTTGGTGGTTCGACAACAAGCAGTATCATGAGTCCTATAATGAGTCCGATGAATGGCGCATCCATTACATCTTCGACTTACTGGCCGCGGATTTCAGCGATTTGGCTGTCAATCCGATTCTGCCAGCGCCAGACCGCAGCAGGGTGACGGAACCTGCGCAGGCGGAGGATCGTCCCGCAACTTCCGCACGGGACTTGCTTGCTTCGGCCATTCGGGAGCGCGGCATCCTGCGGGAGGGAGATCAGCGGCTGATTTCGCCCAGCGGGAACAGCAATCGCTGGCTCATCGAGATGCGGCGGTTATTCATGGACGCGAAGCTCCTGGACGCTGCTGCCGAACTTTTTTGGCAGGAGTGCGCCGGAAGGATGCCGTTTCAGCTAGGCGGTATGGAAGCTGCCGCGATTCCTTTGCTCTCCGCAATCCTCATGAAATCGCTCGCGCGCGGCACGCCCATAAACGGTTTCACGATCCGTAAGGAGCGTAAGACTTACGGCACGGGCAGTTCCATCGAGGGAGCTGTGAGCGACGCGCCGATCATCATGGTCGACGATGTTCTTAATTCGGGCAACAGCATGGAAAAGGCACGGGTGGTCCTGGAACAGGTAGACAAGTCCATTGCTGCCGTCTTTGTGCTCATCGATTACGAGAGCTCGCCGGGCAGGCTTTGGCGGGAGCGGCGCGGCATTTCGGTTCTGGCACCATTCAGGCTCGGCGAATTCGGCCTATCTATTGAAGGTCCGGCGGCGCGGCCTATGGCGGCGTTTCACAACCGGTGGCGCTTCGCTTCTCCTGATCCAAATTTTTTCCATCGCGTTCCAAAGTCCTTCCCGGCTACCGACGGCAAGCGGGTTTATTTCGGCAGCGATTGCGGCATTTTCTGGTGCCTCGATGCGCGCAACGGTTCGGAGGTATGGAGATTCAGGGTCAATGCCGCGGGGCACAAGAATCTCTGGTCGAGCCCGGCGATTCATGACGGTAAGGTCTATTTCGGCAGTTACGACGGAAACGTGTATTGCCTTGACGCTGAGACCGGCACGGAGGTCTGGCGATTCACCGGCGCAGATTGGGTCGGTTCGTCACCGGCTCTCGCGCCCGAACTGGGCCTGCTCTTTATCGGACTGGAATTCGCTGTCGAAGGGAAGCGGGGCAGCATCGCCGCATTAAGGATGGGAGACGGCGAGAAGGTTTGGGAGCATACGACGAAGCGCTATACCCATGCGTCTCCCGCCTATTGGCCGGAACGGCAACTGGTAGCCTGCGGCAGCAACGATAACGAGATGTTCCTTTTCGACGCCCCCAGTGGCGCGATGCGCTGGCGGTTTGAGACCAAGGGGCAAGGCGGCGAGAAAGGTTCCATCCGGCACGCTCCGGCCTTCGATACCACACGGGGTCATCTCGTCACCGGGTGCGCGAACGGCTGGATCTATATCATCGATATCGAGACGGGACACGAAGTTTGGTCAGTCAAAACGGATAACACCATCTATACGGTGCCTCTGGTAACGAACGATAAGGCTTATGTCGGGTCGACCGATAAATACCTCTATGTTCTCGATCTGGAGCGGCGTCTCGTGAAGACCAGGATCTTCGCCGCGTCCAAGGTTTACTCTCCTCCCAGATTACTGAATGGAAGAATTTATTTCGGCGCTTGTGACGGCGTGGTTTATGAGATCGATCCGGCAACCGATGAGATCACAGGCAGGCATCAGCTTCCGGACGCGATCACTAATGCGCTCACTTACAATGCCGAGACTGGGGACTTTTATGCCCTCACTTACGTAAACGAGCTTTTCGCCTTTGTGCGGGCAGGCGACAAGTAATACCTGCTTCGCAGCTCTACTGCCAAGAACCGTCATAATTACAGCTGGCGATGTAGGCCGTTGGGAGCCCGGAAGCTGTACTATCAAGCTGGGAGTGGCAGGTCCCTTGTAGTGCTACGCCAACTTGATTCAGATCACGGGTTACAAACTGGCCGCTTTCCTGCGTCTTTGCTAAGTGAGCCGCTTGTCTCAGGAGGTGAGTGATGAGCGTTACGCGAAAGGATCGCCTGGAAGCTTACATGGCCACGCGCTCCTCTTCTTCTCTGAAGGACGCGATGAAGCGCCGGGTTGGGCACTGGCCGCTCTACGCGGCGGTTACCGGCTCGGCAATGGCGATGGTGACCAACCCCTCCGTATTGAGCCCTGCCGAGAGTATCCCAGGGCCCAATCTACTTACGACCGAGCAGCCATTCACCAATCCACCGAACGAGCCGGTGCTGAGGTCTGTCAAGTTAGCGATGGCTAGACGGAACTTGAGATTAGCCTTCGCGGCATCGGCTCCGGAGGCTGTTCAACCTGAGGCGAATGCACCGGCTATTTCATCTGGTGGCGTGGTTCCACTTTATGGGACCGTTAATACCATTCAACCCGGTTCCTGGATCTCAATCTTTGGAACAAACCTTGCCAGCGGGACGGCTTCCTGGGAGGGCGATTTCCCTACGGCCTTGGGCGGTACTAGCGTGGAGATCAATGGGAAACCGGCCTATCTCTCCTTCGTGAGTCCCGGCCAGATCAACGCGCAAGCTCCGGATGATAGCGCGACGGGCAAAGTATCCGTTATTGTCACGACGACCGGCGGGGCAGCAACCTCGTCGGTAACGTTATATCCGTATTCCCCAGCCTTTGAGCTGCGCGATGCCAGGCATGTGTCTGCCGTCATTGTCAGATCAAACGGTTCCGGCGCTTACGGCGCTGGAGCATACGACATTCTGGGACCTGACGGGAACTGTTTCGGCTATGTTACGGTTGGCGCGAGACCCGGTGATCTGGTTGAACTTTTCGGCGTCGGGTTCGGGCCGACGAGTCCAGCAGTGCCAGCCGGAAAAGTCTTTTCAGGCGCTGCACCAATCACCGAACCATTCTCAATTTATATCAACGGCGCGATGTTGAAGCCGGTTTTCGTCGGCTTGTCGAGCGCTGGACTTTATCAGATTGACGTGATTATTCCACCGGGTTTGGGACAGGGAGACGTTCCGATACAGGCTTTTGTCGGCGGCTATGAAACCCAGAAGAATTTGTTGTTTTCGCTGGGAGGCGGCACGTTGGCTTCAGGCAGCTGCGTCTATACCGGAGACGGTGGAGACGGCGGCAGCGGCAGCGGTGACGGGGGCAGCGCCGGCGATGGCGGAACTTTCACGGGCGACGGCGGCGGCATGGGTGATGGCTTCGGCGACGGCGGCGACGGTGGCGGAGGAGACGGCGGCGGCGGCGGTGACGGTGGGGGAGATGGCGGCGGAGATGGTGGAGATGGTGGATAGCGCGGCGTCGTGACTGAACGGATGGCTTAGAAACGAAGGTGAACCAAGATGATTTTCATCGCAAGCCCGTTACGGAGAACATTGTGGTTGGTCGCCGGCAGTTGCCTGTCTCTCGCAGCTTTTGGCGAAACGGCAAGTGAGATAGCACCAGTACCTCCGGATCCCCTGGAGTTAGTAACGGGTCCGGTCCTCACGGCCGCAAGCCCAGCAAGTCGCAAGGCGGCCCTGGACCTGGTGGCCGGTGCGCGGAAGCACTACGCGTTGCGTAATGCCGGCCAGGGATATGATTTGAAGGTTGCGTTTATCGCGAACTCCCTCGGCCAGACGAATTATGACGGAGCCTGGGAAATGGAAGACCAGTTCGCCCCGGGTCAGGGACTTCGTTGGACGGCGAAAGCTGCAACTGGATACAACATCACCTCGATCGCCGTCAAAGGGGGCACCTACGCCGAAGGGACCGCGAGCACCGTGCCGCTGCGACTGCATGAAGCGCGTGGCATCTTGCTCGATCCTCTTCCTTCTCCGGCGTACGCGAGTCGCGAATCGATTCGGACCTCGGTCGCTACGTTCAATGGCGCCACGGTTACGTGCGTCTTGCTTTCTCGTGCGGGAAATATCGCGAATGCCGTAACTGGCCGGGGATGGGAGGAGTCCGAAGAGTGCATCGATCCGCAAACCGGGTTGCTCCAGGTGCACTCGGAAGCGCCTGGCCGCTACGCCGTTTACAACTATGCAAACGCTCCTCGACTCGGCGGTCACATTTTGCCTCGCAGCGTGACCGTCACGGAAGCGGGCAGAATGGTTTCGAAGATCTCAGTCGAAAGTCTGCAGGCCGTGAGCACGTTCGATGCGAGCCTGTTCGTTCCCACTGCCACGATGACGGCCAAAGGGCGGGCGACGACGATTACCTCCGCAAGCAAGATTTGGCGGATACAAGGCCAGGGCCCGTTTACCGCGAATATGGCGGTCCGGCCTGTTTGTGTTTTCGGTCTGGTGAATTCTACGGGGCAACTCGTCGAGGCGCACTCTCTGCAGCCCTCCGACCCAAATAGCGAGGCAGCCGTGGAAGACGCCAAGCAAATTGACTTTTCTCCCTCAATACCCGCTGGAGCGCCGCCGCGGCAGCATTTCGTGTTTGTGATCGAAAAGTTCGTCACACAGCAATAGAACACCGGAGCCAGTCTTAGTGGAATGTGACGTTCGAAGAGGCTTCGAAATGGCGATGGTTCTTGTACTCAATCTCTACGCGGTAGCGGGTGCCCGAGCGATAGAGCACTAAGAAGTTGGCGCGGATGGGGAGCAGGTGAGAAGCTTCGCCTATTTTCACGTGATCCCAATAGACGTGCTCCTCCCTTTGGGCAAACTCAAAGTCCGGCGGGAAATCGCGGGCTTCGTCGTCAACCTGGATTACGTTATTTCCCGGTTCGTCGAGTGTGAAATGGCCAACTCTCGCGGGATTATATCGCAGGTGTTCGAAATAGAAGAACGGGAAGCATCCGTCCACCGGCGAACTGAACCGGTATTCGAGCAGTGAGCGTCCGGCGGCCTTGGAACCGCCTTGAAACTCGATTGTGGTGGGACACTGCCGGTCGAAGAGGGGGCTGATTTCAGTCTCGAAGCCTTCGTACCATTTGAAACCAGGGAGCGCATCGAAGGGCTGCTCCCAGGGTTTCCCGTTCCTGCGGATCTGCTGCCGGAGCGCACGGCGTCCCCGGAAAGTGATCTCCGATTCAACGATATCGTAGTGACGCCAGGGGCCCGATCTCGTCGCGCTCCTGTAGCGCTTCGCCACTTCGTCGGCCACGAAGTTGGGCATATTAGCGGCGAAGTCCAGATTAACTCGCCGCGCATGCTCCAGTTCGCCGGCGCCTGGAGAGTTTGGATCCACGGTTTGGTTCGCTGCGGAAACAGCAACTTTCGGGAGTTTCAGCAGGTTCTTTCCTTCCCTGGGTCTTGCCTCGACCAGTGCCGATATCTCCTCCTTCGGGGGCTGTCGCAGAAGCTCAATTGAGGTTACCTCCAGGGATTGGTATCTGTAAGTCGCTTCTTCCCACACGGGCGTAATGGAGGAGCAGGTAATTTCCACCACGTCCCCGAACCTGTAGTGGGCAGCGATCGCTGCCGGATCCAGTTGCGGCGCATCCTGCAGCATGGCATCGACGACTATGCGATTCGCGAGGCGGACGGAGATGGACTTGTTTCCGACCCGCTCCAGGTTCCCCGTAAAGGACAACGCGGTCTGGAATCCGCGACCTGGCTGCGAGACAGCCAGGGCAGCGAGCAGAGAAAGGGTCAGGCTCAGCCTCCGGCGACGTGGTTCCAGGGCAACCATACACTCCCATTATCAACGTCAAGGCCGTGTTTAGATTTGCCTTTTCGGGCGATCGCCGGCTCACCCTGTGTTTTAGACAACCCGCAGTCAATTTCTCCGCAAATTTTTAACCACTTTGCCTGCCCGCATCACCCAGATGACGCGGCGGACTGCGGTGATATCGTCGAGGGGATTGCCGTCGACAGCAACCAGATCGGCTTCCATTCCCGGTGCGATGGAGCCGGTGCGGTCCGCAAGACCTAGCGCTGCTGCGGAGGTGGAGGTCGCGGCTACAATCGCATCCATCGGCTTCTGTCCTCCTTGCTGCACTCGTACGACGAGTTCTTCGGCGTTGTTGCCGTGTGCTCCCGCGACTGCGTCCGTGCCAAACACGATTTTCACGTGGCGCGCCAGCGCGCGCCGGAAGGTGTCGAGGCCGGTCGCAATACCCCGTTGCATGAAGCCGAAGCCGGCTTCGTCGAAGTTGCCGATGCCCAGGAACCGGTCCTGATTCTGCAGGTAATTTTGCAGCACCAGGCCCACATTGGGATCGAAAAACGTGCCCTTTTGCGCCATTAAGTCGAGCACCTCGTCGGAGAGCGCGTTGCCGTGTTCGATGGAGGTGCAACCGGCCAGGATGGCGGCTTTGGCGCCCTCGCTCGCCTGGGCATGAACTACGCTGCGGCGGCTCATGCCTTTGGCTTCGTCGCAGGCGGCCTGAATCTGCGCATCCGTCATGCTTTGCGCTCCGCCTTCCCGGATGCTTTTGGTGGCAAAAATCTTAACCACATCAGCGCCGTCAATGACCATTTGGCGGACGCGAGCGCGAATCTGTTCGGGGTCTCCCGACTTTTCGTCGATGTGCCCGAGGCTGGTCAATACGCGTGGACCCGGCAGTACGCCTCGATTTATGGCGTCGCGCAACGTACCATCGAGCGGGGCTCCCAGGCTCTGAATCGTAGTGAAACCTGCCTGCAGCGTGATCCACGCGTTTTCCATGGCATAGAGCACGGCGACTTCTGGAGGCTCCGGAGCGACCTGGTACTTGCCGTTCGGGCCGAAGTGATAGCCGATGTGGACGTGGGTATCGATCCAACCGGGCATCAGCGTCAGGCCGGTGAGTTCGTACTCATTACCCTTGGTTGCGGGATCGACACGCAGAATACGGTTACCCTGGATGACGAGCGTCTTGTTCTTGAGGACGCCTCCTTTCCCGTCGAGCAGGAGCGGCGCATGAACAGTAATGATCGGCGCGGGTTGGCCAGAGGCAAGTTGCGAGAAAAAATTCAGCCACAAAGCGCTAAGAGAAAGGCTGAGTGGCAATAGGTACTTTATGAAAGATTTCATTTTTCACTTGCTTCATATTAAACTTGTTTCGGCGAACTGCCGATGGTAGATCGTATGTTGGAAAGAAGATGGGAACGCCGGCTTTTATGCGCTGACCTGGTCGAGGTCGAATGGACGGATCCTGCGGGAGAGACCTGCACCACGACGGCAATTCTGGAGGACATCTCGCGAACGGGAGCCTGTCTGCAAACCGACGTCCCGATCCCGACGGAAAAATTGATCCGGGTAAAGCATGGACGCAAGACCCTGGAGGGCATGGTCAGCTATTGTTCGTATAGGGAAATTGGATATTTTGCCGGCGTGACCTTCACGGCAAAACAGCACTGGTCGCAGCGCGTATTCCGTCCGAAGCACCTGGTAGATCCCGCCAGACTGGAAGCCCCGACGGACGACAAAACGGGATGAGGCGCCGTAGGGTAGATCGCCTTCGTGTTCGATGCGTCGAGCCGCGCAGCAACCATCGGGATGCAGTTGACGCTGGCAGATCAAAGCCTCCTACCAGGTGAACGGTTTTCCCGGCTCCAGCGAAAGAATCTCCGCACCGGTGTCCTTGGTCAATTCGCGTAATTGATCAGGGTGCCCAATCAGCGCAGGAAAGGTCCCGAAGTGCATGCAGATCACTTTTTTCGGCTTCAACAGTTTGACTGCGGCGGCTGCTTCAATGGGACTCATCGTATACAGATCGCCGATCGGCAGGAACACGAGCTCTGGATGATACAGTTGCTCGATTAGCTGCATGTCGCTGAACACGTTCGTGTCGCCCGCGAAATAGAGAGTCCGGTGATCATCGAAGCGGAGCACATACCCGGCGGCTTCGCCACCGTAAATGATCTTACCCTCGTCCAGAATGCCGCAACTATGGATCGCATGGGTCATGGTGATCGCGACACTGCCGATGGTCTGTGTACCGCCCTTATTCATGGGGTGCAGGTTCTCGACGCCTTTGCTCTCCAGCCAGTGGCAGGTTTCATAAATCGCGCCGACTTGCGGTGAATGCTTCTTCGCTAGTGGTACGGCATCGTGAATGTGATCAAAGTGACCGTGCGTAATCAGCATCAGGTCAATCTTGTGAATTCTGTAGTCTTCCGGATACTTAGGGTTGCCTTCTGTCCAAGGGTCCATCAGGATGTGCTCGCCGGATGGGAGCAGAAACATGAAAGTGCCGTGCCCTAACCAGGTGATATCCATTTTTCAAGTCTCCACCAACAACGTAGCACGGCGTCCCGACAGCGCCTGTTTCTCTGGGGCGAAACTACACGTCAATACCAATTGTTCCGCGCCCTAGTGTGAGGTTTATTTCCGCTGGTATGTTGATTCCGGATTCGCAGGCCGGAGCCATTCAGGGCTGTCCGAGTAGCTGGACACGATTCACTTCAAGAACCAGCTGCGAGTGGCGGGATCCGTCGAAAAGAATTTCAGCAGCATGGCCGAGATTTTAGCGCTGCCCTTGTCGGAGGGATGCAGCCCGTCCTCGCGCACGTCTTCGCGCAAATAGACGAAGCCATCTTTGCGCCCCTTGACGCCGTCCGTCCAGATGTAGGGTCCCCACTCGATCCAGGGCGCGACTACCGGCCCTTTGCCAGGATCGTAATTGAGGTCTGGCTTGCCCTCAATCTGGTCGTTCACGACGGCTCGTACCGCAAAGCCAGTCTCATAAGCAGCGGGCTCCGGACTTCCTCCGAGTTCAGTATATCCGCCATAGCTGCGGCTGGTCACGTAGGTCGTCTTCAGGTTGGGAAAGCGTTTATGGAGGATATGAAGGATGCTGATGTAGTCATCGTGCAGCCTCTTTTGCTCGGTCTCCCAGGGGTTGGCGCCGGGATTTACCTCTTTGAGCCAGACGGCTTCCACCTGTTCGCGCGTCACGTTGGCTGCTGCCAGCCGCTGGTCGTTAATCTTCCAGTAGCTGGCTGCCGGGTCCGCAATCATGTGCGCGGCCTGGCTTCCCACGCAGCCATTCACAGTGACCAGATGCGGATTCACCTCGCTATCCTGCGCCACGCGTTTCTGAAAAGCCGGAAACTCGATACTCGGATTGGAGAAGCCGATGGACATCAGGACAATCTTGCCGTCCGGCGACGGGCTCCCTTTGGCATTCAGCGGCACGATTGTGGAGGCGATCTTCACGCCAGTTGCCAAATGCGGTTGCGGAGGTGAATTCTTGCCTCCGGCGTAAAGTCCGCCCTCGTGGTCTTTGTAGGTGCCGGCGCCCAGGTCGATGAGAGGAATGAGGCCGATAGAAGACTGTGGCGGGTGCTCTTTCAAATACTGTTCCCGGCGTTTGGCCTGGTCAGCATTACCCTTCTGCCCTCCAGCGGACCGGCGCTCTTGCAAATACTGTTGCTCGGCAGGCGTCAGGGTTTCGCCGTTCTGAACCTTCTGGCGGATTACGTTCGGGTCGACATTCTGTTGCGCGAACGCCAGCCAGGCACAGCCGAGCGCGAGTAGGAGTGAATGAAAGAGGCTCACGATGCCAGCATCTTGGCACGGGGGTGCTTAAGCCGTCAAGGGAATTCCGCCTGGCGAAATCGCGGATTCACCTGCTGAGCAGGGCCTTGACTTCGGGGGGCGGTTGAAAGGCATCCGCCGGGAGTTCGGCGTTGCACGCAATGGAGTCGATCTGTAATTCGATTTTCTGACCCGCGACCGTCTGCACAAGCGAGTGCGGGAGTTCCACTCCGCATTCCGTGCGATAACTTCCGACGGTGACATCTACGGGAATATCGCCCATCGCGGTCTTGCGGACGCTCTGGTGGCGAACCATCAGACCTGTGGCTTTATCGTAATACTGGGTTTGAGGTTTGCCATTCTTAGGAGTCAGAATGACTTTGTAAGCCGGCTTGCCGTCGACTTCCTCCACGCCATTGAATTCCGCGGAGGAATAAATGCTCCGCCATTCGTTTTCTTTGTGAAAGAACGCTTCGCGGAGAGAATCGTTGAGTTCTTCGCCCTTCTTGAGTTGAGGACCTTGCATTGCCGAGAACGCCCACGCATTGGTTCCGTCCGTTCCCTCAGAGATCTTTCCTACGCCGGCAAGGGTGGTCGACATGCTGGACTTGTTCGGTTCAGCGGCATAAATGATAACGGCGCCTTTGATGCCCATGGCGGCTATGGCCATGGAGCCTTTCATGGTCATGTTGTGAATCTTCGCGTAAGCGGCCGCGCCACCGGTTGACTCGACATAATTATCGAGCACCGCGTCACCGGTCTTCAGATCCGCAGCGAGGGCGCTGAAAGAAACGCACACTCCGAGGATTGCGGCGCCCACTAAGTTGTTCATAGACTCTCCTACCTTGGTAGCACAGATTGACGGGCAGTGCGCAATCCTTTGAGTGCGGCCTCGAGGACTAAATCGCGGCCCTCGGACAAGGCGACACGATCGAGGGGCACCTCGACGTCCGGGATTACGCCGTTGCCTTCGAGTTGACGTCCGCTTAAGGAAATGTAATTCGCCATCGCGTACTGAAAGCCATCGCCATTGGGCAGGCGTTCGATATGCGAGGGCAGCGCCGCACCTGCGGTCCGTTCACCGAAAACGCGGGCGCGTTTGAGATCCTGCAGGCCGCCGGCAAAGATTTCGGAAGTCGAGGCAGTGAAGGGGTCAACCAGGATGGCTACGGGACCCGAATAGACCTCCGCGCGCGGAAAGATGACAAAGCGGAGAGGCATGGACCGCATATACATGGTTCCAAGCTTTTGATCGGGTTGCGAGACCAGAAAACCGGCGATGCCCATCGCCATGGTTCCGATGCCGCCGGGATTCCCGCGGAGATCGATGACCACGCCGGGACAGCTCCCGCACTGTCCGATGGCTTCTCCGAACCTGGTCACCACCAGGTCGGGATCGAGGAACAGGTTGAAGTGGATGTATTCGACGCCTCCAGGCAGTTTTTTGGAATCGAAACTGACAACCATGGGCGGCAGATATCCGAAGCGGGTGACTTGGCCGGGTTGGGAGCGGCGAGTGAGGCGTCTGGTGAACTGCTTCCCCTTGATATCGGCGAAGTCCAGGGCGACTTCGGAGCCGATGGGGCCGTCAAGGTGAGACAGAAGGGCACGCACCATGAGCAGTTCTGTCAGACGGGATTGCCCGGATTCTGCGGTCAAGCGGGCGATCAGCGAAGCAGCGCTGATCTTGCCGATGCGGACGACTTCCCACCCGGTAAGGACGCCGGCCTGGCTAGCGGCGGAATTGGGGGCCACCGATGTTACGATGGCGCGTCCGGAGAGGAGGCGAAGATCGATGCCTGTCTGGCCATGGTCTTTGGGCGCTTCGTCGCCGCTCACTTCCGAGGCATCCCCAATGGTTTCATAGGCATTGGCGGGAATGACGCCAAAGTGGGTCTGGTGCAGGCGAGTCAACATGGTGGAGATAACCTGGCGCGCTTCTTCCATGCTGTTCGCCGACTGAACGCGAGGCAGCAGTTCATCATGAATTGCTTGCCAATCGACGCCGCCCATCTTAGGATCCCAGTGTGTGTCGCGAACGGTTTTCCAAACGTACTCGAAGGACTGGATATTGAGGCGGAGCTGATAGGGTGAGAGAGAAGTGCCGGCCACGCAAATCCCGGCAAGTACGAGTAGTGCTACCTGACGCAAACCCTATTGTATGCCGCGGAATCACCCGCTGGCTTTCGCTGTCACAAAACGGCTAGAATGAGTGAAGTAGAAGCCTGCATGCACTGCCATCTACAGTTAACATTCGGGAGCTTTCGGACTGACCTGACGCGGCGAAAGGCCTAATTACTGTTGCATGTATCGCAAGTATTCTAAAACTCTTAGCCTGCTACTGAAAATCGCCCTCGCCATCGGCGTGCTTTACTGGATGGTCCAGAGCGGCAAGCTGAACTTCCATGTCGTGGGCCGCGCGTTTGCCGACCAATGGCCTACGGCGTTATTCCTGGTGGCGACCCTGTACTTGCAGATCGCAATCATTTCCTGGCGTTGGAACATTTTGAACAGCGCGCTGGGATTCGGGATCGGTTATCGGGAAGCATTTTCATTATCGATGATCGGTTTATTGTTTACGGTGATCATACCGGGATCGGTCGGCGGGGACGTCATTAAGGCTTATTATGTGGGGACGAGGGTGCCCAAACGGCGAGCCCATGCGTTCACCACCATTCTGATGGACCGTTTTCTGGGGCTGTTGAGTCTGCTCACCTTGGGAGCTGCAGGGGTCATCTGGAATTACCGGATTATTTTAACCAATAAGCTGATGACGACGCTGGCGACGTTTGTGGTGCTCGCCTTCGCCGGCGGAGTCTTAAGTTTATTGATTGCCCTCATCTTCAGCAAGCAGGTCACCGCGCTGCTGAGGCGGTTCATCGGCCGTATTCCGCTGATGCACCATGCCGTGAAGTGCTGCGAAGCGCTCGAGGCCTTTCGGGCCAAACCCATGGTGCTGGTGATTGGTGTCCTGATGACCTTACCGTCCCACCTCATCGCCTGCTTTGGCATGCATCTGGCGATGGGGATGGTCGGCGCGGGCGAAATGCCCCTGGAACGTTTTCTGCTGATTGTTCCCCTGGGTCTCATTTCGACCGTGATTCCCCTGACTCCCGGGGGCGTGGGTATTGGGCAGATGGCCTTTTATAGTTTGTGCCAGGCTCTCTCTCCAGGAAGTGGGGACGCAGCCTCCAATGCTTTCACCGTATACCAGACACTGCAGGTCGCGGTGTACTTAACCGGTTTTTTCAACTATCTCTCTCACAAGCACGTCGACCCGATTCCCCAGACGCAAGAGGCCGAAGTAGTCGCCTGATCCTGCAGTCCGACTCCATCTTTCTTGCCCCCTCGCCGCCGTGCGAAGTACCAGTACGGCTGATGTTTTTCATCTCCAAACCTCTCAACTTAAGGCACTTAGCTCCCATTGGGCTAGGCCGGAGCCAATTCCTCCTGTATACATAAAAGAGTTAGGGATCGAAGGAATACAATCCGGGTTACGAGCCGGAGGTGAGGGAGTAAGAATGAATAAAAGACTGGTGAAGCTTTTTGCGGGAACTGCGCTTAGTGCCGCGGCCATGTTTGGCTCAACTGTGACCGTTGCCCTAGGTCCGAGTCCTTTTCCTAATGGAGGGGATGCGCCTTATCAGGGCTACATCAATGGGAGCAGCGTTGCGAGCACCATCGTCTGCGACGACGACACTGGGGATTACGTTGATCCGAACGAGACTTGGACGGCAAACGAGACGTCACTTGCCACCATCATCGCTGCGGACAAGGGAAATCCTGCTACCCCGACCACGGGCCTGAGATTCAGTCCTGCAGCCACCTCGCTGTACGAGGAGGTAGCGTGGCTGGCGCTGCAGTTCAGCTCCAACCCGACGGATACCGGCGCCATACAGACGGCGGTCTGGGATGTTTTCAATCTGAGCGGAACGACCCAAATGGGCGACAGCCTGGCGTGGTTGGCCAAGGCCGAACTTTCGAGCAACTACAACGGGTCGGCGGTGAACTCCATGGCATCAAAGATTTTCTTCCTGACTCCGATCGACGGCAGTCAGAACCCTGTGTACGATGGCAATCCGCAGGAATTTATTCTGATCAGCGGTACACCCGAGCCTGCTACTTACACTCTGTTCGGAGCCGGTTTGATGCTGATATCAGTTGGTACGTTCCGGCGCACAAAGAACTCAAAGAAGTAATGGAGTGTAGCGGAAAGGCCCGCCGGAGGAGGGCGGGCCTTCAGTCAAAAGAGGAGATGGAGTGTAGCAGTTATTGCACTCTTTCCAATTACTTTTATATATCGACGGGGTTAGCGAATAACTTGAGGCTGCCGCCGAAATATTTTTCTCCGACAGTCTTATCCTGGCAGACCGTCGTCGCCGCTGACGATGGCACCATCCCGCATATGTACTATACGATCTCCATAGGCTGCAGCTTCGGGATTGTGCGTAATCATGAGAATCGTTTGCCCCGTACGATGATTCAGGTCACGCAGAATTCTTAAGACCGCCTCGGAGTTGGCAGAGTCCAGATTGCCGGTCGGCTCGTCAGCCAGCAGGATGGCCGGATGGTTCACCAGCGCTCTGGCGATAGCGACTCGCTGCTGCTCACCGCCCGAAAGTTCACTGGGCAGGTGACTTAGGCGGCCGGCAATCCCCAGCTTTTCAAGGATGCTCTCGAATTGCGCATCAACCGGCTGATTCCCTCCAAAATAGCGGGCTAAGTCGATATTCTGTTGGGCCGTCAGATTCGGCAGCAGATTGAACTTCTGGAAGACGAAGCTGACAGCCTTGGCGCGCAGTTGTGTGCGTCCGGCATCCGTCAGCTTGGCCAGATCGAACGATTCGACTCTGATGGTGCCGGAAGTGGGCGGTGTTAGCCCCCCGATAATGTTAAAAAGAGTGGACTTGCCCGATCCGGACGGTCCCACGATGGACACAAACTCGCCTCGCTTCACGGCTAGGTGGACGCCTCTCAAGGCATCCACGGAAACCTTTCCGGTGCGATATACCTTACCGAGATTTCGCGCTTCGATGATGAAACCGGTCGCCGGATCCTCACTCGACCGGCGGCCTGACTCCACCTCGGACTGATTCGTCTTATTCATATGCGAGCGCCTCGATGGGATCCAAGCGGACGGCGATAAAGCCAGGATAGAGAGCACCGAGCACGGCGGCAGCCAGCGAGATCAATCCAGCATACACCCACCAGTCCGGCGCAATGGCCTGCGGCATGGACGCCGGTACAAATACTTTGAGCAGCCACTTGGTGCCGAAGCTCAGCACGATTCCTACCAAAGTTCCCCCGATCCCCAGAATCAACGCCTCTGCCAGAATCAGCCGCATGATGAAAGTTCGCGACCCTCCGAGCGACTTCAGAATGCCGATCTCCCGGGTCCGTTGGAGAATCGCCATATACATCGATAAAGAGGTCACGGCAAAGCCGATGATCACGGCAATGCCGATGACCACGCGGATGAAGATACGCAGCGGCGCGACGTTATTCGGGTTCATGAGGGTGGTAAGGTCCGACATCCTGGTGATCCCGTAGCCCTGCAAAGCAGGCAAATCCTCGAGCTCCTTCAAGACCTTGTCCACGTTGGACTGATCATCAGCCTTAATGTAGACTACACTGATTTTTCCGGTGTTCCCAGAGAGCCTCTGCAAGACCGGCATGCTGGTGATGGCATGAGCTAGCTTGCCTGGCTCGTAGATCCCTGAGATATTCCACAATGTGTTGAGGATATTCAACTTATCACCGACATGCTTGTTCAACTGGCGGGCGTAATAGGTATCGATGATGATATCGTCGTCCCGTTCGAAGATATGGCCGGAGTCGAAGACAAAAGGGCCGCTCATGGCCTGGAAGCTGACCGGGTCGACGCCGGTGACGCCGTCAAACAGGGTCGAACCGGCTTGATTCACTACACCGGTGGTCATCGCGACGTGCGGCAACTTCGCCAGCGCGGCCGGAACCGACTCTGGAATGGAAGTTCCCGAGAACGACATCAACGAGGTTCCCGGAGCACGCAGCATGATATCCGCGCCCACAGCTTGGGTGCGATGGGCACTGTCTTCGGTAATTCCCCGGCTGACTCCCACCAACGTAAGGATCAGGGTCACCGCGATGCCGATCAAGAGAGTACTGAGCAGCGTTCTTAAGGGCCGGTGGCTCACATTCGAACGAACGATGGTAGCAATCATTTGGGGTTCGTCATTTCTCGATCATCATTTCTGATTTCGGGGGCTTGTTGAGGGCGGGCCTGCCGGCGATCCGATGGTCTGGAGGGTCGACCCCGAGGGTTGCGTGAGCTCGAACTGTTTGTCCGTTACCGGTACGTTCATTTTCATCTCGACAACATCGAGGGTGACGCCATAGCCGTCGATCGGACGATTGAGCTCGATAGTTTTAGGGAACATCGCTCCGGAGTAATTGGTCCAGTCCGAATAACGAGTGTCGCTGATGATGTTACTGTTTGGCGCATAGATATACTGGCGGGTGATACTAAGATCCACGCGGTCAAAATAAATGCTACGCAATGCGACGGCGTTGCCTTTGGCATCGTTTCCGAAAACCACCAAAATGTAAACCGCGTGGTCTTCGTCGGTATCGTCCAGCAGAAAGAAGTGTTCCTTGGACGGGTCGATGGGGCGGATCAAAAGCGATTCAAGAAAGGCCTGAGGGCGCAGGTTCTCCAGTTTATTCGGAGAGTCCGCGGGCGCGTCATTCCTACCCACAACGAAGCGGTTCTTCGCCGGAAGATAGAACTTGAACTCCTTGCCATTGGATACCATGTCGAAAGCTTGTGCGCGAATGATCGGGTATTGCGCCTGAATGCGGATGTCGGCGGGCTTGCGAAAGAGAATGTAGCCTCGCACGTCCTTGTAGTCCGTGATCTCACCTTTATAAACACTGCCGAGAGACGGCGTCATATCGACAGTGGCAATGAAAGAATTTACGGCCTTGTAGAGATTCTCGACACGGGCGGCCAAGCCGTCTTTGTCGGCGGTTTGCAGAGTCCGGCCCTTGGGTCTGTTGTGAACCGGGCGATGAATTTTAAAGGTGATACAACTTTGATTGACCAGCATCGCATAGATGACAGCGATCCCCGGAATTATGCGACGCAGCAAGCTCATCAATTCATTTTAGTTTGATATGATTGAAGAGTCATCAATTTACATGGGCCTGTGGCGCAGTTGGGAGCGCGCTTCCATGGCATGGAAGAGGTCGTGAGTTCGAATCTCACCAGGTCCACCAGCTTAACACCTTCATTATCAAAGGTTTGCTAACTAGGTTTTTTCGCGTACCAAATAGGTCCGCGCAAATTGGTGGGTGAGGTGCACTTGTCTGCCTCCGCTCTATTTGGAGTGGCGTTTACGCCACAATTACTTCTGTATCACCCAGAATATCCGAAGCTTCCTCAAACGTCCCGCTCATCTCAAAAACTTCAACCGCAAGAGTGTGCGGAGCGGATATGTTGCGGGCCCGCATCTCTCTGCCAGTCCTGACGTGCAGCCTTTCACCGTCGTAAGAACCAATATGTCGGCGTTACTTGGTCGCATATCTTCGCGACAAGATTCCCGAAGTCCGGCGGCTTTCACAACTTCGTCGCAGCGCCATATGCTGGTTGGTTCCAGCGGCTTTGCGATTTGCGTCCGCCAAGCTCCGAAACACCGCAGACTGGCATGCATCGTGATAGTGGTCGCAATATAAGTCCAAGATTGCAATGGTAGTGGAAGGTCGTCGAAGAGTGGCGGAGTGGTCAAACCGGTGCGCGATGGGCTAATCCGCGCTGGCGACGCTCCAGAAACCGGGGCATCTCGGAGAAGGATTCGTTTCATTCACCGAAGCGCTGGGTCTGACCACACCGAAGCCCCGAGCCAAGGCTGAATTCCGAAGCCTTCTTTTCTGTACCGATCCGCACTCCCCATGCAGCATGCCCGTGCCGTCTTTTCTATTCTGGAAGTATCACCCGATGCAGACTCCTCAGTTCGTCGAAAAAGCTCGTGACTGGACGCGCCGCCTACCAGATCGCGAAGATCGAATCTCTATCCTTTTAAGTTTCGTCATCGGAGCGCTCGTCGGTCTTATCGTTGTCGCCTTCATCCTTCTCACCGGACGCCTTGCCGCCCGCATGTATCCCCCCGGCAGCGCGGCGTGGCGCCGCATCCTGGTCCCCACGCTCGGTTCGCTAGTTTCCGGGTATCTTCTCTGGCGCTATTTCCCCGACGCCCGCGGCAGCGGCATTCCGCAAACCAAGTTTGCCATCTTCATCCATAACGGATACATTTCTCTCAAAACGGTGATCGGAAAATTTCTTTGCTGTTCCATCTCGCTGGCAAGCGGCATCGCGCTCGGACGCGAGGGACCGTCCGTCCAGATCGGCGCGGGGATCGCCTCGGTTCTCGGCCGCCGCTTTGGACTAAACGCGAACACCGTGCGAGACCTGGTCCCAATGGGGTGCGCCGCCGCGCTCGCCGCGGCCTTCAACACGCCCATTGCCGCGGTTCTTTTTTCGCTCGAAGAAGTGCTGGGCGACCTCCACGCTCCCGTGCTTGGCTCGGTGGTGATCAGTTCCGCGACTTCGTGGATGGTTCTTGCACATGATTCTCGGCGACGAACCTCTTTTTCACGTCCCTTCGTATCATCTGGTCAGCAATGTAGAGTTCGCGATCTACGCCATCCTTGGCGTTATCGGGGGATTGGGCTCGGTCGTCTTTGTGAAACTGCTTCTTGGCATCCGCGCCTGGTTTCGCCGCTTGCCCAAATGGACTGGCTGGTTTCAGCCCGCTCTCGGCGGACTCGCGGTAGGCCTCATGGGATGGTTTATGCCCGAGGTGCTGGGCGTCGGCTACGATTACGTGGAAAGGGTGCTCGGTGGTGATCTCGCGCTCAAAACGGTGGTCCTGCTTGCCGCCTTAAAGATCGTCGCAACAGCCACCTGCTATGGCTCAGGTAACGCCGGAGGCATCTTCGGTCCCAGTCTCTTCATCGGCGCTACCATTGGCGGAGCGGTGGGTTCCGTCGCGCATACGTTATTTCCCGGACAGACCGCGGGGCCCGGCGCCTACGCGCTGATCGGAATGGGTACGGCGTTCGCGGGCATCGTACGGACGCCGCTTACCTCCGTCTTCATGATTTTCGAGATGACGCGCGACTACTCCATCATCGTGCCGCTCATGATCTCCAATCTCATCGCCTTCCTGGTCTCTTACGGATTGCAACGCCAGCCGATTTACGAAGCCCTGGCGCACCAGGAAGGCATCAACCTGCCCGCGGGCGAATCCCGCGATCAACTGGCACGCCTTCAGGCCGGAGCGTTTATGAAGCCTGAAGACAGCGCATTTCCTCCCGACCTCGATCTCGCGGCCGCGGCCAAACGGCTCAAGGAAACTCGCGTGAACGCCTGGCCCGTTGTCGAGGACCATCTGCTCACCGGCATTGCTCATTTGAAAGATATGGGCGCACTCGACGGCAGCGCCAACCGGGTGGCGAGGGACATCGTGAACCCGCCGGTTGACGGCGTCGCGGCGAAGTTCCCATTCATCTATCCAGATCAATCGCTGAGCCTGGCGCTGGAAAAAATGGGCGCAGGCGGCATCGACGCCTTGCCTGTAGTAAGCCGCGCTAATGTTCGGGAGCTCCTCGGAGTGCTTACCTTGCCCGATATTTTAAATGCGTATGGCGTGATGGCCTACTCGGAGAGGGAGTCCTGAGTCTTGTCGCCAGCAAATAAATCTCACCTTCCGGCGCCGACCCTTGCACTCATCGTGCTGGCTGTGATGGGTGTGCTCTATGGGATCGACAAATTTCTGGCTGCGCAAGAGCAAAGTGAAGTTGACGGCGAGGCGTCCGGCGATTACACGGCGGGACGGAAGTTGCTGCACGAGGGAAAGTCGCGCTCCGCGGTCGAGAATTTCGCGCGCGCACACGCGCTCGATCGCAACAATCGCGAGTACTTGTTAGCTCTCGCCACCGCGCAGTTGGCGGACCACCAACTTGACGCGGCTCACACGACTCTGGACGAGGCTCTCGAAGAGGATTCCAACGACGGCCGCGCGAATCTGCTGATGGCTCGTCTGATGGTGGAGGGCGGCCACTTCAAAGATGCCGACTCTTACTATCACCGCGCGATCTACGGAGAATGGCCGACGAATTTACCGAGTCCGACGGCCAAAGCCCGTATGGAGCTTACTGACATGTTGGCCGATCACGGTAGCGGTCAGGAGTTGCTCTCCGAGCTATTGCTGCTGGCCAACGAACCGTCTCAAGACCTGGCCACGAAGAAAAAAATCGCGGCGCTTTTTCTGCGGGCCGGTGCGGCCCAACGCGCCGCTGACGCGTACCGCAGTCTCATCCGTGAAGATCGCCAGGATGCGGACGTCTTTGTCGGATTGGGACAGGCTGAAATTTTGGCAGGCGATTATCATGCAGCGGAGAACGCCTTCCTGAATGCGTTGCGGCGTCGACTCGACGATCCCCGGATTCAGTCTCAATTGGGCCTTGTTGCGCAGCTAGCCACGCTCGACCCAACCGTGCGGCGTCTCAGTTCGGCCGAGAAGTATCGCCGGAGCGTAGCGATCCTGGATCTCGCCCAGCAAGAATTGAATGCCTGCCTGCACAACGCGCCTGCACCCGCGGCCCCTGCGCAGCCGCAAAAGGTGTCGGGCGCAATCAATAACGAGATGGCCGAGGCCCGTCTTGATGAAGCCGAGAAACTTTGGAAGCAGCGGGAGCAGGACTGCAGTCAGCCTTCCGCGGCGGATGATCCGCTTAGATATCTGATGAAGAAACTGGCGCAGTAAACGCACCTAATTGACGCCAGCCTATTCCGGCTTGCTAATCAGCCTGTTTCACACGACTCTCACATTCAGAAACACACGCGTCCGCTTGTGCTTTTCCTCAACTTCGTCGCAACCCATCTTCCGGACGTTTCGGAAATCCGGTGATCCCTCGCGAGCGATCGAATTGATAGATCCGTTTCAACTGGCGCGCTTGAAACTCAAACGCGCGTAGCCCCTGCGCA
>CAVZRE010000014.1:0-43782 GCA_963777595.1 Terriglobia bacterium
TTTTCTCATTGAAGAATGAGCCTGGAGGAGCGGTCCGCCGCCGGGTCTCCTTTCTTTTTGTGTTACAAACTTTCGACCGGCTCCCAGGCCGACCAACGGGAGGCCGCGCTGAGCCGCAAAGCGGCTTTGCATTAGCCCCCTTTCCCTTGTCATAGTCAGGTCTTCGGAACGGCCCGCAGCGGTCAAGGGCGCGCGGTTTGTGCGCGGCGGAGGAGAATCTTTTCTGGTTTTGAAAAGATTCTCTGTAGCGCACCCTTGAGGGCGAGGACCGTTCTGGAACATCGCACAGAAGGGAAAGGGGGCGGGGGGTCTCAGGGGATCTCCCCTGGCGGGGTCCGGGGCAGCGCCCCGCATACCTTGCTACCGCGCGCGTTTTTTGCGCGCGGCATAAGATAATCACTGCGCCGCTGCGTTCGACCTGTCCCTTGCCGGTCAGGCGGTCCTCCTCTGCTGAATACCGTTGAATAGCTTTTGCTTGGCCTTCTGCATTTCCTGCGCAGCCACCGTATCGCTCATGGCGCGCGCCTGCGCTTCGAGCTTCTCGACCGTGATCCCCTCCTTAAGGTGCCTGGCTAGGTCCGGCAGTTGCCGCAAGCTCTCCCATGGCGTCGCGTACCATCGATATATCCTCTTTTCCTTTCCTTTAGCGTTAATCACACGCTCCGGTACGCCGCACGGCCGGTGATAGTTTAGGTATTCGTTGAAGTGCTTTTCATAGAAGGTTTCTATCGCAGCCGCATGCGGCGCGGCGATGTGTGTGTAGCCCATGTGCTTCCTCACTACCGCTCCGTTCTTGGCCTCCGCCAACCCGTTGTCGTTGGAGTGCCGCGGCCGCGATTTGGTCTGCTCGATCAGCAGCTTGTTTAGCAGTTCGGCTACCCGATGGTTAATGAATTCGCTGCCGTTGTCCGAATGAAACCCTAATATCCGAAATGGAAACTGTTCCAGCATCGCGATCAACACCGGAAGCAGATAGGCTTCGCTGATCTGCGCGGCGGCGCCCACCACCTCCCATTGCGTGACCTCATCTACCGCGTTAATGTGATACACCCCCTTGTTCCCCTCCCGGTCTCCCTGATGCACTGTGTCCACTCTCAGATATCCCGGTCGGCCGTTTGGCTCCGGCCGTCGCCGCTCGCCGATCGAAACAGCCGTGGGCCGTGTCGGCTGATAAGTAATCAGCCGTTGCCGGTATTGGGCACTGGCCCGCAACCGATACAAGTGCGCCACCGATATCTCCGCCAAACGGCTGAATTTCGACTCCCCGAAATCGTGGCACGCCCGATACAGAAGCTTCTGCGTGGCCGGCCCGCTCAAGCAGTTGTGAGCCTCATCCACCGCTGCCAGTAACTCCACATCCTCTCGCGTGTACCGCCGCGTAAAGCTGCGTCGTCGATAGCTCTTCGCCCTTACTTGCTCGCCACTCAGATAAAGCGTAATCAGCCGTGTCACCTGCGCTCGGCTCAATCCAGTCATCTTCTCCACATAGCGCCTCACCAGTCCCCGGCCGCTCCGCTTCAATTCCTGGTACCGCTGCCCGCGCAAGGCTCGGTTTATCCACTCGTATACCTCTTCGCGATTCCCTCCCTTGAATCCGACTTCCTCGCTAGCCTCCAAAAACGCCTGGATCTCCTCCAGGCTCAAGCTTCCTACTTCCATGCTGACGATCAATTCCCAGCATGGCGGACCGCTCCTCCAGGCTCATCTTGTATGAGAAACGAACTCTCGCTCCAGGCTCATCTTGTATGAGACAAGACTAATGATAGCGGTGCGAAGCCAAAAGGCGGTATAATATTGATACATATACCACAACTCATTGAAATCAGGTGGGTTGGACGCGGTGAGGTGGCAGAGTGGTCGAATGCGGCGGTCTCGAAAACCGTTGAACCTTTACGGGTTCCGTGAGTTCGAATCTCACCCTCACCGCCATAAACAGAATCAATAGGTCAGATTTAATCAATGAGGGTCCGTGGGTTCCTGCCAGTCCGCGGACTAAGCTAAGGTATTGAACCTCCTAGATTTGCACCTTGTAGCTAAGTACTAATTATCTTACCCGAGTTTGCCCGATAGAACTCACGGGGCCTGCTAGCCGGGCACGCTAATTGAATTGACATGAAGATTATTCAGGCGCTTTCGTTGTGAGTCTCCTGAATCGGCAACGCCTCGCGCATTAGCCTCATGTTTGACAAAGAGTAACGGGCTAAGCGTCGAGAACCTGCATGTGCGGGCCTTTGTCTTACTAAGCTGCGCAACAGGATGAAATACGAAATGCTCGCCGACTCGATACCAAAATCTCATGGGTGACACGAAGTGCAGGCTTGCGCGGGAACGCGGATATAGCAAACACAATCAACGTTACCGTCGGCACTTTAAGTGAGTTCGCACAGCACCTCAATCAAGCTGGCGTACTTCATTGCGCAAGCTATCTCCAACTTCTCGAAGCAGCGGATCAAGTTCTACCCAGAGTGAAGCTGGGCAGGCCGTCGCGTACACCCTGGGGAACTGGAAGGCACTCCCTGGAGATCTTCCGATCGACAACAATCGCGGAACGTGCGATCCGCGGCATAGCCGTTGGACGCAATACCCGGAACTTCTTCGGCAGCGACAAGGGCGGCAAGACCGCGGCCGTGTTGCGCAAACTTCATCACCCGGTGTGAGCTCGTGAAAGTCGACTAAGCAATCCTGACTCCGTGTTTGCGAATCAACCTCCACATTCGTACCAGGTAGTAAAGCGGGAACAATCTACTGGGCAGGCGAATGGAACGCCACTCCGCTTGCGTCGGCCGGAAGAGCCTCTCGACGCCGCAGCGGACCGCACTTGCGGCATCATCACGAGCCCGCATCAGGAACCGGGAACTGGCTATTGCGCCCCAGTATGCGGATCGATCTTCGAAGAGTTGCCGGTATACAGAGTCTGCGAGCCGCTGCACTTTTGGATCGGCCGTGATCCTGGCCCGGAGAGCTTCGGGTATCTGAAGGTGAAGTAATTCGATAGCGACGAGCAAACCAAGTGAGAGCGCCCGGACCATGCGGAAGTCCGAGGCGCGTTGAAACAAGGTATCCCAGTCTAGATCGGGATGTGCACGAACGAACCGGGCGACATCGCAGATCCATCCGAGCGACTCCCAGATATGTTTAGTTCCGTGCGCGCAGAGCAACAGTATGGAATCTTCGGCCTGTAAGGTCCGAATGCCAGGGGCGACCCTGGTCGTAATCGCGCGGTCCCAAATGCCGGCCTCAGGCGGCAGGTCGAAGAAGCGAGGCATCAAAGACCAGTGAAGATCGACGCAAACTGTCTGATCTGCAGTCTCGTAGGTTAACTCGAAATCGAAGGTGCGCGCGAAAGCCAAACGATGCTCGGAGGGTTGAAAGCCGGCGGCCCTCAGCATGGGGTCAACCCGAGCGAGATCGCTCTTGCTAATTAACAGATCGAGATCCTCGAACTGCCGCACTCCGGAATTTTCGTAATAGGCCGCGAGTAACGGACCCTTATAGGCAATAACCGGTATCCGGCATTCTTCAAACCGCCGGATTAGTTTTGCCAGTTCGCCCGTTAGAAACAGATTACGAAGACTGTTGGCCGTGAATGCTTCTCGGAGCCGGGCAGCGACCGCCGGAGGGCAGGGCCAGTTCATGGTTGCTCGGTTCCAGTGCAGCAACGACGTTAAATTATGCCAGGATGCCAGTTCGAGGAGAGAATCCCAATTTACCAGTCTCTGCGTAATCTCGCGAATGCGTTCCATCGCCGCCACATTGGTCTCAGGCAGAATGCACAGTAAGAGCAGTTCCATCTCTGGAGATATCCGATACCGTTGATTCATGTGGTCAAAGCGTGCTTGCCGGTGTCTTCCAGGATCGCGGCGGAGTTCAGATTTGCAGCCATTCCATCGTACACTGGGTTTCTGCCGAAGGGACAGAGCACACGCAGAGCATGAGGCAAGCTACTTTGAAACATGTCCTGTCACGCGCCATAAAAGCTGTGCTCCCTGCGAGATATTGGACGCATCTCCAGTCCATTCGTGCGCGAAACCACGAACGCAGATGGCTGAAGAAATCTGGCGTACTGGAGCTTGCAAGGCGCTTCTCAGAGTGCCAAGGTTCAACGGTCCTCAAGGGACCATTTGCCGGCATGAAATACACGGCAGGCGCGATTCTCGGCCGGAACAGCGTACCGAAGCTCTTGGGAAGCTATGAGTGCGAACTGCACGAAATCATCGAATCGGCACTGCGCTCGAATCATCACCGGGTAATCGACGTCGGGAGTGCCGAGGGCTATTACGCCGTGGGCTTCGCGTTGAAGCGCGGATGCCATGTCGTTGCGTTTGACACGGATCCCCGAGAACTTATGCAATGTAGAGGGATCGCTCGACTCAACGCTGTCGGGAACCTCATTGAGACCCGCCATTGGTGCTCACCGGAAATGTTGCGTGTTCTGGCTGCAGACGTCCCTTGCTTCATCCTGAGCGATTGCGAAGGTTACGAGACCGAACTGTTTGACGAAGTGACCGTGGCGGGGCTGACCAGATCCGACGTGCTGATCGAGATCCACGGAAGTGCTTATGAGCTACTGCTGGGGCGTTTTTCAAAAACCCATGCCGTCCGGACGCTGGTCGCCCTGGACCGGCCCGCGAGCGATTATCCCGAACTGGCATGCCTGGGCGGCGCTGGGGCCCTCGCAGTCGCGGAGTATCGTCCCCGAGGGCAGCGCTGGTTGTTCGCGAAATCTCTTGCCGGTTAAAATCGCGGCGTCCGTTCCCTCAAATCCGTCATCTTCTTTTCGAAGAAATGAAAGTTCAACGCGGATACGCATACAACTACCACGAGAGTGAACAGTTTGAAGAGCAACTTCCCCTTTAGCGAAAACGTGTTGTATCCAAATAACGATGCCAAACCGATATAAATCAAGGGGTGGCATAGATAAAGCGAATAGGACCACATGCTAAGGTTTACGATCCAATGACGGAGAACGTTTACGGGCTCGGGTAACCGGCAGCACGCGGGAATCAGGAGCGCGCATCCTGCGGGCATGAGCGTCAATGATGTGGCGGTGGTCAATCCTGACGGGCCGCCGAGGAAGACGGCTACCGCCATGCCGGCAACACCCATGTACAGCAAAACGGCAGAGCGCTTCCATAATCCCGGCATGCCGCTGTGCATCCACGCCATCATAACGCCAAAAGAGATGGCGTCGAGACGGAAGACGGTAATCATTCGCATGTCTCCGCAGGAAGCACGGAGAGCGAACCGCAAGACTGCCGGCACGGTGAAAACCGTTGCAAAGGTTATTCCCAGAGCCCAGGCCTGGCTGTTTCGCGCGGGTGAAAACAGCCGGCTGGTAAGAAATAAAATACCTGAGGTCAGCAGGTAGAACCACTCCTCAACACAGAGACTCCAGGAGTGGCCGAACATCCAGCCAGGATTAGGCCAGGCAAAATTCTGCAGGAACATGGCGTAGCGCGCGAACCAACCGATCGAAGGCAGATGATGGCTATATGCCGCCTGTACAACCGTATAGATGATCAGGAACAAATAGTAGTTTGGCAACGTGCGATACCAACGGCGCCGGAGAAACTCCCGGAGGTCGGTGAAACCGAATCCGCCTTTGGCCTCGACGGTCCTTAGCAGGATGCCGCCGATCAGGAATCCGCTCAGGACGAAGAACAGTTCGACGCCGAGGACGCCGAGAACGTCGACGCCTTTGAGAAAGTGTGAGCAGATGACCAGGCTGATTGCTACAGCCCGCATGAGATCGAGTCCATAGATCCGCGTCACTTCAACCCGTACCACCGTCCGCGGTTTTAAATTCCGCGGGATTGATCAGTGTGGCATAGAACGTGGACTGTGAAAAAGCGGCGCGGAGGACGCCGGAAGAGCCCATCTCAAACGATGTATTCCAGCGCCAGACGTAGTCTTCGCCACAAGGATCAATCTTGATCTCGCAGGCTACGCGATCGCCGCATTGAAGCGGCACCGGTTCAGTGAACGGCATGAACGCCGCGCCATAAATAGTTTCTGGCTGGTCGGGAGCGTTGCTAAACGACTCTCCATCCGCCAGCGTCGTCGCAAACCAGAGGCACACGCCGTGCGCGAGGCCGGATCGTTCGGTCCGCCATGCGGGATGGGCGGCAAACCGGGTGCTGGTGACGCTCGGATAATCGATATCACCCAACTCCGCGGGCGCCGTCAGTAGATCTTCGATCTTCGGATAGATTTTGAAAATAGTGTTCGCAACTTTCCTCCGTGCCGCAGAGGTATCAAATCCGGGCTGATCCCAGATCTCAACCTTGAGGCGGTAGAGGTCAGGCACGCTCACAATCGAGGCCCAAAGGACATCGCGGAGCGGAATTAAAATCCCGCCCTTCGACATGAGCCTGTCGCGCGCATCAATGATCGAGGCGATGCTCCTGCCAAAGAGAGGCAGCACGCCCCGCAAATCCGAAATGATCACGTCGGCGGGCTCAGGAAGAGTAAGATTTGAGGAGTAGTCCTCAATCGCAACGATAGTGTCACCGAACCCGTTAGCGGCCGCGAGTTCTCTCGCGAGTTGAATCGATGAGTCGGGTTCAATCGCGTAAACACGACGAGCGCCCCAACGGCAGGCGTAGAGAGAGAATATTCCTGGTCCCGCGCCCAGATCGATCACCACACAACCCGGAAAGACCGCATGGCGTAAGGCTTTGAGGTAAGACTCCATGCGTACCCGATCGGCGAGCATTTTTCCATAATCCTGCAGAGTGTACATCGCGATTCAAGTGCCCACAGAACGGCTGCGCGATCTGACATCGTCTGCGATCATCCCGCAGAGTTCGGGAAGCCGCGACGGGGCAGTATGGGGAGTTATTCGTCGCACCGGTATGGAGTTAACCAGCCGGCTCAGGACCTCGAACTCGTGGGCCCGCGCGGGCGGATCTAACAGATAGTTGCAGTATGTGTTGGCCAGCAGAGTTCAGAAATGTATCCGGTTCGGGGCCGACTACCGGCGCTCCGCTGTCCCGGCGATCGGCCAGAACGTAAATCGTGGAGATAGGAACCGCTCTGTCGGCGAACCGAAAAGGGCCGGTCCGCAGATCGAGAAAGCGTTTCTCCCAATTCGGGGTGATGAGAGGAAGTGCCTGGCGTGAGCCGCAGAGGGCTTCAACAGAATCGGGCCAAAGCCGCAAGGTCGCGTAGCCGGGCTCGACGAAAAATCGACCCCTGCAATCCTTCAATGCAAAGACATCATCGGTGATGACCGGATAGCCGCATTGAGCGAATGCTGCTGCGGTTGTCGATTTGCCGGCGCCGGCGCGACCTACCAGCGCCACTGCTTCGTCACCGATCAGCACGCCGCTGGCATGCAGAGAGACGACACCTCTCAAGCGAAGCAAGAACCCAAAGATCGGACCAAGGAGGTAGGTGGCTGCATCTTCCACCGTGAATGTATCGGGCCACTGCATCCACACTTCCGAGCCCGCAGGATCTACCCGAAAAGCGGTGCCGTCACCATAAGCAAAATGAAACGATCCGTCAGAGAATTTATAAACCCGCAATACAGAACTACATTCAGCATCATGTTTTTGGGTTTCGTAGAAAGGCTCATAGGGCGAGGGATCCGGAATTACACCGACGCGAACGGAGACATCCTGATTGCCAATCGCATCGGCTGGCAAGACACCGGTCAGCGCAACCTCGCTAGCGATCTTCAAGCCGAAGGCGCGATACATCATCGCGTTGTTCAGGTAAGGTACCGAGGCTACCCGGTCTTATTGGGGCTTCTACCGGAATTGTTATCGCGGTTTTGGGCTGTGGTGCCCTTGGTCTGCGTAATCCGGCGAATATCGCCGTACGTTACCAATTTGGGAGTGCTGTACGGCTTTTTCGGTGCGTCAGCCTTGAAGTCCATCTTCACTGTTGTAGCGCTATCCACTCTCCGAGTCAAGCAACTCCAGTACAAACACATTCCAACCATCGATTTAGGGCGAGGGGTCTGAGGTTCCAGGATTGCGCGACATCGTTTGCGCTTGGGCTGGGAATCCTGTCTCTTATGACGAACTCATCCAGACGGTTGGAGGCCTTCCATCTGTTTACCCAACCGCTCACCGGCAGCCGGACCGCAACCGGATCGATGACAACCGGAGCCTTGGGACGAAAACAGACGGAGGCGGGGAGCCGGCCCTGCATAGCTACCCGCAGCAGAGTCTTATCGATCCACCAGGGCACCGGACTCAATGACATGCAAAGCCGGATCACACGAAGGTCCATGAGCGGATGACGAACCTCCACCGGAATGCCAGTAACGCCCGGATCGTAGCCTTCAAACAAAGCGGGCCAGAATGGGTTCAGGAGAACACCGGGCGCAGCCTGCGGCTCGCCTTTTTTTTGATGCTGGACCCAACGTTCTCGCAGTCCGAGGCGGGACTCCAACTCCGGATTCAGCCAGGCCGGATAATCCGGAAGGATGGTGCAAGCAGGACCGGAAAAGACACGCTTCAGAGATCCTCGAAACCCGAGCGGTGGAATGCGCCGACGCAGCCGAAGGTAGTGCCAGGCTCCCAAGGTGAGTTGGCGAAGCTGCCTGCTTCCCAGCATCTGAACTCCAAGCCCCGCCGGTATCGCGAAAATCGCGTCGCCGCCCTGTCCGGTGAGCGCCACGTTCGAAAAATTCCTCGCCTGCCGCAGATGATCGAAGAAGATACTTTCGAGTGGCGCGTCAACCGGTTCCGGTGTTAACCGGTCCAGGCCTTCGGCGTCCTCATAGAGCTTGTAATCGTCGGCGGTGAGATACTCGACCGGCACACCCAGAAAAGCTGCCGCCGCTCCGGAGTAGTAGCGCTCCTCGTCCGGAATGAGGTGGTCGTAGACTACCGTGAACGCCTTTATGCGGGTTTGGGTCAACCGCGCGGTTGCGGCGACGGCGGTGGAATCCAGTCCGCCGCTCATGAGTAGAGCGGTCTGGGGCGAAGTTACCCGGTCGGAAACCGCCTGCCGCAAAACCTCACTAAAATGTTTGACGGTATCGCTGGGATGGCGGTACTTCAGCGGCACTCCCCAATCCGGCTGCCAATAGCGCCGGATCTGCAAGTCACCCATTTCGTAGATCAGGAAATGGCCCGGCGGCAGGCGTTGAATGGCAGCGAAGCCGGTAGCAGACGGATCCTGCAGGGCGCCAAAGAGTAAGAAGTCTGCCAGAGCCAGATCATTCAGGCTGCCCGATACTTCAGGGTGGGCACGGATGCACTCCAGTGTGTTGCTGCAGATGAAACCACCTGCCGTCAAAGTGAAGAAGAACGGTTTCACGCCGAGCGGGTCGCGCGCGCATAATAGCCGTTTGCGGGTTCCGTCCCAGAGCGCGAATGAAAAATCACCTGTCAGGCCAGCCAAGCAACTGTCACCCCAGCGGCGGTAGCAATGCAGGATTAACTGCGGATCTGAAGCGGTCGTCAGCAGTCTTTGCTCGTCCGGTTCAAACCGGGCGATGACTTCAGTCCTGCTATCCAGCCGCGCGTCGGAGACAATCCAGGTATGCTCATCGAGCCTGGGTATGGAATTGCCTTGAGGGCGGCCGCCCTTGTTTTGGAGTAGAGCCAGGCCGAACCCGGCAATCCCATCAAAATGAGTGCTGAGGCCGTCGGGACCGCGAAATACGAGGGACTTCGATAAGGCCATCAAAAGAGCTGGATCCACGGGTGGTCCCTGCGCACTCACGATGCCGATATATCCGCTCATTGAAGCTATGCCGGAGGAGCGGTGTTCAGTTCCAGAAGGCCTTGCTGTAGCAACTCCCCAAGCAATCGATCGAAGTCCACTTGCAAGGTTTCCACGTCCACGTCGAACTCGAGGCGGGCTCGTTCGAACGCGCTTCCGATGGAATCGCTTTCAGTTAACAGCTCGAATATCCTGGCGCCAACCGCGTTCAGTCCGAAATAGCATTGGGATTGAACGTTTAATACTGAAGCTTTCCCCATTGATGGCCCGGACCAATACGTCGGGAGGGAGGGTGACGCGAGCGTCGGATGTGTGGGTAGGGGTCATCTCACGCCGCCGGCGGCGCGCATGGGAGTGAATCTCTCAGTTCCGACATCTCCCAAGACGATTTTGCCCTGCACTTCGATCCAGGCATGGGCTTCCAAAGCACGCGAGTTGAGCTTGGCGACGCCGATGTGGAGGGTGGGCTGGTGTCCGGATTTACGCAGCAGGACCTCACCTGCCAGAGCCTGCGTAAGACACGTCGCCCCCGGAATATAACGGCTCACGGCAGAAATTGCCCACGCGATTCGCGAACAGGTACAAGCCTCCACGCTGATTCCGCGACTCCGGTTCAGGAACTGCCTCACGACGCGATAGGGAAGTACCCATAGAGCCGCACGAATGGATAAAACCAGGAGCCCCGCCGAAATCAGTAGCGCCCTGTCCTGCACCGGTAATTGGAGAAAGCGGCGGATCATACTCAAGTTCCGAATTCGACCAAACCGGCTTCGCTCAGTTGGCGAAGCAGAAGTCGCAGGTCGTGCTCGCACCGGGCGGAATCGACATCGAATTCGGACACTAAAATAAGGAGGAGGTCGGCGATTGTTTTGGGTTCCTGGATTAAAGCCCAGACGCGTCCGCCGACCTGATCCAACCCGTAATAAGTGCCGGATTTCAAGCTCAGAATGACCGATTCACCATCAACGTCGCAGCAGATCTGGTCGTCTGCCACCTTTATTAGCTGATCCTCCACGCCCGGTCCCCTGGCAATCCGAGTAGGCTACGCGATTTTACGGCGCCTGCTCCATGCGATGATGCCCAATCCTGTAGCCATTGCGATCCAGGTATTCGGTTCCGGAGTGGCGAGGGAGTAGCGCAGTTCGGCTACGGCAAAGTCCGTTCCATTGGCCGAGGGATTGGCAGTAGTCGTAATATCGATACTCGTAATCGGTATCGTTGAACTCGCGGCGAACAGGAGCGCGCCCGCGGAACCGTCCGGGGTCAATTGAATGCTACCGATGTTTGTCGAGCCGTTGTAGAAGTTCTCTGTCATGGGTTCCGGGCCGAATGCGTCCGGCATGGCTTCGAGGCCAAACAATGTGACAGGCTGGGAAAATGTGATGGTAAGCAGGGTGGATGTGGTACCAGGGGTAATCAGTACGCGGGGTGTCGAGTTTTCGACTGCCGGCGGAGAGCCCCAGGTCAACCAGTTGGTCGGCACCGTAGCGACTTGCAACGGCTCTGAAAACGTCGCGGTAAAAATACCGTCGGTGATAGAGGAGACATTTGACAGCTCAGTCGCTGTCACCGGTAAAAGGGTAGTTGACGACGTGTAGGAAGCATTAGGCTGCGCAATGGGAATAAGTGTGGCACTCAAGGGGGCAGCAACCGCACCGGCCAAAAGCAATGTTGCCAAGCGATTTATTCGTGTCATCCATTTCCTCCGAGAAATGATTTAATAGCATATCCTACACTACTTACGGCGGAAAACGATACTCTTCATCAAAACATTCAGGTTGCCTGGTACGGCCCTCACCGCGCAGTAACATTTCCACGCTCCATCGGCCAGCCTGCTCTGGTTGACACCTTTGTTTCCGTACGCCATAATCGGCCAAGGCCCTGCCGGGAACACGCCCGGTGGGAGCTCAGAGGTCGGTAGCTTACCCTGAAACCAGAATGAATAGCGGCGTGATCGTCGATTTTCCTTGGTACGCGCTGCGCGTCAAAAACCGGCTTGAGAAAGTCGTGACTTCATCGCTCGAGTGGAAAGGCTATGCCTGGGGGCGTGTCTCCGGCAAATGCGAGAAGGCCAAGCCATCGCGTCTCCCCGGTTCCTTCTTTGGCCGCCTCAATACCGCCAGGCGTCTGCCGGTGCTGACGGAGCGTCGACGAGGTTTAGGGCTTAGCCTGCCGGCAGGACTCAGCGCCGCGTTATCGGCATTCCTCTTGGCGGCGTTCCTGTGCCACGCAGCGGACATCGAAAACAATATGTCCGGCTATCTTTTGAAACCCGAGGATACCATTCTCATCCGGGTGCCCGATTCGGCAGAATTCGGCGTCGAGAAGTCTTCCTATCGCATTGACAAGGAGGGTTGCGTCAACCTTCCATTGATCGGCCGGCGGCAAGCTGCCGGCCGCACCACGCGCCAATTGGAAAGCGACCTCACCGAACCGTTGAAGAGTTACTATCTGGAGCCTCGAGTTACCGTCTCGGTAGTTGAGTTTCACACCGAGCCCGTAACGGTTCTGGGATCCGTAAACACGCCGGGCCTGCTACGCATGAACGGCGAGGAAACTCTGCTGGAAGTTCTGTCTCGCGCTGGAGGACTTCGTCCCGATGCGGGACAGAATGTCGTCATTTCGCGGCGGCTCGAATACGGTAGAATTCCATTGCCCGAAGCCAAGGACGACCCCTCGGGCGAATTCAGCCTCGCCGAACTGAAGCTGTCCGCGATCACCACGGGATCGCGCGCCTCTGCCAACATCGTGTTGAAACCGCATGATGTCGTAACCGTGATGCGAGCCCAGATGGTCTACGTCCTGGGTGACGTCGGGCACCCGGGAGGGTACGTGCTGGCAGACAAAAGCGAGATGTCCACGCTCAAAGCGTTAGCCCTGGCCGGTGGGCTGTTGCGTACCGCGGCACCGGCGAAGGCGCGGATTCTGCGTCACGAAGAGGGATCGTCGCAACGCCAGGAACGTCAGGTTAACCTCAGCCGCATCGTCAAGAACGAGGATGCCGATCTGGAGTTGCGCCCCGAAGACATTCTGTTTGTGCCCTCGGACCGGGCGAAACAGATCGCGACCCGGACGATTGAAGCCATGGTGGGGATCGGTTCCAATATTCTCATCTGGAGGGGTACGCAGTAGGGAAGTGGAAACCAACATTCAACCCGACCGCCGCCCCGCGAACAATCTGCCGGTGCTCGGACCGATTTTGCCCCGAGACTCGCGATTCGCCTCTACGGAAGCCGCCGCGTCGAACGAATCCAGGCTTCTGCTGGAGTATTTAGTTCTGCTGGGCAGGAATGCCGTCTTCCTGGGTCTGCTCGGGACACTCGGGTTGCTCATCGGCCTGCTGATTTCCTATTTCGAAACTCCGCTATACATGGCGCGGGCATCGGTCGAGATCCAGGGTCTAAACGGAGATTATTTCAATCTCAAATCCTTCGACCCGACAACCGCCTTCCAGGACTTTTCACCGGAAGGACAAATCCTCACGCAGGCCAAGATCATTGAAAGCGATGCCGTCGTGGAACGCGTGGTAAAGGAGTTGAATTTACGCTACGCGAAGGAACCGGCTCACGCCAAGGCAATGGGCGAGGCGCTCGATTCCGCCGTCCTGAGCCTGCAGGTCAGGCTCATTCCGGATACCCATATACTCGAATTACTCTGCAGTTCGCCCAATGGCCAGGTTGCGGCGGATTTTGCCAATGCCCTGGCGTCCGAGTATATCGACCAGAATTTAGAGGCGCGAATCCGCGTGACCGAGCAGACCGAAGCGTCACTGCGGGCGCAACTGAGCGACGTAAAGGCGAAGCTGCAGCAAGCGGAGCAGGGTCTGCTATCTTATGCGCAACGCAGTAATCTCATGTTCACCGGCGAAGCGCAGACAAACGTCGCGGAAGACAAACTCCGCTTGGCGCAGGAAGCATTGTCGCAAGCCGAAAGCGAGAGAGCGGCCAAGCAATCGCAGTACGAATCGGCCGCTACCGTACCTCCGGAATTGCTGCCCTCCATGATGGATGATGTCAGTTCGCGAGACAATGAAACCAAGCTGGCGGATTTGCGCGGCGAACTCGCCGAAGCGGCCACGTATATGGCGTTCACGAACCCGAAAATCGTCCGCCTGAACGCACAGATCAAGGAGTTGGAAACGACCATCCGCAATCAGGGTTTGCGCTTGAGCCAAAAAATCACCAACGACTATGAGGCCGTGCGGCTCCGCGAAAATCTGCTGCGGTCGAATTATGACGCGCAGTCGAAGCTGGTGGCCGAGCAGGCTCAGAAGACAATCCAGTACACCATCCTCAAGCGCGAGACGGAAACCAACCGGGCGCTCTATGACTCGCTCCTCCAAAAGGTGAAAGACGCCGCGGTAGCCAAGGCGATGCGCGCCAGCAATGTGCGCCAGGTCGATCGGGCCAAAACGCCAACCATTCCCTATAGGCCCAGGTTTCTCCGCAATGCGCTTATGGGTCTGGCGGCCGGTATGTTCATGGGCATCGCCTTCATTACCATCCGCGCACGCGCCGACTTTAATATCCGCTCGCCAGGTGAGACGGCGGTCCGTCTGGGCGTGCCGGAACTTGGCGTTATCCCCGCAGCGGAGCTTTGCGGTACTGGAACGCGGCTGCTGGTGGGTGCAGAAGGGGGAAACGTTCACTCCATGGCGCTGGCGAATGGCCACGATCACTCGCTCAACTTCGCTGGAAACGGACATTCCACAGTGTTCGCAGAATCTTTCCGCGCCACGCTCGCGTCGCTGCTTTTTTCGGATCGGAACGAGGACCATCGCGGAATTGTGGTCACGAGCGCCGGACCAGGCGAAGGAAAATCGACGATCATCAGCTATCTCGGTCTGGCGATGGCGGAAACCGACCGCCGGGTGCTTCTCATTGATGGCGATTTGCGGCATCCGCAACTGCACAAGATGTTCGGAATTCCAAACCTGACGGGATTAGCAGAATGGCTGAGATCCGGCGACTTTTCTCACGAGGCTGTCGAAGACCGCGTATTCCGGGTGACTCCGGTATCCGGTCTGTATGTTCTTCCAGCCGGGAGCGTGAACACGAACATCTCGAATCTGTTGCATTCGGTGAGGCTTCCCAAACTCCTGCATCGCTTACGGGAAGAATTCGACTCCGTTCTCATCGATTCGCCGCCCATGTTGCAGGTTCCGGATGCCCGAGTGCTTGGCCGCGCTACGGGCGCGGTGGTGCTGGTCATCCGGGCGGGGCAAACAAGCCGGGATACGGCGCTTGCGGCCCGACAACGCCTGGCGGAGGATGGCACTCCGGTGATCGGGACTATTCTGAACGGCTGGGACCTCAAGGGCGCGTCCGGTGCCGCATACCGAAAACTGAACAACCCAAAAGGGCGCTTTTCCCGAAACGGAAAGCATTCGGCCTAACCCGGATCTCGTGAAGGTACTCTACCTCAGTACATCGGGCGATCTGGGCGGCGCGGAACGTAACTTGTTAGATGTTCTGTCTGTCGTTCGCGAGGCGCGGCCCGAGTGGCAACTGGAACTGATCGCCGGTGCCGACGGTCCCCTCGCGACGAAGGCGCGAGACCTGGGCGTCTCCACTGCGGTGCTCCCTTTCCCGGCTTGCCTGGAGCGGCTCGGCGACGCCGGAGCGGGCGGGCCGGCCGGAAGGGACGTACCCCGGTTCGATCTTTTTCGCAAATGTCTGCTCGCAAGCCCGGAGATCCTGAGCTATATCGTCCGCCTCCGTACAGCGCTTGCGCGAACGCAGCCGCAATTGATCCACAGCGTCGGTTTTAAAATGCACGTCCTGAGTTCGTGGTCGAAGCCGGCGAATGCCGCCCTCCTTTGGCACATCCACGATTACGTGCGCTCCCGGCCGTTGATGGCGTCCCTGCTCCGTCGCCACTCCCACTTCTGCGACACGGCCGTGACCAACTCGAGAAGCGTGGCCGCGGACTTCACAGCCAACTGCGGCTCAACCCTGCGAGCCCACACGGTCTACAACGGCATCGACCTCGACCGCTTCTCGCCATCTGGAGACACTGTCGATCTCGATCAACTGTCGGGACTACCGGCAGCGGAGCCCGGAACTATACGGGTGGGTCTGGTCGCCACTTTTGCGCGCTGGAAAGGCCACCTCGTGTATCTGCGCGCGTTGGCCGCCCTTCCACAACATCTGCCGGTTCGCGGTTATGTTGTCGGTGGAAATATTTATCGTACGGCCGGCAGTCACTTCACGATCGGGGAACTGAGAAGCGAGGCGGCGAAGCTGGGGCTCTCGGCCAAAGTGGGTTTCGCCGGCTTCCTCGAAAACAGTGCGGCGGCGATGCGGTCGCTCGATGTGGTGGTTCATGCCAGCACCGAGCCGGAGCCCTTCGGGCTGGTGATTGCCGAGGCGATGAGCTGCGGCAAGCCCGTAATCGTCGCGGAAGCAGGTGGCGCCCTGGAGATTTCGTCCCTCGGAATCAATGCGTTGGGCCATACCCCGGGTGACGCAGCTCAACTGACCGGGAGTATTCTCAGTCTGGTGGAAAATCGCGAACTCAGGGCCCGGCTCGGAGCGGAAGGACGGCGCACAGCTGAAAAGCGCTTTGACCGGAAATCTATGGTCCGCGAGCTGCTCCGTCTTTATGACGAAATCAGTTTGCCCAGAGGCCTTCAGAGAACTGCATTGAAGGCCGTGGCGGGCGCGGGCCCGGGAACTCCATGAGGCAGATCACCTTTCCGGAGCCCGCATGGGGTGTAACCGAAACGCCTGCGCTCCCAAGTATTCCCAAGCCCCGCTGGGGATTCGTTGAACTATTCGTCATTGGCCAGACCGTTTTACCGGGCCTGCTTTACTTTTCTCTTTTTCAACCGCTCCGTCTGCCGATCCGAATCGGAGCCTTCCTGGCCAGCGTGCTGGCGCTCGGCGCGGCGCGCTGGGGAGGTAAAGGGAAACGCCACCCCAGCACCCCGTGGCTGCTCTGCTCTCTTGCGTACCTGTTGCTGATGATTTTTCACCCGAACACGAATACTTATCTGTCGGGCTTCGCGCAGGTTATGCTCTACCTGGCTGTTTTGGCGCCGGTATTTTGGGCCCCCGCAATGGTCCGGAGCGCCGCGCATGTGCGGCGACTGCTCTGGCTGCTCGTGATTCTGAACGGAATCAATGCGGGTATCGGCGTTCTCCAGGTCTATGCCCCGGGAACCTGGATGCCGAAGGAGATCACGGCAGTCGATTGGAGCGGCGTCGTCCAAATCCGCACTGTGGCGACGACGGGGGCCAACGTCCTCTCTTACAAAGGCGTCAACGGAGAGAACGTGATTCGTCCTACTGGACTGTTCGACAGCCCCGGAGCAGTTGCTGGTCCGGGAATGTTCGCCGGGTTGATCGGTCTGGCGTTTTTTGCGAGCGTTTCAGGTTTCCTGAAGAAGGCTGTCGCATTGTTCCTGTCGCTCATGGGGGTTTCGGTGATCTACCTGACGCAGGTGCGGACGTCGCTGGTTCTCCTGGTCGGGATGTTGTTGGTGTACTTGTGGTCTTTGATTTTTCAACGCAAGATCTCTCAGGCCACTTCACTGCTCTTCGTAGCCATCGCGTTGACGGTATCGGCGTTCTCGCTGGCCCTGTTTCTGGGCGGCGGCAGTATCCGGGACCGCTTCGCAACGCTTTGGTCGCGTAACCCGGGGGACGTCTACTATGCGAGCCGGGGGTCGCAGTTGGAAAATGGTTTCACCCAGCTGCTGGTGGAGCACCCTTTCGGAGCCGGATTAGCCCGCTATGGCATGATGCGGCATTACTTCGGAAACCCATCGAACCTCGATTCCACTCAAATCTGGGCAGAAGTCCAGTTTCCCGCATGGATTTTGGATGGCGGTTTCGTCCTCGCTTTTCTATACACGGTGGGCATGATTGTCTCGCTGGTCGAGGCTCTTCGTATCGTCTCCCGGGGACGTTCTGAAGAACTGCGGTCCATTGCCGCACTGGTGCTTGCCGTGAATGCCGGCACTGCGGCGCTGACCCTGAGCTTCACCCCGTTCATCACTCAGGTCGGCTTGCAATACTGGCTGCTCTGTGGAGCTTTGCATGGCGCGGCCGAGGGGGAAGCTGAACGCGCCGGAAGAGAGGGAAACGACTCCCAATGAAACCGTATCTCATGGTTTCGGGAGACTTCGTGCGGACCGGTGGGATGGACGTTGCCAATTACTGGCTGGCGCGCCACCTTGCCGACCGCGGACATGAGGTTCACCTGGTGGCGCATCGCGTCGCCGACGACCTGGCGAAACGTGAGAATATCCAGTTTCACCGCGTCATTAAGCCGCTCGGTTCCTCGTTGCTCGGGGAACCGATGCTGGACCGAGCCGGTCGCTACTGGGCTAGTTTTGTCGCACGCCGGGGCGGTAACGTACTGGCGAACGGCGGCAACTGCCGGCTCAAAGGCATTAACTGGGTTCATTACGTCCATGCGGCGTACCAGCCAATCATCAAAGGCAGCCCTGCGAGACGATTGAAAAGCATTGTGGAGCGCCGACAGTACCTGGCCAATGAACGGCGTGCCCTGTCGAATTCGAAACTGATCATTGCCAACTCAGCCCGGACTCGATCTGATATTGTCGCGCGGCTGGCGGTTCGGCCGGATCGCGTTCGAACTGTCTATTACGGAGCGGATCCGGATGCCTTTCATCCTCGTACGAGGGACGCACAGGAAAGATCGCGGGCGAAATTAGGAGTGTCTGAGGGCGGACCTTTAGTTCTCTTCGTCGGCTCCATGGCAGACGACAGAAAAGGCTTTTCTTCCCTGCTCGAGGCGTGGCGGCGTTTGTGCGCCGATCCCGGCTGGGACGCTCAACTGGCAGTTGCCGGAACGGTGTCGGGAACAGGGTCGGTCCGTGCATCCCACGCGGCAATTCGCCCCCGCGTTCACTTCCTCGGATTCCGCCACGACATCCCGCAGGTTCTCGCAGCTTGCGATCTGCTGGTTTCGCCGGCCCGCTACGAAGCTTATGGGCTGGCGGTTCATGAAGCGTTGTGCAGCGGCGTGCCGGCATTTGTCAGCGCCAGCGCGGGAGTCGCGGAACGATATCCGGCTAACCTGAGCCACATGCTGCTGCCCAATCCAGAAGACGCCGCGGACATCAGCTATAGACTTCGACAGTGGCGAACGTGCGTTGACCAGTACCGCGCCGCTACATCGGAATTCGGCCGGCAGCTTCGTTCCCGTACATGGGACCATGCCTGCGCGGAGATGGTTGAACTGATCGAGGCGGCCAGATGAAACCGCTGCGTATACTGATTGCCTGCTCCCAGACTCCGCTTCCCGATGGTACGGCAACCGGCCGCTGGTGTTATGCCCTCATTCGCGGCTTGGTCCGTCGGGGACACAGCGTCACTGCCCTGGCCGCCAGCCGGGACCGGGCCGAGGCGAAAGCCGCGAACGATCTGTTCTCGGGATGGGGGTTCCAACTGAGTTGCTATCCAGCCCCGCTACGACACCCGCTGGCGTCTAAGGTCGAAGCGCTGCGCCGGCCATTCTCGTATCCTTTCAGCAAGCAGATGATCGCCCGCTACCGGGCCGAAAGCGCAGGCGACTACGATGTCCTTCATATCGACGGGACCTTTGGCGCCTATCTCACAACCCCCTCCGACGATTCGAGAACTGTACTTCATGTTCAGAATCTTTACTGCGTCGATTGGCCGGAAGATAGTTGCGGAAACGGCCGGGAACGGGTCCGCCGGTGGCTGGCGGTTCGTGCCGAGCGAAAGCTGATCCGAGGCTGCCGCTCGGTGATTGCCGTGACGCCGCAGTTGGCACGTCAAGTTTCGCTGATGAATCGAGGCGCGTCTGTTCACTTCGTGCCCTTAGCTCTCGACCCGGATCAATATGTCTTCATCCCCAGGGAAAAGCGGCCTGAGCGTCCCATAGTGAGCCTGATCGGGTCGATGGATTGGTTTCCTTCGCGCTCCGCCGCGGAACGGCTGCTGCGACGGCTGTGGCCGGAGATCAAGAGGCAGCGGCCGGATGCGCGCCTCCAGATCACCGGCCGTGACGCGCGATCGGCTTTATCCGACTTCCTGCATCAAGTGGACGTGGATATTCAGGAAAACGTCGTATCAACGCAACCGTACTTCGAGCAAGCCACGATGCTGCTTTACGCTCCAGAGCGCGGAACCGGGATGAAAGTGAAAATCCTCGAAGCGTTTGCGATGGGAGTCCCGGTTGTCACCACCCCCGACGGCGTGGAAGGGCTTGATGCCGAGGACGGCATTCACGCGGGCATTGCAGAAACGGACCACGGTCTGATCGACCGCACACTGAAGTTGATCGGGGATCCCGGGGCCCAAGAAAAACAGCGCCTGGCTGCACGCCGGCTTCTCGATGCCGCCTACTCACCCGATCCGGTACTGACGCGTCTGGAGGAAGTATACGGCGGCTTTGCGAATCCTGCGATATTTGTAGCTGCACCATGACGCGGTTTCGACAAAGTTCGTGGAACGTCGCCAGCGGTATGGCCTACATGGTCTTAACGGTGGGTCTTGGCATCTTCACGACTCCCTGGCTGCTGCGCTGGCTTGGCCAGGAACGGTATGGCACATGGCGGGTTATGTCCGATGCGTTTGCGTACCTCACGCTGCTGGACCTTGGTTTCGGAGGAGCGGTAATGGCACTCCTCGCGCCCGCCCTCGGTCGCCGCGACTCCGCGACGGCCGGAAGCGTCATAGTATCGAGTCTTGCCGTGTATCGAATGATAACTTTAGCCATGCTTGCGGCTGGTGTGCTTCTCGTGATCCTGCTTCCACGCTTGATCCCTCAGATGGGCGCCGGGGAACTTCGTTTGGCATCGGCGATTCTGGTTATACCAGCTTTGTGGACCTTTGCCAATGTGTTCCGTGCCCTCGCCGAGGCGCGCCAGCAGAGCTACGTCGTGACTCTGTCGTTGATGGCGCAATCGGTCCTGGTCACGGGGTGTTCACTCTTCGCGGCGAAGATGAATTGGAAATTGCCGGGCCAGGCTGGAGCCAATGCGATCGGACTCTTGCTTCCCGCGGCGTATCTGGTCAGCATTGGCCTGCGACAGTACCCGGGCTGCGCGAGTTCAAGATCCTCTCGTCCGATGAACACCGCGTTGTGGAAGCTCAGCTGGCCGACTCTGTTTGTCAACCTCAGCGGCCGCGCCGGGCTGATGAGCGACAACATCGTTATCGGGTGGGCAATCGGGCCAGCGATGGTTGCGCCGTTTTATCTCACTCAGAGGCTTGCTGCGCTCGCTCAGTTGCAACTCCAGGGCATCGGAAACGGCACCTGGGCTGGCTTGATCGAGTTGCACGCCCAGGGCGACGCTCCAACGTTTCGCGCGCGCCTGCTGGAATTGACGGGACTGGTGAGTGGCCTTGGGCTGGCAATATTGGGACCGATCGCGGCCTACAACCGGCAGTTTGTACAGCACTGGCTGGGCCTGGACAGCTACGCGGGCGATGCGGTTACTGCGCTCGCATGTCTGAATGCCTGGCTATGTTCGATCTTCAGCCTGTGGGGATGGCCCTTATCGGGCGCCGGAAAGATTGCCGCATGGGCACCGTATTCCCTGATCTTTCTGGCGGTGAATCTCGGGGTCAGCATCATCGGCGCTCTTCGGTTTGGCATGGTGGGGCCGCTCCTCGGAACACTCGCGGGGTTCCTTTCCGTGAATTTGTGGGCCATGCCTCTGGTTCTCGAAAGATGTTTCGGTGTCGGTCCCGGCTGCATATTACGCGCTGCGGGGAAGCCTCTGTTGTTTGGCCTGCCGTACTGTGGGTTGATCTGGTCTGTCGCCCGCCATTACACCGCAAAGGGGTGGCTTGAACTAGGAGCGGAATTAAGCGCGTCCGTGGCCGGCGGAATCGCGGTCTGGTATTTCACGTCGGTTTCACGCGAAGAAAGAAAAGTCTGGAAGGGGCGGATCACCGCGTTATTGTTCGAAAATCGCAGGGCTGTGGATCCGGGAAGTGTCGTGGTTAGATGATATGGGTCAGATGATATGGGCCGTATGACCTGGGCGTTCATTACCGGCGAGTATCCTCCCCAGCGTGGCGGCGTCAGCGACTACACTGAACGCGTCGCGACCGGACTTGCCCGCAATGGCGAAACGGTCCACGTCTGGGCTCCGGAATGCACCGGTGGACCCGACCAGGAAAATGGAGTCATCATACATCGTCTGCCGGGGCACTATGGAGTCCGTGCACTACGTCAATTGGACTCGGATCTAAAAGGTTTGGGAACTCCCTGCCGACTGCTCGTACAGTACGTGCCGCACGCCTTTGGCTGGAAGGCGATGAACGTTCCGTTCTGCTTCTGGCTGCGATCCAGAGAGGAACCGGTCTGGACGATGTTCCATGAGGTAGCCTACCCTCGGCGTTGGAATCAAAGACCGGCCGAACATTTACTTGGGGCCTTAACAGGAACAATGGCCTACCTGATGGCTTCCGGGTCCGAACGGATCTTTTACTCGACTTCCGCCTGGCTACCCTTGCTGGAACGGCTCGCACGCTCGACGGCGAAGACCTGGCTACCGGTACCGAGCAACCTCTCGGAGAGCGCAGATGTGCCGGCTGTCGACGCGCTGCGCATGCGCTTTTCTCGAGATCCGGCAGGATCCCTGATCGGCCATTTCGGAACCTTCAGCCCGGTGCTCCAGGACGTGTTGCTGCCTCTCTTCTCGCAGTTACTGGCGGCCAACTCACGGCGAATCGCACTGTTCGCGGGACGCGGCAGTGGGGGCTTTCGGGCCACGTTCCTGCAGCGGGAGCCTTCGGTCGCAGCTCGGGTCCACGCGATTGAAAGCGAGTGCCCCAGCACCATTGCCACTCATCTTGCGGCGTGCGACGTACTCATCCAGCCATACCCGGACGGAGTGACCACCAGACGAACGACGTTGATGGCCGGCCTGGCACTCGGCAAGGCCATTGCAACCAACCTGGGGCCTCTCACCGAACCGCTCTGGCAACAATCAGCGGCTGTGGCCCTGGCGCCGGATATGTCGCCCGTGAACATCGCTATGACTGTTGAGGAGTTGCTGTCGAACGGGCGAAAAGCGGCTGAACTTGGCGCGCGTGCGGCAGACCTGTACAAGACGCGGTTCGCGCTCAGCCATACCGTGAGGACACTTCAATCATCATGAGGAAGGGGCGACGGCTGATCTCGATCGGTCATTCTTATGGGGTTGGCGTGAATCGCAGGCTGGCGCACGAAATGGCACGAGCTGGGGGTTGGGAGATCACCGTGGTCGCTCCTTCGTTGTTCCTCGGCGACTCTGGTCCGATCGCGTTTGAACCGCTGGAGAACGAGCTTTGCCGGGTAGAACAAGCTCCGGTAAACTTCACGAGCAAAGCCCATCTCATGCTTTACAGCCAGCGTCTCCGGGAGTTAATGCGTCAACCGTGGGACCTGGTCCACTGCTGGGAAGAGCCCTTCGTTTTCGCGGGCGGCCAAGTCGCCCTGCTAACGCCCAGGCAGACGCCGTTCGTGTTTTACAGTTTCCAAAACATCTCTAAAACCTATCCCCCTCCTTTTTGTTGGATCGAAAAATATTGCCTGCATCGCTGCGCCGGTTGGCTGGCTGCGGGGGCGTCTGTTTGTCAGACTCTGTCCGGCCGCGGGTACTCCGGGAAGCCACACCGTGTCATTCCTCTCGGTGTGGATGTGGATCGTTTCGCCCCGGACGCCGAATCCCGCCTGGCTGTCTACAAGGATCTCTCCTGGTCTTCCACGGGTGTGCCCGTGGTCGGATTCCTGGGCCGTTTCGTTCCGGAGAAGGGCCTCGATTTGTTGATGCGCTCGCTTGATTCCCTCTCCACACCATGGCGGGCTCTGTTTGTAGGCAGCGGCCCTATGGAAGGCTCTCTGCGAGCCTGGAGCGAGCGTTACGGTGATCGCGCGAGGGTCGTGACGGGAGTTTCCCACGGCGAAGTGCCGCGCTACCTGAATGCCATGGATGTGCTGTGTGCTCCAAGTCAGACAACCGCTCATTGGCGTGAGCAGTTTGGACGGATGATCATCGAGGCTTTCGCTTGCGGCGTGCCCGTCATCGCCAGCGACAGCGGAGAGATCCCCCAGGTGGTGGGAAATGCCGGTGTATTGGTCGCCGAAGGCGATGTCTTACAATGGACCGCGAAGATCGGCGAACTGCTGGAAAATTTATCGCTCCGATCGGAGTTGTCGAGGGCGGGCCTGGAGCGGGCTCGAAGTGTGTACGCCTGGTCACATGTTGCGCGGCAGCATCTGGATTTCTTCGAAGAACTGCTGAGTTAGTTCCAGGTACGCTGGCTTGGAGAGGATCGGCTGTGCTAAAAGAATTGTATCTCTGTCGAAGCGTATGTTCATTAACTAGACCTCAATCCCCGTGCGCGTCCTTCACATCGGCAAATTCGACCCTTTAACGTACGGCGGGATTGAGACTCACTTGCGAGTCCTGGCGCCGCGCCTCAGCAGGTCTATCGATGTCCGCGTGTTGGTCGCGAACAATCGTCGAGTCAGCGAGGAGTCTACGCTTGACGGCGTCTCGATTTTGCGGGCCGGCACACTGTTTCGCTTTGCCTCTACTCCGTTTTGTCCCGCGATGGTTCGCTCGACGCGTCTCGACAGCGCCGATCTGATCCACTTACATCTCCCCAATCCCGCCGCAATTCTGGTGCATCTGGCCAGCCGCTACAGGGGCCCGTTGGTGATTTCTTATCACAGCGATACCTTTCGCCACAATATCCTGGCGCGGGCGTTTGAACCGCTCCTGATGAGAACGCTGGAACGTAGCGACGCGATTATCGCTTCGTCCCGTAATTATGTTGAGAACTCTCCAATCCTCGCCAGATTCAAGCACCGGTGCAGCGTGATTCCCTTCGGCATACCTACTCGGGATTTCGATTACTGCGATCCCGACGCGATCGCCGCGGTCCGTGCGATTCATGGCGACCGGATTGTTCTCGCAGTGGGACGCCTGGTCTACTATAAGGGCTTTAAATACCTGATTCGTGCCATGCGAAATATCGACGCAAAGCTCCTGATCCTCGGTCAAGGTCCGCTATTGCGCGCGCTACAACAAGAAATTGCCCAGTGCGGAGTGGCTGACCGGGTCACTATTCTCGGAGGCGTTTGCGACCTGGTGCCCTACTACCATGCAGCCGATGTATTTGCTCTCCCCTCGACGACTCGGACGGAAGCTTTTGGTATCGTCCAACTGGAAGCCATGGCCTGCGGTAAGCCCGTCGTGAATACGAGCCTCCCCACGGGTGTTCCGTCCGTCTCGCTCAGCGGGGTTACCGGCCTCACGGTTCCTCCAGCCGACCCCGAAGCGCTCGTCACCGCCATTAACCTGCTTCTCGACAATCCGGAACTTAGCCAGCGCTACGGTCAGGCAGCGCGCCGCCGGGTGGAACAGGAGTTCAGCGATGAATTGATGACGGACCGGACACTCCAACTTTATCGGAACGTTCTGAAGCTATCGCCGGCCGACCCCTCCAAGTTGGTTCGTAGCAAGAAAGATGGAGAAGCTCTGTGAAAGAGCTCCTACGCGATGCCTCGCCCACTTGACATCCCGCAGGACGGCATTTACGCCAGGAAGCAGATTTACAGCAGGTCGCGCCTGGTTTCATTCAGTCACCGGCGGCGATTCCAGGTGGGCGTCGACCTGGTGGCGCCGCTCGCTGCGGGTAAACGCATGCTCGACTATGGCTGCGGCGATGCCAGTTTCATCCACGCGCTGCTGGCCGCTGATTGCGCTCCGTTGGAGGTGATCGGCGCTGAGATTTCGGAAGCTTTGGTAGAGGACTGTTCCCGCCGTTTTCCCAACCGGGCCGATCTTCGTTTCGTGCACGTCGACCGTTTGTCCGAACTGGCGAGCCAAACCCCGATCGACTTGATTGTATGCATGGAGGTGCTGGAGCACGCCGTTGAACCGGAGCGTCTGCTCGATGAGCTGTACTCGCTGGTAAGCGAGGGAGGATTGGTGATCATCAGCGTGCCCGTCGAGACCGGACCGGTTCTGCTGCTCAAACAGGCCGTTCGCATAGTAGCCGGTTGGCGCGGCATCGGGGACTATCGCTGGACTTCCCGTTACTCATTAGCCGAATACTGGAAAAGCTTGTTTGCCGGATCTTCGCCACACATCCTGCGTCCGGTTCAGAGGCCTCCCGATTCCCTTCCTTACCATTGCCATAAGGGATTTAACTGGCGCTACCTCCAATCCAAGATCGCCGCGCGGTTTCAGATCCGGCGCGTCTTCGGCTCTCCGTTCCCGAGGTTGCCTCTGTTCGCAGGAAGCCAGGTATGGTTCGTTGCAGAGAAGGTTCGCAAAACGGCATGAAGGTCTTGCACATCGCGGCGGGTAACCTCTTCGGTGGTATCGAGCAAATGTTGGTTGCGCTCGCTCGGGAACGGCGACACGCCCCCGACATGGATTCCCACTTCGCCGTCTGCTTCGAAGGAAGACTGAGCCGGGCTCTCGGCGATCTTGACGCGACCACCCATCTGCTCGGCGAAGTCCGGTGCAGCCGTCCATGGACCGTCGGCCAAGCCTGCGGGAAGCTGCGTCGACTGCTGGGCAGCGAACGGTGGGATATCGTCGTTTGCCACAGTGCCTGGTCTCAGGCGATTTTTGGAGCCGTCGCTCGCGACTTCGGAGCAGCGCAGGTGTTTTGGCTACACGATGTGCCGTCGAAGTTTCACTGGCTCGAAAAATGGGCCTCGATCAATCCACCGGACCTGGCAATCTGCAACAGCCGGTTCACCGCTTCGCACCTGTCACGCGTCTTTCCCCGGTGTCCGTCAGTGATAGTAAGCTACCCGGTTTCAGGCGACAGCTCTTTGGGTGCGCCTCTGGTGAACACTATTCATGGCGATCTGGCACGGCGGGATGGAATGGTGACGATCCTGCATGCCACTCGAATGGACCCCGGCAAAGGCCACCGCGTTCTGCTCGATGCGTTAAGCCGGCTCGCCTCGCTTCCGGGCTGGCGATGTTGGTTTGCGGGAGGAGCGCAGCGTGCCTCTGAGGTCCGCTACGCCGAAGAGATCTTCCGCCGGTCAGACGCGCTGGGACTTTCTTCGAAGGTGACTTTTCTGGGTTTCCGGGAAGACGCTCCCTCCCTGATGCGCCTGGCGGACGTTTACTGTCAGCCGAACCAAAGGCCCGAACCGTTCGGAATTTCATTTATCGAAGCGCTTAGCAGGGGCTTACCTGTCGTCACCAGCGCTTTCGGAGGTGCGATGGAGATTGTGGACCAGACCTGTGGGCGCTTGGTTCCCCCTGGTGATTCTCAAGAACTGGCGGCCGTTCTTGCGTCGTTGATCCGCGACGGCGATCTACGAAGGAAACTGGCGAGTGCCGGTCCCGCACGCGCTTACGCTCTGTGCGATCCTCAAAAACAATTGCAGGAGCTCCGTATGGCGCTGGCTGCAGTGGCACGTTAGTGACGGGTATGGATCCAATGGGCATCACTAGGCCTCTGCGCGTCGGTTTCAACGCCCGTTTGCTTTCCAGTGAATCAACGCGCGGCTGGAACCGGTATCTGGTCAACCTCCTGGCTGAACTGCCGGCACTCGGTGCGGAGCTTTTTCTCTACTCTCATCTGCCTCTACACGAAAGCCACCTTCGAAATCTGCCTTCCGGCGCCTACCATGTCAGGGTGTCCAAGCCCATGACTTATCCGGCGTGGCAGGAATACTGGCTCCCGCGGCAGTGCCGGGAGGATGCGCTTGACATCTTTCACTCACCGTTTCATTACGGCCTGCCATGGCGGGCGGACTGCGCTTGCGTCCTGACCCTGCATGATGCTATTGGCTTACATCCGCTCTCCCCACTGTTGTCGCCACACGTCTGGACATACCACGCGATGGCCAGGGCGAGGGCGGATCACATCGCCACGCTGAGCAAATACTCACGGGCAGATCTTATGCGGACATTCGGCATTCCGAAGTCGCGGATCACCGTTACCTACCTAGCCGCGCATCGTGCATTTCATGAGATCACCGAGGACACGAGACAAACTTTCCCTGCTGAATCCGGGGTGACGGCGCCCTACGTCCTCTACTATGGCGGCTGGGAAGAACGTAAGAACGTTCCGTTTCTGGTGCGTGCATTCTCCGCAACTCGTGCACCAGGTCTCCAACTCGTACTGGCGGGAGGCAGCGACGCGGAAAAGACGGCGATCCGCGGTCTGGTAGAGCATCTAGGGATTGCCGGCCGCGTTCGCCTGCTGGGGATACTCGATGATAGGGAATTGCCTGGGTTATGCGCCGGGGCTTTGTGCTTCGCTTATCCCAGCCGGAGGGAAGGATTCGGCTTACAGGTGTGCGAGGCTATGGCTGCCGGTTGCCCGGTGCTGGTTGCCCGCGCCACCAGCCTTCCGGAGGTGCTCGGCGACGGCGGCGCCAGCTTCTCTCTGGATGACCCGCAGGAGTTGACTCATTTGTTACAGCGTATGGCCACGGATACAGACTGGCGCGCAACCCTTTCTGGAAAGGCGATAGCGCGATCGCGCAAATTCTCCTGGCATACTGCCGCGGTCAAAACGTTCCACGAAGCATACCCGCTAGCGTTGCGCGCGCGCTGGGCGAAATGTTCTTAACTACCGTTCAGCTTTCTATCCGAATTCTGTGCCATCCAGGCCTTCGCGTATAAACCACCCTTGGCCAGCAATTCCCGGTGCGTCCCCGACTCGACAAGCCCGCCGTTGTCCATGACGTGGATCGCATCGGCAAACATAGCCGTAGTGAAGCGATGGGTGATAACGATCGCGGTCCTTCCCTCCACGAGTTTGCGAAAGCGGCTTAACCATTCCGATTCCGCCCACGGATCCATAGCGCTGGTCGGCTCGTCGAAAATCACTATCGGACTGGCTCTCAGAAAGGCCCGAGCCAGAGCGACACGCTGCCACTCCCCCAGACTCAGCTCGGTGCCGTCGTCGAACCAGGTACCCAGAAGAGTGTCGTAGCCGCCGGCAAGCTTTGCGATGATCGGCTCGGCGCCGGCCGCCTGCGCCGCCGCGACTACCAGACCGCGATCGGCCTTACGTCCAAGATCGCCGAATACGATATTCTCCGCAACTGTGGCGCTGTATTGGACCGGCTCCTGAAAAAGTACCGCGATCTTCTGCCTGAGATCGTCCAGTTGCAGACTTTTCAGATTCTGACCATCCATTTCGATGTCACCCTCCAGCGGGTCGTAGAACCGGCAGAGCAGCTTCATCAAGGTACTCTTGCCGGCGCCATTGGGTCCGACGATCGTCACGATCTTCCCCGCCGGGATGCGCAAGTTGCAGTGACGAAGCACCCATCCGGTCCGGCCTGGATAGCGGAAGGAAACATCACGGAAGCAAATACCATCCTTCAGAAAATCGGGTGCGCGAGTAGCACCCGGCGCGTTGATCACCACCGGCTCCAGAGCCAGGAACTCGAAGAGATTTCCCAGGAACAGCGCGTTCTGGTAGAACTGGCCGGCGTGGTCGAGCAGCGAGCGCGTGAGCCCGAGTCCTTGTTGAAAAGCCTGGTAGAGCAGCGCCAGGTCTCCCAGAGTGACCAGCCCAAGGACGGCTCTCCATCCCAACCAAGCGAATACGGCGCCCGTGGTAAGGATGCCCCAGAGACCCGCGACGACCTCGGCTTGACCTTGAGCCTTGATCATCTGCAGCCGGTCGCCACGCAGCTTTTTCCGAAGATTCTGGAAAAGATTACGAAAATTCGCCTGGAGACCGAATAGCCGGATCTCCGCCGCAGCTTCGCCCGCAGTGAGCAGCCAGTCGTAGTACCAGGTCCGCCTTTCTTCGGCGGTAGTGCGCTGGCGCCAGTTGTGTTGCAGTAACGCATATCGCATCACCACGTAGAGAGCCGGTAGCGTGCTGACCACCAGAGCCGCGGGCAGCCAGGGTCCAAAAGGGATTAACACCGCCAGCAGGGCCACCAGTGTGATCCCATTCTGAAGCAGACTGCCCAGGTTCTCGATCAGCGCGATCGGCCGGTGAGTCGCTTCGGCGCGCGCCCGGTGAAGGTGGTCGTAAAAGTCGGGAGACTCATAGAAGGCCAAGTCTACATCGGCTGATTTCTGATGGATTAAATCGCTGATATGGTCGCGAACTGTTTCCGCTTGCGCCTCGCGCAGCCAGTTCGAAGTGCAGCGGAGAACCTCACCGAGTACTAAAACCAAGCCCATGGCGGCCGCGGTCAGCAGCAATGGGCTGGATTTTGACCAATCGCCGTGTGCCTGTATCGCCGCCAGTAAGCCGTTGACTAACGCTCGCGTCAGGTAAACCGTGGCAATCGGTAGGATTCCTTGAATGACGAGGACGACGAGCCACGCCATCGTCCGGACGCCCGCCGTCGACCAGACCAGCATGAAGGCGCGTGGGAGGTGGGGAAGCTGAGCTCGAGCGCGGCGCAGACGGCTGGACAGAGTCTCGGACGTCGTTGCTGTTTTCAAATTCAACAGTATGACACGAGGTACCCCGGAGTGACCTCTTGCCCCACAACGGACAGACCTCGCGCAAATCCTAAGACAGCACCGAAGCGGAAGAGTATCGAATACCTGACCGGAGTGGTGGTCCCATTTTCGGTTTCTGGTTTCCAGCAACGATCCCGGCCGGGGTTGTAAAGCCAGGCGGAAAACTCGATGCTGAGAGATTCCGTAGTTCCGAGCGGTGTGAGATTGGTGCGTAGGCCGCGCTCGCGCGTGAATCGGGTAACATTCGTTATGGGTACCGAACCGGACATCAGGATCTTGAGCGATTCGAACTGGCAGGACCCAAATCCAGGCGTGCCGCTACTCTTTTGGCCGAACCTTGTCGATGATGCCCTCGCACACACGCCGCCGGAGGATCGTCCCCGTTCGGCCGGGGGCGCCAGACGGGCGCTCATTCGCGCGCTTTTGCGATCGGCCGGCATGCGGGTTATGCTGCTTTATCGCTTGGCACACACCGCTCGGGAGCGTCTTGGATTTCCGGGAAGAGTCATCGCGGCCGTACTGACCTGGATTCTGCGTCACTTCTACGCTTGTACCATCTCGCCTCGCGCACGGCTCCATGGAGGACTCATCCTGCCTCATCCTTTCGGGATCATCGTTGGTCCCGAAGTAACGGTGGGACCGAGAGCCTGGATCTTTCAGAACGTGACATTGGGAGGTGTGCCGGGAAAACGAGGCATGCCGCGGGTGGGGGCGGATGCCCGTCTCTTCACTGGAGCGTTCCTCGGTGGTCCGATCCGCATCGGAGATAACGTGTTCATCGCCGCTAACAGCGCGGTCTGGTCCGATGTCCCCTCGCGCACGATGATCCGTCCGGCTGAAGCCATCTGGTCAGAGTTACCGGACCGTTATATCGTTCGCTCCGAACCGAGCCGTGACGACTAACCGGGCGGCCATTTGCGTCAATTCAGCTATACTCTGGAGACTGGCGTAAATTGTAGCCTGAACCGTAGAGACCCGACGTCGACGCGAATCTTGCGTGCTTCGGTTTCCACCCGCGGGGAAAGCCGAGGCGCAGCGTCAGGTTTTGCCAACGAACTGTTCTGATGAACGTAGGGATCGTCTGTGACTTCATTGAGGAACGCTGGTACAGCATGGATTTTGTCGCGGACACGCTGATCGAATCCCTACCCAAAATCCAGGGCATGAACCCGCGCAGAATTCTGCCTGGTATGAAGTTACGTTGCTCCCGCCTGCCGGGACTCCGAAACAACCGATTCGCAGTCAACCTCGATCGCGTGGTCAACCGTCTGCACGAGTACCCTCGTTATTTGAAAACCCAGCCCGGCTTTGATGTCTATCATGTGGTCGACCACAGCTACGCGAACCTGGTTCACGTCTTGCCCGCCGATCGCGTGGTGGTCACTTGCCACGACGTGGATACTTTCCGATGTCTCTTCACGCCCGGTCAGGAGCCACGATCCTATCTGTTCCGGCAGATCACGCGCCACATCTTAAAGGGCCTGCAAAAAGCGTCTCTTGTGGCATGCTCCAGCAAGGCCACCCGGGATGCGCTGGTGCAAGCCGGTGCACGGCCGGCGTCACGTCTGGAAGTGGTTCCGCTGGGAATTAATCCCGTCTTTGGTCCGGATCACGATCCCGGCGCTGATCTCGAGGCGCGCGCGCTGCTGGGCGACCCTGATCCGGACCGTCCCGAGGTGCTCCACGTCGGTAGTGTCGTGGAACGTAAGCGAATCGATGTGCTCCTGAATGTTTTTGCCGCGGTGAGAAAGAACGTTCCGTCCGCCGTCCTGGTTCGCGCCGGCGGCTTATTCACCACCTCACAGCAGAAGTTGTTACGTGATTTGGAGATCACGGATGCCGTGAAAGTCTTCGCACATCTGAACCAGCGCACGCTGGCGGCGCTCTATCGCCGGGCTGCGGTGACGCTGCTGCCGTCCGACCGCGAAGGCTTCGGCCTCCCCGTCGCAGAAGCCATGGCCTGCGGAACGCCGATGGTCGTGAGCGACCTGCCCGTTCTGCGGGAAACCGGCGGTGACGCGGCAATTTACTGTGCGGCCGGCGACCCTCGTCCCTGGATTTCGGCCACTCTCGCCCTGCTGCGCGAACGGGCGGTTCAAGGCGAAGATTACCGGCAGCGTGTCGCCATGAGCCTGCGGCAGGCGTCCCGATTTACATCTATGGAATACACGCGGCGTATGTCGGAACTTTATTTAGGCCTTGCGCATGGATAAGAACCTCCTGGTAACCGGCGGCGCCGGCTTCATCGGCTCGAACTTTGTCTCCCGAGCGGTCCGGCAGTCCTACAGAGTTACTGTCGCGGACAATCTCTCTCGGCGTGGCGCATCTGGTAATCTGAGCCGCCTACGCGGCCAGGTAGGACCCTTCGACTTCCACGAAATCGACATCCGGAATCGAGACGCGGTGGACTCCCTGTTTGACGCGACCCGGTTCGACGGCGTGATACACCTCGCGGGACAGGTCGCGGTCACCCAATCCGTAATCGACCCGCGCCTCGATTTCGAAGTGAACGCGACCGGTACCCTGAATCTACTGGAGGCAATCCGCAAGTCTGGATCCGATCCGATATTTATCTACGCTTCCACGAATAAGGTGTATGGCCCGGTTGAAGATTGCCCCATATCTGAACTCGCGGATCGCTACGTTCTTTCTCACCACCCCTTCGGCATCTCGGAGCAGGTGAAACTGGATTTCCACTCCCCCTACGGATGCTCGAAGGGGGCGGGGGATCAGTACGTAGCAGATTACCGTCGAATCTACGGACTGCGATCGTATGTTCTCCGCCAGTCCTGTATCTATGGGCCCGGCCAACTCGGTTGGGAGGAGCAGGGATGGGTGGCCTGGTTTGCCCTGTGTGCGCTTTCCGGCAGGCCCGTCACGATATACGGTGATGGCAAGCAGGTCCGGGATCTTTTGTATATCGATGATCTGCTGGACCTCTACTTCCTCTTGCTGCAGGACGAGTCCCTCGCGCCGAAGTTTGTCTACAACGTCGGCGGCGGACCCAACCTGTCGGCATCCTTGCGAGGCGTTCTCGCAGCCATCGAAAAGGTAACCGGACGCGCCATCCCGCGTGTGTACGCTGATTGGCGGCCGGGCGATCAGCGCGTCTATATCTCCGACGTCCGGCTGGTTGAAAAATGCTTCGGCTGGCGGCCCGTCCGCAACCTGGAATACGGGATCGAGGAGTTGCTCGCCTGGGTCAAACAGGCTCCCGCCCTCCTGTTGGATTAGGCGACAGCGTAATGTGTATGGGGACTGGTATAAAAGCCTGGCGCCGGTGAGTTGCGGCCACGGGTAACTCCGTCATTATGCGCGTTTGCGATTAGGTTCCGCGGCCATTCGAATCGTTGCTCGACCGAAGTCGCGACGTCGGCGCGTGGCTCGAAGAGGGTTCCGGGCGATATCCCGGAAGCAGGACGCAGTACTCATTCTCCGGGAACGCACCCGGCGGAATGGACCGCAAGGCTATCTGTTTGCCAAGCGCGCCTTGCCAAGCGGGCCCGAGCCGAGCAGAATTACGAGCGCCAGCGCCAAGCCGATCAGTTCAAAATCAACGCACGGCAGCGGGAGCTGGTTCTTGCCTTGGCGACCGATTTTCCGCGACTCTGGAACGATCCCGCGATTGCCAACCACGAACGGAAGCGCATGGTCCGGCTGCTTATCGAAGACATCACCATTCGAAATGGGGAACAGATCCGCCTCGACGTGCGTTTCCGTGGCGGCGCCGCTAGAACTTTGATGTTGCCGCGCCCGCTCAGCTTTTGCGAGAGCCATAAGCAAAATCCAGCGGCGCTGATATTGTGCGGCGGTTCATTTCTGGAGAAGATGGAAAAAGAGAGACTGTCCTCTTTTACCACCAGCGACCTTCTTATCCTCGACTCCATCCAGAGGGAGATTCCATTGGGTGGCGAGTTGCAGGCCAGGGTTCCACACCTGCTGGAACAAGGCATCATCGAGCGCATCGGCCGCGGACGGGATCTCGTTTGATTTTCTCCCGAGGTCTTTACAGGCACTTGGGACAGGCGACGGGTCTACACACGCCAGAAGGGACTGGATCGGAAAACGAACAAGGCAGTCTTGCTTCAGCACATTCGCGCGAACGCAGCTTCCGGCAGTGCTCTACCGGAATTTGCAGCAGGTCCTACCGGCACTGTCGCGGGACCAGGTGAAGAAACTGCTTCAGGAACTCAAAAAGGAAGATGCCATCCGGTTACTGCCGTTGGCTGCTCGGAGACTTGCCCGACGGTACCCAGGGGCTAGCTCCTCGGCGGAACGGGTCGAGCGTTAAGTGCTCCTTCCACGACTATGCCCCCCTTGGAAACCTGAGACATTGATGCCAGAATAGAGATCGCGTTTGCCGGCCCAATCCTAGCCCAGGAGATGGCTTATGAAAAAGTTTCTGCTATTGATGTTTGCGTTGGCCGCGTTACCCGGGAGCGCTCTGGTCGCCCAGAGTCTGGTCGGGGCCTGGCAGGGTACGTTACAGATACCCCAAGCCAAACAAGAACTCCGAATCGTCATCAAAATCTCGACAACGGATGCGGACAGGCTGAAAGCTCTCATGTATAGCATCGACCAGGGTGGACAGCCGATGTCGGCCAGCGAGGTTACCCGGAATGGTTCCACACTGAAATTCTCCGTTGCGGGGATCGGGGGCAGCTATGAAGGGAAGCTGGGCTCGGACGGAAACTCAATTACCGGGACGTGGACCCAAGGTGCGCCGCTGCCCCTGGATCTGACTCGCGCCACTCCGGAGACAGCCTGGACGATTCCGGAGCCTCAGCCGCCTCCGAAGCTGATGCCGGCGGAGGCTGTTCCGTCGTTTGAAGTCGCCACGATCAAGCCCGCGAAACCGGAGGAGCGCTTTTCGCTTTTAGTGAACAGAAGTGGACTTCTCAACACCACCAGCACCTCTTTGAGCGATCTGATCAAGTTCGCCTACGATCTCCATCCACAACAGATCACCGGCGGCCCCTCCTGGCTCGAAATGGAGAAGTTCGACGTTACCGGCAAGCCTGACACGGCCGGTCTGCCCAATGTCAAGCAGTTGAAGGTGATGGTCCAGAAACTGCTGACAGAGCGTTTCGCGCTCGCTTACCACCTCGATAAGAAGGAACTCTCGGTGTATGCGATCACCGTGACGAAGACCGGTCCCAAGCTGACGAAGAACGATAGCAATCCGAACGGACTGCCCGGCTTCGGCGGCGGTGGGCCGCGGGGTATGCGCGTCAGGAATGCGACGATGGCGGAATTCGCGAGCGTGCTGCAGGCCAACGTCCTGGAACGCCCGGTGGTGGACCAGTCAGGCCTCGGCGCAACCAGGTACGACTTCGTTATCAAATGGACGCCAGACGCGGCTCAGCGGGCAATGAGCGGTGCTGCACCGAATGCGCAACCTGTGGCCGAGGATCCCGATGCGCCGCCGGATCTGTTCACCGCATTCCAGCAACAACTGGGATTAAAGCTGCAAGCAACCAAGGCGCCCGTTGACTTGCTTGTGATTGATCACGTCGATAAGCCTTCGCCCAACTAGCCTGTGACAGTTTCACGCCGCAGCCTGCTCGCTTCAACCGCTCTATGGGTCACGCCCTTTAAGATTATCGTTACGGGCGGACACCCGGGCGATCCGGAGTGCGGTTGCGCGGGCACCGTTGCGCGGTTTACCGAACTCGGGGCGCAGGTGGTTCTGCTGTACCTGAATCGCGGCGGAGGATTCTGCGGCGGCGAGGAACTCAGCCGCTGCGCAGCGATTCGCACCGCAGAGGCGGAAAAGGCTTGTGCCATCCTGAAGGCCCGGCCTGTGTTCGCCGGCCAATCCGATGGTCGTGCGACGGTCGATAACGCGCATTACGAAACTTTCGGATCGCTGCTCCAGGCGGAGAAACCCGATCTGGTGTTTACGCAATGGCCCATCGACCGTCATCGGGACCATCGGGCTGTCTCGGCGTTGACTCTCGATGCGTGGTTTCAAGGCGGCAGGCGGTTTGCACTCTTCTATTACGAAGTCGCGGAGGACACTAGCATGTTTTCCCCGGCTGTATATGCCGACATCTCTTCCGTGGAGCCGCAGCGCCGCGCAGCCTGCTATGCGCACGCTTCGCAGCAGCCCGGAAAGTGGTATCCCAAACAGGTGGAGATCACGCGCCGCCATGGAGCGGATTGCGGGGTCGCACAAGCGGAGGCCTTTCTCCGCCATCCAGACAGCCAGAGCGCGTTGCCGCTACGATACGATCTTTTCAAACCGATTACGAATTCCAGCCGTAGCCCGCTATAATTCTGTAATGTCCGGCCTTGTCAGCACCCATTCCGCTCTCTACAACCCTGACCTGGCGCCGGTGCCGCTCGAAAGACGCACCTGGGGCACTTATAACTACGCGTCCCTGTGGGTAGCCATGTCAGTGTGCATCCCCACTTACATGCTCGCTTCCGGACTTATCGCAGGCGGCATGAATTGGTGGCAGGCCGTCGGCACCATTCTGCTTGGCAACGTAATCGTGCTCATCCCGATGATTCTGAATGCACATGCCGGGACTAAGTACGGTATTCCGTTTCCTGTCTATGTCCGCGCTTCCTTCGGCGTGCGCGGCGCCAATGTTCCCGCTGTACTCAGGGCGTTGGTCGCCTGCGGATGGTTCGGGATTCAATGCTGGATCGGCGGCCAGGCCATATACTCCATGCTCCAGATCGTGCTCCCCGGAATCGCGCAGATGCAGGCCGGCATCTGGATCTGCTTCTTTGCATTCTGGGCGCTCAACATGTTTGTCATCTGGAAAGGCATTGAAACAATCAAGTTCCTCGAAGGCATCGGCGCGCCCTTCATGCTTGGAGTCGGACTGCTGTTGTTGTGGTGGATCACGAACAAAGCCGGCGGTCTCGGACCCGTCTTGAGCGCGCCGAGTAAATTTCAGTCAACCTCGGAATTGATGCACTTCTTTATTCCTTCGCTGACGGGCATGGTCGGTTTCTGGGCGACGGTCGCGCTGAATATTCCTGACTTCACGCGCTACGCCAAATCGCAAAAGGCACAGATGGTTGGGCAAGCGCTCGGACTACCTACGGCCATGACGCTTTATAGTTTCATAGGGGTGGCGGTCACGTCCGCGTCGGCGGTGTTGTTCGGCCAACCCATTTGGGATCCAGTCCAGTTGCTGGGCCGTTTCCACGAACCGCTGATCGCGTCCATTGCGCTGGTAGCTTTGCTGGTCGCGACGCTGAATACCAATGTGGCGGCGAACGTCGTGTCGCCCTCCAACGATTTTTCCAATCTCAGCCCGCAGCACATCTCGTTTCGCACCGGCGGACTCATCACCGGCGTGGTGGGCGTCCTCATGATGCCCTGGAAGCTATTGGGCGATTTCAGTGCCTATATCTTCGGCTGGCTGATCGGCTACAGCGCGCTGCTCGGACCTATCGCCGGCATCATGATCGCAGATTATTTCATCGTCCGAAAAGCGGAGCTGAAGCTGACGGACCTCTATATTCGGGGCGGAATCTATGAATATACAGGCGGAGTGAATTACCGCGCCATGACGGCTCTCGCGGCCGGTGTTGCCGTTGCACTGGCCGGTCTGGTGATTCCGGCCGTGCGATTCTTATATGATTACGCTTGGTTCGTCGGGTTCATCGTCTCGGGAGCCATTCATATCGCGCTGTCGCCAGGTACGCCGAAGCAGAACCCCGTAGGAGTTACATCATGACCGCAACCGAAACTACCGTACGAAGATTGAATTTCTTGAGCCATGGCCAGTGGGAGAATGGCTCGGGCGCGCTGCACCCGGTGACTAATCCGGCTACCGGCGAAGTCATCGCCGAGGTACCCTACGCCACCGCGGCAGAAGTGGACCGCGTGGTCCAGGGAGCCCACGAAGCTTTCCTCAAATGGCGCGCAGTCCCGGTGGTGGATCGCGTCCAGGTGCTCTATCGTTACAAAGCGCTGCTCGACAAACACCACGAGGAACTGGCGCGCATCCTGACCACCGAAAACGGTAAGACTTTCGATGACGCGAAACTCGAGGTACGACGGGCCATTCAAATGGTCGAAGTCGCGTGCGGAATGCCCAGCTTGATGATGGGCGATTCACTTCCCGACGTATCGCCGGGGATCGACAGCATTTCCATTCGCCAGCCGCTGGGTGTGGTGGCCGGTATTACCCCATTCAATTTCCCGAGCATGGTGCCGATGTGGATGTTCCCGTTCGCTATCGCCTGCGGCAACAGCTTCATTTTGAAACCATCGGAAAAGGTGCCGCTGTCGCCGACGAGGACGGCGGAACTGCTGCAGGATGCCGGGCTCCCGGCGGGCGTGTACAATCTGATTCACGGCGACAAAATAGCTGTCGACGCGCTACTCAAGCACCCGCTCGTGCGAGCCGTCTCTTTTGTCGGATCGACGCCGGTTGCCAAATACATCTATACGACCGCGGCCGCAGAAGGCAAACGGGTGCAGGCGCTGGGAGGCGCTAAGAATCATCTGGTCGTGATGCCCGACGCGCAGCTCGAAAAGACTGTCGAGGCGATTATGAGCTCGGCCTTCGGCGCCGCGGGTGAGCGTTGCCTCGCAGGCAGCGTGCTGGTGCCGGTAGGAGATGTCGCCGAACCGCTGCTGGAACTGTTGGTGAAGAAAACCAAAGCCATGAAAATCGGCGACGGAATTCAAACGGGAATCGATATGGGGCCGGTGGTCACCGGTGAGCATTGCAGAAAAGTTACCGGATATATCGAGAAGGGAGTGGAGGAGGGCGCAACGCCGCTGTGCGACGGCCGCGAGTCCGCACCGCAAAATGGCGGCTTCTTTGTCGGTCCTACGATCTTCGACAAGGTTACGCCGGAGATGACGATCGCGCGTGAAGAGATCTTTGGTCCGGTGCTGTCGGTGATTCGCGTGGACACGCTTGACGAGGCTCTGACGCTGGTGAATCGTTCGCCATTCGGCAATACGAGCTCTATCTTTACCAGCAGTGGAAAATCGGCGCGCGAATACGCGAGCCAGGTGGAAGCGGGCATGATCGGAGTGAATATCGGGGTCGCGGCGCCGATGGCGTTCTTCCCCTTCTCCGGCTGGAAAGCCTCGTTCTTCGGCGATCTGCACGCACACGGCAAAGACGCGGTTTCGTTTTACACGGAACAAAAAGTCATTATGTCGCGCTGGTTCTAAACCGCGCGTTGTGTGATGTAGTCTACGAAACACCTGTTCTTCTATTTGACGACTCATTATAGTGTGTGAAAACATTTCTCTAGAACTTTAGCTTCAAGTCTCGAACAACCAGGAGTCTCACGCATGGCTTCACCGGCCCGCCACGTCTTTCGCGGCCTTGTCAGTCTCGTATTTACAGTTAGTCTCTTAGCCCAGGCGCCCACCGCAAATCTTACCGGCCTCATCAAAGATCCTACTGGCGCAGTCGTGCCCGGGGCCCATCTGAGATTGATCAACAGCGGCCAGGGCACCGAATACACCACCATCACCAACAGCGACGGTTATTATTCCTTCCAACTACTGCCTCCCGGCGGGTACCGGCTTGTGATCGAGAAGCCGGGATTCAACAGAATCGAGCAATCCGGAATTCAACTCACGGTGCAGGAAACAGCGCGCAAGGACTTCACGCTGCCGCTCGGCACAACCACACAGCAAGTGACTGTCTCGGGCGTGGGAGCGACCTTGCAGACAGAAACCTCGTCGATCAGCGACCTGGTGACGAATAAAGAGGTCGCGGACCTGCCCATCCTGGGGCGCAATGCTTACGCGCTCGCGCAACTGGTCCCCGGCGCGTTTGTGCCGGCATCCTACAACAATATTCCGGTGGATGTTATCTCCCAGACGTATGTCTCGATTAATGGAGCGCGAGCGAATCAGAACCAGTATCTTCTGGACGGCATTTCCAACACTAACTCGGGAAATGCCGGGCCGGGCGTATTTCCTGATGTGGACGCGGTGCAGGAATATCGCGTCACAACCAATAATTACAGCGCCGAATACGGTCAGGCGGCAGGAGGCGTATTCAACGTCGCAACCAAATCCGGGAGCAACGGCTTCCACGGCGACGCGTACGATTACCTGAGAAACAACCTTCTGGATGCCAACGATTACTTCTCCAATCGCGGTGGGGTGGCGAGGGCGCCATTCCGCTTCAATCAATTCGGCGCGACGCTGGGCGGCCCAATCCGGAAGAACAAGACATTCTTTTTTGGAGCCTATGAAGGCGTCAGAGAAGTACAAGGGGTAACATTCGTCGACAACGTTCCGACGGCGCTACAGAGGCAGGGCGATTTCAGCCAGACGTACGCTTCCAATGGACAGCAGATCGTGATCTACGATCCTTTCAGTACTACGGCGAGCCCGACAAATCCAAATCAGTATGTCCGCACGGCGTTTCCGGGAAACGTCATTCCGGTTTCCCGGTTTGACCCGGTGGCGAAAGCTCTGCTGCAGTTTCTGCCGACGCCTAACACGACGGCGAGCAACGCACTGACGCAGACGAATAACTTCACGTCGTCTACTCCACAGGTCATCGATAAGGATGACTTCTCTCTTCGTGTGGATCATTATATTGGAGAGAAGCAGCGTATCTTCGGCGAGTTTTTTTACGACAGCAGCCCATACACGCGTCCCAACGTGTATGGGAACGTAGGTACGCCGACCTATGGTCCGACGCAGCAGTTCGGACGACGCGCGGCCGTGGTCAGCGACACTTACACTTTGAGTCCGACCATGATCGCGGATTTCGAAGCCGGTTTCAGCCGCGTGGTGAATTATCGGGGTTCTCCCAGCCTCGGAGTGAACCTGACGCAATATGGATTCCCGGCGCAATTCGCCGGACAGGTACAACCGGACACCATTCCGGCCATTCTCATTCCTGGCTATGAAGGTAGTTTCTCGCAGACCAATGAGGGTCCTGGAACGACCATTGGGGAAAACGGGTTCATCAACACGACGGACAATACCTATACGGCTCAGGCCGTGATGACCAAGGTTGCGGGAATGCAGACCATAAAGTTCGGCGCAGGCTTGCAGATGCTGAGGTCCAGCTATTTGCAGTACGGCGATACGGGCAATGAGTTTGCATTCTCCGCCGCATTTACACAAGGGCCCAATGCCACAACCGCAAGCGCGAATGCCGGATCGGCTCTGGCATCCTTTCTACTTGGCACGCCCGCCGAGCGGTCAGGCTAACTTCACTCCCGCGCTTGCGCTGCAGAGTATTTATTATGACTTCTTTGTAGAAGACGATCTGAAACTTAGTACCAAGCTGACTCTGAACCTTGGCCTGCGTTACGACTACGAATCGCCCTGGACGGAACGGTACAACCGGCTGACCAACTTTAACTACCAGGCAGTGCCGCCTCTGACTGCTCCAGGATTGAATCTTCATGGCGCATTGGACTTTGACGGCGTCAACGGCGATCCGAGGGGTCAATGGAATGCGCAGCGCACTAATTTCGCGCCGCGCCTCGGCTTGGCTTACAGCATAACGCCGAAGACGGTAGTGCGGCTGGGCGCGGGAATCTTCTTCGATCCTTCTCTCGGCGCTTCTCCAACGGACACAAGCGGTTTCTCGGCCGTGACTTCGTTTACCAGTTCCATCAATGGAGTGACTCCTTATAACGTGCTCAGCAATCCCTTCCCGCAGGGACTTGTGTACCCGACCGGATCTACCCAGGGCGCCGCTACACTGCTCGGACAATCCGTTATCTTCGCGGATCGCAATGCGCAGACTCCATATAGCGCCGCGTGGAATTTCGACATCCAACACGAGCTTCCCGGCGGAGTGAAACTGGACGCGGCGTATGTCGGGAACCGGGGTGTACATAACTTTAATAACCTGACACTGGATCAACTTCCCGACAGCGCCCTCGCGCTGGGCAGTGCCCTGCTGACGACGGTGCCCAATCCGTTCTACGGGCAGATTACTTCCGGCACGTTGAGCGCGGCGACAACAACACTCGGGCAGTTACTTCGTCCCTATCCGCAGTATCTCGGAGTCACTGCGCAGAACTCTACCTGGGGGGCTTCTACTTACAATGCCTTACAGGTGAGAGTGGAGAAGCGCTTCAATAGCGGCTTCAGCGTCAACGGTTCTTACACGTGGTCGAAGCTGATGGACAATGTGACGGGCTCGTTTTCGGGCCAGACACTTTCCGGTACGGGTTTCCAAGACAACAATAATCTGTCACTCGAAAGGTCGGTCTCTTCCCTCGACATCCCGCAGCGCTTCGTCGCGGGGTATGTCTGGGAACTGCCGATGGGAACCGGAAAGAAGATTTTCACCGGTCCGGTGTCCGGCAGGTTCGCCGGAGGCTGGCAGATACAAGGGATTACCACGTATTCTTCCGGTGAGGTGCTTGGCGTGACGACTTCCAATAATACGACCGATTCGCAGGGCGGAGGGCAGCGTCCTAATTGGAACGCCGTGAATCCCGCTTTGTCGAATCCTTCGGTCGGTGAGTGGTTCAACACGTCGGTCTTCAGCCAGCCGGCGACTTACACCTATGGAAATGTCGCGCGCACGCTCTCGACTTTGCGCGCCAGCCCGGCGCAGAATTGGGATTTCTCAGTTTTGAAGAATACTGTGCTGAAGGAGAGCTGGACGCTTCAGTTCCGGGCGGAATTTTTCAACTTATTCAATACGGTTCAGTTCGGACCTCCTGGAACAGCTTTCGGCGTATCGACATTTGGCGTGGTGAGCAGCCAGCAGAATCAGCCTCGTATTATTCAGTTGGCGTTGAAGCTATTGTTTTGAGTGTGCATTAGGCTCCTACATCTTGCTCCCAAACGCGCAGGGCAGCGGTCAGGTCTTTCACGACGCCAGGATTTTTTGCGGCGAGGTCTTTGGTTTCTCCCAGGTCGTTCACTAGATCGAACAGACATGGCCCAGGGCCGCAGCCGGGCGCGCCGATGACGAGTTTCCATTGTCCGCGACGCACGGCGCGCTGTTTCATGTAGCCCCAGAACAATGTGCGCTCGCTGAGCGGGGCGTTATTCAGGAGCGCCGGCAGCAGGCTGACGCCGTCCAGTTTGCGGTCCGGCAGGGGCGCTCCCGTCAGTTCCATGAACGTCGGGAAAAGATCGAAACATATGGCGGAATCGTGACAGACGCGGCCGGGCGCGATCTTGCCCGGCCAATAAGCGATTGCGGGTTCGCGGTGACCGCCTTCCCACAAGCTACCTTTGAAGCCATGAAGTGGGGCATTGGAACCGCGTGGTGTCGCGCCGTTATCGGAGAAATAAAAGACGAAAGTATCGCGTTCCAGATCGAGACGCTTCAGCGTAGCCAGCACCCGTCCAATATTTTTGTCCATCGATTCGATCATGTCCTTGTAAGTAAGCCTGACGTCGGCCCGAGTGTCAGGCTGATTGTATTCGCGTCCGACCACACGCTCTGCGCGATCGTGCGGGCCCTGATAGGGCGCGTGCACGGTTTCAAACGGCATATAGAGACAGAAAGGGCGGTTTCGATTGGCTTCCAGAAATTCGATCCCGTGGCGGGTAATTAAATCAGTAGTGTAGCCTTCCTCGGGAACGAGCTTCGAGTTATCCCACCAATCCGCGAAGCCTGCCTGATCGATATGCGAGAAGTAATCCACATTGCCACTGACGTAGCCGCGGAAGTGGTCAAAGCCATTCTTGTCCGGATTGAATCTGGTCTGATAACCGAGATGCCACTTACCGAAGATACCGGTCG